>NZ_CP117812.1:1324781-2649562 GCF_028728065.1 Lentisphaera profundi | reverse complement strand
ATAAATTCTAGTAGCCTGCCAGGCTTGGGATTGTCAGTTTTATGATAAGCCAAATTTCTCAGCAACGGTCATACTTAAACGACTTGTTATGAGTGACCGTCAATTATTGGCGCCGTTTGCTTTTCCAGCCTTGGCCTGAAGCAAGTTGCTGACTAAGTTTTTTGATCAAGGTTTTATTCTCGGGATTGAAGACTTCGTTATGAGTGGCAATTGAGCTAGTTTCATGCTTGTAGAGTTCACGGTTCTTGATTTTTCCTGTGGCAATTTCAGTCCACTCGGTATAACGCCATTTGCCACTGCGGATTGAGTAACCCATGACTTTACCCTGACTGCGGGGGTATTGACTAAAAGCCGCATTTTTGAGTTCAGCTGAAGGTTTTTCGAGAATGGATTTGAGGCTGAGGCCTTCGCAGTGTTCGGGAATAGAGAAGCCACAGAGGTCGACTAGGGTAGGATAGATATCTACCAGTTCACTGAGTGATTGAGTTTGTGAAGCAGGACTACAAGGCGAGGAAATGAGCATGGGCACGCGTGTATCGATTTCAAAGTTGGTATGTTTGCACCAGGAACCATAATCACCCAATTTAAATCCATGATCGCCAATGAGCACAACGATGGTGTTATCGCGTAGCTTTAAACGATCGAGGCTATTTAAAACAAGGCCAATTTGTGCATCTACATAGGAAGTACAGGCGTAGTAGCCATGAACTAGTTTGAGGCCTATCTCACCCTTAATCTGTTCACGCTTTTGAATGATACCTGAGTAGTTGCGCAGTTCTTCGGAATAGCGTGGAGCAATTCTAGGCATTTTTTTTGGCCAGTCAGTCATAGTGGATTTATAGAGTTCAGCGGGATTGTATAGATCCCAGTACTTTTTTGGGGCATTGAAAGGCAAATGAGGTTTACTGAATCCGAGAGCCATAAAAAATGGCTGGCTATCTTTTTTTAATCTTTCTAGCTGAGTGATAGCTTGTTCGGCAAGTGCACCGTCAGGGTATCTATTGTCGGGTACGTCCTCGCATTCCCAGGCTGCTCTTTTTTCGGCACCAGCAGGAATCCAATCGGTGGAGCTGTACTGCTTATAAGCATCGCCGACATAGCCCTGTTTCCCATGCCAAGAACCCGTTAACATCTTTGGTGCCCTTGACCAAGCGTTCGGGTCATCGCTTAAATGATGATAAACTTTTCCCATGCTAATCGTTTCGTAAGCCTTGGACTTAAAGAAAAGAGGGAGAGTAAGGCAATCTTTTTGAGTCGATGTTAACTGTGTGTGAATGTCGTAAATACGAGTGCTATCGGGGCGAAGTCCACTAAGAAAACTTGCACGACTCGCGCCACAAACGGCTTGTTGGCAATAGGCCCTATCGAAGACGGTCGATTGGGTGGCGAGCTTATCGATATGAGGTGTTTTGATGAGTGTATTACCATAACAGCCTAGTTCGGGGCGGAGGTCATCCACTATAATGAAAAGAATATTTGGTTTAGCTGCGATTTCAGCCTGTAAAAAAAAAGTCGAAAGAAAAAGGAGATAAAGAAAGTATTTCATAGGCGATTACTTGCCACCAGGATACCAGAAAATATCATTTCGATCTGATTTAGTAAGTAGATAACTACCTCCTTCCGCTTGGGTATGACCATCGCTGAAAGTGACGTTGGCCTTACCTTGATGTCTAGCGATACTATCCCTGTTATCCGCGGCAAACATCTTCGACGTATTAGTTAAACCATATACGAGGTGGTCACCCCAAGAAGAGTCCATGAGTAACCAAGTTTTATTTAATTGCGAACCAGATATTTTTGGGATGTCATTTCCTTGAGGAAAGTATTTATTCATTCCTATAGTCGAATCCCATTTACTAGTTATAGGTCGGGATTCAGGGCATTCTTGTAATGCCGAGGGCATGGTATTGCCAGGCATACCCTGCATATAAGCATTCTTGATTAAGGTTTGATCCCAATAGGCGGAGCCTGCTCCACCAGTATGAGAAGGAGCATAATCATTATTATCCAAAGCGTAATTCATAGTAACAGTATAAAGTTGTCTAAGATTGCTGACGCAGACAGCTTGCCGAGACGTTTTTCTAGCTTTGCCTAGCGTGGGCAATAAAAGACTCGCTAAAATACCTATAATGGCGACTACGACTAATAGTTCGATCAACGTAAATTTTTTCATTTCCTGTATCATCTTCTACCTCAAATCTAAGTTCGTGTTTCTCATAATTCTTATTAGCTAATGCAATACCAAGAAGTGATATGTGACTCAAACCTTAATTTTTTATCCTTCTTTAATATATAGCGAGGTCGAGGTCTTAAATAATTTTTTGTGTCGTGAAGCTAGAATGTTTAAAAATCTAATGAATCGAGTCACATCATGGTGATGAGCTTTTCACTAGGTATAGAAGTTTTTGTGAACGACTAAACCTTTAGGAAACCATGGCGATATATTCGAAAACTCATTTGGGACAGAAAACTTGTGATATTAAGGTTTTAATCTACTTACTTTTTTTTAGTTTTGGGCTGATGCTTCCGCTCTTTGCGAGGGAAAGAAAAGCAAACGTAATTTTGATTCTTGCGGATGATCAAGGCTGGGGTGATTTGAGCTTGCATGGCAATACGAATATAAGGACCCCCCATATTGATTCATTGGCTCATCAGGGGGCTCAGTTTAGTCGTTTTTATGTTTCTGCAGTTTGTGCACCCACGCGTGCTAGCCTATTAACAGGGCGCTACCACTGGCGTACAGGAGTGCTGGGCGTAGATCGGGGTGAAGAGCGTTTAAATTTGGATGAAGTAAGCCTCGCAGATATTCTGAAGAAAGCGGGGTATGCAACGGGATGTTTTGGCAAATGGCATAATGGATCTCATTATCCTTATCATCCACTTGGTCGTGGCTTTGATGAATTTTACGGATTTTGCAGTGGCCATTGGAGCAATTATTTTAACACAAAAATGGATCATAATGGGCAAGAAGTTCAGGGTAAAGGTTTTATTGCCGATGACCTTACCAATAAAGCCATAGAATTTATTGAAGAAAATAAGGATAAGCCCTTTTTTTGTTATATCCCCTACAATACGCCTCATTCACCCTTTCAGGTTCCCGATGCATTTTTTGATAAGGTGAAAAAGCGTGGTCTAAAATTTGCTTCACGCTATGCCGAGAAGGAAGATAAAATAAAGACGATGGCGGCTTTGGCGATGTGTGAAAATATTGACTGGAATTTGGGGCGTGTGTTAGCCAAACTCAAAGAGCTTAATTTAGAAGACAATACGATTGTGATTTACTTATCGGATAATGGACCCAATAGCTGGCGTTGGAACTCTGGATATAAAGGTAAAAAGAGTTCGCTGGATGAAGGTGGCTTACGCGTCCCCTTTTTGATTCGTTGGCCCGGTGAAATTGAAGCGGGTTTAAAAATTGAGGCGATGTGTACTCATATTGATTTACTCCCGACGCTCTGTGATTTGTTAGCTATTGATTTTGAAATCGAAAAAAAGTTGGATGGCCGCAGTTTTAGACCTTTGCTCAAGGGAGAAGCCCCGCAAATGGCTGATCGCTTCTTATATTCGAAACAAAAGCAGAAAATAAGTCTGCGTAGCAATCAATACCTCGCCACTAAAAAGGCTTTGTATGACCTTGTAAATGACCCTGGACAAAGAGTTAATTTAAGCCAAATAAAGCCTGATGTGTATCACGCGATGCAAGTCTCACTGAAGCAAATGTTCGGCGAAATTGATGACTCAAGTAAAGATCGTTTAATTCCCGTCGGGTATCGAGAGTTTCCACTAACGAAATTGGCGGTTCAGGACGCAGGCTTTAGTGATACTCAGATTAAATTTAGCTCTAAATATGCCAATGAAGCTTGGGTAAAAGGCTGGAATGATGTGAATTCATTTTTGTTTTGGGAAATAGATGTTCAAGAAGAGGGTCTTTATCAAGTAGAGCTTTTGTATACGGCAGCGCAAGCGGGTGATGACTTGCTAATTGAATGTGGCGAAGCCAGGCTTGAGGCACGAATTAATGAAATTTTTGACCCTGAATTGATTCACAGTCCGGATCGAGTTCCACGTAGTGAAACTTACGAAAAACCATTTAAACGAGTTCTTTTAGGCCAACTGAACTTATCGTCAGGACCCAAGAAATTGAACTTGAAATGTTTGAAAAAACAGGGCGATTCATTTATCAATGTAAAAGCCCTACACTTAAAATTACTAAAGTAGAGGAAATCTTATGTTGACCAATAAATTTATATTTTTAGCGCTCGTAATAGCCAGTTTTACGTCATTAACTGCCCAAGATAAAAAGCTGAACTTTTTTATCTTTGTAGCGGATGATCAATATATGGATTCCTTGGGTTGCTACAATGATGGAGTCACTCAAACGACACCGAATATTGATGCCTTTGCGAGTGCTGCTTTGAAATTCACAAATGCCTATACGCCAAGTGCGATGTGTGCACCATCTCGTGGTGCTTTATATAGTGGGATTTATCCCTTGAGAAATGGCTTACACGCCAATCACTGGAAGTATTTTAAAGAAGTAAAAACCTTGCCGGATCATTTTACTGATTTGGGCTATGAAAGCATCTTGGTCGGAAAGAACCATGTGAAAAGTAAGGGTAATAAGTATTATAAGTGGTCGAGACAGGTAGCGAATGAAGAAGGTATACCTGGTGATCCAAGTAAGCATAGAACTTTCAATGATGAAAAAATCACCCAGCTATTAAGCTCACTCGACAAGCCTTTCGTCATGGTCTACGGATCAAATTTACCACATGCACCCTACATCGAAGAAGGCTACAAAGGTTTTCAAAAATACGAAGCCTCAAATAAATTTGTGGACGACGAGTTTGGGCGCTTTATGAAGATTTTTAATACGCTTAACTTAGAAGAGAATACAGTCATTATTTATTTATCTGATCACGGTGCCAATATTCCTTGGTCAAAGTGGACCAGCTATAATCGTGGCGTCAAGATTCCCGTGATGGTGCAATGGCCGGGAATGAAGATGTCTGCCGAGACCTCCGCTTTAATTTCTATGGTTGATTTTTTACCGACCTTATTAGATGCAGCGGGCAAAGAAGACCTATCCAGTTTCGATGGCAAAAGCTTGGTCAATGTCATTAAGAATTCGAGTCCATCACAGCATAAAGAAGTCTTCTTTGCTCATACGAGTATGAATATCAATGAAGTCCAAGAACCTTATCCAATTCGCGGAGTCAGTGATGGACGTTATAAGTTGATCCAAAATTTGAATCCTTCCATTAAGCATCCCAAAGTCAAAGAATTTTATACTGGAGAAGCCACTGAATGGGAGCTTTATGATACGAGTAAAGATAAAGAGGAGAACGCCAATTTGGTGAATAATCCGGAAAAGCGCGAGATCTTTGAAAAACTCAAAAAATCACTGTTGGCTTGGCGTCAATCACAACAGGATGGAGGCCTCGAAGCGGAACACTTGATAAAGCCAAGAACTAATACTAAAAAAGCTGAGGCAAAGAAAAAAAAGCGGAAAGGTACTAAGAAGGGCTCAAGTAAATGAAGTATATGCTCTTAATCTTTTTTCTGTTGAGTCAAGTCGGTATGGCGAAGCCTCCGAATATTCTCTTTATTGTGGTGGATGACCTACGCCCCATGCTCGGATGTTATGGTGATAAACAAGTCAAGAGTCCAAATATTGATCGTCTGGCAGCAAATGGCATCGTCTTTGAGCGAGCTCATGTTCAGCAGGCTATTTGCTCGGCCTCTAGGGCGAGCTTTCTGACGGGCTGTCGTCCTCAGTCAACAGGAGTCAATTTCCCTTATACACCATGGTTTAATGAAGTGTTTAGAAAACAGTATTTAACTCTTCCAAAACTCATGGATTCGCAAGGTTATTATACGCGAACGCTAGGGAAAATTCATCATGGCCCAGCAGACGAGGACTTAAGTGAAGCTCATTATACTCATGATAAGTCGGGGTTTTGTACCGCCGCTAATCTAGCGGCTTATAATGCTTCCAAGAAAAAAAATACTAAGGCAGTTAAACCTTGGGAGCACGCCGATTTAGCTGATGACGTTTACGAAGATGGCAAGATTGCCGAGCAAACAATTCAAACCATGCGTCGTGCGGTAAAAAGTGATAAGCCTTTCTTTATAGCGGCGGGTTTTTTGAAACCTCATTTACCCTTCGTTTGCCCGAAAAAGTATTATCATCTCTATGATCCGAAAACTATACAAGTTTCGAATAATCCAAGCTTAGCGAGTCATCAAGATCCTATTTCTATCGCACTTAAAAGCGGTGTGCGTAAGTGGTGGAAGTTTAATAAAGGGATAGATGATAAAAATGCTCGTCAGTTGATTCACAGCTATATGGCCTGTGTAAGTTTTGTTGACGCCCAGGTCGGGAAAGTACTCAATGAACTGGATGAATTGGGGATTCGGGATGAAACTATAGTCTTTTTTCTTTCAGATCATGGTTGGCACCTAGGGGACCATGGTCATTGGGGCAAAGCCACAAATTTTGAATTAGCAACAAGGACACCTTTGATTATTTCACTACCGGAAATGAAAGGTAAAAAATTAAGAACAAATGCCTTAGTTGAGTTTGTCGATCTTTATCCCACGATAGCCGAGTTAGCTCAAATTCCACGAGCTTCTTACTTGGAGGGCAATAGCTTGTTGCCCTTACTCGAAGATCCTTCAAGGAAGTGGAAATCGGCGGTATTCAGTCAGTATCCACGCGGAAAAAATAAAGAAGGTTTCTCAGTACGCGATGAGGCTTGGAGATATACCGAATGGCGTACAAGAAGTGAAAATGAAGTATTTTTTAAAGAGCTTTATCACAACAGTATAGATCCACAAGAAAGTAAGAACCTGGCGGGTGATCCAGCATATAGTGATCAGCTAGCGAAAATGCAATTGAAGCTAAAGCAGGGTTGGAAACAGGCCTTGCCTAAAGGTGTAATGAATAGCTCATCCTTAGAAGCAGGCGATGACTCTTGGTATAAAAGGAAATAAAATATGTGTAAAAAATCATTACTCTTATTGTGTGTGTTATTGCCAATTTATTTGCCGGCAGAGACACGAAATTTAAGTGACTATAAATTGACGGGTCAGGGGACGTTTACAGCAAATGATCAAGGGTTTGTCATTACAAATAAACTTATCAATATCACCCATATGGGAACAATTGTAGGAACGAAGCTTAAGTTTGATTCATCCGCTGGTATGTATGGCGTGCTCAAGTTTACACTGCAAAGCATGGGAACTCGCGAATTTGGGCGCTTTAGACTCTTGATTAAAGGCCAGGGTAAAGCGCTGTTAAAAAAAGTCATTTACTGTGACCGCGAGAGACGTACTTATGAGATCCCCGTATTCATCCCAAAAAAGGTTCAAAAATTAGAGCTGCTCTTTTGTGTTTCGAAATTTATTCAAGGCTTGAGTTTTGAAGATCTTTCTTTTCAACAACAAAGAAATAAAGACTTTGCTTTAGTGAATCCGCTCACCGAAAAAATGTGGGCTTATGAGGGCATGGATGCCAATGCTGAATGGCGACATGAGGCAAACTTGCGTATAGAGCATAATCGCAAAGCTAATTTAAAGATCATTCTCGAGGGCAAGTCCACGGGCTTAAAAATAAAATATGAAATGAAAAAGCATGCCTTTCCTTTTGGCACGGCGGTTCGTTTGGACACTTTAGCAGCTGCCACAGAGGATTCTCAACGGTACAAAAAAGAGCTACTCAGTTTATTTAATAGTGCGGTGCCGGGTAGATTTTTGAAATGGCGGATGTGGGATAATTGGCCTCGATCGAAAGTTGTAGCGCAATTGAAATGGCTGCAGGATCAGGACTTGGAGATTCGCGGCCATGCCTTGGTTTGGGCTGGCTGGACACATTTACCAAAAGGCTTGGAGCGCTACCAAGACAATAAAGAAAAACTAGATCAGATGGTGAATCACCATATCAAGCGAGCGGTATTAGAAACGAAAGATTTGCTGAGTGAATGGGATGTGATAAATGAGCCTTATGATAATAATGATCTCATGGATTTACTTGGGAAAGATAAAATGGTGGAGTGGTTTGATTTGGCTCACAAGCTCGCTCCTGAGCTTGAGCTCTACATAAACGACTACGATATTTTGGCTTACCCGGGCGCCGCTCACGCTAAAAAATATTTTGAGATTTTAGCTTACTTAATGGCTCAAAAAACTCCCTTTCACGGCATCGGTTTACAAAGTCATTTTAAGGAAGAAGTCACATCTCCACAACAAATTTATAGAACTTTGAATGACTTAGCCCAGTTTAATAAAAAAATTAAAATTACTGAACATGATTTCATTTCGGATAGTCCCGAATTTCAGGCGGCGTTTATGAGAGACTTCTTAACTGTTTGCTTTAGTCATCCCAAGGTTGCAGGCATCAATCAGTGGGGCTTTTGGGAGGGTGCTCACTGGAGATCACGAGCGGCTTTATTTAATCAAGATTGGTCGGAACGCAAGAATTTAAAAGCTTATAAAGCTTTAGTCTTTGATGAATGGTGGACTCGAGGAGAAGCGCTTGTCGATGAGGTAGGTGAAATCAATTTTCGGGGCTTTAAGGGAGATTATGAAATCCAAGTTTATTCCAAGGATAATAAACTATTAAAGAGCTTGATATTTACACTCACAAACGATGACTCCATATTACGATTAAGGCTTTAATAGAGTAAGGTAGTTGGTCTTATTTCATGGTTAATCGTGATGCTATTTACATGTCGGATTAGGGGCTAGATCGCCTGGTGAACTCAAATCCGGGGAAGGGATCTAATGAGACGAAATATATTCGTAGGATTTTCAAAGAATTACCACAATACGAGTCACAAGTTTGTACTTAGTTTTTTAGTATTATTAAGTACACAATAAAATATAAATACTGATACCAAAATATGAAAAAATCACTTTTTTACAGCCTTATCTTCACTGCCGCGCTAAATCTCTTTGGGGCGGAGCCCATTATCAAACACATTTACACGGCGGATCCTTCCGCACATGTATTTGATGGAAAACTCTATTTATATCCTTCCCACGATCCCGATAAACTGGAGGGATTTTTCCCGATGGTTGATTATCATGCTTTCTCGAGCTCTGACCTTAAGAGCTGGCAAGTCCTTACGGGGGAGCTCGATGGGAGGGGACTTAAGGGTATTTATACTTGCTGCTACCTTTTTTAGTCGGGCCCCGAGGGCTCCTCGGCCACCGGAGGGTTCTGCCACACAGGCGATAAAAAATATCTGGGGCGGAGCTTCGCTCCAGCGCTTAATCTTCACAATCCCACAGGTCTGATTAAGCACGAATTTAATCTTGTAATCTCTTAAGTTCCCACTCATTAGGCTGAGCCCCGATATATTAAAACCTATAAATGCCTCCGCGGGCGGACTAGCTTCGCAAAAAACTACCTAAAACCCCTTAATTTCCCACCCCTTACGGGGAGCTCGAGGGGCTGAGTTCCTTCGTGTGCGAAGCACCCACAAAAACAAGGACCGGTAGTCATCTACCTAAGCTCATGAAACCTTTTTTTGTAAAACGAGTCACAAGTAAGTAGCTTACTTTGTATTTATTGACAAATACTAAACAAAGGTGATATTTCATGTTAAATTATTCGCTTAGTCTGTATCTCCAAGGTTACGTTTGTACAAACACCGCTGATTAAATTCGCTTTCAACAAGAATTCAATTGTAAAAGCACTCACTCTGTGGTAGCTTTTGAAACTGTCACAATAATTAATATAATATAAAGGTATAAATAGTATGAAAAATAGTATACTTGTCACCCTGTCGCTTATTTTAAGTGTGGCTATTGGTTTAACTTTTGCTAACAAAGGCGGTGTATCGAGCACCGCAGAAAGTCCAGATAAGAAAATCATCATTGGTTTATCCATGGATACTCTTAAGGAGGCGCGCTGGCAAAAGGATCGTGACATTTTTGTAGATAGTGCCCAGAAATTGGGTGCGGAAGTTATCGTACAATCAGCCAATAGCGATGATGTTTTACAAATGAAAAATGTAAAGTCACTTATTGCGCAAAAAGTTGATGTTCTAGTCATTATTCCTCACAATAGTATGGCCATGGCAGAGGCCGTTAGATTGGCACATGAAGCAGGTATTCCAGTTATCGCTTATGATCGCCTTATCACAAATTGTGATTTGGATCTCTATATTACATTTAATAATGAAAAGGTTGGCGAGGCTCAGGCTCAGACACTGCTGGATCATTTACCTAAAACTGGCCAGTCACGTATCGTGCGTGTTTTTGGAGCACCCACAGATAATAATGCCAAACTTTTCAAACAAGGACAAGATAAGGTCATTCTTCCGGCAATAGAAGCGGGCAGAATAAAAGTTCTTCATCAGGGTTGGGCCGAGGGCTGGATGCCGAAGAATAGTAAAATCATTGTGAATGCGGCTTTGGCTAATCACGGTACCGATATTCAGGCTATCCTTACCTCCAATGATGGGACTGCAGGTGGTGCGGTTCAATCGCTTACAGAGAAAAATCTCACGGGTAAAGTGCTGGTCACTGGGCAGGATGCCGAAATTGCGGCGATTCAGCGTATTATCCGTGGTGAGCAGCTGATGACAATTTATAAACCGATTAAAATTATTGCAGCTCGTGCGGCAGAACTAGCTATTGATATGGCGAATCGGAAAGTGATTGTGGCGAAGCACACGACTGCAAATGGCCTTAAAGACGTACCGAGTGTTTTGTTAGATTTTCATGTTGTCACCAAAGACAATATCGAGGAAACGATTGTTAAGGATGGTTTTCACAGCGCCGAAGAGCTTGGTCTAAACAAGTAATCATGAAAACTTCTCTTTTAGATGTCAAAGCGCTAACTAAGGAGTTCCCCGGGGTTAAAGCTCTCGATCAAGTTAGCTTCACTCTAGGTGAGGGCGAAGTTCACGCGCTCTGCGGCGAAAATGGTGCGGGCAAATCGACTTTAATTAAATCAATCTCGGGTATTTGGGAACACGGTAGCTATGATGGTGAGATTTGGGTGAATGGCCAGATGGCTAAATTCAAAGGTATTGCTGATGCTGAGAATGCGGGGATATCGGTTATTTATCAGGAATTAGCCATGGTCGAAGAAATGACGGTGGCTGAAAATGTTTTTCTTGGCCGTGAGCCAGTCAGAAATGGGCTCATCGATTGGCATAAAGTTTATGAAGATTGTCGTACTATTTTAGTCAAATATAAATTAGATAATATCGACCCTGCCGCACGTGTGGGTGATCTAAGTGTTGGTCAACAGCAGTTGGTGGAAATTGTTAAAGCCCTGGCCAAAGAGTCAAAAATTCTGCTCTTAGATGAACCTACGGCAGCGTTAACGGAAGAGGAGGTTGAGAAACTTTTGGAGATTATTCGCGACTTGCGCTCACGTGGGATTAGCTGTCTCTATATCTCTCACCGCTTGGATGAAGTCATGGAGATTTCGGATACGATTACGGTGATTCGCGATGGTCAGTCGATTAAGACCGCGCCGCGCGCTGAGTGGACAAAGACTAGCTTGATTCAAAATATGTGTGGCCGTGAAATAAAGGATCTTTTCCCCAAGAAAAAGGCTGAAAGCAAGGAAGTTTTGCTCAGTGTGGAGAACTTAAGTGTGCATCACGCAGGCTATGACTTGGTCAAAGATGTGAGCTTTGAGCTCCGCGCAGGTGAAGTCTTGGGCATCGGTGGGCTCATGGGAGCCGGCCGCAGTGAATTGCTGATGCACATTTTTTGTGGCATCGGTGAGCGTAGCGCTGGGGTGGTGAAACTTAAGGGCAATAAGCTCGAGGGTAATGATGCAGGTCAAAGTATTGATCAAGGACTGATTATGGTTACTGAAGACCGCAAAAGACTGGGTCTAGTGCTCGATGAAAGTATCTTTTTTAACTTGTCCTTATCGCATCTAAGTAGCTTCACTAAAAATGGACTCATTAATGGTCATGCCGAATATAAAGAAAACGATCATTTTTTCAAATTTTTACGGGTCAAGGCACCGACGATGGAATACCGCGTTGGTGGACTTTCCGGTGGCAATCAACAAAAAGTTGTTCTAGGCAAGGCCTTGATGACCAAGCCAGATATTGTTTTTCTCGACGAGCCGACTCGCGGCATTGATGTAGGTGCAAAAGTCGAGGTTTACGAGTTGATGAATAAGCTGACTTCGGAGGGCAAGGCGGTTATTCTTGTCTCCAGTGAACTTCCCGAATTATTGGGTATGAGTGACCGTGTCCTCATGCTTAGCGCAGGTCGCAACGCAGGTGTTTTCCCTGTATCACCAGAATTAACGCAGCACGACTTACTCGAAGCTGCTATGAAATATAGCTAGAGGTAACTTTGTAATGAAAAAAAATGTTTCAGTAAGAGATTATTCGATGATTCTCGCCCTTTTGGGTATTTGGCTCTTCTTTTATTTTATGAATCCGAACTTTGTTGGCTTTGGTAATTTAGCCAATTTGGCCATTGAATTTTCAATCGCCTCGGTTTTGGCTCTGGGGATGCTTTTAGTACTTTTACCGGGGGAGATTGATCTCTCAGTGGGTAGTGGCGTTGGTCTTACTGGTGGTATTGCGGTGATAGCTATTGCGGCAGGTTGGCCCGCGTGGCTTGCCATGTTAGTGGCCTTTCTAGCCGGCTTAGCAATTTGGTATGGTATTGGTAAGCTAATTACCAGCCAAAAAATGCCTTCATTTATCGTGACCCTTGGCGGTTTGCTGATCTTCAAAGGTATTTTTTGGCAGACGATCAACTATGAAACAATTCCGACCAAAAAAGATGCTCAACCCAACGCGATGTCCGAAATTCAGGATTATGCCTTCTCCACAGTAATGAGTTTCCTTATTTTTGCGATTGTCGCGGCTTTATTATTTTATTTAATGAGAAAACGACGCGCGGCACTCAAGGAATACGGCTTTGAGTTAGATAGCTTTGATGGCGATTACCTGAAGACTTTTGTGATCATTCAGGCTTTATTGCTTGTTACAGTTTTGATGACTAATAATAAAGGCCTTCCGCTCGCGCTCTTCATCCTAGGTCTCGTGGCTTGTTTTATCCATGTGCTTACCAAAAACACTCCCTTTGGGCGTTATCTTTATGCGATAGGGGGCAATCGCGAAGCGGCGGTGGTTTCAGGTATCAATGTCGATAAGATCGTCACTATAGCCTATGTTATTCTCGGAGGTTTAGTGGCTTTAACTGGTTTCATGCAAACGGCTTATTTGGGCTCATCAACCACAACTATTGGTGAGTTGATGGAACTTGATGCAATTGCAGCTTGTGTCATTGGTGGTACGGCCTTAAGTGGTGGCCGAGGTTCAGTGGGAGGTGTGCTAACGGGTGCGCTTATCATGGCTTCCTTGATCAATGGTATGGCCTTGATTCCGTATTGTGCGGATAATCCCGCCATTACCTATATCGTACGTGGTGCGGTTTTAGTTCTTGCGGTTTGGGTAGACGTGAAGTTTTCCAAGAAGAAGTAGTATCTAGAGATTAAGTTTTCCAAAGGCCTCGAAACTAATTCGAGGCTTTTTTTGCGGTTTGGAAAGGAGGGATGACAGGGGGATCAAGAGAAAAGGCGCGAAGTGACAAATCTAATTCAGCATGGGACAAGGAGCTAGCGACGCCGTCCTATGTTGATGAATTACAGTATACGCCACTCTGAAGGAGCGGATCTAATAGACTCGTACTTTCAGCACGATAATGTTTTCTTTACCCTACCTGTGACGGCGCTTCGCTTGTCGCAGGCTAGAATAGAACCATGCCTACGGCATGTAAAACCCTTAAGTTCCCGCTCATTAGTGATGATTGAATTTCAAGTGACGTACTTTGACTAATAACTTTGACTAGTATGAGTCACATTTACTTGTTTTGTTTTGCATTAGAGTAAAACAAATAAGGAAGTATTAAATGTTAAAGAATTTTTTCATAGCTCTTCTGATGAGCAGTCTTTTTGTCAGTGCGTCCGAGGCGAACTCTAGTCCAGAGCAAGCTAAAGCCTTGAGTCCTACTAAAGCGGCCCAAGGGACGGGCATGTCCGATCCCCATGCGAAAGTTTATGGTGATACGGTGTACTTATATACAGGTCATGATGAAGATCCCGATGATGAAACCTGGGTGATGAAAAAATGGCAGATTTATTCCACCAAAGATTTAGTGCACTGGAAGTTAGAAAATTATATTTCACCGAAAGATAATTATATGGCGAACGATAGTTCAGACTGTTGGGCTGGTGATGCCGCGGAGCGCAATGGTCAGTATTATTTTTATTTTTCTGACCGTAAACGAGGCATAGGAGTCATGAAATCTTCGTCACCAACAGGACCGTTTGTAGGTGCTTTAGGAAAGCCTTTAGTTTCACCCATGCATGATCCTACTATCTTGCGTGACGATGATGCACAAAAAACAGCCTATCTAGTTTATGGTGATAAAGAAGGAGGTGGCTTTAAAGTCGCTAAACTTAATGAAGATATGATTTCTTTAGCGGAAAAACCTAAAAAGATCGAGATCCTTGGAGACGCTTGGAAAAAAGCTCCCGAGTGGATGGATAAAAATTATATCTTTAAGCATAAACAAAAGTATTATTTGTCCTGGGGCAAGGATTACGCGATATCGGACAGTGTTTATGGTCCCTACAAATGTGTCGGCTCTTTAGGGGAAGGTCATTATCTAGGAGACAAAGCTCACGGTAGCTTCTTTTGGTGGAAGGGACAGTTTTACCATATTTGGTGCTATTACTACAAGGAAGGTCTACGCTATCGCGATTGTATAATCACCTATTGCCACTTTGATGATGAAGGACGTATTGTGACAGATACTAAATACCTCGATGAACATTTTTCCTATGGTGTCGGTCAATACAATAGTGCCTGGCCTAAGATTGAAGCTGAATGGTTTTATGCTAAATCGGAAAGCGTAAATAAGCAGGGCAATGCTAAACAAGGTTTTCGAGTCGCCAATATTAGAAATGGCAGCTATTTACACTTTGCCAAGATGAATTTTACTCAAGTACTTAAAGAGGCTTCGGTAAAGGTCGCGAAACTTAAGGGCAAAGGTCGCGTTGAGTTTAGACTGGATTCTGTAGAGGGTCCCCTACTCGCCAAATTTGATTTATCTGAAGGGCTCAATTCACAAGCAGTGAAAAATATCTTGCCGAAAGACAAATATTTCCGCTTTACAGGCAAGCCCACTTCAAGAGTCGAGTTGTCAGTGCCTACTCAGCAAAGAGATTTATATTTGAAGTTCATTGGAGATGAAAAGTTCTCTCTTGAGCTGGATTGGTTCCGTTTTAAGTAGAACTCAATGGAAATGATCTAAAACTATTACCATTATGTCCCATCGTTTTTATGAAAGGAGCAAAGAGCTATGGTGATATGCTCTGTGTGGTAACAATCGAGGGATCGTAGCTTTTGCTTAGGTAGTTTTTTAAAAATTAATCAGGTGATGCTACGATTTATTTTATGATATTGCTCACACGAGGGGAGACTTTATTCCCTCGATTTCACTCAGCAAAAAATAGTCATTTCTTGACCAGGCGATTAGGGACTGATCCCTTATTGTGTGTAAGCGGGTACTTTTTAATCAATGCTATCATTAGCTTTTTTAATCAAGTCTACAATTTTCCAGAAGGCACGTTTGGCTTGATTCTGACGATCAAAAAGGGTGGCGTGATCCGTGCGACCTTTTATGGGCCAGTCATTCATCCAGTTGACGCCATCATTGGGCCCCCAGAGAGTGATACGCTTAACTTTATCGTGGTGTTTCAAAATGATTTTAAAGATCTCTTCGTAGCGCTTAGCTAGTGCGATATCTTTATCTTCGGGCAAGCCGCTTAGATAGGGATTGAGATCAACTGGGTGATTCATGATTTCACTAATATGACGTTCGCGAACATCTTTTCCAAATCCACTAGGGAGCGGTGTTACATCTAGTTCTGTCACCATCACTTCTACACCCGTCGCAGCGAGTTTCGTAATAGCATTTTCTAAACCTTGAAGCTTAGGCCAGCCTAGCATGAGGTGTCCCTGGAAACCAACGGCATCTACATCAATTCCTTTTTCTTTGAGCCGCTCAATTAAGGCAACAGTAGCATCCAGCTTTTTTTCATTGTAGAGGCCATAATCATTATAATATATTTCAGTATCCGGATCGGCTTCTTTTACCCATTGGAAAGCTTTTTCAATATATTCTTCACCCATGATCGTATAGAGTTCAGTTTCACGAAAAGAACCATCTGTATTGAAAACTTCATTAACCACATCCCAGCCTTTAATACGACCTTTGTAGCGCCCCACAATTTTGAAAATATGTTTTTTAATGCCTTGAAGTAGAGCTTCTTTACTAATCGTATTTCCTTCATTATCCTTGAAACGCCAAGCGGGATTACGGTGCTTCCAGAGAAGGGTATGACCCACCATTTCCATATTGTTATCTTCGGCAAACTGAACAACTTTATCGGTGTTTGTGAACTTGTAAATCCCCGGTTTTGGATTGATGCGCGCCCATTTGAATTCATTTTCAGTTGTTAGACCATTGAAGTTCTTTTTAATGTGTTCAAGTAAGATGGGATCCTTGAAATATGCAGGAGAAAAACTGCTTCCTATAGTGAATTTGTCTTTGAATAAGTCTTTAAGTGCAGGGACTTCTTGAAGCTGCGCTTGTGTATTTTTAATAATAGCAGTGTTAACGACACCATTTCCTGAGGTAGAAGAGCTTAAAGATAAAGCGCTTGTACAGAGACTGACAGTGAAAAATATTTTTAGAGATTTTAAGTTCATTGAGTTTCCTCTTTTTAGGTGATTATCTGTACAGTTCTACAATTCAAAAAGCTTTGTTGTGACTAGAGCCTTCGAAAAATTTTGCGGGAGAGTTCTGGAGTTCGCAATCGTAGATCGATTCTTGTCGCTTACACGAACTAGCTTGTTCTAAATGTCAGATAAATTTATTATCTCAGTCAGCTCTAATAGCTCTGTTCGGTATTGATTGATAATTCATGTGAACAGAAGGCGTGGCAATCTGTTTCAGTGAACATCTTCCAAATGATAAGCAAAGGTATTATTTTATGAAACGATTACTAAGCAAAGGTCTGTTCTTACTCACAACATGCTTGAGCCTGACCATATACGCAGATTCATCTCGACGAATTTATGAAGTTTGGAAAAATGAACAAGCGCCTAATCAGGGTGGAGACTGGGGAATTATAAGTGCTGGAGGCACGCCATTTGATAAGAACTGGGAGTACAACTCCTATCCTATCGGCAATGGTTATATGGGTGCCAATATTTTTGGTCGTGTTGATACCGAGAGAGTTCAACTCTCTGATAAAACACTTCATAATAAAGGCATTTACGGTGGCGGTGGTACCACTGGTTTCGCTGAGCTCTTTATTGATTTTAACCATGGGAAAGTTAAAAATTATCGTCGTAGTCTGAATATCAATGAAGCCATTGCTCATGTTTCTTACGAAAAAGATGGGGTTAAATACAATCGTGAGTACTTCACATCTTACCCCGATAATGTGATGGTAATTAAATTGACTTCGAGTCAAAAAGGCAAGCTTGCTTTCACGGTGAGACATCAAATCCCTTACCTGGGACTCAGCGCATTAAGTAATAAAGGTGATGCTGAAAAATCTAAAAATTATTTTAAGGGGAAAAATGCTCGTACAGGTCAATTATCTGCCCAAGGCAATACTCTGAAGCTTGATGGTAATATTCCTATGTTTAATCAGAATTATGCCGCTGAAATCAAGATTATAGCTCAGGGCGGTGAAGTTAAGGCTGTCGATAAATCGATGGTCGTTGCTAATGCGGATTCTGCCCTTATTCTCGTCGCCTTGGGAACTGACTATAGACTCAGTGATAAGCTTTTTACGAATCCGAACCACATGAAAACTGACAAGAGTATTGATCCTAAGAAAGTTGTTGCTGAGCTTGTTGCTAAGGCAGAGGCTAAGGGGTACGACGCTTTGAAAGCGACCCACCTCAAGGATTATCAAAATCTTTTCAAGCGTGTTTCGGTGAAACTCAACTCACAAAAATCTGAGCTTCCCAGTCACCTGCTTCTTGCTAATTATAAAAAGGGTCAGGAAGATACTTATCTGGAAGAGCTGATGTTCCAATTTGGTCGTTACCTGCTCATCGCTAGCTCCCGTGAGAAAACCCTCCCGGCTAACCTACAAGGCGTTTGGAGTCAGTACCACATGACTCCATGGACAGGTGGCTACTGGCACAATATCAATGTCCAGATGAATTACTGGGGCGTCATGAATACCAACCTCGCAGAATGTTTCGAATCTTATATTGAATACTTCAAGGCTTACGTTCCTAAGGCGAAGCAACACGCAGATGCCTATGTTAAGAAACTCAACCCTAGTAAGCTAGCGAAAGAAGGTACAGGAGAAAATGGTTGGATTATCGGTACTTCCGCGAATGCTTTCAATATTTCTGGTGCAGGTGGTGGACACTCTGGCCCTGGCACAGGTGGATTCACGTCCAAGCTTCTTATGGAATACTATTATTTCACTCAAGATAAGAAATTCCTCGAAGAAACTGGCTACCCTGCCATGCTCTCGATGAGTAAGTTCTTTTCTAAGGCACTGGTTCCAGATGGTGACTTGCTACTCGTAAAGCCTTCGGCTTCTCCAGAGAATAAAGTTCGTAAAAAAGAGCAAGTCGAATTCATTAAAAATCTTCCCGGTCACCCAGGTCATGTTGATAAGAAAGGCAATTACATCACTATCGGTTGTACTTTTGATCAAGGTTTCGTTTGGGAAAATCACATGGATACCCTTGCCGGAGCCAAAATCCTCTCTAAGCAAAGTCCCTTTCTTGATCAAATCAAGGAAGAAGCGACAAAGCTAGACCCTATCATCATCGGTACTTCAGGCCAGATTAAAGAATATCGTGAAGAAGAAGCCTACAGTGATATCGGCGATCCGCGTCACCGTCATATTTCGCACCTCTGTACTTTGTATCCTGGGACACTGATCAATAGCAACAAACCTGAGTGGATGAAAGCCGCAAAAAAAACCTTAGATTTGCGCGGGAATAAAACGACCGGCTGGGCGATGGCGCATCGCATGAACTGCCGCGCCCGCCTCAAGCAAGGTGACGAGGCTCATGAAGCTTATAAAACCTTTATCAAAGAACGTACGGTTCCCAACCTTTGGACTCTGCATCCTCCCTTCCAAATTGATGGTAACTTTGGAACGATGGCAGGAGTGGCCGAAATGCTTATCCAAAGTCACGAAGCTTATATTGAGCCACTTCCTGCGCTACCAAAAGCTTGGATTAATGGTTCTTATGAGGGCTTAGTAGCTCGTGGCAACTTTGTGTTCTCTGCCAAGTGGAAAGAAGGCAAAATATCGTACTTGACAGTTACATCTAGAATGGGTGGCGTATGTCGTATTAAATATACGGGTATTGACGGGGTTACACTTAAAGATAGCAAGGATAATATCATCAAAACTACCAGTAATGAACAAGGACATGTAGCGTTCTCTACTCGCAAGGGAGAAAGCTACACATTTAATATAAAATCAATGTGAGTAATCACTCGCGCAAAGCTTATGAGTGAAGTCAATTAAAATTGTTTAATCCATCTTTAGAGTCACATAGTGGAGGATAGTTTTGTATTAATACATAAGGCGAAACTATATGCCAAGATGTTTAGCGTAGAAAAAAAACCTTAAAAAAAGGCCTCGTGGTATGACAATCAGCTCAGCTAGCTCTAAGAAGAAGGTGAAAAAGAAATCTTTAGCATTCAGCTTAATGTTTGCTCTAGTTTTATTAGGCTGTCTCACTTCCGTTTTTGCTAAACAGGGTACCAGTTCTGTCGAGAACTCTTCCAAAAAATCCCCTGTGATCTTAACGCTCCCGAGCGTTTCAGAAAGTCATGCGTTTAAACCACCTTGTCAGAGCTCCCACCAAGTGTCCCCATTTGATATATCAATGACTTCAACTGTGGATCAGGGTGAAGAAATCATAGATAAGAAATGGAATATAAACTACACTAAAAATGGTGAAAACTTTGAGAATGAAAGTGCCATTTGCAATGGCGTTAAGGTTTTAACTGCTCGCTGTGGAACTAGCCAAGATTTGAATAAAACACGACTGTTATTTCATGTTAATAAGCTGGCTAAAAAAGGCGATGTATTAAAGCTGAGCTTTTTTATACGCCCATTAAAGAAAGATTCGATTTACGGCATCATTGAAACTAATATTGATGATCAAAAACTGCTAACACAATTAAGCGATGAGTGGCAACATGTACAGATCCCCGTAAAGCTAAGCAAAGATATCCATGACTATAAAGGGCGGATAGCCATTTCTTTGGGTGGTCAGGATCATCATTTTAAATTAGCCAAAATGCAAGTCTCATACTTTGGCAAAAACAAACAATTGTCTTCCTTGCCAAAATCAAAATTTGTTTTTAAACCCATGTCAGAACGTGAACAGCACGAAGCTGATGAGCGCATTGAAAAAATTCGCAAAGGCGACTTCACTCTTGCCTTTGTTGATTCATCTGGTAAACCTTTGACTGCTGCACAAATAGAAATTAATCAAGTAGAGCATTCTTTCCCCTTTGGCAGTGCCATTAGTACATTAGTTTTTCAGCGGCACATATCAGATCGGGAGAGGGAGCAATACTTTAAGTATTTTGAGGAAAATTTTAATAAAGCCGTTTTTGAAAATGCGATGAAGTGGCGTGACAAAAATTATAAAGAAAATGGCCATACAGAAAAAATATTATCGTTTCTTGAAGAAAAAAATATCCCTTACCGAGGTCACGTATTGACTTGGCCAAGCTTTAAAAAATCTCCTGCTTATTTACAGACCTTAAAAGATAAGCCCGTCCTCTTGCAGCAGGAGATCCTTGATCATATCAAGGATTTCAGCGGTCGTTGGCCCAAAATCACGGACTGGGATGTACTCAATGAACCCTTCTCCAATCATGATTTCATGGACTGTCTTCCCAAAGGAAGTGCTAGCAAGTGGTTTGAACAGGCACGGCGTTATCTACCTGAGGATTGCAAGTTGTGTATTAATGATTTTGGCATACTCAACAGCTATAATACTAAACACCGAGATCACTATTATAATTTCACAAAAAATTTAATTGCCGAAGGTGCTCCACTTGATAGCATCGGTTTCCAAAGCCACTTTAAGTATGCTCAAGAGGCCTCTTTAATAAAGCAACGCTTGGACCGCTTTGCGGCTTTGGGGAAAACATTAAAAATAACTGAGTTCGACCTTCCGGCTGAAGACAATGATGAGGATATACAGGCTCAATTCCTCTATGATTTTCTGACTTTGAGTTTTAGTCACCCCTCAGTAAATGAATTCATTCTATGGGGTTTTTGGGATAAGCGCCACTGGCGTGAAAAGTGTGGCCTCTATAGAGCCGACTGGAGTCTTCGTCCCCAGGGGAAAGTATGGCAAGAGCTGACACAGAAAAAATGGCGCAGTCATGCCAAAGTAAAAACGAATGCATCGGGAAAAGTACAGGGGCGCTTTTTCTTCGGTACATATAGCGTCACAGTCACCACTCAAGATGGTGGAGTTTTTGAGCAGGAAATCAAGCTTTTGGATGATGGCTCAAGCTCCAAAGTTATTAAGCAAAACTAAGTAATACACGGACGCGCAGCGACTAGCATCGGGATTCCTAAGGGTGCTCGCACTCTTAGTCGAGTTTGGGGTAGAGCCTCATATAATTAATGCCTTCCGCGAGCGGGAAGCCCCGTGATGATACGGACCTTAAGCACATGCCGAAGGTATGTAGTATGGTAGCCACCGGATTTATCCGGTGGGTATTGTTAAAAAAATGATATTCATGCCGAAGGTATGACGCTAAAACTCTGCCGCGTACCTTCGGCACGCACGATTCTGTTATTCAAATACCACGGACTTACGTCCATGGCTACATTCCTAAGCTCTTCGAGCTCATCTCTCAGTTAATATATCTTAAGTCCACCACCCATTACGAGCGCTCTAGCAAGGAAAATCTTTCCTTGACTAGGCGGATGAATTGAATACCGCACTCTGTTCAACTAAAATTAAGCATAGGAACGCAGCGACTAGCATCGGGATTCCTAAGGGGTGTTGCCACACAGGCGGATAAAAATTATTGACCTGTACGGCAGTACCTTGAGCGGGGCTGGGGGATTGTGAATATTAAGCGCTGGAGCGAGGTGTGGTACGGAGCCCCAGATATTTTTATCGCCTGTGTGGCAGCACCCTCCGGCGGCCGAGGAGCCCTCGGGGCCCTACTAAAAAAGGTGCCTGCACGTTTAAATCCCCTTAAACCCCCAGCCATTACGAGCTCCCCAGCAAGGAAAATATTTCCTTGACTAGGTATATTAGTACTTCGCACTCTCCTTACCGTTTAAAAAGATAATCATCTTACTTTTCAAACTGTTTTCTCTTATAGGGGGCGAGGTGTTCAATAGCTTCTTTTTCAGTCTCTGCACCACGGTCACCTTGTGCTTCCATCCACTGATCGATTTGAAGGGATAATCTTTCTTTAGTAGGCTTAAGTTCGGGATTGTTGATAAGATTGACTTGGCAGTAGGGATCATTTTCTATATCATAGAGCTCTTCTGGCGGACGAGTAAAATAACGTTGCGCAAAGGCTTGGCTATTTTTATCCATCTTGGCCGTATTTTTCAATAGACCTCGTGAACTGGGGATACTGAAATTATTATCCGGATTTACATTTCGAATATAGCGATACTTCTTATCAACGACGGTTCTGATTCCGTAGTTTGCGTTTGCACCATTGACGCCGTAGGTGGTCTGAATACTGAAAGCGTAATCTTTGTGTTCTATTGCTTGGCCCTTGATAAGGTTTAAGAAGGACCTGCCATCGAGGTTCTTTGGTGCTTCCACACCGGCAATTTCGAGTAGTGTGGGAACTATATCAGTGTATTCGACAATGGCATCAGTTTCAGTATTAGGCTTTACGTGACCAGGCCAGGAAATGAGCATACCACTGGCAACACCGACTTCGTAACAGGTCCATTTACCAAAGGGAAATGAACTACCTTGTTCGCTGGCCACGATGACGATGGTATCATCTTCTAAATTATTAGCTTTTAACATCTGCATGATTTCGCCTACTTGTCCGTCAAAATAAGTGATTTCAGCTAAGTATTTGGAGTAGGATTTAGCATGAAAACCAAGATGCTGTGGACTTAGTATTAAGCTCTCGGGTGGGTACTGACTCGCATCGCCTTTTGTGTAAGGAGAGTGAGGTTCGTCTGAACATAGAAACATGCAAAAGGGTTGGTTTTTTTCTACTGCGTCTTTCATGACCTGATTAACTTTAGGGTAACGCCATCCATCAGCAGAGATTGTAGGCTCATAACGGGTATCGGAAAATTCTTTGATGTATTCAAAAGGAAACGCTTTAGCAGGACCCACATGTGACTTGCCAGCTAAGATAACGCGATAGCCACCCGCTTTGAGAAAATGAGGAATGCTCTTTACGCCTTTATTTACATTAGCATGATTGGGGTAGGCTCCGCTCTTGACTGGATAAAGCCCCGTATAAAGAGCGTGGCGGGTGGGAGAGCACATGGGTGCGGCTTGATAGCAACGATTAAACTTGAGGCCTTTTTTGGCCAGTGCATTAAGATGAGGTGTTTTTGCTTGGCCGCCATAGAGTTCCAGGTCGAGGTAGGTGCAATCATCAGCTAAGATAAAAATCATGTTCACTGGTTTTTTAGCTGCCTGTAATGAAAAGCCCATAGCAAGTATAAAAGCGACTAAAAGGTATGAATGTATTTTTTTCTCCACGTATATCTCCGGTGATATGATTCTTAAATAAAGTATGTGTTGATTAAGCTTAATGAAATACAGCATCGGTATATGTGACTAGAAAAGGAATCTTTTATTGATGAGTACCATATCTTTTAAATAATCCATTGTTTCACGAAATAAGGACGCTTGGTGAGTAATCACTACTGGCCCGAGTCAGTATTTTGAGAAGGTGATTCAAGATATGGCACCTTTATTATGTGGAAAATAGCATTTTTTTAATTTCAGCTGTCAGCTTGGCTTTTTATTGCTGTTTATGAGCTAGAAGCAGTTAATGTTTTCCATTGATTAATGGAAAAGACATAAACATTTTTTATCCTACTACACTTCTAAATTACCTTTTAATATCACAGCCATCCCATAAAAATAACTAAGCTATGAAAAATCTAGCTTCAGATGTTTCTTTTAATAACGACAAAAAAAGGAGTCCATCATGAAGCCAGACAAAAGTAATGTATGTAGTCTCAAACAAATCTGCCAATTAATTCCAGGACATTTAGTTCAAAAACTTGCAGATAAGCACGGAATCAAAACTCGTAAGTTTAGTCCTTGGAGCCATGTTCTAACCTTACTTTATGCTCAGTTATCTCATTCTCTGAGCTTAAATGATATTTGCGATAGCCTTCAAAATCATAGTGGAAGCCTTGAGCCTATACGAGGCGCGACAGTCCCGAAACGAAATACCTTATCTAACGCAAATAGAACTCGTAATGCCGACATGGCAGAAGAACTTTTCTGGAGTGTTCTTAATCACTTACAGAATAAGTATGCGGGCTTTGGTATTCAGCAAAAATATACTGGTTTTCCTAGACGTTTCAAAAAAGCAATTCACGCGGTGGATTCTACAACTATCCAGCTTGTTGCTAATTGTATGCCATGGGCAAAACATCGTCGTCGTAAAGCTGCGGCTAAATGTCACATGAAGCTTAACTTACAAAATTTCTTACCTTCTTTCGCTATTGTAAAAGCTGCGAACACTCATGATTCAACGGAAGCAAAGGAATTATGTGCAGGAATGTTACCTGGAGAAATAGTGGTTTTTGATAAGGCTTACGTGGATTATAAACATCTCTTTCACCTCAATGAACGTAAAGTATTTTGGGTTACTCGGGCAAAAGATAATATGAGCTACGAGATTATTGAAAATATCTCTGAAGCCAAAGGTTCTATCATCCGTGATCAGCGTATTCGTCTCAAAGGTACGAAAACTCAACTGCATTACCCGACAGAATTACGACTTGTCGAAGCTGAAGTAGAAATTGACGGAAAACTTAAGAAAATGGTTTTCATTACTAACAACTTTAAATGGGTTCCCAGTTCAGTCGCACAAATCTATAAATCACGTTGGGGAATCGAAGTGTTTTTCAAACAGATCAAACAAACATTGCAAATATCTGATTTCCTTGGCCATAACGAAAATGCCATTCGGTGGCAAGTTTGGACAGCATTATTGACTTACGTGCTTTTGCGATTTTTAGCATTTCAAAGTAAGTGGAAATATTCTTTCTCAAGAATATTCACCGTTATCCGTGGCGTACTATGGTCAAGGCTTGAATTGTACTCAGTCCTCAAATCCTGTGGGACAGCCAGTGACCCACCAAGGCTATACTCAACTCCTCCTCAGCAGTATTTGCCGGGATTTACATAAATCTATGGGACAGCCAATGACTGAGCCTTAATCAAAACCAAAACATCCATCTAATAAATAGAAGGTATTTACACAGGGAAATGTATTAAAGAGTCAGTTTTTCCTGCTCTATGGGATGACTGTATTTTAATATATAAATACCAGGGAATAAGCAATGAAAAAGCTCAATTCTACCATTCAATCAGACGGGATGGTACAGCTGGCATGATTGAGAACCTCCATGGCATCTTAGATTTCTATGCTTAACGACTTAAAGGAATTCTCGCCGACTTGCCTTTCGATGTCCTCAAACAGACTTGTTTATAAGTGAAATCGCCAATCAAATCCTCTTAGATGAAAATTTCTCTCGCAATTTACGCCAAGTGATTCATCGCCGAATCGAAAAAGAACGCAGCAAGAGAAATATCAAGATCATCCCCGAGAATCTAATCCATAATGAATGATTCCGATCCGATTCTCATGGACAGTAAATGAAAATATTCAGCTATTTAATACTTCAAGAAATAGGACTGAATAGATTTTTATTTAAGGAGTGTAAGTTACTGAGCCTGCATTCAAGCCAATATCTGGCAAGTTGTATAAATCATACATATAGAGCTCACGGAACGCCCCTTCAGTACGCCATCTAATTAGCTCGGTATGCCCATCAAAAAATAGGTAAGAAGCTTTAGTGTCTACATGCTTGAATTTGTTATCGGCCAGGCCCGTCACCGCTTCATAAGCATGCTGCTGTTTAAAGCCAGAGCGACCTCGATAGACTGGTGAGTCTTCCCTATAACCATCCGCTAAAAGAATAGATTCCGAAGGCTTCTCAATCACATTAATTTCATAACCTACAAACGAGGATATTTGCCCCGGCCTTACTGGAATCCCGTAATGGATAGAATATACACTCTCATTAGTCCCGTTATTATTACCATCCAATTCAAGTGTTGTGGGACAACCATAAAATGAAGCCGCCGCAGAACGTCTAAAATTCCATTCATTCAGGTCTGCAGCTGCAGTTCCCCCCAAATAGTCACGTACACCAAGAGCCCAGTCCATTATATTCCAGCGATCTCGAGCATAATTATGAGCAATGATTCCCTTTTCATCATCGCGGAACATCTGCATGCCAAGGCCCACAGTCTTAATATTATTCAAGCAAGTCATTGCATGAGCTTGCTTGCGAGCCTTGCTTAAAACGGGTAGGAGTAAAGAAGCTAAAATGCCTATAATGGCGATTACCACCAAAAGTTCTGTAAGAGTAAATTTTGATTTTTCAGTAAACTTTTTCATATAACAACACCATAAATAATAGATTCTTGAGATCATCCAATTATACCTAATACAATACCATATATGGTGATGTGACTGGCATCAAAAAAATATAAATTAATAAGAAAACGATAATCCCCTAAGTTAACGACAATCACATTTTATGAATGGAATTTGTTAGTCACCCTATTTTTACAGTTGATTTAAACTAGAGCAATATCCTATATGATGAGTCACAATTAAGGGTGGTCTTCTGTAGTACTTTATTATACGAATAAATAACTTAAGGAAAGGCAAATGAAGAAAACAATCACTCTTAAAGGAAAAGAACTGGAGATTAGAAAGAGTAAGCCTTTCTTCACTAACTTTTGTTTATTGAGTCTTTTTGTGATATCCGGAGTGTGTAGTGCTTCTAATGGCAAAAAGTATAATGTGCTCTTTATCCCTATTGATGATTTTAAGCCACTTATTGGAGCCTATGGTGAAAAGCAGATCATCACTCCTAATATGGATCGTCTTGCGGATCAGGGCATGATCTTTAATAACGCTCATTGCCAATATGCTATATGTGGTTCATCTCGAGCCAGTGTTATGTCAGGTATGTATATTGATAGTGTACGTGTCTTCTCTTTTACGCCTAAAATGCGGGAGGCTAATCCAGATATTCTTACCCTCCCTCAGTACTTTAAGCAACAAGGGTATCAAACGACCGGTATCGGCAAAACCTATGATAGCCGCTGTGTGGATAAAAAACGTGATGCCTTATCGTGGAGTCTAGCCTACCGAGAATATATCGCACCAGATGAAAAATATGGTCATCAGAAAGGAGGTTATCGCAATGCTGATAGGATTCGCGAAATCGCCCGCTTAGAAAAAAAATATTCGAAAAATAAAGATCTTTTAAAAAAGCAATTAGCCGCACAGGGCTTACGTCCACTCACCGAGTCAGAAGATTATCCTGATGTTGCCTATAGCGATGGTCAAAAAACACTTGTTGCCATGAAAATGCTTGAGGATTTATCTAAAGATGATAAACCCTTTTTTCTTTCCGTGGGTTATCAAAAACCACACTTGCCCTTCGTAGCACCTAAAAAATATTGGGATCTCTATGAGCGTGAAAAAATCAACTTGCCTTTTGCAGGAAAAGCTAAAGGGAGTCCAAGCTTTTCTTACGGTAATATGGGGGAGCTTCATTCCTACTCAATGAAAGAAAAACTACCGTTTTCTGATGCCTATAAACGCGAGATAACTCATGGTTATTATGCTTGTGTATCCTTTATAGATGCTCAGATTGGTCAGTTGATTGATAAACTCGAAGAACTCGAGATTCGTGACAACACAATTATCTGTCTCTGGGGTGACCATGGTTGGCACTTAGGTGATCATAATCTTTGGTGTAAGCACAGTAACTTTGAGCAGGCGGTACGTTCGCCACTCATTATTTCAGCGCCAGGGATGAAAGCTATCGGAAAATCATCGCAATCGCCTGTTGGCTTAGTCGATATTTTCCCTACGCTTTGTGATTTGACGGGTTTAGTTATCCCAAAGCATTTACAGGGAGAAAGCTTGAAGCCGATTCTGGATAATGCTGAAGCTATGGTGAAAGAAGTTGAAATGGCTCAATATCCCAGAACAATCAATGGCAAGGACGCGATGGGTTACACTGTTCGATCAAAACGTTACCGTTATACGGCGTGGAAACAGATGGATTACCGTAAAGGAGAGCTTGAGGGTCCTATCGTTGCCGAAGAACTCTATGACTATGAAAAAGACCCCTCAGAGAAATCGAGTTTTATAAAGAATCCCGAATACCAGGAGATAAAACTTAAGTTGCGTCAGCAATTAGAAAAAATGATTACTAAGGGCCAAAAAAAATAGAGTATTTGGCTATATCTTTTGCACAAGGAGTACTTAAGGTTTAGCTTAATCAACAATGAATCAAATATGCGCTGGTTTGACTATGGAAAAAAAAAATTCGGATTTACCTCTTAATGAAATAAACTTGAATATGGCTCAATATTTTCGTGAGGCTAAGCAGCATATTGATGACGGCCAAGATGAAGAAGGACAACTAGTTCAGCAAAAATTTGATGAACTAATTGCCGCTAATCGTTTTGATGATACGCAATTCCATGCCTCTGGAGGGCTCAAAAAAATAACTGTTGTGAAAGACCGTTTTACGGGGAGAAAAGTTGCCCATGCCACACTGAAAGCTGAAAAACCTTCATCACGACAGATACTTGATTTTCTTAAGGAAGCCTCGCTTACAGCTCGACTTCAGCATCAGAATATCGTGCCAGTTTATAAAGTGGGAATGGATGAGGATAAACCTTATTTCTCAATGAAACTCATCGAAGGAAGCTCACTTCAAGACTTACTTGAAAATGGTAGCTTAGAATCCAATGAAAATTTTAACCGAGTCAAACTTTTAGATATTTTTGTTAAAGTTTGTGATTCCATTAGTTCCGCCCATGCCCAAGGTATTTTACATATGGACCTGAAACCCGATAATATTGTCTTGGGCGATTACGGCGAAGTCATTGTGTGTGACTGGGGTTTAGCTCTTGAAAAAGATGAGGAAAATGAATGGATAAACCATACTTCTGAAACATTACAGGGCACACCAGGTTATATCGCACCGGAACGACTTACGGGCCAGCTTAAATTAGATGAACGAGTCGATGTCTATTCCCTAGGTATCCTGCTTTATAATATATTAACGGGCAAGAGCCCCTTTCAAGGTGAGAGTGCAGACCAAGTTTTAAAGAACTCTCTTAAAGGTAATTTTATATTGCCTAGCTTGATTGTTAAAGATTTACCAAGTTCCCTCGAAGCGATTATACTCAAAGCAATGGCAGATGATCCTAAGGATCGTTACGCCAATGTGACAGAACTCTTAAATGACGTGCGCGCTTGTTTAGGTGGGTTTTCACCTAAAGCTGAACACGCTAGTTTCTTTAAACAATTTTGTTTATTAATGAAACGCAATCGCCGAATTGCGATCACTATTGCAAGTGCCATTACATTGATTAGTAGTTTAACGCTGATTTTTATCGTACAATTAGCCGATCGTGAACAACGCGCTTTAGCTGCGCGTGATAAAGCCGAGACAGAAAAGCAACTACGCTTAAATTTACGAAAAAAAGCCGCGGTTCACTTTTATAAAAATGCTTATCGCGCAGAAAAATTACATCATTTTAATGAAGCGTTTTATTACTGCGAATTAGTCGTAGATTTTGTTCCGGAAAACAAAGCGGCGCATTACTTGTTAGGCAAACTTTATTTGGGGCAAGGAAAATATACTGAAGCATTGAGAGCTTTTGATCGTGCCAGTGGTGAAGATTTAAAGGGCTATATGGAATTGGCTAGCAAGTTAAATGAGCCAACTTCGAGTCAGGAACTCTTGAGTTTATTAAAGTACTGTAGTACTCGACCCGGTGGTCGTCGGGTCGTGGCCTCTTTCTGTGTTAATCAGCCTCAGTTGATTAGAGCAGTAGGTGTGTATAAGCTTATTGAAAGCGTGGAGAGTAGCGTTCTACCGGAAAATTGGCTTTATGATGAATTGAACAAAAAATTAAAGATAAATGCAGAAAGTTTTAATTTTCTATCACCAGTCTCGGCTTTACCATTAGTGTCATTAGATATATCTGGAACGGGGGTTTCTTACCTTCACCCGATTAGTCATATGAACTTAGAGGAATTGAATGTATCGCGTACCAAGGTGGCTGATTTGAACCCACTGATATCAATGAAAATCACAAAATTAGATATTAGTTATACGAATATTATTGACTTACAGGTCCTGAAAAATTTACCTTTAAAAGAATTAAATATCGTCGGCTTACGGACAAATTTTGATATTCATTTATTAGACCTCATGAGTTTGCAGCGTCTCACATTGGATACTAATGGAGTATCACCTTATATACAGAAACAACTTCTAGAACGTGGTGTTGACTTAGTTTTTAAATGACTTATTAACCCAGTTCGCGATCTAAGCGGTTAATCTCATTATAGAGTAACTTCGTCACTCGTTTTTTATAGACGTATATAGTGTTGCGCTCGATATCTAGCTCAAGAGCAATATCGGCAGGGTCCTTTCCCTGAGTTAATAAAAGGAATGCTTCACGGACTTTATCGGCAAGCTCAGTCTCAATATTCTTCCAAGCTAAATTCGAAATGTAAACTTCCCATTCCTCCGTGGCAATCTGTTCGATATCAGCTTGATTATAAGTTTTTATATAATCTAGGCTTCTATCACTGGTGGCTTTTTCATGCCGTTTGACTTCACGCTTTCTTTTATCAAAAAAGTTTTTAGTCGCATTTCCCGTCACTTGGCAAAGCCAACCACGAAAACGACCCTTATTCGTATCGTAATCAAAATCGGGAAGTGCTTTCCATGCGGAAAGTAAAACTTGTTGAGTTAAATCTTCGGCATCGTGGTGTGTAACCCCCATACGAGTGATTATCATTTTGATAAAGGATCTATAATACTCATCAAATTCCGCCCATGATTTCTCATCATAGCGGTTCCTGACCTGTATGAGTAGCGTCTCGCGTGTTAACCAGTTATCCATAATGTCATTTATTGGCTTAATTTATTCAAAGAAATCGAAAGCATAATAGCACTTGATCTAAAGTAGCTTTATGAGGATTGAATTACCAGTGATTTTCTATGGAAATCATAGACCATCACTTCTTTACCTAACTTGGGTTAACTGTGTTCGCTCTCTTTAAGTAAAACTGTTAAGGGACCATAAACAAAGATCGAAATCTATACAGCTTCAGATGGATGAGAAATGATTAATTGAAAGAAAATATACCAGAGTCTGTAAGCTTTCACCATTCTTTCTGAATAAGCTCCCATCGGATAATAAATTTAGGCGTAGCACTATGATAAACCTTCTTATATTGAGCATGGCATTTCTCTTTACTCATACGACGTACTGGACTGCACCCACTGTGCTTCACCAGTCATTAAGCTTTTACTAAAGGGTACCATTAATATAGCTAAACTTAAAGAATTCCTTCACCCAATATTGGCCTAAAAAAACTCGCAATCCTCTTTCCCGCAATCTAGATTTGAACAAGTACTTATAAAACGCAAGGTTATAAAATAGATGAAACGCTCAAAACTAGAAATGATTTTCTTAGTATTATTTCTCCCTGCCATCATTTTCATCTACACGATGAAATCTTACCCGGCAGTTATCACCAATGCCTTGGGAATCAATGATCCCTTTGGTGATTTTTTCTTTTTCTTTGGAAAGAGCCCCAATTTCTGGTATCAGACTCTTTATACGGGGATCGTTGTTATCATTAGTGCTATGCTGCTCTTCAAAGGTAAGTCCCCCTACGGAAAACGCGCTGGAAAAGCCAGCTTATCATCTTATCAAAAAAAGAAATTTACCAGTATTCTACTCGTTCAGTTAGTCGGCTTTTATTTTATGCCTTTTGTTTTACCCATGATCAATGGCGGTGACTGGTCAGATAAAGCGCCTAAGAATGACATCGTTTTAGAAGCACCCGCAAATACCATAAGTTTAGATAATCCGATTAATTACTCGCCGGATAATCAAAAGTATTCTTTGCTCGTTTACGTGGAAGGAATCTTGCAAGATAAGAATTCCTATGAAATCATTAATGATGAGCGCCCTGGCACATCGGTTTATGCCAAAACACTCGTTTTTGATGAAGCACTGCCCGCTGATCAAAAAATCACTGTGAGCGCCTTCCATTTAGTCCATAAAATGGCTCACGTTTATGTGGCCCCTGCTTTTTTCAGCAGCTATGCACTGATCTATATGTTTGTGATTATCCCCATATTCGTTTGGTTTTTTGGCAAGCGTTACTGTAGCTGGGTCTGTGCCTGCGGGAATTTAGCGGAAACAATCGGCACCACCAAATGGGGTGCTAAATGGGTTCGCGAAGGAACTCCTCGAGGAGAGAAATCTCTTGCCCTTGAATGGATTCAAGTTTTTATGTTTATCTTCTCTATTGTCATTGGGATTTCCATTATTCTGAATACTTACCACATCATTAGCCCTGGGGCTTATGACCGCCTTTGGCATGTACAGGATTTGATTATTGACTTCACTTTTGGCTCCATTATTGGCGTCGGCCTCTACCCTTTCTTTGGCACTAGAATTTGGTGTCGCTATGGCTGCCCAATGGCTCGCTGGATGAAATTATTTGGCCGTTGGACTCGCTCTCGATATGCCGTAGTTCCCAATGATAATTGTAAGGGCATTGGACTCTGCACCCAAGCTTGCCCCATGGGGATTGCGGTGGATGAGTATGCTCATAAGGATAAAAAGCCTATCGAAGTATCTTTTGGTCTTCACTCGAGTCCCTGTATTGGCTGCGGTGGTTGCATCGATGCTTGCCCAGTAGATGCACTCACATTTAATAAGATTGGCGACAAGACCGTGATTACAACAAAAGTTCCTGGGGAGTTTTAATCATGTTTAACTTCGACTCATGGCCCCTTGAACAACTCCAGGCTTATGCGCTACTGCTCAGTATTTTTACTTTTATTATTGTACTAGTTTTTCTGATGCGAGAATTGGGTGCCACTCAAGAAATTGATAGCTCTGACAAGCAAGATTTGATCCTCGTTGGTCCACCAAAATCTACTGGCAATATTACACAAATGGAAGTTTTACACATTAGACAATTGACTCCCACAATCAAAAACTTCCGTCTCCGCCCTCTTGAACAATATGTTGATTATGATCCAGGACAATTTCTCACTTTTCATACGGGAGAAACTCAAAAAGTGGCTCGTTGCTATTCCCTCAATAGCAGCCCCTCTCGTCCAGGAATTTACGAAGTCTCTATTAAGCTAATCAAAAATGGTCTAGGCTCCACATGGATGCACGAACAAGTCAAAGCAGGTGATATTTTAAAAGTGAGCAATCCCGCTGGTCGCTTTGCTTATGAAGCAGATGACAAGGTTTCCATTTTTGTTGCTGGCGGCGTTGGAATCACTCCTATGATGTCCATGATTAAATACGCTGTGGATAAAGGCCACTCTCAGCCTATTTATTTCTTCTACTCTGCTCGTACAATTGACGAAATGGCTTTCCATGACGAACTCAAAATCATTAGCACTATGTCTTCCGCTATTCATTACATCCCCATTCTTTCTCAGCCTCCAGAAAACTGGGATGGTGAAAGCGGACGTTTAAATGACGAAGTCATTGCTAAATATAAGATCGATTTCCCCAATGCCACACTCTACACTTGTGGCCCTGCTCCCTTAATGGAAAGTGTCAAAACCATGGCCCTCAATCAAGGCATGCCAGAAAACAAATTCCATAATGAAATCTTTGCCTCTCCCGCTAGTGAGAAACGCGATAAAATAGCTTGTGAAATCTCCGTAAATGGTCAGCACTATCAATATAATGATAATATCACCCTGCTCAACTTTCTTGAGCAGCAGCAAGTCCCTATAAAATCTTCTTGTCGTGCCGGCGTTTGCGGTATCTGCATGGTCAAAATCAAAAAAGGGAAAGTCACTTCGCTGCCCAGTGATTACCTTGATGAAGAAGATAAAAAGACCGGTGCTTGCTTAAGTTGTATTTCTTTCCCAAAAACCAAACTCGAGATTGAACTAGATGATGACGTTTAAAAATTTACTGGTAAATTTAATACATGAATAAAAAACTCATTATTTTTGCCAAGGCACCCGTTCCAGGAAAGGTGAAAAGCCGCTTGGGAAAAAGTATTGGTATGGAAAAGGCCTGTGACATTTATCGTGCCCTACTCGATTGCCTGATCAGTACTTGCCAAGAAGAAGAGAGTTTTAAAATCGTACTTTATGTAGCGGGTTCACAAGATTTTTTCAAGAAATATTACCCCAAGTTAAAAGTGAAAAAACAAAGTGAGGGTGATCTCGGTAATCGCATTCACAATGCTTTTAAAACTGAACTAAACGATTCTACGCAAGTCGCCTTAATTGGCTCTGATTGCCCCCTCTTAAGTATGGATCACATTCAAGAAGCTTACAAAAATCTTACTTCCGCTGATCTTACTATTGGCCCCGCAAAAGATGGTGGTTACTACCTAATGGCAATGAATCAAGCCCATCAAATCTTTGATGGAATCACTTGGAGTAGTGAGCTCGTTTTAAAAGAAACTTTGGCTTTAGCAGAGCAACAAAATCTCAATGTAGAACTCTTAGAAACACTCTCAGATCTAGATACTGAAGCAGACTTAAAGAGGCATCAAGAATTCTTTTTAAATTCAAATAAACTTTCGGCCCTTTGGCCTTATCCATCATAATATAAATAGGAGAAATTTAATGAGTAAAATAGTAGAATCAGTAAGAGAAAGATACTCAGAAGCCGCAAAAGAACAAGAAGCAGAACTCTGCTGCCCTACCGGTTATAGCGATCAAGAATTATCTCATATCCCGAAAGAAGTCACCGATGTTTCCTATGGTTGCGGGAATCCTACTGCATTTAGATCTCTCAAAGAAGATGCTGTCATTGTGGATCTCGGTTCTGGAGCGGGAATTGATTGCTTTATTGCTGCTAAAAAAGTCGGTGCCAGTGGCAAAGTTTATGGTATTGATATGACCGATACTATGCTAGATAAAGCTCGTAAGAATCAAGTTTTAGTCGCTCAATCACTCGGCTATGACAATGTTGAATTCCTTAAAGGTACCATTGACGAACTTCCGTTGGAAGATGGAATTGCCGATACTATTATTTCTAATTGCGTCATTAATTTAGCTTCCGATAAGGACAAAGTTTTTCGCGAAATTTATCGCGTACTAAAAGATGAAGGAACTTTCTCCGTTTCCGATATTGTTTCCGATCAAGAAGTTCCCCAGCATCTAAAGGATGATGAACACCTTTGGTCGGGTTGCTTAAGTGGTGCAGAAACGACTCAATCTTACCTCAAGTCAATGGAGTCTGCCGGTTTCTTCGGATTAGAGGTTCTCAAGAGTTTTGTATGGCAAGAAATTGAAGGCATCAAATTCATCTCCATCACTGTGCGTGGCCACAAATTAGTTCGTAGCCCCGAATGCCTCTACAAGGGACAAGCGGCAACTTATATTGGCCCTATGCGAGAAGCCAAAGATGATGAAGATCACCTTTTCTTACGTGGCATCCCCCAAGAAGTTTGCACTGAAACGGCTAAACGTTTGTCCATGCCTCCTTATAAAGGACAATTCCTTATCTCTAATCCCGATGATGAAAAAGAAGTTTTGGAGTGCTGCCCGAGTGATGATACGGAAGAAGCTTGCTGTTAATGAAAAAGAAAATCTTATTTCTCTGCGGTCATAATGCGGGACGCTCACAAATGGCCCAAGCTTACTTTAATAAATATAATACCAATGAAAATTTTGTAGGACTAAGTGCTGGCACAAATATTGCTGATCAAGTAAATAGCGCATGTATCGAAGCGATGAAAGAAGAAGGCGTGGATATGAATGATTCTTCAAATTTCTTTCCTAAAGTCATCGATGAAGATGAAAATTATTACCGTATTTACAGCATGGGGTGTAATGTGAAAAGCGAACTAGCCATTTATGATGATTTAGGAATCGATGACCCTGCAGGACAAGAAGGTGAGAACATAAAGATTATCCGCAATCAAGTCAAAGAAAATATTATCGCTATCATTGATGATCTAAATCAAAACGCCACTAATTAGTTACTTAGGATACTTTAATTATGATTGGAATTATTACTGGATCGGGTCTTTATGACTTAGCTTTAGAAAATGTAGAAAACTGTCTCATTAGCAATAAATTTGGACAGGTCACTTTGGTCAAGGCATGTTTCAAGGGCGTACCTGTTGTCTTCTATTCTCGTCATGGGAAAAACCATGAAAGACTTCCCAATATGCTCAATTATCGAGCCTACATGTTGGCAATGAAAGAACTTGGCGTTGATCGCATAATTGCCACCACTGTTTGCGGTGTCTGCAAAAGTGATATTCCCCTCGCCAAATTACTTTTATTTAATGACGTATTTTTTCCCGATAATCGCCTCCCGAGTGGAGAACTCTGCAGTATTTATACCGCTGAAAATGATCCTCAACGAGGTCATTTAATTGCGGCTAGTTTGATTCATCAAGGTTTTCAAAAAGATTTAAGTCAATTTGATACCGTCAAAAATTTAACGTATGGCCATGTCAATGGTCCTCGTTTGAATTCGAAATCCGAGATTAACTTTATTGCGAATTACGCAGACGTCATCTCCCAAACATGTGGCCCTGAGGCCGTTTTAGCTGGTGAATTAGTTATTCCCTACTTACTCTTGGGTTTTGGCATTGATTATGCTAATGGTGTTAATTCCGAGCCCACAAGTATTGATGAGCTCAATGCGAATATGCTCAAAAGCCCTAAAGTTTTCAAAGAGGCTATTAATACCTTAGTCACAAAAGAGCGGCCCGATTTTGAAGCCTATAACTACCGGTTTGAGTAATGACTATTGATCAACAGAAAAAACGTCCTGGCTATATTTCATTCCAAAAGAATGCTGAGGGTAATAATCAGCTAGATGATCTCTGGTTCTTCACTGGTTCGCGCTGCAATTTAGCCTGTCATCATTGCTACGTAGAGTCCTCTCCCACAAATAATAGCATTGATATGATTACTACCGAAGATATAAAGCCCACCATTGATGAAGCTCAAAAATTTGGCGTCAATCACATTTATTTCACTGGGGGAGAACCCTTTCTCAATAAGGATATTTATAGTCTTGTTGGTATGGCAATGGAAACAGCTGATACAACGATTATGACCAATGCCACGCTGCGTATGGACTTAGAGCGACTCAAGCAGATCAAGTCGGACTCTACGCTAAGTTTTCGCATCAGTATGGATCACTTTGAAGAAGCTAGGCACGATCAAATACGTGATCAGGGCAACTTCCAAAAAACGCTTATTAATGCCGTGAAAATTAGCCTGGCGGGCTTTCAGGTGATCATTACTGCATCGGCTATTGTTTATGAAGGTCATGAATTACAGGCCGATGAAATTGAAGATAAGTTTCATCAACTGTTCTCACCTTATGGAGTAGATGTCGACGTCAAACTTTTGCCTTATAATCTTGAAATGGGCACCAATCTTGAACGCATTGACGAAGTTCATGAAAAAGTATTTCTCTCTGAACACTGCATGCAGCTTCCCGGAGTAAAAGCCAAGGATTTTCAGTGTCACAATGGTAGAACTCTACAGAAAATTAAGGGTGAAATGAAAATATATCCTTGCCCCATTATTTATAATGATCCACAATACGAAATGGGAAGCACGCTTAAAGATAGCTTCGGTAACGTCTACCTCAATCATAAGGCTTGTTACGACTTCTGTTACCGCAGCGGCGGAAAGTGTACTAATTAGTCTAGATAACTACTAAGTCTTATTTTTTGTAGTAAGACTCATAAAATTTCTCTACTGAAAAATCCTTTTTAAATCTTCTTAAAAAGAGATATTTTGATAAGAGGTAAGACACATATATTGCGTTGAACAAAACACTGCGATGCTGCCAACGTCGTGTGGAGGCAATAATCCCGCCATTTAGCTGAATTGTTTTTCCCGCGGCTTTCATGCGCAAAGCCAATTCCACGTCTTCCATCAAAGGGATCGCCTGAATCCAGCTCTCATCCAAGCCTCTTTGACGTAAAAAAAACTGGCCTTGGTCACCAAAACTGATTCCCGTTAATGTGATTCGTAGATTATTGAGCCAAGAAAGAAAACGGAATTTAAAAAAATCTTGATCAAAAGCCGATCCCACACAACCGCCGATTAATAAGTCATCTTTAGAAAAGGCGGAAGCGATTTTTTCTAAGACTTGTGAATCCAGAGTCATATCGGCATGCATCACAAAAATAATATCACCTTTGGCTTTTAAGCTTCCTAGGTGAATTTGATTGCCTCGACCTCGCGGGCCCGACAATACCCTCATGCCCTCTTTTTCGAATAATTCTTGAGTCTTATCAGTACTGCCGCCATCGACAATAATCACTTCTACTGCAGCATAAGTTTGCGCTTTTAAACAAGCACAAATATTGCTAATATTAGCGGCTTCATTAAGAGCGGGAATGACGATTGATATTGAAGGCTTTTTCATACTTTAAGTACTGATTGATCCATTGCTTTTAACTCTTATCAAACTTACACAATTAAGCTTCCTAAACAACTTCACCACAACCTTATTAGTCATAATAAGATATCTCTTTAGTATAGATACATAAAAAGCCGAATCACAAATGTGATTCGGCTTTTTTAATGAAGCTAAGAAGTACTAGATGCGTATTATCGTACTACTTGCTAGTCGTTTTCTCTGCGTAATGAAACATGGCGTCGATACAACGACGTGAGCCTTGGACATCTTCTTTAGTGAGGTGAATCTCATTCTGTGGTTTTGGGTTTTTTAAGCATTCCAAGATATTCTCGAGTGTATTTGCTTTCATGTATTTACATACGGAACAAGAACCCACAAAATTCTTCTCGGGCATTTCAACCTGTAAACGTGCTGAAAGACCGCACTCAGTAAGCATCAAAAATGCTTCTGCATCCGAAGTTTCCATAAACTTGAGTAACTGTGCAGTAGAACCCACAAAATCAGAATGATTTAAAACGCCAGGGCTACATTCTGGGTGAGCCAAAACTTTAACACCGTCAAATTCGCCGCGAATATAATCAATCATATCGGGATCATATTCTTCGTGAACGTAGCAGACTCCATCCCAAAGCTTGATATCTTTTTCAACTCCACGACGAGTCATTTCGTCAATGATATTGAGGCCCATTAATTTGTCTGGAACAAAGTAAATCTTGTCGGTAGGAAGTGATTCAATAATGTTATAAACATTGCCCGAAGTCACACAGACATCGCACTGAGCTTTAACGTCTGCGGTGGTATTGATGTAGCAAACAAAAGTATAATCAGGATTATCTTCTTTGAGCTTACGTACATCTGCACCGGTAATTGAGTCGGCCAAGCTGCAGCCATTGAGGGCAGCTGGAACGTATACATTTTTTTCTGGATTGAGAATTTTTGCGGTTTCCGCCATAAATTTCACGGCTACAAAAAGTATATTGTCCGCACCACTCTCGAGAGCGTTGCGACTGAGCTGATAAGAATCTCCGGTGTAGTCAGCCACGCCATAGACAATCTCGGGATTGACGTAGGAGTGAGCTAAGATTACTGTGTTCGTTTCTTCTTTGAGACGATTAATCTCATTCACTATCGGAGCGATTTTATCGCAATATTCTTCTGTGTAGCTACAGGTAGAACCTGCAACGGTTACGTGCTTAAGTTTTTGATGCAGTTGATCTGATGTTATCATTTTACTCTCTTAGTAGGGCTTAATATCCCAAATTTCTTCTGCGTATTGTTTAATAGTTCGGTCGGATGAAAAGCCGCCCATATTTGCAATGTTGAGAATAGCACGTTTTGACCAATCGTCTTCTTTAATGAAATCATTAGACACAAGTTCTTCTGCTGCAGCATAAGCTTCAAAATCAGCGGCCAATTTATAGTGATCGCCACCAATGGTGAGTGAATCAACGAGCGGACGGAAAAGCTCAGGTTCTTCGGGACAGAAAAAGCCCGAAGATATTAAATCGAGCACATTAGCAAGATGGGAACCATGAGGCATGTAATCATGAGGGTTGTAACCATTCTGATCAAGGCTGGTAATGCCATCAACATCAAGACCGAAAATATAGATATTATCATCGCCTACCGCATCTTTAATCTCAACATTTGCACCATCAAGTGTTCCCACCGTAAGAGCTCCATTGAGTGCGAATTTCATATTGCCAGTTCCCGAGGCTTCCTTGCCCGCAGTAGAAATCTGCTCAGAAAGATCAGTAGCAGGCACAAGAACTTCTGCCATGCTCACACTGTAATTTGGTAAGAAAAGCACCTTGAGGAATTTGTTGACGTCGGGATCATTATTGACAATTGCCGAAACCGAATTCACCATCTTAATGATCAGCTTTGCCATAAAATAACCCGGAGCTGCCTTGCCCGCAAGAATAATTGTACGTGGCGTATAGTGGCCTTTTGGGTTGGCTTTAATCTTTTGATACAAATGGATCGCATGCAGGATATTGAGTAACTGACGTTTGTACTCGTGGAGTCGCTTGACTTGAACTGCAAAAATTGAATTCACATCAAGTTCATCACCGGTGAGATCTTTTACATATTCTGCGAGGCGAATTTTGTTATTCTTTTTGATCGCACGAATTTCTTTACGGAAGACTTTATCTTCAGCAAAAGGAATCAGCTTCTGTAGCTCATCGAGATCCGTTACCCACTTATCACCAATTTTAGAAGTGATTAAATCTGAGAGTTCAGGATTACATTTGCGCAACCAGCGACGCGGCGTGATGCCATTTGTTTTATTATTGAATTTATCTGGGTAGAGGTCATAAAAATCTTTAACCAAATCATGCTTGAGAAGTTCAGTATGCATTGCCGCTACGCCATTGACAGAGAAACTGCCCGCAATCGCTAGATAAGCCATGCGCACTAACTTTTCGCCACCTTCCTGAATGATGGACATATCACGTTGGCGCTCATTATCACCAGGGTATTTTTGAGCGACCTCACGCAAGAAGTGATAATTGATCTCGTAGATGATTTGCATGTGGCGTGGCAGTAAATTTTCAATTAAAGCAACAGACCATTTTTCAAGTGCTTCCGCAAGTAGAGTATGATTTGTATAAGCAAAGACTTGGCGAGTAATGCCCCATGCCTCATCCCATTCTAGCCCTTCATCATCCATAAGAATTCGCATTAGTTCAGGGACTGCAATTGAAGGGTGAGTATCATTGAGTTGGCAGACAACTTTCTTCGGCAGGTCTTGGATTGGTAGACCCAATTCTTTGAAGTCTTCCATCATATCGCCGAGAGTCGCCGCAGCTAAGAAATACTGCTGCTTCAAGCGAAGTTCTTTGCCTTCGTAATTATTATCGTTGGGATAAAGGACTTTGGTGATATTTTCTGTGAGTGATTTCTGAATATTGGCATTAATAAAATCGCCTTGATTGAAATCCGTAAGGTTGAAACCAAAAATCGAACGTGCTGACCACAGACGTAGAGTATTCACTGTATCCATTGAGTAACCAGGAATCGGCGTATCGTAAGGCATGGCTAAGACATCTTCCGTATTAAGCCATGTGCACCACTGCTTACCCGCATGATCTTTGTAGCATTCTACATGACCATAAAATTTTATTACGCGTTTGCGTTCGGGACGCACCACTTCCCAAGGATTACCATAGCGCAACCAGTTGTCGGGTTCTTCTACTTGGTGACCATGATCAATTTTTTGACGAAAAATTCCGTAGTCATAACGAATGCCCGAGCCAGAACCTGGAAGATTTAAGCTCGCAATAGAATCGAGGAAGCAAGCTGCCAAGCGACCGAGACCACCATTACCTAAGCCCGCATCCATTTCTTCATCGAGTAGGTCTTCGAGTTCAACACCAAGATCTTTTAAAGCATTGTCCGCTTGATCAAAGAAACCACAATTAATCAAACTATTGCCAAGAGTTCTGCCCATCAAAAACTCAAGCGAAATGTAATACATTCTCTTTGGGGCATCTTTACTGGAGAGTTTATGATTTGTTTTTTTCCAAGCCTCTACCTGAAGGTCACGCACTGTGTAAGCCAAGGCCATATAAAGATCGTGTTTCGTACATTCTGACAAATCTTTTGCCAGGGTTATCTCTACTCGATTTTGAAAAGCATCTTTGAATTTTTTAATCGCTGTTTTCGTTAGCTTGGTCGCCATGATTTAGGTATCCTCGTCTATTGTCAATTTTTCACTTAAACAAATTAGAAGAGTCTGAAAATAAATACAAAACTCACAAGCATTTCATGACAAGGAAATGAGTGAATTTATCGATGAAGTTTATACGGAGTCTTAACACTTAGTGAATTCTATAAAAGTTATTACTTTTCCACTGCCTGAAGTTCGCTCGCATCTTCACCACAAATCAATCAGTTCATTATACATTTAAGTTCGCTTCCATATATTGACTCAAACCTTGACTTTGAGTCAATTGATATAAATCTTCCGCTAATGGTGCGGTGAAAGCATCCCCCGTCTGAGGCAAGTGAATTTTAAGACAATGGAGTGCCTGACGTTTATGTAATGTACAAGCTGGCTCACGGTACCATTCTTCACCAATAAGTGGATGAGATAAGTGACTCAGGTGAATACGGATCTGATGTGTTCGACCCGTAAATATCCTGACTCTGATGAGGCTACAGTCTATACCGCTTCCTAAGACTTCAAATTTACTATGAGCTGTTTTTCCCTCAGGATGAATGCCTAGACTTCGAGAATCTATCTTGCCAATACGGCCATGCTCTTCACATTTATTCCATTTAGGGATACCATGAACGATCGCTAGATATTGTTTATCTGCTTGAGTGTTCTCTAGCATTTTTTTGTAATGCTTCACAAGCTTCTTTTCTGTGACAAAGATGTTGACACCGCTAGTGTCCGCATCCAGTTGATGCACAGCCCATACCATGCCACCATGTCGTTGCATCAGCCAATACTGAAGACAATCATCGTCATCTAGCGCTCTGCCCGTAGAAGGCAGGTCATAGGGCTTATTAATGACTAATAGGCCATCTTTTTCATATATAATACGTTGTTCCAGATCTTTGATCATGATAAGGAACCTTCCCTATTCCTTGTTCACCATCCAAGGTGAGAAGCCAGCAATAAAGCCGATGAAGCTATCGATGTGTTGTTCAGGAAAATCATATTTTTCTGGATGCTTTAGGACTTTTAAGAAGCAAGCCAACCAGACATCGCGCGAATTCATGTCAATCGGGAAAGGAAAGTGACGACGACGCAGCATCGGATTGCCATAGCGCTGATGATAGAGTGGTGGCCCACCACAAAGTCCTACAAAAAAACAGGCTGATTTATCTGCCGCTTCCTGCAAGCCTTCTGGATCAGTTGGAAACATCTCTTTAATTGACGATACCGCAAATTCATCATAGACATCATGAAGAAGTTTAAAGATATTTTCTTCACCCATGAGGGTATAAATTTCCGGATTCGGGGGATCAACTTGTGGAGGGCCATTCATATTTCTTACCTTAATTTTTTTGCAAAGTAAACCAATCACTTGGAAAGGCAAGTAAATTTAAAATCGAGTGAAAGTTTTCATGATCACCCAGAATAGAGGTCATGATGCGATGCATACGAGAGGAACTTCAAGCGTTCTGCTAAATTTTTTAGTAGGGCCCCGAGGGCTCCTCGGCCACCGGAGGGTATTGCCACACAGGCGGGTAAAAAAACCACATCAATTTTGGAGCCAGTGCCAAGCAGGTGCTTGGCGGTCCCAGGCCATTTGCCGTCGTGGGCGGGAAAAAAGATATACACTTGACCAGAATAGAGGGCACGGTGCTTCGCACACCAAGGAGCGCCGCTCTTCGGCCAGCGGAGGGTGTTGCCACACAGGCGATTAGGGACAATTCCCCTTGTCATGGTTCATCGTATTTTTTTGAAGGCCTTAAAAAATGAGAAAAGGAATGCTAAAAAACTAATGATCAAAGCAGGATAAATCAGAAAACGATCGAGGGGACGCGTCCCCTGCTCTGCCATGACTAGTTTTGCCGAGAAGGTATCTCCTTGACCGATAAAGGATCCTTGAGCTTGAATGTGACCTTGAGCATCAACAAACTGTGATATCCCCGAACTACAAACGCGATAAACGGGGATACCATATTCCCCTGCACGGGTGGGAGCTATACGACCATGCAGCTTATGTTGTTGCTCTCCCCAATGCTCCACATCCATTGTAGGGATTAATAAAGCTTGAGCGCCCTGACGAACAAGTTCATCCATTATTTTGCTATAGCTCAAGTCGTAACAAATGCCGATGCCAATTTTTCCCCAAGGGGAATCCCATAATTGCTGACTCTTTGCTGGTTCCCCATCATTGAAAAATTGAATTGGCATCACTTTTGCTTGCTTGAAAATAATTTCTCCACGAGGATCAACAATCATTGCCATATTGAAATATGCCCGCTTTTTCTTTTTGCCACCAATACTTTTTACGTCTTTATTGATAACTGCACTTTCTTTGATTGTCTCCGTTGTCCCTGCGAGTAGGTAACGTTGATTGACTTGGCACCAATCCTTAATAAGCTGAGGTATGCCTTCATCAAAACTATATTCACTCAAGAAAAAAAGCTTTGTATCAGGATACGTTTCTAAAGCTTGATCGAGAGAATCGAGAATGTCTTTATGAGATCCCATTTCCCATTGAATGCCCGTAATGTGTGGCCCTTCTCCCTCTGTTTCTGCTGATGTACTCATAAGTGAACTGATTTGGCAGAGCAGGCAAAGACTCACAAAGGCTATGATTTTGAGCTTCTTTTTCTCAATCCAGTTCTCTCCAAAAGTGATCAATAAAAAGCAAAAAAAGGAAATCCCGTAAACTCCCCAAATTCCCAGGCCTGAATAATAACTAGATTCGGAAAAACTAAGCCCTGGGATCACCCAAGAAAATTTGAGTGGGTACAATTCACAACGAATAAATTCGAGTGAAAAATACAGTACTGGAATCAGCCAGGCAATTGTTTTACTCGAGTACACCCGACGAAGCCAAACCGAGATCGCTAGAAAAAGGGCTAACCAAAAGGCGAGCACACAAAAGAGATTATAGGCAAAATGATTGAAGATGGAAATAAAAAACTGGAGGTGATAAGTATAAATACCAAAACCTAAAATAATGCCATTGATAAAAGCTATTGGTATAGATTTAATTTTAGTTATTTGCCACAAACTTAAGAAAAACAGGGGGAAAAATGCCGTTAATCCTAAGTGGGATAGATGGAAACTTAAACAGGCACTTATTAGCCAAGCGAGTGGAATTAAAAACTCTTTTCCATTCATGTAGCTTTTATTTTTTTCATCCATTTGCTGAGCTCCTCCCACCTAAATAATATTTATCACGCTAGCTTTCTCTTCAAATAAAATAGCGCGTTTGAGAAAACAAAAAAGCCCCTCTAAAAAGAAGGGCCAGGAGAATTCAAAAATTTATCTTCAGGAATGCTTATGGCCTGTAGTCTGGGTGTGTGCGTAAGTCTGTGGAAAGAGCGCCTAATCTATCAATATCCTGAGTGTATCTATCCATAAAAATAGATCGAGGAAGCCATCTTATCATTTCTGAATGACCATCAACAAAAGCATAGTTTGTCCGAGTTTTGTTGTGCTTAAAGCCGCCATCATGAGTTAATCCTGTTACCGTATTATATTTTGCCTCATTGTCCCCTCTCATACCGGATCTACCAATTAATGCCGTTGCCTCTTCCTTCCAAGTGTCTGCAAGTAGAATAGCCGATGAACTATTATTCACTTCGCTAACTTTATACCCGAGAAATGACTTATTTGATCCTGTCGATACAATTCCATAATCAATCGCGAAACAATTTTTTTCTGCATCTATCGCAGTGGAAGGACAGTCATATAGAGTGGGGGATGCAGTATTCCAAAAAGCGCCGCCATTTGCCGTATCTGGGCTTGCGTCGCCACCAAGATAACTATCGACTCCTTTAGCCCAATTAGATTGGTATACAGCAGCTGCGGAATAATTATAGACCATGACCCCATCATTATCACCTTGAAACATTGCAATGGCACTGCCGACCTGCTTGATAGAACTTTGACAGCTTGTCGCTTTCGCTGATTTGCGGGCTTGTCCCAGTGTAGGTAAAAGTAGTGAGGCCAATATACCAAGAATCGCAACCACCACTAAGAGCTCTATTAAAGTAAATTTTTTATTCATAAGAATACATCCTTTTTTTATGTCCGTGAACACGTTTATATAAAAGTTATAACCGCAGATATAAAGGACTTGACTACTGCTTTATATTTTTTACGCCATATCAAAATATAAATAGAACTTCTTATGAATCCAAATTTATTGAGTTAATAATTCAGGCATGTGTTAATACACGCTTTAAGTCATCGGCAATTTCACGAAAAATCTCCGCTTTGGCTGAAGATTTACGCCAGAAAAGTGCAATAGACCTTTGGGGTGCGGGGTCTTCAAAATCTATATATCGAATTTTATCGCTCTCATTTTTGGCACATTGAGGAAGCAAAGTAAGCCCCAAGCCTGCCGCCACCATTTGTCTCAAGGTTTCGAGGCTACTGGCACGAAAATCAAATCTTTCCTGAAGTTGATTCACAGTACAAAACTCGAGTGCCTGATCACGAAAGCAGTGCCCTTCATCCAGGAGCATCAATTCTCGCCCTTTTAAATCTGCTACTGACAAATGAGAGGGGAACCTTTCTGGATAATTTGCGGGCACCGCAAAAAGAAAATCTTCCGAAAAAATAAATTCAGATTCTAAGAGTTTATCTTCATGGGGTAAGGCAATAAATGCCGCATCCACTTTTCCCTGTTTGAGCATTTCTAAGAGCTGTTCAGTTTTTTCCTCTTTGATGAAAAACTTCATTTCCGGATAAGATTGATGAAGCTCATCCAAAATTTGGGGAAAGAGATAGGGAGCCAAAGTCGGAAAAGCTCCCAAAATTAAATGGCCTTGATAGGGGTCTTTAAAGGATTTAGCGCAAGTTCGAAAATCACTCACTTGCTGAATTATGTTTTCCGCTCGTTGGAGTAAGTGAGCGCCCTCAGGACTCAAAACGACCTGCTTATTTGAGCGCTCAAATAAGCAAAGTCCTAGCTCCGCTTCCAGTTTTTTAATCTGAATTGAAAGAGCTGGCTGACTCACTCCGGCCTCTAATGCAGCACGGCCGAAGTGACGCAATTTTGCGAGGATCGCAAAGTACTCTAGATCTTTAAGAGTCACTCAATACCCTTAAACCTGATCGAGTTCTTTTTGCAGATCTTGTAATGCGGTTCTCAAGCCCTCTTCTATTACAGGATGGTAAAAAGGCATTTCAAGAATTTGATCAACAGTAAGACCTTGCTGAACAGTCCAAGCAATTAAGTGTCCTAAATGCTCTGCGGATGGGCCGAAAATTTGCGCTCCTCGCAAACGTCGATCGCCCTTTTCTGCATAAAGGTGCATGAGCCCTTTATTCTTGCCCATGACTCGTGAACGTCCCTGACCTTCAAAACTTACACGACCGATCACCAATTCATCAAAAGATTCATAGCTTTGTCCAATCGAGGCAATTTCGGGATCAGAGAATACAATGCCTAATTGTGTCCTGCGGTGACCGGGATCAACTTTTGGGAAAGTTGCAGCATTTTTACCGGCAATTTTACCTTCGTCAGAAGCCTCATGAAGAAGTGGGATTTCATCATTGGCATCGCCCGCAATGAAAAAGTGGCTATCTCCGCACTGCATGGTGCTATTGCTATAGGCTGGAACTTTTCGATGACTTAGGACAATGCTGGTATTTTCTAGCTTTAATCGATCGGTATTGCTCACTCGTCCTGAGGCGGTCAAAATAAAGTCAAAGCTTTCTTCTATGCGGCCTTTTTCTTTATGGTCGTAATTGATAATCGCCTTGCCGCCTTCTTTACGTACGGAATGAATCGTGGCTTTGGTATCGGTATAAAACTCTTCGGCAAAAGCTTTTGTCGCATAATCGCGAATTTCTGGGTCTCTAATTCCTCCAATTGAACCACTGCGCCCAAAGAGACGAACATCTGCGCCCAAACGGCTTAGTGCTTGACCAAGCTCTAGACCAATCACACCTGGTCCAAAAACCGCTACACGCTCAGGAATTTTTTCGATTTCAAAAATGTGATCGCTACTTAAGACCAAGTCTTCAGCTCCATCAAGTATAGGGACATGACGTGGACGTGAGCCTACGGCCAAAACAAAAGTTTTTGCGCTTAATTTTCTTCCGCCAGATAATTGCACTGTATGGTCGTCTATAAACTCGGCATATTCACGAATGAGATGTTCTTCAGGGATATTATCTATTCCTTCCATCACAAAACCTACAAAGCGATCACGTTCAAAACGAACGCGTTTTAGAACTGCTTCATCATTGACGACGGGATCTGCTGTTTCAATGCCAAACATACGTGCTTTTTTCACTGCGTGATTTGCGTTAGCCGCAGAAATCAGCAACTTGCTCGGCATACAACCCACGCGTGCACAAGTTGTTCCCAAGGGACCACCATCAATTAAGGCCGCAGTTTTTCCTTGAGCTTTTGCCTGGCGATAGGCATTAAGTCCCGCTGTCCCTGCTCCAATTACCAGCACATCATAGTCTTTCATTTTTCTCTCCACTTAAAAAACCCTCCCTAAAGGAGGGCTTTACTTAATTTATTAATTATTGATTTATGTATTTAATGAGTTCATCGGCACCGCCAATCAGTTCACCATTAATGAACACTTGAGGTGTTGTTGTTTTGCCGCTCACTGCCTTTAAGGTCGTTAGGCTCATACCGCCCTGCCCTAGTTTAATTTCTTCATAAGGCATGCCTTTTTGCTCTAGTACTTCACGAGCTCGCTGGCAATGACTACAGCCCGGCTTCGAAATGATACTCACTAGCTTAGGAAGCTCGGCATTTGGATTGATATAGTTGAGTATAGTATCCGCATCACTCACTTCGAAAGGATCACCTGGCTTATCTTCTTCTATGAACATTTTTTCAATGACACCGTCTTTGACGAGCATCGAGTATCTCCAAGAGCGTTTGCCAAAGCCGAGATCCTTTTTATCAACGAGAAGTCCCATACCTTGAGAGAATTCACCATTGCCATCAGGTAGGAATTTTATGTTTTCTGAATCTTGATCAGCGCCCCAAGCATTCATTACAAAGGTATCATTAACTGATAGGCAGTAAATATCATCGACTCCATTTTCCTTGAAAACTGGTGCTAGTTGGTTATAGCGAGGCAAGTGAGCAGATGAGCAGGTCGGTGTGAAAGCCCCAGGAAGTGCGAAGACAATCACGGTCTTGCCTTTGAAGATTTCGTCTGTTGTCAAATCTTCCCAATTATTATTCACACGAGTACGGAAACTAACAGTGGGTACATTTTGCTTTTCTTTATTTTCGAACATCTTACTTTTCCTTTTTATTTTTGAAGATGACTAACTATGCCCTAAGACTGAATAATAGTAAAATTTATTAATTCTATCATAACAATAAGTTTTGTTTATGACTGAAAACAAATAAAAAGGAGTCCATAGACTCCCTTTTATTAAAATTATTTCTTTTTCTTTTTCTTCTTGCCCTCACCAGGTGCTGCTGGACCTACCTCAATTGATTCGTGGCGCCCTTCGTTATACTTGGCCAAATTAATCATATAAGCTTGATTGCCCGCTTTAGGATCAAAGTCAATGCAATGAACAGCAATTTGCTTATAGCGAGTTAACATCATCACTCCCTCAGTAATTCCCTGCCAATTTTTTACGCTATCACGTGCAGGAGCTCCATCTGAAAGAAAGTAAATTGAATCCACGTCCGGAAATAATAAACTTTGACGAATGGCACAAAAACTACGTGTCCCCAGGCTCATGTTCCAGGACTTCACTCGCGCAGTGCCTTTTCTTAAATCTGCCGTCAACGCCTTGGCTTCCATCACTTCGACATCTCCACCGAAATCGACAATATTATACTTCGATTTATTTAAGAGCTGCTCAACTGACATCGCCATGTTTTCATCCAAAGATGCGATTCTAGGGCCTTTCATTGATGCCGATGTATCCACAACATAACAAAAGCTATCACTATAGATTGCGAGGCTATAGAAGTAACCATTAGGCCCCGCATTCATGACTTGAACCATATACATATCACGAAACGCTGCCGATGCTGAGGAATCTACTTTGAAAGATTTATTTGATTTATACCACGCTAACCATTCCTTTGCGGTGCTTGCATGCTGATCTCCAGCAATAATACTGAGCGCGTAATTCAAATTGATTCTCATCCGGCCTTTTTCTTTTGCTAAACGCTGAATTAAGGCAGGGAGAAGTTTTTCTGATGGCGCTTTAGCAGCATAATCACACAGCTCAATGAGAACTGGCCAAGCGGCACTTGGAATTTTTTTATTCACCACGGCAAGACTTTTAGGTGATTTTAATTTAGCGATCGCCCGTGCGGCTTCCACTTGCACTCTTAGGTCAGGAACATTAAGCGCGCTATGTAGAATATTGACTGAGCTCTCGTCGGCTACTTCTGCAATAGCTTGAACAATCAAAGCCATAGCTGGTATGTCTAAAGAAAAACTCACGACATTGCTTACTGCTGGCGGACGTTTTTTGATCGCCACTTGCACCAGAGTCATAAGCTCCTTGGGATTCAAACTTCCTGCTACTCTTGCTTTGTAGAAGATTCGAGCTGATTGGGATTCTAATGATTTCAACACTAAATCATCTACAGTGCTACTGACTGAAGAATCTTTAGCATAGGCAGCTGCGAGAATCGCTAAATATTGCGCTTTTTTATTTTTGCTTTGCAGAAAAGTTTCTAAGAGATCGCGATCCAAAGACACTGATGATTTTTGAGTTTCACTTCCAGCTCCTTTTTTGCCTTTCTTCCCCTTCCCTTTTTTGCCTTTCTTCCCCTTCCCTTTTTTTATTTCGGGAACATCCTCGACATTCTCACTTATATTTAAATTGTTTCTTTCGATTAAACTTTCTTGGTAAGCAATCGCCCCTTTCATTGCCATTGTTGCTGCTGCTAAAGCCTGCAAATTGGGATCTTTACTTGTCGCTAAAGCAGAATTTAAATCGGAATTTTCTTTGAGGTGTAAAAGAAAAGCTGCATTATAAAAATTATCTGTGGATTTGATATAGGAAGAAAGTCCTTTGAGCGCCACAGCAGTGGATACCGGGTCTTGATCTTTGGCTCCAATCGTATCAACTAAATAAGAAACTCCCCAAAAAGAACTCGCATCTGATTTATTTTTAGCGGCTGAAACGACATCACTTTTTGTGGTTTCATTCGTGGAACTTAGCATTTTAGCCGCGGCATCTAGCGAAGGTGAATGTAGGGCCGTTAATAATAAACTGCCTGAAAGGAAAAACTTAGATAACATCTTAGAAACCTCTTTTGATTTATTCATGATTAATAATAGTACAACACTAATGAAGCATTTTTGACCTCGAGTCTTTCTCAACTTGATCTAGTCTTCTATTTAAAGGCAAAAATTAATAGGATTTTAAGCTGAGCGTACACTTTCTTGATTGATAGGTACATCTTTTGCACTGCTCTAAGCCTTACTAATTATGGGATTTCATCTTAGTGTTCTAGGTAGCTTAGAGCTGAATACCACAATCATTAAGTCAATAATATCATAAAGTATTAATTACTGCAAGGGTGCAAATAACTGACTGCATTTTGCCAAAAACTTTTTCCAGGAAGGCATATCTTCATAGCCAGTGATTTTTTTACTTTTTAATAAATCATCCTTAAAGACACTGATAATCTCCTTAGTGAATGCTGGAGATTTTATTAAAATACTCAATTCAAAGTTTATTCGAAATGAACGATTATCTAAATTAGCGGTACCTAAGCTTACTAAATTATCATCGACAATAAGTAACTTCTTGTGAATCATGCCTTCATTAAATAGATAAACGCCTATGCCTTTCCGAGCTAAAGATCTCGCATATTCATGTGCAGATAAATCGACAAAAAAATGATTATCTGATTTCAGTGGAATGATTAAGCGTACTTTAACTCCCCTTAGTTGTGCTGAAATTAAGGCCGCAATAATAGCTACATCTGGTGCAAAGAAGGGACTCACTAGATCTAAACTTTTCTTGGCCCCACTAATCAGGTTTAAATAGTAGAGTAGGCAAGTTTCTTTATCATCAGCAGGACCAGAAGCAAGCGCTAAGGCTTCCATACCATCTGCGTAAGATATATTTTTAGAAAAATCGACTTCGGGGAGTTTCTGATCTTTGGGTTTAGCCCATTTATAATCCAATAAGTAAGTGAATTGAAGTTCACAGACCATGGGGCCCATGATGCGCATGTGGGCATCATGCCAGGTTTCTTTCGCATAATCTTCCGCAATATTCATGCCACCTGTGTAGGCAATTATATCATCTATAATTACTAATTTTCGATGATTACGGAAATTGATCTGCCCTCTTCGGCCAAACTTTGTAGTTCGAAAAAAATAAGCTTTAACTCCTGCTGAACTAAGTTCTTGCATATACTTCTTTTTTATACTTAGGGAACCAAGATAATCACAAATTAATGTTACTTCTAAACCCTCTTTTGCTTTTGCTATTAAACTGTCCTTGAGTTTTTTCCCTATTTTATCATTGCGGATAATATAATATTCTATAAAGACACTTTTTTTGGCGGCATCAATATCTTTAAATAATTTCTCGTATTTCTCTTTTCCCGTTTTTATTAATTCAATTTTATTCCCTTTGGTAAACATTGAATTAGAAATTTTTTCATAAAGACATAATTCATTAATTACGACCTTATGGGGGCTCATCGTTTCATGGGCTCGTTGCCAAAGTTTATCTAATGGTTCTCGGCCTTCTTTGTGAGCGGTCACATAACCATGAAATTTCCTTGAGCCAAAAATCAAATAAATGGGGATCGTAAATATTGGCATTAATAATAGGCTTAGTATCCATGCCGTCTTTCCTTGACTCGTTCTCCCTTTGTATAAAACCTCAACAGCTAAAATTATTCCTAAGGTATAGGTGATTAAAACTACTATTATGTGATCTATGTATGCTAACATTTTTTATTTTTAATTACCTTGTTGGTGGCCCTACTTTTTTAGCCCACGCTGTTAGTGTGAAATCTAAATAATTTGTTCCGTCACCTTTAACCACTCCAGTCGGATTAAACAAACTACTAAAGAATTTATTTGTTGTTTGACTTACTCCACCTAGATTTATAGGTCTTCCTTGATAAGCCGTTACTTTTGTATTGATCTGCTGTACTTCAAACTTATCATAGCCACCACCTGGTTTTTTGAATTTTAGCATGGGAACGAGTTCCACCTCTATGATGCCGTTTCCTCTGTATTTTGGCTTTATATAAAGCTCGGTTCCAATAGTCGTAGACCTTGTTATGTATTCATTTATTTGAACAGGCTTTCTTGTCCTATGATCTAACCATACGTATTGACTTAAGGTATCTGTGTAATGTGCCGTTTCAACAGCCCATAGTTTTGCCGGATATCCACTCATGGTGGTTAGAGTTATTTTCTCTGAATGATCTGAACTACTTTTATGCACGCCACCATCAATGCGGACACCATTAGGAGATTTAATTTTTCCGTCCTTGATGATTATGGGGCCGGTATTGATAATGATTCCTTTCTTTGATAAACTTTTAGTATTTTTATAATTTATCTCTATATGAATATTATAGGCTTCTTCCTGAGTTTCGTTTAATATTTGAATCACTCTATTATGAGCTTCGATCTGATCTATAACTAAAATTGAATTCATACGACTTATGTAGGTAGCCTTACCCTCTTCACTCAATGAGGCATTAATTAATTCTGCGAGTTCCGCATAATTTGACTGTCCTAATGAATACCGCTTCACTAATGGATTGGGCTTAAGTTCTATTTTCTTGCCATTCATCACAGCGTATTTTTTTGTAGGAACAGTTATTTCTTGATATTGAAGTTTAGTACTTTTCTCTTCTGCGAGTATCATAAAGGTGATACTCAAAGCAAAACAAATAATATATTTAATCATAATAGCAGCCTGCTTTTACTTTTATTTTTATAGCTATCTTTATTATAGCCTTTTTAGGGGGTCGTAAACTGTTGATACTTAAGGTTTTATTTTTTGAATTATAACGTTTATCTGATTATTTCCTTAAAGTATAACTTTTTTTTGACTTAGTATAACTTTTTTCTAATAATATCGTCTTAAATATAACTTTTTCCCATTTCTACTAAGTTCTTATTAACCAATGGTTTATGGATGACGGTTTCTATAGGTGGTTTATTACTAGGTATTTACGACTATCCAGCATTTGTTTACTATAACTTTTTTCTGACTTCCTAGTAGTTAAGGTTCTTTTTTGACCTCAAAATCCTTTAAAAGTAGATGATAACTTTTTTCGGATTAGCGAGTCACTCCATTTATTCTTATCTAATATAACTTTTTCTGGATATATAGCCTATTCCCCTTTAGATAGAGTGTTTTTTGACCTCCTTTGGCCCCTTCTCCCTACTGTTTACCCTCCAGAGCATGACTTCCCCAGCTTAATTAGATCTAGATTCCGTAATCAGTTATACTTTATTGCATGATGAAAATCAGTAAAAAGTTATATTTAAAGAGTATTTAATTACTTACTTATGTAAGTACTGCTTTATTTAAAATATCATATTTATCTTTTGTTATAATAATTTATATGATAATTGGTAATTAATGCAAGATTGAGAAAATCGGAAGAAAGTTATAATAGAATCTTGTCTAGCAAGAAAAGAGGGATTAGCTTAGCTGTATTATAACAAAGGAGATAAAAATGATTATATCGGTATTAAACATCAAAGGTGGTGTCGGCAAAACCACCATCGCAGTAAATTTGGCTTGTAGCTTACACGAAGCAGGGCAAAAGGTGCTCATTATAGATACAGATCCCCAAGGATCTGCTTTAGCCTGGCATGGGCAAAGAGAAAAAGAGGATATAAGGCTTATAAGTCTACCCAATGCCGTCGTGCTGCGCAAACAAGCCTTAAAGTTTGCAGAAGAGTACGATACGGTAATTATAGATGGTTCACCAAGTGTGGATATTTTAGCAGCGGTTAGCATCGCCTTAAGTGATTTAATTTTATTGCCAGTGGGACCTTCACCTCTTGACATTTGGGCGAGCAGTAAGATGGTGAGTAAAATAGAAGAAGCACAAGCAATTAATCCTTCCATTAAGGCAGCGTTCTTGGTCAACAAGTTTAATAGCCGTACCTTAATTTCTCAAGAGACTGAATTGGTTTTAAGAGAATATCCATTAGAGATGATGGAGACCAAGCTTGGGAGTAGGGTGGCATATGCAGATACCATGACTCAGGGTTTAAGTGTCTTGGAATGGCATGATAAAAAAGCGAAGGATGAACTGCAGGCGCTTCACGAAGAGATTAATGAAAGATGGTTAAATTTAAGAAAGGTGGTATAAATGGCCGGCTCAAAAAGAAAGCCTCTCTCCTTAGCAGGAGTGAGAAGTGAAGAAGAAGTAGATAAAGTGCTCTCTAATTTAAGCAGTTCCAAAAATGAGTTAGAAAACATTGTTAACTTGAGTGCAAAAAGTGAAGCGAATAAAAATGAACTTAGCAAAGAGCGCGTCACATTTTATTTATCGTCAGCAGTGTTAGAAGAACTTGAGAACACCTATGATGAAATAAGAAGAACGATGCCTTACAAGTATAAGACTAAGATTAAAAAGTCACATCTGGTGGAATTTGCCATGGAGAGACTTTTAGAAGATTATAATAAAAATGGTCGAGATAGTTCTTTAGGAAGGTACGTGGAAGCTGTTAAACGTGGTGAATAAGTAATTTTCATTCGATCGGTAGGAGAAGCAAGTAGTCCTCGTTAAGACTAATCGTAATTATTTAAATACAAAAAAGATCCCCTAGTTTTTACTTGGGGATCTTTTTTATGTAATGATGAAATTACTAAATGCTGTAAGTCAATAATTATTGATCGCTATGAATAAAGCGATAAGAATAATTTTCATCAAAAGAAATGGGATCAAAAACTCGTAGTTTAGACTCGTCAAAATGAGGCGAATAAACTAAGCGGTAAACATCAACTTGCTGAGAAGATTTAAAGCGAATTCGGACTTTTAATAAACCTTCTTTAAGAGCACGAGTCGTTTTAATTTTAGACCAACCATAAGAGTGAGCATTGGAGACTAACTTTTGCTCAATCATGGTGACTTGACGTTTCTTACGATGATAAGTATATGGATCTTTTAGTTTCATAAAGCCTACTGATTGTTAAGACACTATAAAGACTTGAAAAATAAAAAGCAAAAATCCTTAAATGTTTTATAGGGAAAGTATGGACTCTAAAGAGACATGTTGATGTTTGCGAAGCTCGCCAAGAAGTTTGAGAAATAGACAAGCCGTTGCCGTTGCATCGCCAAGTGCATTGTGGGCTTCAAAGTAGGGGATAGCATAAAGTTCACAAAGCTTAGTGAGCTGCAAGTTAGAAGATGGGTCACTATGGGGACACTCTTTCGATAAAAGATAATGAGCCAAATTGCGAGTATCTAAATGGGGGAAAGAAAAAGGGGAGTCCATAAGAGGACTAAGAAAAGAGAGATCAATATTAAAAAAATGACCGACGGGAATAGCGCCTTCACAAAATGAAGCGAGTTCATCCAAAACCGTAACTTGATCTTCGCCAGTGGAAATTTGCTCATGGTTAAGGCGGTGAATTAGAATGGTTTCATTACGCAGCGTTTGCGGTTCTTGGTAGATGACTTTATAGAAACTATCATTAAGCAAGATAGTTGAATTAGAAATTTTCACCGCAGCGACAGAAAGTAAATGATCTTTTTTAGGGTTTAATCCCGTCATTTCACAATCGATGACCACATAATCTAATTTAGCGGCATTATGATCTAGGATCTCTCCAGGGAATGATTTTTGTAGGTTTGGAGGGAAAATTTTACTTAAAAAACTCATTAGTTTAAACCTGAATTAAAACGCAGTTTAATTTTTAGTTGTAGATCTGGAATGAGCTTAAATGCAGCTTTTAGCATTTCTCTATCAAGTGTATTGAGCTCCTTGGGATTAATGAAATTATGACTTTCAAGGCCTTGATCAAGAAGTTGAATTTGATGATGTAAGCGATGATAGAGGCATAAGTTCCAGGCTCGCTGGAGGTTTTTATTTTCATCGTCACTAATGATATTTTTCCGCTTAATTTCTTCTAAGCGTCGCGAAGTTGAGGTGGCATCAATCGCAGCTTCGAGTGCTAGAATTCGGGAAAATTCGACAATAAAATTCATGACATTTTTAATGTCGAGAGAATTTTTATGCTCACCACTTTTAGAAACAATAAAGTGATTAAAGAAACCGAGAGGGGGGGATTGATTTAAATACTGATGGCTTAAAGCAGAAAAAAACTTATTAGCTTTTGGACAGAGATCAATTAAAAGGTGCTGGCGTAATTTTTGCGAGAGAGAACCTTTGCCGTAGACATGTCTAAAATCAAAAAATATTTGAGTATTTAAAAGGTTTTTATCATAGGGCTTATCCACCCATTGAGTGAAGTAATCTTGCCATTGATTTAAGTCTTGACACCACTCATCATTTTCAGCCATTATACGGCCTGTACAGTAGATATAACCAGCACTATCCAGATGACTACAGACTAAGCTAGCAAAGTTTTTAAACCAAGAATGGATGTCGGGGTCATTAGAATTTTGATAAATAATAGCATTGTCTTGATCGCCAGAAAGAGTTTGCTCTAAGCGCCCTTCGCTCCCTAAAACGAGGAAATCAAAATCCACGGGTGCGGGGCCCGTTGCTTTTAATGTTTCCTTAATAGTACATTTTAAAATAGCATCATTCACTCTTGATATGTATTGAACTGTATTGAGAGGCGAATAGCCTTGCAATAATAAATCGTTGCTGACTTGAGCTAAGTTATTTTTAATTTCTCTTATTTCGCTGATCGTTTGGCATTGGCGAATTTTGTAAATAAAATCAAGAGGAGAACCCCGTTGTACTTGTGGAAGGTCGAGGGCAGACAAGACGGAGCTCACACGACCATCGGCAGCGATACCGGGAAGATGAGAGATGCCATGTCGTTCCATTTTTAATAGCGCCTCGAGTACACTAAGATCATCTTGTATGGTTTTCACTTCCGTAGTCATAATATTTTCAGCAAGGGTAGAAGAGGGCGCCTGGTTCTTGGCTAAAGAGCGGCGGATATCACTATCACTAATGACGCCTATGAGCTGATCATTTTCTTGAACCATACAAAAGCCGAAATTAGCGTCGGACATAATTTTAGCGATTTCAATAAGGCTTTGCTTTGCTTGGCAGAAGCTTAAAGGTTTTTTACATGCCGCTTTCATACTGACCTGCATAAAGCCTTCTTGGTTTCGATTGCCCCGATTTTGCATTTGTGAGCAAGAGCGAGAAAAACTTTCTTCGTTTAAAGGGTTGAAGAAATATTGCTCGATTTGTGGGTGCTTATCAACAATGGATTGAAATTTACTTTTCGTTATAAAGTAGGCAAAGGTATCTTCTTTAGCCTCTACATTTCTGAGTGAAATACCTTCATTTCGAAGAATGCTCATAGCGCCATAGACTTCGTGATGAGCAAGAATATCGTGCTCCATTTGTTCGTTACTTTCATAACTGAGTTCAAAGCCCCCTTGCATGATAAAATAAACGCCATCGACAGGACTGGATGCTTGTTGAAAAATCCGGGTGCTTTTTGGGAAATAAACAATTTGAGCCTGTTGAGAAATTTTATTTAGGTCACTTTTAGTGATTCCATAAAAAATAGGAGCTTGCTCAAAAAAATCGATAATTTCTTGTAGTTGTACTGAGGCCATGAGGATCGCTTATGCTGTTTAATGAAAGTATTTGAATTTAAGTTTTGTCTAGCGGTTTTACAAACAAGTAGATTATTGTAAATAAGCCCCCTTTGTGGAAGGATTCACATCTGCGAGGCGACATTGTATAATTAAAAAGCCATTTTCTACTAGCAAGTTCCGCTGATAAAACCTTATTTATTGCCTTTATATCTAAGAGCCTGTACAATATTATCTTTAGTAGAATGGATATATTGAGTAATATTTTGAAATGAGAGAAAGCATGTTGTGTAAGTTATTGTTATTATGTTGCGTAAGTTTATCCCTAGTGGGGCAGGCCGATTTGGGCTTGAATACTAAGGAAAAATCTTGGTTAAAGAATCATCCAGTTTTACGTGTGAGTAATGAAATGGATTGGGCGCCGTATGATTTTAATATCAACGGGAAAGCCCAGGGTTATAGCGTGGCTTATATAAAGTTATTAGCTGAGAAGTTGGGCGTGGAGCTTCAATTTATTAATGGTTACTCTTGGAAGCGACTTTTGGAAATGGCTCGCAACAAAGATATCGATATTATTCATCCTATTAGTTATAATTCTGAACGCGCTAAATATCTTCATTATACTCAGGCATATCTCGAAACAGAAAACACTTTGGCTGTACATAAAAATGAAATGACAATAAAAGTACTAGGGGATATGAAGGGAAAAACCCTGGCCATGGTGGAGTCGTATGTGACCGTTAAACCGGTTCGAAAAAATTTCCCAGATATCAAGTATATGATGGTGAAAACCGCCGAAGATGGCCTACGAGCAGTGGAGTCCGGCCAAGCAGATGCCTTTATGGAAGGAACTGATACAATCGATTATTTGATCCATGCCTATGGGATTAAGAATGTAAAAGTCACTGGCCAACTCGATTTTATAGCTACAGCTTCAGAAGTACATTATTTGGCGATTCGTCAGGACTGGGGGATTCTTAGAGATATATTACAGAAAGCAATGAATACTATCACTCAGGAAGATATTGCTTCATTGAGGCAACAGTGGCTTTTTAATAATAAGAAATCTCAGGGGAATGAATTTACAGAAAAAGAAAAAAAATGGATTGCAAACACTCCAGAAATTCTCATTGGCATAGATAAACAATGGCATGAATTTGAAGAAAATGGTCAAGTATTTAAAGGTTTATCGAGTGATTATCTAGAGCTAATTTCAAAAAAATCAGGACTGTACTTTAAGTTTGTGGAGTATGACTCATGGACTGAAACAGTCGCTCATTTAAAAGACGATAAATTACATGCTCTCGACACAGTCGTTAAAACACCTCAGCAACAGCAATACCTTAGTTTCACAAAGCCTTATTTATCTTTCCCTTTCGTTATTGTAACGAATAAACAAACCACTCTAATAAGTAGTTTAGAGCAATTGAAAGGAAAAAAGATCGTCGTCGTAGAAAGTCGACCTGCACATGAAGTTCTGCGCTATAAACATAGCGATTTAGAGTTTGTCTTAACAGATGATGTTTTTAGTGCACTAAAAAAAGTTCAACAGGGACAGGCCTTTGCTTTTGTCGGTAACTTAGCCGAACTTTCACGCGTTCTGAAAGATGAGAAATTCAGCGATTTAAAAATATCTGGAGAAGCGCCTTTTCGATGTGATTTAGCCATCGGTGGTCATCATGATTACCCTGAATTAGTGAGTGTTTTAAATAAAGTAATAAGTAAAATTAGCGATAGTGAACATAAAGCTATCAATGATCGATGGATTAATTTATATGTCGCTAAAGCTATAGATTATGATTACATGTGGAAGATGTTCTTTATAAGTATTGGCCTCTTATTACTCGTTGCTGTATGGGCACGGCGTCTTTCTTCGCTTAATAAAAAGTTATCAGTAGCTTACCAGCAGGCTCAGGGACTTAAAGAAGATGCAGAAATGGCCAATAAAGCAAAATCAGAATTTTTGGCTAATATGAGTCATGAAATACGAACGCCCATGAATGCGATTATTGGCTTGACTCAATTAGGCCTCAAAGATAAATCTGGAGAGAGGCACGAAGAGTATCTTTATAAAATTAAACAATCGAGTGAAAATTTACTAACGATTCTCAATGACATTTTAGATTTCTCCAAAATTGAAGCGGGGAAAATGACAATGGAAAAAAGCCTCTTTAAGCTAAGTGAAGTTTTGGAAAAAATAGGAGGGACCTTGAGAGGGCGAATGACCAATCGCAAGGTGGATCTTATTTTTCCAGGACCACTATCGTATAAGTTAATAGGGGATCCTTTAAGACTTGAGCAAGTGCTATTAAACCTTTTGGGCAATGCCCTTAAATATACTCGCCAGGGTCATGTGATTTTATCCGTTGAAGAAAGTGAATTAAAAGACGATTCAATTTGCTTGAAATTCACAGTAGAGGACACGGGAATTGGACTAAGTTCTACTCAGCAAGGAAGGCTATTTCAGCCTTTTTCCCAAGCAGATTCATCCACGACCCGTAAATATGGTGGCACTGGTTTAGGCTTATCGATTTCTAAAAAAATAGTGAAATATATGGGAGGCGAAATTTGGTTAGAAAGTGCGCCGTCAAAGGGGAGTATATTTTATTTTACAGCCATTTTTGAAATTCCTTTAGAGGATCGTCATAAAAAGCAAGAGTTCGGAAAAATGATCGAGCAAAAAGTGGTTTTAATAGAGCCATCTCTCCCTCTCAGGAAATCCATAACGAGTAGCTTAGAGGCGGCTTACATGAAAGTAGATAGCTTTAATTCAGCCGAAGATTTTTTAGCTGTATCGAAAAAGTTTAGTAAGTATGAAATAATGATTTGTCCGTATGCTTGCTATGGTAACTTTAGAGATAGTTTTAAACAAGGCATCATCTATACCGCACACCCTCAGGAAACGATTCATCAGTCTGCAAGTGAAAACTATGATATATTATTTAAGCCGATATACCCTAAAATTTTGTATTCTTCAATCAAAACTTTACTCGATCAACGGAGGGTTAAAACCAATATTGTCTCCCATGTTAATCAGACGACGAATGTTAAGTTCAAAAATATTAATTTATTACTAGTTGATGATAATAAAATGAACCGTTTTGTGGCTTTAGAAATGTTGAAGAATTTTGATATTCATACAGACAGTGCTGTCAATGGCCGTGAAGCAGTAGAGCTGTGTAAAATAAAAATATACGATATTATCTTGATGGATATACAAATGCCAATTATGGATGGCTTAGCTGCCACAAAAGTGATTCGAAAGGATGGGCTAAATAAAGAGACCCCTATTGTTGCGGTGACCGCAAATGCCTTTGTTGATCAGGGCTATGAGTACTTGCACGAAGGTATGAATGATCGTTTAGTTAAGCCTTTTTATACGGAAGATTTGCTCTCAACATTAGTTAAGTGGCTGCCCAAAGAAAAAGTTATTAAGAATAAAACTAATGAAGATTTAGACGAACATAAAAGCTTTATACAGAAATTTGATTTCAAGAAAATTAATATCGCAGAGGGGATTCATTATACCAATGATAGTGAAAAACTATACGATAAGTTATTACATGAATTCATTACTGAATACAGCGATTTATTAACTGTCGTTAATGAGCTGTATCAAAAAGAGATGTATGATGATCTCTCTCGCTTAATTCATACCTTAAAAGGGATATCCGCAGTCATTGGTGCCAAAGATTTAGCCTTTAGTTGTCAGGTTCTAGAAGAGTATATTAAAGCTGATAAACTAGATGATTTCCCTAAAGCCCTGAGCCAGTTTACTCGCCAGTTTACCGGTGTAATAGAAGATTTAAGCAAGCATGGTTATAGCCCTTAAGGCATAAAAAAAGCCCCTCAATTGAGGGGCTAAAATCAAATTTTTTGAAGGCTATTATTTTTTAATAGACAACTTAACGCGTTTCTTATCACCAGAAGTTCTGCTTTCATCAATGGCAGCAGTAATTTCTTTGTCAGCTTTGAAGTGATCGAGAACTTTAAAGCAATCACCTTCATTCATTGGTGGTAAGTAAGTATCCTCACCCCATTTTTTCACTTCACGTGAAGAGTTACGGCACTCAAGTTCTAAGCGCGAGAGTTTCTCTTTAACAGGAGCTTTTGCTTCAGCTTTAACAGGAGCTTTGTCTTCAGTTTTAACAGGAGCTTTGTCTTCAGTTTTAACAGGAGCTTTGTCTTCAGTTTTAACAGGAGCTTTGTCTTCAGTTTTAACAGGAGCTTTGTCTTCAGTTTTAACAGGAGCTTTGTCTTCAGTTTTAACAGGAGCTTTGTCTTCAGTTTTAACAGGAGCTTTGTCTTCAGTTTTAACAGGAGCTTTGTCTTCAGTTTTAACAGGAGCTTTGTCTTCAGTTTTAACAGGAGCGCCTTCTTGATCACTGTCATTACCGTCAGCGTTTTTATTATTACGACGATTGTTGTTGTTACGCTTATTAGGGCGTTTTTCTTTGCGAGGTTCGCGTTCGCCTCTATCTTCTTCGCCGATACCTTTCACATCAATGACAACGTGTGGATGTTCGCCATCTTCGCGTTTAAGAACGAGGTTCATAAGGTGCGTAATGCTATTGAGTGCAATACCTCTGCGACCGATAAGACGGCCTGGGTCTTCGGATGTTACATTTAGGATAATGTTTTTTCCAGTATAACGGTGATCAACTTCGGCTTTTTGGCCGAGTAAGGTAATAATAGTTTTAAATATACGTTTCGATTTTTCGCATTCTTGTGTCTTAGTTTCCATGATTTCTCCTAATCATTTAGCGGCAGTAGCTGGAGCTGGAGTGCCGACTGTAGTCCGGTTGTTGAGTTTGTATTGAATAAGTGTCATGAGCGACTGGAAGCACCAATAGAGTGTCAATCCAGCAGGCATGCCGTAGCAGAAGAACAGCATCATAACAGGCATGAACATCATGACTTTTTTCTGGGTTTCGTCCGCAGAGGAAGGAGTCATTCTCTGCTGAACAAGCATTAATAGAGCCCACGCAATTACTAGGGGTCTAATAGGGACGCCAGGAATAAAACCTAAGGTGTCGGGCTGAGATAAGTCCGTAATCCATAGGAATTCTACGTGGCGTAATTCAATGGCGCTTCGCAGCGCATTAAAGAGAGAGATAAAAATAGGCATTTGTAAAAGCATGGGGAGGCAACCGCCAGCAGGATTGACGCCTTCTTCGCGATAAAGAGCCATTACTTTTTGATTCATCACTTGAGGGTTATCTTTAAGTTCTTCACGGATTTCTTTAATTCTTGGTCCGAGAATAGCCATTTTTTTCATGGACTTATTACTCTTATTAGTTAAACGCCAAAAGAGTAATTTAACTGAAATCGTAAGGAGGATAATTGACAAACCAAAGCTATTTACATAGCCGTTGAAAAAGAAAAGTGCCTTGAGGATCATTTCAGATAAAAAGCCTAACCATGATACTTTCATGTTCATGAACATGTTGAGCTGCATGATACCTTTTTTATCATTGCCGAGCTTTTCTAAAATGTGAATTTCTTGTGGTCCCGCAAAGATATCGAGTGAGATATCTTTTGATGCGCCTGGAGCTAATTCAAAATCGGCTATTTGTCCTTCTGCAAAGATGAGGTCATATTTATCTTGACTGCCATCTTTATTAATAGTAGGAGAGAGGATTTCTTTGGTCTTAGTTCTTACGGAAGCAAAAGAGTCACTAATATCTGCGATAAAAGCAAAATATTGATTCTTTACTGCTACCCAATCATAGCTATCGGCATCTTCGGGAATATAAACAGAGTAGGGATCTTTAAGGACGCGACCTTCTTCTGCAGCATCTTCAATACTATCTTTAATGTCATCTTGGATGTTTTGCTTAAGGTGGGTCTCAAGTTTGCGATCGACTTTTAGAATTGTATCAACCGCTTGATCATTACCAATCGCTTGCTGAGTGAAAAAGCCGTGCTTGCCCATTTGAATGGGTTGGATATAACCACAGTTAAGATACAAGCCACTAATATTTAAGCTTTTATCTGAAGTATTAATGAGCTTATGACTTAAAGCGAAATGATAATCCTCTTCAAGTTTCCATGAACTCTGAACGGCAAAAGTTTGACCTTCATAAGTATAGTCACTTTCCGTTATGAGCGCATTGGCAGTTTTTTCTTTGATGCGAACAGTGATAAGCTGCCATTTTTCAGCAATACCTGCAAAGTTAAAACTCGGCGTATTGCTGTCACCAATATTTACTTTTTCAGTCTTGTCGCTGGTGGTGTAGTACTCATTGAGTTGTGCATTTTTCAAACCTTGCCCTGGACGAATATTAAGGGAGAAATTCTCACCTACTGTCAGGGTGTGAAGCGGAAGGTCTGTTTGGATTTCAGCAACTGTTGTTTGAGCAGTAGCTTTTAATACTTCCCCTTGAGGAACTACTATTGTTGTTTCGCTGAGTTTTGATGGCTCATCTTGAGGTGTCGATACTTGATCTTCACCTACAGGGCTATCTACACTTTCTTCTTGAACTACTTTAGCTTGGGCTTCAACGCCAAAAATATTTTTGTTGATTTCCTCGTTCTCGGTATTGAGAATGAGGAAAAGCGAAAGGCCTAAGGCGACTAGCCAGGCTATTCCTTTCTTATCCATAAGAGTTATTTCTCTTTATTTGTCACATCCTTCCCTGGAACTGGATCACAGCTCGAGCCCCTATAAAAAGGGTGACATTTTAAAATTCGTTTTGTTGTCAACCATAAGCCGCGTAAAAAACCATGAGTGCTTAAGGCCTGACTTGAATACATTGAACAAGTGGGTTCGAATCTACACGTTGCTGGAAAAAGTGGAGAAAGGCATTTTTTGTAAAACGTCACAAGAAGTATTGCGACGTGCGCAGCCAAACTTTTTTTTTTCAAACTAATTTACATTTATCGATCAGTATTAAGAGCTCTTCCTGTACCTCTATTGAGCTCTTACCCGATAAATGTGCTCGGGAGATAATAACAAACCAGTGATTCGGTAGTTTATCCTGTAGGTGACGGTAGGCCTCTCGAATGATTCTTTTTGCTCGGTTTCGCTTTACTGCGTGCTTGTGAAACTTTTTACTAACGACAATTCCGAGTCTTCTTTGCTTATCCGGCGCTGGCGCATAACATAAAACGATGGACTTCCCGCGTATACTTTCCGCATTTTCTCGCATATAGCGAAATTCATGTCCTTTTACGAGCCGATGCGATTTTGGAAAACCTAGATCAGAACTGAGCGTTTCTAAGCATTTTTTTTGAGAATCTTGAGAGGGTTCAGTCACCTTTCAGGATGTCGTATTAGGCTTGTGTAAGCTTAGCACGACCTTTAGATCTTCTTCTAGCAATAAGCTTGCGACCACTTTTTGTTGCCATACGAGCGCGGAAACCGCACATTCTCTTTCTCTTCAATTTTGAAGGCTGATAAGTTCTTTTCATTTTATTTTCCTTGTTACATTATAATTAAAAGTGTCTAGTTTAAGCGGGTTTGAACAATAAAAACCATAGGGTCCAGTTAAACGAGTGCTGAATCTAATGCAACATCGCGATTTCATCAAACTGACTAAATGATTTTTCAAAGTAAAAGTTTTTTGAGCATTTTTTATTAATCAATTCCTCCTACCATTTTGATTGCCAAGTCTTTAAGCGCTTTGAGATCTATTTTTCCAGAGCCCAAAAGTGGGATTTCTTCGATTTTAATGAAATTTTGTGGCTTTGGGATCCATAAATTGGGAAGACCATTATTGCGTAGGGTATCAATAAGGTCATTAATTTCTTTAGGGAGTGCTGTGAACAAAACAACAAGTTTTTCACCCCGAGCTTCATCAGGGACACCCATTACGGCAAGTTGTGACGAGTCAGTGCCGGTCTCTTGGTACAAGGCTTCCTCCACGGCTCCATGAGGAACCATTTCGCCTGCGATTTTACTGAAACGGGATAAACGTCCTTGAAGTTGTATGGAACCATCGCGATTGATAGAGGCAATATCCCCAGTTATATACCATCCATTTTTCAATACCGCTTTAGTACGGTCAGGATCTTTCAAGTAACCACGCATGGTACTGGGACTCCTAACTAAGAGCAGTCCGGCGACTCCATTGGATAAATCTTCTAAGGTATCAGGATTAACGGTTTTAACTTGAATGCCTGGCAAGGGACGTCCCACCGAATTTTCGCGTAAATTCTTTTTTCCTAATTCCCATATTTTAACGGGAGCATTAAAGCTTATTCCCGGTGCGAGTTCAGTTGCGCCATAAGCTTCTGTGGGCAAGATGCCAAACTTATCGAAAAACTCTTGAGCTGTATTGGAATTGAGTTTTTCTGCTCCTACAAGAACGAGACGTAATTTATTAAAATCTTCTTCTTTACAACGGCGGGTATAGTTAGCTAAAAAGCTAGGAGTAGCAAATAAGAGGGTACAATTATATTTACCCATATTATGACTCACGGCTTTGGCGTCTAATGGATTGGCTTGCATCACAGTAGGAGTTCCATGACTAATAGGAAGGTAAAATGCCGAGAGAAAGCCGAAGGCATGGAATAAAGGCATGTGTCCTAAAACAATATCTTTATCATTTAAATCACAGACAGTGCCTAAGGAATCAAGGTTAGAGCTTACGTTGAGGTGAGTTAGCTCCACTCCTTTTGGTGTACCTGTTGAACCACTAGAGAATAAGATAGTTGCGGTATCATCAATTTTAGCTTTACAGATCCAGTGAGAAGGACGAGCAATACTAAGCAGCGCTTTTAGAACATCAATTTTTCCTATGCTCTTGGCAATATCCTCTAAATAAATAGGCGTGCAGCTCTCGGGCAAGTCAATATTCATCTTTTTAATGGCTAACTTCGAGGTAATTACATGCTGACAATCTGTCGTTTTTAAAGCATGTGCTAAACCATCTTTTGAAACGGTGGAGTTTAAGAAAACGGGAATGGATTCTTGATAGTAAGCGGCCAAGGCTGAGCTTACGGCCGCAACCGTATTGGGTAAAAGAATAGAAGTGTACTCTTTTTTGCCTTGGATTTTTTTTATTTTTGCGGAAAGCGCTAAAATTTTAATGAGCAAAGGCAAATTCTTTATCGGGCCTTTCTCTGGATCAATGAAGATTGATCCAAAGGGTTTGAGTTTTGCATAATGTAAAAATTTCACCGGACCAGGGACATTTTCATCGGCCCGAATTTTATGATCGATGAATTCGAGTTCTTTAACTTTTTCCCAGAGGTCTAGGGCTGGGAGGTCATGAGCGACGGCTTCACCTACATGCACACTGATTTTCGGAGGCAAAGGGCCTGTCGTATTACTGAAACTTATTCTTTCACCACCACGTAAACTGAAGGTACTACCCCAAGTTCCCCCCATATAGACGGGTAGTACAGTTGCCTGATCATTACCTTTTAAGACGCGCTGGAAGCCACTTTTAAATTCATTCATGAAACCTGAGCGTGTGAGTACGCCTTCGGGGAAAAGACAGAGCGCTTTGCCATCTGCCAAAGCTTGCTTACCTGCTTCTAGAGATTGGAGGACCGATTTGCGCCCGGCATTCACCGGTAAAAAGTCAAACATTTCGAAAAAAGGTTTGAGTAAAGGTTTATTGTAATAGACGGAATCGATCATGAACACAATATTTCGAGGTACCGCGGCAGAGATTAAAAAACCATCAATCCAGGTTGAGTGATTGGGGAGTAAGAGCAAAGGACCTTCATGAGGGACGTTCTCTAAGCCGCGAACCTTTATGCGGTAGTGGAGGCGTATGGGGCCCAGTACAATGAGACGAAGAAAATTGTTGGAAAGAACGCATGCAGCGGCAATACTCGTTAATGCCAAGATAGAAGCACAAGACCAAATCACCATGTAGGTTGTTATATTGTCACTGCGCTTCCCAAATTCAAAAGTGATCCAAGTGGTTAAAAGCATACCAATAAAAACGATGATGTTTTCAGCCGCCATAATACGGACACGTTCATTCTGTGGAGTTTCTTCCTGTAAATAAACTTTTACGGGGAGGATAAAAAGTCCACCAAAGAAGCCAGCAAATAAAATCCATACACCAGCCATAACGGGACTGGAACAGGATATCAACTGACATAAAGAAAAAGTCATGCCCATAAGCCCTGGAACACAAAGTCCGCGATTCATAGTGGTGTGATTAACTCGACCAGCAATAAAGCAACCTAAGCCGATGCCGAAGGTGAGTGGCAAGAGTAATAATGAGCGGCCGGTATCATCTAGGTGCAGTTCGTATTTTCCGAGGTTAAAAATAGAAAAAACGAGGACGAGACCAATACTATAAAAGATAGTTTCAGCAACAGTCGAAGCTAATAAGCCTTTATTACCGAAAAGAGTTTTCATGGGACCAGCTAGTTCTTTTATAGGATTAAGGGAAAAGGGGAGGTCGGGATTAGCTGCTGGTACCTTCTCCGTTTTACGGATAAAAAGCCATCCTGCAATGGCAAAAATAGGAAGGATAAAAGTCACTTCTTTTATGGCAACACAAAGAATAGCTAAAGCGGTACCTAAAATAATCCCAGCAAAATTCAGTAATTCGAGTTTGCCATTAGCATCTTTGATTTCTTGCTCATTGAAAAGTTGAGGCATAATACTCGCACGTGCCGGAACAAAAAACGTTGATTGCAGTGCCATTAAAAATACACAGGAATAGAGCAAGCCTCCTAAAATCGGGTTAGGTGCCTTAGAGTCATAGGCCATAATGGCGATGGCTCCGACTAGCATAATGGGAAACTCACAAGCCTTTGCAAAGCGCATGACTTTATCACGACTAAATTTATCTCCGGCCCAACCCGCAATGACAGAGAAAATAATAAAAGGGATGGTAAAAACAATAGAAACTCTCGCATTGAGTACAAGCTCTTTACTACTATCAGTAATCGAGGCTGCCATGGCGAGGTAAGCCACGTTTTTAAAAGCATTATCATTTAAGGTGCCGAAGAAGTTGGCTAATGCGACAGGCATTAATCGGCGTGTTTGAGGTGTCATGATTTTTTAGGCTCCATTATTTTTCGCTGCCTTTAATATATTAGTAAGAGAGTTACAGGACTAATCAATAATTAATTCGTCTTGTATTGATTCTTTCAATGATTCCTTCTCGACTTTAGGACTCAAGTAAATTTCAATTCGTCGGTTTTGCGCACGACCTTCTTTGTTAGAGTTCTCTGCCACGGGGTGGAATTCACCCATGGCAACAGCTTCAAGGTCTTGTTCATTTAGTTTTTTTGTTTTGAGTAATTCTTTGACAACAGATAAGGCTCTGGCCGCGGAAAGCTCCCAGTTATTTTTATAAAGTCCTTTACCTGATAATGGAATATTATCGGTATGGCCCTCGACGCGAATGATGTGATCTTCTGTCTCGCTTAGGGCATCACTAATTTTATTGAGGACTTCCGCACCGCGATCGCCTAAGTTGGCAGTTCCCGAGGGGAAAAGAATTTTATTTTCCATACTCAAGCTAATGCGACCATTGAGTTCTTGGAGTTTGATTTCACGATTAGTGATTTCGTTTTGTAATTCTTCGACAAGTTTGCTATGTAGAGTAGAAGTCTCTTCTTTTTCGTCTTCGACACTTTGTTTGAATTCATCGAGTTGTAGCTGATGCTGAGCAAGGAGCTCTTCTTGATATGTTTTTTCCTGCTGGAGTGCGCTATTGAGCGCTGATTTCTCTTGTTCCTTTGTATCAAGGTGGGCTTCTAAACCAGATTGCTGATCTAAGAGTTGTTTGATTTCGGACTGTAAGTGCACCTTATTTTGCTTGAGTTGATCATTTTCCCAGAGCAGCCAAGCGCCAGTTCCTAAAAGAGTCACCACCACAATGACTAAAATCCAAAGTGTTGACTTCATCGCTTACCATGAATATGTTTTTCGAGTTCTTGTAAGGAGGAAAAGTCCCCACGAAAACTACGGGCGCAATTGGGGCAGCGAAAATCGATCAAAGTTTCTGAGCTAATTAAGTCTTCATGAACGAGAGAATTGTTTTCACTACATAAGGGACAGGCAAAAATAATTTTCCTCATATTTTTGATATAAGAGAGAATTTTTATTTTTATAACATTCATGTGATTTTCCCAGATTTTGTTGTAAGTAGCGCACTTTCAAAAAGATGCCCCATAATAGACCGCTTTTTCTAAATTTAAAGAGCCGTTTTTTCTTAGATTATTGTTAAAGAAATCCTTGCTTTTAAGTTTCTTTAGTAGTTCTTTAATTATGGGAAATGACATCCAGTAGGAAAAAGCTTCCCAAACGTAAACTCCAAAGAAGAGGAAACATAGAATGGATATTATCGTATCAGGAAAAAACCTCCAACTCACAGAGGCACTAAAAGACAGCGTAGAGAGCCATCTCTCCAATATGCGCGTCAGCTATCCAAAGCTCAATAAAGCAGAAGTCGTTCTTTCGCATGGACACGGCAAATATAAAGTTGAAATAGTTCTGCATGGCAACAAAATCAATATTGATGCTCATGCCGAAACCGACGATATGTATAAGTCAATTGCCGATGCAGTTGATCGTCTCGACCGACAGCTCGAGAAAAAGCTCGAGACTTTTCACCACAACCATAAAGGTGAACATTTAGGTGATATTGAACGACGTCACGAAGAAGAGGTCCTCGAAAATATCGACGAATACTAAAACTGCTTAAATTATAAAACTAAAGGCGATCCAATTTGGATCGCCTTTTTTATGGCATGATTTAAACGATATCAAAATTCCGTGATCATGTTCATCGTTTGGTGACGGTATATTGCTTTTCATTTTTGTAGAAGAGAGCTTTGCCACAGGCCGCAATAAAGCAAATACCTAAGCTTAGGGAACATAGATAAAACGCAGGTGGAAAAATAAGACTCACAAGGGTGCATATAATAATCAGAGCGGAGAACTTCTTTTTCATTGAGCTATCTAAGGATTTAAGTCGCTTAGCTTTCAGCTTCCCCAGTTTGAATATTAGTCGCTTCTTACGTGGCTGTCGTTTTCCATGTTTTGGAAAAGATAGTGCGGCTCTATGGCGTTTAACAAAAAATGGTTTAAATCTCATATAACTCCTCCCTCGTATATTCGCTAACTTATAGGGTCTAACTTAGCCTACAAGAATTTGAATTTCTTGACCTTCAAGAAGGGCGGACCTTTATTTTCTTCAAGGTTTGAGTAAACCAGCACCTTCAATAAAGTGAAAATTATCGAATTGAAATTGCTCTCCTTTTGAGCCACTCATACGCACTGGTGATGTCTTAACAAGAGCAAATGCTTCAACAATCAAGGGCTCAAAGCCGCTAATCTGAACAACTCTGTGAGTACCATGAGTTTCCATTATAACACTGTACCATTGATTTTCTTTCATCGGACCGTTGATTGGTTTTAACGCAGTTGTGATTATATTTTTCTTATCTTTAGTGTATTGCAAGGATGGTTGATTATCCGAAATGAGCAACTTAAAATGGTGATGACCTAGCCAAAAGGCAGCGCGTCCAATCTTCTTCTCAGATTTAAAATCAAATTTTATAATAAGACCGTCTTTACAGAGAGGGATTTTTGCCTGTAGACGGGGGGTCGTGCCAGAGTGTTTCCCTGGGTGCGCTTTTTGATAATCAAGCGAAGCAGGACTGCCGACAAAGGCACCATCTATCACCTGCCATTGAGTACCATATTTTGCCCATGATTGCACTCTTGTCGAATCCTTGTCAAAAGTCTCAGAAATTATAGATGGGCCCATTTTCAATAGCAGTGGCTTTAAGTGAGTAGCTGATGAGCTCAGCTGTTTGTCGGCTGCTTGCAGAACAAAATAAGATGAAAATATAAGTAAAGTGCTTCCTATGAGTGATGATAATCTAGACTTATGCATACTTAAACCCTTCTATAAAATTTTATAATTTGTGTATTAAGGCCGCAGAGGATTGCGGCTCCCAGCGGATGAAATTAGGCGCTGGTCCTTTATTTTTGATAGTCATACACGGAAAAACCGCGGGCAAACTATTTTCATTTATAGGTGGGATACCAGTATTTCTATTCCACTAATTGATCCATAAGGGATTAATTAATGAAAATTGAACTCCGACCATAAAGCATATTAGACAGATGATTTATGTGGCTGTTACAAAAACTAAAATTTAGCTTAAATAGCACTTATTAGATAATTCTGGGAAGATCAACGACAAAGTTCAAATTATCCAAAGTGATTAGTTTTTGATTGCACGTAATGAGAGTTATAGCATCGGCAGCTAAACAACAAGTGCTTATTTACATTGATCTTACCACCCTGAAAAAGAGTCTCGGGTGGAGGATTTTTTGAATCAGCTCTCCAAGAAGAGCGGCCTTTATTGCATTGGCCAGAGTGGCTCAATTGACTTGGACTCTCTTTTATCGATAGGAAATTGCGCATCCATTTGTTTGAGTTTGCGTTTCAAGACATTAGATAAAGTGATCAGCTTCTCAGGATTGGATTTTGAGAGATCTTGTTTTTCTGAGATATCATTTTTTAAATTATATAATTCCCAATTACGCCCCTCATAAAAATAAATGGCCTTCCAATCACCCATACGAATTGCCGAATGTGGCTCATAACCCGGCCCACGAGGCCCCCACATATGAGGAATATGGAAAACTAAGTCCGAGTGTACGTCTTCCTTACTTCCTGTAATCAGCGGAGTCAGATCCACTCCATCAAGGGTACTTTTATCTAGACATTTCACACCAGCTAAAGCACATATCGTCGTATAATAATCTTCCGATATCACCATATGATGACATTGGCTTGCGGGTTTTATCGCGATTTTTTCTTGAAGCTTATTTTGAGCTAAGCTAGCCCAACTCACTATTAGTGGAGTTCGAGTGCCACCTTCATAAGCGGAACCTTTCCCCGCTTTTAGAGGCCAGTTATGCGTGTTCTTTCCCGTCCCCATAGGAGTCTTCCCGCGCACGCCATAGCTCAAGCCACCATTATCTGAAGCAAAAATAATAATGGTCTTTTCCGCGACCTTGAGTTCTTCGAGTTTTTTTAAAATACTACCTAAGCTAGCATCCATACCTTGAACCATGGAAGCATACTTAGCTTCGGCTTCATTCACTCCTGCCTTGAGGTATTCTTCGTAATAAGGACTATGCTTTTCAAGAGGGACGTGCACGGTATAATGAGACATATGTAAAAAGAATTTCTTCCCTTCTTTCACGGCCGTCTCAATGGCTTGATTTGCTTCCGTTGTCAAAGCATCTGTTAAATGAATATCTTTGCCGTGATACTTTTTTAAACCTGGAACCTGCCATCTATTTCCCTGGCCTCTATACGCCGATGAATAATTATTTAAGCCGCAAAAACTACGCGGTGCTCCAGCGTGGTGCCCAGCGATATTTACATCAAAGCCCAGCCCCTCGGGAGTAGCTCCTGCAGTTTTTGCCGCTCCCAGATGAAATTTTCCTACGTGAATGGTCTTATAATCCTGGGTTTTCAAGGCTTCAGGCAGAGTCATCGTATAGCCAGGTTGCAGTCCCTCCATACGCCACTTTATAGGAGAGCTTATATTTTTTGTTCGACTCGATTGATCCCTATTTGCATAGAAAGTCCAGTTGGTCACATGATGTCGGGCAGGATTTTGTCCTGTTAAAATAGAGGTTCTGCTAGGAGAACAAATTGCATGGGCATAGGAATTCATAAACTTCATGCCCTGGGAAGCTAATTTCTCCATATTGGGTGTTTTGTAGAAATCATTAAAAGCTGTTCTCTCTGAATAAAACGGGACCGAGCTGTCTTGCCAACCCATATCATCGACAAGGAATAAAATTATATTAGGGGACTCCACCCTTTCTGAGTGCTTCACATTAAGCTCTTCTGCACTCACACGAATACAAATCAATACTAGTAGTACATACTTAATAATCGCCATCTTTAAACCTTTTTGTGTTGTTGGACTTATTAGATTATAAGTTGATGATAACATAAAAGTTTAAGTGTAATACTAAAAATACTATATTAAATATTACTATTTATTTTCATCGTCATAGTAACTATATTTACGCGTGAGATTTAAAAAATCAGCCCTCCAAAAAGGCATGTCCCTTAAGATCCCTTATGTGCTTAAGCTTTTTCAAACTTTCCATATTCAGAGAATTCAAAAAATTGAAGGTTCTTACGAAACTTCTTCTTCATAAAACGGCAAACTCTTTCATCATGAGTTGATATAAAAATTTGTTTGCCGGTTCTATTTTGAATAGAACGAATAATGTCGACAAAACCATGAATATTAATATCATCCATATTCTGAATAGAGGTCAACGTTCCCAGAAAGTAAAAAAGGGGATGTTACCCCAATCCAATCAATGATTTACAGAAAAAGTAGGGTCGACTCAAAACGGATATACTTTTCCTCTTTTAGCTTAGTTGAACTAAGGCGGCACAGCGGAGATAATAGGGGTCAGGAGATTTTTAATCTCCGCTGGAGTGATGCAGGATTCCTGCACTCTTTATGTTTTGTTTACAGCCTTGGGACCCCGTCCCTGCAGGGTGTGCCCACCCTGGGAGACGATGAAAAGCCCACGGGATCAAGGTGACAGGAGATTTTTTCGCCTGTGTGGCAGCACCTCCCCGCTGGAGTTAGGCGGTTTCCAGCGCCCTTTATGTTTTGCTTGCAGCCTTGGGACTCCGTCCCCTTCCCTGCAGGGTGTGCCCACCCTGGGAGGCGATGAAAAGCCCACGGGATAAAGGTGACATCCATTTAGCCAAATTTGTCAAGTAGACAATAAATCTTTGTATCCGTTTTTTTGATTTTCAAAACGACTTGTGCTTAAAAATGTTTAGTTCAGCTCATCTTTGTTTCTTCTTTTCGGGTACGGGTCTTTCACTTAATGTGAAGTCCCTCCAGACATCCATATAAGGTCAAAGGCTTTAAAGGAGCCCTGTCGATCTATTCAGCTTTTCTTTTTAGCTGCTAACCGACGCCTTAGAAACTACTTGCGGTCAATCCCTCGCTGTCCTATTCAGGTGTAAATCAAGGCTCAATTCTATCATGTGGAATCGTCCAGTACATATCGGGCTCAGTAAGGGGTGAGTCATCATCTAAACTTCTTTTGATTTAAAGAAACCTTTTACAGCGATCTAATCAGGTGATAGAGGCTCAAAGTCCAAGTCCCCATTGACGGCTTCACTGCAAAAGATTCCAGATTTTTTAATTATTTAGTCTTTGTAAACGTTCATATTTTTGTCTTCCAAAAAAATCAATGGGATCAAATTTTTGTTTTCTCTGGAGCATGAAATAAATTGATCGACAAATCTTATGAGTGTAAATAGCTCTAGCTTTACGTTCGCCGTGTTGCCTTATTAGGTCATTTGAAAAAGCTTTCATCAAAGGGTTTCTTTTTGATAGTACGGCAGCCTGACTATAGGCCCATTTTAAAAATGGATTACCTATTTTTGCTCCACTATAACCATAACTTTTACCCGCACTTTCTTTTTTACATTTAATCACTCGACAATAACTTGAATACTTACCTGGGCTTTTAAACCTTTTGATGTCGTGAGTTTCATAGATAATGACCATACCAAGGGTATCGCCTACTCCAGGCATTGACTTTACTATTTCAAATTCTTCATTGTAGGCACTATTTAAAGTGAATTCTTTGAGATCTTTATCCACTGCGATCAACTCTTTTGTATAAGCCATCAATAGATTTGTGTTGAGCTGATAGTTCCGTTCCATCGCGATGCCACCTATCCCAGAAAAGTCCTGATGTTCTACTAGACTTTCTAGTTTATCTGGTTTTGACCTCATGTATAAAGTACTTTCTTTTAGCTCGTTTTGTTGCTCAAAAATATTCATGTAGACTGATATTCCAGACTTGGACTGCACTAACTTTATACGCCTTCGTAAGAGGTCTCTATGAGAGCGGTATTCTGCTGGGCAAGCATAGGCGTGAGGCAATAAATTCGTGCGTAATAAATCAGTGATTTTTTTGCTATCAATTTTATCGTTTTTAGCTTTTCCTCCGTGAATAGATTTCATATAGAGCGCATGACCAAGAGTGAATTCAATATTCTCTGAACGACAAAAATCTGCAAGAGGGTACCAATTATAAGTGCTCTCACAAGCAATAGTGAGGTCATCGACATAAGGCGCCAAGACCTTCTTCATATAGACAAAATTATTATCTCGGATGTTTTTATGCAGCATTATATTTCCTTCCTTGTCCATGACACAAATATGAGCAGATGACTTGTGAAGGTCAATTCCACAATGATATTTCGTTTTTGAGTTATACATTTCCATGAGGCAATTTCCTTTTTTTGTTTGTGTGAAACTTCAATAAAGGTCATTGCCTCGTTCTTTGCCAAATTTCCACGCTGATATTACTCAGTGCGGTACTTGGCTAAGCGTACTATCAGGTGATTTTTTTATGCTTAAAAGTCTAGCTTTGAGCAGGATTTCTTAAAAAAGTTATCTAGGACTAGATGATTGCTTATAATCAGAAACAGATTTTTGGTGACTGACTAGGCTATAGCGCTATGACTGTGTAAATTAGAGGCATATATATTTTGAGTGAGATGGGTGTGTTATGATACAGAAGACAATTGTTGCCGATGAGGAGTTTAATGATGAGGCTCGAGAGAAAATCAGTTCGAATTTTAATAGCCGATTCAATACGATAGTTTCGAATACGGAATACTTGGATAAACATGATGATGGTGGCTTGGATTTCTATGACGAACTCGAGTCCTTATTTGGAGAGATTGAGAAATTCAGTGAGGGCGGTCAGGGAGAGATTAAAACTGCCAAAGACAAAAAGCTCCATCGTTATGTAGCGTTAAAATCACTCAAAAAAGATTTTCTTGATAATCCTGCAATCGTAATTTTATTTTAGAAGCGCGAATTACGGCGCAGTTGGATCATCCCTCAATAATTCCGATGTACGGAATTATTCGTGAACAGAATTCTTATGTCCACATGGCAATGAAACTTGTTCAGGGCATGACTTTGCAGGAAATCATTGATGATCATCTTTTGGAATGTAAAAAGTTAAAAGGTAAAGCGCTTTTAGATTTCGAGCAAAAATCCTTGAGTGAGCGCCTTTCCTATTTCATCAAGATATGTGAAGCCATTTCCTACGCACATGATAAGCGAGTGATTCACCGGGATCTAAAACCCGAGAATATTATGGTGGGTTCCTTTAATGAAGTGTACCTGATGGATTGGGGTATTGCTAAAATTGTCACAGAAAAGCAAGAAAAGACTGTAGCTAAAGAGGCTAAAAGTAAAGGTTCAGTTTCTGGAACACCAGGTTTTATTGCACCGGAATATATTTTGACTGGACAAGTGCAGTTTGCTTCGGATCAATACGCGATGGGAGCAATCTTATTTCAGTTAGTGACTCTGAGTGCACACATAGACGGTTCAAATGAAAAAGAGCTCTTAGAGAAGACAATTAGAGCACAGTTAAATCCTTTGAGGCATCTGCGTAGTGAGATCAAAATCCCTACAGCGCTAAGAGCTATTATTGCCAAAGCCATGGCTCATGACCCGGAAAATCGTTATGAAAATGTTGCGCTGCTAGCTGATGATATTAACAATTTCCTACAGGATCGAGAAACAGTCGCTTATAAAGATAATTTCTCACGTGCCGTCGTCCGTTCGCTCTACAAGCATAAAATGGCAACGGCGTTATCAGTTCTCAGCCTACTACTTATTTTTGCTGCGATCACGATAAGCTCTTTAGTTCAGCAAAAGAAATCCATTCAGTTAGCGCAACAGAGGGAGTTAACACTCATTAACTTTCAGAGTGCTTTGGAGCAACGTGCAGGACATATAGATGGGCACTTTTCTAAGTTATCGAATGTATTGCAGCGCTACGGAGACAAAGTAAAATATCTGCTTGAGTCGCCGAGACAAAAAAATCAGACCCTGCGATTTTATGATTATAAGGACTATAAAAATAAAAAAGATAATATTGTGGGCCTCGTGCCTTCTGCACTTTATGGTCACGAAGTTAGTGTGAAGTCGGGAAATTATAAATTGGCACCTGGTTTAGAGCTTAAGGATACTCGCAAAGAGCTTTTGGCACTATCACCGATTATTGATGATACCTTAGCGTACATGGCGGAAAGCGGTGCCAACCTTAAGGAAGATACGACTGTTGAAGAGCTTGAGGAGTTGGCTCTAAATAAAGGCTTTGCCATTCGTTGGGTCTATTCAGGTTTAGCCAATGGCTTATTAGTGAATTATCCAGGGATGGGCAAACTTAGCGAAGCTTATGATGTGAGATCACGCTTTTGGTTTAAGCATTCCTTGACTCATCAAAAGCTGTTTTGGAGTTCTCCTTATATTGACCTTTTTGGTCAGGGTTTAGTGGTCTCGGCAGTGCAACCCTTGTACTCCAAAGAGGATAAGTTTTTAGGGGTATCAGCAATAGATATTACTTTTGACTATGCCTACAATACAATTATGGACGCAGCTGCAGATAAACGCACTGGCATCATCAAAAATCGCTACCTCATGAATAAGGAAGGAAAGGTGATTTTGAGTAATTTAAAAGAGATGTCTAATTTAGCCGAAGCAGAGAAAACGCAGGAGGAGATCCAGTTTAAAGAATTTCCTTATCCACACTTGATAAACTCCATTATTTCACAAAAATCCGGACAGATAAAACTTGAACAGGATGGTCAAACTCGTCTTATCGGTTTTAGCTCAATTCCTACCGTAGGATGGTTCTATGTGGAAGAACTAAACTTTGATAGCCTACTCGAATAAATAGCCGAGCAGAGATTCATTCGGGATGTAAATTGAAAGACAAGTAAGCTAAGCAGAAAAAGATAAGCTGACTTAGTGGAAGAGGTGCCGAGCAGATGCTCGGCATTCTCACTCTAATTTATTTCCGAAGTCATAGCGGACTCCGCAATTATAAGAAATACTGTTTAATAAGGGCGGCATAGAGATCGCCGATGCGATAATTATCGGCTTGGGTTTCAAGTAAAATAGCGTCTAACTTAGCTTCATCTTGAACGCCGGGCTCGCGACCGAGCATAAAGCTAATTAATTTCTTCGTAAAAGCTCTCGCCATGGGCTTGGAATAGTTGCCCATATAAGTTTTTAAGTCATCAAGACCCCGGATTTTTTGATCATTAATTTTAACTGGCTCGGCGGTAAAGTCTGAATTATAGCCTCCAATCGAATCATATTGATCCATTAAGATGGCAAGAGAATCCAAGCGTTTGTGACAGGAATGACAGGCGGGATTTTCCGCATGGACAGCCAAGCGTTCACTGAGGGTCCGTCCGCTCACTTTATTTTCGAAGTCATTAACATCGACATCTGGAGGAGAGGGCAAAGGTGAATCAAGTAGATTTTCAGAAATCCAAGCAGCACGCCTAAGGGGCAGGGGATCGACGCCATTGCTTGTCGCCGTCAAAAAGGCGCCCATATTAAAGATTCCACCGCGGTTGACATCAGTAACTTTTACTTTGTGGAAGTCATTACTTGCTAAAGAGCTATCACGGTTATTCGTTCCATAAAAATTCGCAAGGGTCTCATTTAAAAAAGAATATTCGGAACTCACCAAGTCGGAAATGGGAAGATTTTCTTTAAACATGTGGGTCATGAAAAGTTCAATTTCTTGTTGCTGCATAGGACCTAAATCTTGCTTGTAATACTCCCTGTATTTACCTTGATCCGGCATGTTATTTTCGATCTCTCCAAGCTTAAGCCATTGATAGGTAAAAGCTTCAATAAAACGTGTGAACCTATCATGCTTAATCAACCATGTGCCTAAATATTTAGTATCACCACTTTTGAGAACTTTTTTATATTCTTGAATAAGTTCATCTGTGGGAGCAGATTTTTGTGTCGCATAAGATAAGTAACGAGCTTTGTCATCAAAAGTTTTGGCTTCACTATTCAAGATTAAAAATTTGGGAGACATAAAAAACATAATCATTGCATTGCGATATGCGTCTTCATATTTCATTTTTTCTTTGCGAAAGCCGCTAAAGATATAGGTATAAATCACACTTAACTTCATGCCATTAAAAGTATGTAAATACTTAAACTTTTCTCGAACTTCCATATCATTGACTTTCGTGTCCTGCTCAAAAGATAGCGGATTGAGCTTCACATTATAAGGGCCTTCAATTTTGAAATCCCACATTTTTACCATAGGGAAATCATACGCTTTTTTACCCAAGTTGGCCATTTCAATCTGCACTGTTTTATTCTCGTGCTTATCTCCATGCTTATGATAGGAGATCAAATTAGCAAGCTGCTGCTGACTTGGCATCTTATATGTCATGTTACAGGCGAGAGCGGTACGACGATTAATGGTAAACTCAATACCATATTCACCTTCAGAAGAGATATCCATAGTGTCCAAAAATTTGACTTTGGCAAAAGGGTCGGCATAATCGGGCGGCTCGAGGTGAAAATGTACTGGCAGGCTAAGGTTTTGATTGCGATCAAAAAAATCTTCATATAAACGGACAACTTCAGGACCATACTTATATTCAGTTATATTTGTCATTGACATATTCTCTGTATTGGCTTTAAAGGTCAACTTATAAGTGCCAGGAGGCAAGGTGCGCTTTGCCAATATTTCATTAACCAGAGCATTCTCATTGCCATCTAAATAGCGCTCCTGTTTTGTTTGTTTACGTTCCGTGATATCTTTAATATCAAAGCCGGTAAAAAGCTTAGGATTTTTTTGTGGCCAGCGCAAATGAGTTTCCCCCTTGAATGCCTTTGCGGCATAGACAGAACCAGGAAGACTTGTTACAGTATCCATCTTATCAACTTGAGGACGCAAGCCAATAAAACTCTGTAAGACATCATACAAAATATTGTAATATTGACTGACATAATGGGGACTCAGTACCTTGCGCTGATGGCTATAAAAATTGGCTCCTGAATAAGCTTGGCGCAAAGCCTTGAAGGGATTGTACATACTATGATCTATATCAAAGAGATCGCCTAAAGTATTTTGGATTTCATAAGGTGTTAAAACACGAGTTGTCACACCCTCTTTTAAATCTTCAAACATGACTTTAATCGAAGCTAGCAGTAGACCTTGTTCTTCCTTTTCTAAAGGAATTGAATCAGGTTCGTCTTCAATAGGTGGAGGCATTTCTTTCTTATCAATACTGCGATAAATTTTGGCCCATGACTTTTGATTTAATGATTTTGAAGTCATTAAACGGGCGATATTAAAGTCTCCTTCCGCTTCTTTGCCTTCAGCGCCATGACAAGTCACACATTTATCTCTCAAGACTTGATTGAAACTAAAGTGTTTGAGTTCACCTGTAAAAAGAAGTTCTTCGTCTGGTTGAAAAAAATTCTCTGGCTCAGTTAGTTCTTCTTTCGGTTCTACAATGACGGGAGCGACTTTTTGCGGTTTTGGTTTAGATTTGCGTATCTCTTTTTTTAAAACTATTTTTGGCTTGTTTTTTTCAGCCAGTTCAGCTTGCTGTTTTTTTACATAGCCCATAATATCCTGATAAAAATAAGCACCTGCTCCAAGGATTAAAACTAAACTGATCATGCCCATAGGCAATGATTTTTTCTTTTTTGCTCTTGGACGTTTTGTGGGAACGCTAAGTTTTTTCTTTGAAGTCATTTTGCGCCGTTTAGTTGGTGAAGGCTTGGCGGGTTTAGAGTTAGATGAATTATCTTTAGCAAGGCGTTCACTTTTCAAATTTCCATCAATTTTATCCAAAGAATTAGTTTCATTTTCAGCAATATTCACTTGTTCGGTAGAGAATTGCTTCACAGCCGCACTTGGAGTAGATTTTAATACTGTGAGCTCTTTTAAATCATCAGTTTCATGAGCTAAGAGATATGCTTCTTCTTCTTTCCGTGCTCTCTCCAATAAGTCTTCAATTGCCTTCATGGCTTCATTTAATAAAGCTTCGGTATTTTCCGTTTGAATTTCTCCTGCAGTAATGGCCAACTCAAGTTTTTCTAAGTCGGCGATCTTCTGACGTAATTCTTCTTTGAGTTCGGGGCTCATCATTGGAATGGCATCATTTTCTTGCTTTTCTTCACTCATATTCAGCACCCTAAGCTTTAAAAAGTTCTGGAATTACAGTCTTACTACTATTGAAAGCAATATCATTAAATCCGCTCTGTTTTAAGACACTTGAAAATAAATTACAGGTAGAATAGATATGATCATTTTTAGCTCTTAGACAGGCTACTGATTCTTTATGCTGAAAGCCCCCTCCAAATAAAAATGAGGCGGTTCGTCTTGGGTCATGGGCACCTGCATCGCCCATACCACAGTGAAATAAAACAATGGTGTCGTCGTAGAGATTACCTTCTTTCAATCGATGAAGAAACCTTTTAAGCTCTCCAAGGACTTTGCCATCAATCAGCTCTAATGCTCGGATTCTTTCAGCATAACCCGCATGATGGGTATTTCCGTGATGTCCTAAGTCTATACCATTCATCCCACGTTGTAAGCCTGAACCACCAAACTGCATAAAGGCAATTTTGGTCTGCTGTTTCTCCAAAGCTTGATAAACTAGCTCATAATTATTTGAGCAGGAAGGGAGAGGATTTTTTTCGTCATTTTCACCAAAAGTCTTTTTCATATAAGGCTTCTTCACCTTTAACCATTTTTCGCGTTCGGATAAAATCGCTATTTGATGTTCCAAAGACGCCTTCATATCCTGTTCTTGAACTGTTCCAGTCCAGTAACGACGAAAATTTCTTGCTAAAGCCGCAAGAATATCTCGCTCTCGTTCGATTCTAGCTTTATCCGTCTTGCTATCCGTGCGTGCAAATAGCTGTTCATACAAAGCATTGGCACCCTGTACTGCGGGCAGTGGTTGTTCAAATTTGTTCCAACTCATACTCGAGCCATTATTGACTCGATGGTAAATGAATTTATGCCTCGATTCTTGGATCGAACCTTCCGCAAGACGTTGATCCAAACTCATCATCACGCGATCGGGATGATGTTCGCGATCTTCATATTTTAAAGCGGTAAAACTGGCTGGCTGACATTCGTGACCACCACCCATTCCAGGCTCTGAAATACCGTCAAAATAAGTCATCTGATCTTTGAATTCGGAGAAAATTTCGGTTATGTATTTGCAGGAAGATCCGCCATCACGAAAATGGGGTGCATACAGCCCGAGATCCAAATTAACTAATACAATATTCTTTTTTAATTTTACCCGAATCGTATCTTTTACTTTGGCCTGCAAAGTGTTCGAATGGATAAACGGAGCCAGGGCGGCCATTTTAATAAGATCACGTCTCTTCATTTTATATCTTCCTCATTTTCATACTAATACGCCACAGCAAGTAGGAAATATGACAAGTTAAAAATGTTTTTCGGCTAAAACTTTGTCAGCTATCGTTAAGTATAAAATATGGCCCATTATGCGGGCGCAATATTTTATCATTTTTAGGTAAATCTAAGGCTGAGGCCAGGCTGCGAGTTCTTCTTTACTTAGGGGCTTGGCAATAGCGTCAAAGGATTTGAGTTTCTTTTTAAGTCTCTCCATGATTTCAGGGTATTGAGAGGATAAATCCTTACTTTCACTTGGGTCATTTTCTAGATTATAGAGCTGAGGCTTAAAATACAGCGATGAAAAACGATCATTGGGATTAGGACGTAAAGTGGGTGATGGATTCTTTAAGTTTTGCTTATTTCGCAAATGATGAAATTCCCCCCAATTTATTTCCCATACTAACTTCCACTTGCCCTCACGTACGGCATGACCATTACGCCACCGCCAGTAAAGCGTGCGCTTCTTATCCGCTTTTTGTTTTCTCTGAAGCTGTGTCAGTAAGTTTACACCATCATAATCGCGGTCATTAGGAAGGCTGATGCCTGCCGCGGCAGCAAAAGTGGGCAGTAGGTCAAGACTCGAAACAATTCCAAGATATTCATTTCCTTCAATTTTACCTGGCCAATAGCAAGTAAAAGGTACGTGAACTCCCCCATCTAAGACAGTGGCTTTGCCTCCCCTAAAAGGTGCATTGGTAAAACCATGTTCAAAAACCTTTGGTACGCCTCCATTATCACTTAAAAAAACAATAATTGTATTGTCACGCTGACCTAGTTCCTCTACCGTTTTTAAAATACGGCCAACGGCCATATCCAAGCTCTTCATCATGCCTACCATGGGGTGCTTCCCTTCAGGAATTAGCTCAGGAGGTGCTTCAAAGGGAGCATGTACTGCGTAGGGCGCAAAGTAGAGGAAAAAAGGTTTGCCTGCTACTGATTTCATCCAATCCTCAGCTTCTTGTGCCATGAGGTCGGTTTGGTAAGCCCCTTCAGGCCAAGGGGCAGGCTGGCCATTGCGAATGAGTCCATGAGATCTTGTTTTTGGGTCGTAATAAGGCCCGCCACCGCCGGCAAAACCAAACTGATGATCAAAGCCGCGTTGCAAGGGCTGATACTTTTTATTTATACCCAGATGCCATTTACCCAAGGCCGCAGAGGTATAGCCTGCAGTCTTCAAAAGCTGGGCAATCGTAATTTCATTGATATCCACACCATGATCAACTTTCGCGGCATGACTTGGAGATCCACTCAGCGTTTCATAGCCGAAGCGAGCCTGATAGCGCCCGGTCATTAGTCCAGCTCGTGAAGGAGCACAGACACCGTGGGTCACATAGGCTTGTGGACAAGCTAAACCTTGTTCAAAGAGACTGTCTATATGGGGCGTTCTTACTTCCGGACTCCCCGTATAGCTAAGTGCATTATAGGGCATATCATCTGCGAGGATAATAATAAAATTCGGCTTTTCCACTCCATAGGAAAGTAGTGAAATAAGAAAGAGAAGAACTAGATAGCGCAACGGAAACCTCAATAATAAATTGTCATCATAATGAGTAATACGCACGCCAGATCCAAAAAGTGTCAGGATCAATTAATAAACCACGATTATTCATGATTTATATCTAAAGGCTGAACTTATGCAGTCAGAGTTTAGGACATTAGATAAGAGGAGCATCCATCTTGTATGAGAGCTATAATTTCTCCAAGCTGCCTATCGGAAATCTTGATAAGGCGACTCTATAATTAGAGGCATTTACTTTTTTTTAAGTCATTTTAGCATAAGATTTGTAACAAGATAAGTAATTTCGTGTTAAGTCTAGCGTATAGCTTTGTAGTAGACTTGTACATAAAAATTAAAATCATGCTTATAAATTGCTCAAATTTGTAGCGATCTATGTATATAGCTTGTTATAAATATAGTTAAAAGGACCGCGTTGGTATAATATTTTGAGTCCTTATGCGTTATTTTAGATAAAGAACCTGGAGAATGAAATGATAAACCGCCGATCGTTTATAGCCGCCACTGCAGCTGGAGCCATGTTGCAAGCAAATACCCTTTCTGCCGCGACAAAGAGAATAGAGCCAAGAGTTAATCTCAAGAAAAATGTCGTCCTCGTAAGTCTTGATTTGGGCCTTTATGCACCGAATTTTCAAGACAATGGGTCCTCATGTAAGTATATGACAGAAATTTTCTCCGAATTTAAAGGTCAAATGACTTATTTTGACGGGATTTCTGAAAAAAACATGACGGGTAGTCATGAATGTCAGCCCGCGACTTTTACCACGATACCTTATGAAGATAGAGAACATTATCCCGATAAGAAAATGACGAGCCTCGACCAAGTTTTAGCAGATGGATCAGTTCAAGAAACACGACATAAATTCCTTTACCATAGAATCAATGGTGGCTCAAGCATGTCGTGGAATAAATTTGAACAACCTTTGCCAGCGATTAGTGGAGCCAATAATTTATACGAAAGTTTATTTTCTCGTACAGATGAAAAGCGTGAAAAGGCAAGGATTGAACGTGAGCGCGATATTTTGTCGACTTTAGCACGTAATTTGCGACGTTATTGGCGCGGGAATATTCAAGAAGAAGACATGAGAGCATCCTTGGATTACCAACTAGGAGTTTTAGATGAACGAGAAAAATGGCTCAAAGTTAAAAAGCCCTACCTAAAAAAATCTTTTGGCGAAAATGAGGAAAAGCAACCCATCCCTTCTTGCCATAATAACTTTAACTTGGTTTACGATGCATTAGAAAAGAAGCAAACTAAGATTGCCTTAGTAGAGTTTGGGAGCCGAGGTTTAAATGCGGGTCTTGCAGGCGTTGAACTGGGTCATCACGCTAATACTCACCACGGTGGATATCCTGAGCGAATTTACGGATTGGAGACCATTGACCAAGGCGTGTTAAATGGCGTGAAGAATTTTCTTCACAAGTTGAAAGAAGGTGGTTTATATGATGATACCATCGTACTCTTTCACTGTGGCATGGCATATGCAGGAAAACACACGAATAAAAAAGCTCCAGCGTTTCTGTTTGGAGGTGGTTTCGCCCATAAAGAATCCATTGCCTGCTTAGATGGGAAAAAGCATATTTATTCAACTTCAGACATGTTTTCTAGTATCTTGAAACAGAGTGGTTTTAGTAACAGTAATTTTAGTAACAGTAAGCAGGTAATTCCTGAGTTGTTTAAGGCCTAAGCGAATCCAATGATAAATGATAACGATACACCCTCTTCTGGAGGGCAAGATTCCATCCCTATGCTCAGTCCCGAGCTCAAGCAGCAATTACGTGAAAAATTACAAGCTTTTGAAGTTCTAGAAGAACAAATTGGCCAGGGACTCATTGCGAAAGACCAAACGGAAGCTTTATTAAATGCAGCCATGGCTGAAGTTGAGGCTATTTTAAATGAAGGAAGAGCTTTAGAGAGAGCATTTAAAGCTGAACAAGCACAGCATCAGATCACGGAGACTTCTAGTCCCATAATCATTCCAGTATCAAGGATGGAGCCTTCACTAGACGATTTACCAAAACTATCGCCCAAAGAAAATGAATCCGGAAAGATTCAAGACAAACTCAAAACTGTGACGTCGAATAAAGCTTCAGCGATTCAAGATGAAAGCAAGGCAAGTCAGCAAGAACGCACAATTAAAGCCACTCCACAAAGAAAAAAACCAGAAGCAAGAGTGGGACAGCAGAAGAGTAAAAAAACTCAGTTACGCTCTAAATCAAAGAAAAAATTAAGGGTTCCAACAAAAGCGCCACGAGCTAAAAAGAAAAAACCTTTCCCTGTAGGTCTTTGTATTCTGGTTTTGGTACTCGCAGTCGGAGGCTTCTTCTTTAAGGATGCGATCTCTTTTATCAAGCAACAACAAGCGGAACTAGCAGAAAAAAATAAGCCAAAAATAGTTCCCAAAAAAGAGAAGCCAAAACCCAAGCCAAAACCCAAGCCAAAAGTTGTTGTAGAGGCACCTAAAAAAGAAGAACCAGAAGAACCGGAGAATTTTTTTCAGCCCGAAGAAGATGGTTTTTTTACTGGGGAACTTAAACATTATAGCTTTAATGAAGTCTTGAAAACTAAGTGTGTAAGCTGTCATGGTGCTGAAGGTAAAGAAGCGGAAGGAGACTTTAATATTGCGCGTTTAATGGCTTCCAAATCTACAAACTCAAAAACTTGGGCAAAAATATACCGCAGTATCAATAAAGGCGAAATGCCTCCTCCCGTTGAGGATGAGCCGGATTCTATTCCCTTAGAAAAAGAAGAGCAGGAATTGCTTTTAGCATCGATAAAAATGATGTTTGATGATTTGAAAGAAGGCGTGACGACACGAGTTATGACTCCTTACGAGGTCCAAAATACTTTGGGCGACCTTTTTGACATCGACTATTCTCAGTACAATCCTGTAGTATCAATGCACCAATCCTATTCTGAAAAGAGTTTCTACACGCATCAGCGGAAAATTTTGAGTCCTCATTACATCAGTAACTATTACAACATACTTTACGATATGTTACAGAGTTTCATCGGGCTTCGTCCGCAATTAGATCCGTTGAATCAATCAGTTAAATTTCCGAGTACACCTTTTGCGGTTAGAACTTTTGGAAATGAAACTAATGTGCGATGGCCGCAATATAATCCTAGATGGTATTGTTCTTTGGATTTCAAAGATCTTTCAGAGAAAAAAGAAAGCAAACAAGATCGTTATTTAGATGCGAATGAAAATCAGGTCGTTAACAAAATGTTGGCCGCACGTTCATTGCCACCTGGGACTTATAAACTGACCTTTAAAGCTAGTTGCGAAAATATGTCCATGAGTAAGATCACCAAAGAAAAATATGGTGAAGCCATTGTGTCTGACTATGAGCAGTTATTTGAAGAGAATGATAATTTGACCATGCCCGTACGTTTTTATTTAGAACCGCCTGGGACAGCAGATCCCTTTGCAAAACTTAAATATTTAGAGACAATGGAAATTTCTTCGGAAGGAGATTATGGCATTGAGTTTGAGATTAAGCGTCGATCAGGTGTGTCTTTTGCTCTAGACTGGAAAAGTTTAATAGGGCGTAATCGTTTAGCGAGTATGCTTGCTTACCATAGGCATGGTGAAGATGCTGGTGAAAAAGAGCAAGAGGAAGCACGGGCCTATTTGGATAGAAAACAATATGATTTTCCCTATATTAAAATGTGGGATCAAAAAATTGAGGGTCCTTTTAATGTAAATGTGAATCCTTTGTCTTTTCAGCAGAAAGAAAAAATTATTGATATGGAAGTGCGAGAGAAATTTAAGCTCCTTCATACTTTTAACGGCATGAAATTAAGTGTGATTTATACTTATATGTTTGGCGATTTACGCAAACAAAAAATGAAAATGGAAGATGCCTATCGCAATACGATGATTACTTTCTTTATGTCACCACGATTCCTTATTTTGGATTCTGCAGCTAAAACAGCAGAAGAAAAAATTCGTTATACTTCGTACATGACCCATAAATCACCGCCGTCAGCAGAATTTATTAATACCTATAAAACAGCTGCCAAAAAGAAAGATTATAAAGGTTTGGGTAATTGGTTAATTCAACATGATCACTTTAGGCGTTTTTCTAATGCCTTTACTTATCAATGGCTGAAACTGGGCGAAATTAGTAATAATTTGCCTGATGAAGGGAAGTTCCGGGATTATCACCGAAATAACTTACAAGAACTTCAACAACAAGAAGCGGAGTTTTTCCTACTCAACTTGTTCCGCGAGAACCGACCAATCGTAGACTTGGTAAAAGCTGATTATAGTTTCCTAGATAAAGAGCTTATCGATTTTTATGGTGTCGATGCCGTTGAAGGTCAGTCTCAAGATGGTCAGTTCATTAAGATGAATGTTAGCAATGCAGACCGTGGAGGCATACTGAGTATGGGTGCTTTCTTGACCGCTACAGGAAATGGTGTCGATCCTTTGCCGATTAAACGAGCAGCATGGATTTCGGAAAATATTCTTGACTCACCCTTGCCTTCACCTCCTGATGTAGATGTGAATGACTTTGAAGATACTTCAACGGGAAGAACGCTCCGTGAGCGCCTCGAGGTTCACGCTCAAAATCCTGCATGTAATTCTTGCCATAAGCGTTTAGATTCTTTAGCAATCCTTATGGATAAATATGATTCGATTGGTGGTTACAATAATCATTTCGTAGCAGATCCAGTAAAAATTAATGATCAAAAAGTAACAGATGTTACGAAGTTAAAAGATTACTTAGGGTCTTATTCTCAGTCATTGATGGCTCGAGCTTTTAGTAAAAAGCTAATTAGTTATATGACGAGTCGGGAACCTGGTGTACAGGATGAAGCTAAACTAGATGCTATTTTGGAAGCAACTAAAGAAAAAGGCTATCGCGTTGGTGATCTCTATGCTGAAATTGTGAAGCATTACGTCCTGTAATTTTTACTAGTCATTACTTTACAATAAATCGACAGAGTCAGAGTACTCGGTCGATTTTATTATTTTCAACTAATGAGAAAGAGAATATATTGCTATAAGCAATCCTGTGGGTTTTAGATTATGTTCAAATAAAAATAATTCTGTAGGTAATGAACTTGAAGGCGAATTACCAAACTATATCTTGTCTTTAATCAAAATATGCTCTAGTGATACGATGATTTATAAATGGCACTTGATATGAGTGAAGAATTATTGACTAGATAGAGAAAGTACACACAAGAGTTTTAAGATAAGGATAACAATCATGGTACATTCAGATTACTTAAAGCAAGAGAAGTTTAATCTCATCAATACTTCACTCAAAGTAAAGCATGCTCCACGCATCCTCATTTTATATGGCTCACTACGCGAGCGTTCTTATTCGAAATTATTGGCGGAAGAAGCAGCTCAAATTTTGACTCATATGGGGGCAGATGTGAAATTGTTTGATCCGACAGGGCTTCCTGTTTTTGATTCGGAGCATAATCTTGAGCATGAAAAAGTTCAAGAGTTAAGAAATTTAAGTCTATGGTCAGAAGCGCAAGTTTGGTCATCTCCTGAATTGCACGGAAATATGTCAGGACTAATGAAGACTCAAATTGATTGGATACCTTTGACGATGGGTGCGGTACGACCAACACAAGGAAAAACTTTGGCATTGATGCAAGTCAGTGGTGGATCCCAGAGTTTTAATACTCTTAATAATATGCGGGTGCTAGGTCGATGGATGAGAATGTTCACCATCCCGAATCAATCGTCCGTTGCGAAAGCCTACGAACAATTCAATGAAGATGGAACCATGAAGGATTCTTCCTACAGGGATAGAGTAGTGGATGTAATGGAGGAGTTAATGCGCATGACTTACATCCTCAGAGACAATGCTGAATTTCTTGTCGATCGATATAGCGAGCGCAAAGCTAATGAAATAAAGGTTCAACTTCAGAATATTTAGTTAAACGTCACTTATGAAGATCTAAATCGAAGATCGTTTCCGCACTTGTAGATCATTAATCTCCACGGGGACGGAAGTGAGATTTCGGAAGCGAACTTTCAGCTCTTTTCCGAGCATGTTTTTTGCTTTGATTTTTGCGAAGGCCACATATTTTTTGTTTGCCTGGAGTACGTACTTATAATCATGGGAATTGAGCTCTAGCCACTTTCCTTTATCAAAGTATTCGAGTACAAACTTAGCTTGAGCTTTTTCCGCAGAGAAATTATAGCTAACTTCAAGTTCGCTGAAGTCAATTAAATCTCTAGTCAATTCAAGTGATTCTCCTGCTTTGAGTACTTGCTGATTCGGCGTTTTAATAGACTTCCAATCCACATCAGTAGCGAGGCGAAAGCCATCGAGATATAGGATTCCAGGAGAAGTGAAGTCGATACTAATTGCAAACTTTGTTTTGGTACTAAATCCCTTTTTTGGTTTTTTAAAACTTAAGTTCTGTTCTTTCAAAAATTTACTTAAAGGTGCTTTTTCTAATGACTGCCATCCCGAGCCATTATTGTATTCAAAACTTAGACTTCCTTTTGGGCTAGGGATCGTTACTCGTTTTTCTTTGCGTGTAGCGAGTTTCTGAGTTTGAGTTTTTTTGCCCTTGGATTTTTTAGCTTTGGGTGCTTGGAGAGTATTAAGTGTGAAGGCAAATTTGATATTATTAAATTGCCTAGCATTAAAAGAGCGAGATGTTTCAATGCGAATACTATTGGATTTATTCCCGTCGACTTTAAGTGCTCCAGGTCCAAGTTCTTTGCTACCACCTTTTGTTTCAAGGGAGAGACCTTTTGCGGAATCATTCCAGATGCCACTAACTCCTTCGAATAGAGTATTATCGAGGACTAAGCTACCATCATACGGATCATAATGAGCTCTACGCGCATAGTCAGGATTGGAGATACGCGTAGCTTTGTCGGCATCAATAGCGTTCACAGTTTCAGCACGAGCTTCGGCTGACTCAGGATTACGAAGTGCGGCGAGCGCAATGTGATCGCCGCTAATTTCGGCTTCTTGAATCATGGTTTCGCGGATTTCGCGAAGTTTATTTTTATAGCTAGGGTCATGGACTAAGTTTTTAAAGCAAGATGGATCATTTTTAATATCGTAGAGTTCATGAGGAACACGATACTCAAGTTTGTTGATCCAAGCACTAGCAAGAGGATCATTTTCCGGGCTTTGTTGTGCGAGTTTAAATAAATTCCAAGTGAGTGTACCAGTAGAAACAGAGCCGAATTTTGTCTCGCCACCATGCCAAGCATTGACGATGTAGAGATAGCCATCTTTTGTTTGAATGGCACGAGCCTTATTGCGATCATTTTGTTGGATATAGACAAAGGGTCGCCAATTTTTTTCAGTTTGGCCCAAAATCATGGGGAGAAAACTACGACCATCGAGATCCGCAGGGATAGGCTCATTGAGCATGTCGCAGAAAGTGGGCAAAAGGTCGATAGAGCCAATAAGTTCTGACTTGTGAACGGTACCTGGCTTAGTAATACCAGGCCAAGAAATGAAGAGCGGCGAATGAGTGCCTTCATTATAAAGAGTCGTTTTTCCACCAGGGAGTTCAGCACCGTGATCCGAGATAAGGATGAATACGGTGTCCTGAGTGATTCCTGCTTCATCAAAAGCACGGAGCATTTGACCAATCGAATCATCGGCACGTTTGACGGTATTGTAATAGGCAGTGACTTCCTCCATGATGTGGATATCTTTTTTACTGCGCTTGTTGGGACCCGTTTTTGCTTTTTCAGCAAGGGGAGGGAACCATGAGGGGTAGGGGATCTCATCGGGAGTGTAAATACGACTTGGGTGGTTTTCTGTTTCTTTTACAGTTCCTTCGGTACGAGACCAGCCATACCAACCAACGTGGGGGTCATAAATATTGAGATTAAAGAAAAGTGGTTTATTCAGTTTAGAGGAGTCCGCAATAGCAAGTTTAGTTTTTTCATAAACTTTCGCGGGGTATTTTGTGGAGCCATAGGAGTCGTATTCTACATCAAAACCCGTATAGGGGTCAAAGGGGTTGTGGTGGGAGTTTTTACCCATAATACCTGTGTGATAGCCAGCGTCGTTGAAAACTGTGGGTAGGGTATTGCGAATGATTTGGTTGCCTGCACCAGCTTTACCCAAAGAGAAAATTTTATTATGTTGTTGATACATACCCGTCATCATCAATGCGCGTGAAGGTATACAGTTACTGGCTTGAACGTGGAAACCTTCGAAGCGCATACCACTATTGGCAATACGATCCATATTTGGTGAAATATCCGGAACTTTGCAGCCATTGATGCCTAAGCTTTCATAACTGAGGTCATCTAAAGTGATAAAAACGACATTGAGTTTTGTTTGGTCAAGTCTCTCAGCATAAAGCTGAGTGGTAAGTAAAAGTGTAAGCAGTGCTAAATATCTCATATAGATTCCGATTTTTTCTTCTTATAAGCAACACTACGTTACTGAATTAGACTATCTAACAAAACAGTTAGTTTTTTATGAATAGCTAGAATAATGTTTATTGATTTTGCAGGGCATTTGCTTTGAGGTAAGAAAGATACTCAGTATGCCCATCAGCAAAAACATAGGTATATTTTAGATCATCTTTATGAGCGCCGATAGAACCGACCGTATCGTAGGACGTCGCAAGGTCACCTAAAACAGCATAATTGTGACCTCCACGAAGATTATTTTTTTGAAATCTTTCTCCATTTGCAATGAGTGATGATGGCTTAGAGATATTATTTATTTGTACGGCAAGTCCATGTAAGCCAGAAAATCCAATAAAATTACTTAAATTTTGAGTGGCCCAGCTAGTGCTGGAATTCATGGCATAGCTGCGAAGGAGATTGTTTCCATTAGGGCTTGTTGTATCCGATGGGCATAGAAATATATGATCAGCGCTGGCTGCTTGTGTAGAAGGATCTAGAGGGCTGTCTTCTCTTTGTGTCTGCGTTAGATAATCACTGATAAGATCATCCCATTGGACTAAATTATTGGGGCCTGAGGCATAGGGGAAGTACATGTCATTATCATCGGTATAAATATGAAGTTTATAGCCGATTTGTCTGAGGTTATTTAGACAGAGGCTACGTTTGGCGCTTTCGCGACTCTTTCCAAGGATAGGTAAGAGAATACTTGCTAATATTCCAATAATGGCAATAACGACTAAAAGTTCAATAAGTGAAAAGTTGTATTTTTTATTGTGCACGGTGTATCTCCTACTTGTTTATAAACAACTACGTCAAGTTAATTTACACAAGTGACAAATCTTTTAATTATCTCATAAAGCAATAGATAAGTTATGATATATAATGGTCGAATTATTAAAGTTCGAGGAGAGGCCGATATATATATATCAATCCTCTAATAAGCAAAAGAACCCAGCAATATAGCTGAGCTCTTTTGATAAAGTTAGGTCATCTTCTTAAACAGTTTAAAAGGGAATATTAACCCAAGCAGTATCGGGATCATTACCAAAAGCATCCAGTCCCACAAAAATTTTATAGTTGTGAGTACAGTAGCGCCCACGGTAAGGGGCCTGAAGGTGTTCAGGTAATTGGATCTCTGTAGTCCATTCGTATTCCTGTCCGTTCTCAAGTTCTTGAACCCCAGAAATCACCTGCTCCATTTCATAGGTTTCATGACGCTTTTCAATGGTTTCGTGAGTTTCTTCACGATCACCATCGCCATCTTTATCTTGGTAGTCATGGTCATCTACAATAACTTCTTCGACGCCCCGAAGTTTGAGATAAACTTTATCAATTTTGAGATCAGATTTAGCCAGAGCCCTAACATAGACTGTAATAGGCTCACCAAATTTAACTTCTCCAAATGAAACATTAAGTTCTGCTGCACCACCAGTTACCACATTAACGGCCGATTTTATTTTATCGAAAAACCCCATGTGTATTCCTCCATTTTATATATTATTTTAGGGCCTTTAGCCCTCATGAAATTATATTTACTTTAAAAAGAGGCAAGGACTCGTGCTAAATAGCGAGTCCATTTTTACAAGAGAATTACATTTTAAAGAACAAATAACTTTAAGTCCTAAAGAAGTGTGAAGATTTATAAAGTAAAAGCTTATATATGTTCAATAAACTCAATTGTTGTGTTCTGCTGTTGAACAAGTAGTCATGGCTCATATATTTGTAAAATTTTAAATTATGATAGGGATATAAAATGAACAAAGTAATTGACTTTAATAATATTAGTTTGGGCAATGATAAGCCTTTCGTTTTGTTTGGTGGGTTAAATGTTTTAGAGAATGAAGCGGATACACTGAAAGTTTGTGAAAAGTACCTGAGCGTATGTGAAGAATTAAATATTCCCTACGTGTTCAAAGCTTCTTTTGATAAAGCGAATCGCTCCTCCGTTCATAGCTTTCGTGGTGTGGGCCTTGAAAAAGGTATGGAGATTTTTAAAGCTTTAAAACGTGAGTTTAATAACGTTCCAATTATTACAGACGTACATGAAATTGATCAATGCCAGCCAGTGGCTGATGTTGTTGATGTCATTCAGCTACCGGCCTTTTTAGCGCGTCAGACAGATCTTGTAGTGGCGATGGCTAATACGGGTGCAGTGATCAATATTAAAAAGCCTCAGTTCCTCAGTCCTGGTCAAATGAAAAATATTGTAGACAAATTTGCTGAAGCAGGAAATGAAAAGACCATTCTATGTGAGCGTGGTTCTTGCATGGGTTACGATAATTTAGTGGTAGATATGTTGGGTTTTAGAACGATGAAACAATCGACGGGTGGTTCGCCGATTATTTTTGATGTAACTCATAGCTTGCAATGCCGAGATCCTTTGGGAGCAGCTTCTGGCGGACGTCGTGAACAGGTACTTGAATTGGCGCGTTCAGGCATGGCAACAAGATTGGCAGGGCTCTTTTTGGAGTCACACCCAAATCCAGCAGAGGCAAAATGTGACGGTCCGTCAGCTTTGCCATTAGAATTATTGAGACCTTTTCTACAGCAAGTTAAAGCGATAGATGATCTAGTAAAAAGCTTTGTAGAATTAGAAATAAAATAAATTATTGATTAAGGTCTTTGTAATTTAAGTTGTCCTGAATTCAAGTAGTAAGTGCAACACCTACTGATTTTCTTAAGTTAATTCCAGTTAAATTTTCAAAAACTTCATATGGCGTCTTAAATTTCAGACATTTTCGAGGTCTACTATTAAGTTTATCAACCGCAATAATGACTTCATTTTCACTGATACCATCAAGCGCCATAGACTTAGGAAAGTATTGCCGTAACAATCCATTAGCATTCTCGTTTTGGCCTCGTTCCCATGAGTGATATGGTTTAGCAAAATAACTATTACATTCCAATTCCTTGGAGATAGTCTCATGCTGAGTAAATTCTTTTCCATTATCAAATGTAAGAGTATGAACCAAATCTTTGATCGGTGTTAGCAAAGAGATTATTGCATCTTTCACAAGCGTGGCTTTCTTATGAGACACAGGCAATGCTAGACGCAGTTTTGATTTTCGATCATCCATAGTTACAATGGCTCCTTTATGAGCTTTTCCTATAATAGTATCCATCTCCCAGTCGCCTACACGCTCTCGCTTATTAGCTGCCTCAGGTCGTTCGTCTATATCCACACGATTGGGAATCCCATTACGACTATGCTGGTTGCCATAACGTTTGCGATAAGTTTTATTCTGATGACGTAGAAGCTTATATAGCTCACCTCCTGATTCTTTATCTCTAAGAATATATTGATAAACTGTTTCATGATGAAGTAAGATGGATTGGTCATCTTTTAGTCGACCTACAATTTGTTCGGGGCTCCAATCCTTGAGTAAATGCTCATCTATATAGTCCTTAACTTCTTCAGTTAGTTTAATAGCCTTTGGTTTCACTTTGTGTCTTTCTTGAGCAAAGTCATTGGCTTGCTTGTTTCGATAACCACGGAGACCTTTATTACGTTTAAGTTCTCGTGAAAGTGTGCTTGTACTACGATTTAAGTTTTTTGCTATTTTAGTGATCGATGTGCCTGCCTTTAATTCAATTTCAAGGTAGTGTCTTTCTTCAAGACTCAGATGTTCATATGTCATTTCTGACTCCTCTGTTTTAGGTTTGGTCGCTTATAGCAGAGTACATCTGAGTCTTGTTATTCTCAATAGATGTTTATGCTATAAGCAATTAACAGAAGTGTTGCACTTATTATACGAATGCAGGTGTTATGATTCTTAGTGAATGTGGATAAAGAAATTTATCCACATTTTTTTTGATTATAATATAGAATCATGGAGGAAAAGGATGAGCCTGCCACAACTTAAAGAACTCAAAGAAGAACATTTTTCAGAAGCCTGTGAAAAAGTGCAGCTAGCTTATAAGGTAGGGGAACAACTTGGGGAACGTTTTTCCTCTTATTCGAATCTCTTATTAACAGATATGACGGAGCTCTTGCATTTAGGACGTGAAGCTTTAATTAATTATCATTTGGCCCCTGATGAGTCAATTAAGTCGAAGCTTAAGCTATTAAATATTCTGCAACTTACCATGAATCAACTCAAGGATGAGTCCTGTGACTTTTTAGAATTAAAACAGTATTCAAAATGGAAGTGTAATTCAGCGAGAGTTTCTTTTGTCTATAGTATGTCTAATCAAGATGATTATTCATATAAATCGTATAGTAACTTTATCGAGAGTAACAAGATAGACAAAGTGGCTAACTTATTAATTTGTCTCATCGATCAGGCGATAGATGAATTAGACTATGAAATACATATACTTGAAAGGCGTATCAAAAGGTCGATGAGTCTTACAAAGATTAAAGATAAATTAAGCCGAGTATAAATGAAGAATTATGATTAAGGGTGTGAGTGAAGAAAAACGTCATTCACAAGAACTAGAGAGAGCACTTTCTGATGATGGTCCAGGGCCATTAGAAAAAATAAATAACTTAAGTTTTAAGACGATACTGCTTTTTTTGTTCGGCAGTCGACAGGCCATTTTACAGGTAGCTAGAAATAGTTCGAGTATTTGGTATGGGCTTATTTTTATCTGTTTTGCGGGAATCGCGCGAGAATATGATCAAGAGTTGATTCTAAAAAATCCTTTAATCTATTTGATCCCGATTGTAGCCTCTAGTCTAATGATATTATGGATCATGGCTTGGTTTCGAATCAATACACGAACATGTAAGTTAGATTTACAGGACAATGAATTACGATCCTTTTTTTCTTTGTTCTGGATGACCGGACCCTTAGCATTTCTATATGCGTTCCCAGTGGAAGAGGTATGTACTTCGATGACGGCAGTAAAAATCAATTTGAGTTTATTAACATTAGTAGCGCTATGGCGTGTGCTTTTATTTGGACGAATCCTACATGTTTGTACAAGAATTAATTTTTATGGACCTTTAATATCGGCATGTTGTGTTGTCGCTTATCCATCTTTGATGTTCAAATATATTTCAATTGTAGGAGTAATGAGTGGAGCATCTTTAAGTCCTGAACAGGAAGTGCTTAGAGTATTTACTGGAAATGCGATGGGGGTAATAATAATGAGCTTTTTCATCTCGCTTCCTATTACATTGTGGCAATTTGTTACTTACAAAAAAACTCCAGGAAATTCAGTAAAAATGCCACCTATCAATCAGCAGGGTAGGGTAAGTAAGTTTTTTGTATTAATAGCATTAATTTTATCAGCTATAGGCCTCACCTTTTTTCAGAAGAAACTGATGAATCATGATAAATTTATTACTTTAGTACGAACAGATCAATATCAAGAAGCCCTTAATTTTGTTCAAGATTTGGAGAGGCATGACTTTGATAAGACGAAGCCACTAATTTTTCCTTATACACGAGATGAAGGTTTTTATTTATTTGCTGAACTCAGAGAGGAGCACCCCGCATGGTTAAAAGAAATAGTTTATCAATGGATGGCGATAAATTTAAAGAAATCGTGGGTAGAGCTTGAGGGCTTGGAAGTTGTATTGAATAAAAAACAGTTTCTAAAGAGTGATTTAGAGTTTTTAAAAGAGCATCATTATGACTTTAATGAATATGTACGGAATGCTTTAGAGATGACTGAAGGGAAATCATTTACTACAAAAAATAAAATTGAACTTCATGAATCACTCCTGAAATTTGATAGAATCGGCTTATTAAATGATGAAGTAAAAGTCTTGATGAAAACATGGCTCATTCCATGAAAATAGCGTTTGTTGCGATGAGTGGAATTCGTGTCCAGGATCAAGCCTTATTAAATGAAGGCTTGACTCTTCCCGGTTTTGTAGAGCGCAGTAAAGTCATAGCTTCTTTGCCGAGTCTGGGGCTGTTAACTCTGGCGGGAATGACTCCTACAGAACACGAAAAAGAATATTTTGAAGTGCCGGAGTTTGTCCTTGGAGACTTATCTTTTAAAAGTTTTGACTTGGTGGTGATTTCTACTTTTACGGCACAGGCTTTCGAAGCCTATGCTTTAGCAGCTGAATGTCAGGAGCATGGACTAAGAGTCGTTATGGGAGGTTTACATGTGACTTCGCGACCCCATGAAGCGAAGGCTCATTGTGACTCGGTATGCATGGGAGAAGGTGAGGTATATTGGGAAGAACTTTTGCGAGATGCGCAAAATGATGAACTCAAAGAATTTTATGATTCGTCCGGCCGAGAGTTTGACCTATCCGATGCACCCATGCCCGCCTATGATTTATTGGATGTGCAAAAATATAATCGCATTACTATACAGACGAGTCGAGGTTGCCCGCATAGCTGTGAGTTTTGTGCGGGATCAATTATACTCACCGATAAATACAAACAAAAACCCGCCAGTAAAATTCTTGCCGAAATTGATCGTATCTGTGAGCTTTGGCCTCGGCCCTTTATTGAATTCGCAGATGATAATAGTTTTGTGAATAAGAAATTTTGGGAAAACCTTCTCCCCGAAATTGCCAAGAGGAAAATTCGTTGGTTTACGGAAGCAGATATTGCCGTGGGAGACGACGTAGAGTTTCTTTGTTTATTGAAAGCTTCAGGATGTAAAGAGTTATTGATTGGTCTAGAAAGTCCTGTAATAGCAGGCCTCGAGGGGGTCGAATTAAAGAATAACTGGAAAGCTCGGCGCCTAGCAAGTTATCAAGAAAATGTTTTGCGAATTCAGCAAGCAGGCATCCGTGTTAATGCCTGCTTCATTATTGGCATGGATTCTCATGATGAGAGCATCTTTGATGCGGTGTATAATTTTTCCGATGAATGCAATGTTTACGATGTACAAGTCACACTTCCTACACCCTTTCCTGGGACTGAACTTTATCGTCGCTTGAAAAGAGAAGGACGCTTACACGAGGATCAAGCTTGGGATAAGTGCACCTTATTTGACCTGATGTTTGAACCGAAAAACTTCACGCGTGAAGAGCTGAGACTTGGCTTTAGAAATTTAGTCAAGAGGCTTTATTCAAAAGACTTCACTGATAAGAGACGTGCAAATTTTAATAGTTTATGGAAATCAGCACAATCCATGTGAAGGACAGTGTATGAACCGCTTATTTTTGCTTGGGCTTGTCTTTGGGATCTGGTGGGAAGTGTTTCATTATTTCTTCTACGGTTTCGTTAACAATTTCATTACGACGCAAACGATCAACATTATTGGGGATACGTCGAGTTCCTACACCTCGCCAGATTAACTTTTTAGTTTTGGCAGAGAGGATATCTATAAATAAAGTACCTTGGCGGTAATTGCGGAGTTCGACTGAGCTGGCATGGTGACTAGGGTAATAATGACGTCCATAATAATGGGGTGAGTAACCTGAGTAGGAAGTTACACTACGAATTTCCTGCTTTTCTCTAGCGACAACAACATAATTGACTAAGAAATGAACGGCTTCACCTTCTTGAGCCTCATGATAGCCATCAGCTTTTAATTCACGGCCTACGGCGCGAATGATCCTACGATCAAGCAGATCATCAACACCTGGAGGGGCACTTTCGCGTTCATACCATTTGAAGGAACGAAGCAGTCTAAAATCAGCAAATTCATCGTAGTCACTACTTACTTTAACGGGGCTAGAGTTACATGCAGTAATAGTTAATGCGATGATTAGAGTAAGAAAAAGTTTTTTCATAGTGAATTCCTGTGAAATCGAATAGGTGAAGAGCGGATTATTATTTCAATAAGGCAAAAAAAAACCCGCATGTTAAATGCGGGTTTGGCGAAAAATCAAAAATTATTTTTTTGATTTAGCGATAGCTTCACGAACAGCTTCTCTCTGACGCTTGTCATATCTTTTGCGTGCAGCGCGCTTAGTTCTTTTACGTAATTGCTGGCCCATGTTGGACTCCTTGTTGAATTGTTTTTCTATAAAAAGTGAAATAAGTATAGTGCGACTCTTTTAAGTGTCTAGATCATTTAAGATTTTTGAGGAAAGTTCCTAATTCTTGCTCACCGCCATTTTCCCAAGCGCGTAGTGATGCGGTGCCAACAATGGCCATGTCAGCTTTGCCAGTAAGGTAGTCGGTATCTTCTTTCGATGAAACGCCAAAGCCTACAGCGAGAGGCAGGTCTGTAGCTTCACGACAACGGCCTAGGAATACATCTAAATCTGTAGACATTTGAGTTTTTGTTCCCGTGACACCTTTACGGGCTACTACATAGATGAGGCCTGTTGCGGAAGCCGCAATTTTATGTAGTCGCTCAGTTGGTGTGGTGGGAGTCATGAGCATGATGGGGGCTAGACCTTTTGTTTCGGCAATAGCGTGGATTTCCGCACATTCTTCAACGGGAAGGTCGGGGAGGATGAAGCCGCAGGCACCTGCTTCAACTAAAGCATCAGTGAATTTTTCGTATCCCATTTTCCAAGCAGTATTTACATAGCCCATCATGAGAATTTTAAAACTAAAGCGCGAACTCGCTTTTTTCATGAATTCTAAACAGTCTTTGACAGTAACACCAGCTTTTACAGCAGCTTGATTAGCTTTGACAAAAAGAGGTCCATCCGCAGAAGGTTCCGAGAAGGGGAATTGAAGTTCTACAATATCTGCACCATGTTCATCCATAAGTTCGAGCATACGCCAATTAGCCTCAAAAGAAGGGTAGCCACAGACAATGTGTGTCATTAGCATAAGCTCTTTTTTTTGAGAGGTTTCGCGACAGAATGTTTCGAGTTGATTACTCATAGAGTGCAGCCCTTTCTTTAATGAAATCTTTCCATTTAGTATCGTTTAATGCTTCAGCCACAGTGAAAATATCTTTGTCGCCACGACCAGATTGGTTCACTAAGACAACTTGATCTTTATCCATTTGTTTAGCTTCTTTTATTGCGGTCACGAAAGCATGTGTACTTTCTAGAGCAGGAATGAGGCCTTCAATGGTCATGAGTAATTTTAGTGTTTCTGTCACTTCAACATCAGTAGCAGCTTCAAAGCGTACACGACCGATGTCTGAGAGGTGAGCCAAGATAGGAGAAATACCTATATAATCTAAACCGGCGGAAACCGAGTGAGTATCTAGCATGTTGCCATCAGAATTTTGAAGGTATTTAGTTTTGTAACCTTGAGCAATTCCTGTGGTAGCATCTGTGTAGGCAATACGAGCGGCATGCTTACCTATGCCAGGTCCATGACCACCAGCTTCGACGCCAATGAGTTCTACATTTTCATCATTTAGGAAGCCTTGGAAGATGCCCATGGCATTTGATCCACCGCCAACACAGGCGAAAATTTTATCCGGGAGTTTAGCTCCTTGACTGAGTAATTGCTCACGAGCTTCTTGGCCAACAATACTTTGGAAATAAGAAACAATCTCAGGGAAAGGGTGGGGTCCACAGGCAGTACCGAGAGCGTAGTGAGTATCTTCCATATTGGAAACCCAGTCACGCATACATTCATTGATGGCATCTTTGAGGGTCTTTTGACCATCTGTAACAGCAATTACTTCTGCGCCTAGATTTTCCATCCAGAAGACATTAGGACGCTGGCGAGCGACATCTACCGCTCCCATATAAATTTTGCAGTCAAAGCCCATACGAGCTGCCATGGTAGCAGTTGCGAAACCATGTTGACCTGCGCCAGTTTCGGCGATAATGCGTTTCTTCCCTAAGCGTTTACAGAGTAAGCCTTGGCCCATGACGTTATTAATTTTGTGTGAGCCCGTATGATTAAGATCTTCGCGCTTAACGTAAATCTGCGCTCCACCGAGGTGTTCCGAAAGGTTTTTGAGATAAGTGACCGGAGTTGGGCGTCCGGAGTAGTTGTGCATGAGCTCAACAAATTCCTGCCAAAATTTCGGATCATTTTTGGCTTCGTTAAAACAGTCTTTAAGTTCTGTCACCGTGGAGTGTAGAATTTCGGGGATGAAACAGCCGCCATATTCGCCGAAGTAACCTTCGCGGCCGTCTTTGTAATCAAAGAGATTCATTATCTTTCCTAGAGTTAATAAGATTTATAAAAGTAAGTCAATATAAACTCACTTAAGTTTTCGTCACTATGTGCTAAACACAATAGAAATCAAGAAATGGGAAAAGTTGTTGGTTGATGGGTCTTAGGAATCAGGAATCAGGAATCAGGAATCAGGAATCAGGAATCAGGAATCAGGAATCAGGAATCAGGAATCAGGAATCAGGAATCAGGAATCAGGAATCAGGAATCAGGAATCAGGAATCAGGAATCAGGAATCAGGAATCAGGAATCAGGAATCAGGAATCAGGAATCAGGAATCAGGAATCAGGAATCAGGAATCAGGAATCAGGAATCAGGAATCAGGAATCAGGAATCAGGAATCAGGAATCAGGAATCAGGAATCAGGAATCAGGAATCAGGAATCAGTGTCTTGTGTCTTGTCCTGATATAGGTTGTCACTCCAATAACGGAGTAAACAATGAAAGACACAATCAGATATAGTGAGTCATTTAAACAAAAAGTAGTTTCTGAGCTATCAAAAGGGAAATTTCCGAGCCCCCATGAGGCAAGTAAGGCTTATGGTATAGCGGGATCAAGCACCGTGAGGGATTGGGTTAAGAAGTATGGACGAACTGATCTATTACCAAGGGTGATTAGAGTGGAAAGTGAAAACGATAGAAATGAAGTCGAAGACTTAAAACGCAAGATCAAAGAACTTGAAAAAACAGTGACCGAATTGGCTGTAAGCGAAGTAATGCATAAAGCTTATTTTGATATCGTTTGTGATCAAAATGGAATAACAGATCCAGTAGCGATGAAAAAAAAAGTCGCTGCGAAGCTATCCAGAGAGTCAGAGTGATGAATGGTCAACAATTCTGCATAAGTGTACTTTGTCATCATGTTAAAATGAGCCGTCAAAACTTCTATAAAGATCGAACTCATAGTATTAAGAAATCTATAGATAAAGCATTGGTAGTAGATCTTATTAAGCAAAAACGCTGCATCCAGTCTGAGCTAGGTGTACGTAAGCTACAGAAATTGCTCAAGTCTAACTTTGAATCTAATGATATTAAAATCGGTAGAGATAGGTTATTTGATATAGCTCGTGAGAATCGTTTATTGATCAAAAAGAAAAAGAAGTACTGTCGTACAACTGATTCGAGACATCGCTTTAAGGTCTATAAAAACTTAATCAAAGATAAGGTTTTAACTGAGCCTAATCAGGCCTGGGTCTGTGACATCACCTAGGTCAGAGTAGATAAAAGTTTTGTTTACCTAGCTTTGATCACAGATGCATTCTCTAGAAAAATCATTGCTTATAACGTCGGAGAGAACTTAGAAGCTATTGGCTGTATGAAAGCTTTGCGCAGTGCACTAAAAAGTCTTCCTAAAGGTAAGTATCCAATCCATCACTCTGATCGAGGCTCTCAGTACTGTTGTCATGATTATATCAAAATATTACAGCACCGAAACCTACTTGTCAGTATAACTGAAGAAAATCATTGCTATGAAAATTCAAAGGCAGAAAGAGTAAATGGTATTCTCAAATATGAATATCATCTTCGCAATACATTTAAGAATTTAAAAGATGCTAAAAAAGCTATTAAGCAGGCTATTTATCTGTACAATAATTGTCGGCCACACATGGCCTTAGGCTATGCCTTTCCGAGTATTGTTCATGAACAGCAATGTGCTTAGTAGATCATTTAATAACAAAAACCAAAAGTGACAACTAATTTCCAGGACTTGACAAGGAATCAGTTTGAATAGTTTTGTCAAAGCGATCAAATTGAATAGTTTGATCGAATGAGCTCGATGAACTTCGTTGCGAGCCATCATTTGAAAGGAAATATTCACCATTGAAGGCCCACCACTTCTGAGCTTTATCTTGTGTCCAAGGACTTAAGTCTAGCTCATCTAATTTAGAGGCTAATGCTGCGACACTAGCGGGACGATTTTTCGGGTCTTTTTCTAGGCACCACAAGACGATGGGATCGAGCTCTTTAGGGATTTCAAATTTCACTAATTCAGAAGGTGTAAGAGGTACATTTTCTCGATGAGCTTTGAGGATATCCTCGACATTTTCTTCGCAAGCAAAAGGGTATTGCCCCGTAAGCATTACACATATTAAAATCCCGATGGCATAGGTGTCGACGCTCTCGTGTAATTCATTGCGTGAACTACTTGCTTCTGGAGCCATGTAGCGCGGTGTACCAGATACTTTATGGCCATTGTCATCATTGGCATCATGAACAAGGCCAAAATCAAGAACTTTAATGCTATCAAAGATTCCACCGCGATTACAAACAACGATGTTCTGGGCTTTTATATCTCGGTGAATTAAGCCCATTTGATGGGCTTCATTTAGAGAGGCACATATTTGTTTAACAAAATGTACTACACGTTCAGGTGCAATAGGACCTGTTTTGCTTATGATTTCTTGGATGTCCGAACCTTCTAAATATTCCATGGCATAATAAAATAGACCTTCACGAGTTTTACCATAATCATAAATACAGATAGTATTTGGATGTGTTAAACGACAAGTGATGCGGACTTCTTTTTCGAATTGGATGAGGTCAACATCACGGCAAACTTCATTTTTGAGAACTTTAATGGCAGTCTCTCTCTGCATGAGTTGATGCTTCGCTTTATAGACCACACCCATGGCACCCTCACCGATCTTTTCGATGATTTTAAATTGTCCCAACTCACTAGCAGCATCTAAAGCAGCACTACGAACTTTTTTCTTGAGCTTGATACTGTAAAGAGCATAGGCAATAAGGCCAATAGCTAGCAGACTGGCTAAGCCAAAAATGATACCGAAAATAATACGAATAATAAAGAGTGAACGAAAGGCTTCTTCTTTATCTATTTCACTAGTGATAGCAAAGTTATATTGGGGAAGGTAAGTCCAAGAACCCACAACTTCTGAATCGCGATAATCGCGATATCCATCAGAATTCACCTGGACTTGGGGATAGGCAGTGGCAGGGTTGGAAAAGGCATCCTTAAAAACGGTCAAAGCTTGACCTTCTTCATTGATAAGTTTGACCTCTAATACAGAGGATTTAGCTTTTTCATCCAAAATCTCAAGTTCTCTTAATTCCGCATCAAAGCGACTATGAGAAATCATCCATCCATCATTATTGATAGCATAGGTTTCGCTAGATTCACCAGTTTGAGATGTGACTTCCATAATGCTACTGAAGCCATGGCTAGGATTAATACTAAAAGCAAGATAGGCATAAGTCTCGCCTTTATTATCCTTGAGAGATGAGCCGATATACATTAAAACAAACTCTTCACCAGTATTGGGTTGAATCGCTTTTTTAGGTAGGCAGACAAAGTTACCATCTCTGTCCATTAAAGACTCAATTGCATCTTTGGTATTGACTTGGTGACCTAAGAGCTCTTTGTTCAGTGTGGCAATCATGTGACCATCGGGACTGATTAAATAGTAATCAAGAAAACCATTCTTACTAAAAAATCCCTCAAGAATACTTTCGAGGATTTTTGTGTTTTTAATTAATAAAGTTTTGTCATTCGAGTCATGCTTTGAAGCCATCGTTAGCGTCGTTCTCTTTAATAGAGGAAGTTTGCTTATGCCATGGACACGTTCCTTGTAACCAGTAAGAAGGAGCTTCATTGCTTCCGCATTGCTACGTAAGTTTTTTTCTAAAGAATCACGAACAGAAGTTTCAATTTCGTGCTTTAGACGTTGTTCAGTAAAGTAGCCAGTAGCAATCAATAAGATGAGAATAGCAATAATCAGACTACGATTGCGTATTTCCATATTGTGGATGGACATCAGTGATGAACGAGTTCTTGTCAAATTCTTCTCCTAGGATAAATCGTATCGATAATTGACCTAGAATAAAGGTAAACTAAAGTTGCTTAAAAACAACTTATTTAACAGAGTCACAAGAGCTAATCCAAATACATTTTCCATGTGACTTTGCGAAGTACCAAAAGGTGTAGCCTTATTTATGTGTGAAGCCGTGTATTAAAGCTAGCTCACGGATTCAGCTTAGAGCAAAAAAAAATGAGCCATACTTAGATGGCTCATTAATGAGAAAAGTTTTTTGTAAGTTTAGAATTTGCTGGCGTAATCTAACATGCCTTCTGCTAGAGCTTCGAGACGCTCTCTTAAGCTTTCGTCATTAAGCGCTCCTGTTTGATCAAAAACTTTATAGCAGCTTGCAACATTAACCATTTTTGGATAAGTATGGCAACCGAGGTGAGTTGTGATGCTATTGAGGTGCTCAAGTGCTTTAAGGGCGCCAAAAGGGCTGGCTGCTACGCCGACCATGCCGACAGCTTTGCCACAGAGTGCTGAAGGGTAACCAAGATTATCGATGATAAGTTTAATAACGGAGCTATAGCTTCCGTGATACTCGGGCGTGGCCATGATAACAACATCAGCATCTCTCACAAGTTGAGTAATGCGTTTGGTGTCTTCGGTCTCGGTAGTTGCAGGATTGTTGAGTTTGAGATCGAGAGGATTAAGTTGAGTGACTTCTGCACCTAGATCAGCGAATTTATTTTCTACAACAGTAAGGGCTTTTTTTGTATTGCTATGTGAGCTAGCAGAACCGAGTATGGTAACGACTTTCATGTTTATCTCCAAAATAATGATTTACATTAAAATGTCCTGAATAAACTTATTGACAAGTACGAATGTGGTTTTGCGAGCAAAGTCGAGCTAAAATTACTTGCCAAGAGAGTGGAGAACTTTAAGGGAGTGATTAGAGAGAGGACGTTAATTTTTTACAGTTAAGAGATATATTTTTCCGAAAACAGGGAAAAAGCAAAAAAAAAGCCACCTTGCGGCAGCTTTTTGTTCTCCTTTCCTCCAATTCATGACCTTCCTCAAAATCACTAGGGAGCTCCTTACACTCCCATCAACTCTCCTTTCCAAAGTCCAAGTTGATTCTCCATTGATTACCAGTCCTTCTTTCCAAAAGTTCCATTCCGGTAATCTCCTTTCTTATGATAGAATACGGAGCTGTATGTAAGGATCTGTCACGAGCGGTGATATTTTTATGGTTTTTTATCTGTTTCTTTTACAGAACGTATAACTCGGCAGGGATTACCGACTGCTAATACATTGTCAGGAATGTTTTTTGTGACGACACTGCCCGCCCCAATTACACTGCCTGCTCCTATCGTTACTCCGGGGCAAATAATAGCACCACCACCGATCCAGACATTATCACTAATAGTGACGGGCTTGGAGCTTTCAATCATAGTGCTACGTACATCAGGATCCATTGGGTGAAGGGGAGTGTAAATATGAACACCGGGGCCTAATAGTACATTGTCGCCTAATGTGACGGTAGCGGTATCCAATATGATACAACTAAAATTCATAAAGACGTTTTTCCCCAATTTTATATTATCTCCATAATCACAGCGGAAGTCGGGTTCTATCCAAAGACTCGTATTTTGTGTTTGAAATAAATCTTGGAGGATTTTGAGGCGAAGTTTTTTTTCTGTTTCAGTAGACAGATTAAATTGCCTACAAAGTCGTCGTGCACGTTCTCTGCCTCGGCAAAGTTCTTTATCTGCAGGGTCGAAGAGTTTGCCTGCAAGCATTTTTTCTTTCTCGGTCATTAGATTAATTCCTTAAAAGTTTCTTTATTATTTTATAGAAAAGTCGTTGTTTATAATTTATATCTTTACTTGAATACCTATTTTAAAGCTTAGCAATTAAATATGATAATTTATGAGAAAGAGATGTCATTAAGTTACGGAAAGGATCTGATTTGTGGTGAGATTGATAATCGCCAAAAAGGAATGGTGAGGGGAAAGCTACTTTTTACAGGATGGCAAAATTTTCTTTCATTTGAAATCAAGGGAGATTTATGTGCTCATGAAGGATCTTGTATCATTTTTCATAATCCCAGGGCACAAATTTGTGGCCGTACATATCCAAATAAACTAGAAGGAAAATTACTCGATTTTACACTCAGCATGGAAGAAGGGTTACGGATAGTTTTTAAAAGTAAAGAGTTTGATTTGGTGGTTTTAGAATTAAATGAAATTCAATTCCAGCAATCTCCTCAGCTATGGGAATGGAGAGCAGGTGAATTTAATAATTATAGTGAGCAACTAAAAGTAGAGAGGCTAAAGTTTGAGCCATCTTTGGAGCGTATAAAGCAAGAATCCAGAGCTGAGCAAAGCTCGTCGGATAAAGTGCGAGAAGTCATGATGAAGCGCATTAATCAAATGCAGCTTCTTTTGGGAAGGGCTGTGGATAAAGCTATTGATCTTAATATGGATAAATTGAGACGTTTGGAGCAAGATTTGCAAATGTTGATTGACTTTGAAAGCGATACGCTTAATAGAAATCATGGAAAAGCGGAGACGCCTATCGTATCTTATCCCTTTGACTTGCGACCAGAAACTTTGATAAGCGATGAAGAAATAGAGTTTGAAGGGTGGCGTTTAATATACTCACTAAGTGCCTGTGCTATTTATTTAACTCGAACAGATCATTTATCATGGCGAGAGCTGTATACGCTTGTGATGACAAAGCTGTTAGATGAGCAATACGAATCTTTAAGCTTAGGTCATGTGGGGATTATTCGTCGCATTGATGTCGTTAATTTAGATGATAATCCAGAAGATCTTAACTTACGTTATTACGCATTTTTTGATGAGCGAATATGCATGGAAGAAGAGATGGGTCTAGTATTACCTCCGATAGAAGAGCGGCCCTTTGATCGTGACTTACAGTTGCCGAAGAGACTTGAGAGTCCCACTGGTTAAAAAACTAAATCGCATTATTATTGAGAGCTTTAATAAGTTCAGTAAATAAAAGGATGTTCAGCTTCATGAGACTCAATAAGTTTATCAGTGATTCAGGCTTTTGTTCTCGTCGAGAAGCGGACAAATTGATCGAAGAGGGCAGGGTCCTCGTTAATGGACGTAGATGCGTCACAGGCCAGCAAATTAATGACGATGATTTTGTCGAAGCTGATGGCCAAAAAATCAAAGTAAAACGGCAAAAGGAAAGAGTTTATCTCGCCTTTAATAAGCCCGAAGGAATTACTTGTACTACTGAGAATTCAGTACGGGGCAATATTGTTGATTTTATTCAATATCCAGAAAAGATTTTTCCGATTGGGCGCTTAGATAAATTTTCTAATGGTCTCATTTTCATGACGAATGATGGCGACATAGTTAATAAAATTCTTCGTGCAGGTAATGACCACGAAAAAGAATACTTAGTTTTAGTAGATCGCCCTATAAAAGATGACTTCATTAGAAATATGTCCAATGGCGTCCCCATTTTGGGAACGGTAACGAATAAGTGTAAGGTAAATAAAGAAGCAAACTGTGTTTTTCGAATTACTTTAACTCAAGGGCTGAATCGACAAATTCGTCGCATGTGTGAATACCTAGGATATAAAGTCATGGGTCTGCAGCGAACTCGAATTATGAATGTGCCTTTGGGGAAATTAAAGATTGGAACATGGCGCCACTTAAGTCCGGCAGAAATGGAAGAGATCAATAAAATGATTTCGGGTTCAAGCAATACTCAAGAGGCTTCTCGAGATCAAAATAAGGGAAGAGGTGCAGCGCCTTCTTCATCTCGCGGCAAAGAGTATAGGCCATCAAAAGCAAGTCATGGGAGTACGCCTTCCGCGAAAAAATATTCATCGTCAAAAAAACGTCCATCGGCTACAAAGTCGGGACGCGGAAGTTCTTCATCAGCAAGTAAAAAAAAGGGATCTGCACCTAAACGGGGCCGTCGCTAAATTATTCTTCAGGGTCGATTTTTTTACGAGCCTGTTTTTTTTGCTTATGGGCTTCGCGATACTGACGTTCGCGAGTTGAAACATTACGTCTCTTTCGAGTGGCGACCCGCCTTTTCTTTTTACGGCCGGCAGCAATGAGTGCTAGACGCAACTTTTTAAGACATATATCTCGGTTTCTGTGCTGGCTACGGGATTCAGAAGATTGAACGACGAGACCTGTAGGGAAGTGCACGAGGCGTACGGCAGAGTCCGTAGTATTGACGTGTTGTCCACCAGCGCCTGAGGCGCGAAAAGCTGAGAACTGACATTCTTTAAAGAGCGCATCATCCTCGGCGGGGATGTTGTAGCCAAAGGGGAGTTTCTCTAAATGGCTACTCACGATTTGAACTCGTCAGAAAATTGTTTCCAAGGAAAATTCGAAAGTGATGAGTTGGAAAAGCGATGGTCAAAAGTGACTTCTTGGTAGGCCCAGTCAGGGCGTTCGAATAAAGTATCCTCTGATGGGAGCTCAATTTCGGCTAAAATTAAACCGTCATTGACACCTTCAAAGACATCAATCGTCCACTCAAACCCTGCATGTTGGATTGTATACCTAGTCTTTGAAATAATATCTGAACAAGCGAGTTGTGTGAGCATGGTTTCTGCGTCATCTAGAGGGATATTATATTCACATTCTAATCGGGAAAAACTATTGTCTGGGGTCTTGCCTTTGATAGTCAGCCATGCCTGATTTTGCGCAATGCGCACACGAACAGTGGCTTTAGCCTCTTTACTAATGTAGCCTTGGCGCAAGTCTTGGCTTGGGGCATTGAGCCAAGGCTTACCTTTTACAAGAAATTTCTTTTCAATTTCTAGCGCCATTTAGATATGTAAACTTGGAGGGTAGATACATTGATCGACGGCTTCTTGGAGTGCGTCGATAACATCTTGTTTATCTTCTTTATAAGTGACACCAAACCATTTACAGGGGCTCTCAACGATATCGCAAGAAATCGTTTTGTTTTTGATGAGCTCATCAATCACAGAGGGGATATAAAATTCTGATTTCGGCGTGTTGAGATGAGTTGATAGGAATTTAATGAAAGCAGATTCGTAATAAGGAAGCATGGATGCAGACATGCACCACATATTCATAGAAACGGGTGTAGTTGAGGCGAATTTATTTCCCTGGTCATCAAGGATATCGTCAGCTTTTAGCGCTAAACCATGAGTCTCTGTTATATCACTGAGGGTGTTAGCTTTCGATTTTTGACAAACACCGCGTGAAACAGTCCCATTTTGAGAAAGGGTTTGAGCAAGTTCAAAAGTGACAATACCACACTTCGTACTTGAGTCATCTTCCCAAGAATCGATCATATTGGAAGCGAGTTTAAAGCTTTCGAGGCCATAGAAATCATCGGCATTGATGATTAGGAATGGGTGATTTACGTTATCAATAGTTGATAATAATGCGTGGCCAGTACCCCAGGGTTTTTCGCGATCGCTAGGGCAATCAAAACCTGTAGGAAGGTGGTCGAGCTCTTGATAACAGTAGACAATTTCAGCAAGATCATTAAACTTTGGGCCAATGAGTTCTTTGAACTCTTTAGCAAAATCTCGGCGAATGATAAATATGATTTTATTAAAGCCCGCACGAAGAGCGTCAAAGACTGAATACTCAAGTATAGCTTCGCCTGAGGGGCCGAGTTGATCTAGCTGTTTTAGGCCACCATAGCGGGAGCCCATGCCAGCGGCAAGAATGACGAGAGTTTTATGCATTTAATATCCTTTATTGTGGACGAGCTAAGCCGCGTTCAGAATTTTTACAGAATTCGACGATGTTTTTAATGACGGATTTATCAGACTTCATCTCGTTTAGCTGTTCGACGGCTTGATCTAAGGTCAGTTTCCGCTTGAAAATAATTTTATAGGCTTCCAGTGCGGCGCGTACATCCTCTTTGTCGTAGCCAGATCTTTCCATACCAATTTTATTGATAATTCTACATCCTCCCGGGGAGCCTTCGCAGATAGTGTAAGGTAGTACATCTTGAACGACTCGTGCCATACCTGCCACAAAAGAATTTTTACCCACTTTACAGAATTGATGAATCGCTGATAAGCCAGAGATAACTACGTGGTCATCGACTATAACGTGACCGGCTAAGGTGGCATTATGACTGAGGACAACATGATCACCAACAATGGTGTTGTGGCCGACGTGAGAGAGTGCGAGTAAAGCACAGTTAGAGCCCACTTTTGTGATGGTGCCATCATCTGTACCAGAATGGATAGTCACATACTCGCGAATAATAGTATTGTCGCCAACTTCGGTGTAAGTGACATTGCCTTCTTTGAATTTTAAATCTTGAGATTGTGAACCAATGGAGGCAAAGGCATAGATTTTGCAGTTATCGCCAATTTTTGTGTTGCCATCAATGACAACGTGGGACTGTAAATAGCAGTTATCACCAATCACAGCATTTTCACTGATGGTACAAAAAGGGCCGATTTTGCAGTTGTCACCAATTTTTGCATCAGGGTGAACAAAAGCTTGTGGGTGAATATCGGAGGCCATTTCTATGCTTCCTTGTCTACAAGAGCAAAAGCCATGGTGAGTTCACATATGATTTCCGAGCCACAGTAAACTTTACAAACACCACGCCCAAGACGAGATTTGAGGAAAGCGAGTCTGAAGTCAATGGTCAATAGATCACCTGGAACTGCAGGGCGGAAAAATTCTGCATCTTCAATAGAAACAAATAGGCCGATTTTATTTTTGTTTTCAGGCTGAGCGAGCATGTAAACACAGCCAAGTTGAGCACAAGTTTCGGTAAGAACTGAAACGGGAAGAACTGGCGAAGGAGGAATATAGTTTTGCGAGTAAGGTTCATTGATACTGACTAACTTTTCACCGACGATGTGCATATCTTCCATGTAAATAACATTGTCGATAAACTGAAAGGGGAAACGGTGTGGAATACTTGCGGAGATCGCATTTGTATCCATGACTTTTTCTTTGTATTCAGCAAATTCAGGAAGAGGTACAGGGCATAGTTCTGTTGGTACAAAAGGTGTACATTCGAGTGTGCCTAAAGTGAGAGTAACGATACTGCAGACTTTACCATGAGCATTTCTAGCAATGGCGTTGATCTCAGCGGATTTTTCAGTTACATCAGTAATGGTCAAGTCAATGATGAGTTGATCACCGGGAAGGACGGGGTTTTTGAAGCGCATCTTTTTGATTTTTCTTACCCATGGAGTGCCAGTGCCACCTTCAAGCTTAAAAGCTGCACCAGCAGCTTGTGCTACGGCTGCCAATTGTAGGACACCAGGCATAATAGGGTTGTCAGGAAAGTGGCCGACAAAATAATGCTCATTAACGGTAACATTTTTTAAAGCTAAGTATTTACCGGCTTCGTCGCAGACTTCGATACGATCAACAAGGAGAGCAGGGAAACGTTGAGGAATGAGTTCGAAGAGTTCTGGATAAGAAATGATTTTTGACATGTTTATTTAGTTCCTGATGTAAGTTTAAGCATTTTTTGTACCATGGTGACATTTGAGGGGTGACCAGGTTTGGCGGCAATGATATGGGCTTTTAAAGGTTTGCCAAGTAAGGAGAAATCCCCTACAATATCGAGCATTTTGTGACGGACGAATTCGTCGTCAAAGCGTAGGCCATCTTTTGAATAAATTGTACCGCCGTGAATAACAGTGGCATTATCGAGGCTGCCACCACGGATAAGTCCGGCTTTCATGAGGTGTTCGAGTTCAAAATATGAACAGAAAGTTCGGGCTTCGGAAAGATCTGTTTCGAAAGATTTTTCGGTGACAGTCATGGAAAGGTATTGGGTGTCGAGAATAGATTGATCGTATTTTACCGTGCAGGAGATACGAAATTTATCATCTGGAACAACAGTAATTAAAGCGTGCTCCATCTCAATAGTTTGGACTTCGTCGATGGTGAAATATTCACGAACAGCGTCTTGTTCGATGCGTCCTGCTTCTTTTAATATATTTAAAAAAGGCATTGAACTCCCATCAGCAATAGGGGGTTCAGGACGGTCCATCTCTACATAGATGTTATCGATGCCACGGCTCATAAGTGCGGCCAAAACGTGTTCAACTGTGTGGATAACTGCAGGGCCATCTTCAATCGTTGTACCGCGCATGACTTCTGTTACATTTGTACCAATGGCATGAACTTCTGGTTTGCCAGGCAAATCCATACGCCGAAAGATAACTCCAGTATTAATGGGTGCTGGCTGAAAAGTCAGTCGAGCTCTATGACCAGTATGCAGAGCTATGCCGGTTAAGGAGGCTGATTTTTCAATTGTATGTTGTTTATCTGGGTTCAAAGTGCGATCCAAAATTAAATTTTATGATCGCACAATATACGAGAACTTACCTTTATTTCACGGCAGAGCAAGAATTTTAATCATCGATGGGGCTCATACCAAGTTATAGCATAATAAATGGAGAGTATGAATATAGAGATCACTTTGGCTAAGCGAGTTTAGAAAGTGGTATCCCGTACTTTCGAAATGTTATTAGCTCTCATGAGGTGATTAGAGTTTTTGCAGATGGGGGTAGCGGTGTCATTTAAGGCTAAGTAAGAGCTAAAGCAGTAAAGATCATGTTAAACCCCTTGAGTTTAACTTTTGGTAATTTATTTTAAAATATAATTAATACCAAAAGAGACATATGGCCAAAAAGAAAAAACAAAAGCAAAATCACCTTGAACGCTTCGAAAATTTGAGCGATGAACAGAAGATGGAAATCTTAAGTTCTGCAGCTCGTTTGCGGAAAGCGCACAAGATGAAACGTAGCGATCGTGGAGACTGGAAACGTAATTTAGAACGGGGTCGTGACCACTCAGGTAAGAGCGCGTCGCGCATGCCTCAGCAAAAATCGGATGGCTTAGAAGATTGGACGCGCAAAGCTATGGAGCTTGCGGATTCGATGAATACCTTAGATAAAGTTTCGGAGCGAGAACTTTTCCAAGGTGTGGTGAAAAGTATTTCTCGCGGTGGAGGAATAGTGAGGGGCTCACATGGAGAAATGACCTTCTCCTTAAAATCTGAACTGGCGATGTTACAGAAGACAGGTGTTTCAGTAGGAGAAGAAATATTTTATTCGATGAAGGGTGACGGCAATGCTTTAGTTGAGCGTATAGCGAAAAGGAAGAGTATATTTTCACGACCGGATCCACTAAGACCCAAACTGGAACGCGTGATCGCGGTCAATATTGATTACGTTTGCATGGTGTCTTCCTTGGATAGCCCCGCTTTCAATCCCTATTTTATTGATCGAGTTTTGATTGGCGCGCGTCAAAGTGGCGCGGACTTTGTGCTTTGCCTCAATAAAATGGACTTGGAATTTAAAGATAAAGAAAAAGTCCTCAAGGAGTTGGATTACTACCGCAAGCTCGGTGTGACGATTTTTGAAGTCTCTGCAGAGGAAGATCTCGGGATTGATGAACTTAAACTCTTTTTGAAAGGTAAGAAGTCCGTTTTTGTTGGGACGAGTGGTGTGGGTAAATCATCCTTGTTGAATACTATCAGTCCTGGTCTCGATATAAAAACGCAGGAGACAAGAGAGAAGGCAGGAGGTCGCGGTCGACATACAACTGTGATGTCTACTTTTCACTATTTAGAAGAAGATGATCTCTATATAATTGACACTCCGGGTTTCAGAGAGTTTAATTTAATGGAGATAAACAAGGACGAATTAAAATTTTACTTCCCTGAATTCGAGGGATTAGAGAGTTGTAAGTTTAATAATTGTCAGCACATTCATGAGTTGGGTTGTACCGTTTTAGATGCGGTAGAAAAGGATGAGATTTATGAACGTCGTTATGACAGTTATTTAAGAATTTTGGATACTTTGCCAAAGAGTGATACATAAAAAAAGGATTGGAAATGTTTACGTTAAAGTTATTGAGGAAGATAGGCAAAATTTTACGAGGTGGCGCAACAACGCGCGAAATTACGCTTGGTTTTATGTTAGGAATGATGTGGGGTTTTATTCCCGGTTTTAATTTGAGTCAATTTATCATGTTATTTGTGGTTTTATTACTCAATGCGAACTTTGGTTTTATGATCATGGGCTTGCTTTTTGGTACCTTAGCTTGCTTTGGGCTTTCATCTGTTACTTTTGAAATTGGTTATGTACTGATTTCTAGCTTACAGGGTTTATTTACAAGTTTACACAATACGGCCTTGGTGGCTTGGATGGGTTTAGATAGTTATTGCCTAGTGGGTGGTGTAAGTCTAGGTACAATTCTTGGTCTAGCAATAGGTGTATTTTTAGGTAAGACGGTAGTTTCAACTCGTGAGCGTTTATTTAAGCTTGAGGGTAGTGACAAAATGCAGGAGCTGAATAATAAGTGGTGGGTCAAGCTTTTATTGTTTGTAGCTTTTGGTGGTAAACTACCAAGTAAAGACGATCAAGAGGATAAAAAACATCCATTCTTTCGACCTATGGGTTTGGGCTTAATCGTTTTTGTCGCCTTAGTTTTGTTCGTATTAGAGATGTTTCTACTTCAAAATATAATGAAATCTCAGCTCGAAAAACAATTAACACGTGCGAATGGCGCTGAAGTTAATATCAATGAATTAGAGTTCTCTATGAGTAAGGGCACTCTAGTGATGAAGGGTATTGAATTCACTGACAGTTCTGATCTAACTAAAAATGCTGTTCAGATTCAAGATATTGCATTGGATGTACAGATGTCAGATTTATTGAGAAGTCGTGCAGTAGTGGAGCTTTTAAAGGTAGATACAGTAGAGTTTGGCGTGCTCCGCAAAAGTCCAGGTAAAGATTATCAGGATGAAGATGAAAAATCAGACAAAGACGATAAAGCGAAACAAGAAGATAAAGAAGGCGAATTCGACCTTAATACTTATTTAGATAAAGCGGGGAAGTATCGTGAGTACTACGATAAGCTTAAAGATTATCTAGATAAACAAGAGCAGAGTGCGGAAGCAAAAGCAGAGAACAAACCTGTGAAAGTTACAAAAGCAGATTTACGTCTTCAGGCGGAAAAGTTAGGTTTCTTAAATTTGAGAGCTAGTGAGCTTTATCAAAAAACTGCAGCGTGGCATGTGAAGAAAACTTCGGTGAATGACATTAAGTCAGACGACCGTGCGTATACCTTAGATATTTCTGATTTGAGTAGTCATCCAGTGATCGTCGGCAAGCCCGTCTTGGCAAATCTAAGTGATGGTAATAATATTGAAGCAAAATCTGTACTCAATGTTCATCAGTTAAATGCTCAAAATACTTTGACTGTAAAAGTGAGTGATTTACAGAGAAAAGAAGATATTGACTTTGGTGAAGATACGGCAGCCATACTTCGCGGTGGTGATATGAATTTTGATCTGGATGGAACATTCACAGCTCAGAGCCTTAATTTACCTTTCTTACTTAAAATACGGAATCTGAATGTAGATGTTCGTCCAGGTAAAAAAGTCTTAGGCTTGGAAGAACAAGATGCGGAAGAGATTTTAAATGCGATGGAGTCACTAGATGTTAAAGGTGAGTTCTTGGGGTCTTGGGATCAACCGAAGCTTAAAATTGATTATGAGTTACTTTTAAAGCGCGTTCAAGAAGCTTTGCTTAGCTCGGGCAAAAAGCTCGTCAAGAAAAAACTCGATGCTGAGAAAAAGAAAGCAGAAGAGAAGGTCCGTAAAAAGGCTGATGAGAAACTTGATAAAGCTAAAGAGAAACTCGATGATAAGCTAAAAGGCCTCTTCGGTCGTTAAGCGTTAATAAGATTTGATCAAGGAGAAATCCTCGGTTTACCGGGGATTTTTTGTGCTCAGTAAGTTTGCTTACTTGTGAACAGTGTAAAATAAATTCAGTACGATATGAGGACTAATATTAAATATTAGAAGAGGAGGAGGTGCAGTACTGATCAGGTTAAGCAACACGATGATGAACTCCTATGATGAGATCATAAGGAATAGTGTTTAAGCAAAAAAAAATCCCCGGTAAAAACCGAGGATTTTTTTGTGCTAAGTAAAACTTACTTTACTTGCGAGAAACTACAGAAGCTCTTAGGTACTCACGATTCATGCGAGCAATGTTTTCTACTGAAATTTCTTTAGGGCAGGCCGCTTCGCATTCACTTTCGTTTGTGCAGTGACCAAAACCTTCTTCATCCATTTGTGCAACCATATTGAGGGCACGATCTGTACGCTCGACTTGGCCTTGTGGAAGAAGTGCTAGCTGAGAGATTTTAGCTGAAGTAAAGAGACTTGCAGAAGCATTCTTACAAGCAGCTACACAGGCGCCACAACCGATACAAGTAGCGGCATCCATTGCGAGGTCCGCATCTTCCTTTGGAATGGGAGTCGCATGGGCATCTGGAGCTGAGCCAGTTTTGATAGAAGTATAGCCACCAGATTGGATGATACGGTCAAAAGATGAACGATCAACCATGAGGTCACGTACTACAGGGAAAGCTGATGAACGCCAAGGTTCAATGAAAACAGTTTCGCCATCTTTGAATTCACGCATGTGAAGCTGGCAAGTAGTCGTAGCTTTTGCAGGTCCGTGAGGCTGTCCATTAATGTAGAGTGAGCACATACCGCAGATACCTTCGCGACAATCATGGTCAAATACAATGGGAGCTGAGCCAGCACGTTCGAGTTGGTCATTTAAAGTATCGAGCATTTCTAAGAAAGAAATCTCAGTGGATATACCCGACATTTCGTGAGTTTCGATATAGCCCTTCTCTGTACGTGATTTTTGACGCCAGATCTTGAGTGTGAGATTGAGTAATTTTCCTTGAGAGCTCATTATTTGTAACTCCTTTGTGATGGTATGCAATGTTTAAAATCAAGTGCTTCGGTATGGCGTTCAGGTTCATTGTCGACGCCTTTGAATCCCCAAGCAGCTACGTGCTGGAAGTTTTCGTCGTCGCGCTTCGCTTCGTTATCATCAGTTTGTGATTCTTCACGGAAGTGACCACCGCAGGATTCTTTACGAGCTAGAGCATCGCGAGCCATGAGTTCACCGAGTTCAAGGAAGTCGGCAACGCGGCCAGCTTTCTCTAGAGTAATGTTTAAATCACCTTTTTCGCCTACGACAGAAACGTCAGTCCAGAATTCTTTACGAAGATCAGCTACATCAGTGATGAGTTTGCCAAGACCGGCTTCGTTACGAGCCATGCCACAGTGCTGCCACATCATTTTACCTAAGCGTTTATGGAAATCATCCACAGATTGCTTGCCGTTGATGTCGAGTAAACGTTGACTTGTTTCGTTAACTTCGTTTTCAGCAGCTTCGAACTCAGGCATGTCAGTACTAACAGCTTCCTGCTTATTGGAAGCAAGGTAGTTAGAGACTGTATGAGGAGCCACAAAGTAACCGTCTGAAAGACCCTGCATAAGTGCAGAGGCACCGAGGCGGTTGGCGCCGTGATCAGAGAAGTTGGCTTCACCAAGAACGAATAAACCATCGAGGTTAGACATCAGGTTATAGTCAACCCAGAGGCCACCCATGGTATAGTGAATTGCCGGATAAATTTTCATTGGAACATCGTAAGGTGAGTCAGCAGTAATGCACTGATACATATCAAAGAGGTTACCATATTTAGCTTTAATAGCTTCGTAACCATCACGCTCGATTGCAACACTGAAATCAAGGAAAACGGCTTCGCCAGTGTCATTAACACCTAGGCCATTATCACATTCAAGTTTAGCTCCACGAGAAGCAACATCACGAGGAACGAGGTTACCAAATGCAGGGTAACGCTCTTCTAGGTAGTAGTAGCGATCAGCGTCGGCAATATCTTTGGCAGTTTTTGTGCCCTGACGGATAGCTGCCACATCTTCTTTTTTGCGCGGAACCCAAACACGGCCGTCGTTACGGAGTGATTCGGACATCAAAGTGAGTTTGGACTGATTCTCGCCGTGAACAGGAATACAAGTTGGGTGAATCTGTGTGTAACAAGGATTTGCGAAGTAAGCACCACGTTTGTGTGCACGCCAAGCAGCTGTTACATTTGAGCCCATTGCATTAGTGGAGAGATAGAAAACATTACCATATCCACCTGTACAAAGAATAACTACGTCTGCGGCGTGACGTTCGATAGCACCATTAAGTAAGTTACGAGTGATGATACCTTTGGCTTTGCCGTCAACCATAACTAAGTCGAGCATTTCAGAACGAGTGTGCATAGTGACTTGGCCAGATTTGATCTGACGACTTAAAGCACTGTAAGCGCCGAGGAGGAGCTGTTGGCCCGTTTGGCCTTTCGCATAGAAAGTACGTGATACTTGAGCACCACCAAATGAGCGATTGGCGAGGTAGCCAGAGTATTCGCGAGCAAAAGGAACGCCTTGAGCTACACATTGATCAATGATGTTACCTGAGACTTCAGCTAAACGGTGAACGTTCGCTTCACGAGCACGGTAATCTCCACCTTTTACAGTATCGTAAAAGAGGCGGTGAACGCTGTCACCATCATTAGGGTAAGACTTTGAAGAGTTGATGCCACCCTGTGCTGCAATTGAGTGAGCACGGCGTGGGCTATCTTGGATACAGAAGCAATCGACATTGTAGCCCATTTCTGCAAGTGAAGCGGCTGCCGATGAGCCAGCAAGACCAGATCCTACGACGATAGCTTTGAATTTACGGCGATTCGCAGGGTTAACCAATTTCATATTGAATTTATGTTTTTCCCATAAATTCTTCAGATCGCCTTCAGGTACATTTCCGTTGAGTTCCATATTACTTAGCTCCTACAGTACAGCTTGTTGACGAGCAATCTACTGGATTAATAAAACCAAAGTAGACGGGGAAGATTGAGTAACCGACAGCAAAAATAAGCGCTAGAGCCAATGCTGTTTTTTTGATAAAGGGAGTGTATCTAGGGTGGTTAAGGCCCAATGTTTGAAAAGCACTTTGGAAACCGTGCTTTAAGTGAAAACCAAGAAGAATCATAGAAACGATGTAGTAAGCGGAATAAAGTTTATTGGCAAAAAGCTCCACAACAGTTTTATAGAGGTCTCTCATTTGTGGCGAAGTAGCAGTGGCTTCTTGTGTATACTCAGTACCAAACTTGAAAGTGACCAAGTGGAGAATGAGGAAGACGAGAATAACTCCGCCAGTGTGAACCATAAAGCGAGAGGAGAGAGTGCTTTCACCGTGAGTTTTTCTTACAACATATTCTGATCCACGAGCCGCAGCACTAAGCATTTTTGTGCGAATCGCGCAAAAGATGTGAATACAGAAAAGTGCTAAGAGGCCAAATTCAGCAGCCCAAAGAACGGGACCCATAGAAGTGAGTTTGTAGGCATAATCATTGAAAGCCGCAGGGCCTCCAATTTTAGGAAGAAGCAGGAAGTTACCGGCAAGGTGTGTTACTAAGAAGCCTGTGAGAAGGAGGCCCGTAGCAGCCATAAGGACTTTCATCCCAATGGTTGAGGAGATAAATCTGCACTTGCATTTACTCATTTTTATTTCTCTTTATTTAATTAAATTAAGTCGCGCTCAAATATGTGTCGTGTCATACTTATTTCAACGCGTAAAAATTACCGATTTTGTAAAAAATAGCGTTAAAACTTACGTAAGTACCCTGTTTTTTTTTGTCAGCAAGTATACAGTTAGTAAAACGTTAAAAACTGAGGCGAATAAAGACAACATGGTACTAGTTGATAACAAGATTTTTTTTATTCAGATTGAAGGTGACTTAGGCTTAAGGCAGCTCGAATCTTTACAAAAAGATTTAGCGGTAGGTTTTGATGCTTTTGGGGAATGGGAACAAATGACATTGGACTTATTCAATGCAGGTTCTTTATGCAGTGCCGCCTTTGCCTATATTAAGTATCTATTCAAAATTGCTGATGAGCGAGATTGCCAATTTATGGTAATTGGCTGTAGTGATGAAACCTTGAGTCGTCTTAAATTATTCCGTTTGAATCAGCAATTCCCCATCGGCATTAATAAAAGTAGTGCCGAATTAGCGGCAGAAAGAAAATAGTTCCGATTATTTTGCTAAGGCAAAATGGATGCGGATTTTTTCTGAATCACGATGAGAGGCTTGAATAGCGCGATGCGCTTTATCAAATATTATAAGCTCTTGCTTATTTAGTTTAAATCCTAATCTACTTGAATGCTCAAACTGAAATCGTACTCCATTTGCGAGATCGACTTGTGTGGACACAGTTTTTTTGATGATTTTAGCTTTCACAGGAAGTTGAAGACTAATTCGAAACTGGCCATTAATAGTTTGCTGAGAAGTGTTTTTGAAGTGCCAGTTTAACTCTAGAGTATTTTCTTTGAGAAGAAAAGATCTGCTGACACTGAGTTTGGGATCGGAATGAAATGTTCTTGATATGATAGATTCAGTATCATGAATATCGCTACTAGGGCTCAATCGAAAATTCTTTTCACTATTCGGGAACGAGTCTTTTAGGCTCGTAAATGCATGTTTGTCGGAAAAAAGTGCCAGTCCTAAATAACCGCCATCACTTTTTTGATAGACAACTTTGAAAGCATCTTGGCTAATTTGAAGTTGATTTGCGTTCAAAACTTCAACTTCAGGCTTGTTGATACAAGCACAGAAATAAGTGAAGCTAAATAATATCGGCCAGAGTCTGTTCATTCATTTTATCCAAAAAAGCGTTTAACCCAGAATACATAAGTCCAGCTAATTTACAATTATCAATAATGGGACAATTATTTTTTTCTTTATTGAAACATTGAACTAAATTGAGATCTGGTTCAATGTCTTTTATGATGTTACCAATGCGCATTTCCTCCGGAGGCGCGGCTAAGGTGAAACCTCCTCCATAGCGACCTCGTTTTACGATTAAGTAGCCTTTTTTCTTAAGGGTATTAACAATTTGCGTCGAGTTAGCTTGGGTGATGTTGTATACTTTAGCAACTTCTGTTGAGGTTATTAAAGATCCCTGGTTCTTCGCGGCATGAAGTAGAATGCGTAAGGCGTAGTCTGTCTTTAAATTTAATCTCATAAAATCTTCTATGTTTTTTAAAACTATAATTTGAATGTATGCAAATACAATTTAGTTTTAAACTTAACTAAGAAAGTAATGTTTAAATCGATGCGACAATATTTTAACTAAAGGAAAGATAAATGGCATTATCACAGACGACAATTGATATAGTTAAGGCGACTACCCCGGTAGTTGGAGCGAACGCTGAAAAAATAACGACCACTTTTTATAAAATCATGTTCGAGCGTTACCCTATGGTAAAAGAGTTTTTTAATCAAACTCATCAGAAAGCAGGAAAACAGCAACAGGCTTTGGCAAATGCAGTAGTTGCATATGCGATGAATATTGAAAATCTGGGTGCTCTTGCGGGTGCAGTTGATGGCATCACTGAGCGCCATGCGTCCCTAAATATTTTACCGGAACATTATCCGATAGTCGGTGAATGTTTACTCGCGGCAATAGCAGAAGTACTTGGCGATGCAGTTACACCAGAGGTTGCGGATGCGTGGGGTGAAGCTTACGGATTCCTCGCAGATATACTCATTGGTGTAGAGAAAGCTAAATATGCGAAAACCGCAGAGAAAGCTGGCGGTTGGAATGGTTACAAAGAATTCAAAGTAGCAAAAAAAGTTAAAGAATCTGCGAGTGTGACTTCATTTTATTTTGAAGCGGCTGATGGGACGCCTGTGATTTCATATGATGCAGGGCAATATATTAGTATTAAACTAGAAATACCGGGTGAAGGTAACATAGTTCGTAATTATTCACTTTCTGATTGGGGTGGTGAATCGCTACGTATATCAGTAAAAAAAGACGGAATGTTCTCGACTCATCTTCACAATGAAATCAAAGAAGGCGATACAGTAAAGCTCAATGCTCCTTATGGCGTATTCAAATTAGATTCCAACTCAAGACCAATAGTTTTAGTATCTGGCGGAGTGGGTTTAACGCCGATGCTCAGTATGTTACACAAACTTTCCAAGACTAATTCTTCTCGAAGTGTGAGCTTTTTACATGGAACACAAAACCAATCAGAATTAGCTTTTGAAAATGAAATTAAAGAACTGACGCAAAAAAGTAATTTTTCAGTAAAAACATTCTTTACTGAGGATAATAAGAGAATTGGTCTTGAGCAACTTCAAGAAGCCTGTGATGGAGTGAAGGAAACGGATTTTTATATTTGTGGCCCCGCAACGATGATGAAAGCATTATATAAATCACTGAAAGACTGGGGAGTGGCAGAAGAGAATATTCACTATGAATATTTCGGCCCTTCAGATACAATTAGCGAATAAAATATTTTCGCTTAATTTTGGTCGAGACTTGTGAGAGTCTCGGCCTTTTTTGTTTCTAGGTATTGTAGGGAGTGGAAAAATTTTCTCAAGCAGAAAATGAAAGCTAAACTGGTACCTAAGCTGAGGGATAAATAGAAGCTTTCAGTTGATTTATTATTACTAATCAATAGGTAACAACCCAGGGCTTGAAATAGAAAGACCGATCCTAGTGTGTAGGGCAGTGGTTTTGCGGCTTGTGAAAGTCCCTGGAAAGCAAAATTGAGCATGATACATAGAGGGAGTAGAATGATGTGTAGAGCCGCAAATTGAAAATATTTATGACCTTCGCTGTGAATGAGCTCGTTTTGTGAAAAGGATGAGAACCAAGCGGAACTTTGAAAAAACATAAATAAGGCAGCTAGAGAACTAAGTCCTAACATTATTTTAGATGAGAAAATAAATGATTGCTTGATTCGCGAATAGTTTTTCTTTCCCAAGTTGGCGCTAATGATGATCATGTTTGCTGCGCATAGGGGGATGGCAAGCATAATTAAAAATTGTTCAAAACGCTTGGAGAGTGAGTAAGCATCGAGTATTTCTGGGCCACGAGAAGCGAGAAGAGCTTGAGATATTCCAATGGTGAAATTGGTACATGCGGGCACTAATGCAGCAATAGAACTGGTATATAAAATGCGTTTTAGTACCTTCTGCTGTTCAGTAACGGGGAGTGTTTGCGTATTCTTTTTGAGTCCTTGTCTTTCATGGATAAAATCAAAGGCGAGTAGCAGCGTCATCAAGGAGTATGAGGCCACAGTTGAGAGCGCGGCACCCTTTATACCCATATCGAGGAAGAGTTCAGAATACCAATGTCCGCTGGATTCGTAAGAGAGTAAAGGCGTAAGTACAGCATTAACGAACATGGCTATAAGACTATAAATCATAGGTCGAACAGCATTGCCGGTACCGCGCATTGCCGAGGCGAGAACGGCTCCAATCCCCATGAGAGGAAAAAAGAGGTAGTACCAAAAGCAGTATTGATTTGCAAGTAGGATAACTTCGGGCTTGCCAGACAGTTGGCGTTGTAGTAGAGCCTCACCAAAGAAAATGATAGCGAGACTGATTAGTGCTGAAGTGATAAGTGCAATTATCATACCATAGCGAAGTCCTGCGGCAGTGTGTAAGTCTTTTTTTGCACTGGAATATGCAGCGATGGCCGCGCTGACGCCTGTACCTAAGCCTCCATAGATTATGGAGCTGGAGAAAGTGATGAGCGGGAAAGCAATATCGATGGCTGTTAGTTCAGTTTCACCTAACTTAGCAATGTACCATGCGTCTAACCATGAAAAGCAGACGGCAGTAAGCATCATGATTAACATGGGGATGGCTATGGATGCAATAGCTTTTGCAATAGGGCCATCTGTTAGGAGGGTATTATTTTTCATCTATATCGCTGAGTATTTGTTTTAGCATGGAGCTGAAAGTACTGCAGTCTTCATTATTTTGAAGTACTGAGACGGTGAAGACGCGACCATTTTTATTGGTATAATAACCACTGAGCGCTCGGGCGTCGCGGAGTGTGCCTGTTTTGCCAATGAATTTACCTTTAGCAATAGGGTAGCTTATCGCATTTTGTAGCGTTCCGGAAATGCCAGAAATTGCGAGGGAATTCATCCAAGTAGGACTCTGCCTATGTTGAGACATATAATTGAGGAGTCGACAAATATCTCGTGTAGAAGTGTGGTTATCTCGACTAAGTCCTGAGCCATCTGCCATAAAAGTTTGCGTGAGTCCAATTTTATCGGAGAGAGTTTGCAGGCATTGTTGAAGGTCGGTCTTTTGTTGCGAATAGCGCAAATGTAGACCCAGCATTTCCGCACGGAAATTATCGCTGTGGCAAAGGCTAGAATGAAGCAGCTGAGAAGTCAGTACGGGATCCTGAAAGCTAGCTAGTTGCTGTGCCTCGTGATCTGCTATCTTACTTAATTTTTTGATGGATATTCCTCTTTTGCGAAGTTCGCAAAGCAGAATATCAGGAGTCCAATTATCTCCTTCTAGGCGCCAATAATCAAGAGAATTCTGGGTGGGGTTATAGCTAATTCTCGAACCTTTGCGAACTTGTTCTTTAAGAGATTTATCGGGGACAAGTGAAAATTCACGTTGTTCTAGAGGAGTAGAAAGGGCTTCTCCATGAGAAATTTCTAGATCAAGAGTATTTTCGTTAAAGGAAACAAAAGATACACAAGGGTAGTGTGCTAAAGGGTTTAAGTAATCAGTAGGGCAAGTGATGTAGAGTGATTCGAATTCTGTTTGCCCATGAGCTTTGATCGCGTCGGCTAGTTGATCGATTCGGCGAGAGAGGATATCTCTACCTTGATAACGGCAAGAGAAAAAAAGGTTGCCTTTAAATTCTATGGTGAGCTGACGTGGGGTACTTAGGACTCGAAGTTTTTGCGAGGGAGGGGCGTCAGCATCAAAAGATTCTAGTGCCATGGCACAAGTGAAAAGCTTTATGTTAGAGGCCGGTAGGAGAGCTTGTTCGGGATTGTGCTCGAGGAGCACACGACCGTTTGAATCTGTAACACAGTAAGTCAGCATAAAAGAAAGCGCCCGGTAGCCCCGGGCGCCTCAAATTTAATCTTCGCTATTTTCAGCAAATTTCTCTAGAGAATCGGCAAGATTTTTACATTTCGGAAAAGCTGAACATGCATAAAATGGACCGCGCTTGCCCATTTTTTTGACAATGGGAGAATCGCATTTAGGGCACTTGACGTCAGTTTTTTCTTCGGCCGCACCTTTGGCATCTTCTAATCCTTCAGGGTAAAGTTCCGCAGGGATCTTTTCCTTGTAGCGAGCCACGGATTTTTTTAGGGCAGCTAACTGACGGGGAGTGAGTGAACCTTTGTTGGCAAAGTTACTGGAGAGAGATTCATAAAAGCTTTTGTCATCATAGGTCATACGTCCGCGTTTTGTCGGAGCATTCCATTCAGTGATGGTACTTAGAGCCTTTAAAAGGGCAGTAATCTCCTTGCTCTCTTCGGGGTCAATAACAGCTTCTTCTGGGATCTCTAGCTTAAGTTCAGCCGCTTTAGCTTCAAAGTTATCAATTTGCTTCTGATATTTCAGAACCATTTTCTTCAAAGCATTAATTTGGTTAATCGTTAAGTTACGACCAGATTCACTTTGTGTCTTAAGTGATTTGTAGAAATTGGCTTCATTGAAGGTTCGACGCCCTTTGACAGGTTTCTGAGGCTCTTCAAATGTGACGTCTTCTAGAAGTGCTAAGAGTTCAGTGGACTTACTTTCGGCATTAATTTTTTGTTCTTCATCAGTTTTTGTGATGATTTCTTGAAGTTCAGGTTCAAAGCCGAGTTCCTCCGCTTTTGCTTTTAAAGCAGGCATAACTGTTTCATAGCGCAGTAAAACACGGAGCAGGGTTTGCCATTGTTTTTCAGATAAAGGTTTATCTTCAGTTAGGCTTTCTCGAATCGAGCCAACAAATTCTTCATCACTAAAAGCACTTTTGCCTTTGCCGGTAGGTGCTTGATAGCTGATGTCTTCTGGGATAGCATCGAGTACAGCGGCAAAGATACTTTTGTCTGGAGCGCCGGCAGTTTTGGCGTCTTGTAGCCAAGTGCTAAAGCCAGAATAAAAGTCGGCTAGCATAGTGGTCCATACTAATTCACCACTTTCGACTTTATCTAAGAGCTCTTCCATATGTGCAGTGAAACTGACTTCAAATAAAGCAGGGAGAGTGGCGACGAGAAAGTCACAGCTTTCCATGCCTTTGTCTGAAGGGTTAAGGCGACCTTTGTCTTTAACAACATATTCACGATCTTGAATGGTGCGAATGATCGAAGCATAAGTAGAAGGACGTCCTACGCCATTGGCTTCAAGTTCTTTCACTAAAGTTGCTTCAGAAAATCTGGGAGGCGGTTCAGTGAAATGCTGCTTGGGGATGAGTTCTAAGAGGTCACAAATTTCACCTTTTGTGAGTTGTGGCAAGATGACATCCTTGCTATCGCCCTCTTTACTGCCGTCATCAGAGAAGTTATAAACTTTCATAAAACCATCAAAGATTAAAACAGAACCAGTAATTTTGAAGAGGTATTCGTGGCTGAAACCGACATTCTCGGGAAGGAAGGTGATGCTATCTTGGCGGTAAAGAGCCGGTACCATCTGACTGGCAACAAAACGTTTCCAGATTAATGTGTAAAGTTTGAGCTCGTCATCATTAAGGTAGGGCGCCATCTTTTTAGGAGTGCGTGTGACATCAGTAGGACGAATGGCTTCGTGACCACCTTGTGCTTTGTTTTTAGATTTATAAAAATTTGGTGTGTCAGGTGAAAACTCACTTCCATAAATATTATTGACAAAATCTATAGCGGCATCCTGGGCCTCTTTAGCAATGGCAACCGAATCCGTTCTCATGTAAGTAATTAAACCAGCAGTTCCTTCGCTTCCTAAGTCACGGCCCTCATAGAGCTTTTGTGCCAATGACATGGTACGACTTGGGCTAAAGCGCATGTTTGAACTTGCAGCTTGTTGCAGCGTACTAGTGATAAATGGTGGAGCAGGACGTTTTTGTCTATCTTTTGACTCGATATCTTTAACTCTGAATTGGCTACCTTCGAGTTCACTAAGGATTTCGGATGAGCGCTCAGCATTGCCGATGATAGGCTTTTTACCATCAATTTTATCGAGTTTAGAGATAAATGACTTAGCATCTTCAGTCTGGTTTTTTATATCGGCTTGTAAGCTCCAGTATTCTTCAGGAGTAAAGGCGAGTATAGCTTTTTCACGTTCGCAAATAAGTCTTAAAGCAACGGTTTGTACACGGCCAGCACTACGAGCATTCCTTTTCCATAATAAAGGACTTACTTTATAGCCCACAAGACGGTCTAAAATACGTCTAGCTTGTTGTGCATCAACACGATTCATATCTACTTCGTGAGCTTTTTCAAAGGCAGTTTTGATCGCAGATTTAGTGATCTCATTGAAAGTCACTCGTTTGAATTCGGCTTTACTTTGTTTTTTCAAGATTTCATAAAGGTGCCAAGCAATCGCTTCTCCTTCACGGTCCGGGTCAGGTGCTAGGTATATGTTCTCGCAATTTTTAGCGGCACTTTTAAGCTCTGCAATGACTTTTTTCTTATCAGCACTTACTTGGTACTCGGGTTCAAAATTATTCTCAGGATCGACACCAAGCTTACGTTGAGGTAAGTCGCGGATATGACCAAAAGAGGCTTTGACTTCAAAATCTTTTCCTAGGATCTTTTCAATTGTTTTCGCTTTTGCGGGCGATTCTACAATTACTAAATTTTTTTTACTCATGTTGCCTTCGGTTTATAAGTTCGTACTTTTTTCCGGGAAGTAGTCGTATTAGCTTGCGTGTTTCTAAGTTAAGTAATGTAGCAAGGAGTTTGCCCATTGCCATCTCAGACAGTTCACATATTTTATCCACATGAACTTCACCGGGTTTTAGAATTCCCATAATGCTTTGCTCGTTTTTGTCTAATTGCAAGTCGACTTCTGCCTTGTCAGGCTTATCAAGGGGGTCTTTTTGCAAGCTTTTTCTATTTATACCAAGTTCGAGATTAAATTCTTCATAAATGTCTTTAAAGCTTTCTGTGAGTGTTGCACCTTGTTTTAAGAGTTTATGGCAACCTCGTGATTGCGGGTAATCAACTCGTCCGGGAACGGCAAAAACTGAGCGACCGTATTCAAGCGCTTGATCTGCGGTTATAAGTGAACCGCTGTTGAGATCTGCTTCTACCACTAAGACGGCTCTAGACAAAGCTGCAATAATTCGATTACGCATGGGGAAAGTTCTTTTGTCGGGAGGAAATAGAATGGGATATTCACTGATTAAAGCACCGTGCTCACAAATATCTCGTGCGAGCTTTACATTGTCTTTTGGATATATTTTGCCAATGCCTCCACCTAAAACAGCAATAGTAGGCCGGTGTAAATTGACGGCACTGCTGTGTGCAGCGGAATCAATCCCTAAGGCTAAGCCTGATACAATATTCCATGCCGCACAACTAGCGTCACTTGCAATAGATCGAGCAATATCTAAACCATAGTTTGAGGGGCGCCTAGTGCCTACTATGGCAATGTTTTTATTGTATTGGTTCAAAATTTTACAATTTCCCCTTATATAAAGGATGATAGGGGCATCGTAAATTGCCTTAAGGCTTTCTGGATACTGAAGATGGCTGCGATTGATGATATGGATGCCTGCAAGATGTGCGCGTTTATATTCTTCCTCGGCATTGTAATGGAGTTCGTAAGAAATTATCTCTTTGGCAAGTTGAGGTCCAACACCTGGGCACTTAAGTAGCTCGCCGTAGGAAGCTTTTAAAATGTTTTCTGAGTGATGAAAGTGTTTGATAAGTTTGTTGTATCGCCTTGGACCAAGACCCGGTATCATGTTTAGGCCAATATCATTTAGTAAATTTATATCCATCAATATTCCTCCATATAGATGTCTATAATTAGTTATCTAGGACAAAGCAATGCAATTATTCAAACGCCGTTGATAGAGATAATTATGCATTTATTGAGTGTGAACGATGACTATGTGTACATAGCTATATCTAACTTGTTTTATAAAGGCGCAAAAGTCTACTCGTAAGAAAGAATAGCGAGTCACGTCGTTTGTCTAGAAATCTCATTACATGAACAAGTCAGAATGGCTGAGCTGTTAAAAAAATAACATCATTATGGGCATAAGTTGTTGATATATAACATTTTAAAAATAAATTTTAATGAAAAATTCATTTTTCCACGGGCATACTTATTTATGAGTGTAACTACTTATAAATAAGTATCTTATGATTATTTAATAATTGATTAAGATGCTAGATCGACTTGTTAGCGATAGTTCTCGTGTACCCAGCGCTTGTGAAGCAGAGGCATGACTTATATATTTTTATAGAATCTAAGATTTTCTATGAAGATTTATTAATAATTAACGATAAGGAGTTTCTCATGAAAACACGAAAACTAATGAAAAGATTTTCAATCTTTGAAGTCTTGGCAGTACTAGTCATCTTGTCTATTTTGGCATCTTTGATTTTTAATAGTATGAGTACGGCAAGAGATGAAGCTAAACGAGCTGTGTGTTTGAATAACTTAAAACAAATACAAAATGTGGTAGAAGTTTACCGTAAAGATCATAGGGCGACACCGAGAGCTATCAGCGAGCATGATTTTAGTTTTGCGGCAGAGTATGTTGATGAAAATTCTATAGGAATGTTCCGCTGTCCAGGTGATGATCAAGAAGTCGCGAGTCTAGATAGCGATATCTTCCTTCCAAGTCTGAATAAAGGTACTTCTTATATATATATACCAGCAGATGAGGATGTGTTAGGGATGACAGAATTGGAAATGAAGATAGAGGATATTAACGAATTTTTGATTGTGTATGATAAAGATTCTCGATTCCATAATGGTCGATTTAATGTCTTGTATCTTCATGGTACAAATGCGGGCAATGGCGGCATAGCCACAACCCGTAGTAATCAGCCTAATATTACTCCACCTAATGTACCTAATGGCACTGGTGATCAGGGTCCTAATAATAATGGTTGGGGCAGTGGCGATCAAGCGGCACCAGGCAATAGTGGATCTAACAATAGGGCTGAGAATGATGCAGGTGGACGCAATAATCCGGTTCACGGAACGGCCAATCCTGATTAATTAGAAACACTAAATCAATCATCAAAAACCTAAGTACTTGATACTTAGGTTTTTTTTGTGTCTAAAAATAAGGAAAATGATCAGTAAGAAGTTTTTTTTGATAAAATGACTCGTGGTTACTGAAGTAATGTTAATTTTTTATTAACAGTTGACTTGCCTTATGACTCTCTTTGCACGTAGATTATATAAGTGCATGATTTTATGTACTTTAAAAATAAAATATATTATATATAAATAAAAAGGAGAGTCCTTATGAAGACGCTAAAAAGATCGAAACGCTTCTCAGTTGTAGAAGTAGTTGTGGTTTGTGCAGTTGTATCTATACTCGCTTCCTTGATTATGAGTGCTAGTCGCTCGATTCGTGAAGCCGGAAAAAGAACCACATGTTTAAATAATCTTAAACAAATTCAAACTGTTTATGAAGCCTATAGAAAAGATCATCGTAAATCACCAGAAGGCAATGCTACATCGTTTAGTGACTTTTCCTTTGCAAGTGAATATATGTCTGAGAGTGAATTAGGAATTTTTGTTTGCCCTGGCGATGATAATTCAAGTGAAGTTACTGAATATACACATTTAGAAACTAATACTTCTTATTTATATGTACCGCAGTTAGCGTCTATTCCAGGTTTTGGACAAAGTATGGACTTAGCTAGCACAGCGAGTGTTCAAAATAATGGACTTTCATTAATTGTAAGAGATAAGAGTGGAGAGAGTCACGATGGTGATATTAATGTCGTCTACCTTCATGGTTCTGGAAACAGTAAATCGGGTATCGCTCAAACAATCAAAGCGGGATCATTTGAATGGAGCACAGAAGATTATGCTGATAGTGGATCTGATGCAAACGACAATGCAGACGACAATGCAGACGACAATGCAGACGACAATGCAGACGACAATGCAGACGACAATGCAGACGACAATGCAGACGACAATGCAGACGACAATGCTGAAGAAGCACTTGAAGAAGCTACAGATGAATTGATAGAGGCCGATGACGCAGCAGAAGCAGCAGCAGAAGCAGCAGCTGAGACTGAAAAAGCAGCCGAGGAAGCTACCGAAGCAGCCGAGGAAGCTACCGAAGCAGCAGTAGAAGCAGCAGAAGCAGCAGAAGCAGCAGCAGACGCTTTAGCTGAAAAAGAAGATGCCCTTGAAAAAGCTAAAGAAGCCTTAGAAGATGGACCACAAGAATACAGTAGTGAAAATGTTACACTACCAGAAGATAATGAGGGTAATAAAATCGTTGTTAATACTGATGTACGTGTGACCTTCGAGCTTCTTGGTTCTGGCTACTCATCTAACTCTATTTACTCTGATGTGACTGTAGGTAGCGAGACTTACAAATGGCAAGATGAAGATGGAGAAGAGCATTCAAATCACGTTGTTGGTGTAGAGGGTTTAACTTTAGATGTTGACGTTGATAATGGCTTAACAATTGCTATAAACGGTAGAAGTTCTTCGTATGACTCAAGTAGCTTACAAGGATCATCAAACTTAATGGTTTATCGTGATGGTGATAAAGCGACTAGCGTAGGTGGCTATAATGGCCAAGATTCGGTTAAGACTTTCCTTTCAGGGTATATCGATGCCAATGGCAATGTGACAATAGGAGATAATCAAGTTATTTTCCTTATGGAATTAGGTACGACTAATACCTCAAAATCATACTACGACATGCAAGATTTAGTGGTGTTAGCTACCTTCGAAGTTGTAGCAACGGAAGCTGATGTTTCGTCGCTAGAAGAGGAAATTGCCGAAGCTAAAGAAGCTTTGATTACTGCTACAACTAATGCAGATGCAGCAGTTGAAGAAGCAGCTGAAGCAGCTGAAGCAGCTGAAGCAGCTGAAGCAGCAGCAAAAAATGCCGCCGAAGAAGCAGAAGCAGCAGCGACGGCAGCGATTGCTGCCGAAGAAGCCGTTCTTGCCGCCGAAGAAGCCGTGAAAAATGAAAATAACGGTTTCGGTAATGGCGATCAGGATGCGCCAGGTGAAAGTCTCTATAACAATAATGCTGAGAATGCTCAGGACGAAGCCGCCGCCGAAGCAGCAGCAACGGAAGCAGCCGAAGCCGAAGCAAAAGCCGAAGCAAGAGCAGCCAAAAAAGCAGCCAAAAAAGCAGCAAGACAGGCAGCAAGAAATTAATTCAAGTAAAGTGATTTAGAAAAGAGCCCTCCATAAGGAGGGCTCTTTTTTTGTGCCGATATTAGGTTTGACATTCGAAATAGTTTAAATATGTAGCATCCCCGCATCCCCGCATCCCCGCATCCCCGCATCCCCGCATCCCCGCATCCCCGCATCCCCGCATCCCCGCATCCCCGCATCCCCGCATCCCCGCATCCCCGCATCTTCAGGGTTGATTATTTAGACGTAATCACTTTGTAGCAAGCTATTTAAATGACTGTTTGATTTTTATTTACTAGCTAAAGTTAATAAAAGATCAATAAAAAATGAAGAAAAAAAAATATAGCTCTTGAGTCTGCCTTTTAAATGTTGTAGATTTATTTATGCGTTTGACATTATTTGTGAAAAATACATTAAATTATAAATATATAAAGTAAAAAAGGAGAGTCCTATGAAAGTGTCCAAGACAAGCAAAAACTTCTCGATTATAGAAGTGATTGTTGTTTGTGCAGTAGTATCTATACTTGCGTCGTTAATTATTGGTGGCAGTCGCTCAATTCGTGAAGCAGGAAAAAGAACTACATGTCTAAACAACTTAAAACAAATTCAAACTGTCTATGAAGCATACAGAAAAGACAATCGTAAGACGCCTGAAAGCAATAATTTTGCTTTTGTAGAAGAATATATATCCGAGAGTGACTTAGGTACTTTTGTTTGTCCGGGGGACGAGACTGTTACGGAACTTACTAGTTTGCAAGATTTAAAAGACGGTAAGGCTTCGTACACTTATAAAGATAGTTCTGAAGATGATGACAATGGACAGATCTCTATGTTTCCTGCAGACAAGCTAGTCGTTTTTGATAAAAGCACAGAGCATCATAGAGGAGATGTTAATATTGTGTATCTTCATGGATCTGGTAGTAGTGATTCAGGTATAGCTAAGACATTTAAAGATTATGACTGGACAGCGCTTTCTGACGAAGACGACAACAATGGCTCAGACGACAATGGCTCAGACGACAATGGCTCAGACGACAATGGCTCAGACGACAATGGCTCAGAAGACAATGGCTCAGACGACAATGGCTCAGAAGACAATGGCTCAGACGACAATGGCTCAGACAACAATGGCTCAGACAACAATTCAGATGACAATTCAGATGACAATTCAGATGACAATTCAGATGACCATGACGACCACGCCGAAGATGACGACCATGACGACCACGCCGAAGATGATGGTCATGACGACGACGCTGAAGATGATGGTCATGACGACGACGCTGAAGAAGGAAGTGACAGCTGCATAAGCGAAGAAGAAGCCGTTCATGAAGCTGAAGAAGCAGTCGATGAAGCAACTGAAGAATCAATCGAAGCAGATCAAGCAGATCAAGCAGCCGACGAAGCTGTCTACGAAGCTAAAGAAGCTGAAAAAGAAGCTAAGGACGCTAAGAAAGCAGCAGAGAAAGCTAAGAAAGCAGCTGAGAAAAGTAAAAATAAAGATGATATTAAAGAAGCTAAAAAGGCGTTAAAAGAAGCTAAAGAAGCTGAAAAAGAAGCTAAAGAAGCCAAAAAAGAAGCTGAAAAAGAAGCTAAAGAAGCCAAAAAAGTGGCAAAAGACGCTGAAGAAAACTTAGAAAGAGTTACTGAAGAAGTTGAAGCTGCTGAGGCAGAATTCAAAGAATGTGTTGAGAAAGCTAAATCTAACAATGGTCATGGTAACAATGTTGATGGTGTAGATTCATCAAATCCAGGCAATTCTAAAGAGGGTGAAGATTCAGATCCAAATGTTGATGATGAAGGCAAGCATATTCATGAAGAGCATTTAGAAGAAGACGATGTTTTGGGTTTAATTGGAGGTCACTTTGATGTGGATACATCATCATCTGCGGCTAAAGGTTCTGGCAATGCTTCAACAGATGGTCATGTGCATGAGTACGATAACAAATATGATGTAACTGGAATTGACTGCTTTAATTTTAATGATGGTAAATTACACGCGATTAACAAAGATATAGCAGCGGGTAAACGTTTTATCTTACATAAAGTAAATGCAGGTCTTAGTACAGGTGCCAAAGTTAGTACCGACGGAAGTTTTGGTGGAGTTCTGAGTATTGATGGTGTTAGTGGTACTACAAAATTAACTAGACTAGAAGTTAATTTCTCTAAAGATGTAATCGCTAATGGCGGCCTTCATCCAACAGAAACAGGTCTGGTCAGATCAAACACTCCAGGGCCTGGTGGAGCTTACCGCAGTGGAGCATATACTATTCAAGCCTTAGAAGTTGATGAGTATGGTAACCCTTTACACAAGTTTGGCTCTGATGGAGCAGCTACATCTGGCTTACTCTGGGAAGTGACACTATTCTGGCACTATGATCCAAATAAAAAATAAGTTCTAGTTTTTCTCTAAGAGATATAAAAAGCCCCTTCATTGAAGGGGCTTTTTTGTTTTACTGGATAAGGTTAAATTTTTAAATTCATTAAATTGTGATGTGTTTTGTAATTATGTTCTTATGAAATGTTGAAGCTTGAATGGTCTGTAAGGTCTATATGTCTTGCTGAAAGGTTTAAATGAAGTTAAATTTAGGCAGATAATAATTTGGAGAAATTATGAAAAAAGTAAAAAAATCTTTTACGCTGATTGAGATGATGATGGTTTTAGGTATTATTGCTATTTTATTTGGCATTGGTACGGCAGTATTTACAATAGCCACAGGCAAATCGGAAATTGCCAAGGCCAAGAGTGACGTGGCGCAATTGACTGCTGCAGTGGAAATGTATTATGATCGCTGGGGTCAGTATCCTGATTCTAAGGATGGTGGAACGGATATAAATGAAGAGTTTCACTTTGGAGAATGGCTATCAAAGGTGGCGCCTATTGCGACTTTAAATAATGGTTGGACAGGAAAGCGACCTATGTTCATTAAATTCAAAGAGCAGGGCTTCGAGGTGAGTGACGAAGATTATGATGCCGAAACAGTGACCACGGGTGTTGTCGTCAGCGATCCATGGGGAACGCCTTATGGATATTCAATTGATGCAACGGGTGCATTTATTGTATATTCGGTAGGAACTTATGAAGTCGATGGTGCATTGGCAGCGGATTTAACTAATTCGGGCTGGGAGTTTAGTGATGCTAGTAATACGTATAGTTCAGAAGATGCACAAAAAGTAGGCATTATATCTAGTCACTTAAAGTAGTAGGTATTTATTCTCGTGAGGTGGTCACTTGCTAGAATTCGCATGTATGAGCGCTGCCCACGACAATATAAATATCATTATTTAGAGAGTCTCTATGCCTTTGATAAGGATAGAGGCTTTTTTGCTCGCCGCCTTTATGATAGGCGTCACCAGAAAAGTGTTGAGGATATTTTTAGATCTGTGGTCAACAAAATTATCCCTGTAGCTTTTATGGAAGGAGCAAGGACGACAGCACTCAACAAACAATTACGACGCGAATGTACTATTCAGCTTTTAGCTTACCCAGAAGCGGATCGTGAAAAGATAGAAGATGACTTATATCCCCGTTTCAGTCGCGTGATTGAAAGCCTCTTAAAGTGCGATGAGTTTAAATGGCTGACGGGACCAAAAGATATTCATGCAAATAACGAATTTGTGAATTTTGAAACCGATGGCGTGCAGGTGGATCTTTTTGTCACTTTAGCATGGCGTATCAAGCAAAAATTCAATATTCTTCGAGTTCAGCATGGAGAGCAGCAAGCGGATGTGGAGGCTATTGCTCTAGAAGCTTTGTATTTTAATCAGGCTTGGGGACAGGACTTAGATAGTTTTGAGTTTTGGAATTTAAGTATACATGAAGAAGCAGTAGTAATAAGCAAAGAAAAAATAGATTTATCTGTGCTGCTTGATGTGCGGGATAAGATTTTAGAGACGAGAAGCTTGCTGAATAATGAAAGAAATGATTTTCCATTCACAAAAGATATGGCATTATGTCAATCATGTAAGTATATGTCACTTTGTGAAAGATATGAATGAGAACAGGAATTAGGTTTTATCAGTGAATAATATTCAAGAGATTTACGAGAAAGTAAAAAGACGTGAAAGGATTAGCGAAGAGGACGCACTTCGATTGTACGAAGAGGGCGAGCTAGAAGTATTGCAGCAACTAGCACATCAAATCCGTATTGATAAGCATGATGACAAAGCATTCTACAATAGAAATATTCATTTTGAGCCTACCAATAAATGTGTCTACGCCTGTAAATTTTGTAGTTTTGCGAGAAAGCCTAAATCGACAGCAGAAGAAGGCGTTTGGGATTTTGGTACAGAAGAACTGAAGGTTCAGCTCGACAAATATCCCGTAGGAGCTTTGAGTGAAGTTCATATTACGGGAGGGGTACATCCCGATCGTGGGGTTGACTTCGGTGAAGAGCTAGTTTCTTTTATAAAGAAAGAGCGACCAGAAATTCACGTTAAAGCATTTACCGCAGTGGAAATCACCTGGATGGCAAAATTGAGTAAGCTTAGCGTCGCTGAAACTCTTAAGAAACTTAAAAAAGCGGGCTTAGATTCATTGCCAGGCGGCGGAGCCGAAATTTTTGATTCTGCTATTCGTCGAAAAATTGCAGGTGGTAAAGCTCCTGCCGATCGTTGGCTTGAAGTTCATAGAGAAGCGCATCGTGTCGGTCTCTCTTCAAATGCGACAATGCTCTATGGGCATATAGAAGACTATAGTCATCGGGTTGATCACATGTCGCGTTTACGCCAGCTACAAGATGAAACGGGGGGCTTTAATTCTTTTATACCCTTACGCTATCGCAATGAGAATAATAGCATGAGCAATCTTAAAGAAGTGAGCCTAGAGGAAGATATGAGGAATTTTGCCGTAGCTCGTATTTTCTTAGACAATATCCCCCATCTTAAAGCATATTGGGTTATGCTCGGAGTAGAGGAAGCTTTCAAGGCTTTGGATTATGGCGTGGACGATATGGATGGCACAGTGGATGATAGTACAAAGATCTATTCAATGGCCGGTTCAATTGAGAATCCAAGCTTAAGTCGCGAATATTTGACTTCTAGAATTGCTGATAGGGGCTTCAGAGCAATCGAAAGAAACTCGGTATACGAAGAAATTTAAGTTTATTTACGGTTTTACTCCTAACTTGGACTTTATGGGACTTAGTGCCCCTTGATTTAAGCAGTATTTTAAAACATACTTTGTCAAATTAGAAATGTACCTTAGGAAAAATCATGAACAGTAAAGAGAAATTCTCAAAAGTTCACTTTGTTTCATTGCTCGCTAGCTTAACGGCACTCATTCTCACAGCATCTTTGTATGCCTTAAAGCTGTGGTATCCCATAGAGATTTTTTCAAGTCTTATTTATCTGGGCGTATTCACTATACTGGTGGGGCTTATCGCATGGCAGAGCAATAGCTTAGAGTTCAAAATAATGCGTTTTAGCGATCAAGCTAAAAAAATATCTGGTGATGCACTTTTTGAAGAAGAAGAAGGGACTGACCTAGCCTTTGCTAGAAGGTCACTGATTTTTTTTGAACGTTACGTCGTTTCAATATTTGCTTTTGCAGTGGGTATTGGTACCCTGGTAGGATTGTACTACTTTTGGTCAAAGCTTGATATTGGCTTAGTCGATGGTTTAGATAAGAGAAGCTCAAATGCAGCGGCCATGATGATGGGCTTAGCTTCGGGTTACTTTATATTTGCTTCCTACGCAGGTGGAGTTTCTCGCGATGTGAATAGTTCGAAATTACGAGCCTTGTCTGGCTGGTTTTACTGTGCGGCCATTATGCTGTTTTTATTAGGCATTTTTGAAATCATGTCAGCCTTAAATCTATTTGATTATCGTAAACAAATTAATTATGTTTTTATAGTTGTCTTAGGAGCTTTAGCTCTAGAAATGGTCCTAGGTGTGATCATGGAATCATTCCGTCCACGTCACAGCGAAGATGAAAGAGCTTTTTTACTAGAAAGTCGTCTGCTTACAGTGATGACGAGTCCAGGTGGAATGGTATCAAACATCGTTCATGTGATCGAATACCAAACAGGTATACGCGTATCAGAGAATAGCTTCACTTTAGTTTTCAAAAAGGTGTTGGGGCCAATTGTACTTGTGCAGGTCTTATGGATATATATGCTTACGACAATGGTTGAGATTAAACCTGGCTATGCAGGGATACGAGAAAGCTTTGGCAAAGTAAGTCGAGATACTCAAGGAGAAGTTATTCAACTTCAACCAGGCTTGAACTTTAAGTTGCCATGGCCTTTGGGAAAAATTTCTATTTATAATGTTGATAAATTAAGTACTTTTACTGTAGGACAAGTTAAAACATCATCATCTGCTCTAGGTGAGCCACCGATGGAAGAAGATGAATATAAAATTTCTAATGAAGATAAAGTTCATGTTTGGGGTAGGAAATCTCATGGTGCTCATGACGAAGGTTATGAAGATTTTAATTACTTGGCCTCTGACGGAGCTAAGTCTGGGAATGTAAATAGTGAATCAACGAAAAATATGTTGACGATTAAGATCCCCGTACATTATCAGGTTAAGGATATTTATAAGTATCTATATAACTACAAGGAACCGCAATTAGTTCTTCAATCTTTAGCAGAGCAAGAGCTAGTTTCCTATATTGGTCAGACTGATTATCGTAGCTTCATGGGAAGTAATCGAACAGAAGCCTCTGATCATTTAAAGAAAATTATTCAAGATAAAGCTGATAAAAGTAATTTAGGAGTGAATGTCGTCTTCCTTGAGATAGAAGCCTCACACCCGCCTGTTGATACAGTATTAAGTCATGACCGAGTTATGGGTGCGGGCTTTGAAAGTGATGCAAAAATATTTAAAGCACAAACAAAAGCCAAACGTGAAATTAGTTCAGCCGAGAGTTATAAGAAGCAAATGCTTGAAGAAGCCAAGACTGAGAAGATACAGCGTATCGCCTTTGCTCGAGCCCAATCAGAACGTTTTAGGATTCAAGAAAGAATTTATGATAAGTCGCCCGATATTTTCAAATTGGTTTCTTATTTAGATTTTATTGAGCGCGACCTAAATGGCGTGCCAAAATACATTTTTAATTCGCCAAAAGCTGCGAAGAATATCATTATAAATTTTGAAAATAATAAAAACATTGGCTTACTTAAAAGCCTGAGTGTAGACGAGGATTAATTATGGAACAAAAAAAGAAAAAGAATCCTATCCCTATGATTGCAGTTTTATTAGTTGCAGTTGTTTTTCTAGGATCATCAGTTTGTCGCCAAGTATCTGAAAATGAATACTTGATTATCACTCGTTTTGGGAAAGTAAATAGAATTGCGGAACCAGGACTTACCTTTAAATTGCCCTATCCAATTGAGAATAGTATTTCTTTAGAGAAGCGATTGAATACATATGAGCGGCCACTCACTCAAACAAGCTTGAAAAACGCGAGAAGTTTAATGGTTTCTATGTATTGCATTTGGAGGATTTCGGATGCGGAAACATTCTTGAGAACTGTAAATACTAATTCGGAAGCACAAAATAACATACTCCCTAATATTATTGGTTCTGCGAGTGGCTCAATATTTTCCCGCTATGATTTAAATGATGTGATCACCACAGATGGAAAATCGCATAAATTGAGTGAGATTGAAAGTAAAATTGCCAGTGAAGCAAAGAGTAATGCTGAACAATACGGCATTGATTTAGTAAGTGTGGGGGTACGTCATTTAGGTTTGCCACCAAACAAAACTCAGCAGTCGCTAATCGAAAGAATGCGTCAAGAGCGTGAAGTCGAGGCTCAAAAGTACATTATCAAAGGTGAAACTGAAGCGCAAAAAATCATTAGTGAAGGTAAGGCTGAAGGACGTAAGATTCGCGATACAGCTTTAGCGGAAGCTGAGAGAATTCGTGCAGAAGGTGAAATGGAAGCGGCACAATATTATGCGGTGTTTAATAAAGCTCCAGAATTAGCGAGCTTTTTACTTAAACTCGAAGCTCTTAAATCTGCTTTAGCAGATGGAAAAACGGCTTTAATTCTCGATGTCAATACAAAGCCATTTGATTTGCTCAATGACGGGGCGATCAATGTTTTAGGTGAAGGAGCTCGCTAATGGCGCATGATCATCATGAGCATGGTGAGAGTTGCGAGCATCATGATCACTCACACGAACACCATGACAATAGCCAAGTAACAGGTGAAGCAGAAAAGGCAGTCGGTAAAGCGCTAACGTTTATTTTTACAGCAATGCGTTTCTTTATGCTCGTGCTCTTGTTTTTTGTTATTCGCAGTGGCTACTTTACGGTGGATTCCGGACAACAAGTTATTACTTTTAAGTTCAAAAAAATCATGATGCATGGTGGTGAAGGCTTTATTAAAGATGAAGGTTCAGTTCATTTGATTTTACCTAAACCTTTCGGAGAAGTCCTTAAATTCTCATCTGCCCACACACCACAACTTGTGAGTGGATCAAGCTTCTGGCCAAGTGGCGTAGGACAAGCATTGGGGGATTCGGCTCAAGCAGGAGATTCTACTGCAGATTTGATGATGGGCAATGATGGCTATGTTTTGACGGCCGACCAGTATCTGTATCATGTACGAGGACACTTAACTTATCGTGTAGTGAATCCAGTTCGCTACTATAAGAGTTTCTATTCAAAAAAATTAGATACTGAAGATGGTGATAAGCGCGCAAAGGATGTGTTGCGCAATATAATTGATAGAACACTGACGTTTCAAAGCTCAAGTTGGAGTGTTGACGAGGCACATTACGTTAGTCAGAACGAATTCATGCAGGAGTGTTTAGAATCAATTCGAAAAGAAGTGATGACCTTAAATTTAGGTATTGAGTGTGATCGCTTTGATATTAAACCCGAAGATAGGAAGCCTATTGCGCAATTATCAGGAAGTTTTGCAGGAGTATCTCGCTCTATTACAGATGCAAATAAAATAGTTTCTAAGGCGCAAGAGATGAAGGCAAAAATAATTTCTCAAGCTCGCCAAGATGCTTACTCTAGTGAACAAGATGCAGAAGTCTTTAAAAGCCGTTTGATTTCGTCATTAAAAAACCGAAGTGAAAAATTCTCAGCTTTTTTAAGTGTGTATGATAAAAAGAATCCAGAAAAATCTATTTTACCTTTTTATATGACGACCTTATCTCATGCTTTAAGAAAGGTGGAAAATAAATTTATTATCTCGGGCTCCGATAATCCGAATAACCAAATCCGTATAAAATTATCTCCATTTTCAAATGAAGATAAAAAGGGAGAGAAATAATGAGACCATTAGATAATTCCCAATTGTTCCACGATAAGCATGATCACGATCATCAAGAGGGATCGGATTGTTGTGGCGATGGCCATTCCCATGCACATGTAAGTGGGCCAGTGGTGATGCTCGGTGGAGCCTTGTTACTGAGCTCTTATATAGCAGATTCAATCTTTGGTGAAGGCTCTTTTCATGGGCAATTAACGGCTTTGGTATCAGCACTTTTATTAGGGATTCCCATCGTCAAGTCAGCCATTATTGATGTGATTAAAGGACGCTACTTCATGAATGAATTAGTAGCCTTAGCTTTACTCGCGGCATTTATAGGTGAAGATTTCAGAACGGCTGCTGCCGTCGCATTTTTCATGCTGATTGCCATTGCGATTGAGCACAGAACTGCTGCGGGAGCTCATGAATCAATTGAAGAAATTATTCGTTTAACTCCTCGCAAAGCTAAGAGACTTAGAGAAGATGCTTCTGAAGAAGAAGTTGATGCATTAGACTTGGCCTTAGGTGATAGAATCGTAGTAAGACCTGGTGATGCCTTTCCAGCTGATGGTGAATTAGTGAAGGGCTCGACAAGTGTTAATCAAGCATCGATTACCGGGGAATCGCTTCCTGTGGACTGTGAAGTGGGAGCAGAGATTTTTGCAGGTACTCAAAACTTAAGTGGCCTTGTTCATGTTAAAGTAACGCGCATTGGTAGTGACACGACTCTGGGTAAAGTAAGAAACCTGATTGAACAAGCGGAAAATGCTAAATTACCAGTGATGCGCATGATTGACCGTTACACAGCTTATTATTTGCCGACAATTATGATGATAGCGGCAGCCGTTTATTTCTTTAGTGGTTTTGATATGGATCGTGTCGTGGCAACCCTAGTGGTGGCCTGTCCTTGTGCTTTAGTAGTTGCAACTCCATCTGCATTGGTAGCATCCGTGGCAGCTTGTGCTCGTTTAGGTCTCCTTATTAAAGATGTAAGTGTGTTGGAATTAGCGGCAAAAGTTAACTCAGTGGTATTTGATAAGACTGGAACACTCACTTGTGGTGATTTAGCCGTGGTGAAACTCAAGCCTAGAGAAGGGATTGAACCAGCAGATTTATTAAAGGCGGCTGTTGTCGCTGAAAGCTCATCAAATCACCCTGCGGCTCGTGCGATTTTGCGTTTGGCAAGTGATGCTGGAGTAGAATTGCCAAAAGATGTCGAGTGTCAAGAAGTTCCAGGCAGAGGTGTTGAAGCTAGACTAGGGGATCAATTAATACGAGTTGGACGTCGTTCTTGGCTAGAGGAATCTGGTGTGGATTGCAGCGCTATTATAGTTAACCCCGAAGAAACTAAAGGTCGCAGTGTCGTTTATGTAGCCGATGGAGAAAAAGTTTTAGGTTGGATTGGTTTAAGTGATACGCTGCGTAAACAAGCACCGATCGCCATTAATTCTTTAAAGAAACTAGGTATCGAAGACTTAAATATGGTGACGGGTGATAGCGATTCTGTTGCAGTTAAAGTTGCCAAAGAAGTGGCTCTCAATAGAGTGAGTTCAGAATGTTTACCACACGAAAAAGTTGAGTACGTAGAACGCCTAAAATCAGAAGGTAAAATTGTAGCGGTAGTTGGTGATGGTGTCAATGATGCTCCTGCTCTAGCAGCGGGTCATGTAAGCATTGCTATGGGCGTTTCTGGTGCGGATATTGCAGTTAATAGTGCCTCAGTAGCCTTAATGAATAATGATTTACGTCGAGTTCCCTTCTTTATTAAATTGGCAAAGACAAATGCTTCCGTAATGATGCAAAATCTCTTCATTGGTTTAATATCAATTGTTGGCGGATTAGTCTTATCAACATTAGGTATTTTAGATGGTGTCAATGCAGCTATTATTCACACAATTTCAACTTTAATCATCATTGCGAACTCAGCAAGATTAGTACGCCAGGGTGAGAATATCGAAGAAAGTGAAACTGCGGAGGTTAGCTAATGAGTGAAACTGTAGTTGAAGTCAGTAATCTTAATAAAGTTTTCAAAGATTTCTGGGGTAGGCCCAAAGCTAAAGCCGTGAATGGTTTAAATTTCGAGATTAAAAAAGGTCAGGTATTTGGACTCTTAGGCCCAAATGGATCGGGTAAATCCACGACTATTAAGATGCTTTTAGGTTTACTCTTTCCAACCGTGGGCAGCGTTAAAATTTTTGGTGAAAAACCAAGTGATTTAGAAGTAAAAAAAAGAATTGGTTACCTTCCCGAGGAAACCACACTATATCGCTATTTAAATCCTGAAGAGATTCTTGATTTCTATGCTTCATTATTTAAAATCCCCAAAGCAGAACGAAAAAAACGTGTTGATCAACTCATCGAGATGGTGGGCTTAGAGCATGCACGGAAACGTCCTGTAGGAGAATTCTCAAAGGGAATGGCACGCCGCATAGGTTTGGCACAGGCTTTAATTAATGATCCCGATTTAATCATTTTAGATGAACCTACTTCAGGTTTAGACCCAGTAGGTTGTCGTGAAGTCAAAGACTTGATTCGCTTGTTAGCGAAAAGAGGAAAAACTGTTGTGTTGAGTAGTCATCTATTAGCAGATGTCGAAGATATAGTAGACAATGTCATTGTTATGTATGGTGGACACGCTCGCTCCAGTGGCCGCTTAGAATCTCTGCTTCAAGAAAGTGATAAGCAAACTTTAACATTTGAAACAAAAGATGATGCTCTGGTAGAAAAGATTCGCCTGTTTGTATCGAAAGAACTTGGCGAAGAACTTGAGGTAGAGCACCCCAAGCGCTCTTTAGAAGAAATGTTTCTACAAGTTATTAACGAAGCTAAGCAAGATAGTATTAGCACATACGGCGCTGAATATAGTGGCAAAGTAGCGGCTTATTTACAAGAGGAAGAAGTGGGAGATGTACTGGAGAAACTAAGTCAGGCCGACGTCATGGAAGACCTTGCTCCGGTAGTAGAAGTTGAGGTCAAGAAAGAAGTTTTACAGGAAGTTATGCAAGAGGAAATTCTTGATGAAACTCCGGTCATGAGTACTGAAGAACAGGGTGAAGAAAAGAAAGAAGAGATTAACGATAAACTCTCTAACTTACTTTAACTTTAGTTCTGCTAGATATTTTATAAAATCCATTTAGCTATCTCTAGGTAGCCAATAATTTTGATCTTGGAAGCTATATATCAGTAGAAATATCATTCAATATGTCCTAATTACAGTAAGTATTTCTATATGATGCATGAGTCAGACGTGATGGCTGATAATTTTCTCTCTGCCTAGCTGACTTTCAGAAGTCCCTCCTTACATAGAGCTTTTTCATTTCTATGCAAAGAAATGATGAGAGCATCAAATTCTTGAGTACTAATTATTTGAGGGCTTTTTATTAAAAACAATAAAAGTTGTGCCTCAGCAGAAAAGTCGCTAGGGGGCTTGTCTTTTGCTTTCAATAAAAGTTTTTGTAATTTGATGATGAAGCTTTTCTTAATTGAATTCTTAGCTTTTAAAGCCTGCTGGTATTCTTTTTGTAAATTAATCATTTTAATCTCTTATTGTGTTGTTATGGGCAAAAAAAAGCCCCGCAGATATTTCTGCGGGGCTTTTGAAAATGTGGTGGAATTATTCTTTCAATTAAAACCTGTTGCACATGTCCATGACCCCGCGGTCGTATAATGCTTAAGCATTGCGACTGTGGTGTTCCAACGATATGTAGTGCAAGATGTGTTCATTCGAAATTATCCAAAATTAGTTTGTTGGCTTTACAGTTGAGAGTTTTTTGATAATTTCAAGTCACTTTGGAATAAAAAAAAACTGTCGCCCTGCTTGGGAGTGTCAATAGGAGGGAGGGAGTGTGCAGAACGACAGTTGAATGTATGAGAAGCTCTCCTTCTCTAATTGTAGTATATGGTCCATCTATATATAACAAAAGCTTTAGATGTAAGTCTTTGTGAAAGTGTTGTTAGTCGCACAGGTGAAGCTAATGAAATTAATATTATAGTTGTATTTTAAAGAAGTCAGGGAAAAATGCTTTTCTTTTACTGAATTAGAGTTCATTCGAGCTATATTACTAAAATTTTATAAGGATATTTTATGGCTGAAATTGCTCAAATCACATTAGATGGTCCAGCTGCATCGGGTAAAAGCTCAGCAGCGCAAGGACTTGCCAAAGAACTCAATGCATATTTTGTTAATACAGGAGACATGTATCGAGCATTAACCTCAGTCGTTTTGTCAAAAGGGATAGACCCAGAGACTCAGCCTGAAGAGATTGAAAAAATTCTCCCCGAACAAGATATTCGTTATGTCTCAGGTGAAGGACTAGAGCTATTATTACAAATAAACGGTCAGCTTGCTCAAGCTTCTCAGGTACGCTCACCTGAGGTTGCTGCAAAAGTTAGTTTAGTAGCAAAAGTGCCAGCAGTGCGTCAGTGGTTGGTGAAAAGACAGCGTCAGTCAGCAGAATTAGGTTTGATTGTTATGGAAGGACGAGATATTGGAACGGTGGTTTTTCCAGAGGCTAAATTCAAATTTTATGTGAGTGCATCACCACTGGTACGTGCACAGAGACGTTTAGTTCAAGAAGGAGAAGTTTCTGAAGGTGCGACAGTAGAAAAGGTAGCTGCGGAAATAGCAAAGCGAGATGAGATGGATATGAATCGTGCTGTGTCTCCCTTGAAGCCAGCGGAAGATGCGATCAAGGTGGACACCTCTGATTTACCACTAGAAGAAGTTATTAGCTTGATGGCTACAATTGTTCGTAAAGGTTTAAGTTAGGATAAATCATGGTTAATGCTGAGATTAGCTATAGGGTTCCTTATGCAGATACAGATCAAATGGGAGTCGTGTACTACGCCAACTTTTTTGTCTACTTTGAGCGAGTGCGCAATGAGCTTTTGAGAAACATGGGTTTGCCCTATACACTTTTGGAGTCAGATGGTTTAATGTTACCTGTAGCGTCAGCAAATTGTGATTACAAAATGCCTGCTAAATATGATGATGAGCTTCTTATAAAAGCAAGTATTACTGAATTGAAGGGCTGTCGGATGTTGGTGACAAATGAGGTGTATAATCAAAATGGCGACCTTTTAGTAATAGGCGGAACAACTCATTGTTTTGTGAGTTCAGATACCCGTCGTCCGGTGAAAATACCTACGCAAGTCTTGACACTATTCAATAATTATGAGGAGAAGAACTAATGTCTAATTATGCAAAAGCAGTCTCTATGATTTTAGATAAAAATCAATTAGATCCCGATAAGAAAATAATTGATGATCAAGAAGTCGGGGCCAATGTATTGTATTCAAAGTATATGGGTGAATGGCAAGAAAAGTTATATCCTGAAGTGGTCGATGCAGTGAAGTTAGCGGCAAGAGCCCAACACATTTGTCGTTGGGAACTCAAAAGAGTAGACTTTCCGGAAGGCAAAGCAGGGTATTTTAAATGGCGTACAACTTTAGCTAAACTGCACGCACAAATTTTATCAGAAATAATGGATGAATGCGATTACTCTCTAACGGAGATAGATCGTGCAAAAGAAGCATGTCAGAAGAAAAATTTTAAAAATAACGAAGATAGTCAATGTGTAGAAGATTGTGCGTGTATGGTTTTCCTCAATTATTATTTTGATGACTTTATAGCAAAGCATAGTGACGAAAGGCTCATTGATATAGTTGGGAAGACTTGGGGGAAAATGAGTGAAAAAGCTCATGACGCAGCGCTGAAACTAGATTTGTCAGAGAAAGCTTTGTCAATTGTCAAAGCGGCTTTGGGTGCATAAATGGCAAGAAAAAAACATGTAAAAGGCAATGCGAAAGCCAAAGAAAAATTCATGCAGATTTTTGCCGAAGTTAGATGGCAGCATCGCCATGATACAGAGGCTCAATGTGAGCATTTTGTGGAGTGTGGTGGTTGTGACTTACAAGAGCATTCTTATGGGCAGCAAGTTGCAATAAAAAAACAAGCTTTAGAACGATTGATAAAAGAAACTCCTGGGATGTCGTCTTTGGCGAAGTTAGAGGTGGAAGCTATTTCATCCCCTCGTGATTATAAGTATCGCCAAAGAATGGACTTCATTGTCACTCCAGAGGGCTCTGGGCAAAGACGTGGGGATGGTAAAAAAGGGATCGTAGCATTAACGGAATGCCTCTTGGTGGAGGATGAAAATTATGCGATGTATCAAAAGACACTAGAGCTAAGTCGTGACCTTTCCTTAGAGGCTTATAATCAAAATGATTATAGTGGCTGTTTACGTTATATTATAATCCGTCGTACTCGTAGTGGAGAGCAATTAATCTCCTTATTAACTACAAGTACGGCAAGCGAAGAAGTCGTAGCAAAAATTGCTGAAAAATTATTAGCAGAGGGTGTTGATTCAGTTTATTGGAACGTGAACGATAGTCGCCTCGATGATAGTTTAGGGGAATGTCGCAAATTCTGGGGGAAAGAATTTATCAATGAAACACTTCTCGGACGTGATTTCATTTTAGGCCCCTTAACTTTTTTTCAAGCGAACCATGAAGTAGCTTCCGCGGCATATTCTTCAGTAAGAGATTTTATTAAAGAATCTAAAGCGAAAAATATTCACGATCTTTATTCTGGTACATGTACCATGCCGGTAATCTTCAGTGATTTAGTGGATACAATTACAGCAGTAGAAAATTTTTCTGAAAATGTACGTATGGCAGAAATGAATCTAGAAGCCAATAAAATTACGAATGTCAATTTCATTGAACAGGATGTAGCGGAATTTCTTCAGCAAGAAGATTTAGAAATGGAATTCTCTGTTTTGAATCCCCCTCGTAAAGGGATGCATGAACAGGCTTTGCGGAGAATCTTAGAATTAGCTCCGGATAATCTGGCTTATCTCTCTTGTAGTCCCCGCTCATTACTGGAAGATTTGGGGATACTTTTTCGAGAATATAAACCTGTTAAACTACAATTATTTGATATGTTTCCTCAAACAGAACATTTCGAAACACTGGTATTGTTGACAAAGAAAGATCGTTAAATTACTACTTTTGTCAGTAGAAATAATTATGGAATCAAAGTAATGAGCGCAGCAGTAGTCGTAGAAAATACAGAAGAGGTGAAGCCTCTTATTGCGTTGTCATACCAAATGGCCCATGCTGAAGGTCAGGACCTTATCATCATTGTCATTAGGAGAATTAAGCAAGATGAAACTTCTGTTGACGAGATTAATTTAGCTGAATACGAAGGGAAAGCGGGTGTTTTAGGTCAAGTATGTGAGCGTATTGCTAGAGAACAAAGACGCATTTTAACTCATGCCGCAAGTCCGAATGAAAATTTCACTGAAGTTCCCGAGGCCGAGTTTATTCCTAAAATTTCCTGTCTGCAAATCAGTGGAGAACGCTATACAAAAGTCGTGATGAAATTGTTGTCATCAAATAAATGTGGACAATTATTTTTGGCGAAGCGAGCGATTGGTAGTACAGAGCACTACACCGATAAACTTTTCAAATTGGCTCCGTGCTCAACTACTATTGTCCGTCCAGGCAAAGCCGATGTAGGAAGAATTCAAAAGATTTTAATTCCTTGCTCTGGCGGACCCCATGCATTAGATGCTTTAAAGCATAGTTATTCCTTGGTGAAATCGCAAGGTACCCATGTTCATCCTCTCATAGTTAAGCCCCCTAGCAGTCAAGTAGATATAATGGAAGAAGTTGGAATATACCAACTCGATAAAATGCTTAAGTCTATTGGCTTAGAATTGGATGGCCATTATTTAAAAGGCTGTGTCGCACATAATAAAGATGTGTTGAAGGGAATTGCTGAAACGGCAGAAGATGGTTATGACTTTGTCGTTGTAGGGATCTCTTCGGGAGGTTCATTACAAAAAACACTTTTTGGAGATATGGCTGCAAAGCTCATAGAAACTAATAAAGATATATCAGTCGCAGCACATCGCGTCGCCAAGGATCGTTTCGAACGCTTCAAAGATCGTTTTGAATACTACTGTAACTTGGCCGTGCCTCAATTGACTCGTGAAGGAAGAATAGCCTTACACGAAGGCTTACTGATGAACTCGACGTGGAACTTTGATTTCATTTCCTTGATGTTATTATCAACTTCCATTGCCGCCTTGGGTTTAATTAGTAATTCTGTTGCTGTGGTTATTGGCGCGATGTTAGTAGCACCCTTGATGACGCCTATTTTGGCTGCGGGACTCGCCTTAGTACAGGGTAATATCCCGATGATTATTAATGCATCACGATCAATTTTATTCGGTTTTTTAGCATCTTTGGGAATCAGTTTTTTGATAGGTTTATTCACTCCGATGGAACATTTGACGAGTGAAATATTGTCCCGTGGGACTCCACGAATGGCCGACTTATTTATTGCCTTTGTGTCAGGTATTGCTGCCGCTCACTGTATGACGCGAACGCATCTTTCGGCAGCTTTGCCGGGAGTTGCCATTGCCTCAGCCTTAGTCCCACCGATAGCATCAATTGGCATTGCCTTATCTAAAGGTATTTCAGCGACGGTACAAGGAGCGACGGTTTTGTTTATTACTAATGTAATTTGTATTGTCCTGGGATCTGCACTGACATTTTATGCAGCAGGCATTAGGGCGCGTCCCGATCAATCCAAGAATCGAGTGGTTAAACGATTGTATCTAATTTTGATATTTTGTATGACCTTATTGTGCATACCTTTGAGTTCACGCTTGGTGAAGTATGGGGTTAAAAAATTCAGCGATAGTTCATTGCCCAATCGGGAAGAATTTATACAAATGACTCAGCCGACTTTAGATAAGTATAATATTCCTAAAGTAAGTAAAATAAGCTATAAAAATTTAGGGGATAATAAGTTGAGTGTCTGGGTTTGGGTACAGGTAGGTCATGTACCAGACCGAGCCATCTTAGATGATATGGAGGCGATTTTAAGTAAAAATCTTAAACGTGAAGTCAGTGTAAGTATTTGGCCTGAGTTTGTTATGTCAAATCATGAGGTTGACGATTAGTCTAATCGCTGGTTTCAAGGAGTTCTGCTTGATCCAATTCAATATCGGCTTTGATTAAAACTTCTTTTGCCATTGCCTTTTTACTTTTGATCCCGAGTTCTTCTAAGCTTTGACAGGTGCGAATTAAATTTCCACGTCCGGTCATTAGTTGACCTTCTGCACTATCGTAAGCTTTTTGCGCATGCTCAATGCCCTTGCCTATTTTCTGAAAACTATCTACGTAGCCAACAAATTTTGTGTAGAGAGCTTCTGCTTTGTCAACAATAGCTTGGGTGTTTTTGTTTTGACTCTCAAATTGCCAGATTTTACTGATCGTACGCAAGGTGATCAAAAGAGTCGATGGGCTTACAAGCATAATATTTTTCTTGTAAGCATCTAGGAAAAGTTTTTCATCTGCTTCTACAGCTAAGCGAAAAGCGCCTTCGACTGGCATGAATAGTAGTACATAATCAAGGGAATTAATACCTGGTAGGTTTTCATACGATTTCTCAGAAAGTTCTTTTATGTGATTTTTAACTGAATCCAAATGTGCTTTTCGCAAATTGAGTCTTTCTTTTTCATCTGTTGACGAGCAGTGTTTTTCATAGGCCACTAAGGAAACTTTGGAATCAATAATGATTTGTTTCTCATCGGGAAGATGAACAACCGCATCGGGCTGGTAGCGTTTGCCATCAAGGGCAGTTTCAGTTACTTGTGTGAAATATTCTGAACCCTTACGTAAACCAGAGGCTTCAAGGACGCGTTCAAGGATGAGTTCACCCCAAGTTCCACGAGCTTTAGAATCTCCCTTTAATGCATTTGTAAGTTGTAAGGCATCCTCACTCATGCGCGTATTGAGTTCTTTTAAACTCTTGATTTCTTTTTCCAAAGAAAAGCGTTCTTGAGCTTCTTTATTGTAACAATCTTGAACCTGTTTCGAGAAATTTTGTATTTGTTCTTTTAGTGGATTGAGCGTGAGGTCGAGTTTCTCTTTGTTGGCCTGGCTTTGGTTTTTATTTTGCTCATTAAAAATTTGGCTTGCAATTTCTTTGAAATTTCGTGTGAGTTCTTCTTTGCTTACTTTGAGTGTGCTTAACTTCTCATCGTGAAGGCGACGGTCCGCTTGGAGCTGTGTTCTGAGTGTGGCATTAGCACTTAGTAGCTCTTGGAAATCAGATGTGGTTTGTTGAGCCTCCTCTTCTACACGGTTGAGTAAATTTTGTTTTTCCGTGAGTAAACTTTGGGCACTCGATAATTGATTTTGCGCAGTGCGCAAGTCTTGCTCCGTCTGCTTTGCTTGAGTTTTGACTTGGGAAAGAGATTCATTTTCGTGACGAAGTTTCTGGAGTTCTAATTCAAACTCACGGGGGATTTCTAGCTTAGTTTTTTTAGTGAAGAAAATGAGAATTGCGCCAATAAAAAAACCAACAATGAGAGCGAGAAATATTTCCATATTTATTCCGAGATTAAATTATTGATGGCTTCTACCGTGTGATGAACTGCGCCTTTAGCACTGTCGATAATTTTTTTACCACGTTGACCATGTAAAGCTTGTTTTTGCGGATCTTGCAAAAGCGTTTCTAGCGTAGTAGCTAATTGTTCTGCGGAGCATTGGATCCCGGCATCAGCCTGTTGGCATAGTTGATAGAAGCCAGGTTGCGAAAAAGTCCATGGACCATAGACAAAAGCTTTTTCATAGAAGGCAGGTTCGAGGAAATTATGACCGCCAACTTTATCAGTAAACGTACCACAAACAATGCCTATGGATCCTATTTGGTAAAGTTTCATTAGCACTCCCATTTGATCCACAAGCAAGATCTCGTCACTCTTTGCGCCTGCCGTGATTTGCGAAGCTCGCGAAAATGGAGTTCCTGATTTCTCTAAAATAGAAGCCACTTTATCAAAGCGTTCGGGGTGGCGTGGAACAATAATAGTTTGTAAACCAGGGAATTTGATTTTGATTTCTTGATGAACCTTTAAGGCAAGTTCTTCTTCTTCCGCATGAGTTGAGCCAAAGATTAGGCAATGATCTAAGCTTTTGTGATTAAGACCTAGAGATTGGGTAAAATTATTTAATTCATCTTGATTAAGGTGAGGGATTTTTGAATCGAGTTTGATATTACCGCACACAGTAATGTCTTGATCTTTGATACCCATGTTTTCAAAACGCTGTTGGTAGCTATCTGATTGAACGAAAAAATGTTTTATGGGATCAAAGAGTAGATGACCAAACTGAGTAAATTTCTTGTATGAACGTAAGGATGATTCAGAAAGCTTACCATTGACGAGGAAGCAGGGGATATTACGACTGTGAGCACTGTGAAGATAATTAAGCCAGAGGTCATTTTCGACGACGATAACAGCATCTGGCTGGATGATTTTGAAAAGTTTATTGGTGAAAGGCCATAGGTCGTAGGGGAGGTATAAATGGCCATCAATATCTTTGAGTTTAGCGGCGACAGCTTGTCCCGTTTCGGTCACGGTGGAGACGAAGATGCGGCAATTAGGATCCTGAGCTTTAAATTCTGTGGCGAGGGTTCCTGCTACTTGGGTCTCGCCAACTGAGACACTATGGATGAGGAAAGTCTTTCTGCTTTTGTCTGCTTGTGGGTATTTTTGAAAACCAAGGCGCGGAAGGGTACTCTCACGATATTTGCTCCCCATAATCAGACGAATGATATGGATGGGAGAATAGAGTACTAAGAAGAGTGTAACGAGAGTGTTATAAAGGAGAAAAGTCATACAGCGAGGAACCTAATTCTGTTTAGACTTAATATTGGTACTTAATTCATTTGAACAAATTCTATTCGGGCATAAATTCGACCTTATTTACAATTATTTTCTATATGAAATCACAAGGAATCAATATGTCTAAACCAAAAGCTATTTTATTATTCGGCCCTCCAGGTGCAGGAAAAGGTACAGTTGGAGCTAAATTAACTAATGTTAGTGGTAATTATCATCTCTCAACTGGTGATATTTTTCGTGGCCTACCTCCAGAAAGTACTAATGGTAAAGTATTTTACAGCTACGCGAATGAAGGCAAGCTCGTTCCTGATGATGTAACAATTGAAATTTTCTGGCGTTACGTTCAAGGTCTTATGGACACTAATAAATTTGATCCTTCAAGTCAGTATATTTTCCTTGACGGCATGCCGCGTACCGCCGAGCAAGCTAAAATCCTCGATCAATACGTTGACGTAGTGAAAATCATTTCTCTTAAAATCACTAATGATGAAGAGATTTTTGAACGTCTTGCGAAGCGCGCAAAAATTGAAAAACGCGCAGATGATGCGGATAAATCAATTGTGATGAATCGCCTGGCTCAATATCGCGAAAAAACTCAAGTTGTTTTGGATCATTACGATGATGCGATCATCGCAGAATTTGATGCACAAAAGAGCCCACTAGAAGTTTTGCGCAATGTTCTTGATGGAACTTTAGATGTGCTAAATCAAAGCCCGTCAGAAGTCTAAGATGGGACTCACTACGGCATTCAAAGCTTTTTTCTCGATTCTTGGGAATGGTGAGAAAGCAGATCTTTGGGAAAAAGTTTGCGAAGGTAAACTCATTGAAGATAGCCAGCTTAAAGACTTAGAAAGTGAAGTCGAAAAGTTGGAAGCTTCATTGAGCACTGGCGAAAATGAACTGACTAAAGTTAAAGAAGAACTCAAGATAGCGAGTTCTAAAAATGACCGTAGTGATGCTATTTATACCCTCACGCTCTTGCAGCGCGAGGGGCGTTTGATCGACTTTTTGAAAGAAGATATTGGTCCTTATAGCGACGAACAAGTGGGGGCGGCAGTACGTCAAATTCACGAAGGTTGTGGCAAGGTATTAGAAAAGTATTTCAAAGTAGAGTCACTTGTGGACTCTGCCGAAGGTGATGAAGTTGAAGTGCCAAAAGCTTATGATCCGGCCAAGTATAGTTTAAGTGGTCAAGTTAGTGGCGAGGGCCCCTTTAAAGGTTCACTAGTTCACAAGGGTTGGTTGGCCTCTAAATTGACTTTACCAGAAAGAACGAAAGATACCGATACTTCAGTGATATGCCCATCTGAGGTGGATATCTAATGGAGTTTTCCCTGTTTAAATTGCCGATAAAGGTAAAGAACAGCTTCTTCTTTTTGATTGGTTTCTTATCATTAATGTGGGGTAGAGTACAAGGTCAGACCGATTTAACGATTTCTCTATTATGGTTTATTACACTATTCACAGCAATTCTCACTCATGAATTGGGGCACGCCCTATTTGCTCGCTGGTATGGTATGAAACCTCGTATTGAGATTCATGGAATGGGTGGAGTTACAATATGGCAAAGCATGAAGCGCCTTGATTTCCGTCAAAGATTTTTGATTAGTTTTGCAGGGCCGGGTACAGGACTTGTATTAGCCGCGCTATTTTATGCCTTGCTTCAAACACCTAATTTACCTCCATTATTAAAAACGTTATTAAGCATGCACCTGAATGTTTATGTCTTTTTAAATTTAATGAATCTATTACCTATTCGTCCACTAGATGGAGCGGAAGTACTATCGACAATGATAGGCTGGAAAAATGGTACAGTTAATGAACAAATGATAGATAAAGTTTCATTTGTAACAGCAGTGGGATGTGCGGTTTTCGCGTATATGAATGGGATGCCAATTTTAGCAATGATGGCAGGTTACTTAGGCTGGCGTTCATATAACTTGGCAAATCCAAGTGCTCGCAGATAAACTTAGTCCTGCATGGCATAATGCTTTAGGGCTTGAAGATAGTTATTATACCGAGCTAGAAAGTTTTTTAGAAATAGAACGTAAAGAATTCAAGATCTATCCCGAGCAAAAAGACCTCTTTAAAGCGTTTGATTTTTGTGATTTCTCAAAAGTACGTGTGGTGATATTGGGGCAAGACCCCTATCATGGTCCAGGCCAGGCAATGGGCTTATCTTTTTCGGTTCCTCGCGGAAATAAAATTCCTCCTTCATTAAGGAACATTTATAAAGAACTCGATAGCGATCTGCAGATAAGTCCTGCAATGGATGGCGATTTAAGTCATTGGGCAGAGCAGGGAGTATTATTACTCAATACGAGCTTAAGTGTCCGTGATTCAGAGCCTGGTTCACATTCCAAAGGTTTATGGGAGAAGTTCTCTGCACAGGTTTTACAAAGCTTATCTGATCAGCGCAAGGACTTAGTGTTTGTTCTCTGGGGAGCCCATGCTCAGGGGCATCGGGAATTGCTAGATGAGCAAAATCATTTGATTATTGAATCCGCTCACCCCTCGCCCTTTTCAGCTCATCGCGGCTTCTTTGGTTCAAAACCATTTTCGCAAATCAATCAGCACCTAGAGCTATCAGGACAAAAACCTATTGATTGGCGTTTGGAACAATTGCTATTTTAAAGGCTTTTAAATCTGAGCGTTATTAAACTTCTGAATACTAAAATAGATATTTGCACAATGGATGGTGTCGAGTATTTTTAAGCTAAATATTAAATTAGATGAATGAGGATTTACGTATGCCAAGCACGAGTGATAATGATTCTAAAAATGAAGAATTGAACCAGAGTATTTCGCCTGATAAGCTTGATGTAGAATCCACTCAAGATGCTTCGCCAGAAATCGATGTGCTCGATGTCGAGCAAGTTGATAAACTTACGGATGAGTCACAAAACAAAGAACTCGCTCAAGATGCTTCGCCAGAAGTCGATACGCTCGATGTCGAGCAAGTTGATAAACTTATGGATGAGACCCAAAACAAGAATCCAATGGATGGGGTGACACTCAAAATTATCCTTATTAACCTTGAAGAATATTACGGATGGAAAGGTCTAGGCGAACGCATAGATATACGTTGTTTTAATCATGATCCATCAATGAAGTCGAGCCTTAAATTTTTGCGTAAGAATGAATGGGCGCGAAAAAAAGTTGAAGCTCTTTACGAATTGACCTTTCTATGAATAGTAGATTTACATAAATATTTTGTTTATGACCTATGAGGAGGTTATTTAGCTTTGTGAATAAAGGAACGTAAATGAATATAGATCCAATTATTTTTGACAAGTTAATCAAGACTCTCATCGTTTTGCTTTTGAGTCTGGTACTTCGTTTCCTCATACAGAAACAAATATGCCGTTCTTCGCTTAAATCTGCGGCCCTGCGCCAACGATGGACGATTCAATTGCGAAACGCCTGCTTTTTCATTTTTCTATTTTGCTTGCTCGTAATATGGGGCGAACAAATTCAGAATTTACTCATCTCTTTACTTGCTGTTTTAGCCGCCATAGTTTTAGCCACTAAAGAATTAATATTATGCTTAATGGGTTCTGTTCTCAAAGCGGGAACAAATTCTTTTTCTTTAGGGGATCGTATTAGCGTCGGCGAATATAAGGGCCTTGTGGTTGATCAAACTTTGCTATCAACAACTTTATACGATACGGGAACTAGTGAAAATAACGATTTTTTCACAGGTAAGACCATAGTTATTCCCAACAGCTTGTTTTTAGCTGTTGGAGTTATTAATGAAAATAATACAGCCACTTATAAGTTGTATACTCTTGAAATTAAATTGTCTAAAATTAAGCATTTAAAAACTATTGAAAATGGCTTGAGAGAAAAGATGGATAAATTGGCAACTCAAGATATCGACTCGGCTTTTGAGAGTATTAAAAAGCAATTTTCCGTTGGAGAACTTACGAAAGAAATGTGTGAGCCTAAAATAGTCATTATTGATTATGATGGAAAGATGGTGAAGCTCTTATTAAGATTTATTATCGAAACTAATAAAGCTCCAGATATAGATCAAGAATTGCTGAGATTCCATTTTGATCAACTAGAGGAACTGGGTCTTTTAGGACAAGACGAGCAAGAGTAGCCAAGTAAAAACTATTACCTCGCTAACTTTAGCTATGAGTATCTTTTAATGCTTTATCTTCGTCGTCTTTGAGGCTTGGGTGTTTGACGTGACCTAGGATTTGTGAGCTATAGATACTGGAATGACCTGAGAAAATATATGCGACAACACAAGAGAGACCGAGGTAGACGCCTATTTGTGCTCCAAAGAGTTCTATGCCCATAAGTGTACAGGCAATCGGTGTATTAGTTGCGCCAGAGAAGACTCCGACAAAGCCAATGGCAGCGAGTAGTGCGAGAGGCAAGGGGATAAATAGTGAGAGTGCAGAACCCAAGGTCGCTCCAATAAAAAAGAGAGGAGTGACTTCGCCACCTTTGAAGCCTGCTCCAAGAGTGAAGGACGTGAAAAGAAGTTTAAGTGCAAAGTCGTAGGGCATCATTTTTTCAGTAAAAGAGCTTTCAATTACAGGGACACCCAAGCCGATATATTTGGTGAAGTCAACGGATGTTAAGCTCAGACCCCAGAACGCAAGTGCGAGGATGATGCCACCAATAAAAGGTCTAAGGGGTGGGTAGGAAATTTTTTTGGAGAATAACGCACTCCAAAAGTGATTAGCTTTCGAAAAAAGCATCGCGGCCCAGCCAAAGAGGATGGCAGCAAGAAAAGTAAAAAATAAATTTGCGGGGGTGATACCAAGAGCGTCTGGGTGGAGGTAGTGAGTATGGTTAATAATCGCTGGATACTTCCATTGAATACAGACTTGGTCGGCAATAATTGCAGAAAGGAAGGCGGGTAAAATAGCTTGGTACTGAACTCGTCCAATAACGTAGACTTCTAGGGCAAAAACAGCTCCGGCTAAAGGGGTGCCAAATACAGCAGAAAAGCCTGCGGCAATTCCCGCAATGAGAAGAAGCTTGCGCTCGGCTTTATCGAGTTTAAAAACTTTACTAAATTGATCGGCAATAGAACCACCCATTTGTACAGCCGTACCTTCACGTCCAGCAGAGCCTCCGAAAAGATGTGTGGCAATAGTGCCTAGCGCCACGAGAGGAGCCATACGCAAGGGGATGACTTTACTAGGTTTTATGACTTCGTCTAAAAGTTGATTATTTCCCTTAACTACATTTTGCCCTAAATAGTGATAGGTGAGGCCAATGCAAAGACCTCCAAGTGGGAGGAACCAAATAATCCACATGCGATCATCGCGAAAATTTCCGGCCCATTCGAGACCCATAAGGAACCAAGCAACAGCAGAGCCAACTAGAGTCCCCACAATAATAGATATCAGAAGCCACTTACATAAGTGACCTGCATCTTTAAATTGTGTGGAGAGTTGCTTTTTCATTTAGCGTTTAAATTCAACCCAAGTTACGGCATCACCTGCAGGATCCTCGGAGAGGTCAGGGCAGTAAAAGCGTTGGATGTATTTTTGTGCAGCAAGATGTTTATGAACAGCTCGACGCAATTGACCAGTGCCACGGCCATGAATGACTTTGACTTGATCGTGGTTACTGCCATAAGCAGAAGATAACCAGTTATCCAATTCTCGTAAAGCGGCTTCTGCATACATGCCAATGAGTTTTATTTCCATGGAAACGTTATTGCTTACGTGATAACTTTGCTTCGCTTGCTTGATCTTTGGCTTTCTGACTTCAGGAACTGATTCAGCAGTACCCAATTCACTGCGTTTAATAGTGATTTGCATGCCATCAGCATCGAGCAGGAATTGCTTACCCTTTTTTTCGACTTTAATAATTTTGGCGTGACTTTGAAGTTTTTCGACCCAAACTTTGTCTCCTTCTTTGAGCTCTTGATCTTTGATCGGCTCGACGGGAGTGACTTGGTTATTATCTAAGGCAGTACGCAAGCCATCGCGTTTCTGGATGATTTGTTTGCGAAGGTCGCTAATATCGGTATCGGGTTGATGTTTTTTGAGCTTGCGTTCGATTTTTTCCACATGGCTACGAGCGTTATTGAGAATGCTCTCGGCTTCTTTTTGCGCTTGTCGCAAAATATCTTTACGCTCGCGGCGCAGAGTGGTAAGTTCTTCTTGAACACTAGCCGCTTCTTTTAAGGCGGTGTCACGACTTTTTTGAGCTTCACGCGCATCTTGTTGCATTTGACTTTGTTGCTTCTGCAATTTACCAATAACATTCTCGAGTTTGAGCTCTTTATCAGAAAGGAAGCTCTTAGCATCTTTTAAAATATCGTGAGGAAGACCGTGATTACGGGCAATCTCAATAGCATGACTCGCACCAGGGATGCCAATATCGAGGATATACTCAGGTCTCAGGCTTTCGCGATTAAAACGCACAGCGGCATTCATCATACCTTCGCGTTCTTGAGCAAAGACTTTGATCGCACCAATATGCGTAGTTAGCAGTGTGAGTGACTCACTTTTGGCTAAATCCATGAGGATGGCATTGCCTAAAGCTCCACCTTCCACTGGATCAGTACCTGAACCAAGTTCATCGAGTAGTATCAAACTCTGTTTTTGACGAGCTGATTTCAGGATAGCACTGATTGATTTGAGGTGAGCAGAAAATGTCGAGAGATTTTGGCTGATAGATTGCTCATCACCGATGTCGGCCAAGATGTCTTCAAATAAGGGTAGCTCAGAAAATTCATTCAAAGGCACGGGCAGTCCGCTTTGATGCATAATGCTCAAAAGTCCGATTGTTTTTAGAATTAAAGTTTTGCCACCAGTATTGGATCCCGTTACTGCAAGAGTGGTGAGATCCGAGGGGAGTTCCATGTTTAAAGGGACGAGATGGTCTTCGTGCCCCTGCTCCTTGAGCGTTTTAAATAGGAGAGGGTGACGCGCATTGATTAATTTAAAGACTTTACCAACTTTGGGAAAACGAGCATTGACTTCAGAGCTCCATGCTTCTACTGCGAAGCATTGATCGCAAAGAGTGAGAGTCTTGAAAGCCTGGAGCAAATCGGGTGTTTCACTACGAATATATGAACAGAGTTCTTGAATGATTTTAAAGATGATTTTGCGTTCGTCGCTGAGCATGCCGGCGCGTTCATTGCCAAGGGCAACAATAGATTCCGGTTCGATGAAAATAGTTTGACCCGTGGCGGATTCATCGTGAACAATGCCTTTGAGTTTACTTTTTTGATCTCTTTTTAAAGGAAGACAAAAACGATCGTTTCTAGAAGTAATATATTTTTCTTGGAAAATCTCATTTTTGTCATTTTTTAGATAGTAATCCAAACGATTTTTGATTGCCTTTTCACACTTGCGAATCATGGGACGGATTTCAGCGAGCTCCTTAGAAGCGCTATCTTTGATGTGATCTTTAGCATCAAAAATTTTATTGAACTCATCTCGGAGCTCACGAAAGGGAAGGATACGCTCATGAAGTTCACGGATGCTGTCGAAAGCTTTTAATGACTCTTTGTTAAAGCAAGAATACATTTGAGCGGAGTAATGAATAAAGCTCCGCACTTCAATAATTTCGTCGGGCTCAATCCAAGAATCTTCGGCATTGAGACGTTTCAGATCAGGAAGAGAGAAATTGCTACAGGGGATACCTTCGGGAATGAGCTGGGTGACGGCATCGAAATCTTTGTAAAGTTGCTGCCGACGCGGGACTTTTGCCGAACTTGGCTGAAGACGTGAAATAGACATTTTTCCGGAAGTGCTTCTTGCATAAGAGGCTATCCAGTTTAAGAGATCGGGGAATTCTAGGATTTTTTGACTGTGTTGATTCATACGGGTAGATTTACTTGAATTTTTGACTGCAATGTAAAACGCAAAACAAGCACTTCAAGATGAGTATGGCTCTTGCTTTCCCTTATTGTTAAGCTAGCTTGAGTGAATAATTAGTTAAAAAATGAGTTATATGTCTTATTCGAATTACTCTGGAATTGATACGATCTCTGCTTATATGCAGAATGTGGCGAACTTACCACGTTTAACTAGTGAAGAAGAAATTTATTACTCTTCCAGCTTTCGTGAATCACGTGTTCATTTAAATGAACTTTTATCTGCCTTCCCCAAACTCGTAAGAGAATTACTTCAGAATGAAGGCTATCGTGACCATGCAGGGCGAAAAAGACATTATTTTACAGGCGAAAGATCAAGCGATTACTCAGTTGCTGATGTAGTCAAATATTTAACTGATACAGAAAAACTCAGTGAGCGTTATGACAAGGAAGAGAATTCTTTGGCCTATAAAGCCTTAGCCAACAAAATCCGCGAGTTACAATTTTCAGTGGCTTTTTATACGGATATGAGTGAAAAATTTAAGCAAAAAGAATATGAGGAAGCCTTCGTATTAGAAGATTCTTTAATGAAGCCTTTTGTGGATGGCTTTCGCAAATGTTATTATCGTATGGAAAATGCGGTCAATGCCATGGTGGAAGGCAATTTGCGCCTAGTGATTTCGATTGCGCGTAAATATTCCAATTCTCAGGAAGGTTTCTTGGATTTGATTCAAGAAGGTAATATCGGCTTAGTTTCAGCGGTAGAAAAATACGATGCTTCCTTTGGTTATACCTTTTCGACTTATGCGACTTGGTGGATACGCCAAGCAGTTTCACGTGCTAGAACTGAGCTTGTGAGAACCATGAAATTGCCTGCTAATATCATGGTGAAAGTCAATAAAATTTATCGTGTTGAGCGTGAACTTTTCCAAAAATTTGGTCGCGAACCAAGCATCGAAGAAGTCTCCGAAGTTGTAGAGATGACTCAGGCAAAAATTCGTTCACTCAAGCGTATGTGCCAGCAACCCATATCTTTACAGACTACCGTGTCGGAAGATCAGGTGAGTGAGCTTGGCGATTTAATTAGTAATGATGATGCTATTTTACCTGATGCAGAAGTTGAGCAAAAGCAATTACACGAAAGTTTAGTGGAGATGCTCGACATACTTAATGATCGTGAGCAAGAGATTTTACGTATGCGTTTTGGCTTAGCTGATGGCGAGTTTCATACACTAGAAAATATTGCTAATGAATTTGGCATTTCTCGTGAAAGAATCCGTCAGATTGAAACTTCTGCACTCAAGAAATTGCGTCGACCAACAGCAGTAAAATGCTTGGGTTTAGACCTCTAAAAATTCCAAAAAAAGTACTTTTCTAAGTTATTCATGATCAAGGCTTGTCAAAACAAAGCTTTTCGGTATGTTATGCGCGATTTATATAGATTATAACTGACTGATTAACGGAGAAGCAGCGATGTCAGAAAAAATACCAAAACCAGAGAACGAACAGATTGCTATACGCAAGCAAAAACTTAAGAATTTAACTGATGCGGGCATTAATGCTTATGGAGCTAAATTTACTGGAACAACTTCATCAGTAGCGGCCATAGCCAGTTATGACGAGAGTATAGAAAAACAAGAGTTACGTGTAGCTGGTCGTGTTATGACGATGCGCGTTATGGGTAAGGCACTTTTTGCGACCATTCAGGATGAAGAAGGTCGTATACAGATCTACGCTAAGCGCGATGCCATGGATCAAGACGAATTTAACCGTATGAAAAAAGCCGATATCGGTGATATCATTGGTGTAGATGGCGAACTCTTTAAGACTCAAAAAGATGAAATCACAGTACGTACGGCGACATATCAAGTTTTGGCCAAAGCTCTACGTCCTCTTCCTGAAAAATTTCATGGACTCAAGGATGTTGAAACACGCTACCGTCAACGTTACCTCGATTTGATTTCAAATGATGAAAGTCGCAAAGTTTTCCGCCAGCGAGCACAAATTATTTCTGCGATGCGTGAGTATCTCGAAAATGATAAGTATATGGAAGTGGAAACTCCGATGATGCATCCGATTCCTGGTGGAGCTTCTGCTCGTCCTTTCGTGACTCATTATAATGCACTTGATCAAGAGATGTTCATGCGTATTGCGCCTGAGCTCTATTTAAAAATGTTACTTGTGGGTGGTTTTGAACGCGTGTTCGAGATCAATCGTAACTTCCGTAATGAAGGTGTGTCAAAGCAGCATAACCCTGAGTTCACGGCGATTGAAGCGTATCAGGCCTATGGTGATTGTTCTACGATGATGGACCTCATGCAGGGCATTCTTCGTCATTGTGCACAAAAAGTTATTGGTACACTCCAGATCAAACATTCAGATGATAAAATCATTGATCTCGAAAAAGATTTCAGACAAGTCACTCATCACGACCTCATGTGTGAACACACAGTAGAAAATTGGTTCGAAATTTCAGATGAAGAACGTGCTAAAATTGGTCGTGAAATGGGCTGTACTATCATGCCAAGTTGGACTGAAGAAGAGATTACTGAAGAGATTTACTCAAAGAAAATTGAGCCAACGCTCATTCAGCCGACTTTTGTCACTCGCCTCCCAGTTCATATGGTGCCACTTGCCAAACGCTGTGAAGATAATCCTGAACTCGTAGATGTTTTTGAACTTGTGTGTGATGGTAAAGAATTAGCACCAGGTTACTCAGAGTTAAATGACCCTATTGAGCAGCGCAAGCGTTTACTAGCTCAGTTTGAACGTGCTAAAGGTACTGAAGAAGAAGATAGCGGACGTATTGACGAAAGTTTCCTTACGGCGCTCGAACATGGTATGCCACCTGCAGGTGGTATGGGCATGGGTGTGGATCGTCTAGTGATGATGCTCACGGGAGCTCCAACAATTCGTGACGTGATTTTATTTCCTCAGCTTAAGAATCTCTAAGCTCAAAAAATAGAATTGAAAAAAGGCGAAATCAAATGATTTCGCCTTTTTGTTTGATGGGTCTAAGCCATTAATCAATAATGGTATTTTTACTTAAAAATCAGCCATTTCTTCTTGTTCATCATCTACGATTTTTTTGATGAAATCTATCTTCATAAGTTTCTCAGTATAGCGTGCCAAGTTGGGCCATTGTGAGTCATCAATGGTGTAGCCTAGGCCAAAGAAATTAGCAAAGTTACTGGTGAGGCTGATATCAGCGAGCGTTAGGCATTCATTGACGAGGAATTTTTTGCCTTTGAGTTCTTGCTCGAGGTAATTAAAGATGACGGGGAATTGCATTTCTTTACTTTTTATGATCGCTTCATCGGGATCACGGCCTAAGAATTTGGGGGCTCCGAAACGTTCAAAGAAAATACCTGTGATAATTTCATTTACTTTAGTATCCGAGTACTCATCTAACCAAAGAGCTCTAGCGAAGCTATGAGGCTCCTGTGGCAAGACGGGCATTTGAGGATATTTCTTTTCGAGATACTGAACGATAACGCTAGAATCACTGATAGAGAAATCGCCATCAGTCAAATAGGGGATTTTCCCTAGAGGAGATTTTTGAAGGAAATCAGCATCTTGGCTTGGAGGAGCCATGACCTGAGAGTATTCGATATTTTTGTGTGCAAGGACGAGACGTACTTTACGAACGTAGGGGGAGAAACTAAAACCATATAAAGTGATCATGAGAAAGCCTATAATTTTGTTATACAATCAAAAGTATATGCTGATTTATTTGAAAGCAAAAAAGTATCTCTTTAATCACTCAAAATTAGCAAATTAAAAATAATTCTGAATTATTTACTTTTCTTGAGTTCTTGGTAAGCTTGATTTACTTGATGGAGTTTTTGTTCGGCCCAGCTACGTTTTTCGTCGGAGGCACTCATCATTTTATCGGGATGATAGAGAGTGCATTGACGGCGCCAGGCAAGTTTAATTTGCTCTTGATCAACCATGGGGCCGAGCTGTAGTGTATTATATGCTTCGGCATTAGGGTGTAAGAATTTTTCGCGAATAGGCATGTAATTCACGGGGTGTAAATCAAAATCTTTAATGATTTTAAGAAGAAGTTTATCAGCAAGGAAGCAAATGTGCCCATGACAGAGAGACATCGCAAGGCACATATTAAAGATGCGTTGAACTTCGTCTTTATCGTGGGCCCAGTACTCAGCGAGTTTTTCGATTTGATCGCGCGCTTCGCTTTCAATATCATGGATACTTTGAATACGGTTGAAAATTTGAACAGCTTGTTGAGCTGTCCTAGGAGTCATAGATAATTCAACTTTTATAAGGTGATGCAAGAGGGTGGCTTCACGCCTTGAAATAAAAAAATCGGCTTTGGCAAAACAGGCTAAAAGGGTGAAGCTCCCCTGGATTAAAGAGCGACTCCGTTCAGCGGGACTTATTTTTTTTGCTTCATGCTTTTTGCGCTTTCCGCAAATGATAAGCATTTGAAGCTTGCGAGTCGTAATGCCTTTCGAATCAAAGATTGCGGCGATTTCAGGACTAAAAAATTCTTGTAGCCAAGTCATGGTAAATTAGCGCTCTCACTAATGAGTTTTGCGGTTTCAGCAAATATATTGGTGCCTTTGCCAAGCTTTTTCACCATTTCTTCGAGGTCGGAAATGACTTCTTGCTGACGTTCGCCGCCGGGCAGGATTTGCTCAATTTGTGGAACAAGGATATCTGGGTGCACATCATTTTGCAGGTATTCGCGATAAATTTCTTTTTCTGCGATGATATTCACCATCGTGAAGTAGTCCAAGTCGACGAGTCGTTTGGCTAAAAAGTAGGTGAATGGATGGACTTTGTAAATCGAAATTAGTGGCAAGCCGAGGATCGCGGCTTGGATTGTTACCGTACCAGACGATGCGAGGCCCGCAATGGCCTTTTGCATCCAGTAAACACTGCGACCATTTTCGATAATGAATTTGGATGGGTCGGGCACATCTTTTACGGCTTCCTCAATCATGGGGATGAGATATTCTCGAGCTGCGGGGATGACAAATTTCAGTTCAGGATATTTAATGCTGATCTGGAGTGCAGAATCAATCATTGGCTTGAGTAAAGTACTGAGCTCGCTTTTGCGGCTCCCAGGAAGCAGGACGAATTTATTCGGATCGCGTTCTTCGTGGATTTGTTCTTCGCCAAGAAGTTCAATGAGGGGATGACCGAGAAAATCGGCCTGGAAATCATGCTTTTTCCAGAAGTCTACTTCGAAGGGGAAGATGACGATGAGTCTATCGACGACTTGCTTAATCACAGGGATGCGACTTTTATGCCAAGCCCAAACTTGCGGGCTGATATAATAAATAGTTTTTATGCCCAAAGCATTAAGTTTTTTTGCTAAACGTAAGTTGTAACCAGGGTAATCAATGAGGACAACCGCATCTGGTCGTTCGTCGGCGGCGCGTTGTACCATCTGATTAAAAATGCGTTTGAACATGGGGTAGCGCTTGATGACTTCGACAAAGCCCATGACGGCCATTTCACTTGAGTCCTGAATGATTTCAGCACCAGCATCTTTGAGTTCACGGCAGCCCATGGCTTTGATATGTAAGTCGGGATTTTGCTTTTTGAGCTCTGAATAGATGCGGGCACCATAAATTTCGCCCGAGGCTTCTCCAGTGATAATCCAAATGCATTTGCTCATATTCATCTTTCCGTGTTAAATGATCGCACAATTTAGTGGGAAAGTGAACTCTTGCAAAGATTGAAAGTCATTCATCTATGCTTAAATTATGTGAAAATTTATAAAAGGAAAAAGAGATGACTCAAGAAGAAATCGAAAAAATCATTATTGCGGGCCTTCGTGCAGAGAAATCGCTGAACGAAATCCATAAAGAATTACTAGGTGAGCACAAGGTGAAGATGACTTTCATGGATCTTCGTCTGATGAGTGCAGATTTAGATATTGATTGGAACTCTTTAGAGCCTGAACCAGAAATTGTCGAAGAAGATCCTGCTGCGGAAGCCGCAAAAGCTGCAATGGTCGATGAAGCGCCTTCGACGGTTCATGTTGAAGTCTCAAAAATCAGTCGCCCTGATGTGGCTTTAAGTGGATCAGTGAGTTTCGCTTCAGGTTTAAAAGGTGAATGGACTTTAGGTCATGATGGTCAGTTAGGAATGGATCTCGATGATCCAGAAGCACGTCCCTCTGAAGAAGAGATGGAAGATTTTCAAAATGAACTTCGCCGTCAATTAGGTGGCTAAGGTCTTTTTTATTAAGAAGACTGCAATTATCCAACGCAATGTTTAATGAAAAATCCATGAGCGGGGATAATTATGCCTAAATTTGCGAGAGTTCTGCCCGACATGTCATTGGATAAAACCTTTGACTATAAAATTCCTGTAGGTATGGATTTAAAGCTTGGTTGCCGAGTGCGAATCCCATTCGGACGCACAGAGCGAACGGGCTATGTCGTTGATTTAGTTGATAAATGTGACTTTCCCGAAAATCGGCTCAAAGAGATTGCGATTAATGAAGGCCATTTAATTCCCGAAAAAATGATGAAGTTGGGTCAATGGATTGCAGATTATTATTGCACCGGAATGATTCAGTCAGTACGGAATATGCTACCCGCACCCGTACGCAAAGATAAAGTCAAAGAAAAAACGCAAAAGCTTTTAAGTTTTGCCGCGGATATACATCCCGCTTCTTTAGTGCCAGAACTAGAAAAAAAATATCCTCCTCGTGCGGCAGTAGTGAAAGCCCTTATAAGCTTAAAAGAAGCGCCACAAGGCTTATTAATGAAGGTAGCCAATGTGTCAGCCTCACCGATCAAGAGTTTGATAAAAGCGGGCGTTATCGAAGAAGAAGTCCGCCATGTGGAGCGCGATCCCTTTGGAGACGAAGAAGTCATTGTCACTCAGCCTTTAAAATTAACGGATGAGCAGAGCGATGCTTTGAAACTCATTGTCGATGAAATGGATGAAGACAAGCCAGCGACAGTACTGCTATACGGAATTACGGGCAGTGGTAAGACAGAGGTTTACCTACAAGCCATTGCCAAGGCTTTGGAAAGAGGGAAACAAGCGATTGTTTTAGTTCCAGAAATTTCACTAACACCGCAAACAGTCCATCGTTTTCGTGCGCGCTTTGGCAAAAGTGTGAGTGTTTTACATAGTGGTCTAAGTGAAGGCGAACGCTACGATCAGTGGAAGTTGATATCTCGAGGCGAAACTCAAATAGTTGTGGGTGCTCGTTCAGCTTTATTTGCGCCATTTCACGACCCCGGAATCATTGTAGTAGATGAAGAGCATGAGCCCTCTTATAAGCAAGATAGCCATCCGCGTTATAATGCACGTGACATAGCGGTGATGCGCGGAATCATGGATAAATGCCCAGTAGTTTTGGGGACGGCAACACCTTCATTCGAGACAATGAATAATGCGAATCTGGGTAAGTATAAAATTGCCAAGTTAACTGAACGTCCAAGTACCGCAGTTACTCCAGAGATCAAGTTAGTAGATATGCGTACCGAGGCCGCTGCGACAGGGACAAATCAAATTTTCTCACGTGAATTGATTGAAGCCGTTAAGCAACAGTTGCACGATCGTATGCAGACCATCCTATTTCTCAATCGCCGTGGTTACTCAACGCATTTAACTTGTGAAAAATGCCAGTACACATCAAAATGTGGTGACTGCAGTACAAGTCATACTTATCATCGTAAAAGTGATGTATTGATCTGTCATCTTTGCGGCGATATTAAAGAACCACCGAGAAGATGCCCAGATTGTAATCACAAAGATCTTTCCTTCTCTGGTCTTGGGACAGAGAAAATTGAACGCCTCTGTCGTGGCGTATTCCCTGAGGCGCGTATTGCGCGAATGGATAGTGATACGATGACGCGCAAAGATTCTCACAAAACGATGTTGGGTGATTTTCAGCAAGGGAAGTACGATATTTTAATTGGAACACAGATGATTGCCAAAGGCTTACATTTTCCTCGTGTGACTTTGGTAGGCGTTGTCTTTGCCGATGCGGGTTTGAACATGGCAGACTTTCGAGCTGCAGAGCGGACTTTTCAGCTCTTAGCTCAAGTTTCAGGTAGATCGGGTCGTGGCGATGATGCCGGGCGAGTTCTCATTCAGACTTACAATCCCACCCATCCTGCCTTACAGTGTGCTTTAGAAGGCGATTTTGATGCCTTTTATGAAGATGAAAAAATGGGTAGGGAAGTGATGAAATTTCCTCCTTTTAGCAAAATGGTTTTAATACACTTTCGTGGTCCCGAAGAAGGCGCGGTTGCGAGCCTCGCAAGTGATTTTAGTCGGCATTTGAGTCCACTATGTTCAAAGGATGATCGTTTAATGCCCGCGGTGCCGTCGCCGATTGAAAAAGTCCGTGGTCAATATCGTTTCCAACTGACTATTTTTTCAGATAATATACGTCGTTTAGTCCGGGTCCTTAATTGGATGCGGCTTAATTATAAAACTTCTGCGGAGTACAAGATTATTATTGATGTGGATCCGCAATCATTGATGTAAGGGATAAAGAGATGAATGAAAAAGTGCTAGCCACAAAATTGATTTTGGGCGACGAGAATTTTGGTGTAGTTTGTGATACTTACGGAGCAAAAATCTTAGCTTTCTACGTCGATGGAAAAAATATATTATTTTACGAAGAAGACGATATCTCCCACAGCGGTATTCCGCTCTGTTTTCCGAGTTTCGGCCCTTTAGAAAATAATGCATTTGTTTGGAAAGGAAAAACTTATCCGATGAAGCAGCATGGCTTTATTAGGGATAATGATTTTGAGCTTTTGAGTCAAGATGAAAGTAGCTTGAGTCTAGTTTTGCGAAGTTCGCAAAAGACGAAAGAGCGCTACCCCTTTGATTTTGAATTCATCGTTAACTATCAACTTACATCAGATGATTTAGTGATGACTTATGAGTTTAAAAATTTATCGAATGAAAGTTTGCCATTGGCACCGGGAATCCATCCTTACTTTGCCGTGGATAATCCCAGTGAAATCACTTTTTCTTCGAAGGCAGAAAAAGTTTATGATAACTTACAGGATTATACCTTAGTAGCGATGGATAAAACTGAGTGTTTTGAAGATATGGGCGAGCAGAAATATCGTATTCATGGAGCGCCTGATTTACATATCATCGGACATAATGAGTCCAAAAATATCTTGAATTTAGGGAATCCAAAAGTGGAAATGACTTTTGATACGAATGACTTTCCACGTTTCACTATTTGGCGTAAGTCAGCCGACGTTCCGTATATTTGTTTTGAGCCTGCAAATGGAAAAAATGCACTCAATGCAAAGCCTTTCTTAGTGCCACCAAATCAAAGTTGGAAGACGTCGGTCAGCCTCAAAACTTTGTGATTTTTGCGGAGTTCGCAAAAAAAAAGCTCACTCGAAATTGAGTGAGCTTTATCATTCAGTTGATAAAAGTATTACTTCAAAGTAGAAAGGTATTCAGTTAAGTCTGCCAGTTCTTGAGCATTGAGATTTAAGTTTTTCACTGAAGGCATGATAGATGCTTTCATCATTTCTTTTTTGGCAATATTCTTTTTAGGAATATTTGTGCGATTGCCACCAAGATCACGAATCACTAAGGGATCGGAATCGGAGTCGATAAAGTAGCCTTTGTATTCTTTGCCATCTTTAGTTTTTATATTGGCCGTTTCAAAACCGAATGAAATCGCATTAGAAGGGTTAATCATAGCATCTAGCAATGTGTCTTTGCCAAATTTACCGCCGATATCACTGAGGTTAGGTCCGACATCCATCCCTTTATTTCCTACTTTGTGACAGCTAAAGCAAATGGCTTTACTATTGAACAGAACTTGGCCATTTTTCGCATTCCCTTTGAGCTTCAAGATTTTGCTGATGGCAGGAAGTTTACCATTGCTTTTACTTAAATGCTTAGAGAGATCAAGAGCTTTTTTCTTTTTCACTGATGCGGTCAAGTGGCCAGCGAGTTTATAATCTTTCCAAGTGCTAGTTTCTTTGTTGCGAATCCACCAAGTAGCGAGTTCTTGTGTATCTTGTGGGCCGTTATTAGCAATATCGAGCATAAGCTCTGCCGCTTCTTTGGTGTCGACAAAGGCTATAGCGACCAAATTTTCTTTGCGTTGATCAAAGTTAAGTTCGCCTGCTTGTGCACGTTTGCGGAAATCGCTAAGAGCGTTTGGCTGATGGAGGCGCCAAGCAATTTTTGCAAAGGCAGGTGACCAAGTAAGAGCATCTCCAGGTTTCATCTTGGAGTATAAGTAATCATACATCTCTTTTTCTTTTTTTGCACAGCCAGTACCGAGGGCTTCTAAATACCAGCGATCGACACCGTCGAATTGCTGAGCAATAGTTAAAAGAATTTTATGACTTTGTGCAAAGTTTTCGTTGCGCATAGCGAGGGCCACTTCACGACGAACTGCAGGAGAAGAATCTTTTGCGAGTTGCGCAGAGAGTTCCCAAAACTTATAATTTTGACGACGCAAGGCGCGATAAGCGACTGTGCGCATTTGTTCCTCTGGGCTCTTTAATAAAGCTTCGACTTCTTGTAACCCAGCACCAGCAATTTGTGCGAGGAGCCATACCGCACGAGCACGAAAGTATTTGTTAGAGTCGGAGAGCATCACTTTAAGTGCGGGGATGGATTTTGAACCGTCTTCTTTGAGTTTAATGAAGCCCAGAGCACGTACGTTGATATTCGGGCTCTTGAGAGCCGCAATAGCACCTGCGATTGTTGAGCAATCAATTTTAGGATTGACGGGTTTGAAGCCTTTAGGAGCGATACGGTAGATGGTACCACTGCCGCTAGCATCACGCATGGCGTGACCGCCGACGCCTGGATCATACCAATCAGAGACATAGATAGCGCCATCAGAACCAACAGTTACATCTGAAGGGCGAAACCACTTTGCAGTGGCATTTCCTTTTATAGAATTAAAGAAATTAAAGCGTTTGAGTTCAAAACCAGCCTTTTGAGCTTTGGGCATGTAGCCAAAAACTACACTGTGAACGGATTCACAGGACAGGAGAAGACCTTCATACTTTTTGCCTAGAGCGCCGTTTTCATAGTAGGTGATTCCTGTTGGAGCACCACCACCATAGACATCACCTGCAGGGATTGTACCGGGATCTTCCTGACGCCATTCAGCAGTAGCTACATCTTGTCCAGGGCGTTTATCGAGTTTCCATTTACGCGTACCATCAGCTGAAGAAAAACCAGCATTACCGTATTCCATAAGCCAAGTTGTACGACAAGCGGGGGGATCGTCATTATCATTTTGGAAAACATCGCCAAAGGAACTCACAGTTTGTTCGTAACTGTTGCGGTAATTATGACCAATGACGGTTAAGCCTGTACCATCGGGTTTAATTCGACAAGAGAATCCACCAACATAGACATGGCCGTCATCACTAATCTCACCGGATTTATTACTTGTTACTGATGGAGCGCCGCCAGAGTATGAACTACCCGCACGGACGGTGAAGCCATTTTTATCAGTGACTTCAGAGTAACCAGCATTGCCTTGGTTGAAATAGTATTCACCATCGGGACCAAAGGTGACAGAGTGTAAGCTATGGTCGTGATCGAGTCCGCTGAAGCCCGTGAGGAAATTTTCTTTTTTGTCAATTTTGGGATCAAATTTGGCATTGCCATCAACATCGGTATACATAATGAGAGAGGGCGGTTGTGAAATGATAATTTTATTACCGATGACCGCAACACCTAAGGGTGCATGGAGTTCTTTATCTTGGACAAAGACATGGCTTTTATCAGCTTTGCCATCACCATTACTATCTTCGAGAACCATGATGCGATCGCCCTCAGGATGTTTGATGTTTATTTTAGGTCTGCGGAAATTACGGTAATTAATACCCTCGGCAACCCAGATACGTCCCTTGTCATCGATATCCATATTAGTGGGATTATAGAACATAGGCGAAGTTGCCCATACTGTGGCTTCTAATTGTTCGTGAGTTTCAAATAAATCTAGTGGAACCAAGGTGGCGCCGATATTTGTGTCAATGGGAGCAACATAATTTGGAAGTATCGCAAAAGTCGCACTGCCCTTAGATCTTGAGCCAGAGCTCAAACGTCCTGTGGCCTTAAAAGTGGTATAACCATTAGGGACTTTATATTGAATCATACTGACGGCGTGTGTGCCAATCACATTGGAAATAACGGTTCCATTTTCGGAATAAGTTTTTCCATCAACAGTTTTGCCTAGTTGAGGCGTTTTCCAACCAGATTTAGCCTGGATCCATTTAAGTTTATTGAGTGGAAGTTCACCCTTGGGACCTACAAAGCGAGGGTTTACCCATAGGGCGTGATCGAAATTAATGTCATCCCCACCATTGCCATTATAAAGAACGATTTCTTTACGACCCTTGAGGTCTAATGAGATATCGACAGATTCATTCTTTTTGATGATCTTACTTTCATATAAAAAAGTCGAGGGCTTTTTACTTAGAGTTTGTTTTTGAACCGGCTTCTTTTTCTTCTTGGCTTTAATAACGCCACGATCCATTTTGGTGAGGTGCGTTAATTCAGCTTCAGTTGGTGTCGTGGAAGCCACGCCATCAGTAGGTACGTCAACTTTGGCAAGCCAAACAATTGCATTGAGGACAAGCTTACGGTATTCATCATTCGCCCAGTTGGCATGATTGTGACCACCAGTGAAGCCAAAGCCACGACCACCATCTTTTCTTTCTACTGACCACATGACAGTTTCTTTGCGACCTTCGTCAGCGGCAATATGTGGGTAACTCCTTCTATCTGCGCGAGTTTCCTTAGTGGGGATTCCTTGAAGAATATTCGTATGGAAAGGAGTGTCCGCCCAGCGCATATTGAAGTACCATTCGTCATTGACCGAAAAGTTTTTTACGCTTTTTGATATAGGATGAGTTTTATGAAGGATGGAATCACAAGTCCAATGAGGGTTGGTGGACCATTTTGTTTCATAGTGACCACCAATCCATTTTTTAAAGTTCTCGCCTTGTGCGCCCTTTGGGACGTCACAAGCGAAATGCATCATCGCGAGGCCAACACCTTTGTCCATGAGTTTGCCAATGAAGGCCTGTTTGTCTTTTATGGGGTGACGACCGAGGCCATCCGAATAAATAACTATCGCATCGGCGCCTTCAAAAATACTTTCATCTGCGGGCCAATTTTTTTCAACTAAAATAGTTTCGATCTTATCGCCCATGGAGGCATCAAGTTTCTTTTTTAAGATGGTGCAGCCCGCGAGGAATTCGTGATCACCTGGTCCGTGGCTATCTTGACCAGCAATGAGAATAACTTTTGCCTTGTCTGCGGCAAAGGAACACGCGGCGAGGCATGTGAGGGCAATGAGTTTTTTTAGCATTTGAGCTCCTAATAATTAATTTATCTACTGAATGAATACGCAATAAGTATACAATCTTGCGTGCTACAATTTTTAAAAATAAGAATCTTAGCTGATCATAAATAAGAAACATCTGGTTTTTTCACTAGTTTTTGATACTTAATGAGTTATTGAAGCCTCTTTATCTTGTTTGATTTTCTTTAATTGACTCTGATAATCGGAATTATATCGGTCCCAATAATCTTCCATCCATATCTCCCAGCTTATTTACTTGTATTTAAATAGGTATAGCGCCATCAAAAGAAGAGATTCACGTGAAGTACTGTCAAAAAATGTCCTCAATAGACGTATAAGGTATATAGCTTGTCGCATTAGGATATTTAACAAAAGCTAATAAGAACGATGGTAAAAACCTCACAAATATAGGAGCACAAATGAACAAGTTAATTTATGTCATTCTTGTAGTCAGTTTTTGTAGTCTACAGGCAGATATTAAACTCCCGAAAATCTTCAATAACAAGATGGTTATTCAACGCAATGCGAATGCGCCGATATGGGGAACCGCATCGCCTGGCGAAAAAATCAAAATCTCTACAAGTTGGGGATCTGGCGCCAGCACAATAGCGGGAAAAGATGGCAAATGGATGATTCGATTAAAAACTCCCAAAGCGGGCGGACCACACAATATTAGTTTTAAGGGCGATAATTCTGTACAACTCAACAATGTTCTTTCCGGTGATGTGTGGCTTTGTTCAGGGCAATCCAATATGGAGTGGACGCTCGCCAATTGTACCAATGCACAACAGGAAAGTCAAGCCGCCCATTTTCCTGAAATTCGTCACTTCAAAGCACAGCATAAATTCAGTAAAAAAATGCAAAGCGACAACCATGGTGACTGGAAGATTTGCACCCCCGAAAACGTCAAACACTTTTCTGCGGTCGCCTACTTTTTTGCGCGAGAAATCTACCAAGATCAAAAAGTACCCATTGGCATTTTATCGATCAATTGGGGAGGCACTCGCATTGAACCATGGATTAATCCCACTGGCTTTCATAGCGTACCAGAACTCAAAGCTTTAGCCCTAAAAGTTGATAGTGTGAACCCACAAACGATTAGCGGCAACAAAGCTTATAAGCAATATGTAACTGAGATGAAAGCATGGATCACTAATGCGGATAAATCTTTAGCTGAAAATGCAGCCTTAGCAGTGACCCCACAAGAACCCACTCTAGGTCATAGCCACCAAGATCCTACTTATCTTTATAATGCGATGATAAACCCCATTGTTCCCCTCTCTATCAAGGGCGCTATTTGGTATCAGGGTGAATCAAATGGCGGCGAAGGCAGTTCTTATATGCACAAAATGCTAGCGCTTATCAAAGGTTGGAGAAAAGCTTTTGAGAACGAGCAGCTTCCTTTCTATTATGTTCAGTTGGCTAATCTCGGAAACTCAAATCCCAATGACCCCAATGGTGGTGATGGTTGGGCACCCTTAAGACAAGCACAACTCGATACGCTTAAGCTTAACAATACTGGCATGGCGGTAACTGTAGACATTGGTGAAGCTAAGGACATTCATCCGCGCAATAAACAAGATGTGGGAAAACGCTTAGCCTATTGGGCTCTAGCTAAAGATTATGGTAAAAAGGATCTTATCTATAGTGGTCCCATCTTTAAGGAAATGACAGTAGATGGTAACAAGGCCATTGTAAGTTTTGATAGTGTTGGCAGTGGTTTAATGCTCGCAAGCAAAAAAGGACTTGCTTTACCGGTGCAAAATTCAGATAAATCCGTCAGTTGGGCCTCCATTAAAGGCGCAGATAATAAGTGGCACAAAGCTGATGCCGTGATTATTGGGAATACGGTGGTTTTCTCTCATAAAAACGTCAAGCAGGCAAAGGGCGTACGCTACGCCTATTACATGAACCCACAAGGCATGAACCTCTATAATAAAGAAGGCTTACCAGCGAGTCCTTTTAGTTTTGAACTGAAATAGTAATTGTCCTTGCGCACATCATCCATGTGCGCATCTTTTACTTCAGGGTGCTAGGAAATTCCCCTTTTGATAGTGAAGAAACTACTTCACAGAATAAAACTGTGCATAACGACCGGGAAAGTGAAACTCAAGTCCTATCGGGAATCGTTGAAGCCGATGAAACCTTTTTTCTTAAATCACAGAAAGGAGAAAAGCACCTCAATCGTCCACCACGAAAACGAGGTGGAAAAGCGAAGAAAAGAGGTTTATCAAAAGAGCTTGTTTCAGTTTTAGTTGCTTGTGACAGAAGTGGTCATAAGGCTGATTACATAACTGGAATGGGACCGCTTTCATGCCAATGGTTACAGGATAACTTTAAACAACACCTTGATGATCAAGTGATTTTCATAAGCGATTCAGCCAAGTCATTTACGGCCTTTTCTCAACGAGAAAAGATTGAACATATAGCGATAAATCTCAGTCAAGGTCAGAAGAAAAAGGGTGTTTATCACATTCAAAATGTTAACGCTTATCACAGTGTACTCAAAAACTGGATTAAACGATTCCACGGAGTTGCGACTAATTACTTAGATCACTACCTTGCTTGGTGTAATGAGCTTCACACTCGAAGGGTCTCAGCTCCGCTTGAGCTTATAAAACTCGCTTTCGTTCTCAAAACACCTGCAACTGGAACATAGCCTTACTTTAACTTAGAGTTCATCTAAGTCCATATTGATTTAACTTCATTAACAGAATTAGAAGCGACGTTTTCTAATCAGAAGTCCCTTGAGTTTTTTCTCGGGGATAGCGGTGTAGACTTCGAATTGAACGGATTCGTGATGCTTGGGGTTATTGCGTTGGTTGGCACTGTCGAGTATGACGCCATCAGCTACAAAAGTGTTATAACCTGGGGGGATATCCCAAGCAATAACGGAAGTTGCGTGAGCGGCAATGCCAATGGGGTGATCTACACCATTGACACGCAATGGGCCACCGTAAATGCCACCATTCACTTCGACCTCAGCATAACCAGCCTTAGCTATTTTCATGGGAAGTTCAGTAAGGCTAAGTTCTCCTGCTGGACCAATGATTTTCGGGTCAATCCATGCTGAGTGATCGTGGCTGATACCATTATCGCCATTACTAACTACTAAATAAAGTGAACGTGCGCCGTGAAGTTCGACTTCAATAGATGTTGTTTTACCTGGTGTGAAGTAAGTGACAAGTGGACTCTTGTAAAGTGGCTTGGTATTTTTGTTGAGTTCTAGAGATTCATCTTGGCTAGCTGATGCATAGTGATCGGCTTCGACCATGACAGATTTATCACTTTTTATTTTATTGTAGCGAACGGCACCTTCGGTAACATCGAGTAATGATGAAACATTTGAGGAGGATAGGGTGAATTGTGTGCCAATGACTTCGCATTCGGAGTGCTCAGTCGTAATAATCATATCTTTACCAGGGGGCTGTTTTGCGATGTCCGCATCGAGCACACCAGAGAAGAGCTCCACTCGTTTTTGTCCTTCGGTTTCACTTAAACGAACAAAAGATTGACTGGAAAACTTTAGAGTAGAGCCATCTAGGTATTTCATGCCCAAGGAACTTTCGTTTTGGACATAGATTTGATCTTTGCTATAGAGCGGGTCACCCTTACGGATATTGACTTTTTCTGTACCGCGAAGGACAAAGCTATCGAAACCAACTTTATGCACATGGCCGATGAGAACTGGTGGAGCCTCTTGTATTTTTGCAGGGGTGAGGATGAAAAAGAGAATCGGGATGAGAATGATTTGCGCTGCTACGGCACGCTTAAACCAGACGGGAAATTTATGAACTTTGGGTTCGGGAAGTTTTTCCATAATCTGATCTTCCATAGAAGATGTGTCGCTTTCCAGGTGATTCATGACTTCTTCTTCGAGAGCGTGAAACTTGGGACGCTGAGAAGTGAAGAGTAATCCCTTGATTTCCATGGCTAAGTTGAGCTCATGAATGAGTTCCCGGTCTTCGCGTAGTTCTTCTAAAAAAGCAATGAGCTCTTGCTCGGATAGGTCGCCATCTAGATATTTCTCGATATTGAGTTTTTGCAGATTATTCATGGCCGATGAGTTCTGCGCTGAGGCAGTCCTTGAGGTTTTTTCTGATTCTAAAAAGTTTTGAGCTGATGGCATTTTCAGTGCTATTGAGGCGCTCAGCTAGACTGATGACAGTCTCATTGGTGTAATAACGCGATTTGATGAGTTCGAGTGCATCTTCGGGGAGCTTAGCTACGCAGGATTGGATATGCTCCAGTTTACCTTCGCGTTGTGGGTCGTCATCACAGACCTCGGCTACTAAGTTTTGGATTTCTTCCTCAAAAGCAAATTTCATACTCTTTTTGGAGTAAACCTTTCTTAGATGAGAATTGAGCTTATTGCGGGCAATTGTAAAAAACCAGCTTCTGAAATCGTATTTGGGGTCAAACTTCTCTAGTGATTGGTAAACGGTAATAAAAATTTCTTGAGAGAGATCCTCTACTAAATGGAAGTCACTGAGGCGTCCAGACAAATATGAGCGTAAGGATGGAGCAAGTTGGCGAACGAGAAGTCGGTAGGATTCAGTCTTGCCATTGAGCACATCATTAATGTATTGATTCATTTTATCACCGCAATTTTATATCTGTTTTATATTCTTTTTCGCATAAATGCAACAATCTTGCGGTGTCTTGGCTAAAAAACTTCTTATTTAGTACCTAATAAGAAAAAAGAGCCCTTCAGAAAACTGAAGAGCTCAATAGAATCTGTTAAGCAGCTTAAGCTTTAGATTCTTCTACCATAGTGAAAAATTGTTCAAATAGATAGAAGGGGTCGTGTGGACCAGGTGCGGCTTCAGGGTGGTATTGAACCGCAAACATTTGTTCAGATTTATGGCGAATGCCTGCAACCGTATTATCGTTCAAGTTGAGGTGCGTAACCTCTAAGAGCTCCTCGTTGATAGAATCAGGGTCAATTGCAAAGTTATGGTTTTGCGAGCTGATTTCGATAGTATCCTTAAGAAGGTTTTTCACAGGATGGTTGCAACCATGATGACCAAATTTAAGCTTGTAGGTAGTTGCACCAGTAGCGAGGCCAAGAATTTGATGGCCAAGGCATATTCCCATGATGGGATATTTACCAATGAGTTCTTTAGCAGCATCTACTGCATAAGTTACGGCTTTAGGGTCAGCAGGGCCATTAGAGAAAAATACACCATCTGGGTTCATCGCAATGACATCACTAGCAGGAGTCTGTGCAGGAACAACGGTGACTTTAAAGCCACTACGTCTTAGGCCGCGTAAAATATTCCACTTAACGCCAAAATCGTAAGCAACGACATGGTATTTTGCCTCAGGTAATTCATTGCCAGTTCCCCAAGAAGAAGAGATTGAGTCATCGGGATCCCATTCAAAAGTTTCAGTGCAACTTACTTTGGCCGCATAATCTTGTCCTTCTAGACCTTCCCAGTTTTTAGCTAATGCAATGGCTTCTTGCTCACTTAGAGTGCCATCAGTACAGATGTAAGATTTCATGGCGCCATCAGTACGAAGTTTGAGTGTCAGAGCACGTGTATCGATGCCTGCTATAGCGGGGATATCATTATTTTTCAGGAACTGAGAGAGCTCGTTATCGCTTCTCCAGTTACTATCACGGTTAGGATTATGGATAATTAAGCCATTAGAAAATGTACCACGTGCTTCCATATCAGCCGAGCTCGTTCCGTAGTTGCCCATCTCAGGATAAGTCATACAGATGAATTGTCCTGCATAAGAAGGATCCGATAGGATTTCTTGATATCCAGTCATGCCAGTATTAAATACAGTCTCTCCTAGGCAGTTTTTATTCGCACCAATGGAGTAACCTCTGAAGATAGTTCCGTCTTCAAGTGCGAGAAAGGCTTGCTTTTCTCTTTGAACTTTCCAATTCCAGCTTTGACTCATTGAACATGTCACCTTATTTTTCTATTAATTGTTGGGAATCTAAACGCAAGTCATGTTTTTTCCAGTTGCTTTTAAAGCTCCTTTAGGAGTAAAAAATATATCTTCTTATAGGGGTAGGTTCGATGAAAAATAATTTTGCTAAAATCTTAGTGCGCTTAGGTTTATTAAGTGTGCTGCTAAGTTCTTGTTCCACGGGAGAAATTGAATTAGAGAAAACGGAATTTCGTTTTGTGGCTCTTACGGGGTATTTGGACGAGTCGATGATAAATAAGCCTCGAGAAGATGTAGATATCTTTATTCTCAATCAAGTGATTACAGAAAAAGAAACTGAGGCAGCCTTAGATGCGGGGTATTTTGTTTTTACTGATGACAGGGAAGTGACTTTGATCTCCCGTCGTCCTTTTGTGAAGTATAAACGTTGGTTAATGTCGACGCTCCCGGGAAGGCAAGTACCAGGTGTGATTTATCAGTTATTTTATGAGTTCACAAATGGTCGACAGCTTGAAGTGTTTATCGTAAGTTTAAATGATCAAGTCGATATTAAAGATGTCGCCCAACGATCTCAAACAATTGATCAACTTTATTTATCCATTGCAGGATCGGCAATGTTAGTCGTTTCTTCTGATGATAAGAAATATACAGAAGTTTTAAAGAGAAGAATTAGTCGCTGGAAGGATGCGGGTGTTGACGGAGGCGATTATACAATGTATTTCTCTATTGTCAGAGATTGGGAGATTAAGGAGCAAGCCTTGGATAAAATTGCGGGGCTAGCATTTGAAGTAGAGTCTTTTCAGAAAAAAATATTGAGTGTGGAAAAATGAAGTTTTATTTATTGTTATTGAGTTTATTTACGGTGCTTTCGCTAGAAGGACAAAATGTATTGAGAGAAGGCTACATTATAAAAATTGATACGCCTAAATCTCTCACTATGGTGGAGCGCATTGGGGAATCTTTAACTTTAAGGCCAGGGAAAGGCAATAAGTTTGTCGTTGTCAATATTATCCTTAGTGAAGGACGAAGCCTAGGTAAATATGACTATGTTTTGAAAGCCGCTAATAAAACGTATAAGTGTAAATTAATAAGCTCAAGCACTGAGGCATTTAACGAGATTAATTGGGAATTTCATGTTCCAAGTAAATTATCTTTACGTTGGAAATCAGAGCCTGTACCCGCCTTGTCTGGTTCGAGGACCGTTAAGGAGGGGACAGGAATACGCCTTATGTTCGAAGTCAATGAAAAACTGACTAAGGCGCAGTTGATTTATGCGATGGCACCGCTGGGAATGAAAGCTGACGCAATTTCTCCCAGTGCTGAACTCGTGTTTAACTAGTCTTCAGAGCTTTCCGCGTCTTCCACGCTTTCAGAGTCTTTATACAACAAGAGGGCACTGCCAAGTTGTTGGACAATAGTAGCGTCGAATTTTTCGGCTATTTCCGCAATGGCTTTTTTAGGTTCTTCAAAAGCTTTTTTTCTTATTGTTACTTTTACTAAACTCTGCTTAAGAAAAGCTTGTTCAATAATCTTAATATTCTCGTCTGTTAGGCCGCGTTTGCCAATTACTGCACTTGCTTGAAGTTTTGCGCCTTGAGCACGGCAAGCTCTAGCTTCACTTCCACTTAGCTTTTTCATATAGGTCCTGTTGGCTCTTTATTAATGGTGTTAGAGCTTTGATTAAAATTTAAAAGTTCGGGATGTTTTATATTGAGGTCACGTTGTGGGAAAGGTATCTCAATATTGTAGTCCAAAAATAGTTTATAAATGATTTTATTAACATCGCTGACGATATGATCACGCTCGCCCGCTTTTTCAAGCCATACAATAAGTTGGAAGTTAAGGCTAGAATCGCCGAATTCATTGAGCCAGACTTGTGGGGCTGGTTTTTTGAGTAGGTGATTGTGTTTTTCAGCGGCTTCCATTAAAGCCTTTTCAACTAAGCGAATGTCTGATCCATAGGCGACGCCGACGGGTATTTTTATACGAATACGAGGGTCTCCAAAAGTCCAGTTAATAATTTCGTCGTCTAAGATTTTTGAGTTGGGGACGATGATTGACATATTATCAAATGTTTGAATAATAGTAGTTCTTAAATTAATGCGTGAGACATCACCCCAGACCTCGCCAACGGTAATACGGTCGCCGACTTTAATGGGCCTTTCAATGAGTAGAATGATACCACTTATGAAGTTCCCGGTGATATTTTGTAAACCAAAACCAATACCCACAGATAGGAGCGCAAAGACTCCTGCGAAAGCACTTACAGGGAGACCTACAAAGGCAAAGGCAGTGTAAACACCGATGCTGACGAATATGTATTGAGAAACTTTTTGGATCGCAAATTCAATGCCGCGGTCCATTTTCATCTGTTTCGCTAATCGTTTGACGAGGGTGCGATTAATAATGTATGAAAAAAGGACTGAGGCAATGACAATTCCAATGGCGCCGATGATGAGCCATATAAGAGAACTATCAAATATTTCCATGCCTTTTTCTAACTGCTTGGAAGGGTTGTTTGGAAGAGGGGCCATATAATTATCTAGTTTTGTGTTGCTCTACTATAAGACGTGAACAACAATCGAAAACTCAAAAAGCTTAGGTGATTATATGTAGAACTAAGAAAAAAGAATTATTTTTCTTGAATTAGTGCTCTAATTCTTCTTCCAGATTCTTTTAATTGTTTTTGAGTAAAAGGTCCTTGTGGGCCAGTGTTGGGATTCCATACAGCACTTGAGCGGTGGCCAGGGGAGTAATTCCAGTTGCACCAACTGATTTTATGTTGTTTGAGTATTTTATGCCAAGCAGCAGTGCTTTCCCAATCATTCTTGCCTTCGCCAGAAGCCTCTTGACTACCCCACTCAGTTATGAAAAGAGGAATTTTGCCGACAAAATAGTTAAATTCTTTACGGTATAGATCACCATGAGATGCTGTGTAAAAATGAACGCTATACATGACATTATGAGCAAGTTTTTTATTTAAGGGCTGAGTGATTAGGCCATGGGCAACTTTTCCATCTGAGATACCTAAGGAAGCCCAGGCAGGAGTGCCAATTAAAATAATTCCGTCAGGGTCATTTTTACGAATGATAGGAATGATTTGTTCCGCATAAGATTTAATTCTGAGCCAGTCAACACCTTTACCATTTGGCTCATTACAGATTTCATAAAGAACGGAAGCTTTAGAAGCGTGTTTTTTAGACATGTAATCAAAAAAGACCTTTGCTTCGTCAATTTTCCCCCAGGGATCGCCAGGTTTGAGGATGTGCCAATCGATTATAGTGTATAAACCTCTTTTATGAGATTCTTCGACTAAAGTATCGACCATAGAGGTGAATTTTTGAGGGTTAGTTTTATAGCCGCCTTCATCATAGTACATCGCGAGGCGCAGGATGTCGGCTTTCCATTGATAAGCTAAAACATCAAGACTTTCGGGGCTTAAGAATTCATTCCAGCCATGCCACTGTAAGCCGTGTGTGCTCATTCCTTTGAGCTGAATGGGTCGCTGCTTATTGTCACAGAGTTGTGTGCCAATGAGTTCTAATTCACCATATTTTTCAAAAGCGGATTGAGCTTGAAGGCTAGAGAGGAAAATTAAACATAGAATGAGAATGGTTTTGTGCATATTCAGAATCTTTTACTTTGAAGTTATTTACTTCTATAATAGCACCAGCCGAGCTAAAGTTTACAGGAGCTTTAGTTAAAAAGTATTTTTCTATAAATATTCGCTTCAAAGTAATAACAGTCTGATTGAAATGGGGCCCTATTTAAAATAGGGATTGTTGCGGTGGGATGATGAGGTCGCGACCGAGAGGCTTGGTGAGTAATTCTAAAATAAGTAAGGCGCAGCCCATGGCATCATATAGGGCTCGGTGAGGCGTAAAATGATCATTTACTTGCAAGCTATCTAGTTGTGCGGTTAAATCGAGGCAGTCTAGGAGTGAAGTGAGGCTGTAGTCGGAAAAGATTTTTTTGTAAACTTGTCGGCTGATGTATAAGCTATCGACGGTGCGATCGATTTCTAAAGCAGGAAAGCATTTTTTTAAAATAGCATAATCGTAGCCGATATTGTGGCCGAGGATGATTTTTCCCTGTAGATGATTTTTGATTTCTGGCCAAGTTGAAATAATTGAGTCACGGCAATTTGCGGAATTCGCATAGAGTTTATTGACGGGGGCAGAGGCTTCGAAGTAGTGTAAAATCTGGCCTTTTTCATTAAAGACGACAAGGCCGATTTCCGCAGCTATTGGTCCATGTTCGCTAGGGACAGTCTCGAAATCTATGGCAGTAAACTCTAGCATGTGGATCCGTTAATTGTTTTTAAGATCATAAATCGCAAAGGTAATAAGTCAAAAGTCTTTGTAGGCTAGGGATTTATTTTGTGCTAAAAGTATGAGTGCACTGTGAAGAAAAGCACTTTTGCGTTACTTTGTCAAAAATAATTAGGAATTACAAAGATGACAGAATTTAGATATCATAAAACAGGTTTGTTTTACGCACAGATTTCAGAAGAAGCTAAAGCCCTTGGTGTGAATGAACTTAAAGAACTTGGCGCACAAGAAATTCAACTCGATTATCGTGGTGTGTTATTTCACGCTGATATGGTGACGCTCTTTAAAATTGTGTATCGCTCACGCCTTTTTTCAAGGTTTTTAGCACCTTTACACCGTTTTGACGCAGAGACAGAAGACATGCTTTACCAACGTGTGAAAACAATGAAATGGGAAGAAATCATCAAGCCTGGTCAGACATTTGCGATTTTTGCAAATGTAGGGAACAGTAAGATTAATCACTCGAGATTTGCCGCTCAAAAAATGAAGGATTCAATTTGTGATAGATTACGTGAAAAACGTGGTGAACGTCCTGATATTGACACAAAGAACCCTGATGTGTGGTTAAACCTCTTTATCAATAAAAATAAAGCAACAGTATCACTCGACCTTTCTGGAGGCTCACATCACAAAAGAGGTTACCGTCAAGAGTCTGTCGAAGCACCCTTGATGGAAAGTTTAGCGGCGGCGTTTATTCGCGTTGCTGAGTGGGATGGAGAAACCCCACTTTACGATCCGATGTGTGGTTCGGGAACGATTTTAGCGGAAGCGCTTATGTCTGCGGCAAGAATTCCTTCAGGTTATTTGAAGAAGCGTTTTGGTTTCGAAAACATGCCTGATTTTGATCAAACTATTTGGGATGAAGTCAAGACGCTAGCGGATTCTAAGATTAGAACTTTGAAAGAAGGTTTGATCAGTGGATCTGATATGGATGCAGAATCAGTTCGTGCAAGTAAGATCAATTTATCCCACTTACCTGGTGGCGATAAAATCGAAATTAAGCAGAGTCGTTTTCAAGATCTCGATGATTTGGAGCCATGTACTGTTATTACCAATCCTCCCTATGGCATGCGTCTTATGCAAGATGAAGACATGGAAAGTTTTACTGGAGAAATTGGCGACTTTCTTAAGCAGAAATGTTCAGGAAGTAGTGCGTGGGTTTTCTTTGGCGAAAGAAAATTAATTTTAAAAGTTGGTTTGCGACCATCGCGAAAATTCCCATTAAGCAATGGTGGTTTGGATGGACGTTTATGCAAATTTGAAATGTATAAAGGAAATAAATGGACCTAATAAAGGTTTAGCCTTTAAGGGAGCATGAGTCAGGAATGGACGTGGAAGATAAGCGTGTATTGTTTTTGGGTGATAGCATCACTCAAGCGGGACAGTATGTGGGTTTTGTAGAATATGCTTTACGAAAACAATCTCCACAGGAACGTTATGATTTTTATAGTTTAGGTCTTGATAGCGAAACAGTATCGGGCTTGTCAGAACACGACCACCCCTTTCCGCGTCCCAATATTCATGAACGTCTTAGTAGAGCCTTGGCAGAAATTAAGCCTGATTTAATTTTTGTCTGTTATGGAATGAATGACGGTATTTATCATCCTCTTAATGAAGATATTCTCGAGGCCTTTCGAAGTGGCTATGTGAGCTTGATAGAAAAGTGCCAAGCGACGGATGCTGAGCTTGTTGTTATCACACCGCCTAGCTTTCAAGCTTATGCAATTCCTGAGAAATTAGGTCCTCTAGGTGCGGAAGATTATAGCTACCTCTATCCTTATGAGAATTATCACCAGACTTTAGAAGCCTTTTCTGAATTCTTGAAAATTGCTTTGCCAGAGGACGTCGTGTGTATTGATTTAAACACAAGAATGACTGAATTTTTAAATGAAATTCGCAAAGAGAATAAAGATTTTTACTTTTCTAAAGATGGAATCCATCCGTCTTTAGCTGGCCATTTATTTATAGCAGAAGAAGTAATGAAAGGTCTCAGCCGAGGTTCGGCTTTATTGAGGAGCGAAGCTTTGAATGATGTGAAAAAAGATCCTTTGTATCAGATGATTGAGAAGCGGCGACAATTACGCTCACGAGGCTGGCTGAAGTATATAGGTTATACACGCAACAAAGTGTTTAAAACAGATTCCATTGTAGAAACCGAAGCACGGTGCACTGGACTTTTAAAAGAAATCGAAAACTTAAATACGAATTAAGAAATCTAAGTATTAGAAAACAAAAGAACCCCCAGAGATGAATCTCTGGGGGTTCTTTTTGTTAGAGTTCAGAAAACTCTAAGTGGGAAATATTATTACACGTCGTAAGTCGTGGAAGAAATATCTCCGCCTTTACCAGTCCAATTTGTGTGGAAAAACTCACCACGAGGCTTGTCTAAGCGTTCGTATGTATGAGCACCGAAGTAGTCACGTTGAGCTTGGAGTAGGTTAGCAGGAAGGACTTCAGTGCGGTAGCTATCGTAGAAGCTAAGCGCGGTAGAGAAACAAGGTGTTGGTACACCGATTTCAATACTCTTGATAACCGTGCGTCTCCAGCCAGCTTGAGCCATGTGGATGGCATCTTTAAAGAAATCATTGAGAAGGAGGTTATCGAGATCGGGATCTTGTTCAAAAGCCTCTTTGATGTTACCGAGAAAAACGGAACGAATGATACAGCCACCACGCCACATGAGTGCGATTGCGCCGAAGTCAAGATCCCATTTGTAAGTCTCAGAAGCTTCGCGAAGAAGCATGTAACCTTGAGCATAAGAAATAATTTTTGAAGCGTAGAGAGCTTGTTCAACATCGTTGACAAAAGCTTCTTTATCGCCATTAAATTTCACGCCAGGTCCTTGGAGAACTTTAGAAGCGATAATACGCTGATCCTTGAGTGCAGAAACGCAACGAGCGAAAACTGATTCAGCGATAAGCGTAAGCGGCATACCAAGATCTAAAGCATTAATGCCAGTCCATTTACCAGTACCTTTTTGGCCAGCAGTATCGAGGATGTAATCTACGAGGTGAGTGCCATCTTCTTGTTTGTAGCCGAGGATATCAGTAGTGATTTCTGTAAGGAATGAATCCAGAACGCCGGTATTCCATTTCTTGAAAATCTCGTGCATTTCGTCATTTGAAAAACCAGCATTTTTGAGGAGTTGGTATGCTTCGCAGATGAGCTGCATGTCGCCGTATTCGATACCGTTATGAACCATTTTGACATAGTGACCAGCGCCGCCTTTGCCTACCCATTCGCAACAAGCTTCGCCACCGTCAACTTTGGCAGAGATGTCTTGGAAGATATTTTTAACTGCAGGCCATGCTTCAGGATCGCCACCAGGCATGATTGAAGGACCGAAACGAGCACCTTCTTCACCACCTGAAACACCAGCGCCGATATAGCGAAGACCTTTAGCGGAAAGTTCTTCCACGCGACGGTTTGAATCAGTATAAAGTGAATTTCCGCCATCGATGATGATGTCACCTTTATCGAGGTGAGGAACAATGGTGTTAATGAATTTATCTACAACTTCTCCAGCTTTAACCATAAGCATAACGCGGCGTGGAGTTTTGAGTGTAGCTACGAATTCTTCAACAGAATGAGTGCCAATAACGTTACTGCCTTTAGCAGGACCGTTCATAAAATCATCTACTTTCGAGGTTGTGCGGTTATAAACTGCAACAGTGTAGCCATGGTCATTCATATTCATGACAAGATTTTGACCCATAACGGCAAGGCCGATTAGGCCGATATCTGCTTGAGACATACGATGTTCCTATTTGTGTTATTTTTTTCAGTTGATCGTCGACTATAGCCTTAGTTTTTTTTTCTTCTATAATAAGCGGAAATATTATGCCACTCTGACAAACCTTGCATGCAATAATATGCCCTTAAAGTTCTTGAAGATTGCTGTTGTAAGAATGAAGCTTAAGGTTATTTTAGTGGATCGTAAATCACAGGACACATATGGCGCTAGTTCCCCCAGTAAAGTTTCAAAATGGTAAACTTGAAATCGTTAAATTCGATATTCATCCGAAATACAGAAAACTTTTACTTGGATGTGGACTTTTAAGCTTCAAAGATTTTTTCTTTTGCAAAGGCGTAGCAGTGATGCGAGAAGTTCCTGGTAGATTGACTGTTTCAGTGAAGTGTGAAGACGACTTTATCTATTTGAAGCGCCATTGGAAAGAGCACTCATCGAGTTCGCGTTCAGGACCTCATTATGAGGCATTGACCGAGTGGGAAAATACGCAGGCATTAGATAAAGATAGAATTTCTGTACCCATACCTTTAGCCTATGGCTTGGGTAGAATAGGAACTCATGCAGTTTCCTTTTACTTGTCTCAAGCAGTGGCGGGTATTCAGTCAGATTATTTTTTAAGAGATGCAAATTTGACGACTCTTGAGAACAAGAAGTTTTGGGAACAGTTAGGGTCTTTTGCTAAAAACTTTCATGCCCATGGATATAATCATAGAGATTTTTATCTTTGCCATATCTTTGTAGATCAAAGGGATTCGGATTATGTCTTTTCTTTAATAGATTTACAACGGGTTCAAAAACGTTCTAAATTCCGAAGAAGGTGGCTGATTAAAGATATAGGACAATTGTTTTTTTCACTAGCGCCATCGACTTCGCGTATTGATAAGCTTCGTTTATTTAAAGCCTACCGCGGCGTAAAAACTTTATCACGGTCAGATAAAAAAATGTTGACCGATATTGATAATCGAGTAGAAGCCATGGAGAGGAAGGTCGGAAAGTACTTTATATGAAAATAGCCTTTGTGATAGAACACTTCAACCCCCGTTATGGTGGTCAACAGGTGTACATGAGGGACTTTGCAGAATTTCTTGTGAAGCGTGGTCATGAAGTAAGTTTCTTTACGCAAGATAGTAACGTAAAAAATGTAAATTTGTCGATCAATATTATAAATGTGCCTGCTTTAGCCAAACTGATGCGCTGGTCACAATGGTTGAGTTTTTTGACACAGGTGAAACATAAAATTCAGCAGGGCAATTTTGACGTAGTGATGGGAACTGGGATCAGTGCGGGGATAAATGTTTATCAACCTCATGGTGGTGTTTCTAAGGCAAGTCATCGGCAAAACCGCTTATTAACCAATCGTTTTCATAGATTCTTAAAAGGTTTGTCAAATGCAATAAGTCCAAAACACTTATTAGCTAATCGTATTGAAAGAAATATTTTCACTGACAAACGGGTTAAGTATGTTGCGATTAGTCAGATGGTGAAAAGGCATATGCAAGAATTTTACAAGATAGATGAGACGCAGTTAGAGCTCGTCTATAATGGCGTCGATGTGGAGCGGTTTAATCCACATTCAGCCTCGCAAAAGTCACAATCAAAAACGAAGCTTTCTTTGAAAGAAGATGTGGTGGTTTTTTCTCTGGTAGCGCACAATTTTAAGCTTAAAGGGCTGAAAGAAATTATTGATGTGGTTGACCTACTTCGAGTACAGCACGATAATTTCATCGTACTGATTGCGGGCAATGGTAAGACGAAAAACTACAAAAAAATGATTGCAAAAAAATCTTTGGAAAAACACTTTAAATTTTTAGGATCAGTTGATGACCCTGAGCTTATCTACAGTGCGACAGATGTGTATTTACAGCCAACATGGTATGACCCCTGTTCCCTTGTAGTACTTGAGGCAATGGCAGCGGGACTCCCAGTTATAAGTACTTCATTTAATGGTGCTTCCGAATTAATTGAATCTGGAGTAAATGGTTACGTCATAGAGAAACCAGATTCAATAAATGAGTTTTATGAAGCACTGAATGCTTTAATGGATTGTGAGCATAGAAAAGTTTTGGGTAAAAAAGCACGTCTGAGTGTTGAGGGCTTAACTCATGAAAAAAACTTTAGTCGAATGGAAGAAGTTTTTCAAGGCTGTGTAGAGGAAAAACAAAAGCGAACTTTATAATTCTTAGCTTTTAAGAGTTTTTGATCTTTTGTAGCTATTGAAAGCGAGTGCACCGCATTGCTTTCTTTTAAAAATCTAGTCAAGTATAAATTATTATTTGAATAAAAATTGGGTGCCGTTTTGCGTTTTAAATGTACTTCATGCGAACAAGCAGTTGCAGTAGAGGATACCAAGCCTGGAGAAGCAGTGCAGTGTGGGTCATGTGGCACAGTACTTAATGTACCGGAGCCATTCGATACGGGCTATATTATTGGTGAGTTTTGCGTAGCAGAACACATTGGATCTGGACGCATGGGTGAAGTTTATAAAGCCTACCAAGAAACCTTGGTCAGAGACGTGGCACTTAAAGTTCTTGATAACGATATGGCAGAGCATTCTGAACATATACTTGAGTTTTTCAAAGAAGCGCGAGTCGCAGCAAGGTTAAATCATCCCAATATTGTTCAAGCTTATTCAGTTAACGAAGAGGGTGGCTACTATTATTTAGTTGTTGAATATGTCTTTGGTCAAAACTTACGTCAGATGATAGATGACAGAGGCAAGTTGCCCGTTAATATGATTATCCGATTACTTTCTCAGATGGCCCATGCTCTTGACTATGCGTGGACCACTGAAGGTTTACCTCACTTATCCGTAAAACCAGAAAATATTTTAATTGATTCAAAAGGTCAGATCAAGATATCTGATATCGGCTTGGCAGGTTCACGATCGAGATTTTCTGAAGGAGACTATAAGTATTCCAGTCCTGAACAGATCCTCAATTTAAAAGTGGATACTCGTGCAGATATATATGCTTTAGGGGTCACAGCGTATGAAGCTTTGGCAGGCCAGGTCCCTTTTGATGGTAAGATGAAAGACGTCAATAAAAAACATCTTGAAGTAGATGCTTTATCGCTTAAAGAATTAAATCCTTCCGTTCCAAAAGATTTAGTGACTGTCATTAGTAAGATGATGGCAAAACACCCTGATGATCGTTACATGAGTTTTGACGATTTAGCAAAAGATTTACGTTTACTTAGGCGTTATGCGAATGATATGGGAACGACATCTAATTTTTCAACAAAGATTTTTAAAACTCGTTTTAGTTTTACAGAGAATAGAAGTCGTCAGCGTCGTAAAGGTTTAAAGTTACAGGTAATGACAGCGATCGTGACGGTTTTATTGCTTTTGGGGATAATCATTTTTAATAGTGATAAATCCGTAGATAAAACTATCAAAGTTGATAAAGGGGATACGAAGAGGTTGAACGAATTTTCGATTTTGTCAAAAGCGATGGATCAAAGTATCAGTTCAGTGGAAGCCTTTACATTATTCAAAAAAATTGAAAACTTTTTAGCTAAATATCCAAGCTCACAGCAGGCGGAAGAGTGTTTGGAATGGCGTGAGGCAGTCTTGGAAATTATCCTTAGGGAGCGCCGCCAAAATGATTTTTTCAGTGAGGAATCATCTCTAGCACAAGAACAAAATGAAAACTTGAATGAGTCAGAGGATCAGAATCTTCCGAGTCAAGATTTAGGTGAGCTAGCGGTGCAGAGTGAAAGAGATAGTTTGAGAAGGGATATTCTCCGTTTTTATTTAGGGAAGAAGACAAGCGTAGAATTATTGACTTTTTTAAAAAATAGTGAGGCCTACGATCCTTTATGGTCAGCTCAGTTTGCGCAAATCATTGTTAAGGCCAGTGAAGCTCGAAGTGCCTTAGGAGATAGTGGTGAGACCTTATCAGGCTTGCTTATTAAGAAAGATAAAAAAGATATTCAAGTTAGTTCCATCCAGAATGACATCGTTATGGCTGAAGTGGATGGAGAATTTAAAAGTTTTAGTTTAGGGACGTTTAATCTAAAAAGCTTAGAATCTTTGTTGGCACTTAGTTCAGATTATCCACGAGAAGATGCACTAAGTTTATTATTTTGGTTTAGGAATTTTCATAACTGTGTCTTAAAGGAAAATGACGAGCTTTCTGATCTTGAAGTATTTTTGATAGAGGAAGCTCAAAAAATGGCTAAATTTGATTTCGAGGCCTATTTGGAAGCAGCTAAACGTAGTTGGCAACGCAATGAAACGGGTACGGCATTGGCTCAAATTACCGCGTTAAAACAAAAGTATAAACACAGCGTATTATATCAGACTGATAAAAAGAAAGTTGAATCCTTAGAAGATAAAATTAAAAAGAGTGTATCTAAACGTGGAAAAAAATGACTTAGGTGGAAGCCGCCAGTATTGGGAAGAAACATCTAAAGAATATCAATCAATTACACGTATATCGATAAATGATTTTCATTATGGACCCTTGCTTCCCGGGGATAGTGAAGTTAAAGCCTTACCGAAAAACCTTAGTGGCTTGAAGTGTTTGGAGTTGGGTGCAGGCGCGGGACAAAACTCCCTTTATTTAGCCTCTCAAGGGGCAGATTGTTTAGTAACAGATATATCACAAGAGCAACTGAATCATGGTGAAGCGATTGCAAAAGAAAATCAATTAGAACTAGAATTTAAACAGTTAGATTTAGATGGTATTGATCCCAATGAGCTCGGGAAATGGGACTTTATCCATAGTACATGGGCATTGCCTTTTGCTAAAGATCAAAAACAAGTGATTGAAAAATGTGCAGAGATGTTGTCAGCAGGAGGTCGCCTTCATATAACGACAGGTCATCCTATTTTTGCTGGTGAATGGATTCAATTGGATGATTTTGAAGAAGGCATGTTTGTCAGTAATTATTTTGAGCCTCCACGTGAAGTGAGGTTTACAGAGGATGAAGAGAACTTTATTCGCACCCGCCAATTTCCTATATCCACATATATTAATTGGATAATTGAATCAGGCTTACGGCTTGAGCGAGTTTTAGAACTACGGCCAATTCAGCTTGAAGGGCATAGCGAAGAAGAGCTTTTAAAGCTTATGCCTTACGATAGTGGGGTATGGCGAGATATGTATAGTCAGATTCAAAAAGTGCCGTTTGTGGTTACTTATATAGCGACCAAAAGCTAATTCATTTCGTTAATTAATCATTAAGTTGATAAGCTTTTTTTAGTTTATTTCCCTTTGCCCCCTATCTTCAATGAAATTAAAATAGGAGTGAATAAAGTGAATAAATATGTAGCAGAATTATTTGGGACATTTTGGTTAGTTCTAGGTGGATGTGGAAGTGCTGTTTTGGCAGCTAGTTTTCCTGAACTAGGAATTGGCTTTGTAGGAGTTTCTCTAGCTTTCGGTTTAACAGTACTTACCATGGCTTTTGCGATTGGCCACATTTCTGGCTGTCATTTAAATCCCGCAGTATCAATCGGCCTTTGTGTTGGTGGGCGTTTTCCTTCGAAAGAGCTAGCCCCTTATATTATCTCTCAAGTTCTTGGGGGTATCCTAGGAGCTGGAGTCTTATATCTAATAGCGAGTGGCAAAGCCGGATTTGAATTAAAGACAGGTTTCGCATCTAATGGTTTCGGTGCGCATTCACCTGGAGGCTATAATTTAATCTCTGTTGTAGTTTGTGAAATCGTGATGACGATGATGTTTCTTATTATAATTCTAGGTGCAACCGATGAGCGCGCGCCAAAAGGATTTGCGCCGATCGCAATTGGCTTAGGCTTAACCTTGATTCACCTTATATCTATTCCCGTGAGTAATACATCAGTCAATCCTGCCAGGAGTACAGGTGTAGCGATATTTGTAGGTGATTGGGCACTATCACAGTTATGGGTGTTTTGGCTGGCACCAATAGTAGGAGCCGTTCTAGGAGCACTTGTTTATGGATTTATACAAAAGGATAAATCCTAGTTTTCTAAATACTGGATTAGTATTTCAATAAAAAAAGCGAAGCACAATCTGCTTCGCTTTTTTTATTACTGTGTTTAAGCTTTTATTTTTTGGCTTTCTTCCCAGCGTTTGATATGAACTTGAATGAGACCAATTTCCGCAGGCGTTACTCCGTCGATACGAGCGGCTTGGCCTAGATCAACTGGGCGATAACGGCTCAATTTGTTCCTAGCTTCATTGCTAAGCCCCGTCATGTTGAGATAGTCAATTTCTTCAGGTATAGGGTTTTTAGCTAAACGCTTCTGACGTTCAACTTGTTGCTTTTCTCTTTGAATGTAGCATTCATAGCGTGCGTCAATTTGAATTTGCTCTTTAATTTCCTCTGAAAAATCTGATTCGCCAACAACTGAGTCATAAGTATTTTTGTGAGAACTAAGATGTTCCCATAAGCTTTTACCATGACTACGTTCGTTTTTAAGACGTTCGATTTCATTGTTAATTAAAGTTTCTTTTTCTTCTATGATTTTATATTTCTCATAAGGAAGAAGGCCGTAGTCATAAGCAATTTTTGATAGTCTTCTATCGGCATTATCTTGTCTGAGTAAGAGGCGATATTCGGCGCGAGAAGTAAAAAGACGATAAGGCTCAGAGATGTCTTTGGTTACCAAATCATCGATCATTACGCCAATATAAGCTTGATCGCGTTCTAAAACGAGAGGAGGCTTACCTGCGACTAAGCCGGCGGCATTGGCACCTGCAATGAGTCCTTGACCAGCGGCTTCTTCATAACCACTGGTACCATTGATTTGACCGGCAACAAAGAGATTAGGCCATGGTTTTAGAGCCAAGGAGTTGAGTGTTTGATGAGGAGAGACAACATCATATTCTACAGCATAGGCGTAACGTGCGATCTCGGCATTCTCGAGACCAGGAATACTGTGTACAATTTGATTCTGTACGTGTACCGGTAGTGAAGTGGAAATCCCATTGAGGTAATATTCTTCGGTAAAAACACCTTCGGGTTCTAAGAAAATTTGATGAGAGTCTTTGTCAGCAAAACGATGAATTTTGTCTTCAATAGAGGGGCAATAACGAGTTCCGATGGCATCTATTGAGCCATTATACATCGGGGAAAGGTGAAGGTTCTCAGTAATAACTCTTTTGGTTTCGGCACTGGTGCGACCGATGTAGCAAGGCATTTGTGGTATGCCACCACGATCAATTGTTTCGTAGGCTTTATCGCGAGTCCAATACGAGAATTTACCGGATTCACCATCTTGGCGTTCGAGTTGATCGAAATCAATGGTCTTGGCTAAGACACGAGGGGGAGTCCCTGTTTTTAAACGCATGAGCTCGAGGCCTAAGTCATTCTTCAATGAATCAGAAATAGCATCAGCAGCAGTGTCGCCAGTGCGGCCACCAGGTAGTTGTTGAGGTCCAAAATGCATGAGTCCACGCATGAAAGTGCCACAGCAAAGAACAAATGCTTTGGCTTCAAATTTGTCGCCAAATTGAGTTTGAACGGCAATGACTTTACCTTTCTCGGTGACGAAAGAAAGGCCTTCAGCTTGATGAGTATGAAGTTTAGGAGTTTTTTCGAGTTGTTGCTTCATCCGTCTTTGATAAAGGACTTTATCGCACTGAGCACGTGGTGACCAAACTGCGGGACCTCTAGAGGAATTGAGCATTTTGAACTGAAGTGCAGAAGCATCAGTATTTTGGCCCATTTCGCCACCCATCGCATCAATTTCACGAACTACGTGACCTTTAGCAATACCACCAATAGCGGGGTTACAGCTCATTTGTCCAATATGGTCTAAGTTTTGCGTTATTAGCAAAGTTTCAGCGCCCATTCTAGCGGAGGCGAGGGAGGCTTCTATGCCTGCATGTCCGCCACCAATAATGATAACATCATAATTTTTCATTTATATATCCTGTCTATTTGTGGGGATTGTAGTGGGATAAGTAGATTTGTCAAGAAAAAGTTGATCTCTAATTATTTCACCAACTAGCCAATAATGATTGTGTATGAATGGCTTATAGAAAATATATTGACATAAAAAAGTTGTTTATTCTAGAGTAAAAATAGCCTTAGTTATCATCAGTTTGAGTGGCTTTTAATAAAGTTTGCTTACGCTTGAGCATTTGACTTAGGAGAAAAAAAATAAGGCTAAGTGAAATAATACTTAATAGCGTAGGGATGAAATAGGGAAATTTATTATAGAAAGTGAGGCTTGGCTTGGCACAAAAATTTAACTCTGTGAATAAAATTCCTCGCGTAAAGCGGGAGCCATTTTCGGGGTTGAGTAATATTTGCTCAATTTTACCCTCCGGAGAAATGACCATTGTTTCGCAGGTATTGCCACAGCGAAGGAAGGGGAGTTTGTTTTCGACTGCTCGAAAAATACTGTGTGCGGAGTGTTGGGCACCACCGGCAGTTTCTCCGAACCATGAATCATTGGTTATGGTGCAGAGTATGTTGGCGCCATTACTCGCAAATCCTCTAGAGATATCGGCAAAGACATCATCAAAACAGATGTTAATTCCAATGCGACTATTTTTCTTTAAAGGGAAAACGGAGAACTCAGTACCGGGGCTTAAGCTTGGGCCCATTTGCCTGAGTTTATTTAATTGTTCATGAAGTGCTGAACTCATGAGGTAGCGTCCAGGTAAATATTCGCCATAGGGGACGGTGTGGATTTTATCATAGCGAGCAATAATTTCACCACTAGGCTCACTTATAAGAGCGGAGTTATAATATTTTTTTACATCTAGATCTGTAGGGCTAGTGTCGACCATTCCTGTGCCAAACAATATATTTGCTTGAGATTCTTGACTTAAGTAGCGAATTAATTCAGGGAATGCGGGATCTCGTTGGTAGCTTGAAGGCATGGGTGTTTCGGGCCATAAAATCAAATCGGGTTTTTGTAAAATAGCTGTTTCAGTAAGCTCTTTATAAGTCTGAAGATGAAACTGATATTCCTCATAACTTAATGGCTTGAAATAAGGCTTGAAGTTCCCTTGAATCATGGCGACTCGAATACTCGAATCGGTTTGATTCTTTGGGCTGATTTTATCCGCAATAATAGTGCTACTCAGTAGTATGAAGAGTGAGATGACAGGCAGCGCTAAGTAGTTTTTTAGTTTTGGAATGAGGTAGGGTTCATTTATTTGTATAGATTTCTTCCTGAGAAGATAAATTTCGATGATAATTGCCAAGCTAATATTGAGAAGGGCAATTAAAAAAGCTAAGCCATTCACACCAATAAACGAGGCATTTTTCAAGAAGTGTAATTGATAGACCTGGCTAACTTCAATACTATTCCAAGGTAGACCAGTGAAAAGCCAAGTACGTACCCACTCCAGGCATGACCATAAGCCTGCCGCGGCAATCCACATGATGAAACTTGAGCGTAAATTGAGAAATCGTTTATGAGGTGGAGCAATAGCACTTTCCGTCAAAGGGTCAGGAAACAGGAGGAGATGCCTAAGTTTACAAATGAGATAGAGCCAAATGCCAGGGATGGGAGTCCAGATCAAGGCGACTAAGAAAGGGCATAAGAGAAAAATGGGATATAGAAAGTAAAAAGTGCCTAAGAAATAACCAAGTCCCCAGCAGCTTCCAAGAAAGAATACGCCACGGTCGTGACGGCCTAAGCCTAGTAAATAGAGAGGGACGATGGCAAACCAGGCAAGAAAATGGCAATTAAAAGGTTCAAAACAAAGGTTGACCAAGAGTCCCATGATAAAGGCGATTAAGCCTTTGAAAAAGGGGTGAAGAGAGTTTTTGATAATGATAGGTTCCTTACTCATAAGATAAGTCCAGATTGAGCGATCAATCTAGACAGATTGACCGATAAGTCAAAGCTTATTTACCGTTAAGGTCACCAGATTTACGGATTGATAAGAGCAATTTAATCGTGAGAATAAAGGAAGTCGCATAGCCAATAAAGCCGAGGATGGAGATATCCATTACTAAAGGAGGAATTCGTTGACCAATGAGTTCTGAGGAACCAATGAAAAGAGCGGCGATAATAATGCCGTAGACTAAGCGATTAATGACGGCGTCGAGTTTTCGATGCTCAAGTTTCACATCAAAAGAGCCCGATTTCATATTTTCGACTAGGTGTAAGAGTTCACGAGGCATCATTTCAATGAGTCTATCCCATTCTTTATATTTCTTTCGTAGCTTTTTATAAGTGCGAATAGGGGAGTGCCTGGCTTTCAGTCTTTGGATTTGGAAGCTTTTTATGAGAGGGATAAAGTTAAAGTTGCGATCGAGCGAGCGAGAAGTGCCTTCGAGCATGATCAGAGTTTTTATAAGCAAAGATATATTGCTAGGTAAAATGATTTTATAAGTTCTAATAATACGAGAGACTTCCTTTAAGGCACCACTAAAATCAATATCATCTAAGTTTTCAATTTGAAATTCATAGAGGAACTCGGTTATATCGGCTTGGAGTTCATCACGTTTTAATTTCTCTTGAGATTTACCAATTCTTAAGACGTAGTCAGTTATTAATTGTGCATCTTGATCGAGTGCAGCAAAGCCAAGGTCTTCAATCATTTCGCGGTGTTCTTCATCGATAATTCCAATGAGGCCGAAATCTAAAAGACCAATACGACCATCATTTAGAATCCAAATATTTCCGGCATGGGGGTCGGCATGATAGACGCCATCTCGCAGAATCATATTTAAGAAAACTCGTGCACCATTTTGTGCGATCTCAGAAGGTCTAATAGGGAGGTGATGAAAGCTTTTTATTTCCGAAGCACTTTTACCGTAGAGGCGTTCCATAGTAATGACTTTTCGTGAGGAAAGAGCTTTGAATGTGTGTGGAATGTGGACGGTTTGATCATCGACAAATTTCTTGCCGATTTTAGCCATGTTTTGTAGCTCGCGTTCAAAATTCATCTCTCTGAAGAGGCTTTTTTTGAAGTCATCCAATATTTTTGTGGGTTGGTAAGAGGCGAGGCCTGAATCGTACTTTTCCGCTAGTTGGAGTATTTTGGAAAAAACACTTATGTCTTTAACAATTTTATCTTCAATACCATGGTGCTGGATTTTGACAACTACATCAGTACCGTCAAAGAGTTTAGCAAAATGAGCTTGTCCTACAGATGCTGAGGCAAAGGCTTCGAAATCAAAATCAGCATAGAGTTCTTCGACTTTTTCTCCTAGTTCATCTTCTAAAGTAATGCGAACTTGCTCAGCACCGTCTGCTTTGGTTGAATCTTGGAGTAAAGTGAGTTCAGAAGCCAGTTGTTCGCCGATGAGATCTTCTCTAGTACTAAGTATTTGTCCAAGTTTAATGAAGGTGGGGCCTAGTTCGGTAAAAGCTAAGCGCACTCTGCAGGCATGGCTCATGTTTTCTAGGCTGGGGTGAGAATGGATTTTTTGCCTAAAATTTTTCATGAACTCAGGTTCATAATTTTCTATCCAGTCAATTAATCCATATTTAATGAATACGGTAATGACTTCACGAAAACGCTTGGTGTCGCGGGTGAGTTCTGGTATTGATTGTAAGTTCACTTCTTTCTCCTGAATATGAGTAAATATGAGTGGCCTTTAACTGTATGCAAGTCTTTGCTTAGTATATCTGTTATTGAATTTGTCGAGAGCGTTCAGCTTCTCTAATTGTTACTGTGCTCATCGCCTTTGGGTAAGGATCGAATTCATTTTCAGTTTTGCATCCTGATAAGTCTTCAAAAATAGGGTGAGTGCTTTGTAATAGTTTAAAAGGTCTTTAGCTTTAATTAAGTCAAAAGAGAATGGGTTTTATGGGAGAAAAAATAGACACGATTTTTTGGGTTGAAACACCTGAAGGAGTCAATTTGAGTATGCGCTTGGCAAGCTTGCCAGTGCGAATGACGGCGTTTTTATTAGATCTAATTTTCAGGGTTATAATTTTTATAGTTCTAGCTATTGTATTGGGGTTTTTAGGTGATGCATCACAGGGGCTGATCTTAGTTTCGATCTTTATTTTATGGTGGTTTTACCCCGTGCTTTTTGAGGTGCTTCAAAAGGGGATGACTCCTGGCAAGCGTATAATGAAAATCCGTGTTTTACATGGTAATGGAACTCCAGTGGGCTGGAAAGCCTCAATGATTCGAAATTTTCTTCGCTTAGCAGACTTGATGGCGAGTGTGTGGGGGCTAGAATTCATTGCGATGTTCGCAGATTCACGAAATCGACGTTTGGGTGATTTAGCCGCGGATACAATTGTGGTCTATACAGATAGCCAGCGATCTAAAGTTTTTTTACCTGAGGTGATGCCTCTACTTCCACCTGTACCACTAAATTCTGAAGAGCAGAAGAGTTTTATTGCCTTTGGAGAACGTTATCATATGTTGAGTAAACAAAGGCAAGTGGAGTTGGCTGAAATCTTAGAAGAGATGCACGGAGAAACTGGTGCGGCAGCAGTGAAAAAACTATATGCATATTCATTGGGTTTAGCGGGTGGTGAAGGAGTGAAGGATTCATGAAGCAACGTGTTTTTGAAGATAAGCATCGCGACTTTTGGAGAGATTTAGAAGATCTGTTTAATAAGAAAATTAAACGAGATGATGAATTATCAGAATGTTTTCCCGCTATGTATCGTCGCTTATGTAAGCAATTAGCCGTGGCACGAGGGCGAAACTATAGTCCTATTCTCATCCAATTTCTTGAAGAGTTAGTAGCGACAGGTCACCAACGTTTATATGGTAGACGTGGTGGTGCAGAAATGAAAATCATTCGCTATTTTCAAAGAGATTTTCCGCGAATCGTTCGCAAAGAGTGGAAACTTATTTTCTTTTCTCATATTTTATTCTATTTACCTCTTGTGAGTATAGCGATTATGATTCAGGTTTATCCTGATTTGGCTCATATGTTATTGCCGAGCGATATGCTTTTACAGATGGAAGAAAGTTATGATCCAGCGAGTGGACATTTCGAAGAAATTCGTCCAGCAAGTCAAGATTTTATGATGTGGGGTTATTACATACTCAATAATGTCGGGATTGATTTTCGATGTTTTGCCGGAGGCTTATTCGCGGGAGTGGGATCGATATTTTTCATGATTTATAATGGCGTGGCCATAGGTGCAGTTGCGGGTCATATAAGTCACATTGGTTACGGCGAAACATTTTGGCCATTTGTCTGTGGCCATAGTGCGCCTGAATTGACCGCCGCGGTTTTTTCTGGTGCAGCAGGAATGAAATTGGGTTTTTCATTTATAATGCCAGGAGTAAAAAGTCGTTTACAATCCTTAAAAGATTGTGCGTCAGACGCGATGACTTTATTGTGGGGGACTGCATTTATGACTTTTCTAGCGGCGTTTATCGAAGCATTTTGGTCATCTTCGCCGCTGATTCCTGTACAAGTTAAGTACTGGGTGGCGGCCTGTTTATGGCTGGGAATGATTTTATACTTTTTGTTTATGGGGCGTCGCCGTGGATCTGAATAATTTACAGATTTCTCTTCGTCCGAGGAATAACTGGGAAGCTTTTGACTTAGGAAGAAGCTTACTTAAAAAAAATATGAAGGCCGTTTATAAACCTTGGTTAGCGCTCACTATTCCTTACACGCTAGTTTTGTTTTTATTGTTTCGGAATTATCCATTTTGGGGTTTCTTTACCTTTTGGTTTTTTCTTCCTTTATTTGAGCGAGTTATTATTTTTGATCTGAGTCGTCTTATTTTTGGTGAGGCACCAGATTTAAAAACGAGTTTAAAAGCATTTCCGAAAGAGTTAAAGAAAGGTTTTTTTAGTTTGCATTTCATGTGGCGTTTTACTTTTTCGCGCTCATTTTTGATGCCAATATGGCAGCTTGAAGGATTGAAGGGCAAGAGCCGTAAAAAACGAGTTCAGGTCCTATCGGGATCTAGTACAAATAGTAATTGTTCCTGGAATGGTGTGATGTATATGAATATTGAGCAGCTTGTTGCGGCAGGCTTGTTGACGGTATGTTATGTCCTTATTCCCGTTGAAGTTAAAGGCGATATCCCGAGTAAAATTTTTGATCTCGATAGCTTCGTTTATTGGTTTGAGCAAATTCCTGAGTGGTTATCTTTTTTTGTTTATATAGTGACGGCTTTATCGATGATTTTGATTCGTCCGTTTTATGTGGCAGGCGGTTTTACTTTATACATTTGTCGTCGCATGGTTTTGGAGGGTTGGGACATAGAACTTCAATTCCGCAGTTTAGCTGAGCGTATTCAAGAAAAGAGCTTATTGGGCAAGAAAACGCTCTCGGTAATATTATTGAGTTTGTGTCTTCTTTTTCCAAGTAATACACAGGCTCAAAGCAATGCAGTTGAACCAGTGAGCCATGAATTAGAAACAATCATGGCAGAGGATGAATTTAATGAATACAAAAAAGTTAAAAGTCGTGAATTCAAAGATTTGGATACAGGTTTTTTAGATTGGATGTTTGATCGTGAGCCCGATGAAAAGCCAGAGCAGGAAAGCAATTTTGATTGGGTCTCTCTAGCAGGATTTTTTAAAGGTTTATTTATTTGTTTAATGGCAGGAGCTTTAATTTGGCTAATATGGAAAATTGTTGTTATCGTTATTGACGAAAGGAAGTTATCTAAGAGCAGGATAGTTCCAAAAACGCAAGCGGTAAAATTCATGGGTATGGAGCTTAGCGAAGAATCTTTACCAGATGATATTTCAGCAACAGTGAAAGATTTATTACAGGACGGAGATATTCGAGGCGCCATTAGTCTACTGTATCGAGCGAGTGTTTTTCAGCTTTTAGAAGCAGGTTTGAGGTTGCGTTCCAGTGATACCGAAATGGATTGTTTACGTCGAGTTGAATCTTTTGAAGAGAAAGACACCAAGACTTTTTTTAAAGAATTGACACATATTTGGCTCAAAGCGGCTTATGCTCACAAGCTCCCGGAGAAGCACTTGTGTGAGGCGCTGAATCTGCGTTGGAAAAGTTTATTTGAAAAAGTAAACGAGGTCAAAAGATGAGTAAGTTATTAAAGATCTTAGTCGTCTTATTTGTAGCTGTTGTCGTTTATGGCGTGTATTGGTTTTATAACAATACTGAAGAAGTTGAAAATGAAAAATATGTGGGTTTCCAAGGTGAGGCAAAACTTAAACCTTACCTAGCTCTACAACGATTATCTGAACATGTCATGTCTTATACAGAAGCCGACGTAAACTTAGCCAGTTGGGGTGAGCTTTCTAGAGATGAAATTCTTTTTATCCCTCTTGAGTATATTCCTACTGATATAAGTATTTTTAAAGATCTAGAAAATTGGTTAGAGAATGGCGGAGTTTTAATTACTGGGAGCGTACGCAGTAAAAATGATTTTGACGTGAATTTTTCTCCCATGCATCATCGTTTGATAGGTTTTAAAAATGTAGAAGGAGAAAATGGCGGGCAAGTGAACTTAGCCATTAATTCAGTGGAGCTTCAGATGCCGATTGCATTTAGTTTTGAATTGGACGCCTATGATGAGGAATTCCGTACGGATATGGATGAATTTGTCTACGGATATAAAACTTTAGGAAAGGGAAAAATTCACTTATTCAATTCTTTACGTGCCTTTGATAATCGTAATATTCGCGACAAAGATAATGCAGATTTTTTCTTTAGTTTGATCAATAGAGATAAGGATTTGGTTTTAGCGACTCGTCCAGAGTATATGGGTGTGTGGTCGTGGATAAAAACTAGGGCGAGAATGAGTTTGGTACTATTGATTATTTGTATCTTGGTGTGGTTGCTCATGGTTTCAAAAAGGTTTGGTCCACTACTACTTGACCGCAGTGTTAACTCCAGGAAAATAATGGAGCATATTCAAGTGAGTGGTGAATATCAATGGCGAGCCAAGCAGAGTGGTTTATTGGTGGGTGAGCTTCGCTTAAGTATTCAAGAACAGATGAAAATGCGACATCCGCAAAGCAATCGTTTGTCGGGCATGGAACAGAATAATTACCTAGCCGAACTGAGCTCAGTGACAAATGATAATGTTTTACAGTCTATGACGGGGCATTGTAAAACACCAGATCAATTTTTTAAAACAGTAACGATTCTTAAACAAATAAAGGACTCTTTGTGATGGAAGATAAGACAGCAAATGAAGAGATAGAGCAAGTAAATGAAAGTAGTGAAAATGTAGACTTAGCCTTGTTAACTGAAGAGGCACAGGAAGAAAGTACTACTGAGGCAAGTGAAAGTGATTCTTTGTCATTGGAAATGAACCAAATCCTTAGAATTAGAGATCAGATCAGGAAAGTTGTTATTGGACAAGATAAAATTGTCGACCAAGTACTAGCCGCATTTCTTGCGGCGGGTCACGTTTTGATTGAGGGTGTGCCAGGCTTGGGTAAAACTCTTTTGGTCAAAGCGATTGCGCAAACTTTTGCGGGTGATTTTGCTCGAGTTCAATTTACGCCTGATTTAATGCCTGCAGATGTTATGGGTCATGCGATGTTTAATATGAAAGAGCAAGAATTTGTGATTCGTAAAGGTCCTGTCTTTTGTAATCTGCTCTTGGCAGATGAGATCAATAGAGCGCCAGCCAAAACGCAATCAGCACTTTTAGAAGTTATGCAAGAGAGTCAAGTTACTATCGAGGGGGAATCTCACAGTGTGAAGCCACCATTCATGGTTTTAGCTACTCAGAATCCTTTAGAACAAGAAGGTACCTATCCCTTGCCGGAAGCTCAACTCGACCGTTTCTTGATAAAAGTCAGTGTGGATTATCCTGAAGAAAGTGATGAACTTAAGTTAGTAAGATTAGTGACTCAAGGTTTGAGTCGTGAAAAACTAGACGTTAGTTTAGTTGAGAAAGTGATTACTAATGAAGATGCCGAATTATTGCGTAAAAAAACGTCTGAAGTGACTGTGGATGAACAAGTGCTTGAGTACGCGGTAGCCATTGTACGTCAAACACGTAATTGGTCAGGTATTTCGGTAGGAGCGGGTACACGTGGTGCTTTGGCATTGATTCGTATTGCTCGAGCCATGGCTTTAGTTGCGGGGCGAGATTTTGTTATGCCGTCAGATATAAAAGAAATGGCGCTTCCGGTTTTACGTCACCGTATAACCTTATCACCAGAGATGGAAATCGAAGGTTTTAGCCATGATCAAGTATTACAAGATATGCTTGAAAAAGTAGAGGCGCCCCGTTTGTGAAATTAAAGAGCTTCAGACCGGCATTTAGATTACTCTTTGTCTTATCTGTCGCTTTTTCATTTAGCGTTTGCCAATTATTCTTTCCGGAGCTTAAATGGTTAATGCTCAGTGCCTGTGGGATGCTTACGGTTATCTTCTTATTTGATTTCATGAGTTTATGGAGTCAGCCTTTGATAGAATTGGAACGGATAGTATCCAATACTTTACCTTTAGGCGTCGCTAGTAAGGTGAAGTTAACTTTGCGCAATCGCTCTGATAAACGATTTGATTTTGAATTAATCGACCATTATCCGACGGAGCATGAAGTTAAAGACTTTCCTTTTAAAGTTAAGCTTGATCCGGGGCAGTTTATTGAGCTAGATTATACGATTACCCCCCAGCAACGTGGTGATTTTGAATTTGCTCAGTGTGAATTGCGTTTGAATTCCTTGTTAAGTTTTTGGCATCGTTATTTTAAAGTGGGTAAAAGTAGTGAAGTGCGAGTTTATCCCAATTATGCTGAAGTGATTCGCTATGGAGTCCTAGCCGCAGAGCAACGCTTGGCCCAATTAGGGATAATGAAAAAACGTCAACGTGGATCAGGAACTGATTTTTTACAACTGCGTGAATTTCGCAGAGGTGATCGCTTGGGTAGTATTGACTGGAAAGCGACTGCCCGCATGCAAAAAGTTATTTCACGGCAGTATCAGGCTGAGCAAGATCAGCAAATTTTCTTTATGGTGGATTGCGGTCGCCGAATGCGATCTATGGATGGCCATCTTTCTCATTTTGATCATACTCTCAATGCGATGTTACTTTTGACCTATGTAGCATCCAGACAAGGAGATGCAGTAGGAATGATGACTTATGGAACAAAAGAGCAGCGCCGTTTTTTACCCGTTAAGAAATCAGTCAATAATGTCAACCGTTTTTTGACAGGACTCTACGATTTACATCCGAGTACCCTTGAAGGTGATTCAGCTGAAGCGGTTCAGGAATTGAAAAAGGTGCTGAAAAAGCGCGCGATGATTATTGTATTGACTAATATGCGAGATCAGCAAGACCCAGAAATGTTGGAATCCTTAAAAGTCTTGCGTAAGTCGCACTTAGTTGTTTTTGTCGCCTTGAAAGAAGAAGTGTTTGCTGAGCAAGAGCAGCTTGAGATTGAAAGTTTCAAAGATGCCTTGAAGTACAGCTCCCTAAATCAATTTCTTCGAGGTAGAAAGAAGGCACTTGAGTCAATGCAGGGGAATCAAGTTATTACTTTGGATGTTGCCCCCAGTCAATTACATGCGAGTTTAGTGAACTGTTATTTAGATATAAAAAATTCTGCGGCGCTATAAAACTAAGCGATAAGAGAAGTACCAAGCGACCAATTCACGTAGGCTATGAAGAAATTTAAGCTGATTGGTATTAGGCCAAGGTGATGAATGGATACATGTAAAGTAGATATTCCCCGTAATACTGACCGATAGGCAGTTATCTCCCAAGTAGAAAGAGAAGTCTTGTGCTTGTGGGATATTAGTGTTTTCTAAAAATTCTTTTTTGGCGGAAATGAGCTTGGGGATATAGGCAGCGAGCTCTTCTTTGTCAATACTATTAGTCGTGCCACAGTCACTGATATTTAAGCCATCTAAAGTAGATATCATAATGAAGTCGAATTCACATTTGTCTTTAAGTTGCTTAATAAAGGTATTGACTGAAGAATCGTTGGTTTCTCCAGCGATTGAAAAGAGGTAATGTTCTTTTTGCACATGGTATTCTTTCGGGCTTAAGCCAGTTAGAGTATGGTATTCATCATCACTTAATTGAGCTTGATGCTTGAGGCTTTCAAGACTGGGGTAGGGTTCCGTACGGCCATCGAGAACTTTTTGAGCTAAGTTCTTATCACAAATGAGTAAGAGTTCATCCAAAGAACATTGGTTGATTTTTATGCCATTTGGGGCGACGGAAGCCGATTCATTAATATGAGGCTGATTCGATTTTTTTGTGGCCTTCCGCTCAGGTGTAGATGTTTGAGGTATGGCATGAGGGTTGAGTGAATGATTACGATCTTCAATGAGGTTGTGTAAATCCATGTCATATTCATTTGCCACGGAAGTTCTTGCTTTGGGTGGCTGGCGAAAGTGAGAGTTTTGCATGCCTTTTACTGCTTTGTGGTCTACTTCATTGTCTTCGACATCAAGTTCTAAAAAATTGAGAGATGTTTCATCCGCCGCTAAAGATTCACGTATAGGAGGGGCCTCTTTAACTTCATGCTGCTTACTTAGGCCAATGTGAATAGTTTTGTGCGTTTTAAGATCTGAACTAATGCCACTTTTGTCTGCTTCTAAAATGGTGGTGTCGATATGTGGAGTTTTTTCCTCTTCCGTTTCCTCATCTTCGCCTCCTTGGAGGAAACTCATTATTGAAGAGTTGGCACCAATAAGGTTATCCATAAGACTGCCTTCATCATCAGAGTAAATGCGTGTCTCTTTTTCGTGAATTGAGTCCTCGGCCACAGTTTCTTTGGAAACGCTGGTTTCTAGAATGACTTCTTCTTCATTTTCATTAGCAAGATCTAAGGATTTTATTTGAGGCGCTATTTCATGAGTTTCACTCAGCTCCTCTAGTTGATTTTCAGTAAATATATCGGTCATTTCGAAAAGAACATTTTCTAATAGAAGATCTTGTTCAAGACTTAGCCACTCCTTGGGGATGAAGGGTAATATTTCTGTTAGCGGTAAGAGTAAGTCCCCTGCCTTTGCACTGCCATTGGGGAGGTTTAAAAAACGGTGGAGATGTAATTGAGGGACTTTGAACTGGCCTGTTTTGATGATATTTAAAATATCCTGTTGTGGTATTTCTAGATAATTATCAGTGTGGAGTTCAGCAGTGTCGCTTCTTTCGATTTTGGACAATATATAATTAGAGCTAAATGAAAGACATTCAGCATACAAGACGATATCACCTTGAGGTCTTGTATACATACATACAGTTTCTTTCGGATCTTCTAAGATGATTTTAGAGAGTTCCACTGAGGGTGATGTAGAAAGATCAAAATCGGTTTTCCTATTATTTAAGTCAGTATCACTAGTGCTCGGGGTATCAGATTCAGCAGTATCCTTACTCGCTTCTAGTTCACTATCATCGACTTCAATAGCTAAGGACTCAGGTTCACTTTCTTGGGAATCGAAAACTGAACTCGGCGTACGTTTAGTGCCGGTGCTTTCAATACTAGGAGGAGTGATTGATCTCGCTTGATCCGTATTCCTTTGCGGGTCATTTTCTTTGTCCCAAAAATCACTAACTGAAAATTGTGCCGTTTCAGGGCAGGGTACATTGGAGGAGCTAATAAAATCTGGTATATTTGGTAAGTCCATTTCTTGAGTAATGGCCATGTCGCGGTCATTATTTTTTGAAACTTGAGGAAGAACAGTGGCTTTAGATAGCCGCTTTTCTATTTTTGTTTCGTGATTTGGCGCGGAGTCTTGAATAGGATCTTCCTGTGGCTCACTGGTGGGTGTATTTAGTTCAGCGAGTTCAAATGGGTTATCCATCGAAGCGATAACATTTTCAAGTTCACGTGATTGATGTGGGTTCGTAAACCATTCACTAGGAATAACCTCTAAAAGTTCATCAAGAGCAATTTCTGTGACCTCTTGGGAGCTATAGCCTTCATTAGATACGAGAGTAATAGGTAAGAGGCAGGCTAAAGGACCGACGGTGATTCGGAATGCCCCTTGTTGTAAAACATTCAGTACGTCAGATTTATTAAAATTAATAGAAGCTTCTGCTGTCTCAAGTTGGTTGTGCCAATTCTGATGTAGATATTCTTGGGGTATGGCATCAATAATAGAGAGCGTGGGGATTGAGAGAATGTCGCCGTCGACCGATATTTCAACTTCATGATGGCGGGGCAATTCTGGGGGAGTTACAGGTTCATCTCGGGATTGACCAAAACTAATAGAGGGGGAGCATCAGGCATTTTGGTAGTTTTACCGCGATGACGAACCGGGTCATTGTCGTGTAGCGTTTTATTTTTGAATCCCATTATTCATTCCCAAATTATCTAATATAATATTTAGTCTACAGGAATAGAGAGCTAAAATCAAGAATTGATTTATTCTGTAGGAATGATTTTAGAAAAATAGCAGCAATACCACTCAATTAATTAAGGGCTTTCGATATTATCCTATGTGTTAGGCTCTCTAAGATGAGGCGTTTAGAGCTGCTGTTTTGGAAAAGTTTTTGAGTGGCATTGTTGAAAAGATCAATTGCCTCTAGAGTTTCCTTGTTGGAATAACGGAGGGAGTCCTCGATAATCAGCTTGAGCCGATAGGGATGGAAGCTGACTATGGGGTATTTGGATTTATAGTCTTTGAAAATTTCTTCAGGTAGATTCCTTAGAGCACCTTCCAGTTCATTGGCATTTCTTAAGCGTAAAATTTGCATGATAAGTTTAGCTTGAATGAAGTTATGAAAAAGAGAAGAACCTTGCATGATCAATCGAGTGACGAGAGCTTCGGGATCTTTTTCTCGATTGAGTAGAACGTTGAGTGAGATCAGTGCCGTTTCTAGGTTTCGCTTAGAAAGCGCATTGGAATAAATCCAGGCATCGGCAGCTTCGTTGCCACTGATAACTGCTTGAACGTGGAGTAATCCAATAGGGTTCTGCCCGTTGCAGTAGCACCATAAAGTTTCGAGTGTGGGCTGGACTCTTTGTGTATCATTGCCAAGGCAGGTGACTAAGTAGTCCATGGCTTGACTTTGGATAGACATTTGCATTTCTGCTGCCTGTTGCGTAACAATTGCAGTCATCTCTTTTTGCCAGTTACGATTTTTCTTTTCAGGCTTATCAAAGAGGTGGACTTCGCCAGTTTTTTTAATGGTTTTGTACAGTGCTTTGCGTTTATCGCATTCAATTCCGCTAATAACGACATTGATATTTTCAGCGATTTGAGGACCAAATTGCTCTACTAAATTGCGAATCTCGATGGCGATATCGGATTTTGCGGTGGCATTTTCTTGCTTGAACGCAGGAAAATCATCTAGCCAAATAGTTTTTTCTCCAAAAAAAGGAGGTGACATATAGGAGAGGATGAAGCGTGATAATGTTTCGCTAGGAGCTTCATTTTCTTGTTGTGAAATGACTTCGAGAGCAAAAGGGTCATGGTTGTTGCCACTCAGTTCTTCAACCAGTTCTTTCGCTTTCAGCTTGATTCTAGCGTTATCATTTCCACTAACTAGATGGAGTTTACATGTCATTTGAGTTCCTTAAGGTTAGGGAGAGTCGAAAGCAATATATCTATGAATGAATTAAAGTTCATCTAGGATAGGGGAAAAACCTCTTAAGTTTTCCTTGTGAGGGGCTAAAATCAAACTTTTAGGTTTGAAGGCTCAAGTTTCTGAACTTTATTAAGTTAATTATAATGAGTGTATATAAAAGATTTTATGAATAAAAATTTGAGTGAGTTACGATCCGAGATTGATCGTTTAGACCGAAGTATAGTAGCGATGATTAATGAACGCTATGGTTATGTGCGTCAGGTAGGAGAATGGAAGCATGCAAATGCAAGTGAAATTTATGTGCCGGAAAGAGAGAAAGCCCTCTTAGAGAAGTTAGAGGGTATTAATGATGGCCCCTTGAAAAATGAGACCTTAAGAGCGATTTATCGCGAGATCATGTCCGGAGCTATTGCACTGGAGTCCCCAGTAAAAATTGCTTTTCTGGGGCCTGAAAATACCTTTTCTCATCAAGCGGCACTTTCGAAGTTTGGTAGCAGTGTATCTTATCTAGCAAAAAATAGTATTGCGGAAGTTTTTGAAGCTGTTGACCGCGGCAAGGCCGACTACGGAGTTGTGCCAATAGAAAATTCTACAGAAGGTGCGGTTACTTATACTCTTGATATGTTTAATCAATCAGAGGTGAGTATTTGTGCAGAAGTTCAATTAGCGGCACATCAAAATTTGATGGCGCGATGTGATAAAGAGCATATTCGAGTCATTTATTCGCACCCCCAGGCACTGGCTCAGTGTCGTTTATATCTGCACAATAATTTTCCTTTAGTACCACAAGTAGAAGTTAGATCTACTGCAGAAGCAGCGAAGCGAGCGGCCATGGATGATCATGCGGCCGCAGTGGCAAGTACACTCGCAGCAGATGCTAATGGCCTGAAGGTTTTAGATGGATCAATCGAAGATAATTCACGAAACGTAACAAGATTCTTGGTGATTGCGCGTCAAAATCCGAAACCAACTGGTGAGGATAAAACCTCAATTGTTTTTGCATTGAAAGACAAAGTGGGAGCATTAATGGAGTGTTTGACGGCCTTTGGTAAAGAAGGTGTGAGCATGAGCATGATCGAGTCTCGTCCGGCAAAAACTCGTCCGGGAGAGTATTTATTTTTTGTTGATTTTAACGGTCATCGCAATGATACTCATGTCCAAGAATTGATTGAAGAACTTCAAAAACATTGCCTTTATGTAAAGACCCTCGGCTCTTATCCCTGCGGTTTAAGTATAAGTAACGATTAGGTTTTAAGAAATGCGCTATGCTATTGTAACAGATATCCACGCCAATTGGCAGTCGTGGAGTGTTACCTTGAAGGATATCCGCAAGCGTGGTGTCGATAGTATTTTATGTCTCGGTGATGTAGTGGGTTACGGCCCTTCACCAGTACGTGTTTTAGAAAGTACCTATGAGAATTGTGATGGCTTTATTTTAGGCAATCACGATGCGGTTATAGGGAATCGTTTAGATTCTGATTTGTTCAATGATCATGCTAAATATATCATTGAGTGGACGCGTGAGCAGATGAGTAGTCAAGCGGTCGATTTATTTGCTAATATGTCATTGCGAATGGAAGGCCCAGGCTTTGAATGTGCCCATGCTGAATTAGCTGTACCAGGGCGATTTGGCTATATATATCAGACAGAAGATAGTTTGGAATCCTTTAGTTCAACTCAGTCACCCTTGATGTTTGTGGGGCATACCCATTTACCTGGTTATTTTCAGTGTGATGTCGCTCGTGGAGAGGTAAAGAAATGCGATCCACGCAAATTCAAGATTCAAGAAGGCTTTCGTTACTTAGTTAATGCAGGTTCAACAGGTGATCCTCGAGATGGTTCTCTAACGTCAAGTTATGTTATCTATGATGCCGTCAAACAAACGGTCGAATTTTGTTATGTGCCTTTTGATGTGGAAGCCTACAAGCAAGAAGTTTTAAAAGCCTCGATTCCTGCGAGAAATTACTTTCTTCAGTTATATTCCGGCCAGATTGAAGAGACTGAAACACTTCGAGATATGCGTATTTCAACGGAAGGTATGACCACTGAGCTTAAACGTAAGCCAGTAAAAGTTACTTTTAATTCAACTAAACGCAAAAATGTAAATTTTAATAATGTGGATCCCCGACGTAGTGCACAACGAGTCGCGTCTTCTAAAAATTTGGAAGAAGAAGGGTCGAGACGACGAATTCAGCCAAAAGATACAGGTGCAAAAAAGATAAATGTGATTTTACTGATCGCGGGTGGCGGATCAGTATTTCTAATAATCATTTCTTTAGTGATCTTTTTTATGGGTGGAGATGATAAAAGGCCCGTTGAAATGGCGGCGCAAGAAAATGCGCCAGATAAAAAAGTCGAGAGTAAACAATATAATGTATCAACTCAACCTAGCCTTGAGAATGAAAAAGTTGAAAGTTTGGATTTTGTTAAGAGAGAAATCCCCCACGACCAACAGGTCCACGGCAAAAATGGCTGGGATGTAATTTCTGATTTTGATACCATGAAAGAGGGCTGGTTGATGCACTCTCCAAGATATCGCAAAGTTATTTTTAGAAGTGAGGAAATTCATCAGAATTATTTAGGAAATGCTAAATTTAGATCTTATGATTTTTTACACACTTATCTGGTAAGCGATCAAGATAAAAGCCCATTTAGAATCTACAGTCCGGCATTTTTACTGAACAAAGATTTTTTACATTTTCAGAAAGATTATCGAGGTGAAAGTATAAAACTTTATTTACTCAAAGATGGTTCAACAACCGTCGAATCGGTAATTCCTTATGGCGAAGATCAAAAGGCTGTAGCGATTATAAATGTTAAGGACTTTAAAAAAGAGCGTGTACGACTCTTAATTGATGGTAATAAAATTGAAAAGGATGATTACCTTCAAATAGATAATTTGGGCCAGTCCACAGGTCAGTCCAGTCATTTACTTAGAAGACCTTTGTCTGCAGAGACTAAAGATGGCAGAATCTTCGTCTCTAGTTTGTTACAGGGGAACCCTGGAGATTCTATAAAAAATTTAGATGAGTTGGGTAAAGACTTATTTGGTGTAAATGCGAAGCTCTTGAGAGGGCAGGTAGCAGAGCTAGGAGTAATTTACAATGAAGTGCTTGACTTCTTAAAAGGGAAAGTCGGGAAGAAAATTGATCTGCAACTGGCAGGTATGAAGACTCCCCAAAAGTTAGAAATCAAACAAGGTAAAAATGAAGATATATTTCAAGTTGAAATTGATGGACGTAGCTATGCTTTTTACCCTTTTGAGCTTCATCCCGTGTACTTGAGTCAAATTGTTACTCAAGAACATCAAGTCTTAGAGCTTATAAAAAAGTATCAGTCCTGTAATGACTTTTACACTAGTGAAGATTTTCCAGCACATAAACTTTATAACAAATTTAATTTCACTATCTTTGCAAATAAAATAAAAATTCAGAGTAAGAAATTAAATGATACAGTTAGCATCTCTGTAAATGCTAGCGAGGGCCAAGCTGTTTTTAAGGCAGAGAATAAACCAGAAATAAAAATTTCCTTGCCTTATCTGATGCCGGTAAAGAGCATTGACTTAGACGAATTAAACTTTGGTAAAGTCTTGACTTTGAGTAGAAATTCTAAACAACTTTGGCAGGGTGTTGGAGAAGAAAATTCATTTATAATACACGCTTATAATTCATATATCATGGGACAAGATATCTCAGCTTATGCCAGTATTGATGGTGAGCGATTATCTAGTATGGATTTACTTAATTTGAATAAATCGTTTCAATCGGATACAGCATTTTCAATCAGTTTTGATAAGCCCACACAAGCAGATTATATACGCATACTTTTTTGGTCACCAGTGGGTTTGGAAGATGATAGTACTTTCTATTTAAAGGTTCGCCATAAGGAAGAGGGGATGACGCGTGGTAACTTAACTTTTCAGGGAATTTTACGTCCTTATAAGGGACTTAATTATATTACTCTTGCTCTACCTTCAGATAAACTCAAAAGTATAGATCTTGAGTTTGAATTAAGTGAGCTTATGGTTATTCGTTCCGTAAAGATTTTAAGAACGAAGTAAGGCTTTAGGCCATCTTTCTTATATCAATAAACCTTCCACTCGTGTATCGGCTTTTGAGTTCTTCAAAAAGCTTAGGCAATTTTTTAGCTAAGTGCTCGGGACTTGGCATGCCTTCAGTGCCGCGTGCACTTTGAATACGACTGAGAGAGCTGAAATTCCCTATCTCTTCAATAGAGCAAAGTTTATCTTGCATGGCGGTGTCAACAAGGCCAGGAGCAAAGGCGCAAAAATGGGTCTCTAAAAATTCCTTGGAATAAAGACTGGTCATCATATTGAGCGCAGCTTTGGAAAGTGAATAGCCACTCCATCCACGATTACCATTAACAGCGGCTCCCGAAGAGAGCGTTATGATCTGTGCAGTAGTTTTATTGCTACACAAATAATCGATGATAACTTTATTTGCCCATAAATTGATGTCCATTACTTCTTTGAGCTGAGAAACATTGGCGTCATTGAGATCTTGAATTCCCCCTAAAATACCAGCGTTGAGGATGGCTAAGTCAATATTATTTGGTGCGGCTAATAAACTAGTTAATGAACTTTCTATACTATCAAGTTTTGCTAAATCACAGGATTGCCAGGTTACGGATTTAACGGGACAGGGGCGACGACTGATGCCAAAGACTTCATGGCCTTTGGCAATATATTCTTCAGCTAATGCTAGGCCAATACCACTGCTTACACCAGTGATAAAGACCTTCATTCACTTATCCAAGTAATTTTATCATCTATAGCCGACTTGCGCATACCGTCATGAACTTCCTCTTTTGGGTAACCAAGATGAATAAAGCCAATAATACAATCGTCCTTTCCGTCAAGACCGAGTTCTTTTGCCGTGCCAGGCAAATGAGAGATAGAGGAACCCCAGTAAGAGCATACGCCATGTGCTTCTGCACATAATAATAAATTCTGTGTAGCAGCTGCTACCGCGCAAAGCTCTTCGACTAAGGGAATCTTGCATCCATCGGTGCGTTTCATTCCAACAGCAATGATTACCGGGGCTAAGAAAGCATTAGCTTGCCATTTATTTAATTTTTCAGGAGGATAAACATCAGGGTTTTGATGATATATTTTTCCTATGAGATCATGAAAGGTCTGACGTCCTGCTCCTGAAAAAACCGTGAGTCTCCACGGTTCTGTACGACCATGATTCGGAGCCCAATTAGCACTTTCTAAAATTTCTCTTAAAATGATTTCAGGTATTTCTTGCTCAGTAAAATTAGCGGGCTTAACAGTTCTTCTTTTGGAAATGATTTTAAAAATATCGCTACTCATAAATGATCCTTAATTATTTTTTGTACTGTAGTTCCATTTTTGATGGTGATAAATCTATTAGGTGTCAAAAAAGCACTAAATCAGTGACAAGCTTGTGACAGCCTGGCAGCGGAAATAACACTAGGCATGTGGTCACCCATGTCATAAGTCATTTATTGATATATTCTTATAATTAATATAAATTCAATTGGCATGGCTTTGCCTATGGTGGATTCACTTAAATCAATAAAATATAAGGAGAACATAATGTATAAAAGAAAACAAGTTTTAATGGACCCATGGGCATCACTAGATCGAATTTTCAACAACTTTACTCATACACAAGACTCAGGTCAGAGTGAATTATCACCAAAAGTCCACAGCTGTAAAACTGAAGATGCCTTGATATTAAACTTTGAATTGCCAGGAGTAGATCCTGAAAAAATTGAGCTCAATTATAAGGATGATACCTTAAGTTTAAACGCAGAGCGTAAGAACCCTATTACATCAGGGAATATTTTAAGGCGAGAACGGGTACAAGGGAATTTTGAAAGAAGTTTAGTTTTACCATTCAAGGTCGATGAAGAGAAAGTTCAAGCAAGTTACGTAAATGGGATATTGACAGTGAACTTAGTTAAAGAGGCTACACAAAAGCCAAAGAAAATAATTATTAAAGCACAAGGAGCCGCATAATGAAAACAAAAATTCAGCCATTAGTTGATATAGTAGACTCGGGCCAGTTATTTAACTTATATTTCGATCTACCAGGAGTTAAAGAATCTGATCTCAATATTGATATAGAAGATCATGTACTTAGTATCAATGCAAAACAGCTTATTGGAGATGCGGAGTCTTCAGCTAAGTGTAGTGAGAAGTATTATGAATGTCGTTATGAATTAGGAGAAACAATAAATTTAGAGCAAATCAAAGCAAAAATTGAGCAAGGGGTTTTAAAAATTGATTTACCAAAAATCGCTAAAAAATCACCTACGAAAATTAAGATTGAAGTCGCCTAATTATGGAAATAAATAAACTGGAACATCTTAAGGTTAGTTTTGCAGACCAGTCATATACTGAGTCAGCTCTGCCTTAATTTTAAAATTGGAGAAAAGTAATGAAAAGAATCCTTTGTTTCACAGCGATGGCCTTGTTGGCAAGTCCTGCTGCTATAGCTGATGAAGATATAAAAAAAGAAATATCACAACTCAAACAAACGAGTCGGGCCTTTGCTCATGTCGCCAAAACCGTATCCCCTGCAGTCGTGCAAATACGTGTTGAGAAAGATGTGGAAAGAACTAGAGGTGGCCAAAATAACTCGCGAGAAGACTTTATGCGACGTTTTTTTGGTCAGGCACCTGAACAGGGTGAGCGAAGTGATGAACCTACTCAAAAACGAAGAGAAGAAGTGGGGCAAGGTTCTGGTTTTATTATATCTAAAGATGGCTACGTACTCACCAATAACCATGTTATTGGTGAAGCTGATCATATTAAAGTTATGCTAAATGATGGCCGTGAATTCGAAGCAAAAGTGATCGGTAAAGATCCTAAATCTGATGTAGCAGTTGTGAAAGTAGATGCGAAAGATTTACCAGTTATCGAATTAGGTGACTCAGATAAATTAGAAATCGGTGAATGGGTGATGGCGATTGGTAATCCTTTCGGTTTATCTCATACGGTTACAGCTGGTATAGTGTCGGCCAAAGGTCGTAATAGTGTAGGTATAACAGATTATGAAAACTTCATTCAAACGGATGCTGCTATCAACCCAGGTAACTCTGGTGGACCATTAGTTGACTTGGATTCAAAAGTTATTGGTATCAATACAGCGATATTTAGTCGTAGTGGTGGTTATATGGGGATCGGCTTTGCTATCCCTATAAATATGGTTAAGAAAATCACAGAACAGCTTATTGCTAACGGTGCAGTAACGCGTGGTTTCATTGGTATTTATATGCAAGAACTTACGGCAGAATTAGCAGAAAGTTTTGATGTAAAAGCGGGGATTCTAATTTCTCAAGTTAGTCCTGATTCTCCAGCGGAGAAAGCGGGTCTACTTTCTGGAGATGTAATCGTAAAGTTAAAAGGAAAGGCGATCGTAAATCTTGCGGCTTTTAGGAATGCAATCGCCATGGAAAAACCTGGTGATAAAATTGCTCTAGTCATTATCCGTGAAGATAAGCAGAAGTCTGTAAGGATTACTGTTGGATCAAGAGAAAAAGTTTTAGCAAAAACTGAAAGGTTTGGGCTTACTATTGAGCAACAGAATGATACTAATACTAAGCAGTTTGGTTCGAACCTTCCAGAGGGTGTCATTGTGACGAAAGTGAAGGCTGGGTCAGTAGCCGAAGATGCCGGTCTTAGAGCAGGCATGGTCGTTGCCCAAGTTAATCGTCGTTTAGTGACTAATCTAAAGGAGTATAACGAAGCGGTATCATTGAACCCAGAGCGAGCATTATTTTTGGTAAAAGTGAATGGTGTTTCACGCTATGTCTTATTGAAAAAATAAAACTCTAAAGAGTTTAAAAATAAAAAAGGTCCACAGTTGATACTGTGGACCTTTTTTATTGTAGAGGATAGACAAAATTCATAAGCCTATATGATGCGTACTCTAATGGTGAATAGGGAGAGAGCTAGCTTAGGGTATCTTTTCTATTTTAAGCAAAGGATGAATAGGATAAGAACTATGATTTTTTGTGACGTAGTCATGATTCCAGTTAAGGATGACTTTGTCGCCTTGCTGTAAACCTTTAGGAAGCTTGGGTACATTTATTAAAAGACTTTTATTAAAGTCAGAAATTTGAATCTGATACTGTTTTCTTTTATTGCCGTATTGGCCGTATTTATGAAATTTAGTATATTCTAAAATGGTGAATTTGGCAAACTCACCCGAGTGACCACATTTTTGTGGACAAGCACTAGTTCTTCCGCGGCAGGTGACATATTGGATTCCATCAAAGCGGGCAATCGTTTCATGAATCGCGAGAGTTTCTCGTTTTTCATATTCATCAGGGGCTTTGTTTGAGTAACAGGAGGTAAATAAAAATAAAGAAAGAACTACACTAGGTAGTAAGTTCTTCATTATCGTTTGTTCGGGTGTCTTTTTTTGACAGGAACGGGGATTGGCTTCAATTGCATTCTAGGTGCTTTATATGAAGAAGCTAGGACTGCAAGTATAAGTGAAGCAATGATTAAACTGGTCATTTATGTGTCCATTAGTAGTTAGAGTACTCAATAAACTAACACGAGTCTTGTAAGAATACAAAAAAATTATGACTATGATGGAAGAATCTTGACATTTCGTTAATTGATGTCTCTTAGTCGTACACTTCATGGCATTTTTGACAGCTGTTTTTGATAGCGATCCAACTTTTTTCTTGTTCATTCATATCCATCTTAGATAGATTTATGATGAATTGATCGAGCTCGAAAGAGCTTTGAATAGCAAGTTTCTGAAAAAGTTCATCAGGATGATTTAACTTGACGAGTACATGGCTTTCTCTTTGGATAATTTCTAACTGCTCTTTCCAATCGGACTTTGTATAGTGTTTTGATTTTACCATACGATTGAGTAGCCATGAAGGTTGATCCATACTTTCCATTATTTCATCGATTTCAACACTTTTATAATCAAAGCTTAGTTCATTATGAGAGCAGCTGAAGATAAAGGCCGTTAATATTAGGAATCGTTTCTTCATTTACTGCTTTAAGTAGAGGAGGTTTTCGCGAAGTACTTGCATCTGATAGATGATCGAGAGTAAGCGATAGCGAGATTCGACTAATTGTAAATTGACATCACTCACTTGCAAGAGTGTAAGTAGACCTGCTTGATACTGTTCGCGAGCAATTGTATAATTTTCTTCTGCGAAAGCAAGTGCTTGTTTTTCATTAAAAATTTGCTCTGCTAGGCTGTCCCACTGAGTTTCTAGCTGAAGATATATTCTTGTACGCTCGCGAATTTCTGCTTTAACCGAAAACTGATTAGCTAAAATGTTTTTGGCTTGATAGAGTCGGCGTGAGTTACGTTGGTTACCATCGAGGATTTTCCAGTTTAAAGTAACTCCCACAAGCCATCCGTCTTCTAAGTCATCAGTATGAGGACCAGTGACACCAGCACTTGCGAGACCGTACAATTCTGGTGCATACTCGGATTTCACTTGTTCGATTTTTGTTTGCGAAACGTTTGAATCTGCTTCAAGAAGAGCAATTTCTAAGCTCTTATCAAGTAAGGTTTTTACTTGAACGAGCAGTTTCTCCATGTGTTGAGGAGGATCTAAGGCATCTGAAGATTTAATTGTATCATTGACTAAGCCAATGGAAGACGCCAATTCAATCATGCTTTCGTGGAGTCGAGATTTTTGTGAACGAGAAGTATTTAACGACTGCATCTTGGTTACTTTTGTTTGGAGAACATCGACACGGCTAAGTGTACCGGCCTCAAAAAGGCTTTCGGTATCTTGTTCTTCTTCTTGGCTTAATTGGAGTCGTTCATTAGCGATTTCTAGTCCTGCTTGTTCAAAGATATAATTCCAGTAATTGAGTCGAGCTTTAAAACTTAGGTCGCGAATAATCATCGCATTTTGTACACGACTCAAATTAACTTCTGCTAAGCCTTCTTCTAGAGCCCACTTTTTTCTGCCAAAGCCATAGAGGTACTGACTTATTTTCAAAGAGGTATTCATACGTTCATCTTCATCCTCGTCAAAGCCAAAAGAATAAGCGTCACTAGAATCAAAGAGGTTTTCATAACCCGCGCTAATATCACCTTGTGTTTTAAAGCGAGAAACACGTAGGTCTTTGGTTGCTTCAGTTTGTTGGATACGGATTTCACTATTGCGAATTTCACTGAGATTCTTAATGACTAAGGATCGAACATCACTGAGTTTTAAGTCCAGATTTGAGACCTTATCTAAGGAGAGTTGCTCTGCACAGACTTGTGTGAGTAGTGTAAGGGAGATAAGAACGAAGTATTTTTTCATGAATCCTCTTAGCTATTTTTAAAACGGTTAAAAAATTTAATGTTGCGAAATCTTTCTAAGATCTCGAAGAGTACGGGGATGACTAAAAGAGTCATGCTAGTACTGACTGTTAAGCCTGCAATAAAAGCAGTAGCAAAGGGGCTCCAGGCTATACTGAAATCGGGGATGCCAATGGCCATGGGGAGTAAGCCCGCAATGGTGGTAAAGGTAGTCATCATTATAGGTCGCATACGTTGATGACCAGCAGTAAGTAAGGCATCCTTTAAAGGGAGGCCATCTCGAAGGCGTTGATTAATGAAATTAATAAGAACAATGGCATCATTAATGACTAAGCCTGTGAGTCCTACCATAGCCATGAAACCATTAACAGTAAAATAGGAACGTTCGGGGCGAATGGTACCAGCAGGAAGCATATCCGAGCCTAATCCGAGTAAGGCCATGACAATAATAACTCCCGTGAAACTGAAAATAATATTGGACATAATCAATAGAGGTTGCAGGTAGCTACTGAATTGACTCGCCAAAATACCATAAATGAGAATGACCGCTAGTAAAAATGCGGAAGCTAAGGAGCGATAGCTTTTGCCTGTACTTTCTGATTCACCGCCAAATGAAATGATTGTTCCTGGATAGTTATTGCGATTGGCTTTCCACCAGTCATTGATTTTTGCCGTGACGTTAAGAGCCCCGATTTTGGTGTCTTCATCTAAGTTGCCCGAAATGGTGACAATGCGTTGAAAATCCCAGCGGATTAATGAAGACGAGACACTTTCGGAAGTGAAATGACCAAGGTCGCTAAATAAAACGCGTTTGCCATCTGCTTGATTGACAAAAGGGATATTCATTAAATCAATGGGGTCTTGGATTTGGCTTTGGGCAAGTCGGAGTTTTAAAGGAATATCTTCATCTGAACGACGGAAATCGGCAATGTAAGCACCGTCCAAGCTATCCGCAATAAATTGCTGAACTTCGACTTCAGAAAGTTTGAGCCCCGCAAGTTTTTGTCGGTCGATTTTGAAGGAGAGCACATTTGAGCGCAATTGGCGATCGTGCTTCAAGTCAATGATTCCTTTAAGGCTTTTAGTTGATTCGTCATCTAAAAATGCCATGATGTCTTTTACAACTTTCATGATAGTGGCATCATTATTACCCGAGACTCTTACATTGATCGGTAAACCAACCGGAGGTCCATCTTTTGCGGCAACAACTTCTAAATCGATGCCATTGATTTCGAATTCCTCTTCTAGTTCTTTGCGAGTATCGCGAATAAATGATGCCGCATCATCAAAATCACGATCGGCTTTAGGAGGTAATTCCGCCATGATGAAGCCATATTGATTGCTCATAACAGGCTTGTAATCTAGGTCTACTAACATACCAGATTGAGCCGTTGTATTGAGGATGCGTTTCCCTCCTTTTTGAAGGAGTTTGTTACTGATAGCGCGGACCACTTTATCGGTGTCTTCGAGAGGAGTGCCGCCAGGCATGCGAACATAAACTTGCATGATCGAACTATTGTCTGGAAAGAAAACCAACTTTAGGATGGGAGTGAAGCCGAATGCAGGCATAATCATGATAAAAATGGCAATGCAAAAAAGTGTGCCAGACGCAAATATACTTGTGAGGGGGTGATCGAGTGTCCAGCTTAGGCAGCGGTGATAAAAGCGCGATAATTTCCCCATGATACCATCACGGGTTAAAAAATCATCTAAACTTTCTTCTTTATGAGTTTCGGGAGCTTCTTCTTTCCCGAGGAGGTTCTCTAAATCAATAACATGCACGGGAAGTAGGATGAGGCATTCGATTATGCTAATAGCTAAAGCGGTACAAACTGCTATGGGGACAAGTGAAAAGAAATCACCTACAGATCCGGTCATTAATAATAGAGGAAGGAAGGCGGCCATAGTCGTTAAGGTTGCACTGAGGACTGGCCAAAAAACTTCCGCAGTTCCATCGACTACTGCTTTCTTAATATCTTTCCCCATTTCGCGATGGCGTTGGATATTTTCAATAACAACAATGGCATCATCTACAACTATACCAGAAACCAGTACAAAACCTAGTAAGGTTAATTCATTGATGGATTGTCCTGTAAGATAAAAAATGAGAAGACTGCCGAGGAAACTGAAAATAATTCCAGATATCGTGAGCACTGCAGCACGACATACATACATGACGAAACAAGCGAGAATGCCAATAGCAAGAGCTTGCAATAATCTTGAGTCAGAGGAGTAACTGACTGCAGTGGCAGTGAGGGCTAGAACGGTACCGATCAGAGTGAGCTTGGCACTGCGCTGAGCCAAAAATATAAATAATAGGTACATTACAAAAATAATGGAGAGTACTAAGCTGTCAGATAGGACGCCTAAGCCGTCTTTGATTTTGTTGGTAGTATCTAGAGTGTAAACCACATCAAAGTTGTATTGCTTGTAGTCTTCCTGGAAACTTTGTACTACCTGCTTAACATCATCTTTTATTTTAAAAGCATTTCCAGAACGTAGTTTGAGTACTTTACAGGCAGTCGAATCTTCGGCATTTATACTGTTGATGAGATTGCCCTGTAGTTTGCGTATACCTGACTCTTCATCTAGAACTAGGTCGCCTACCGTGATTTGGTTGCCTTCACCATCTTGTCTGACCGTTACACTATAAATATCTTCTGAGTTACGGTAGCGCTGATCAATTCGTATAAGGTTTTCCCCTGAATTGGTGGTAATGCTACCAGAAGGAGGTGCTTGACCTGATAAGCGCATTTGTTGGGCGACATCGCGAAGAGTGACGCGGTGTGTATCGAGTTTTTGAGGATCCAGTGCAACGACGTATTGATCCATGTCATCGCCGAGCAAGAGAACTTTTTTGACTTTATCAATTTGTTCTAAACGAAGACGAAGATCTTTTGCTAAGAGAACTAAAGTTCGTTTAGGTAAGGCTTGTTGATCTTTTTTAGAGATAAGATTGACTTGAATGACAGGAAGCCACTCATCGACATCAGCTTCAGAAAAGAAAGGCGTTAGGGGCTCGCCATTTTGTGTAGGCAGTCGATTCTGTATTCCCATTACCCGAAAGCGAAGCTCATTATATAGGGCCTCGTAATCGGTGTCATCGACAAATTTAACGGTGATATTTGAGCGATCTGCCTGTGAAGTTGATTTAATATAATCAAGATCTTCCATTCCCCTGAGGCTATCTTCGATTTCTTCAGTGACGAGTCGTTCCACTTCATCAGGAGTTGAGCCGGGATACATAGTGGAGATTTGAACCTCTCCAAAAGTGAAGTTGGGGAATTGCTCAACAGGTAAATTAGGGATGGCAATAGTGGCACTAAAAATAATCATGCCCACAAAGATGATATTGAGTAATACGCTTTGTTTAAGAAAAAATGAAATGAAGTTTTTCATTATTTTGCCTTAATAAGAATACTATCGATGGGGATTTCGCTTTTTTTAATAATGTAGAAATCTTTATCTCGGCGCAAAGGTTGGACAATGATCTTTTGATTTTTATTATTGATGAGCCAGGATTGTTCGAGTCCACTATGCATGAAATCATGAGGGACAAGAACTGCAGGTGAAGGGTAATCGACTAAGATTTCTAATTTAACTTCGAGTCCACCAGTAGCATGATTGAGCTGCTTAGAATCTATTCTTAATTCTACATGTCTTTTACGACTTACGGGATCATAGCTTAGATCACTTCTATGAATTTTGCTTTTAAGTAATTGTTTTTTAAAGCTTAATTGAATGGGGTCCTTTATCAAAACCTCATATTCTTCTTGGCTTAGACGAAAGTTAATACTCAGTTGACGAATATCGACTAATTGGCAAATTTCATCATTGGCATTGAGCCAAGTGCCAGCTTCAACTTTTTGAGAGTTCAAAACCCATCCCTTTGGGCCTAGGATATAATGACGCTTAAGTTTTTCTTTGACGGTTTCAATTTTGATTTCAGCTTCAGTAATTACTTGATTTTGTAAAGCGATATTTTGATTGACTTCAATGAGTTTGAGTTGAGCTTCGTCGTATTCATATAAGGAGCGATCAAAGTTTGATTTAGCTATTTTTCCATCATCACTTAAGCGCTTAATTCTATCCATCTCTAATTTGCGGTATTTCACATGACGTTTTTCAAGTTCAGCACGGGCGTGTTGAGTTTTTGAATTCTGCTTTTGACTCTCTAGCGCTGCTTTACTTGCTTTGAGCTCAAGTTCTACTAAGGTGGTATCTTGTTTGGCAACAATGATTTTTTGATTCGGGCCTTTGAGTACATCGCCTTCATTGAGCTCAAAATTAATGAGGCGCGAGGGATACTCCGCTTTGAGTTCTAGGAATTTACATGGCTCGGTGAAGCCTGTTATAAGGCGTTGTAATTTGGCGGGGTGTTTGTGGGGTTTCCATTGATTTACTTGCGTATTGCTGAGTAGAGTGAAGCTTAAAAAAAGCCAGATAAGTAAAGGAATTCTCATTTTATTAAATCCTCGAGACGGTCGGGTTCATTCATGATTAAAGTAAGATACATAGAGGCCATTCTTTTTGGGCGCGTTTTTAATTCTTCTTCATCAGCCCATTGCATTTGCCAAATCAGACCATCGATCGTGGCGACAATAAAACAGGCTAGGTCATTTGGCTTGTTTATTTTTCGGAAGTAACCTTCATCTAAGCCTCTTTGGTAATCGGCTAAAGCAAGACTTTGCCAATGTGCTAATTTGACTCGGAATTCTTTACTGACAATAGTTTTTACTTCTGGGTTTGTGGCGATTAACAAAGAAAGTTCATAAAAAAGACGGTTGTCTTCTACCCCTTTGGCAAAAAATTCAGATAAGACTGTGTGAAGTGTGGTATAAATTATTTTGACGGGATTACTGTTCGCTTCATCCAAGGTACTGACCAAGCTATCTATGCGGGCTTCCACTGCATGGCAATTGCCGATACAACAATGCATGAGTAAGTCTTCTTTTGAAGAGAAGTATTCGTAAATTGTTCCTTTACCAATGTTTGCGTCTTTAGCTATGGTAGAAATTGTTGTGTTTGCAAAACCTTTATCTTTAAACTTTTTACTAGCAGAATTTAGTATTAATTCACGTTTCTTCATTTTGATCCCCTCCAAGACTGACTGGTCGGTCGGTTTTGTGAACTTATGATCTTAAACGATAAAGACAAAAGCAATGATGGGAAAAATGTTGTTTATTATTAAAAACTAGGATTGAGGAATTTGAGGTATACTAAAAAAAGGCCAATTGAATCTATAAATTCAATGGGCCTTTAAGTAAAGAGTTTTTAAACTTTATTATTCAGCGATTGGCGTATTCGCTTTGTCTAAAAGATCAAGAGTTTTACCCTTGAGTTCTTCACGATACTCTTCATCACTTGCTAGAACCCAAGCGTAGGCAATGACTTGTTTCTGTGTGTACTCTTCTTGAGTAAGGTTTTTCTTGTATTGTAATTTTGCGAGCATGCTATCTAGAACATCAATCTTTAAGTGAGAATCAATGATCGCATTGAGTTGAAGTTGAACTCCTTCACTAAGAGTGGAGGCAAGACGATCTAAGTTATCCTTATCTTGAGTTAATGATTTATTTTCATCGAGTTTATCTTTAACATCGCGAAACATTTTAGCTATATCATTGCTAATGAGTTCATTTATACTTTCGGTTGCAAGGCCAAAATTTGTGTCTACAGCCGTAATGATTTCCTGTTTCAATTCAGGGATTTTTTTGTCCAATTGATTAAAAGCATTAGATATTTCGCGATTCGCTAAATCTTCTACGCCTTTAAGGATCACCTCGTTTTCAGGAATTTTGTCTTCAACGAGATCCATCGCCATTGTCGAGATCACTTCAGGTTGAGTAATATGCTTCAACTGTGATGGGATGTAGAAGGCGTAAATAGCTGCTACGACGATTAAAATTGAATAAACAATTTTAGTTATATTTTGAGATTTGGATGTCGAACTTTCAAGGGCTTGGATTTTTGCCGAAATTACTTCGAGTTCTGTTTGGGTTTTGCTCATGCTTTATCCTCCTATTGTGCGACCGGTTGAACAGCGTCTTCCGGTACGATTTGGTATTTTAAAAGGTCGAGTAAGGCTGCTACAAGTTTTCTTTCAGCTAGACCATGATCGATTTTTTCAATGTTGACAACGTCGACGCTGATAGAACTTAAGCGATCGGCAATACCATCAAACTCAGGTTCTAGTGCAACGATACTATCGGCAGTGGTGGCCATTACTTTCTCTGTGATGGCGATTGCAAGAGTTTCAATATTAGTCTCTAACTCTTTGATTTGAACATCTGTGTAAGTTTCACCGATATTATCAAATGCAGTATCGAGAGCATTGGTAAGTAGCTTATGGATTCGGTCTTCTGTTACTTTACGGAGATCAGTTTCAAGAGACTTGATGTGACCTTCGAGTTTTTCGGAGTTTTTAGCATATTCTTTTTTTATGCTGGCGCTAATACTTGGAAGTAGTTCGCTTTTTGCTTTCTTTTTTAAATCAGCTAGCCGACTCTGTAGTAGAGCTTCAGAGTCTTTTTTTATTGCCTGTACAATGGCATCTTGATTGTTTTTTAGTTCATTGGCAATGCTATTGAGTCGGGCAAATAATAGCGCGATGAGTACTACAATAATAACGAGAGCAAAATTCCTAAACGAAGTTTGGCTCTTTTTTAATTGTTCAATCTTATCTATTCTTTTTTTGATAGCTTGGATTAATTCTAAATCCTTACTTTCATCATTATCTTGACTCATATTAGACACTCCTTGATCATTAAGTTATATGGTTGCTAACAAGTAAAAAACAAATTATTCACCTTGTCAAGGTTTGCGTTGTAAGATGTAAGGAATGCGTTCATATTGGCGAGGTTAAAAAATAAATTTGGGATGATGATTTGACTTACGCAGCAAGTGCTTTTCTTCTAACTGGTGAGACTGCAGATTTAAGTGCAGGTCGCCTAGGGTTTCGTTTTTTTGGTAGATCACCAGAACTGGGGCCGATCGAGATTCTGATTACAGATGTTCCCGGAGTGTTCTTTTCGGCAGATTTAGAAAACAATGAAGGCTTACCGGATTTTGAATTGAAGTCCACTTCTCTGAAAAATTTACAGGGCGAGGATTTAAAGGCGTACTCCTTTAAAACACGAAATGCTCAGAATGGACTGCTTAATGCATGTAAAGAAGCCGGGCAAGCGGTTCATGAGTCACAGATTAAACACCATGAGCGATTCTTGATGGAATTAGGAATACGCGGTGGTATTTGGCTAGAGGGAGACGCCAAAGTTAAGGATGGTCGTGCGGTATTTAAAAATCCACGGATGAAGCCTTATGAGGTCAAGACAGACTTTAGGAAAGCCTCAATAGATATAGAAAATGGTGTCAATATTGATAGCCTCTTTTCAATTGCGGTTCATGTCACTGGATGTGGACCAGAGCGTAAAAAAGTTTTCATGCTGGATGAATATCGCCACGAAATGAATGAATTCACCACATGTTTTAGTAATGAAACTGACTTGCTCAATGCTTTTATGGATTATATAGCGGCAGAAGATCCCGATATTATTATTGGTTGGAATGTCATTGGTTATGATTTGGATCAACTACAGAAATACTGTGAACGTAATTACTTAGATTTTAAACTAGACCGAATGGGTAAAGAACCAGATATTTTTTCTCCAATGATGGGAGTGAGTTTTGCCTATATGTCTGGCCGAGTTGTTATCGAGGGCATGTCTGCAATTCGTGATATGGGCTACGTCTTTAAAAATAATCGTTTAGAAACTGTAGCGGTAGAGCTCTTAGGTGAAGGTAAGCTAATACACGGAGAAGAAGATAAATTAGCAGAGATTGAGCGTCAGTTTGTAGAAGAAAAAGAGAATCTAGCGAAATACAATTTACAGGATGTGGAATTGGTAACGCGCTTATTCGAGAAGATTGGCGTCGTAGAGTTCATGGCGGCGCGCAGCAGTTTGTCAGGAGTGACTTTTAGTCATCTAGAGAGTAATAATACGATTCTTGAAAATTTATGCATTCCTAGAATACATCAAGGTGGCTATGTCGCCCTTGGTGATGGCGAAAAGAAAACCTCAAGAAATGATGCCTATCGTTATTTAGGTTCGGAGCAAGGAGTTCACGATAAAGTCGTGCAATTGCGAGTTCCGCAAATAACGGCTTGGGTCGCAAGTTTATTTGATATTGATCCTTATTCTTTGGCACAAGCCGAAGGCGAGGAAGAGCTTCCCTGGGGAGCAAAGCGCTGTCAGGAAAAAGCTTTTTTAGCTAAAGAATTATCAAGCTTGTTGACCTACCGTGAGGAACTTAAAGATGCCGACTGGCAGTATCGGGCCATAAATCATACGCTTAAGCAATGCATGGAAGAAAGTTTGAAGTCTGCCAATAGATTTTTCACTCCGGCTTATAAAGGGGCAATCACCCAAGCTTGTGCGTGGTTGAGTGAAGAGTTAAATCAAGGACTGACAGCGATTTCGGCAAAGTTAGTAGCTTGGAATGATACAAATTTATACGTGAGCATGGATAATCCTGATGTGGATGTAGAGGCACATTTAAATCAATGTGTTCAAAATGCTTGTTTAGACTTAGGTTTAGAAGCCCAATTTCCTTTTTGTGAAAAAGTTAATTCATTTGAAAATATTGTATTCATAAAAAGAAATAACGATAATTTCCTTCGCTATGCGTATCAAGAGAGTGAAGATGAACTCAAAATTGTGGGTTTGAATAATACGGGACCGCGTTGGACGCCTTTAGCACACTTTTTCCAAGAAGAGTTATTGAAGCAAATACTTGGGGGAACTGATTGGCAGGCTTGGATTCGTAGTTTTACAGAAGAATTTAGAGAAGGCACGCACCGAGATAAGCTTTCCTACTTTCGGAAAGTACGTCAAAAAGATCTAATCGAAAAGAAAGATCAAGCACAAGTAATAGCACTACAAAAATTTCTAGATCATTTTCAGCCTTCGGCAGCAGTGAATGTAATTTCATATATTGTTACATTAGATGATGGACCTGTTCCAAGTGCCATGAATCCACGATCTCCAGATATAGAGCACTACATAGAGTCACAAATTGCGAAAGTAGCAAATAACTACCTGGTGCTCGTAGGCAAAAATTTTGAGGAGCTATTCCGTGCTGAGCAACTAAGTCTTTTTGAATTTTAACAAAGAAGAGTTGTTTTTATCTAAGTTTCAGACATTTTAAAAAAAGTTAATTCTAAATTAGAAAGGAAATACAATGAAAAAAGTGATTATCGTAGGCTCAGGCCCTGCGGGACACACAGCCGCAATTTATGCAGCTAGAGCCGAAATGCAGCCTCTCATGCTTGAAGGCTTTATGGCAGGTGGAGTTGCAGCAGGTGGCCAACTAACAACAACAACTGAAGTTGAAAATTTCCCGGGTTTCCCCGAGGGTGTAGACGGTATTACCTTAATGATGAATATGCGTGAGCAATCAATTCGTTATGGTACTGAGATTCTTACTGAGACAGTTGATAAAATAGACTTGAGTGTTCGCCCTTTTAAGTTAGAAGCGAATGGTATTGAGTACGAGGCAGCTTCAGTAATTATTGCTACCGGTGCAACTGCAAAGCGTTTAGGACTTCCTGGAGAAGAGCAATACTGGCAGAATGGCGTCTCTGCATGTGCTGTCTGTGATGGTGCCTTACCCATTTTTCGTAATAAGCCGATGGTTGTGATTGGCGGTGGCGATTCTGCATGTGAAGAAGCTATGTTCTTGACTAAATTTGCTTCTAAAGTTTATTTAGTCGTTCGTCGTGACGAAATGCGTGCATCAAAAGTTATGCAAGAGAGAACGATTGCTAATGAGAAAATTGAAATTCTCTGGCAGTCTTCACCTTTAGAAGCATTAGGTGACGGCAAAGTTCTTACTCATGTGAAAGTTAAAAGCAATGTTGATGGCACGGAAAAAGACGTTGCAGCAAGTGGTCTGTTTTATGCTATCGGTCACAAGCCAAATACAGAATTTTTAAATGGTCAGCTCGATATTGATGACGCGGGTTACATTGTGACTGCGCCAGGTACAGCAAAGACTTCAATTGAAGGTATTTTTGCCTGTGGCGATGTTCAAGACCATGAATGGCGTCAAGCAATTACAGCAGCAGGTAGTGGTTGTATGGCCGCGCTTTCAGCTGAAAGATACTTAGGTGAGTTAGGCGAAGTTTAAAAACTTAGTCATTTAGATCTTTAAAAGCGGTGAATTTATTCACCGCTTTTTTAGTTTAAGTAGGATTTTAAAACTTAGTGAAGAAGACTGTATAGAGTCCGAGGTTCATGAAAATCATGAGCATGGATAGCTCTAGCCGATAAGCAGGGAAAAAATAGAGACCCGCAAGAGATGAGCCATTACTACAAATGAATGTGAAGGTGATTAACTTTTTGGAGAAAGCTTCGCCATTTTCATATTTATCCAATAAGTGAGCCAGGCGAGGGGATTTCATTACATAGGCTCGAAATTTCGGCGAACACTTAGTAAAGCAGGCAAGTGAGATGATAAAGAAAACAGTTCCAGGCAATACGGGGAGGAGAAAGCCAGCAATAGCCATAATCAAGTTTAGCCATCCTACTATATAAAGTAAGATACGTTTACTAGTTTTTGGTGCTGTGGACATTAATTTATAAGAGCTTCAGCCAATTGAATGTATTGATCAACGGTAATGTGCTCAGCGCGTGCTTTCGGATTTATATCAAGGTCTTCGTAAGCCTGGGCAAGATTTGGCCCGGCAGTTCCTTTCATAAGTTTGAAAGCTACTTTTCGTCTTTGGCTAAAAGCGGCGCGAACAATAGCATTAAGCTTAGTTAAAACTTTTTTTGAGGGTGGGTTCTTTCTGATTCTCAAAGTCACAAAAGCTGATTGTACTTTGGGAGGAGGAAAAAAGACTTCCGGTGGTACGATGCGTAAAATCTTTACGTCATAGAGGGCTTGGACACGGACAGTGAGTGAGCCATAGTTTTTTGTAGAGTTGTCGGCCGCTAAGCGTTCGGCCATTTCTCTTTGAAGCAAGAAATACATTTCCGAGGGCGGACTTTCCAGTTCAGACATGATCGAGATGAATATGCTAGAAATAGCGTAGGGAAGATTGGCAAGGCAACGAAAATCTCGAGGGAGATTAAGTATTTCTTTATAGTCTACTTTACAGGCATCGCCTTTGTGAAGTGTGAGATTAGGATGCTGAAGGTTCTCAGTCAAATAGCGTTGGATCGCGAAGTCGAATTCAACAGCATGTACAATGCCTCCAAGTTCAAGCATTTCCCGTGTGAGTGCGCCTGCTCCAGGTCCAACTTCAAGGATGGTTTCGCCTTTTTGAATATTCATTGAGCGACACATGGCGTCTAAGAGATTACTATCAATCAAAAAGTTTTGGCCACGGCTTTTTGCAGGAGCAATACCGTATTTTTCTAGAGTCGTAAGTAATTCAGCTTTTTTCATTACTTAACGTATTTTTCGATTTTAGCACTTTTCTTCAAGTCATTAATGAACGCAGTGCGGTAGTGCTTTTCTTGGTTTGATTGCAGCGTACGTTTGATTTGAGCATTTATAGTTTCAAGTTTTGGGACTTCTGAATTGCGTATTTCGCTAAGTTGGACAAAAAGTGTTTGGCTGGTTTCTTCAATAGTGATGAAATCTCCTGATTTTTTATCTTGTAATGCTTCGATAAAGTCAGGACGGATATCGGATATTTTTAGAAAACCAAGGTCACCACTGAATTGGGAATCAGATTGAGACATAAGGCCATCAAAGTTTTCCCCGTCATTTAAAGCTTTATTCAAAGCCGCTACACGTTTCCCATCTTGGTCTTTATCTTTGCTGATGATGATGAGTTTGATATGCATTTTTGAGGGCGTAGCAAAATCACTTTTATGTTTGGCATAATAAAGAGCGATATCACTAGGAGTGACAACTATTTTTTTTCTAATGAATTCCATGCGCATGAGTTCGAGGATGATGCCTCGTTCAATTTCTTTGCGGTATTCGTCCACAGTCATATTTTTTTGGTGGAGCATGTCATAGAATTTATCGCGATCCGTTCCGAAGCGACGAGCTATTGATTTTTCAATTCGTTCTTCTAATAAAGAAGAAGGGACCTGGAAAGCTTCATTGCCATTAAAGTGATCTAGTATGAGCTGTTCTTCAATAAGGATGCCCAAAGCTTTTTTTCTGAGGGCAATGATTCTTGAGGGAAGTTCTGGGCCAGTGAAGATTTGACGAATCCGGGCTTCTTCTCTATATGAGAGTTCTTGAATGTCATAGCTGGTGATAATGTGACCATTAACCTTGGCCATGATGCTATCTTTATAAATACGACCGCCAAAAGTGCTAAGGCATAAAAGTGTGAGTAGGGTAAAATATTTCATGTGCTGGATAACTTATAATGTGTTAGGTTCAAAGCTGGTAAAAAATTACTTAGGGTGCTAAAATAGCCGACTCAAAAATAAATGATATTTAAAATTACTTTTTTTATGGAAAAAAAACATCAAAGCAACTGGAAAAAATGGGTATTGCTCGTTATTTTGGGGGCTCTAACTCTAGAACCATCGTTTTTGGGCGTTTTAAACGGACAAGACGATGATTTTGATAAAGAACTTAAGCTAGCGGATCTGAAAATTCGCAATTTTGAGTTAAGGAAAGAGTTGGAGGAATTGAAGTCAGTGAAAGTTAAGATGCAAGAAGACCTTTTGAATAAAGGGAAGCAGCTAGCAGTCATTGAACAAGATCTCGCATTGATATCCGCTGATGTAAAAGCAGAAGATGTTAATGTAGTTTTGCTTAAGGAATTGAGTTTATGTCGCAATGCGATTGTAGCTCTTGAACGAAAGCAGGATGAATTTAGAGAATATGGACGTAAGGCATTAAGTTCTCTGAAGGCAGAAAAAATTCTGCTTGAGGAGTATGACAACAAAGCAGCTCTGGTAAATCAAGAGCTAAAGATTGTGAAAAACACGGTCTTTGCAGTTAAAGAAGAAGGTGCTGCTTATGTTTTGAAGCTTGATGCTGAGCTAAATGTTCTTGCGATGAGCCAAGGATACGCACAAGGCGTAGTTCAAGGTTCGGATTGGAATGTCACGGTTAATGATCGCAAGGTCGCAACCATAAAAATAATAGAAGCAAGGCGGAATAGTAGCCTAGCTTTAATAATAGAAGGCTCGGCCAAAGATATTAAGCCAGGTTCTTCTAAAGTAAGTAAAAGATAACTTTTTGGAAAAAAAGAGATACAAATGGAAGCAACAGCAGTTACGAAATACGTGAGAATGTCACCTTTCAAAGCTCGTCAAGTTATGCGTCATGTAAATGGCAAAAACTACAACGAAGCTATTGAACTAGTGACACTTGCGGATCAAAAAGCTGCGGGTATCATCAAGAAGACTCTTGAATCCGCAAAAGCTAACGCTGAGAACAAAGGCGCTAATATTAGCTCACTTTATGTTAAACTCGGTGTGATAGGCGAAGGCCCCACAATGAAACGTTTTAAGCCAAAGGCTAGAGGCTCGGCTGGTAGAATTAACAAACGTACAAGCCACGTAAAAATCATCCTCAGCGATGAGAAATAAAAGGAGTTTACAGTGGGTCAAAAAGTAAATCCAGTTGGATTCAGAATAGGTTATACGAAAGATTGGCGTTCACGCTGGTTTGCAAGCAAGAAAGATTTTGCTGGTAAGCTCGCAGAAGATATTGACATTCGTAAGCTTATCAAAGGTAGATTTAAAGAATTTGCGGTTTCCCGCATCAATATTGAGCGTTTCGCAAATCGCGTTCGCGTAGCCATCCACACAGCCCGTCCAGGACTTGTGATCGGTAGCAAAGGCGCTCAAATTGAAGAAGTAAAACTACAACTAGCCAAACTTGCTAAAGGCAAAGAAGTATTCCTCGACGTAGTCGAAGTACGGAATCCTGAAGTAGACGCGGTTTTGGTAGCTGAAAGCATTGCTCAGCAGTTGGAAAGACGTGTTTCTTTCCGTCGTGCTATGAAGAAGTCAATCCAAGTCGCTATGGACATGGGTGCTGAAGGTATCAAAGTTAAATGCGGTGGTCGTCTCGGCGGTGCTGATTTAGCGCGTAACGAAATGTATAGTGAAGGTCGTGTACCCCTACAAACAATCAGTGCGAATATTGATTATGGATTCGCAGAAGCGAACACGACTTACGGCATTATCGGTATAAAAGTTTGGATATGTAAACCTAAAAATTTGGAGCAAAATCATGGCACTAATGCCAAAAAGGGTAAAATACAGAAAGGTTCAAAGAGGCAGTCTCGCAGGTAATGCGGGAAACTGTAACAAGCTCGACTTCGGTGAGTTTGGCCTTCAGGTACTAGATCGCGGTTGGATGACAGCTCGTCAGATCGAAGCCTGTCGTGTGACTATGACTAGACACACGAAAAGAAGAGCAAAGGTTTGGATCAGAGTTTTCCCTGATAAGCCGATCTCTAAGAAGCCACTAGAAGTACGTATGGGTAAAGGTAAGCCAGGACCAGATCATTGGGTTGCTTGCGTTCGTCCAGGACGTATCCTTTTCGAAATGAGTGGTGTAACACGTAGCACAGCTAAAGAAGCTATGGCACTTGCAGCAAACAAACTTGGAATGCGTACTCGCTTCCTTGCTAAAGAGGATCAAATCTAATGAAAGCTGCAGACGTAAAAAAATTGACTGACGCGGAGCTAATTGAAAAGCTTGGTGAACTCGACAAGGAGCTTCTGAATCTCAGACTCCAGGCAAAAACAGGTCAAATCGAGAATACTTCAAGTATTCGCGAGGCGCGCAAAACTGTTGCCAGAATTAAAACCGAGCAAACAGCCCGCTGTAAATAGGGATTATATCCAATGAGTGAAAACGAAAATCAAGAACGTGGCAAGCGCAAGCAGCGTGTAGGCGTTGTTACCAGCGACAAAATGGATAAAACCATCGTTGTAACAGTTAACCGCAAAGCGCGTCATGCTAAATTTAAGAAAGTTATTAACATCAGTAAAAAATACTACGCACATGATGAGAAGAACGAAGCCAAAATTGGCGACCAAGTTCTTATCTGCGAAATGAGACCTATCAGCAAGAAGAAGTGCTGGAGACTTATGAGTATTCAATCTACTGCTGAATAAGGAGATTTATATATGATCCAGATGCAGACAAGCCTAGAAGTGGCAGACAACACAGGCGCTAAGCGTATTGTTGCTATCACTGTATTAGGTCAGCGCAGAAAATATGCTGGTGTTGGTGATATTATTACTGCTACAGTAAAAGAAGCCAGCCCTAACGGTGTTGTTAAGAAAGGTGACGTCATCAAAGCCGTTGTTGTTCGTACAAGAAAAAGAATTCGTCGTGCAGACGGTTCGTACCTCAACTTCGACAAGAACGCCGCTGTAGTTATCAACGCGAATAATGAGCCACGTGGTACACGTATCTTTGGCCCAGTAGCTCGTGAACTCAGAGAAAAGAAATTTATGAAAATTGTTTCTTTAGCACCGGAGGTTCTCTAATGAATGATTTCCCAGTAAAGATGGGGCAAGAAGTTGTAATTATTGCAGGTAAAGACAGGTCACGTACTGACAAGGTCAAATCTGGTAAAGTTACTTCTATCAATCGCCTTAAACAAACTATTACTGTTGAAGGTCTCAACATCAGTAAGAAAGCTGTTCGTCCAAGTGAAGCAAATCCAGAAGGCGGAATTGTCGAATTTGAAGCTCCGATTCACGTTTCTAACGTGATGACGAAAGACAAATACGAAGCTCGTTCAGCTAAGAAAGCATAGGTGGTATCAGATGACTTCAATGAAAGAAAAATATAAGACAGAAGTTGTAGCCGCTATGGTTAAGAAATTCGAATATGGTAACATTAACATGGTACCAAAACTCGAAAAAGTAATTCTTAACTGCGGTATCGGCACTAAGCAAGAGCGTGAAGTTCTTGGTGAAGCTGTAAAACTTCTCACGACTATTACAGGTCAAAAAGCTGTAGAAACTAAAGCTAAGAAATCTATTGCGAATTTCAAACTTCGCGAAGGCCAAGCAATTGGTACAAAAGTGACTCTACGTGGTCAAATGATGTACGAATTCCTTACGCGCTTGATTCACAATGCACTTCCACGTGTACGTGACTTTCGCGGTGTAAAAGCTACTGGTTTTGATGGTTCAGGTAACTACACAATGGGGATCAACGATCAGTCGATCTTCACTGAAATTGACCTAGACAAAATCAAACATGCAATTGGTATGAATATAACAGTTGTAACAACGGCAAAGTCAGACGAAGAAGGTAGAGAACTCCTCGCACTTCTTGGTATGCCTTTCTCTAAGTAAGGAGTTGAACCATGGCTAAGAAATCTTGGATTCAAAGAAACGAAAAGAAAGCAAAAGTTGTTGCTAAATATGCAGAACGTCGTGCAGCTTTGAAAAAAGCTGGTGACTATGCAGGTCTTAGTAACCTCCCCCGTAACGCGAGTCCTACTCGTGTTGTAAATCGCTGCTCAGTCACAGGCAGAAAGCGTGCTTACTACCGCAAATTCGGTGTTTCACGTCTTACACTCCGTGAGCTCGCAAGTCAGGGTCTTGTTCCTGGCATGAGAAGAGCTAGCTGGTAATCAATTAGGAAATTATAAAAAATGAACGATACAATCGCAGACTTTCTTACTCGTTTAAGAAACGCAGGTATGGCGAATCTCGCCGAACTGAACATGCCTTCTTCAAAGGTTAATGCGTCTATCTCTTCCATCCTCAAAGAGGAAGGTTACATCGCAGACTACGAAGTCGTAGAATTAGAAAATAACAAAGCGGACCTCAAGGTTCAGCTTAAGTATCATAAAGGCCAGCCACTTATTCAGGGACTCAAAAGAGTTTCTAAAGGTAGCTGCCGTATTTTTGTGAAAGCTGACAAGATTCCACGTGTACGTGGTGGTCTAGGTATTGCTGTTATTTCGACTTCTAAAGGTATGATGACGGGTCAGAAAGCTAAAAGTGAAAACATCGGCGGCGAAGTTGTTGCCCTTGTTTGGTAATCTTTAAGGAAATTCATCATGTCAAGAATTGGTAATAAAGCAATAAGCATTCCCTCAGGCGTTGAAGTTAAAATTTCTGCTAAAGAAGTTACTGTCAAAGGTCCTAAAGGTGAATTAAGTCACACATTAACTCCTCGTGTAGAAGCCAGCGTAAATACTGAAGCAAAATTAGTTGAAGTAACACGTCAGGACGATAGCCGTTTTTCAAAAGCTGAGCACGGTCTTAACCGCAGTCTTATCTGTAATATGATTGTCGGCGTAAGCGATGGTTGGAAAAAAGAGCTAGAAATCCGCGGTACTGGTTTCAGAGGTGCTATACAAGGCAACACTCTAAACTTAAACTTGGGTTACTCACATCCAATCAACTACGAGATCCCTGCTGGTATCAAGGTTACTATGCCTGATCCAACAAAGATCACTGTTGAAGGATTTGATAAACAACTAGTTGGTCAAGTATCCGCTAACATTCGTTTTTACAGAAAACCTGATGCCTACAAAGGTAAAGGTGTTCGTTATGTGAATGAACATATCGCACTTAAAGAAGGTAAGAGCGCTGGTAAATAACAGCTGCCCACGGAGATAATTATGAGTATAAAAACTACAAAACAACAAAGAAAGCGCAGGCATTTTCATGTGCGTAAGAAAGTTGCTGGAACAGCAGCGAAGCCACGCATGGCAATATCACGCTCTCTTAATCACATATCCGTTCAGTTTATCGATGATGAAGCTGGTAAGACTCTTGCCTCAGCCTCTACTAAAGATAAAGCTTTCGATGGAACAAATATACAAGCTGCAAACAAGGAAGGCGCTGTATTAGTAGGCAAGATTGCTGCTGATAATGCAAAAGCTGCTGGAATTAGCAAAGTCGTTTTCGACCGTGCAGGTTTCCGTTTCCATGGTCGCGTAAAAGAGTTAGCTGACGCCGCGCGTGAAGCTGGCTTGGAATTTTAGGGGATAAACATGAACGATAAAAGAAATCAAAAAGATGCTAACTCTTCCGATTCTCCGGAATTGGACGAAAGAGTCGTAGCTATCAACCGCTGTTCAAAAGTGGTAAAAGGTGGTCGTAACTTCAGTTTTTCAGCTCTCGTAGTTGTAGGCGATCACAAGGGTAACGTTGGCGTTGCACTTGGTAAAGCAAATGAAGTTGTAGACGCTATCAAAAAGGGTGTAAACCTTGCAAAGCATAACATGTTCTCAGTGCCACTCCACAAGATGACACTTCCACATGAAGCTACTGCTAAGCACTCTGGCGCAAAAATTATTATTCGCCCTGCTTCTGAGGGTACAGGTCTTATCGCTGGTGGCGGTATGCGTGCTGTACTAGAGCTTGCTGGTTACAAAGATGTACTTGCAAAATCACTTGGTTCAAACAACCCAATGAATGTTGTTCACGCTACTGTAAAAGCTATTAAAATGCTTGAAAGTCGTGATGAGATCCTCACTAAGCGTGGCCTCAAGAAGGAGAACGCATAATGAAGCTCAATACTTTCAATAAGCAGGCTACTGCCAAAAACCGTAAGCGTATTTGCCGCGGTGATGGTTCCGGTTTAGGCCGTACTGGTGGTCGTGGTGAAAAAGGGCAGAAGTCACGCTCAGGTAGTACTATACGTCCTCACTTTGAGGGTGGTCAGATTCCACTTTTCCGTCGTTTGCCACATAACCGTGGTTTCAAAGCGCGTAATCACAAGGAATGGACAATCGTAAACCTTACTAGTATTGAAGAACACTTCAATGCTGGCGACACTGTTGATGGAGCTGCTCTCATAGAGAAAAAGCTTATCAGTGCTGTTGTAGGTGCCGGTTTAAAAGTTCTCGCCAATGGTGAAATTTCTAAAGCTTTAACAGTTAAAGCTAATAAATTTTCAAAAACTGCTTCTGACAAAATCGCCGCTGCCGGCGGATCTGTAGAAGCGGTTTAGTCAACAGGATTCTGTAATGCTTTCAGCTTTTCGAAATATGTTAAAAGTACAAGACCTTCGTAAGAAGTTATTGTATACGGTTTGGATCATTGTTTTAGTACGTGTACTTAAGAATGTTCCAATACCGGGAATTGATCTCACTGTTCTTAGTGACATCATGGAGTCGATTAAGAGTCAATCCGAAAGTGCCAACAAATTAGTTGGTATGGCCAACGTATTTTCAGGTGGCGCATTACAGAAGCTTGCCATTGGTGTACTGGGTATAATGCCGTATATTACGGCATCGATTATCATGCAGCTAATGACGCCTGTGTTCCCGAATTTGGAGAAACTCCAAAAAGACGGATCACATGGTCGTCAGAAGCTCAATCAGTACACGCGCTATATGACTATCGTCATTTGTGCAGTACAGAGTTGTATGATGGCTATCGCCATGCATACACCATCCAAACTCTTAGGAGTAGCTGGTTTCGATAACTTAGTAACAGACAAGGGCACTGCTTTTGTTATACAGACTACGATTATTGTGACAGCAGCAGCCATCCTTATTATGTGGCTTGGTGAACAAATTACTGATAAAGGTTTAGGTAATGGTGCTTCTATTATCATTACTATTAACGTGCTCTCTTCTATGCCTCAAGCTTTCGCAGCTGTTTATTCTAAATACCAAGAAGGTGAGTGGAACCTGGTTCAAATTCTCGTTGTTGTTGGTATTCTCTTTATGGTCACAGCCGCAACCGTAGCCCTCGTTCAGGGTATGCGAAAAATTCCTTTGAAATATGCCCGTGACGCTGCAAGTAGAAACGCTATGATTGAAAAAACATCATACCTGCCACTTAAAGTGAATCATGCCGGTGTAATGCCCATTATCTTTGCATCAGCCTTAATGATGTTCCCACCAATGATTATAAATAAAATCGGTGGAAGCTTTGCTCAGACAGTGGCTCCTTGGTTCTCTTTCGGTAGTACTGCTTATCTTATAATCCAAGGTTTACTCATTCTAGTATTCACTTTCTTTTGGGTAGCAACACAATTCAATCCAATACAAATTGCCGATGATTTGAATAGATCAGGTGCTTTTGTTCCAGGCCATAGACCCGGTGAACCCACTTCTAAATTTTTAAATGATACAATGACTCGAATTACAGTTGCAGGAGCGATATTCCTAGTTATATTGGCGCTCCTTCCCTACATTCTCATGAATGCATTGGGATCTGGTTCAACTGATTTTATCATTACTCAGTTCTTTGGTGGAACAAGTTTGTTAATTATGGTTGGAGTTGTTCTTCAAACTATGCAGCAAATTGAAGTTCAGTTAGTCCAGAACAATTACGACGGTTTCATTACCGGCGGAAGATTGAGAAGCCGTAAAGGTTAAACATTTTCCGGGCGATTAGCTCAGTTGGCTAGAGCGGCTGGTTTACACCCAGTAGGTCGGGGGTTCGAGTCCCTCATCGCCCACCATTTCATATTGCGCTTAGCGCAAGGCTTATCAGAGAGATCTGACTAAAGCACCCGAGTTATCGGGCGATTAGCTCAGTTGGCTAGAGCGGCTGGTTTACACCCAGTAGGTCGGGGGTTCGAGTCCCTCATCGCCCACCATTTATATTGCGCTTTGCGCAAGGCTTATCAGAGCGATCTGACTAAAGCACCCGAGTTATCGGGCGATTAGCTCAGTTGGCTAGAGCGGCTGGTTTACACCCAGTAGGTCGGGGGTTCGAGTCCCTCATCGCCCACCATTTTATATTGCGTTTCGCGCAAGGCTTATCAGAGCAATCTGACTAAAGCACCCGAGTTATCGGGCGATTAGCTCAGTTGGCTAGAGCGGCTGGTTTACACCCAGTAGGTCGGGGGTTCGAGTCCCTCATCGCCCACCATTTTATATTGCGTTTCGCGCAAGGCTTATCAGAGCGATCTGACTAAAGCACCCGAGTTATCGGGCGATTAGCTCAGTTGGCTAGAGCGGCTGGTTTACACCCAGTAGGTCGGGGGTTCGAGTCCCTCATCGCCCACCATTTTAAGCCACAGTTTTTTAAACTGTGGCTTTTTGCTTCCTGTAAAGAAGAAAAGTTCTTTGTCGAAAAACGATGGCTGTCTCTGTGAATAGGGTGAGCTCAATGAAGATATTAATCTTTTCTGAAAAGAGAGAATGGTATCGATCAATATTTGACCGCCTAAAAATCCCTACTTTCATGCAAGTCTTCGATTATTTAGAATTACTTGATCTATAATAAAGTTATAGCTCATAGATAAGAGTGGGCCAGGTACTAGAGCGAAACTTTTGATAGTAAATTTATACATGGCGCTATTTTTTAAGCGGAGACAATTTAAAATCATCACTAAAGCTGAGGCCTTGAATAGTGAGACTCTTCATTCCTTTCGGCATATTGAGAGTTCCTTTGAAGAGGATCAGCTCGGCACCATTACTGAGTTTGTAGTAATTAAAGCGATTACTTGATCGATCTACTTTACCAAGAAGATGAAGTATTTCCTGTGTATCCATGCCATCACGAAGCATGTAGGGAACGGCTAAATCAAGATACTCGTAGGGGTAGAGGATCTCTTCTCGTGGCTTTTCCCAGAGTAATTCATTGGACCGAAATTTTTTTAAAGTCCTTGAGTTCAGTATGTAGTGATCTTCACCTTGAGAATAACGGTATTCTCCGGACTTTATTTCTTGGCAATCAGCAGAACGAAAAAACTCATGATCTAAAGGACTCTGGTATTCCTTTATCATAATTTGATTGCAAGAAGTGGCAATGAATAAGCTAATTAAGACAAGAATGAATTTTTTCAAAATTATAACTGCTCATTAAAATTAAATAAGAGTTGTAGGCAGAAGTCTTTTGTGTCTTTATCTAATGCCTGTTCCATTTCTAATTGTGAATAATAACATTGGCCAAGAAAGAGACCTTGTGCAGGGGCAGTTACTACTGCTTTGGATCGTTCTTGGGATTCAAGAGCCACGCGTGTATGCTCAGGTTCTTGAAATTCCATGCCGACATTGACCACTTCTCCAGCCATGGACCGAACCATCTTATAGAGAAAGCCATCTCCGGTAAATAATAAGGCCACGAGGTGACCTATTTCAACGAGCTCAGCCTTGAAGACGGTTCTAATGGCATGACCAGTTAATTTTTTTCTCTCGACAGTAAAGGCTGAGAAATCATGCTTACCTTCGAGGTGTTTTAGTGATTCTCTCATTTTATCTATGTTGAGCTTTCGTCTCATGTGCCAAGAATAGGGGGCCAGTATAGGACTTCCAGTTGTTGAGTTATCAACAAAATAGATATAGGTTTTTCCAACACATGAAAATCGTGCATGGAAGTCTGATTCACAGGGAAGAACCGAACGAATACGAATACTCCCAGGGAGTAGCGCATTGATGCCTTTTCTTAGGGTATCACTGGTGAACTTGGAAGATTTGGGTTCGGTGAAGCTGGCGCAGAGGCCAAATGCATGGACGCCTGCATCAGTTCTGCCACTGCCACTAATTTTTATGTTCGGATAATTGTAGAGTTTAGCGATGGCTTTCTCAATTTGCTCTTGAATGGCATCAAAATCATTTTGACTTTGCCAACCAAACCAATTTTTCCCGTCGAATTGAATTGCGAGTTTATAGGAGTTCATAGGGCAAGCTTACTTATAAAGGAAAGCTCCACATTCGAGACATTTGCCAAGGCCTTTAGCCGCAGATGAAGTGTCTTTTTTAGAAAGTTTAATATGGCAAAAACCACAGCTTGTATCATGTGTTATGGGAACAATTACTGCACGAAATGAGCCTTTAGATTTGAAAATCCTCTCGTAGTCTATGAGAGTTTCTTCATCGACAGTCTGAGCGAGTTCTTTTCGTTTAGCAATAGTGTCTGGCAAGCTCTCGACTAAGTTTTTATGGCGGCGGTCAAGATCTTTTATATCTTGTTCAATTTTGCCTATCATTGTTTTGAGCTGCTCTGCAATGACCTTTTTTTTGCTTTTTATATCCGCGACCTTATCAAGGTGCTCCAAGAAAGTGCTCTCCATGTCATCTATTCTAGAATCATAAGAGTCAGCTTCTTTAACTAACTTGGTGTAAGTTGAGTTATCTTTAGTGTCCCCTGATTGGATCATGATTTTAGCTTTTTGCTGACGTAACTTATCAGTTTCATAAGTAAGCTCTTTACAAGCTTTTTCGGCCTCTTTTTGTTGTTCGTTGAAGGCTTCGTAGATTTGCTTATCCTTTTTAAGCGAAGAGATGATATCTTTTTTTTGTGCGGGGATAGAAGTAGATTGTTTATCGATTTCTGATTTACGTAAATCTAGATCTTGAATTTCTAAAAGTGTATTAAGCAAGTCCATTAACATTTTCCCTTATAATTTTAGGCTCAAATGAAATTATCTTTTAAAGGGCTCTTTACAAAAAGCTTTTGTAGTAAAAAGCGTTTTTGTACAAGACATAATAAATTTTTGTAGGGAATTACTCTTAGTGGATCAATTTGTAGGTTTGCAAGTAGAGACTGGGGAGCATAGATTTGAGGTATAATTAATAACTAGGGAAGTGTTTGATGGATCAAAACGATTTAGTCAGCAAAATTACGGATGTTAAGGCTGTATTAAATACAGTCATTAGAGGTAAAGAAAACGTTGTCGATTTACTATTGACGGGTTTATTTTCTGGAGGACACTGTTTAATCGAAGATGTTCCAGGAGTAGGTAAAACATCTTTGGCGAAAGCCGTGGCGAAGTCGGTGGGTTGTGAATTCCAAAGGGTTCAGTTCACGCCAGATTTATTACCTGCAGATATTACTGGAGGCCCCATTTATAGTCAGAAACAAGAAGAGTTTTTCTTTAAAAAAGGCCCAGTTTTTTGCAATATACTTTTGGCCGATGAAATTAATCGAGCCTCTCCTCGAACACAGTCCGCTTTATTAGAAGCTATGGGTGAAAATCAAGTGACTATTGGTGGCGAGCGCTATGACTTGCCACCCCCTTTTATTGTTATTGCTACCCAAAATAGTATTGATAACCACGGTACTTTCCCATTGCCAGAAGCACAATTAGATCGTTTTGCCTTATCTTTTTCTATGGGTTATCCAGATGCTGAATCTGAATTAGCCATCTTACTGGATCGACATAATGGCGACCCAGGGACAAAAATCGAAGCTCAATTGAGCTCTGAGGAAGTTTTGCAAATACAGGAACAAGTTAGAAAAGTGAAAGTAGATGAGAGCATAGCTAGCTATATTGTTGCAATCCTCAATAGTAGTCGCCAGCAGGATCAATTAAGGACTGGTTGTAGTCCTAGAACTGGCTTGGTGATGTATAGAACAGCACAGGCACACGCTTATTTAAATGGCCGTGATTATGTAATAGCAGACGATATTAAGCATCTCAGTGTTGCGGTATTATCCCATCGTTTACATGTTAAGAAACAAGTTAAAAATAGCGGAATTAGCAATGAGGAGATAGTTAGAGAATTCTTCGACCGCGTTAAGCCACCTCATTAGGTTTCACTGTGCTTATTAAAGGTCGCATAAATAAATTACGAAAATATATTCTCTATGGTAATGAGACTACAGGGGATATACCATTTCCCTTGTATATGAAAAATAGACAAATCGTCTATTCTTTTTTTTATATATTAAATTTTTATACACAGCGTTTTCTACCTTTGAATATTCGCTTATTACTATCCTTCTGTTTTTTCTTTTTGGTCTACTCAATACAAGATCCTGAGAATATTCTGATGGTGCAGGGCATTTATTTTTTTATAACTGCCTTTGTGATAAGTATGATAATTGGCTTTTTTTTTCGTCCGAGAATTAAGTTAAATAGACGCGTACCTGCTCGATGTATGGCGCAAACTCCAGTGCAAGTAGATTATCATATAAATAATTTATCTTCGATGACTTTATGGGATTTACGCTTAGATAGTTTCCCCTTTCTCAATGCGGAGTTTGTCAAAGGGCATGCAGGAAGTGAGTGCTTGGGTGCTCATGAGCAACAATCCTTGAATGCCATGGTGCTCTTCCCATTTCGTGGTTTGGTTAAGTTACCTCGAGTCTATGCCTGTAGTTCTTTCCCTTTTGGGATGTTTGCATGGGGCTCAATGGGGACTGGTGATTCTTCCGTGTTAGTTCTTCCGCAAGTGAGCGATTTAGATGAGGTCGATTTGAGTTTTGGCGGTTTTGAGGGTGAAGGAGAGGAAGATCGCCATTCGAATTCTAATGATACCGGAAATCAGGAGTTCATGAAAATCAGAGAGTACCGAGAGGGGGACCCCGTTCGTTTGATTCATTGGGCAGCCACGGCTCGCTTAGGAAGGCCTGTCGTGAAAGATTTTAATGAAAGTAATCATCGTAAAATTTCGATTTATTTAGATGAAGTCTATAATCCGTCTATTCTAAGAGAAAGACACATGAAGACATACCCTATTTTTGAGGCCTCGGTAAGTTTAGCGGCTTCATTAGTCGATTGGGCGAGTAGAAATAAAGTAGGGATTAGTTATTTTTTTATAAATGGACGTACCTATAACCTAGATGATATGACCATTGAAGAGCAGGTAGAGTACGCCATGGGTTTGTTGGCGAAAATACGGAATAATATAGATAGGTCTACAAAGGCCTTCCCCGAGATGGAAACATATTGTACTGCAGAAGATAGTTCGGCTTGTTTTGCAATCGTGAATCATATTAACGATGAACGTAAAGATTTTATTAAGAAGCATCGCTTATCCAGTAAAATATTAACTGTTAACTCTCGAATCCCAAAAATTAATGGCCTACAATATATCGATCATGACGAAGTTCTTAGTAATAATTTAAGGACAATATAATGCGTACTTTTGATGAAAAATTTGATTTGAAAAAACGTCGAAGTATTACGGGATTACAAATTTTTTGTGTAATGGTATCCTGTTTTTTTTATTGGAGTTTAACAAAATCTATAATTCCCTTGCTTACTTGTTTAGTGGTATATATCCCCATTTTATTTAGGGGAGTTTATTTAAAATTAGGGACTCGCTCTATCGTTTACACGATGGTTTCGGCGATGGTGTTATCTGTCATTCCTTATCAATTCGTTAAACAAACTAATGTCTTTTTTATGCTACCGGGGAATTTTTTAGTCCCCTTTTGTATTGTGGGCGCGGCTCATTTATGCTTATTAGAGCAGAAAAGAATTATATTGTCAGGCTTTTCAACATTTATTTTCTTATGTTACCTAATAGGTGGTGATCTAAATACAGGCCGTGGTGTATTGGCGACTAACAATACAAATATTCTGGGGCTTAAGTGGAGTTATTTGATTTCCTTAGCCTTGTGTTTAGTAGCTCTTTTCACGATCTTCAAGCTTTATGGCATGTCGAAGTTTGTCCAGAAAAATCAGCAAGGGACTAAGAAATGGCAAGCCAGAATTATCTGCTTAGTTGCTTTTGTGATGGTGTTTATTTGTTCACCTGTTTTACAAAAATCATCCGTGCCAGTTTTAAGGCATGTAGAAAATTATTTATTGTCACAGCTGAGCACTATGGGCCGTTATCAAAACCGTATGCAGAAACGTTATGAGAATGAAAATAATATTAGTCGACCCATACATAATAAATTTGGTAGAAATCTAGGCGCAATAGTGATGCGTGTTAGCAGTGAGAGAGCACCAAGATTGCTAAGGTTTTATGCTTATGATACTTATGAAGGGGGGATTTGGTCTCGAGAGTTAGATAGTAAAGCATCCGTTCGAGAAGAGGATAATGAAGATGAAAAAGTAGAACTACTAGTTATTGAAAATTATATTTTAAATAAAGAGAAATACGATGATGTACAGAGTAAAACGACAATTTATCCGACCAACTTTTTAAGTGATAAAATCATTCCATTATCGTATGACTCAGTAGGTGTATCAGTTTCCTTAGATAGTATTGATGCCTATCCAGATAATAGCCTTGAAGCAAAAGGGCTATCACAGTCAACGGGTATTAGGCTATTGAGAAGTGGTAAGGAGAATGATAGGCCTATTTCTAAACCCACTATTATGAGTAGGGAGTATAAGAAAACTTATTCTTTTGTTCCAGAGAATTTACGCAAATACCTCAATGTACGTTGGCAAGATATGAGTTCTGTGACGCATGACCCTAAAGAAGCGGCTCAAAATATCGTACAATATTTCAATAATAATTATTCCTATGACTTAAATTTTGTTGATACCTATTATGAAGAAGAAATGTACGCTTATGAAGATGAATATATAAGTAAAGATATTATTGAATACTTTCTGTCCAGTGATTCTAAATCGGGGCATTGTGAGTTATTTGCTACATCAACAGTTCTTTTATTACGGAGTGCAGGCTTTCAAGCTAGGTATGCTTGTGGTAGTACCGTTACAGAGCAATCAAGCGATGGCGATTATATGATTACCCGTGCAAAAGATTTACATGCGTGGGTAGAGGTGTGGGATAATAAGAGCAAAAAATGGTTTGTCGTAGATCCTACCCCTTCAAGAGGAGGCTTCTTTAAAGATTATCGACCAACAGGACTCAATGCTTTTATCGAGAATATGACTTTTAAAGCTCAGAAAATATTTAGTTATGTATTACAAGGTGAAATTACAGTAGCCTTAGCAGCCGCCTTTTTTGCAGTGTATGAGCCGGTATCAGAGTTTTTGAAAGTGCCTTTGAATGCAGTGGTAACATTATTATTAATTATTGTGCTCGTCATTTGGCGGATTTCATATTTGCGTAAAAGAAATAAAGCTAAAATTAAAACCCTGAGTAAGGAATTAATTAAAGCTAAAATGATGATTCTTGCAGTGGCAAAAAAACACTTGTTGCGCCCCTCTCAGGGGAGTCATGACTATATGAATATAGCTGAGATTTGTCGAGGCTTTGAGCAACGAGGTGTTTTAGCTGTTGTTATTGATGAGATTCGCCTTTATGAAAAGTGTCGATTTGGTTCACTCTCATATACAAAAATACATTTAAGTGAATTAAAAAGCCATTTGAAATTAATACCGAAGATGATTAAAGCTCAAGCACGTAAATAATCATCGACATGTCCTAAAGCCATTAAAGCATAATACGTAGATGATGGATCCGCAGTCGTTTCTCTACAGTGGGCGATGAATCCGCCATCTTGTTGGTAATGATCCCTAATATAGGTTAAAGCAGCAGGTTTAAGCAAGGTGATGTCAGCCTGTAAGAGCTTGAGAGATTGTAGGGCGAGTGCGGTACTATTGATATCGCCAAAGGGCATTATATGTGTAGCTACGAAGCCTCCGTCATCGGCTTGTTGTTCATTTAACCAATGAGTCAACTTATGAGAAGGCTCTTCTTCAATAGATTTAAGTAAACAAATAGCAAAGTATGTAGAGGCAACCGAACCGTGATCAGCGGATCGTTGGTGTGCATAGGCTTCGTCTTTTGCTTTCATGCTATCCAGTAACTTGATGACTTTAAGTTCATCAGGAATAGCTTTTTCAATACTTTGGAAAATTGAAAAGGCTAACCAAGATCCGTATATACTTGATTGAGGAGCTCGTTTGATGTGACTCCAGCCCTGGTCTGAGCAGCGTATGTTATTTAAATGTTCAGCAATATCACTAAAGAGGTATTTGTCTGGAGAGTGATTTTTTATGAGCGCCCAGCAAGAGCTAAAGGCTTCTAGGTCTTGGAGATCCATATGTTGGATATTAGGTGCGTGTTTGAGGCTATTGAATAATATAGTTTCATATTTATCGAAGCCATCGAGGGCCTTTAGGCAGGTAAAACAATGCCATGCAAGAGTCAGTTGTTCTTCAGAGTTGCTATTGTAGAATAAATCTTTAGTGATAAAAGATTGTAGGAACTTGATTGTAGATGTTCTTTGCTCACTACTAAGTAGCGAGGCACCATTAGCTAATGCCGTTAGTTCAGATTCGCGAAAGTAGAATGCACTGGTTTCATTTCTCATGATTTTTTAGTCCTTATTTATAATCGCATGAACTTAGCACATTATTGTAGCTACGAAATCAAAGGGCTGAAAATCTATGCAATAAAAAAGCCACTCTAGTTGAGCGGCTTTGTAGATTGTTGTACTTTATCTCTTAGAGATTATCGTAATCAACTTTACTGCAGAATTTTGTAAGTTTCGTACCATCATCATCAACAGCTTTGAAAGCATAGCGAATAGAAGGGCCTTTTGCAGTTTCTTTTTCATAAGTAACTTTACTTACGCTACCAGAACTAATTTTAACTTTAGCTTTTTTCTTTACGTTGTAGAATTCAATTTCCATGTTTTTGCTCCTCAGCATATTTATTATAGGTGACAATTAAAATTACTTGTTTTTGAACGGAAAAAAAGCATTTTCTGAGTTCAGAATAAAGAAATCGGAGGAAAATCCTAGGAAATCGTAATAAAAGTGCTTTTCATTATGGTTTTAAAGGGCCCCTTTTGTGAGTTAATCAAACTTTTAAGTAGGATTTATTGTTGACTTTGAGCATTGAATTAAGGCATGACTTGTGTCTATCTTCAAAAAATCGAGTGCTAATATCTTTAAATGACTGTATTTATAATCGCTATTTTACGATACTATATTTTATAGTTTTTAAGTCTTCGGAAAATTTTGAATAGGTTAAAACATTTATCTTCAGCGCTTTAGGAGCGCAGAAAATCACTTCGTTGATATCATCAGTACCAATTTTACTGATATCGATTTCAGTGAAAATGATTAAAGGGAGAGGGCTGAAGTCGACGATGGGAGAACTCCCTTTGATACTGAGCTTACCCTGTTTGATATCAATAGTTTTAACATAATGATTTAACTGTTTCATTAGTGTATTAAATAAAATTTCTTTATCGACAGTATTGAGTTTATTTCTTAACTGGTAACTCATGTTGGCCATGGCGAGATCTGCATTCTGCTCATTTAAAAAAGAATAAACTTTAGTCAAATTGGAGATATTCACCGTTTTCGAGTCGCGGCCCATGGAGCGCGATAGGGTGTGGATGGGCTTAAAAGTTGGATCAAGTGCAGAGAGTTTCCATGCGGCCATCGTGTAGTTTAAGTTAGATAGATGACTAATGGCAGCGAGTCTAATGAGGCTTTTGTTGTTCGGGTGATAAACGAGCGCTTGATTAAGTAAAGCTTCGGCTTCTTGGGTTTTAAAGTTATAAAGCAGTTTCTTATGTGTTGTGAGAACATAGGCGAGATGCACTCCGACATTCTATGCGGCGACCTCAATCTCTATTTGACATAATAACTGGCAGATCCTTTCCAAGTTGAATCCTATGGCGCTTATGAGAGTTTCTTGACGAACCCTCTTTAAGCCACAAACGGTAAATCGCTCAAGGTTGTGATAGTTCTTCAGCTTTGAAATACCTGCTTCGGAAATTGATCGGATATTTCTCGCAAGTTGGTAGTTTTCACTCTCATAAATATCTTCTCCTAAGAGCTTCTTTCCCTTTGAGCCACTAACACTGACTAATGTCGCCCCTTTTTCGATGGCATCATCTAAATTGGCGGCAGAGCTATATCCGTCATCCACACTGATCATCATTGCGGTCTCGCCCGTCATCTTTTTATTTTCATCAAGGCAATTACTGAAGGCCTTGCTGTCACTAGTATTTCCAGATTCTAGGGTGAATGATGTCAGAAAACCATTGGCACTAAAGGCGAAATTTGGTCGGTAGCCAAATACGGTTTCTCGACCACCCTTTTTAATAAATGCTGCATCATTATCACTCATGCTGTAAATTTTCCGTGCCGTCTTCGTATCGTAGTCCTTAGGAGCCATGTTGAAGCGATGTTCAACCATCAAAACTTTATCTATGAAGCGAGATAGACATTCGTCAATCATCAGAACTTTGGCACTTTCACAGTGTTGTTTAATTTGAGGAAGAGTCTTCTCCAGGCGAATAATAAATTTTCGGCACCTCGGTAAAAGTTCTTGCGTATAAAACTTTTGCCTCATTTTTCTTGCTCCTTTTTTTCCTTTAAGCATAGAGATCTCGAAATCCAGTTTACTCATATAATCACAGTAATTTTGCAGGCGTTTGAGAGGGATCTTTCTGCGCTCAACACAGGGAAGCTGATCATGAACGTCACTGATATTTTTCATCATTTTACAACTAAGGTTCTTTAGTAATTGACTATCGACAGGCCACGCTGAATCGGCCTTAATGGCTGTAGAATCAATAATCACTGCTGAAAAATCATCCAGGCCACACTCCTTAACGCAGTTCAAAATAGCTTGATGAAAAAGATTAAGGGTCTTCTCAGAAAGAGCAGAGACTTGTTCATGAATCGTATTGCGTGAAGGGAAGCTTCCTATGCCCAAGCGCCCAATAAACTGCTGCAAGGAACTATTCTCACATAGCATACTATAGCCTCGTTCACCGTAACAATTATCATAAAAGTGACGGGCTATGAACAACGCCACCACCAATTCAGCTGGGGGGTGTTTTTGGGTAGAGCTGTTTTTAAACTCGCGGTTTCTAGTGGCGGCTCTATCTTTACTCAACTGAAGTTGATCATCTTCAATTGCCTTTTTGATCTCTTGAAATTCAGGACGAAGTATGATTTGCCCCGCAATCTTCAATGGTCCGCATAAAATTCCTATAGTTTGCCGTAATTCCTCGATGAAATATTCGGGAAAAAGAGTATCGTACATTGAAAGTCCCACTTGCTGTTATTGTCGGTGTAAGCTACTACAATATAGGCGATTAAGTGGGATTTTTTATTGGAAATTATAACTTTAAGCTATTTTTTAATAGCACTTGAGAATGATCTGTCGGAGTGCATCAGGCGAGATCGTGATTTTTTTTGAAGTCCTCAGTATTAGGCAAAGAATGATTGAGTTTATTACTTAGTATTGAATTTTTGTTTTTATAATGAAGCGTCATGGAAAGGATAATGGCAAAAACTGCACAAGAGAGAACGGTTCTGAGGTTTCGCTTACAGAATAATAAAAACACAGTTCCTTGGCTAGCGGCCTGAGAGGAAGGCGCAAAGCCATTCATCCAATCTTCGAGATCTTCTTTTAACAAATGAACTGATTGATAGCGAAGTTCAGGGTCTTCTCTCATGGATTTACTGATGATAGATAATAATCCATTAGGGGCATGCTCAGGGTCGTTTTGGAAATCGGGATCTAAGGGCCCCCGAGAGCTAATCAGGCATTTTAATAAAACGCCTAGAGAATAAACATCACAGCGAGGGCTAGGATCAAATACCTTAGAGACCTTAAGTTCTGGCGCAATAAAGCCAGGGGTTCCACATAGTACGCGATTTTTTTTAAGTTCTTGTTTTGAATCTAGGTGGTAAGCTAAACCCCAGTCACAAACGAGAAGTTCACCAAAGGAGCCGGTTTGAATATTTTCGGGTTTTAAGTCTAGATGTATGACGTCTCGACTATGAGCATAAGATATAGCATCACAAATTTTAAGAAAAATGTTTACTTTGTTCTTCAGTGCGATGGCTGGAGCGTCAGTTTTTTGTTGGCTTTCTCTTCTGATGAAATCGGCTAAGTTTTCCCCTGTTAATAGAGGCATCGTGAAAAAGGGTTCACCCTTATCGTCATGGCCGATATCATATATAGGCATAATATTAGGATGTTCTAGCCTTGCGGTAATGGTCGATTCGCGGGTAAATTGCTCTAAGTCTTGTTGGCTACGGATATTTTTAAGGATGGCCATGGCGACTAATCTATCGCAAAGTTGATCATGAACTTTATAGATGTGTTTCATGCCCCCGCTACTTAAATTTTCGGGATTTTGGTAACGACAATCAGTAGAAGAAAAATCTAAATATGACTCCGGATTTATTTGAGGACTAGTCTGTTCCTCATTTTGTAAGAGATCTCCAAGCCCAGCATGCATATTTTCATATATATTAAGAGTGTCTTGGGGATCCATGTACTTTTCCTTTATAGATAATCATAACTATAGGGTAGAAAAAGAGCTTTGAAATTCTTAATCTCAAAGCTCTTATAAATTTATTTCATACTAATTGTTAGTGGCTGGCTTTGCCTGCGCCGCTTGGAATTCGGATACTTTCAATCATGTCCTGTACTTCTTGGGGAGGAGGTGGAGTGAAGTAACTGATGACAAAAGTGACAATGAAATTGATAATCATGCCGACAAAACCAATGCCCTCGGGAGATATACCAAAAAGGTAGTCTTTGTGATCAGCGATGAATTGGAAGTAAAAGATGTAGGCGAAAGTGAAACTTATGCCACTTATCATTCCGACGATAGCTCCTTCGCGATTTATCCGTTTTGAAAATATCCCCATAAGCAAAGTGGGAAAAAAGGATGAGGCAGCTAAACCAAAAGCAAAGGCGACGGTTTTAGCCACAAAACTCGAAGGAGGATTGATCCCAAAGTAAGAGGCAATGACGAGCGCCACAAAGGAAGCTATCCTGGCATAGGCCATTTCTTGCTTGTCAGACATATCGGGCTTAATAATTTTCTTCATTAAATCGTGAGAAATAGATGTGGAGAGAACTAAAAGAAGGCCTGCAGCAGTAGAGAGCGCAGCAGCTACACAGCCTGCCATAACTAGGGCAATTAACCATGGGGGTAAGCCCGCCATTTCAGGATTAGCTAAAACAATAATATCTCTATCGTAATAAACTTCATTAACATCATCGGATATTTCATTAGATACCAGTCTTTGGCCCTGCTCACCACGTTTCTCGCCATCCATGATAGGTTTGCCTACAAAAGCAGTGCCTTGACCATATTGAATGATTCCATCATTGTTTTTATCGACCCAAGCAATCATGCTTTGGTTTTCCCAGTTTTTGAACCAGCTTGGCGCTTCTTGATAAGTTTTGTTATTGATTTCATCAACAAGGTTGGTGCGGGCAAAGAGACCTAGCGCAGGTGCGGTGAGGTAAATGATGGCAATAAATGATAAAGTCCAGCAAGCAGATTTTCTGACTGCTTTAACACTTTTTACAGTAAAGAAACGTACGATAACATGTGGAAGACCTGCGGTACCAGCCATAAGAGCAGCGGTAATACAAAACATATCAATTGTACTTAGGGAACCATCAGTATATTTAGTGACGCCAAGTTCCACTGAGAGATCATTCATCTTTTGTAGTAAAGGGACAGCTTCGCCACCACCTTTAGTAAAGTCGCCTATTAATCCCATTTGAGGAATTACATTACCAGTTAAGGCGAGAGATATGAAAACTACAGGGATCGTGTAGGCGAAAACCATTACGCAGTACTGTGCCACTTGAGTATATGTAATACCTTTCATGCCGCCTAGTCCAGCATAGAAGAAAACAATACTGCCACCGATGATGACGCCAGTAGATATTTCAATACTAAACAAACGTGAAAATACGATGCCAACACCCCGCATTTGACCCATGATATAGGTCATGCAGATGAAAAGAGCACAGATAACGGCAACCACACGTGCAGTTTTAGAATAGAATCTATCTCCAATGAAATCAGGAACAGTCGCTTTACCAAATTTTCTTAGGTAGGGGACCATGAGTGTTGTGAGTAGCACAAAGCCACCAGTCCAACCCATGAGAAAGCGTGAGGCATCATATCCAGATGCAGCTACAATTCCCGCCATTGAAATAAAAGTTGCTGCAGACATCCAGTCGGCAGCAGTCGCCATGCCATTCGCAAAAGCAGAAACGTCTCCGCCAGCAGTGTAGTATTCTTTTGTTGAACCAGCTTTAGCCCAAAGTGCAATGCCGATATAAATAGTGAAGGTGATGCCAATAAAAATAAAGTTCCAAATATCTTGTGACATTAGTCTTCTTCTCCATAGCCATATTTATGATCTAGTTTATTCATTAAATATGTGTAGACAAGTAATAGGATTACGAAGCCAATAATAGCACCTTGCTGAGCCATCCAAAAGCCAAAAGGCGCATTGCCTATTTTTGGCATATTTGCATCCATCCAAGTTCGGAATATAATAGCACAACCAAAGCTGATAAATGCCCATATTATCAATATTGAGCCTACTATTTTTAGGCTTCCCTTATAATGCGCTGCAGCATTATTTTTACTCTCACTCATGTATACTCCTATAAATGTATATTAAATATATAAATTGATGATAAAACCCGTCATCAATAAACACCAAGATTTGAATTTTGTTTCGATAGCCCCTTTACATAATAAGCTTAATTTAGCAGAATTTTGCAAATCTGCGGGTTTTGGTGTCCGATAATGACCTTTGTACATAAGCACTACGGGATAGACAAGGCAGATTTGACATAGAGGAGGGAGGTTTCCAAGGTAAACAGCAGTCAAAAGAGAGAGGAAAGCGAGCGCGGTAACTACTCGATGAAGAGTGAAGCCATTTTCGATTCCTAAGCGTACAATTAGGTTATTTTTCTGGACTTGTTTATCTGCGCTATAATCGGGGATTTCATTCATCAAAATGATGGCAAAACCCAGGAAACCTAAGAAAAATGAGGGGAAAATAATTTCGGCATGAAGTTCGCCCACAATGCTGTAATACATGGCGCACATAATGAATAAACCATTATTTAAAAAAATGACGAGCTCTCCTAGTCCTCGGTGAGAGAATTTAAGTGGAGGAGCAGAGTAGCCCCAGCACGAAATGAGTCCGAGCAGTGCAAAGATTAAGACTTCAACTTTACTGAGGTAGGCGATGACACATGATCCAGCCAAGGCAATAGCGAAAAATAAGTATGACATTTTGAGAACTTTCTTGGGTGCGAGTTTACCTTCCTCAAGGACGCGAGTTCCACCACTGAAAGGCGTGTGGATCTCGACCAAGGCGTCATTTCCTGAAATATGATCATGATATTCGTTTATCATATCCGCTCCTAGGTGAAATAGTAAGCAACCCATAAGGATTAGGATAGTGAGCAGCGGATTAAAGATCTGATGATGCTGATAAATGAGGAGAGTCCCTAGGAGGACAGGCATTGCTGAGATGAAAAAAAAGCCCTGAGACATACGCATAACTTTCATCCAGTTGATCAAGTCTTCATTTTTTTCGGTGTATTTCATGTTTTCCTATAAGAAATTATTTTGATTTAGGAGAATGTAGTTTGCTTCAAATTTGTTGCAAGTCACCTATATTGTGCTAATTTCGTAAGCTATTTTCACAGGAGATTAATATATGAAGTTTTACAGCCTAATCCCTTTGGCTTTCATGGTTGCATGTACGAGTCAAAGTTCGAATGAATCAAATCAAGTAGTCAAAAAGAAGATTAACATTAAAAAATATGAAACGCCTTTAGTGTCGGTAGAAGTTAAGGATGACAAAGGTAAAATAGTCTCTCAAATAGAAGAGCAAGATATGACTATTTATAACTTGCGAATTAAAGAATACGAAGAAAAGAGTATTGCTGAACTAGAAGAAATTTTAAAAACGTCAAATGCGCAGTTGACTACGGTTGTAGTAGAAGCTTTATTTCATCGGGCAATGGATAATTATAATGTAGGAGTGATTAAAAAGAGAGAAGAGGGGGACTTAGATACGCCTCCGATCGATGTTAATCATATTGTTCGTATTTACGCCGGCTTGATGAAAGATAAAAGAGAAGTGGTTCTGGAAGATGATGATACCACGCTCTGGATGGAATCAAAAAGTATATATGAAAAACCCGAAATGAGAATCTATGCGGCTTATATGGCGCAACGAGTAACGAATGGGGATATAAAGCCTTATGCTTTTGAATTCATAAAACATCGTTCAGGCATTCTTTACTGTGTAAAAAATGATTTTGCACAAGAGAAAGAAGACGTCGCTAGCAACTGGCTCAAGTGGTGGGATAAATATGGCAAAGAGCAATACAAAGATTAAATTTGTATCAGCTTAGTTTTAGCTCTGAAACTCAGTAAGGCGGTGTGTAGTGCACCACTTAGAGTCGATGAGGTCTTTACTGTAAGTGAAGAAATTTATTAAAGCCGAGTAGATATACAGCGTTTAATGCTTGAGGAGTATTTTTGTTCGCTAAAAATACTCCTTGAACAATGAGTTCTAATTTGTCAGAATAGCGTGATGAGCTAGATAGTTTGGCCTTTTCAAGATTGTCGATAAGCTCGTCTACGAGTTCTTCATTTTCTGATATAGGAACGCTTATATAAAGTCCATCGAAGTATATAGATACTAGCTGCTCACTTTTGCGGATTTCATTTATAGTGCCCAGAGTTTGGAAGGTATGTTCTTTGTCAAAGAGTGTTGGGAAAACAGGAGAGTAGATCGAGGAGGCTAAGGCCTTTGCTTTTCTGTACGAGAGGTAATCATTTTTCCAGTGAGACTCTTTTGGGGCGTCAATTATGATGCGATCACGATGATAAGTGATGTTCACTTTGTAGTTGAGATCGATTAACTTAATTAAATCCATGAGGTTCCCATTTTCTAGCTTATAGCTAAGGGGGTTCTGTATCTTTATGGTTCCGTTATAGATTAGGTCATCATTTAGATTTTCAACCGTTCGTAGATTCGTACAGAACGGAATGTCGTCAAGTTGAATAGCAATGCCACTATTTTTACATTTATTATTAATGTAATTCACCAAGGAGAGAAATTGATCGGTATTAAAATTGAGAGATTTGAACTGGATGTTTTTGAGAGCGGCAATGGTTTCGTATTTGGGGAGCTGTAAGTCTAAGCCGTATTTTTTATTAGAAGCCGTATAGATTTTATTTAATTCGACTTCAATGAAATCATTGTTGAAATCCTTTAGGAGCTGGCTCTTACTTGAATGCATATTATCACAGAGCAAGGCAATAAAAAAACGTAGTTGCTGTGATTCAGGAGTCTCTAATTGATAGTATTTTTCAGTTAGAATTACTTGAAGCTGGAGGCCGTTATCGAGTAATCGTTTATGATACTCAGTAGGCGTGTTCTCAAAAAGAGCTTCGAGAGGCAGTGCTTTTTTTGTGCTTAGTTTGATGAGCTCGTTTATATATATAGCTAATCTGATGTTTTCGGGTGTTTCGCCCGTATCTATATAATTTTGATTTATGTAGATAGTAGAGCCTTCTCTGATTTCTTCCCAAAAAGGTGATGAATCCTCGGCAAAGATCCCAAGACTAAGGAAGATGAAGTACAAGAATCTCATTGTTTATTACACTCGAGGACAGTTTTCAGGAAATCATTAAAAGCACTTTTATTGTTTAGCTTTGCTTTGATAAGAGCTGACTTAGATGGGTTAGTTAGGGTATATAACATTAAGATATTCTTATCGGGAGAATTGAAGTTTTCAATTAATTCGGTACTTGCCTTAGCAATCACAAGATGAGCTTCTTTACTATCCAAAGGAATAGTTTCTTCAACGGGACCATAGATTTTCTGCGCAACAAAAGTGATGTCTTGCATGTCAAAGGATTTTATACGGTATTCTTTCGTTTCGTTTTCACTTAAGTTTTTTAGGGCTTCATAGAAATGGATACTTAAGTTTTGAGCATAAGTATTATTCGCTAAAAGAACAGAGATTTTTTTTATGTGTTGGCTAATGTTACCATGCTTATTACTTGAAAGAGCTTCGAGATGAAGAGCTAATTTTTTATTGATGGCAAGCTGCTTATTTTTTTTATCCTGTTTATCTTTTTGAGCCAAGGAAATTGGTGGAGGTGATTTAATGGTGGTTTTATTTTCCGCTAGCTTTTTAATTTCCTTAGCCTTGTTCAAATTTTCACTTTCTTTGAGTTTTTTTGGCGGAGTCTTTAGTTCATTATTCGTTTTTTTTAAGGCTTTTGGCTTTTGTTTTTTTAACTTTTTGGCTTTCTTAGCAGAAGGTGAAGTCTGAGGAGCTTTAATTGGAGAGGCATTTTTTGTTAGTAGATTTTCGGTAGCATTAGTATTACTGCTGACTGTGTTGTCAGGAGTAATCAGTTTTTTTTCTTCCAGTTTTTTCACGGGAGGGGCGCCTCGGTCAATATTGATCAGAAAGAGAGCTACGATAGCCAGTATAAAAAAACTGGCGATAGCCGCAATTAAAGTTTTTTTACTTTTGTCATTATTGGCTTTGACACGGTCGTATATTTTCGACTTACGATTTTTTTCACCCGCTATTTGGTATGAATTCGCTTTAACTTGGAGTTGGCGAAGTGCTTGGATGACTTCAGCCCAGGTTTGTGGACGGTCATTTAGGTCTTTTTGTAATAGGTGATCGACAAAGTCGGAAACCCCTTGAGGGATTTTTGCTTTCGCTTTTTTTAGAGAGATATGAGTTTCTTCTATTTGCATACGAAGAATTTCTTCATAGGAATCATGTTCAAAAGGTGGGTGCCCTGCGAGCATATGATATAAGGTAGCACCAAAGGAATAAATATCGGCTCGAGGATCACCATTCTTCCATTGATCGAGAATCATTTCTGGTGCGGCATACATGGGTGTGAGCATAATCCCATCGCTTTCGCCTTGGATTTCACCACCCATTCGTGCTAAACCTAAATCAGCTAATTTAGCTTCTCCTTGACGGGTAATAAGTATATTAGCAGGTTTGAGGTCGCCATGAGTAAGTTGGCGGGTTGTATTGCCATAGTGCAAACCTTCGGCAATTCCGGTTATTAGCGGCAATGCATCTTTGTAGATAATAGAATCGTGCTGTTTAATTAATTCTAAGACATCACCGCCATCAACAAGTTCCATCGCGAAGTAATAGAGTTTATCTTCAGTTTGGCCGACATCATATGCTTGGACAATGTTTTGATGTGTAAAAGCCGCAGCAGCCTGGGCTTCGCGAAAGAAACCTCTCAGGAAGTCCTGATCCTCAGTAGTGTGCTCAAAAAGAATTTTGATGGCAACTTTTCTGTTGAGGTTTACTTGTGTAGCTGAATATACCGTACCCATATTGCCGCTAGCAATTTTTTCTAGGATACAGAAGCCATTAATGAGTGTGCCTGGCGGTAATATTTTGAGCCTCGTTGATTATTGATTCGCACTAAGTTAAAAGAGCTCAAGTAAAATCCAATCTAAGAAAGCTTTCTTTTGAGTCACAAAGGCTCTTTTTTTATACAATATACGAATGAAGACCAGTCAATCTTACTTTTTAGAGAAAGTTGAAGTTTTTTAGAATTCAAAATCTTGCTTTCAGTGCCTGTTTCTTTGTTATCAAGTTTGATACTGTAGGATTTGGCGATTTCGTTCCAGCGTTTTGCGTGATTATCAGCACAAAGAAAATGTCCTCTTAAGGAGCCTTCGAGATGAGTGATATGAAAGCAGACTTCTGCGACAAGATCACTCTTGCAAAAGTTGACATATTTTTGGCCATTTTTAATGCGATTTAACCATTTTCGCGGAGTGCGCAAAGTTTCATCCCAGAGCAGGCCGCAATGGAGGATAGTGGCAAATTTTTCAAAGTAGCCTTCGCTAATGACTCGTGGGTGTGACGAGATCAAAGGGGCGTTTTCATCAATTACTTCATCTGCGTGAGAGACTTGAAATAAACTAGCAGTAGAAATGAGGATGATTTGATTGAAATTCTCTTGAGAAAATTGCGCAAAGGCTTTAGCTCTGTCCCCCATCATTTCAGTTGAGCAAGTAATGATGAGGGTCTTCGCTGGAGGGAGTTCATCGAAAGGGGATAATTCTAGGGAAAAATAGAAGTCAGCGGTATTCTCTAATGAACTTGATTGAACACTCTTAAATTTAGATTTGATGAATGAGCCTAGATAGCCGCTACCAATGATCAGCGTCTCAAGCATTTTAGTTAAGCATGCCGACAGTAAAAGCCTGTACTAAGCCGATTATAGCTCCCAAAAGTGCTCCAAAGGCGGTTATATACCTGAACTGCTCACGACTAAAGCCGAGGATGATTTCTTCGAGCTGTTGGATCTCAAGTTCATTAATACGAGTTTCAATTTTCTTGCGAATATCAAGGTGTCCACTACTAAGAGCTTCTTCAATCGCATTACTGAGACCATTGATAATGAGCTCTGTCATTGCGGGGGCTAAGGATGCAGCGATTTTTGTGTAGTCGAGTTGGCCAGATTGCTGTTCAATTTTTTCTTGAATGAGTAGGCGAGTATCATCAGTAGCAAATGAAGCTAGAGTTTCACGGCTGAGTTGCTCAATGCCTTCTAAGACTTTTTCACAGATTTTTCCTTTGAAAGGAGAGGCCACCATTGCTACCATTGAGCCTAGAGATTCTAAGGCATTATCAATCATTTTCTCTGCGAGTAGGGGTGCTTTTTCAATGCTGATTTTTACAAATTTATCCTTCGCAGTATCAACAAGTGCTGAATGGACCATGGAACTCGTTTGTTGTAAGAGTTCTGGATTGGCTAAAATCGTGGGGAGTTGTTTTTTTAATCCTTTCAAAATTTCTTTTTCAAGTTGATCATGCATATCTTGGGATGTTAGCATATCATGGATTTCTTTTCCAGATAAGAGGTGCTTTTCGAAAGTTTCGGCAATATTACCGGCAATGACCGTTCGTTGAGAAGGAATGACACCGGGTGTCATCGGGAGTTTAAGGCCAAAGACATATACGGGATTGTAAGGTCTAAAGAGCATTTTGATTGCGAGCTCATTTGTTACGGCGCCAATTATAGCACCGATCGCAGGCATGAGGATAAATTCTGTCATTGATATCTTCTGTTTTTATAAATTATGGTTCTATATATAGCCTTGGTTTCACTGAAAAACTAACAATGAGTGTTATTGTGTCAGTATAAAATATCAAAATGAGGTTTAATTATGCAGAAATATCATGATTTGAATGAAATTTCTCTTCAAGAGCGTTTAGAGCGGTGTGATGCAGAGCTCAAAGGGCTTTCCTTGGTAATGAATAAGCTACTTAAAAACATTGTTGTCTACAGTGATTTTTTGGAAGATGAACTTGAGGATTCAGCATCAGGAGAACGTTACCTCGAGAAATTACGTCATGATATTGAGCAAATTAAAATCATCTACTCAACAATTTCCCAAGACTTAGAGACCACAGTAGAGGAGCAAGAGAAAGTGAATTTAAGTGCTTTGCTCACGGCCTTTTTTAAGCGTACAAGAAAGTTACGAGACCTCGATGATGTGAATTTAGTTAATGAACAAGAAGAACTGATTATTCAGGCCAATATGAGTCATTTATCATCAGTATTTATGTTCATGCATTCATTGCTCGCAAAAGATAAAACGTATACTTTATCGGTTGAAAAAGTGAATATGTCTGAGCAAGAGGCTCTCAATGATGGGATTTATTACTCGATCGAGCTTAAAAGTTCTGATAGTATCAATGACTACGTACCTGTTAATTATGATGCGGCTGTTTTTGAGGAATCTGATCGCCGTGAAATGCTTTTTGTCTTAGGTGCCTTGAAGCGTTTTTCTGGAGCACTTTATTGCAATGAGAATGATGAGCAGATTTCCCTACAGTTACTTCTTCCTTCGATGGATTTCCACGCAGTAGGTGGGCAATTGGATGATGACCTCAATGCAGACTCATTAAAAGGTACTGAAACTATTTTAGTGGTTGATGATGAAGATATGATTTGGGATGTTCTGATTGAGAACTTACAAAACTTAGGCTATATCGTCTTGTTGGCAGAGAATGGTTTAGACGCGGTTGAGATTTATCGTGAAAATCCTGGTCAAATTGACTTGGTGATTTTGGATATGGTGATGCCGGAAATGAATGGTCGTGAGGCTTTTTATGAATTAAAGAAACTAGATGACGAAGTCAAGGTTTTGATCTCTTCTGGGTTTATGGCTGAGAATGAAGCTGGTGATCTGATTGAAGCGGGTGCGGCGGCCTTTTTAAGGAAGCCTTACCGCATGGTAGAATTAGCTAGAAAACTAAGAGAATTACTGACTTAGTAGAAGTCGGCTTCGTCTGAAAAATATCCGATAAGGATAAAACTTAATCGTTTTTATTTAGTTGCGACCAAAGCGTTTCTTTAACTCATTATCAGAGATATTGATGAATACTGGGCGCCCTTGAGGACAAGAGTAAGGTGTCTCGCAGGCATCTAAGTCTTCGAGTATCTTGCGACTCCCCGTCTCATTGAATTTCACGCGTCGGCAAGTCGCCGCCGAAATTGTTTTTGCAAGATTGATATGGATGTCGCGTTTCAAGCTATTGGGATTTTTGTGGAGGATATCAATTATCTCTTTTATAAGTCCCATGATATTATCTTCAGGGAAATTTAAAGGGGTGGTATCCAGCAGCCAGCTAGATGCACTCCGACATTCTATGCGGCGACCTCAACCTCTATTTGACATAATAACTGGCAGATCCTTTCCAAGTTGAATCCTATGGCGCTTATGAGAGTTTCTTGACGAACCCTCTTTAAGCCACAAACGGTAAATCGCTCAAGGTTGTGATAGTTCTTCAGCTTTGAAATACCTGCTTCGGAAATTGATCGGATATTTCTCGCAAGTTGGTAGTTTTCACTCTCATAAATATCTTCTCCTAAGAGCTTCTTTCCCTTTGAGCCACTAACACTGACTAATGTCGCCCCTTTTTCGATGGCATCATCTAAATTGGCGGCAGAGCTATATCCGTCATCCACACTGATCATCATTGCGGTCTCGCCCGTCATCTTTTTATTTTCATCAAGGCAATTACTGAAGGCCTTGCTGTCACTAGTATTTCCAGATTCTAGGGTGAATGATGTCAGAAAACCATTGGCACTAAAGGCGAAATTTGGTCGGTAGCCAAATACGGTTTCTCGACCACCCTTTTTAATAAATGCTGCATCATTATCACTCATGCTGTAAATTTTCCGTGCCGTCTTCGTATCGTAGTCCTTAGGAGCCATGTTGAAGCGATGTTCAACCATCAAAACTTTATCTATGAAGCGAGATAGACATTCGTCAATCATCAGAACTTTGGCACTTTCACAGTGTTGTTTAATTTGAGGAAGAGTCTTCTCCAGGCGAATAATAAATTTTCGGCACCTCGGTAAAAGTTCTTGCGTATAAAACTTTTGCCTCATTTTTCTTGCTCCTTTTTTTCCTTTAAGCATAGAGATCTCGAAATCCAGTTTACTCATATAATCACAGTAATTTTGCAGGCGTTTGAGAGGGATCTTTCTGCGCTCAACACAGGGAAGCTGATCATGAACGTCACTGATATTTTTCATCATTTTACAACTAAGGTTCTTTAGTAATTGACTATCGACAGGCCACGCTGAATCGGCCTTAATGGCTGTAGAATCAATAATCACTGCTGAAAAATCATCCAGGCCACACTCCTTAACGCAGTTCAAAATAGCTTGATGAAAAAGATTAAGGGTCTTCTCAGAAAGAGCAGAGACTTGTTCATGAATCGTATTGCGTGAAGGGAAGCTTCCTATGCCCAAGCGCCCAATAAACTGCTGCAAGGAACTATTCTCACATAGCATACTATAGCCTCGTTCACCGTAACAATTATCATAAAAGTGACGGGCTATGAACAACGCCACCACCAATTCAGCTGGGGGGTGTTTTTGGGTAGAGCTGTTTTTAAACTCGCGGTTTCTAGTGGCGGCTCTATCTTTACTCAACTGAAGTTGATCATCTTCAATTGCCTTTTTGATCTCTTGAAATTCAGGACGAAGTATGATTTGCCCCGCAATCTTCAATGGTCCGCATAAAATTCCTATAGTTTGCCGTAATTCCTCGATGAAATATTCGGGAAAAAGAGTATCGTACATTGAAAGTCCCACTTGCTGTTATTGTCGGTGTAAGCTACTACAATATAGGCGATTAAGTGGGATTTTTTATTGGAAATTATAACTTTAAGCTATTTTTTAATAGCACTTGAGAATGATCTGTCGGAGTGCATCCAGCTATGAGCACCAAAATGCCTCAGTCCTAAGCCGAGTTCATTGAGTTGCGTAGAGTATTTTTCGATTAAATGGGAATCACTGTGATTAAGTTCGAGACTAATCGGGATTAATAAAGCTTGTGTGTATTCTGTGTTGAGACGATAGTTATTCAACATTTGCTCAAAAATTACTCTTTCGCGGGCGGCTTTTAAGCACAGAATGATTAATCCATTCTCACCATGACAAAGCAAGTATTCTTTGTTGTAAAATGAAATGATATTTAATTTATTTAAGCCATGGCTAAAAGTTTCTTTTTCAGCACTTTCGGCCGAATTATCGATGGGCGGGCCTGTGTCATTACTCAATTCTGATTGGTGCTCATGAGTGTGGCTTTCGATGACGGGATTTTGGATGACTTTGTCATTAGTGTTTAGCGCATGTGTATGATTTGTCTCGTGAGGATCGAGTTGAGTAATAGCTGGCTGGATGTCAGGCGTGTTCTGGCTAAGAGGTCCAGTGTTATTCTCATTTGTGCGAGGGGCTTCAAAAGAAGGCGCGATTTTTTCCTGTAAAGGATTGTCTTGATTGAGCGTAAGACTGACTCGACTCGTTTCTACATGTACATTTGGCTGAAGGAAAGACGGGGCAAGTAGCTTGTGTTGAGAACCACTTAATTGGCGTAGTGCGAGCTCAAGTGCGTGGCTAATAACCTGGCAAAGAAGTTGGGGTTCACGAAAACGAACCTCTCGTTTTGCAGGATGAACATTGATGTCAACTCTCGAAGGATCAATATTAATATAGAGCACACAGGGAGCGAATTGTCCTTTATTGATAATGCCTTCATAAGCATTTCTTATAGCGCGGTTAATTTCTGGAGCAACAATAGGGCGCTGGTTGATGAAAAAACGTTGTTCGCGTGAATTGCCACGGGCTAATCCTGGGCGTGAGCATAAGCCTTTAACCGAGATACCAGCTTCTTGATAATCGACGTCAAGCATATCCTTGGCAGTTTCACGATTAACAAAGGAACTCAATCGTGTTCTCATATCAGAACTAGGGGGGATATTATACACTTTGCGTTTATCGCAATGGAGTTCCATGTGTATATCAGGCCTAGAGAGTGCCATTTGGATAAAAGTCTCTTGTATATGGAATTCTTCCGTACGCTGAGATTTCAAGAATTTCTTTCTGGCTGGAACATTATAAAATAACTTGGCGACACGCATGCATGTTCCTGGTGCACAGCCAATTTTTTCGACGGTCGAGATTTCTCCACCATTGACTTGGATCATGTTACCTTCAAGCTCATTGTGTAAGCGAGTTAAAATAGTGAAGCGAGAAACCGAGGCAATACTTGGAATAGCTTCCCCGCGAAAGCCGTAACTACTGATTGAATCAAGATCACTGGCATCACTTATTTTTGAAGTGGCATGTTGTTCGAGACAAAGTAAGGCATTATTTTGATTCATGCCAGAGCCATTATCGGAGACCTCAATTAGCGAGTTTCCTGCATTTTCCGTACGAATAATAATGCGAGTGGCACCCGCATCTATGGCATTATCAACCAATTCTTTTAGTACAGATGAAGGACGTTCTACAACTTCACCTGCGGCAATACGGTTAGCAATTTCAGCACTGAGGACTTTTACATCAGCCATTTAATTACTCAAGTTCTTTATAATGAATTCAGAATTAGGTGATTTTTCGATCAAGTTCTTCGGGAAGAGCTTTTGATAGTTGGTAAAGTTTTTCATTTTACTCATTAAAGATTCGAGACCACTCTTATTGGGAGTCGTCATTATAATGAGACTGAGGTAGTCAGCTTCTTTTTGAGAAAAGAGAGGGAGCTCGTTAAGTAAACGATAGGCGGAGTCACTTTGCTTATTGCTTAACATACATTTTGCGAGTGTAAGTCTAAGGTTTTTATTTAGTGGATAAATGTTGATCGCGTCTAAGCAGATGTTTTGAGCTTTTTGAGCTTGCTCAGAGGCAAGTAAACTATTTGCATAGCTTTGGATATAAGCAGGGTTGTCTTTGAAGTGTTGGTATGAGTTTGCAAAGATTTTATTGGCAAACTCATACTTCCCACCCAAGATAAGACCCTGTGCAGTAGCACTTTGGACCTCAAAGGGTATTTGTTGCCTTTTGCTAACATTACTAAGTTTCACATCTTTCTTTAATAAGAGGAGAGTAGAAAAAATAATTGCACAAAGGCAAGTAAGTAAAGCAATGATGGCTTTGTTAGTCATTGTCTTCTTTGTTGAGTCCACTTCTTAGGTAGGCTTGAATAAAAGGATCTAAATCACCATCTAAAACATTGTTGGTGTTACTTGTCTCGTATGTGGTTCTTAAATCTTTAATCATCTTGTAGGGATGTAAAACATAAGAGCGTATTTGATGACCCCAGCCAATGTCAGTTTTCACACTTGAATTGGCGTCGATTTCCGCTGCATGCTCAGCTTGACGCAATTCTTCAAGTTTAGCACCTAGCATTTTCATTGCGGTTGCACGGTTTTTGTGTTGAGAGCGTTCCATTTGGCAGGCTACAACAATTCCTGTAGGAATATGAGTTATGCGCACAGCTGAATCAGTTGTGTTAACATGCTGACCACCAGCACCTGAGGCACGAAAAGTATCGACTCGTAAATCTTTATCATCTATATCGACTTCGGCTTCATCACCGATATCGGGAACGACATCAATAGAGGTAAAGGAAGTATGTCTTCGTTTATTGGAATCAAAGGGGGATATACGCACTAAGCGGTGAACGCCACGTTCGGCTTTTAAGTAGCCAAAAGCCATAGGCCCTTGAATCATGAGTGTGCAGTTTTTGATACCTGCTTCGTCTCCTTCTTGGATTGAGACAATAGAAATTTTGAATTTTTTTGATTCGGCCCAACGGCGATACATGCGGAAGAGCATGTCGGCCCAATCACAAGACTCAGTTCCACCTGCACCAGCATTAATGGATAAAAAGCAGTCGCCGCTATCGTATTTTCCTGACAGGAAACTTAAAAGTTCGAGATCATCTAGAGCTTTTGTGAGTTCAGCCCACTCACCGTCCGCATCGGCCATTAATTCTGATTCAGCACCTTCTTCTTCGATAAGTTCAGCAAGAGTGAGGAAGTCATCAACACTGGATCCTAGTTCTGCATAGGGGGTGACTACATTTTTTAAAACAGATACTCGATCGACAGTGATTTTTGCGGTATTCGTATTCTCCCAAAAAGTAGCACTGCTCATTTCGAGTTCTAGTTGATTGAGTTCCTGAGTTTTAGTAGGTACGTCAAAGGTACCTCCCCAGATGTTCAAAACGATCTTGTATCGCTTTCACCTGTTTTTGTAATGCATCTAAATTCATAATGATCCTAAAAGTTAATTGAGTTCGCCTTTGGTGCGAAAGTGTTTTTGTTTGAGGAAATCAGCAACTTGTGGTCGCTTATCCCCTTGGAGTTCTAAAGTGTCTTCTTTTACTGTTCCGCCACTGCCGATCGATTTTTTTAAATCGCTGAGAAGGTTCATCATTTCCACTAATTCAAGCACGGGTTCAAAGCCATAAATGACAGTGACTTTCTTGCCCGCGCGACCTTTTTTCTCTAAGCGTATACGGCAAGTGGTATGGGCTATTTTATTTTTTGCTTTTGCACTTCCTTCAATATCTTTAGCGATACAGTCGACTTTTAAGTCGGCGAAGGGGTTGACTGAAAAGCCTTTTGACTTAAGTGGTTTTTTATTCTTGCCCATCAAAGAAAACCTTGTAATGATTTGTTAAATTAGGGTTTAACTGAGTGGCCAGATTTAGATAAGCTTGAGCCATTTTCTCATTTTTAAACCAGTCCATGAGTAATGCCGCTTTAAAATAATCTTCTGCAGCAGATTCTTTCAGTTCTTTCGCAATCGCTTCGGGGCTATCGAGAACTTGATCGAGTTTGGATTTAGCAAAAAATTCCAAAACTTTTGCAAATTGGATATCCTCTAATTGGGTGACGTCAACTTCGAGTGTGAAATCAGCACCTTTACGACCCATAAGCAATTGATCATTTTTGACTTCTAAAAAGCCATCGATGCTATCTTCGAATTCACGGGAAAAAACTTTGCCTTCATAAGGAGTATTTGAAAGAACTTTAATGAGGTAGAAACGTATGCGGTTTAAGAGGCGCAAGCGCTCATGCTCAATAGCTTTGCGTTGAGAGTCGGGCTGAGAATTCAGATAATCGATGAATTCTGAAATAGTGGGGCTGAAATCGAGATTGTTAGGGAAAGGGCGTTTTTCTTTATTAGCCATAACAGGTGCGAAGTCAGTAAACTCTTCTTCGAATTGATTAGGGGTCTCAGTTTCCTCTATTGGAACATCCACAGCTAAAGGTACGGTAACGGGCTCTTCAATTATAGGAGTCGGAGTGGGGATTTCTACAACTTCAATTGAGGGTTCTACCGTCTTCGTGTCGCTAGTCATGTCTTCTGGAATTATATCATTTGGCATAGGATCATCGGGGAGAGCAACAGCAATATCCTGAGGATCTTTAGGAACTTCTACGGGCTTAGCATCTACCTCAGACGCTTTGTCTTCCGAGCTGTTATTTTGACTGAGGAAAAAGCCTATAACACAAATAAGAACTAAGATGATAGCAATAATGGCAATGGGGCTTTTTTTCTCCTTGTCATTGAGTTGAATCAATAAATCTTCATGGGCAAGATCGGTATCTTGGAGTTTCGCATGTTTGAATTTATCTTCGTCTTTTTCTAATGGTGGCTTAGAGACAGGTGTTTTCATGCGAGTGGCAGCAAGATTAGCTTTTTGAGGATTCCGCAGTTTATCTAATTCTTTTTCAGTTTCACTGAGAGAAGGGCGGTCACTAGGACGAACCGAAAGCATTTTTTGTACAAAATCACAGAGCTCCTGGGGAGTGTCACTCCTTAGATCTGAAAGTTTTTCAGGAGTCTTTTCCAGGTGGAGATCCATTAAGTCTTCTTGATTAGAAGCCTCATAAGGGATCTTACCTGTAATAAGTTGTTGAGCGATTAAACCTAAATGAAATACATCTACGGTGGAGTCGGTATCTTTGCCTTTGTGGATAAGCTCTGGAGAGACAAAATCAGTGCCATAAAGACTTTTGTCTTTTTGGTCGAGCATTATCGTGTAGAAGATATTGAAATCGGTGACTTTGATTTGACCATCAGAATTAATCAAGATATTACGAGGACTTAAATGATGGTGATATTGTTTGTGACGGCTGTATTCGAGTAAGCCTTTGCTGACTTCGTGTAAAGTTTTTAGGCAGGCATTAATGGGGAGCTCACCCTTGGCCTTGGTGATAAAGGCTTCTAATGATTGTTGATTCATGTATTGACTTACCATGAAAAACTGTTCTTCAAAAGTTCCAGACGTATAGATGGGGACGATATTTTGTTGCGTAAGAGTGGCACTGAGACTAAGTTTTTCAATGAGCGCTTTTACAAGGACTTCATTGGCAGATATGTCTTTGTTGAAAATTTTAATACAAACTTCCCTATTCAGAGACAAATCGAGCGCTCGGTAAACTTTAGCAAATTGATTGTCAGAGAGCTCATCTTCTAAAAGGAAGTGTTGAAAACGCTTTGGTACGATTATTTTTTCGGAACAATGGGAGCACGGTATTTTATCAAAAGCTTTTTCTTTAGAAAAATCGTTTAACTTACCGCAGGAATGGCATTTAACTTTATTGAGTCCATTGGGATCGATGTGCTCTTCTTTGGGAGCAGGTGCGGGTTCTTTTTTGGCAGTAGTTTCGACTACTGGCACTTGTACAGTCTCAGGAGTTTTATCTTGAATGGTGGTGGCGTTCGTGACTTCCACCTGATCTTTCATAGTTTCATCGAGCGCAGTCTGCTTGGCGGTCGCCACTTTTTCCATGGCATCCGTTGTTTCGTCTTTTTCTTTGGTGTTAGAGCTACTATCTACTTTCTCAGGGGGCTTATTCGTAGATTTTGAGCCGGGGAGATTGATGTCGGTTAGTATTGCTTTTTTAGCTAAGTTCTTGAGGCGATCGATATCCGATGTGCTGACAGAACTAGTTTCTGTCTTCTGATTTTTAGGCTCTGCAACAGGCTTGCTTTGGAGTGTTAAATTTTCTTCTGGAACTTGGATCTTCGCATTGCATCCAGGACAAAAAAACTTGGAGTGAATGACAAGACCAGATACGTCGAGTTTGGCATTACATGCGGGACAGAAAATTTTGCTTCCTTCAGGTAAGGATGCTTTGCTTGCTTGGTCAGACATTACAACTCCTAAGCTTAAAAATGAATCAGATAAAATAAACGAAAAACCCCGAATCACAAAGCTTAGCTTTGTGTACGGGGTTGAATTGTGATAGAAAAGTTAGCTTAGGCTTTAAGTAAGCCTATCTCGAGAGCATAGTCTTCAATTTTAAATTCAAAGTCATAGGATTCAACTATTACGAAAGATATCGAATCGGTAAGCGTTTCTCCGCAGATATATTCAAGATGTTCTTCTATGGCTAATTGAAGGTTAGGATCACTTTTAACGTTTAGAGCAATTCTGTCGCCGACATTGAAGCCCGCTTCTTTTCTTGAGCGCTGGATGCGATTTACGACTTCACGAGCAAGGCCTTCACGAAGCAGTTCAGGACTTAAATTGCAATCGAGTTCAATAGAAATTAAGCTATTGGAGAGCGCATCATGGCCTTCGCGAGCTTCGCGAAAGATATCAATGTCACCTTGAGTAAAAACCTCTCCACCTAGTTCGATTGAACCATCGCGTTCAAAATTGGCAATGTCAGCTTCACTAAGTTTTTTAATCATGCCAGTAAATTTCCCCATTTGTTTACCAAGTCGTTTTCCTAATGCAGGGAAATTTGGTTTAGTGAAAAAGTTAATGTACTTGGCTTCGTCTTGATCATATGCAACTGATTTGATATTGAGTTCAGTTTTGAGGTAGTTTTCAAGACGAGAGATCTCTTGAAGCAAATCTTTGTCTTTATGGATCACGGTAAGGCATTGCAAAGGTGTCTTAACTTTGATCTTCACTTGGTTTCGTTTCTGTCTGCCCAGAAGAATGATTTGATTCATGCGATCGACGGCGTCTTCAAGTATACTATTAATTTTACTTTCGTCAGCGGTGGGGTAATCACAGAGGTGAACAGACTCAGGAGCAGAGCTATTTGAGTCCATACTCTTAAGTTCTTGGAAGATGAATTCAGAGAAGAATGGCGCAAAAGGAGCCATGCTAATACTGAGTTCATTGAGGGCAGTGTAGAGTGTTGAATAAGCTGCGCACTTATCCTCTTCTAGGCCTTCAGCCCAAAAGCGACCGCGGTTGAGACGGATATAAGTATTTGTGAGGTCTTCAATAAATGTAAATAGTGCAGGCACAACATTATAGAGTTGGTAGGCATCCATCTCTGTAGAAATATTTTTCTTGAGAGTTTGAAGATTCGAAATGAGCCAGTTGTCGGTGATATTGTCACCTTCAACATAGTGTTTGGCGGGATCCCAGCCATCGAGGTCGGCATAAGTTTTGAAGAATTTGAAAGAATTGAACCAAGGAAGGAGGGCGGTGCGAACCATATCCTTTACGCCCTTATCATCAAATTTTTGCTCTTCGCCTCTTACGAGTCCAGAAGTGATAAGATAAAGTCTAAGTGCATCGGCACCAAAGTCTTCCATGAGGCTGTCAGGCGCGGTGAAATTGCGTTCAGACTTAGACATCTTACGGCCATCTTTCGCAAGTACGAGTCCATTGACGATGACGTTTTTAAATGCAGGCTTATCAAAAATAGCAGCTGATAAAACCGTGAGTGTGTAAAACCAACCACGAGTTTGATCAAGACCTTCGGCAATGAACTCTGCGGGAAAACCGGCATCAAAAACTTCTTTATTTTCAAAAGGGTAATGCAGTTGAGCATAAGGCATTGAGCCTGATTCAAACCAGCAATCAAAAACTTCGGTGATGCGTTTGTAGGTCCCTTCTTCTCCAGGGATAGTGAAATGGACTTCGTCAGTGTGCTCTCGGTGGAGATCACTTAACTCAATGCCAGAGAGCTCTTTGAGTTGTTCGATGGAAGAGATGCAGATTCTATTATCTGTTGTATCATTGATCCAGATCGGCATAGGTGTGCCCCAGACACGGTTTCTGGATATGGCCCAATCCCTCGCGCCTTCGAGCCATTTACCAAAACGTCCTTCTTTGATGTGCTCTGGAACCCAGTGAATCTGTTTGTTGGCAGCAATCATTTTGTCTTTAACCGCTTCGACATTTACATACCAAGAAGGAATGGATTTGTAGATGAGTGGAGTCTTGGATCTCGGGCAGAATGGGTAGGAGTGAAGGTAGGAGCTTCTTTCGTAAAGACGGCCACGTTCTTTTAAGTCTTTGATAATTTCTTTGTCGGCATCTTTTACGTATACGGCAGCATAGTCAGTGACTTTTGAAGTGAATTTTCCGGCGTCGTCAACGGGGCATACAGTAGCTTTTATATCAGCTTCTTGCATGACGCGATTATCGTCTTCACCAAAGCCTGGCGCTAGGTGGACAATGCCGGTACCGCTTTCTGTGGTGACGTAATCATCATTGAGGATTTGAAAGCAATTTTCTTCTGCGAGCTCCGCAAAATAGGGAAATAAGGGTTCGTATTTACGGCCTTTTAGATCGGCGCCAGTAACGGTTTCGAGTATTTCGAGTGAGTTCTTTTTTCTGTAGTGTTCGAGACGAGCTTCGGCCATGTAAAAAACTTTTTGACTTTCTTCATCACGAACTTTTACGTAGCTGATTGCTGCGTTTGTACAAAGACATAAGTTGGAGGGTAGAGTCCAAGGTGTAGTTGTCCAAGCAGCTAAGTAGGCGTCTTCGTCTTGTAGTTTGAAGAAAATGGTAACGGCGGGGTCTTGGACATCTTGGTAATTTGATCCGGCTTCGAAGTTAGAGAGGACGGTGCCAAGTGCAGTCGAAAAAGGCACGACTTTTGTTCCTTGGTAGATGAGCCCTTTTTCCCAAAGTTGGCCAAAGATCCACCACACAGATTCCATGAAGTCTGTATCCATGGTCTTGTAGTCGTTCTCAAAGTCAACCCAGCGACCAATGCGTGAAATAGTTTTTTCCCATTCGGAAGTGAATCGTTGTACGATGCCACGGCATTCTTGGTTATAAGCTTTGACGCCGATTTTTTCAACGGCATCTTGCGCACTCATACCGAGTTTTTTATCTATCTCATGTTCAATAGGTAAGCCATGGCAGTCCCATCCAAAGCGGCGCTCAACATAGCGTCCTTTCATGGTGAAATAACGTGGGATGATATCTTTAAGAGTCGAAGCGACTAAATGGCCATGGTGAGGTAAGCCCGTTGCGAAGGGAGGACCATCATAAAAAATGTACGGTGGGCAGTCTTTTGTTTGCTCAAGAGATTTTTTAAAAATCTCTTTTTCGGTCCAAAAATCTAAAATCTTTTTTTCGCTCTCGACAAAAGAAAAATTCTCGTGTTGATTCTCGTTTTCCATGCTTTAGCTCGCTGATAAATTTAAAAGTTCGCTAATATGCTTTTTATTTGATTTTATGCCAATCAATTTTGTGATTCAAAGCTAAGGCAATTGAGGAAGTTAAAATAGTGAAGGTAGAATAAAAAAGGCCTCTTTGTGAACAAAGAGGCCTCTAAAGGGGATATGAAGTTTGCTTTAAGAGCTTTTTTTACTCTTAGTTTTTTTGAGTATGTACTCAGGTTCTGAGCCGTTTGCAACAAATTCTTTATTGATGATGACTTCTTTTACGTCTGTACGACTAGGAAGTTCAAACATGAGTTCGAGCATTGATTTCTCTAGGATAGAGCGCAATCCACGAGCACCAGTACCTTTGTCAATGGCTAAATGCGCCATTTCTTTTAAGGCGTCATCAGTAAAGTTAAGTTTTATGCCATCACTCAGTAAGATATATTGATACTGTTTGATGATGGAGTTTTTGACGTTGGTTAGAATATGAACCAAATCATCTTCTTTGAGTGGATTAAGAACAGATATCACTGGTAAGCGCCCTATTAGCTCGGGGATAAGCCCGTACTTGACTAGGTCGCCGGGTTCAACTTCGCGCATGATTTCTTCGATATCTGCGTCAGATCTAGTTCCTTTGCCTTGTTCGCCAAAGCCAATAACGCGACGTCCTAGGCGACCGCGAATTACATCTTCAAGTCCTACGAATGCGCCGGCGCAAATGAAGAGAATATTACTGGTGTCGATTTGGATGTAGTCTTGGTTAGGATGCTTGCGACCACCCTTAGGAGGAACGTTGCAGTGTGTGCCTTCAATGATTTTCAGGAGAGACTGTTGAACGCCTTCGCCTGATACATCACGAGTGATTGACATGTTTTCGCCTTTTTTGGCTTTTTTGTCAATTTCATCGACGTAAATAATTCCGTATTGAGCTTTTTCGATATCGCCATCTGCAGCTTGGATCAGTCTGAGGATGATATTTTCAACATCTTCACCTACGTAGCCAGCTTCAGTAACGGTAGTAGCATCAAAAATCGTAAAGGGAACATCGAGAGTTTTCGCTAGAGTTTTCGCTAAAAGAGTTTTACCACAGCCACTAGGGCCAAGTAATAAGACATTACTTTTTTCCATCTCTAAATCGCCTCTGCCTTCTGGATGGAAGAGGTTATTTTGTACACGTTTATAGTGATTATAAACAGCTACAGATAAAGTGCGTTTGGCATAGTCCTGGCCGATAACAAAGTCGTCAAGGACAGATTTAATTTTCTTTGGAGCCAGAAGATTAAAGGGAGATTTCGGTGCGTCCGCTACCTTTTCTTCTTCTGCTACATCGGCCATGCTTTGTTGAGGAAATAGGATGTCAGAGCATATTTCTACGCAATCACTACAGATGTAACTTCCTGTAGGACTGGAAATGAGTTCTCCAGTTTCCTCTTTATCGCGAGAGCAGAATGAGCAAGTAGGTGCTTTTTTTGAAGACATATTAAGCTTTCTTTGTCATTATGTGATCGACAAGGCCGTAGGTTTTGGCTTCTTCACCACTCATGAAATAGTCTCTGTCGGAGTCTGTTTCAATAGCGTTGTAATCTTTTCCTGTGTGGAGACTTAGGATGTCATAGAGCTCTTTTTTCAAGCGCTTGATTTCAGCAGCCTGAATAGTGATGTCTGCCGCAGTACCACCAGCACCACCCGAAGGTTGGTGAATCATCACACGTGAGTGTGGTAAGCAGTAGCGTTTTCCTGTAGTACCTGCAGCAAGTAAAACCGCACCCATGCTCGCCGCTTGGCCGATGCATACAGTTTGAATGTCACAAGATAAGATTTGCATTGTATCATAAATCATGAGACCGGCAGTGACTGAGCCACCAGGACTATTGATAAAGAATTGAATATCTTTCTTAGGATCTTCCGCCTGAAGAAAAAGGAATTGTGCAACTAATAAAGAGGCAACGTGATCATCAACTGGAGTACTCAGCATGACAATTCGGTCTTTTAGTAGTCGTGAGTAAATATCGTAACCGCGTTCGCCGTTAGCGCTCTGTTCAACGACCATTGGTACGTAATGACTGTTTTGTGGATTCATACTGAGATTCTCCGAATTATAATGAATTAAGCGTTTTTACCTGAAGCGATGTCAACAATTTTGTCTAAAGTCTTGTCCATGAGGACGTGATCAGTAAACTCGTGAAGAGAATTTGTTTGTTGAAGTTGCTTAGTGAGGTCTTCTACACTCATGCCATAGTGCTGAGCCATGGAGTAAAGTTGCATTTGTACTTCGTATTGATTGAGTTCAACTTTTTCAGCCTTTGCAACTTCTCTTAGAATCATGCGAGTTTTAAGATCTTTAGTAGCGCGTACAAGAGCTTTTTCTTGTGTAGCAGCTTCTGCGGTCTTGTCTTCATCGCTATGTCCACAGTCATCGTTGTGTACGTGATCATGATCATCGCCACAGTCGTGGTGGTGGTCAAGTCCTTCTTCAGACATGATTGTGTGTACTTGTCTGTGTGCTTCTTGATCCAATAGTGATTGAGGTAAGTCACAATCAAAACCTTCGAGGAGTTGATCGACAATGATATCGCGCTGCTCGCTGCGTTGCTTGTTCTCAAATTGTGATTTGATTGATTCTTTGATTTTTCCTTCAAGGTCAGCTACGTCAGTTGCGCCAGCTTGAACAGCGATTTCGTCGCTGAGTTCAGGAGTGTTGCGTCCATGAACTTCGATGATGTCCGCAGTGTATTCAACAGCTTTGCCTGCTAAGTCGTCTTTATGGAAGTCGGCTGGGAAGTTTGCAGTCCAAGTAACTTTGTCGCCTTTGCTTTTTCCTGTGAGAGCTTCAGTAGCACCAGGGATGAAACCGTTTTCTGTGAGTGGGATCCAGCGATCTTCACCGCAGAGAACATCTTTAGTGGCTTCAGTAGCTTCGAGGTCAGTAGAGAAGTTTGATTTAACAAAGTCTTCTTTTTCTGCAGGGCGATCAACAACTTCCATTGTAGAGAAGCGTGCAGTCATTTCCGTGAGAGCTTCTTTGATTTTAGCTTCGTCTTCAACGTATTCTTCTAGTTCAACTTTGATGGACTTATAATCAGGAAGAGTGATTTCTGGATAGATATCAATCGTGATAGTAAAAGCGCAGTCTTCGTTGGCTTTAGGAGTGAATTCTGCTACGTCGAGGTAACCAGCGATTTCGAATTTTTCGTTTTCGCGCGCTTTGTCTACGACTTGAGAAACGAGCTTTTCACGAATTTCTTTAGTGATTTGCTCACCGTATTTTTGTAGAATGAGTGTACGAGGAGCTTTGCCATCGCGGAAGCCTGGGAGTTTTGCTTGTTGTCCAATTTGCTTACAGGCGTTGTTGAAAAGTTTAGTAACGTCTTTTGCTGGGCTAGTAGCGGCGATTGCTTTACGGCAAGGAGAAACTTCACTGATAGAGTAAGTGAGTGCTTGGCTCATTATATATTTCCTAATTTTATTTATTTAAAAAGTATGGGCTTATTTCTGCCGCTTATTATTTTTCGTATTAGATCCGGCAAAAAATCACGAACTGTAAAAATGAAGTAATAAGTGTTTTTTTCCACTCGTAACAAGTTTTTTTTGAATAAGTGCCTAAAAAATCCAAAAAGACTGCTTGTTAGCTTCTCTAGAGATGAATGCTGGCGAATTCGAAATGCATTTTGACTTATGACTAGTTTTTGAGCTTGTAGATGGCTAATCAAGATAAGATATTGTGCTAAGTGTAAATAGAATCAATCAATAGGATTTGAATATTATGGAAATTCAGTGCGATAAGTGTGGCAACCAGAATCCCCTAGGTGCAATTTTCTGCAGAACATGTGGTGAAAAGCTTGAAATGAAAGAATTGAATCCAAAGGTTAGCAATTCAGCAACTAAAAGTAAAATGAGTTCTTTTGTACTAAGGCAACTGATTTCTCTAATCGTTTTTATTCTTATAGCACTCATTGGCGTTGGAGCTTTTCTGAAGCAGGATGTGCCTAGCTATGAAGATGAGCTAAAAAAAGACGTAGTAGTGAAAAAGCAGAAGTACTTATTTAATCGTCTAAATAAGGTGAGTAAATATATGCGTTTGAAGAAACTGAGCCTTACCGAGGCAGAAGCGGCCGCAGTGGTGAATTATGATTTAAAAAGTCGCTGGGAATCAGATGAAGGCAAGGCAGCGGCAGTGGATGCCATTGTCGTTCCTCAAGAGTTTTATGTAAAGATTTTAGATTCAGAGAGACTTAAATTTATTTTGAGAGTGAAACTCAATAAAGGATTTGAAACAGATCTTTATTCATCGGTCACTTATAAAATCGTTAATGATGAAGAAGCTGGTACAGCTGAGTTTGTTCTCGATGGAACAAGTCAAGGTTGGGTGCCAGTGCCCACTGTTGCGAGTATGACAATCCAAGCAAACTTTAAAAGCATGTTAGCGGAATCAGATAAACCAGAAGAGATGGTTAAACAAATTGCAAGTATTGAATTAGATCCTGAAGAAGGCTTAATTGTGATTAATTTCGTAGAGCCACCGAAGAAAAAGAAGTAGTTGCGACACTGATTTTATGAAACAAGTTCTTTTTTTAATAACGACGCTTTGTTTGTCCTTTACCCTTTTCTCCCAAGAGACGCCTACAGTAGAATATACTCTAGAGGCAAATGTTGAAGAGAGCCAAGCTGGCAAAACGCAAGATTCGACTAGCGCAAATTCATCCAAGTCTGAAGTTCCACAAAAAACAGATGTTTTGGCTGTGGGGAAACTTTCGACAGAAAGTCCTAAGCCTGGTGCATTAAAACAGGTATCAGCCAAAGTGGATGGCTTTATCGAAGCAGTTACAGCAACAATATTTGACGTTTTGTTTTATGACCTTTCTTTTGGTTTAGCTAAGGTGGAGCTTACTGATAAAGACGGGGATCCTATTTATGAAACTAAAATGATTAGCGGTGTAGAACAAAAGCTTCCTAAGAAAAGTTCTGGTATCCCTCTTATTGTAGCTACGCTAATGTTGGGCGGGATATTTTTCACTATCCGTTACAGTTTTATCAATTTACGATTGTTCAAACATGCGATAGCCGTGGTACGAGGTAAGTTTGATCGTCCAAATGAAGCGGGTGATGTTAATCATTTTAAGGCTCTAACTTCTGCGCTTAGTGCAACAGTTGGGCTGGGTAATATTGCAATGGTGGCAATCGCGGTTAAAGCAGGAGGGCCAGGAGCCATTTTTTGGATGATTCTAGCAGCTTTTTTTGGTATGGCATCAAAATTTTCTTCTTGTACTCTTGCTCAAAAATATCGCATTGTTAATCCTGATGGGACATTTTCTGGGGGGCCAATGTATTACTTAGAATTGGCTCTTAAAGATAAAGGCGTATTTTTGAAAAACTTTGGCAGTGCTTTAGCAGTTCTTTATGCGTTGATGATTATGGGGGGTGCGCTTGGAGGAGGCAATATGTTCCAAGGCAGTCAAACATTAGCCGCCATTAGTAAAGATTTTTTTAACAATGAAATCAGTACTAATATGCAGTGGGGCATAGGCGTGGCTATGGCAGCCCTAGTAGCATTGGTGATTTTGGGTGGTATTAAACGTATTGGTACGGCCACTGAGTTTATAGTTCCTGGGATGTGCGCTCTTTACGTCATTGTCTCATTAGTGATAATTGGCTCTAATCCAAAGGAGATTTTTCCTGCAGTAAGTAGCATTATCTCAATGGCGTTTAGTAATGAAGCTATGTTTGGTGGGTTTATTGGTGTCTTAATTATGGGTGTTCAGAGGGCTGCTTTTTCTAATGAAGCGGGTCTTGGCTCTGCGTCAATTGCCCATGCGGCAGCAAAAAATGAAGAGCCAGTAATGGAAGGTGTGGTGGCAATGATCGGGCCCTTTATTGATACAATTATAGTATGTAGTATGACGGGCTTAGTTATCGTCATTACAGATGTTTGTAATATACACCCGGAGTTTGATGGCTCTCAGTTAACTTCAGCAGCTTGGGGTACACTAGGCGGAGTTATGCCTCAGATTCTGACAGTATGTATAGTTCTTTTTGCCTTTTCGACGATGGTATCTTGGTGTTATTATGGTGAACGAGGATGGATTTACTTAGTCGATCGCTTTTATAAAAACGGAGCAGGAGTGAGTACACTTGTATGCTTCAGGGTGATATTTGTTCTTTGCGTACTTGTTGGATTTGTGGTAGAGCCTGGATCGGTATTGGACTTTTCGGATGCGATGATCCTCGGGATGGCATTGCCAAATATTATAGGGATGGTCATTTTGTCGGGTAAAGTACGCGGCTGGGCTAAGGATTATGTTAATAAATTAAAATCGGGCGAAATTGCCCCAACTAAGTAATTGGAGAGTGTGATATGTACAAGAAACTAATATGGGGTACTTTTTTCTGTTCAAGCTTTATCGTTGCGGCTGATGAGCATGGGAATCGAAATGGAGAAGTTTCCTTCGATAAATCAGGCGAAGAATACCTCGTTGCGGGGCGTGACTTTGTTTTACTTGACAAGAATGGCACTGAAAAGAAACTTTTGAATCGTAATGGCTATACAATAACCACAGCCAAATTTAGTAGTGATGATAGTTATATTGTGGCTTTAGAAGGCCAAACAAAGCAGTTAAAAGTTTTGGATAAAAATGGAGTAGAGAAAGCAAGTCTACGACTCAATTATGCTATTTCTTCTAGTGTAGAATTACACGTTACGGGTTATGATAGCACGATAGCTTTATCCTCAAATAAACAAATATATTTTTATGAATATCGCGATGGTAAAATTGTGAAACGCGCAGAGTTGCCTTTCCCAGATTCTACATTTATCAACGCGTATGATATCAGTAAAGATGGTAAGTACATATTTGTTAACGATAGAAGATTCATCATTTTGAAATCTCCAAAAACATGGATTTTTAAGCCTGCGAAAAGTTTTGTGAAGGTGACAGGAAAAATCAGAAAAGTACGTATAGCTGAAGATGGTAGCAAAGTTATGGTTTTACACCAGAATGGCCGTGGTGTCTCTTTGCATAATGCGAATACTGGAGATTTGATACAAAGTTATATGTTGACTTCTGCGATTAATGAAATTGAGTGTGATGATAAATTATCAAAAGCTTATTTTAATGGTGGCAATCTCAATTTAGACACAGGTCGATCAGAGGTGAGTAGGAAATTCCCTGTAGGGAAGATGAATATGAGCGCAGATTCAAGTGCTTACTCAGTGGGATCCTTAATTAAGCGTTCAAATAAAGTAATGGATGTTAAAGCCCCTTATCAATTATTTAGCACAGCTAAATTCACAGGTGATGTATTACGCGTCAATGAACTGGATAAAAGCTATGAGATCAATATCGAAACAAAGAGCGTGAGTAAAGTGGCTTCTAAGTCATTTGCTACAGGGCGTTTTCAAGGTTTAGTGGGACAGAGTAGTGATGGTCGCTATGGTGTTGATGCGTCGGGGAGACTCTATGATTATCGCCAAAAAGCATTTGTCGGTCGCCCTTTGTTTGGTACGGGTGGTTTCGCTCTTGCGGCAGACATTTCTGCAAATGGTGATATTGCCTTTGTCGCTTCTAACAAAGTATATATTTATAACTATATAAGCAAGAAGTCTGTAAAGAACTTTGATTTGCCTGTGACGCTCAATAGCGAAAGTCAGATCAATGTAGTTCTAAGTCCTGGTTCCGCGCATTGTGCGATCTCATATGTAGATGCCGACGCGAGTACAGAGGTCTTGGTTTATAATCTGAAATCGTCGAGATTTTCGTCTTTATCCAGAAAAGTAACTGCGGCTAAATCCTTATTATTTGTTTCAGATGATTCCTTAGTGATTGCAGGTGGTAAGGCAATTTTGACAACAGAATACAATGGTAATAAATGGGTGGTGAACGATTCAAAATCATTATTAATTGAATCGGGAGCACTTTATAAAGTTGTTATTGACGGAAATAATGTTGCAGGTTTAAATGAAAATGGTCGTATCCATTTATTTGATTACCTTAGTGGGCGTGAAGTTTATACAGTGGCCTTAAAAGACGGCAAGACAAGCATGCGTGCAGTAGGAAAATAAGCACTTGTTCAAGGCTTTATTTTTTGATATGGATGATACACTCTGTGATACACAGGGTGCCAATCTAAAAGCCGTCAATTGGCTAATTAATGAGCTTTCATCTCATGATCATTTTGATCATGAGACTTTTGTGAGTCAGTACTTAGCGGCTATTTACCGTGAGCTTGATGAAGAGCTTAAGCAATTGACTTCAGTCATTGATGATGAATCCGATTATCGTCATTTTGTTTTTGATTATTTTTTAAAGAAACATGAGATCAAAGCCACTGATGATCTGATGTCTTATGTATCCTTATTTGATAAAAAACGCATTGAATACTATGATTTTTATTTAGGTGTAACCGCAATGTTAAAGACTTTGCGTAGTCAGTACAAAATCATTCTTATTACTAATGGTCCAGCGTACTCACAAATCCCAAAAGTTGAGCAAGTAAAGATGAAAGATTATTGTGACCATATTATTATTGGCGGCCTCGAGCCCGAGCAAAAGCCAGCTAAAAGCATTTTTGATAAAGCTTGTAGCGTAGCCAATTGTTTGCCAAATGAAGCTATTCATTCAGGGGATTCATTAAACTCAGACATAAAGGGTGCGAAGGCAGCTGGAATCAAAACATTTTGGATTCTACCGAAATTTACTAGTTTTTCAGAAGGTAATAAAGAAAGTGATTACGTGTCTAATACCATTTTAGATATTGATAAAATTTTGGAGTCAGAGCTCTAATGCCGAACGTTTATGATCAGGACCTAATAAAATCATTCTGGCCAAAGCTTATGTGTCCAGTACGTATGAAAGATATTGCACATAAACGTGAGCCCTTGCCGAATGCTTATTCGGGAGCACGTACAGCATTTGAATCCGATCATGATCGTATTTTATTCTCTACGCCTTTTCGTCGCTTGATAGATAAAACTCAGGTTTTTCCGCTAGAGAAAAAATACGATACTATTCGTCGTCGTTTAACTCATAGTTACGAGGTGAGTAGTCTAGCGAGAAGTTTTGGGAATGATTTGGTATTTAATTCACCGGAGCTTTTTCCGGATGCGATTTTACCACAAAGAAATATACCCGTAGTTTTAGCCACTATTGGCTTAGTACACGATATGGGTAACCCTCCTTTTGGTCATGAAGGGGAAAGTGCGATTCAGTATTGGTTTAGGCGCAGGCTTGAAGCAGAGCCGGGCTTATTTAAGGGTTTTACTGAGCAACAGCAACAAGATTTTTTGAAGTTTGAAGGAAATGCTCAAACAGTAAGGATTGTGACTCATCTTCAGGTGCTTAATGATCTGTATGGCTTAAATTTAACGCTTGGGACTTTATCTGCTTTACTAAAGTATATAGTTCCTTCTCATAAGGTGAATAAAAAGCAAGACTTAGCTAAGGGCAAGTTTGGCTATTTTGCATCTGAAAAAGCTGTCATAGATGAGATAGAATCGTACACGGGTTTACATGAACAAAGAAATCCATTAACTTATATTATGGAAGCCTGCGATGATATTGCTTACTCAGTTTTAGATATCGAAGATGCCGTAAAAAAAGGTGTTATTTCTTATGCAGATATTATTTCATTTCTAAAATCTGCTAATGAAGAGGATCCCGATGAGCATGTATCGGAAGTCATTAATCGTACGTCCAGAGATTATGGGAATTACTCCGATATTGATGATTTATCTTATCATGAACTTAATGATATCGCCATGGTCAAATTTCGAGTCTATGCAATTAATACTTTAATGCAGAGTGCTCGCCAGGCATTTACAGATAATTATATGGCGATTTTGAAGGGTGAGTTTAAGCAGGACTTACTTGTAGTTTGTGGAGCGAAGCGTTTGTCAGCATTATTAAAGAAATTTTGCTATCGCCACATATACCGCAATCGTGATGTCCTAGGGCTAGAGCTTCAAGGCTTTAATACAATTACCGGTCTACTCGATATATTTTGGGAGGCAATTAATGATTGTGAAGACAAGGGTGAGCTAGCGAGTCCTTATTCAAAGTATGTCTTTGAACGAATTTCAGAAAACTATCGTCGCGTTTTTCACCATGCCGTTCAGCAAGGGGAGTTTCCAGAAGCTTATTGTCGTATGCAGTTAATGACCGATATGTTATCGGGTATGACCGATACTTATGCAGTCACAACCTACGAAGATTTACTCAAGAGAAAGCAATAAAAAGAGCTGCCTAAGAAAGCAGCTCTTTTAGTCGATATTTCTTAACTAACTAATGAATTAAGAAATTTTACCTGTGCCTGAAACGATGTGTAGATCTCTTTGTGGGAATGGTATAGATATACCTTGAGCATCAAATTCTTTTTTGACTTTTTCATGCATATCGAAATATACATCCCAGTAATTTACAGCTTTACACCAAGGGCGAACTGCGTAGTTAATACTGCTATCACCATGACCTGAAATAGAAACCATTGGTGCAGGTTCTGTTAGAACTCTAGGGTCAGAGGTCAAGATATTCATTAGTACACTTTTAACTTTGTCATTATCATCGCCATAGCTACAGCCGAAAGTTAAGTCAACACGGATGTCTTCTGTTTCGGTAAAGTTGATAATTTTGTCTGCAGTGAGTAATGAATTAGGAATGACGGCAGTTTTATTATCAGGAGTAATGAGTTTAGAGGTGAAAAGTTCTATTTCACGTACAGTGCCGACGGTTCCGCCGGCATCAATAAGATCACCGACCTTGAAAGGTTTGAACATAATAATTAAAATACCCGCAGCAAAATTTGAAAGTGCTCCTTGTAAAGAGAGGCCAATCGCAAGGCCTGCGGCACCGACAACTGCGACCATGGAAGTGGTTGGCATGCCAAGCTTAGTTAATGCACCAATGATGACAAAGACGACTCCTGTTGCATTGATGAGGTGGCTAGCAAATTTCACTAATGTTTCATCAGTTTTACTTTTTTTCATTAAGTGGCAAATATATTTCGTTGCATAGCGAACAACTTTGACACCAATAAAGTAAATGATGATGGCATGGATAATGGGGAGACCATACACTTGTAAAAATTCGAAACCTTTTTCCATGAGGGGAAAAGTTGATTCAGACATTGGTTCACTGCCTATGATGGCATCTGCTTCAGTTGGAGCTACAGCATCAGCGGCAGCAAATAAAAATGAGTTCATAATTCTATCCTATTTTTTGTTATGTGAAACAAAATAGTGGATAGAATAAAAAACACCAAATTTAGTAATGATTTAATCGAATGATTTGAGTTTATGTTCTAACTGCTTGGTGATAGAGAGTGACATCAGCACTGTTAATGAGTGATAAATAAGTACGCCATTGATACCAGCGTCACCTTTGGCAAAGTCTTGAACGCGATGACTTAGGTTAGTAAATAAATCATTGAGGATGTTGAGGTAATCAGCATCCTTTTTGTCGTCACGATTCTCATTCTGAAGTTTTTGTACCGCAAAAAATAAAGTAAAAGCATGAATGACTTCTTCTTTTGTGGGAAAAGGGGGGATGAAATCGATGATTTTTCTTGCTTGGCGGCCAACGGGGCAGGCAGATTGAAAAACGGCAATTCGTACAAGTTCACCAGTAATATCTTGCAGTGGTCGATCTTTAAATTCTATATAGCGACCAGAGCTCTCCCATACTTTCACAGTGGCTTTATCAATAGACTTTTTATTGATGATATTTTTGGCATAAGAATTCAGTGCTCGTGCTGCAGGACAAGTAGGGTAATCGCCTTGTGCAAGGGTACAGTTGGCACATTTATGATTATCTAGCTTCAACCAATCAGCCTTTGAGTCATTGCCATCTTGCTGGATATTTATACTTTTGGTATGGGTATAATCAAAGCCCCAACTAATGGGTTCACCATCAGCTTCATTATTAAAAATTATTTCCATCTTCTTTATCATTTTATAAGGTATGCTTTGAGAATTGGCAATCAAAGTTTTTAAGCAGCTTTATCTGAAATTGTCGGGAAATGAAGACAGTTTAACCTATATTCATTGATATTTTTAAATTAATTAAGGTCACTATAATGATAGCGCATTTAAAAGGGCAGTTAGTTGAGCTCGAATTGAGCAGTGCAGTGATCGATGTAGGTGGAGTCGGGTACTATGTAGATATACCCATGAGCACTTATGATCGCCTGCCAAAAGTAGGCTCACCGGTGGCGTTGCGGATTCATATGGTGGTACGAGAAGACGCCATGAGTCTTTATGGTTTTGCGACAGATGACGAAAGAAGTTTTTTTAAGATGATTACATCAGTGAGTGGCATTGGTCCAAAATTGGCCTTAGCCGCGCTATCAGCCTTTCCGATTGAAACATTTTGTGAAGCGATTCAGGAAGGCAATGTAAAAATCTTGAGTAAGGTTTCAGGTGTCGGGAAAAGAATGGCAGAGCGCATGGTCGTTGAATTGCGAGATAAAGTAAGTGCTTTAGGCCTCACTTCTGCGATGGTCGCAAGGATAGCAGATGACGATATGTCTGCACAAGATAAAGAAGCATTCAATGATGCCATTATGGCTTTAGAAGCTTTGGGTTACCGTCCAGATATGATTAGGAAAACGGTCAAGAGTATCTTTGATTCACTGACTGTGGAGCAACGCAATTCAGAAAATATAATTAAAGCAGCTCTGTCTGCATTGAATAGCTAGGTCAATATGTCTGAAAACTTTTTTGAATCAACTCTTAAAAAAGAGAGTGGCGAAAGCGAAAATATTTTGCGTCCCAAGTACTTTGTGGATTTCCCCGGGCAAGATCAAGTAAAAGAACGCTTGTCGATTTTTGTGGAAGCGGCCAAGATGCGCGATGAAGCCATGGGGCACTTTATTTTGAGTGGTCCTCCTGGCTTAGGTAAGACGACTTTAGCCTACATAGTGGCTAATGAACGTGGCAAAGGAATTAAAACTTCTTCCGGCCCAGTCCTAGAAAAACCAGGCGATCTAGCTGGCTTACTCACGAGTTTGACTGATGGAGATATTTTATTTATCGATGAAATTCATCGCCTCCCAATTGCCATTGAAGAATACCTGTACTCGGCAATGGAAGATTTTTTTATCGACATCATGATTGATCAAGGTGTGGGGGCGAGGTCAGTACGACTCAATATTCCTAAATTCACTTTAGTGGGAGCCACAACGCGCTTAGGCTTATGTTCGGCCCCACTTAGATCTAGGTGTCAGCATGTTCATCGCTTGGAGTATTATAGTCCAGAAGAATTAGGTCGCATCGTGAAACGTTCATCTGAACTCATTAAATGCGAAATGGATCATCAAGCGAGTGATGAAGTGGCCGGCCGCAGTCGTGGAACACCGCGTATTGCCAACAACCTCTTACATTGGGTGCGTGATTATGCACAAGTGAAAGCAGATGGCTTTGTGACTTTGGAGCTGGCGAATAAAGCCTTGAATATGTTGAATATTGATAGCAATGGCTTGGATGAAATGGATAAGAAAATTTTGAAAACAATTGCTTTCAATTTCGAATGTGGCCCCGTAGGCATAAAAAATATTGCTGTAAGCGTAGGCGAAGAAGTCGGGACATTAGAAGAAGTCTATGAGCCCTACTTGATTCAAGAAGGATATTTAGTGCGGACACAAACAGGACGAGTTATTTCACGAAAAACTAAACAAATGCTTGGCGTTCAAGAAAACCAAAGCAATGAACAGGATTTACCAAAATTATGAAAAGTATGACGGGTTATGGCCGCGGCGAAGCCAGCATAGAAGATTTTAGTATTATTGTAGAGTTATCTACAGTGAATCGTAAAGGCTTAGATATGCGGGTGAATTACCCACGTGAATATCTAGCTTTAGAAGGCATTATCCGGAAGAAAATTGGTGCAGTATTAGCGCGTGGAATGGTGACTGGCAGCCTCAGTATTTCATTAAATTCCGGCGCATCAAAAGCTAAAATCAATAAAGAATTGATACTTTCGTATATTGATCAACTCAAAGAAATCCATCAAGAAATTGGAATGGACTTCACTCCGGATACAGTGCGCTTAATGAGCATCCCTGGAGTATTGGAAGATAGTGGTAAGTCTTTTGATGAAGCAAAGCTCATTGTATGTGCGAGTGAAGCTTTAGATAAAGCCTTAATTCAATTACTTGAAAATCGCACCAGAGAAGGTGCGGAAATGAAAGTCGATTTGGTGAAGCGCTATGAACTCATGCATGACTTACAGCAAGAAATTGAATCCACTTATCCTCAGGCCTTAGAAGAATATCGCGAACGTCTAAGTGAAAGAATCAAAGAAGCGGCACTCGATGTAGATATCGATGAAAATCGCATTGCTCAAGAACTGATTATTTATAGCGATAGAAGCGATATTACTGAAGAAGTGGTTCGTTTACAGGCTCATTTAAAGCAATTTAAAAAACTTATTGATAAGACTGAGCCGGTGGGCCGTGAAATGGATTTCCTCATGCAAGAAATGGGCAGAGAAGTTAATACGACGGGATCAAAATCGAGTCACGCAAGTTTGTCAGCACTCGTAGTTCGCTTTAAAGCAGAATTAGAAAAGTGTCGTGAGCAGATGGCTAATGTCGAGTAAAGTACCCAAGACGGCTGAAGAAATTGAAGAAATGCTTCGACTTGTCCGTAAAAAAATTACTCGAGAAACGGAAGGCCATGAAGTCTTAGATTTTTTGTGTACCAAATTCACCTATCGATCCCGAGAAGTTTGGATTGAGTCCTTACAGGATGGAAGCTCTCAAATCAATGGCAAAGCCATTGACGATCATCATTATATCCTCAAAGCGGGAGATATTGTTTCACTTGATGTGACTAATATTCCGGAGCCCAAAATTGATGCGGATTTCAAGGTTATTTATGAGGATGAAGATATGTTGATGGTGGAAAAAACGGGTGACCTCCCCGTGCATCCTGCCGGGAGCTTCTTCAAAAATACGCTGTGGTATTTCCTTGTGAAAAAGTATGGAAATGTTCATATTATGAATCGTTTGGATCGCGAGACTTCGGGCTTAGTTCTGGTTGCAAGGCATTCTAAAGCGGCATCCGTTTTGGGTAAGCAATTTGAACGCCGCCAAGTTGGGAAAGAATATGATGTCGTAGTGGAAGGCAATGTGCTTTGGGACGATTATGTAGCAAAGGGCTTTATGGGGCCGGCTGAGTCGAGTCTAATTCGCAAGAAATTTTCCTTCACTGAAGACGAAAACTGGCAAGAGCATGGCAAATTCTCTGCGCATACCGATTTCTCTGTTTTGCGAAGATCGCAAGAACTAAGCCATTTACATTGCCGTTTACATACGGGAAGGACACATCAGATTCGTGCCACTTTATTGTCTTTGGGTTTTCCCTTAGTAGGAGATAAAATTTATGGTCTTGATGAACAATTTTTCTTGTCCTTTATTGATGGCGCACTAAGCGCAGAGGACAAAAAGCGTATGCGTGTAGGGCGTCAAGCTTTGCATTGCTCACTGATGTCATTCGTACACCCCATGAGCGGAGAAGAGCTCGTATTTAAAAGTTCTTTGCCTAAAGAATTAGAAGAACTTATATTAAGCTAAACTAGGTGCAATCATGTTGAGAGAAATTAAACATAGCTGTGGGCATATCGAAACTTATCAAATTGCCAATGGCCAGTTCTCTCGCATGAAAAAATTTCATCAAGCTCGACTCTGTAAAGAATGTTGGAAAACCGAAGCTCAGGATAAACAAAAATTTGCGAAAGCAGATAATGCTCGCAGTGGTTTACCAAAACTTACTGGTATGCCCACATTAATTCCTAGTGCCGAGCTCATTCGCTATGATTTTTTTAAGTTTATAACTGAAAATGTTAATGACTTAAAAGAGAAAGGAAGTGAATTCCAAATGGCGGTAGACCTTTTGCGATCTAAGCAAGAAGCCGCGTGGTGGCATGCCCATAAGCGTGAACGCTTTGTGCATTTATTTGATGTAGCGATGGATCATGCCGCACATAAGATGAGGCTGAAGGCTCTCGAGCCGAAAATCCAACAAAGACTCAAAGATTTACATTTAGTGCCTTTGTCAGGCTCAATCAAACAAATTCAATGGGGCGATTCCATTCGCCAGCATTTACTCTTGGATTTGATTGGCGTCGAACTCTGCTTGGAAGAAGCGCTTCATGATCAAGAGGCTTGGGCCGAGTTTATGCATCGACTTTGCCATGATTTAGAACCCGTCCCTAAACAATTAGAAAAAATGTCTCGGGACTTAGCTTTAATGGATGCCGCAGGGCACTGGATAGAAATCCGTCACTATTCAATCGAAGAAGTGGTGCGCTGGATGCATCGACCAGAATCATTGGCGCGAATGATGCACATGATTCAAGGTCGCTTTTTCTTTGTTTTAAATCTCTAAGATCTACTTTTTTTGACGCTTGGCAGCGCGGCCAATAATTTCGACGTAGAATGATTGAAGTTCATCTTTTTCAGCTTGATTGATATGCTTATCAATTTCTGTAAGGTGAACTTTTTCGGCATCACTTTCGATAGCGCCAAACTTACAATCAAAGTCCCAGAAGTCGAAACCCTCAGGTAAAGTCTTACGGCGATTGCGTTTGAGGTATTTTCTGATGTCAGCTTTAATCGCTTCAATCATGCGTGGATACTTAATTTTTGGGTGAGCAAGTTGAAAAGTTTTTTTCATGATATTCCTAGTTTAATTGCGACCATTATAGTGGGTTGCATCAATAGTTCGAATCAAGTTGTCATCTTTATTGCTTTTTCCTTAGGGATTCGACAAAAGCAAATTTTTTTGCATCTGGGGCCAAGAGGGCGAATTTATCGTGCCTTGTCCACCATTGAGTCAATACAATATTTTAGATTTGAATATCTGTGGCGCTATTGGCCACGCCAATAACTTTATCATCTTCATCTAAAATCAAGATACATGCACCGCCAACCTGTAGCACACTATTAGAGCCACAGCGCATTTTCCAGAATTCAAATAAACCAATGAGGATATCATGTTTGCGAGCATCGTTAAGGAGGTCGTCAGTGGCAGTAATATAAAGGGTTGTTTTGAAGTTGCCTTTATTGTCTTTATCTAAGGCATAAATGCGCGAAGCTAAGGTGACGCCATTTTGTCTTTGTTGAGCTTTTAAACGATCGTAGAATTCTTCAACAACAAGCTTTAAGTGCTGCGGTGTTTTACCCTCAACAACCTTGCTGCCAATACTAGGAGGATCAAAATCAAAGCTATTGGCTTCAGCAACAGTATTTTTATTCATCGGTTTTTCAGTGATCGCATTTTCAAGGCGGGGAAGCTCTTGAGACAGTTCGGGAAGAATCATCTCTGGCCTAGAACTTAGTCGCTCAGGATCACGCATATTAGGATTTTTAGCGATTTCATCGGCTAAGTTTCTGAGTTGACTCAGGGATTCCACAAAGAGAATGGGGGCATTTTCTGATGTGAATATTTTGCCCTTGCCAGCACAAGAGCGACAATTGGAGAATATGATTCCTGCACCAGCACATTTAGCGCAAGACCCCGTGCCTTTACATGTAGGGCAATCTTTGCGCACGATTTGTGCGCTCAGGCCTTTATAGATGACCATACCCTTTTGGCATGCGTTGTTGGAGCATTGACCCTGTTCACAGGAACGACAATCGCTTTCGTTTTGTCCTTCTCCAGAGCAAGTCGGGCAAGTTTTGAAAAAGTCTGAGCCATAAGCAAAGGCAGTCATTTCTTTACCCATGCTTTTTTCAACCGCCGCACGATACGAGCTCGTTTTTGCATGCTTATTTTTAATGAGACCGAGCAGTGTTGTTTTAGTCACGGCCCCTTGCAAGATCGGATTTTTTATTTTGAAACTAAGTTTCGCTAAATTGTATAAGCCCCTCGCCTCATTTTCGGCGATGTCATTTAAGGCTGTATTGATAAGTTTAACACTTACTTCTAAATCTTCTCCTTGTGTGATACTCTCTTCAGGTAACTTCGTCCCTTCAATATTGACGACTTCAGTATTAGGAGCCTCGAAAATAATGGGGTCTAGAGAGCTGATGGTATGACCTGTATTACGCTCGTGATTGGAGGCACTTATAATAACCAAAAGTCTAAACTGTTTTTTGAGTTCAATATTTAAAGAGGGGTTATCTAGGCTCTTTATTTTATCGAGGTAAGTTTCATTTAGTTGCGATTTATTTGGATCAAATTTTTGATCTTTGAGTTGGTAGAGCGCGAGTAATCGTTCAAGGATTAGGCTTTCACTGGATAGGGAACTATCTTCTAAGAATAATTCTATTTGTGGGCTGCCAAAATTAGGAGAAGCATTATTGATGCCATTTTTAATTATCTGTAGATCGGCAGAGTCCAAAGCAGATAGTGAATTTATGAGTAATAAACACAAGAGATAAAAGATTTTTTTCATTTTAAACTGTTCCATATGGCAAAATAATGTATTTTTATAATCAGAAACTATAGCAAGTTTAGACAAATTTTCTATAAAGAGTATTCAATAATAAATGGAAGTTAAATTGAAAAGAAAGGTTTTTGTTGGAGATATCCATGGCTGCTATACTGAGTTCCTAGACTTATTAAAAAAAGTTAATTATGATCCTGTATCAGATCGCCTTATTTCTGTGGGTGATATAATCAATAAAGGTCCTCAGTCAGCCGCGGTATTAGATTACTTCATTGCTAATACATTAGAAGTGGTCAAAGGCAATCATGAGGACTGGCTTCAGAGAGCCATAGTAGGTGAGTGTAAGATGTATGCTGAAGGAGAAAAAATCATTGCCGACTCAGTCTATTCAAAAAAAGAAATCCTTTCTTGGTTAGAGTCTTTACCACTGTACATAAAGGAAAAAGATTTTATTGCGGTCCACGCCGGTTTATCTCCCTATGCTAAAATCAAAGATACGGTAGCAAGAGATTTATTTACGGTTCGCTATGTCAACAAAAAGACGAAAGAACTTTTTGCTAAAGATAAGCACGCAAATGATTTAACGCCATGGTATGAAGAGTATGCCTATTTAAAGCCGGGTAAGCGAGAAATTATTCACGGTCACTGGGCTAAAAAGTCCGTTTGTGAATACGGACGTATTATGGGACTCGATACCGGCTGTGTTTATGGGGGCCATTTATCGGCTTACCTATTTCCAAGTAAGCACATTGTACAAGTGAAAAGTAAGCAGCAGAAGCAGTTCAATTATTAATTATTCTTTACGATTACCCATCTAACGCCGCAAGGTGAGTACGAAGTACTCAATTCGCCGGGTTAAGGGCCGGCAGGTCCTTGCGGGGAGCTCGAGGGGCAGAGCTCCCTCGTGTGCGAAGCACCAGATAATAAATCTACGGCATCATCTACCTAATCGTGTTACTCTTTGACGGCGATGCAGACGAAGGGATTTTTTCCTGCCTGAGATTTGTCTTGCAAGCTAGAGAAATTGATTTGACTAAATCCTGCTTCCAGTAACCATTCTTCGACTTGAGCTTGGTCAAAACCCAACCATACAGAGCCAAAGCGTTCGCGCGTGCTTTCGTCTTCGTGGCGATTCATATCGACAATGATGATGCGACCCTTATCGACACAGCGATTGGCAATCGATTTCAATAAACTTTGAGGACTGGGGATTTGGTGCATAACAAAGTGCAAGAGTAGGGCATCACACTGAGGGATCTTAAGTTCCCCAGAGTTGAGGTCATTTTGAACAAAATTTATCTGACCCAATTTATTTTCTTCGGCCCGTTGTTGGGCTTTCGCAAGCATCACTTCACTCTGATCCACCGCATAGATTTCACCATCAAAGCGATCAAGTAGGGGTAGAAGCAAACCCGTACCACAACCGAGATCGGCAATTTTCATTCCCTTAGGCGCAAAGCCTGGCAAGGCAAATACTGCCGCGCCAGGATGATGAAGAGAGGAAATAACTTCATCCCATTGATCGGCGAGGCCGTGCATTACCGCCCGACTTTCTTTCGCGCGTTTTTGAATGACTTTTTCCAAGCGAGATAAATCGGGATGATCGAAACCCACGAGTGTATTGATATACTCAGCTAAGCTAGGGCAACTCTTATTTAAGTTAATGGCAGTATAGAAAATTCGAGTGCCATCACGCCTATCATTGAGTAAATTTGAGTTTTTCAGGATCGCTAAGTGACGCGATATTTTCGGTTGGGGTAGGGTGGTGATCTCACAGATTTCCTGAACATTCAGTTCTTCTTTTTGCAAAATACGAATGAGCCTTAAGCGAGTTTCGTCGGCAAGTGCTTTGAGAATGAGGGTGTGATCTTCGTCACTGAAGGTATTTTTTAACATGTCTTTCCTAGAGATAATCCTGATAATCCACGAAAGTATCATGAATAGTCTGGATTTTCCATGCCTCTTTCCCGCTCTCTTGGATAAATTCTTTGCCCGCAGGAACTTTACCCAAGCCTCCTGGGACGTCGAGCACATAGAGTGGCTGTGCTAAGCCAGATAAGGTCTTGCGCAAATCGGCAGTGATTTGACGTCCATTTTCGAGGCTCACACGAAAATGACTCGTTCCCTGAGCTAAGTCGGGATGATGGAGGTAGTAGGGCTTTACACGGATTTCGAGCAGACTCCGAAAGAGCTTCTCAAGCTTCTCAGTTGAGTCATTAATATTTTTGAGGAGGACACTTTGACTGAGCAGTGGCAGACCACTTTTACTCAGGCGTTTAATAGCTTTTTTCACATCATCACTGAGTTCTTTATGGGAATTGCAGTGCAAGATCAGGTAAGTCGCTTTTTCACGATCCAAAACTTCTAAGAGCTCGTCCGTCACTTTCTCTGGAGCCACCAGTGGGATGCGTGTGTGAATGCGAATGATTTTCACATGCTCAATGGCTTCGAGCTCATCGAGAATAGCACTAAGTTTTTTTGCTGAGAGGCTTAGTGGGTCACCACCAGTTAAAATCACTTCCCAAATCTCTTTATGATCTTTGATGTAATTTAAGGCCTTTTTGAGTTCACCTTGGCGTAAGATCTCATCTGCTTGGCCTACTTTTTCGCGACGAAAACAGAAGCGGCAATAGACGCTACAGGTATGCAGGGGCTTCAGTAAGACGCGGTCGGGGTATCTATGGGTGATGCCTTTGACCGGGGTGAAAGTTTGGTCTCCAATGGGATCGCGTAATTCTTCAGGTAGTATTTTGAGCTCATTTTCACTCGGTAGGTACTGCTGACGAACTTCCTCGTGCTCAAAAGCCTTAATGACTTCGGGGCTCAAGCTAACTTGAAATTGCTCGGCAACTTTTTCGATGGCCTCTATTTTGTCTTCAGCAATTAACTTATGCTTGAGTAAGTCGCTGCTAGTGCGTAGGTAAGTCATAAATTCATAGTTTTTTTATAGAGGATAAAAATGAGGCGTCGTTTCAGAGTGTACATTAAGGAGCATAGGATAAAGCCTAATTTTTAAAATAAAATCTCGAGGACTTAAGATGAATCAATGGTTAGATAAAAAATGTAAAGCTTGTGAAGGCGGAGTAGATCCCTTGAGTGAAGTAGTGATAAATGATTATTTATCAACGATCCCTGGCTGGGAATATAAAGATTTGCGTTTATCGCGAAAATTTGATTTCAAAAATCATTACCAAGCCATTTCTTTCGTCAATGCCGTGGCATGGATTTCTCATAGCGAGAATCATCATCCGATGATGGAAGTTGGTTTTCGGGATGTCACTATTTATTACTGGACTCATGCGATTGACGGCATTAGTGATAACGATTTTATTTGTGCGGCTAAAGTCAATAATTTACTGACCTAGCTTTTCACCCAGGTCGGAGGCATATTTAAAGCTTTTCACCCAGGTCGCGGGGGCATACTTGATAGTATTTAAAGCTTTTCATTCAGGCCGCGGAGGCTCTCCGCCCGCCGGAGGCATTATAAAATCTAATTCATCATATTCATGCCGTAGGTATAACGCTTTTTACCCAGGCCGCGGAGGCTCTCCGCCCAACGCTATTAAGTTCCTCATAACTCATTGGAGGAGAGCACTTTTTGGTTTTTTGGAGAATTTTGTCAAAGCAGATCATAAGCTGGGAGCGCGGGCGTCTCGCCCGCATTTGTCATAATATCCATTAAATTCACAAGCGTAAGCGTCAATTGAGCTGAATATTTGAATGCCTATTTCGAAAAAAAGTCTATTTCTTCCAGTTTTGTGGTAGGAGTTCCATTAAATTTTCTTTTGGGTGATCAATGATTCTCCTGAGCACATCCTCTAAGTATTCTTTTGGATTGATACCCAGCTTACGACAAGTCTGGATTAAGGAGATGATATTGGCAGCCGCTTGGCCGCCTTTTTCACTGCCGAAGAAAAGCCAGTTTTTTCTACCAATAGTAAGCGGACGAATAGCGCGTTCACTCACATTGTTATCTATGCGAGCATCCGGATAAGCAAGAAAAGCTTTAAATGCTTCTTGCCGTTTAAGTAGGTACTCCATTGCCGTTTTGAGTTTGCCTTTGGGCTCACATGCTTTGTAGTAATGATCTTGAATCGTCTTTAATAGAGCTTCAACAAAAGGCTTTGTTTTCCTATTGCGAAAGCTCTGTCGCTTTGCCGAAGTACCAAGCGCCCAAGCATCCTGTTCGAGTTCAAAGAGCTTATCCATCAAAATAAGCACTTGTTTACAGAATTCGTTTGGATTGGGTGTGTCAAAAAACTTACGCCTGGCATGAGCCCAGCAAGCCTGCCAATCGATACCATCAAGCTTATCCATTTTTTCATACGCAGCAAAAGCATCGGCATGAAAAACTCCTTGAAAGTCTTTCATTCGATCTAATGTATGGGAGTGTGAACGGTCTTTGGTGAATTCGAACCAAACGAGAGGAGGGTCTGGACCATCGCCGCCGACATAAACCCAAATCCGACCTTCTTGAAGCTTACCTTTACCTTTTGTTTGAAGCTTAACAGGGCTGTCATCTGTAAAAACTCTTGATGAGTTTAAAATTTGATCTCGTAATAAATCACCTAAAGGTTGGAGAGTTTTTCCTAACTGGAGAACCCAGTTGGAAAGCGTTTGTCGCGCAATAGTAAGTCCATCTCGTTTGAATTGCTCTTCGATACGATAAAGAGGTAAATGGTCGGCATATTTTGAAATGAGTATATGTGACAACAAGCTCACATCAGCACGACAGCCTGTTATCGGATGGCTGGGAACTAGAGCGGAGATAACTCCTGCCTTGGGCTTATTTGGAATATTGTATTTACGTACACGAGTCTCTATGACTTTGTAACGACCATGAACATAAACAAGTTTTTCTGATGTATCGAATCCCATGAGTTTCAGTTCTACACCAGTTATGGGATCAACTTTTTCATCTTCGGGCAAATCAATGATTTTAATTTCGCGTTCAGCATTCTCAGGGAAATTGAAATGCGTAAAGGGCTTGCGTTTCTTCTTCTTTTTTAGGGTATTTACTTTGGGTTCTTCATCTCTTTCTGGTGAATTTGAATCGCCCAGATCCTTAAGGTATTCAGTCCACTCAGGAAAAGTATCTGAGTTATCAAAGACTACAGTCTCTTTTTTACGACCATACAGCTGGGCTTTTAGATAGGTGTTTTCCTCTTCTAAAAACACAACTTTTTTGGTGAGGTCTGAGATAGTTTTAGTCATGAAATAATATAGCATAACCCCATGATTTTTCAGCTATAAAACCAGGCTATTTGATCTTAAAATAGGCCCCTTTACAGCAGTGGATCATTAGCAGAAATTCCCGAAAACTAAGCTCAGTTTTAGCTTCGGACATGTCGCTAAAAGTTCCGCGCTCCAACTGTTTATTGAAAATACAAAAACCACCTTCATCCCAGTAGAGACCTTTCAATAAATTACGCCGTCGATTTATGAAAAGGTAGACATCTCCTGCAAAGAGATTTTCCAGATTACTTAACGCGGTTAAGCCATTGAAGCCTTTGCGGAGGTTCACGGGTTCGGGATGTAGTTTTAACTTACGATCTTTAAAATATTCTAACATTGTATCTCCTGGGGTAAGCCCAGACTCTAATTCAACTACTCTCCCTCGGGATATGGTTCAAATTGCCCTTTACTCACAAGCAGATCATTACCTGGGAGCGCGGGCGTCTCGCCCGCATTTGTCATAAGAACTTACATTCGAAGATGTAAAGAAACTTAATAGAATTGGCTCCTAATGGTAGGGAACTTAAGAGATATTTGGGCTCGAAGAGCTTAGGAATGGTGCCATGGACGTAAGTCCGTGGTATTTGAATAACAGAATCGTGCGTGCCGAAGGTACGCTGCAGAGCTTTAGCTTCATACCTTCGGCATGAATATCATTTTTTTAACAATACCCACCGGATAAATCCGGTGGGTACCATACTACATACCTTCGGCATGTGCTTAAATGCCCATCCATTGAGGCAGAGCCCCATATATTTTTATCGCCTGTGTGGCAGCACCCTCCGGCGGGCGGACTCGCTTCGCAAAAATGTACCGAAAAACCTATCTACGCTGAAATATCAGTTTTGTGCGGGATTCGCCAGCGGAATAAATTGTAAAGCATTATCAAAATCGCTGATGATATCTTCAAAGCCTGCGTCCTTTAAAATTTGCAGCTTATGAGTATCACAGCTCTTTCCATCATTTTCATCGATGGCAACGCCAATGCATGGACACTTTAATTCTCGTCCGGCATTGAGCTCTGTTAAACCATCACCAATAATTAAAGTACTCTTGACTTCATACTTATAATCCGCAATTGTTTTACGAATGGATTGAGGTTTATAGGGCATCGCTAAATGAGTTTCAAAGCCTTGGATATGTTTGAAAAAATGACTTAAACCCAGAGTTTTACATTCAAAAATGAGTTTTTCGTGACTCGTGCCCGAGAGCAAGTGCAATTCATAACCAAGTGCTTGTAAATCTTCTAAAAATTTTCGAGCACCCAGAAGCATCAGGCTTTCTAATTCACCAGATTCTTTGCACTCATTCACGCGTTGGTATTCCCAGTCACTCGAATAAATATCGAATTCATCTATGAGTCTATCAAAGTCATAAGTTATTTTACAGAAATCAAGAATATTTGCGAGTGCAGAGATCTGTTGAACAATGGTGGTGCCTGGGGCCTGAGCAATCCACTCATCACACATGCTTCGAGCTTCTTGCGAGAGTTCGGGACTGAGTGTTGTCTTATCCGTGAAGATTTTGCTCAAGAAAAATTCTTTCATTTTATCTTCCCAACCACAGCGTACGCGGGTGAGAGTACCATCAAAGTCAATTATAGCAGCAGGTTTATTCATTTTTCTTGTCCTTTTGAGCTTGGCGACGCATTTTAAAAAAGCTTTGAATTAAGAGCCGACAATCTTCTTCACAGCAATGGCCCTCACTAGGGACTTTATGCAGGAGTCCATCGTGATCGTGAATATCAAACGCACCGCCACAACCCCCGCCTTTATCATCAGCTAAGCCAAAAACAACGCGATCAATACGAGAGTTTACTAAAGCACCCGCACACATCGGGCAGGGCTCTTTGGTGACATAGAGTGTGCAACCATGCAGGCGCCAGCGGTCGAGCTGAGCCGAGGCTTGAGTGAGAGCAAGGATTTCGGCATGAGCGGTAGCATCTTTGAGCATTTCCACTTGATTCCAAGCTTTGGCAATGACTTCATCTTCGTGAACAATGATCGCCCCAATGGGGACTTCCCCAGCTTGAAAAGCTTGCTCAGCCTGACGAATCGCCATGCGCATATAATGTTCATCTGAAAAAGTGATCGGGGCATCTACTTCATCTTCAAAAAAGCCTTCGTCACTCATGATTTGAGTTTTCCTTGATCGAGGGAAAAGACTTTGGTGGCATGTTTTTTGAGTTGGTGATCATGTGTCACCATAACAATCGTTTTTCCCTGTTTGCGGAGTTCGCTAAAAAATTTAATCAGCTCGGCAGAAGTATCGGGATCTAGATTGCCAGTAGGCTCATCCGCTAAAATAATATCGGGATCATTGATCAGGGCGCGACAAATGGCGACCCGTTGTTGTTCACCACCAGAAAGGGCTCCCGGATGATGGCTTGATCGTGAACTGAGGCCAACGCGATCAAGTAGTTCTAAGGCGCGTTTTTTTGCCTGAGAGCTGCGGCTACTGAATTGTGCCGGAAGCATAACATTTTCGAGGGCAGTGAGCTCGGGGATGAGCTGAAAAGATTGAAAGACAAAGCCCAATTGTTCTTGTCGTAATTTGGCTTTGGCCATAGCAGAGAACTTGGCGTAATCTTTTCCCTCTAGCATGAGTTGACCGCTGTCGGCTTTATCGAGCGTTCCGATAATATTGAGGAAAGTTGATTTGCCACTGCCAGATGAACCAATGAGCATGGCCCAGTCGCCTTTATTGATTTCTAGGCTCACCTTATCTAAAACTTGGATGCGACCTGCGTCAGCAGATTTGTAATGCTTGCAAATATTTTTTGCGGATAAGAATTTACTCATTGGATTGCAAAGCCTTAACTGGGTTGACGGAGACCGCTACGAAAGCAGGAAAGAGTGAGGCGAGGGAACAGATAATGATCGCACCCCAAAAAATTAAATGTACATCCGCAGGTAATATCAGCATCGGTACACGATCAAGCATATAAAAATCGGCATCCCAATTTCCTAGGCGAGCGACCACCCATTCGCGATTGTGCAAAGTGAGTAAGCCACCAATGAGCCCCAGTGTTGAGCCTAGAATGCCAAGCACGAGACCTTGAATTAAAAACACCCACATGATTTGAATCGGGGTGGCACCAATAGCTTTCAGCACCCCGATTTCTCGTGTTTTTTGGAGCACAAGTGAGAACAGGCAAGCGGCGACGCCCACGGCGGCACCACCGACAATGAAGAACAGCACCAGCGTCATCATCGTTTTTTCTTTTTTAACGATATCAAAAAATTGCTTTTTCTTGTATTGCCAAGGATAGAATTGCGCCTTCTTGTCAAAGAAATACGGGTCACTTGAAAGCGTTTTAGCCACTTCTTCGGCTTTGGTCGGTTCGGGAATCGAGAGGTCCAGGCCTAGAGACGCCCCCCAATCTTGTTCCAGAAGTTCGTTGGCACTATCGAGATGAATGAACATCAAATTTTTGTCGATATCGACATAGCCAGTGCGAAAAATTCCCGAGATGGTTAGTTCCAAAGCCATGTTGAGATAGACATCATCAACTTTGCCTTCTTCTTTTTGAAGGAGCAGCTTACCATATTTTTGCGGTGAATGCACAATGATTTTATCGCCTAAGGCGACACCTAGCATGGTCGCTAAGCGACTGGAGATGAGCGCTTCTTTAGGATCTAAGCGGTATTTACCATTTTCATCGAGGCCATCAATAATATAGGTATTGAGTAAGGAGGCTTCTTGATCGTATTCAGCAAGAATCCCCTTAGCTAAAAATGATTTTATACTCTTGTCCTGCTGAATGAAAATCGGCATTTGGGTATAGGGCGAGCACTTAAAATCGTAAGTCTTTTCGAGGTGATCCATCATCTCGAGGTAATCAGGAAAAAACTTGCCATCATAGCGACTAATCGAGATATGAGATTCCACTTCCATAATTTTCTTTTGAATCTCATGAGGGTGCCCATTCATGACACTCATCACGACTAATAAAACTCCCACGCCCAGCATGGGTCCAAGACAGGAGAGCCAGGTGACGATCGATGAGATGTTTTTCTTGGGCTTTAAATAACGCCAGGTAAGAAAAAAGATGCCTTTCATTAAATTCCTCTTAGTGATTTCGCTCAAATTAAAGCAGGCTCAAAGGCTTACAAGCTTACAGCCCAGAACATTCACGATTTATTCATGTTCGCTTCGCTCAAATTTTGAATGTTTAATTCTCAATTTTAAATTGTTAGAGACTCGTTTCATTTCTGTGATTTGTAGTTCCGTTCTCTCTTTTTCATTAAAAATTCAACATTTAAAATTATTTTCACCTGCCTTATCTGTTCGATCTGTGGTTCCGTTCTATTTTTTTAATTCAAAATTCATCATTTAAAATTATTGTCCTCTATCCTCTATCCTCTATCCTCTGTCCTCTGTCCTCTGTCCTCTGTCAGGCGAATGCCGTTCTTTGAGTTCGCTTGCGAAGCGTTCTTTCATCTGCCCTATCTGTTCGATCTGTGGTTCCCCTCTTTGAGCGAAGCGATCTTTCAGAGCTTTAGCCCGATCTTATCTCTTTCAGGCGAATGCCGTTCTAAACACAAAACTCCCGATAAAAAGACCCCTTGCTGTCAATTAAGTTACCAGCGCAGTTATTAATCCCGTATACTAAAAAATAAATTTAGATAAGGAAACTCACTAATGAAATACGGCTATTTTGACGATCAAAACAAAGAATACGTAATCGAAAAACCTGATACTCCGAGTTCTTGGAGCAACTACCTTGGCTCAACTCGTTATGGCGCAATCATTACCAATAATGCTGGTGGATATAGTTTTTTTAAATCTGTGGCCCAAGGGCGTTTCACTCGCCTGCGTTTTAATGCCGTTCCCATGGACCAAGCGGGACGTTATATCTATATTCATGATGCCGAGAGCAAAGATTATTGGTCAACTTCATGGCAGCCCGTGGCAAAACCCTTGGATCAATACAAATCTGAGTGTCGTCATGGCTCAGCTTATACCAAAATTTCATCAGATTATTCAGAAATTAGTACAGAGACAACTTTTTTTGTGCCCCTAGATGCTGATTATGAGTGTTGGTCAACAAAGGTCAAAAATAAGGGTAGCAAACGCCGTACGCTAAAACTCTTTACTTATGTGGAGTATGGTTGCAATTGGAATGCGGGTGATGATTTAAATAATTTGCAGTATTCGCAATATATCACCAATATGAATGTGGTAGATAGCATCATTAGTCACGCCTCCAATGTTAATCTTCCAGAAATGCCCGACGATTTCGAAGAGAAAGATCAGGCGCGATATACATTTTTAGGTGCCGTGGGAGTAGAGCCAGTCGCTTACGATACGGATCGTGAAGCTTTCTTGGGGCCTTACCGCACTTATGCCAATCCCATTGCAGTAGAGAAGGGTCAGTGCAGTAATTCACTGGCAAAAGCCGGCAATCCTTGCGGAACATTGCAATTCGAAATCACCCTTGAGCCGGGCGAAGAAAAAGATTTTGCGATTTTTATGGGCATTGGTCGCGCAGAGAAAGAAGGCAAAGCAGTAATCGAAAAGTTTGCGAATCTCGAACTTATAGACGAAGAATTTAATAAGCTTAAAAATCATTGGCATTCGAAGATGTCACAAATGTCAGTACAAACACCTGATAGTGATGTCGATTCTATGCTTAATATGTGGAGTCAATTCAATAGCCTCATGACTTTCTTTTGGTCACGAGCGGCTAGTTTAGTTTATTCCGGAGCACGTGATGGCTTGGGCTATCGCGACACAGTGCAGGATATGCTGGGTGTGATGCACGCAATTCCTGAACTCGTGCAAGAGCGCTTGGAATTAATGATCACGGGACAAGTTGCTAGCGGTGGTGCCATGCCAGTAGTGAAACCCTTTGCTCATCGACCAGGTTTTGAGAAAGAACCCACACCTGAAGAATTCCGTTCAGATGATGCGCTCTGGTTATTTAATGCAGTACCTGCCTATGTCAAAGAAACGGGCGATCTCGATTTCTATCATAAAGTTCTTCCTTACGCAGATAAGGGTGAAGGCACAATTTTACAACACTTGCGTCAAGCAATTGAATTCAGTATCAAATATTCAGGTGCCCATGGCTTCCCATGCGGAATGTTGGCCGATTGGAATGATTGCCTAGAATTGGGCCAAGAAGGTGAAACTGTATTTGTGGCTTTCCAGCTACGTTATGGACTCAAAACTTATATCGAAATTTGTGAACTCTTGGGCAAGTTAGAATCGGAAATTACTTGGGCTCAAGCAGCGCTCGAAAAACTCGATAAAAACCTGCATGATCATGCTTGGGATGGCGAGTGGTTCTTACGTGCTTATCGTGATGATGGCTTGAAATTTGGTTCGAAAGAAAATGATGAGGGCTCGATTTTCCTTAATACACAAACTTGGTCAGTGCTTTCTGGTCATGCTTCTGAACAAGAGCAGAAATCGGCAATGGACGCAGTTCATAGTGAGCTAGCTACGGATTACGGCGTCATGCTTTGTGCACCACCATTTGTTAAGACTGATTATAAAGTGGTTCGTGCCGCACTCTTTAATCCTGGCCTCAAAGAGAATGCCGCTATTTTCACTCATACTCAGGGCTGGACTATTATGGCCGAAGCCATGCTTGGCCGTGGTGATCGTGCTTTTGATTATTATAAATCGACTCTTCCAGCCGCATATAATGATCGCGCTGAACTCAGACAGATTGAACCCTACGTCTATTGTCAATCGACAATTTCCAAGTTCCACCCCCTTGAAGGAGCTTCAAGATTACCTTGGTTAACGGGTGCCGCCACTTGGGCTTTCTATGCCGCTTCTCAATATATTATTGGTATTCAACCAGATTATCATGGCTTAACAATCGACCCCTGTATTCCGAGCCATTGGGATAAATTCCAAGTCAGTCGCCAATTCCGTGGCGCCACTTACCAAATCACGGTGACAAATCCCAATAAAGTCAATAAGGGAATTGCTTCCATTAAACTCAATGGCGAAATCATCGCGGGCCAATGTCTACCCCTATGTGCCAAAGGAAGTCAAAACTCAGTTGAAGTGATTATGGGCTAAACGCGCTTCGTGCTGAGTTTTTAAAAGTTGGCAGTTATCAGAAAAAGTTAACCACGGAAAACACTGAAACAAAGGTCGGGTTTACAGTAAAAAGTCATAAGATGAGTACTGAAAGCACGGCTAAAGGTAGCCTAGGGCGTGAGCCCTAGGGGAAATGATCATGAAAGTTCAGGAGTTCTGAAAGAACGCATTAAGGCCAGGTAAAAGACCACCACGGATCTAGCTGATAAAACAGATAAAAAAGTTGGCAGTTATCAGAACTCAGTTGGCAGTAAAAGTTAAATGTCGCGATCTTTGAGGCGAACGCCGTTCTTTGACTTCGCTTGCGAAGGTTCTTCCCAAACTCTCAACTTAGCCAACTTGTTGGCGTAAACTTAGGCCGAAGGCCGTTAACTCAGTGCGCAGCACGTCACCTCAGCGTAGCGTCACCTTAGGAACTTGTTCCGTCTTCCAGCTCATTTTAACTTAGAGAGTTTATTTTTTGAATAAAGTCGGTGAAGCTACTTAGATGTTTATCGAGAATAGCTAAGACAATCGGCCCCTGTAAGTCTTGATAATCATGTACGGCAATATTTCTAAACCCCACCATTGCCTGAAGCTCTTTACTTAAATTTGAATCTATCATTTGTTTTTCTTCAAGGATTTTAAAGGCATCACGAGAAGTTTGGGGGATACCTAGTTTTCCTTGAGCAATGAGGTGCATAGCTAGATCAATAGAGGCTTCACAGGCGCGTTGTAAATTCAAAATAATAGAATCTTGAATAGTGAAAGAACTCAAATAACGTTCGTGCGAATTCTGATACTCTTCATCAATTCGTTTGAGGCAGCGCTCAATCGTATTGAGCTTATTAAATTTCACATCATCAATCATGATACGGCCGTTAAAATTTCATGTCGTTCTTCATTGAGTTTCGCATAGAGACTATAAGTTAGATAAGAAAAACGGTTCCAATGATAGTCATTGCTTATCTGCAGGATAGTTCCACTTGTCAAAATATTGTAGGCAAAGACGGTGCTAGCATTTTGAAGATTTATGAGGTTGATGTCACAATTGAGTTCACTTGCTAATGCCTCAGCTTTGCAAAAAACATCGTATTCACTGAATGATTTTGAGCTCAAAAATGCGATGTCAATATCACTATCTTTACGAGCACAGCCTTTACTATGTGATCCAAATAAGATCAGTCCTTCAGGGTGGAGTTCTTGAAGGGATTTTATAATATGTTCTGTATTAATTGTAATCATCCCAAAAGTTACCCTTCCCTATATGATTTACAAATTTTTTAAGAAAAAGTACTAAAGGCGATTCAGTCCTTACTTCTCCCTCTCCCTCTCCCTCTCCCTCTCCCTCTTTCCTCTTTCCTCTTTCCTCTTTCCTCTTTCAGAGCTTTAGCTCGGTCTTTCCTCTTTGAGGCGGGACGCCGTTCTTTCAGTTCGCTTGCGAACGTTCTTTCAGTCTTCAAGCGCAACGGTCTTTCAGAGCTTTAGCTCGGTCTTTCCTCTTTGAGGCGGTACGCCGTTCTTTCAGTTCGCTTGCGAACGTTCTTACTTCTTAAAAATCTGCTTAAAAATCTTAAAGTTTTTGAAGAAGAGTGTCGTCCAAGGATTGAGGCCATTGCGACGCATGACGCGCATATCTTCTTTTGATTTATTAATTAGCGCCTTGAGATTGCGGTTAGAAGCGCCACCAACACGCATTTTCACCGTAACTTGAGGCAGGTAGATGGGGCTGATATCATATTTATTGAGGATGCGAACCATGAAGTCGTAATCCGCAGCAATTTTCATTGAGGTATCGAAGTATTCACCTGAGGGCAACTTCGCCAATTGATAGATATCCTTGTGAAGAAAAAGCGTGGGGTGGGGTGGCATCCAACCTTTTTTGAGCTTAGCTTTTTGGTATTCACCACTAGTCCAAAAACGTTTAATTAGGGAAGTATCATTCTTATCGACGTATTGCAAGTCAGAGTAAATCGCTTGTGAATTATTTTTTTTCAAAGCTTCAACTACATCCTTGATGACATCGGCGTGGGCATAGATATCATCGGAATGCATAAAGCCAATAAAGTCACCCGTGGCTAAGTTAATGCCCTTATTCAAGGCATCATAAATCCCCTTGTCGGGTTCTGAGGTGTACTTGGCAATGCGATTCCCATAGCTTTCAACAAGCTCTTGTGTGCCATCACAGGAGCCACCATCAACAATGATGTACTCAATATCTTCATAGCTCTGCCCAAGAACGGAATCAATTGCGGACTTCAGTTCTTTAGCATTATTATAGCAAATGGTGATTATAGATATTTTCATTTTTTGATAGTGAGTAGTGTTTAAAGATCAGGTGCCTTGAAAGAGGAAAGATCGCTACGCTTAAAGACTGTTCAGTCTCTGAACGGAAAGATTTATTCTTTTAAAGAAGCGATAAGCCCTGAGGTCATTTGAAGGATTTCTTTTAACTTAGTTCTGAGATCATTGTAGCTTGATTCAGGAAAGTAATTGAGTTTAAATGCAATGATGATTTGTGTATTGAGTTCAGCAGCAGAACCTTTTGAAATATTAAGAAAGCGAATGAACTCTTTATTAGAATTTCTTTGTGAACCCTCTGCAATATTCGAAGGGATAGATACGGCAGCTCTTTGCATTTGATCCCTGAGGCCATAATCCTTACAGTTATGCAAGACTTTATAGATTTCAAGACTCAAATTTAAGGATTGTTTCCAAACTTCAAGTTTCTCATAATAATGAACCATCTACCCTCCCCGTTTTTTCATTTTTTTCTTGAAGCCGAAGGCGCTCTTACCTCTTACAGTTCGCTTGCGAAGGCTCTTTCAGCCCAGGCACTGAGCATTCATACAGCCGAAGGTGCTCTTTCAGGCGGTACGCCGTTCTTTAAGCGCAGCGTTCTTATTCCCCTAAAGATGACTCAACTGCCCCTTACCAATGGGATAGACATTGAAGCCAATATCATAGAGCTCTTGATGGTTGACAATATTACGACCATCAAAGAGGAAAGCGGGCTTATTCATTTTTTCGTAGATCTTCTGGTAATCGAGATCTTTGTAGAGCTGCCATTCAGTGAGGATACAGATGGCGTCAGCACCTTCGCAAGCCTTGTAGGGATCTTCTTCTAGAGTGACGAACTCTTCGAGGCCAGCTAAATCAGTCTTGGCATAGCCGAGGGCTTGAGGATCTGAGACAGTGACGCGCGCATGCTCTTCGCAAAGTTGATGGACCACATTAATTGCAGGGGATTCACGAGTATCACCGGTATCAGCCTTGAAAGCAAAGCCGAGCACGGCAATCTTTTTATCTGAGACAGTATTAAACATCGTGCTCACAAGTTTGTCCACAAAGCGCGATTGCTGATGATCATTTATGAGGATGACTTGCTCCCAGTAATCCGCTTCAGCTGCGAGGCCATAAGTACGGCAGATATAAACTAAGTTGAGGATATCTTTTTTGAAGCATGAGCCACCAAAGCCAATGGAGGCTTTAAGGAATTTTGAGCCAATGCGGGAATCCATACCAATTGCGCGCGCCACTTCACTCACGTCCGCTTCCGTGGATTCACAAAGGCTAGAAATACTATTGATCGAGCTTACACGCTGCGCAAGGAAGGCATTCGCAACGAGTTTTGAGAGCTCAGAGGACCAAGTATTCGTGGTGAGAATTTTTTCGCTAGGGACCCAATTGGCGTATATCTTGACCAACTCCTGGGTGGCAGCTAAGCCAAGCTCATTTTGGCGACCACCAATGAGAACGCGATCGGGATCATGAAGATCAGTAATGGCAGTACCTTCCGCTAAAAATTCAGGATTGGAAAGGATTTCAAAATGATATTTAGAATCACCCGAATGCAAGATCTTTTCTAGCGTCTCGGCGGTACGTACCGGCAGGGTGGATTTTTCGACGACAATGAGGTCTTTTGAAGCATGCTTGCGGATTGTACGCGCACACTTCTCAATGAATTCCAAGTTGGCAGCAACTCCGGCACCCTTGCCGAAAGTCTTGGTCGGCGTATTGACCGACACAAAAACCATGTCGGCTTTGGCAATATTAGCTTCGATCTCAGTTGAGAAAAAAAGATTGCGGCCACGAGCTTCTTGTACGACTTCTTCGAGTCCGGGCTCATAAATGGGAAGTGAATCGGAATTCCAAGCATCAATACGTGCTTGATTGAGATCAACAATAGTGATATTCAAATGAGGACATTTTTGGGCGACAACAGACATGGTCGGTCCACCGACATATCCAGCACCAATACAGACGATATTTTTAATTGACATTTTTTACCTTTGCGTTTTAAAATTGATAGCGCCTTCGGCTTGATAGCGCCTTCGGCTTGATAGCGCCTTCGGCTTGATAGCGCCTTCGGCTTGATAGCGCCTTCGGCTTGATAGCGCCTTCGGCTTGATAGCGCCTTCGGCTTGATAGCGCCTTCGGCTTGATAGCGCCTTCGGCTTGATAGCGCCTTCGGCTTGATAGCGCCTTCGGCTTGATAGCGCCTTCGGCTTGATAGCGCCTTCGGCTTGATAGCGCCTTCGGCTTGATAGCGCCTTCGGCTTGATAGCGCCTTCGGCTTGATAGCGCCTTCGGCTTGATAGCGCCTTCGGCTTGATAGCGCCTTCGGCTTGATAGCGCCTTCGGCTTGATAGCGCCTTCGGCTTGATAGCGCCTTCGGCTTTAAATATTTTTCTTAAGTGACCTTATTAAATTAATGAGTTTAATCGAGATAGTATTAACTTTCTCGTTCAATGATTTATACTGATTTTCGCTAATATAGTCTAATGATTTACAAATTTCTATTTGAGTATCAACTTCACTGAGGGATCCATTAGCAATATTAAGGAAATGTACGTATTCTTTCAGGGATCCCCGTGCAGCACCTTCAGCAATATTACTAGGAACAGAAACACTTGCACGCCTAATTTGTGAACTTAGACCATAGATTTCATGTACAGGAAATTGTATTTTATATATTTCAGAAACAAGTCCCATGCTAAGTTGCCAAGCTTCAAGTTTTTATGTTTTCTATTCATGTCTTTATGATCCCCGTTTTGCTGTTTACGTTCGTGCCTCACTTGATAGCGCACTTCGTGCTGTACAGAAGCTCCGCTTCGCTCTCAGGCAACTTGTTGCCGCTCCCCGCGAAGCTTCCCTAAAGCTGAATCTCACCTGCTAAAAGCTTTGCGAAATACTCAATTGTCGGCTTCAGGCCTTGTTCAAGTTTGATTGTTGGTTCCCAGCCAAGCATTGCTTTGGCTTTGGAGATATCCGGCTTGCGGCGAGTTGGGTCATCCGAGGGTAGGGGCTCGAAAACGATTTGGCTCTTGGTATCAATTTGGGCAATCACTGCCTCGGCGAGTTCCTTGATGGTGAACTCATCAGGATTGCCGATATTGATGGGGCCGGTAATAGAATCATCCGAATTCATCAGCGCTTGCATGCCATCGAGGAGGTCATCCTTGAAGCAAAAAGAACGCGTCTGTGAGCCATCGCCATAGATGGTGATATCTTTGCCCTGCAAGGCCTGAACAATGAAATTACTGACCACGCGGCCATCATTGGGGTCCATTTTTGGGCCGTAGGTATTGAAGATACGCATTACTTTGATGCGTGTCTGATGCTGACGAAAATAATCAAAAAAGAGTGTCTCGGCACAGCGTTTACCCTCGTCATAGCAGGCACGTATGCCAATGGGATTCACATCACCGCGGTATTCTTCCACTTGCGGATGAACTTTTGGGTCACCATAAACTTCCGAAGTAGAGGCCTGAAGAATTTTGGCATTATTGCGCTTGGCAAGGCCAAGCATATTGATGGAACCCAAGACGCAAGTCTTGGTGGTGCCAACAGGGTTTTTCTGATAATGCGGCGGAGAAGCGGGGCAAGCCAAATTATAGATTTCTTCCACTTCCAAGCGAATCGAGTCACAGATATCGTGACGAATAAATTCAAAGCGGGGATGCTGTAAGAGGTGAGCTATATTCTGTTTATAGCCAGTTTGCAGGCTATCAAGGCAAATTACGTTGTGACCTTCATTGATGAGACGATCACAGAGATGAGAACCTAAAAAACCGGCGCCGCCAGTTACGAGTATGTTTTTTGCCATAAGTTTTTCCGAGTTTTATATAAAAGTTAACGCGCAATGCGCTGAGAAAACGGCCTTTGGCCTAAGTTAACGCGCAATGCGCTGAGAAAACGGCCTTTGGCCTAAGTTAACGCGAAGCTGAGTTTACGCCAATAAATGGGCTGAGTTATCAGAGGATTGAAAGTAGAAAGATCGATCGCTGCGCTCAAATTTTAAATGTTTAATTCTCAATTGAAAAATGATGTCATCAAGTTAGTTACACTTGAGAGGAACCACTAATTAAGCGAATGAAACGAATTCATAAATACTAAACTACAGATCTATCGCTACACTTGTAATTGATGGTGGAGATAAAGACGAAAATTTTAAACACTGAAAACACTGAAAACACTGAAGGCACGGAAACAAAGGTCGGGTTTACAGTAAAAAGTCATGAAGTGAGTGCTGAAAGCACGACGAAAGGTAGCCTAGGGCGTGAGCCCTGGCTTTTATACACTTTTTTGAAGGGCTAGGTTAAAAGATATTTTGAGGATTATTTTGCAGTTCATTTAACAAGTCTTTGTGTTCTTGTTGAAATTGCAATACGGTCAAGACATCCATCATACCCCTGGATAAAATTGTTGAACCAATGGGGTCTCGCCTTCGTCCTAACCAACCGCCTCTACGAGCGATAAGAGCAAAGAGTCTCAAATTGATGTCGATCTTATCATCATTTGGGTGTTTCATGGCTTCTTTGACTTTATGGTATTCCTCATCGTCGAGAGAAGCTGATTGACTAATACCCGCAAGACTTCGGAGTTTCATGGTCATTTGAGCTGCAATAGTTATTAAAACTAGGTAACGGGCGACTTTGGAAGCTGAATTATAGCGTGCTTGCTCCAATTTATAAGTGGTCTTTAAGAGGCGAAAAAATTCCTCAATTTTCCACCTCAATTCATAAATTTTTCCAATATAGGTCATTTTTTCTAAGGTATCTACATCCCTGTTTGTAAAAAGAATCCACAACAAAGGTTCTTCACCTTCAGGAGGGTTAAGTTCTTTGATAACAACTAAATTGACATCTACTGCTTGCGGGGTTTTTATATATTTATGATTTCGTTTGGCCTGACGATATAAGCTGATTGGTACACTGCCTATATGTAATTGCGCGTTACGTTTAGCATTTATCTGCTCCGTTACTCGACCGCGTCCATCTAAGGGCAATTCCTTATAAGGACTGAGTGGGATATACTTGATAAGTTCACTAATTTTTGTACAGACATATCCATCTTTCATGGGATGTCCACCCTGTTTTTTTACAAGAGCGGATTCAGGTAACGCGTCAAAATTTGGTGTTTGAACATTCCGAATACTCTTGGCTCGCAGTACAAAATCATGGTTTTTATCCATCGTGGCTAACATGATAAAAATATCATCAAACTCCCGATCTCCTACATGAATTGGGTTCCACTCTTTCAAGTGCTCTGCACTAGCGCGAATATGAGAGACCATTTGGTGTTTATGCGGATATTCTTTTGGTTTTTTAGCGCAAGCACCTCACCCATATAGGCTTGTGCTTATTTTGATTAAAAAGTGTAGCCAGTAAAATATAATTATTTCATATTGATTTTTATGTTTTTACCTTTATTTTATCAAAAATAATCCTAAAAAGAGTAGCCAGTATGTATCTCGAGACCATAAAATCTAAGCGCAACGGAAAAATCTATGTGAGCCATCTCGTTCGTGAGACTTTTCGTGAAGACGGAAAGATCAAGCATCGCACGCTCAGTAATGTTTCGAAGTTACCCCCAGCTCAATTATTGGCTCTAAAGAATAGTCTCAAGGGCAAGAAAGGTGATTTTAACCTGGAGGACTTACGGCACGGGCGCAGCTATGAATTTGGTGCGAGCTACGTCTTCATGGAGCTCGCTAAGAATCTCGGGCTCGATAAAATGATTTTCTCTCAAAAAACTCAGTGCCGAGAGGATGTTTTGGCGATGATTGTGGGGCGTCTGGTTTATCAAGGCAGTAAACTCAGTCTAACGAACATGTACCAAGATACATTTCTTTGGGCTCTCGCCGGGCATGAACTCGGAGTTCGTCCAGATGTTGAAGCCCATTGCTACAAGCCCATGGATGAGCTACTCGAGCGAAAAGATAAGATCGAACGCAAGCTTTCAAAAAAACACCTAGAAGACGGCTGTATGGTTCTATACGACATGACAAATACATGGTTCGAAGGCAAATATGAAGATTCAGATTTAGTCGCATTTGGAAAACCTAAGGGTGGCAAGGTAGGCTACAAACAGATTGCCATCGGCCTGCTCACCGACAAAAAAGGCTGCCCCGTTGGCGTAGAGATATTTAAGGGTTCTACCTCAGATCAGACTACAGTATTGGGCGAGGTGAAAAAGCTTTCCGAGAAGTATGGGCTTAAAAACCTCATCTTCACAGGAGATCGAGGCATGCTCACCCCGAAAAGAATTGCTGAAGTTAATGAAATTGATTACAGCACCATCACGGCTCTAACTCATTCTCAAATTAAAACTTTGCACGAAAAAGATAATATCCAAATGGAGTTGTTTGACTCCAGGAGTATCCTCGAAGTAATGGATGACGACAACAAGAATATACGCTACATGCTGTGCAAAAATGAAAATACAATGAGGGATGAGAATGCAACTAGACGAGCTCTTATCGCTAAAATAGAGAAGGAATTAACTCAGAAGTCCAGCGTAAAACAGAAGCGTCAACGCGTGAGAGTGGCGGCCAGTGTAGGCCGTTTATTTGAGCGCTGTAAAGTGGAGAAGTTTTTCCAATGGGATGTGGACGATAATGGGAAATTAACCTGGTCGCTTAATGAAGAAAAAGTGAAGCAAGAAGAAAAATTCGACGGCTGTTACATAATTCGAACTGACGCGCCCAAAGAAAATATCGGTAAAGATGAGACGGTATTAGCTTATAGAGACTTACAAAAAGTCGAACAGGCCTTCAGAAACCTAAAGACCGTTTCTCTTGAGTTGCGGCCAATGCACCACAAAACCGATGAGCGCTTAAAGTCACACATTTTTCTTTCTACCTTAGCGTATTACATACAGTGGAATGCGACGCAATTACTAAAGCCACTATTTGACGAAGACGGAAAGTACAAAGAAAAGCGCTGGACTTTCCAGCATGTCGTTGAGCGCTTAAAATCTATACGTATAACTGAGAACTTAATTGACGGCGTTGTTGTCAAAAAAGAGGTCTCTCAACCCGATGAAGAACAGCAAAAAATTCTGAATCTACTAGGGGTGAAACTCAAGTAGCCAGTATTTTTTTATTTTGAACAGAACTTAAATCATTGCAATTAAACAGGTTAAGTTCGTTTCAGTCAAAGAATATCCGTTTATGGTTTTCTTTGATTTCTTCTAAATCATCTGTGCTCAGATATTTCTTCAGATACGAATCTGAATAATCCACCATATCCACATCGTCAGGCCCATCACAGTTAACTAGACAATCGTGAAGAACGCCTAGGACACCTCCATCACTTGGGTTGACCGCAAGGTTACAAACATACTCATAACCTTTCCCTTTGCCGTCACCAATAGCTCGTCGATCTTCCTTGGTAGTGTGATGATAATAGTCTAATAATGAAATATCGTTCATGACTAGTACATCACTTCCTTTGGGGTGATGTGCTAAGCTGAGCTCACGACGAAAACTACGCAAAGCCTTTAAACTAATATTTTCATTATCCATAAAACGATACGTAGAAATAACTTCACTCCAAGGAAGAGTACTTGGGGACCTACCCGCTATTTGACATGATGATCCCGTAGGTGAGTTGCTATATAGCTCCAGCTGACGTAGAAAAGCCTTCTTCGTAGAAAGATGTTTCATCCCAACTTTTTGAGCAAGTTCATGCCATAGCTCCAGTTCTTTTTCCGCTATCATTTTAATCACCTTCCATCGATTGATTTATATTGAAATAATTACCGATATCACTATAGTGATATCGGTAATTATTTCAACGAATAAAAGGGGCTTTATAATGAGTAAAACTGATCAGGAAATAAAAGCACGAATCGAAAGAATAAAACAGGAAATCTCTGAACTAGGAGAACTCCGACCTGGAAGTATTTCACAACAATATAATGTGTGTGGAAACCCCAGCTGTAAGTGTAAAGACAAGCAGGATCCCCAAAAGCATGGGCCATATCATAAGCTTAGTTATAGGAGAAAAGGCAAAGGATATACACAGTTCATAAAAGAAGCAGATCTACACAATGTTTCAGAGCAAATTCACAACTATAAAAAACTTAAACAATTGACTGGTGAATGGATAGACCTTTCCCTCGAATTATTAGCTCTTCAAAAAAGTGTATAAAAGCCAGGGCGTGAGCCCTAGGAAATATGATTATGAAAGTTCAGGAGTTCTGAAAGAACGCATTAATGCCAGGTAAAAGACCAACACAGATCGTGCGGATAAAACAGATTTAACCACGGAAAACACAGAATTCACGAAAATTAAAAAGAGCTTGATAGCCATAACAGATCTATTACAGGCTAATGAATTTGTCATCCCCTGGGTACGCCAAGCACCAGCTTGGCATGGCCTCCAAAACCGCACAGATAAAACAGATTTAAGCACATTTGATTTTTCTACTTCGCAAGCGCCATTGGTCCGAGCGTGCTAAGGATATAAGTCCAATCACATTTCTGCACGTACAGATAAAACAGATTTTAAAAGTTGGCAGTTATCAGCCGTCAGTTGGCAGTAGAGCTTCTTATGTACTTAGCTCGATTCTACTTCTTTAAGGCTTTAGCCGTTCTTTTAGTTCGCTTGCGAACGTTCTTTGAACGCAGTGATCTTTCAGCCCATGAAATGGACGATCTTTCTTCTTTAAGGCTTTAGCCGTTCTTATCTCTATCAGTTCGCTTGCGAACGATCTTACTTCTAGCAGCGCAGCGATCTTTAAGTCCATGAAATGGACGTTCTTTCTTCTTTGAGGCGGCACGCCGGTTTATCTTCTAGAACAATTCGTTTCATTCGCCTAATTCGTGGTTCTAACTCTCTCATTAAAAATTAGAGCGCAGCGACCTATCTGTCTTATCCGCTAGATCTGTGGTTGGCTTTCTTTTCAATTTAAAATTCAACATTCATAATTAGAGCGCAGCGATCTTTCTTCTTTATTTCAAGAGCTCAAATAGCTATGTTTCGAGGCTTTTTTATCAAATGTAATGACCTTGTCACAGCCAGCTTGAGTGGCACTATGTGCGATAAGTAAGTCGGATAAATCAAACTTTGACTTCTTAGCGTCAGCAATGAATTTTTGAATGACTGCTAAGTTTTCAAAATCAAAAATGGGCATTAAAATCATTTGATCTATAGAATTAATAATATCATCACGATCAATTTTATAAGCAGATTCTAGAACCCAAATCAATTCAAGAATGACAAGTAAGGCAACATAGACTTGTGATTTCTCACTTTCCGAATCTTTGAAGATTTCATAAACTTTTTCAGATTGTTTTTCATCATCTCCAACAAGGAAACGAACTAATATATTTGTATCAACTGCAATCATGAAGTTTTACTTTGCATTCTATCTCTAATCGCTTCATTCATTTCTTCAATGCTAAGAGTTTTTTGCTGAGGTTTTTTCAGAATACCAAAGATATCATCAACTTTTTTGGATATGGGTCTAATAACAGCTTCGCCTTCTTTGTTGATGACAATTTCAATTTTATCTCCTGTATTAAGGTGAAGCGATTCTCGGATGCTTTTAGGGATGGTGACTTGTCCCTTGGTTGTAAGTTTTGCTAAAGCCATAATTCTTACCTTTTTATTTTTCCTTACTTTAAGGTATTACTTTTGTTTGCATTAGTCAAGTGTTTATCATTTCTTGCTTTGGAGAAAACGGCCTTTGGCCTAATAGCATTCGTGCCTCACTGATAGCGCGCTTCGCGCTGAGAAAACGGCCTTCGGCCTAAGTTAACGCGCTTCGCGCTGAGAAAACGGCCTTCGGCCTAAGTTAACGCGCTTCGCGCTGAGAAAACGGCCTTCGGCCTAAGTTAACGCGCTTCGCGCTGAGAAAAGAGCCTTTAACCTAAGTTAACGCGCTTCGCGCTGAGTGATAAAAGTTGGCAGTAGTAATTCTTAAGTACTTAGAGACTTTTATCTTTCTTCTTTAAGGCTTTGCCGTTCTATCAGTTCGCTTGCGAACGTTCTTTGAACGCAGTGATCTTTCAGTCCATGAAATGGACGTTCTTTCCTAGCAACTGTCTATCAACCTTCCGTGCTTTTCAGTGTATTCCGTGGTTAAAGTCTTCTCTCTTTAAATTCGTTTCATGCGCTCAATTCATGGTTAAACTCTTTTCAATTTAAAATTAAGAATTCACCATTAAAAATTGGAGCGCAGCGACTAAAGCCTTCCATCGACAATATTTTTATCCAAGGCATACTTAATATCGTAAATGACGGTTTTTTCATTACTCAATTCTTGCAGTTGCATTTCTTGAAATTCTTTGTGACCGACTGTTAAGACAATGGCATCATATTTCGAGTTAGGCTTATCAATCAAATCTATATCGTATTCATGCTTAACTTCAGCTTTATCGGCCCAGGGGTCATAGACGGAGACGTCGCAACCAAATTCTTCGGGTTCAGTGACCACATCAACCGCACCCGAGTTCCGTACGTCAGGACAATTTTCTTTGAAAGTAATACCGAGGATAAGGAATTTCGCTTGATGGACAATATTGCCTTTCTTGATCATTAGTTTGACGACTTCTTGTGCGACAAAATTGGCCATGTCATTATTGAGACGACGCCCAGCAAGAATAATCTCGGGGTGATAGCCGAGTTCTTGGGCTTTATGGGTCAAGTAGTAGGGATCGACACTAATGCAATGACCTCCGACTAAGCCAGGACGGAAGGGTAAAAAATTCCATTTGGTTCCTGCTGCCTCTAAGACTTCTAGGGTATCAATGCCAATGCGGTTAAAAATGAGGGAGAGTTCATTAACTAAGGCAATATTGACATCACGCTGAGTATTCTCAATCACTTTTGCGGCCTCAGCAACTTTGATGCACGAGGCCTTGTGAGTTCCTGCAGTGATGATAGTACGATAGAGCTGGTCAACTTTATCGGCAATTTCCGGAGTGGAGCCAGCAGTGATCTTTAAGATATTTGGCAAGCGGCGCTCTTTGTCACCTGGGTTAATACGTTCAGGAGAATAACCAGCAAAAAAATCACGATTAAATTTCAGCCCTGAATGCTTTTCAATGATGGGGATACACACTTCTTCAGTCGCACCGGGATAGACGGTGGATTCATAGATGACGATTGCACCTTTTTGAATAACTGAGCCAATCATTTTAGAAGCAGATTCAAGAGGTCGTAAATCAGGCTTATTAGCACGGTCAATGGGAGTGGGAACCGTGACAATAAAATAATCAGAACCCTTGAGTTCTTCGACATTTCGGGAGAAACTTAATTCTTTGGCTTCTTCAAATTCTATATCTTCAACTTCTAGGGTAGAGTCCTTCCCAGTTTGAAGTTCTGGGATTCGTGATTCATTGATATCAAAACCTAGGGTGGTGAATTTTTGCCAAATTCAATGGCGAGTGGTAGGCCAACATAACCTTGGCCAATAATAGAAATTTTCATAGTTTTTTCAGTTTTCAGTTTTCAGTTCTTTACAAATATTATTTTTAACCACAGATTATGCAGATCTACACGGATGGTATTCTTTTTCAATTAAAAATTTAACATTCACCATTAAAAATTGGAGCCTAGCGCCCGATCTGTGGTGTCTTTCTTCTAGAACAATTCGTTTCATTCGCTCAATTCGTGGTTAACTCTACCTTATCATTCAAAATTTAAAATTGGAGCGCAGCGACTTCATTCCGTGCTTTTCCGTGTATTCCGTGCTTTAGTACTTTTAACTGATGACTGATGACTGATGACTCCGAACTTATTAATAATCTGTCTTATCTGCTAGATCTGTGATTTGCTTTCTTTTATCTGCTATCTTTCTTTAACCGGCTTAGCCGGATTGCCCGAGCAAATCATATTTGCTGGCAAGTCGCATGTCACTACTGAGCCTGCCGTGACGACACAGTTTTCACCAATGGTGACGCCGGGCCCAATAAATACATTGGCACAAATCCAGGCACCATCTTTGATAATGATCGGTTGAGTAATCAGATCAAAGCTCTCTTTTTTCCAATTGTGGCTACCAGTACAGAGCATAACTCTTTGAGAGATGGATACATTAGCTCCGATCTCGATGGGAGCGAGATTCATTAACCAAGCTTCTTCACCAATCCAAGAATTTTCACCCACAGAGAGTTTCCAGGGGAAAGTAATTTTCACTTGGGGTTTGAGGGTGACAGACCCCTGTATCTTCGAACCAAAGAGATTAAGAATCTTGCGGCGCAGTCCACTGAGGGGAAGAACTGAGAATTCAAAGAAGAAGCCACGCAAGAGTAACCAAAAGAGTTCTTTGCCTTTGGACGCACCGCGATCAAAGTCGGAGTTATTAAATTTTTCTAAGTTTTGTTTCATCATAGATGAGTCATCAGTTTGCAGTTATTAGAGAGCTTCTTTTAAAGTTATCAGTCTTCAGTGGGCAGTTTAAAGATTTTTTAATTAGCTATTGATTTAGATAAGCCAATAATCATAGCCGAGATTTCTTTACTTTCTTGAACCCATTGATGACCAATTTTACTAGGGATGTAATTTATTTTGATTCCAATATATGTTTGAGATCTGAATTCTGCGCATGAGCCTTGTGAGTAAGTTAAGAACTTTAAAGTATCTTTACTCGTTTTTCGTTCAATACCTTCGGCTACATTACTGGAGATGGACAAGCATGATCTTGTGATTTGATCCTTGAAGCCATAATCTTTCAAGTCTTTTAAAACTAGGTACACTTCAGCTGATAAAGCTGCAGATCGTTTCCAAACTTCTAAATCTTCAAATGCCATATCAATTGCCTCCTTCTTCAATTATATTAACAGCCAACAGCCAACAGCCAACAGCCAACAGCCAACTGCCAACTTAGATAACACACCCCGGCCTATCCCCCTTGCCGAGTACGTAATCATAAACCTGATTCATTTCGGTACCGATTTTAGGCCAAGAGAAATGATCGTGGGCAAGTTTTTGGGCAATGGCTCCTTGGCTCTGCCTCTCATCATCATTGAGATTCATCGCCTCTCTGATTGCTTCGATAAGTGGTTCTACCCCAATATCAATCCACCAACCGCAATTGTTTTCATTGAGCATTGCCCAAGGGGCGCCCTTGGTGGTAATGACTGGTAGGCCCGCGGCCATGGCTTCTGCTACGACCACACCAAAGTTCTCTGAATGAGTAGGAAGCACAAAGAGATCGGCATTGACGTATTCTTGCCATTTTTCAGAATCATTGAGTGACCCTAAGAAAGAAATGTTTTTGAGCTGATGATCAGCAATATAGCCTTCGAGTTCTTCGCGATGACCCTCTTCGCTGGGTCCTGCAATACGAATGCACCAATCATCATTCTGCAGCTTCGCCCATGCTTGGAGTAGATTCATGAGCCCTTTGACTTTATGAATCCGAGAAATAAAGAGTAAAGTTTTGTTTTCTTGTTTTTGCGGCCTTGGCAAAATTTTAGGAAAATCAACGCCATTGGGGATCAAGACAATATCCTGCTTGCAGCCTAAGGCGCGCAAGTTTTGAGCCTCACTCATAGCCGTTGCATGAATTAAATCAGCACCTAGTAAGATTCGCCTTTCATAGAGCCACCAAGCCAGCTTTTTTTTCCATTTCTTATGATCCATCGCCCAGGGCTCAAACATGCCTCGTGTCGTGAGTATAAAAGGCTTATTATGTTTTTTAGCCATTTTGAAGCTGGCTAAATTATTCGGCAGCCAAGCACCATGATCATGAATGATTTCAGTATTTTCAATTTCTTGCTCTATAGCTGTTGCAAAACTCCTGTAGCTTCCATCACCAACTTGAACTAATTCAAAGCTTTTCGCCTGACCACTACCAACTGACACCTGAGCACTTTCTTGCTTTCCCCTGCCTCCTGTTTCCTGTTTCCTATTTCCTGTAAAAGTACTAATTAAGCTCACTTCCCGTGTTTGAGCCACAGCATCGCAGAGGGCCGGCACTGTACGTGCAGGGCCACCATAAGTAGGATCAAGGGTGATGTGTGTGTGGAGGATCATGGGGAACGGAGTTCCAAATTTAAATGTTGAATGATAAATTCATAATTATGTTTAACCACAGATCTAGCAGTTATCAGTAGAAAGAAAACTTGAACCACAGAAGGCACAGAAAAACACGGAAGGAAAAAAAGGTTTAACCACAGAGCTATCACTGCGTTCAAATTTTAAATGTTTAATTCTCAATTTTGAATTAAAGAATAATCTGTAAGATCTGTTTAATGCAGAAATGTGATTGGACTTCAATTTTTATCCTTAGCACGCTCAGACCAATGGCGCTTGCGAAGTAGAAAAATTAAATGTGGTAGAAGTTTTACAGTTCTTAGCGTAGCGAACGAATCACTCAGCAATTTAAACCTTCTGTGGCTTAAACAAATCTATACAGTTTTGTGACTCGAAAGGAGTGTCAACTTAGGGAGAAGCATATTCGGCGGGTGCTTTTTTTAAAGCCCTTAGGATAGCAGCTTTTAAACGAGATTTTACTAATCTTGCACCATGATCATTAAGGTGGTCATCATCTTTGTAATAGGTGACATTGTTTTTATCGGCAAAAATGACTTTTCCATCAGAATTCAAGAATAAATCTTGGGTTTTGATAAAATCAATATCATACTCTTTACAAAGGTTATTTATTACTTTGTGAGCTAAGTTACGTACTTTAGTGTGTTTAGGATGTTCTGACATAGAGTTATTTTTAAATTTATTTCTCTCAAGGTTTAGTAATAAATTTGATGCTGTACCAGCAATAGGAATTTGCTCAAGAGTTATTATATTGGAAGAATACTTGTTAAGCTCTGAAAAATAAAGCTTGTAAATTTGCTCAATATTCGGATCTGAAAAAAATTCTTCATATCTATCTATCGTTATTATAATATTAGGTTTCCACAAAGCTAAATTCTTTCGCTTGATTTCATCGTATTCGCTTCGGTCATTCCCACCAATTTTCACATTTTTGGGATCATAAAACTCAGAGACAAAAGGTGCACTTGTGCCAGAAGCGGTGAAATAAGCGCTAGATATATTTAGTTCTTCGCAAATTTCATGAATAATTGGCGCATACATTCTAGCATGTGATGAACCTATAAGTACAACTTGTGGTGAGTCTTTGCCAAAAATAAGCGGGCCATCTTTCCAATGATGGACTAATTCGTATTTTTGTTGAGAATTGTGACCTGCGGTATATGTACTATTATCAGTATTTACAATAAAATCTTTTTTAATGGCGAAACTCACACAAAAAACAAGTATTAATACGGTAAAAATGAGTTTACTTGTGTACTTATATCGACTTCGGCGGATTGGATTTTCGATAAAATGATAGGAGGTAATGGAGCAAAAAAACGTAAGTAAAAGAATGTATACGATATCGGTCCAGCCCAACTTACTTGGATAAATTACGTTATGATAAAAAACAATAATAGGCCAATGCCAAAGGTAGAGCGGGTAAGAAATTTTTCCTATATAAACAATGGGACTTAGCGTCAGTAACCTATTTTGATGAGAAGCAAAAATGAAGCATGCTGTTGCTAAAATAGGAAGTATTGTTATCCCACTAGGAAAAAGAAATGTTTTATCAATAATGATGTAGGATATGGCTATTCCAATCAGACCCACTAGGGAAAAGTATTTGGGAATATAAATATTCTTTTGAAGAAGAATTGCGACAATGGCACCTGCTAAAAGTTCCCAGGCACGTGTATGCAAGAAATACCAATTGGCATCAGGGTAGCGACTTGCGGAGTAAATACATAAAGAAAAACTTATAATAAATAACAGTGAAATAATAGGTAGTAAGTGTTTTTTAGAAAACTTGAGAATGAAAACCAAGAGAAGTACATAAAGTACATAAAATTGTTCTTCCACTCCGAGTGACCATGTATGGAGTAAAGGGATTTCTTCTGCAGCAGGAGCCCAATAGTCAGACATTTTCCACATTTTAATATTTGCGAGCATAAGCAAAACTGCAATTGTTTGGGCGGCGAGAGACTTAAACTCATTTTCAAACAATAAAAAATATCCTGCAATTAAGGTCGCGATCAAAACTGTCGCCATGGCAGGGAATAGACGCTTGATTCTGCGAATCCAAAAGTCTTTAAATGAGAAGTTCCCTTTGGTTTGTTCTTTTAAGACTAAAGAGGTGATCAGAAATCCGGAAATAACAAAAAATATGTCGACGCCAATAAAACCTGAAGGAAATAAAGCAGGAGAAAGATGGAAAAGTATAACGGGAATAACTGCAATGGCACGTAAGCCATCAATTTCTGGACGGTATTTCATAATAAATATTTTAAAACAGTTACAAGTTGAAAGAAAAGTGGAATCATAGAAAAAGCTTAGATGTTAATCACAGATGAAGAGCTGAAACGTTTCCAATAAAAGGTGAATGAACCACGGATAGACAGGGTTTGGAATTTTGAAGTGATCAGTCGTCAGTTTACAGTGAACATGAGACGAACCACGGAAGGCACTGAAAAACACGGAAAGGCTTATTAGTTTGCAGTCATCAGTTATGAAAAAGTTTACAGTAGGCAGACATCAGTTTGCAGTAAAAATGAAATAAACAACGGAAGACACAGAAAAACACGGATCGATCACTTCGCTCAAATTTTAAATGTTTAATTCTCAATTTTAAATTAAAGAATAATCTGTGTTGATCTGTTTAATCTGTGGTGAATAAGTTTTTTATTTGTTTCATTCGCTCAATTCGTGGTTCAAATTTTTTAACTGAAAACTGAAAACTATTCCTTAAATCCTTGACTTGGCATGAGACCATTCTTATCGAGAAGTTGAATATGGAGTTCAGGTGGCTCAAATCGGATTTGTTCCTTGATGGAAATTTTATAGACTGAGCCCTCAGGGCGAGCCAGAAGGTTAATTTCTCCTAATTCATCAATAAAGACTTCGACTTCTTTGGAATCACCTACTGCGGCCCAAGCAGTCACTAAGCACTCATCTTTATTTTTACGTACCAGAACTCGAATATTTTTATCACCTGTAGGGAATTCATAGGCGGGTAAGTCTAAGCCGACACGTTTTTTTACGAGGGCATGAGTATTGGGACCAGGGAGTAGTTCGCCCTTGAGGATGAAATCATCAAAATGACTAAAGAAGGCGTGAACTCGGGAGAGTGCAATCATTTGCTTGAGCCAATGCGGAGGCTTACTTCCGAAGTCATTTTTAAATTTGTCTTTGGGATAAGAAAAATAACCCGCCACGCCACCAACTTGGCCTGCGGTATAGAGACATTTGAGAAAGCCCATGTAGCGATCGATATCGGAAAATTGATTTTCTTTCCAACCAGCACAAAGCCAGTTGTAACTGAGCTTATCGCCGTATTCAGCTGCCTGAGCATAGGAGCATAGAAAAAAAGTGAGTAGGTCATCATCCGCTTCCCAGCCATCATTGAATTGCTTATAATAGAGACTTTGGCCCGGCATGTCGGCTAGTTTACGCATGTACTCATAATTCCATGACCAGCGATAATCAGTCCAATAGGGTAAGCCACCAAAATGATACCAAACATGAACTTTACGATCGGGTATAGCTTCGCGTATAGCAAGGGTATTAGGCATCGTCGTGCGATATTTATGTTTTGAATAATAATCCCAAAGTTCTTTCTTAGGAGCAGAAAAAATTGAGGGATCCTTTTTGAGGTAGGGATAAGTATGACCAAATTCACTTAGTCCATTTTCTCCACCATCAAGTACAATGCTAATGGAACAGATCTCGCGTATACGCTTGAGTGAATCAGCAGTGATTTTTGCGGCTTCTTTGAAAATCGTTTGAGGTGCTTCAGGATTTTTTGTTTTCCAGGTGGGGGCATCGAGTTTCTTACCATCTTTATCTTTGAGCCAATAAGCTTCAGGAAGTCGATTTTCTTTAGCCATTTTTATTAAAGGACGATCAGGAATGACGGCCAATTTATATTTATCTGGATTGGATGCTACTAAGGCACATACTTTACTTTGAAAGGAATGGGGGTCATCAAGTTTTTGTACTGCCTGGGGAGTGGCATAAGCTCCAAACTCTAAAGCATAGCCCCAGTTATCAGCAAATTCTTTATTAGTATCAAAGTCCAAAGACCAACCCCAGCGTGATAGGGGGTAGAGTCCATGCTCTTTTTTAAACACGGGGGGAGGCTGCTTATGCAGATACTCCACAGGAGTATCTGCATAAGCTAGCGTGCCAATAAGTAGAATGAGTAGTATTTTATGCATTGAGGGGAAGTTATCAGTTTAAAGTAGGCAGTCGTCAGTTTAAAGTTTGCAGTCGAAAGAGAGATTGAACCACGGAAGACACAGAAAATACGGAAAGCAAGTACAGACCGATAAGATTGGTTAGATCAGGAATCAATTTAAGCAGGGAAAGAGAGGAAGACCTTTTGAAGTAAAATTCGCAATTTTTATTTAAAGAGGACGGAGGTAACAATCAATAAAATATTTGTTTATTTCTTTAATCGTTTAGCTAATTTGTGAGTGGGATGCTCAATGAGTTTCCAGAAAAAATACGCAAAAACAATACTTATGATAAACCCAAGGCTAATAACGAGAAGTTTTTGATAGGGTAAATTGAAGCGTTTAGACAAGAAGTTAATAAGCGCAGCTCCAATAATGCTGTGAATTAAATATAGAGAATAAGATATTTTGCCAAAAAAATCACCAATGTGATTTTTGAAATTAGGATATTGATGAATAAGAAATAGTGTAAAAATACCAATGATATAATCATTTAATCCTTGATGATTAATAACGACGAAAGCGGCAAAAAGATTATAAGCAATAAAAGTTTTAGCTGATATTAGAGATTTAATTTTACATGTGTAGAGAATACCTATTGCAAAGTAGGCAGACCAATAGATATAAAATTTTGTATGACTTGGATATAAACTTAAAGAGATCAAACCAATAAAAAACAAATGTTTTGTAAATTTGTTCTTTCCCTGTAATAAGGGAAAGAGCAAGGCCAAAATCACGTAATATTGAAATTCGATCGAAAGAGTCCAGAATACTGGATTAATCCATTTAGCATTTTCGACAACAAGGAATAAAATATGGTATATGCAACAAAGTATCTCTGACTGATGGAGTCATGTCAATGGGAGTGCTCCCAGGAATATGATTTCGTAAGACTAGATACAAAATTCCTAATATTACGGTAGCAATGTATGGGGGCTCAATTCTTATAAAGCGTTTTTTAATAAAATAAGAGAAATTGTTGTACGTATAGTTATCTTTAATCATTGATAGTGGAATGACTACACCAGAAATAATAAAAAACATTTGAACTCCTTTTGCTCCCCACGCAAAGAAGTTAAGCAGTTGTTCGTTTTCAATATATCCGGTAGTTGTACACACAAAATGATAAAGGCATACTGCAATGGCAGCAAACCCGCGCATTGAGCTTATTATATTAATATTTGTGGTTTCATTTTTCATTATACTAGGAAGGGAGCATGGGTGATTATCTGTAGTTCATAAAAATGGTTTTAGAGGCTCTTACTTTGCCAACTGGAAACTGCCAACTGGAGACTTAGTCAATACCATTACTATCCATCCAATGATTGAGAACGACTAAAGGCCAAATACGTGAGTAGTTAACGGTAGGGTCATTATTGAGGAATTGTTGCCAAAGCTTTAAGACTTCATTTTGATGGAAATAGCTTTTTTGTGCAAGAGACTTAATATTTTTTTCTGCTAATGAAAAGAGTTGATTTTTTAACCAATCTTGCCAAGGAAAGACAAAACCCATTTTTGGACGATTAACAATGGACTCGGGTAATTTATGTTTGAGACTCTCAACTAATAGACCCTTGCCGTAGGGCTTGAGCTGATCCGGTAACGATAGCGCGAATTCAACTAAATTGTGATCGAGAAACGGCACCCTGATTTCTAATGAATGAGCCATGCTCATTTGGTCGCAATCACGTAATAAAACATGTTGCAGATAAGTCGATATTTCTTGCATCGAAGTTTGAGCATGAATAAAGTCTTTATCACTAATAAAGTCATTTTTTGAATGTTCGCGAATTCGAGGGATAGCTAATAAGTTCTCAACTTGATGGGTCATTAAAACTTTACGAGAAATTGCATGGACATCACTGAAATTAAAATTTTGGAGTTTTAAAAGTTCACGTATTTTTTGACTGGCAATGGAGGGTTTAAGTTTGCAAAGACTAGAACCCATTAAAGAGCGCAGGGGAGTGGGTAAGGACCATAAGATTTTCAAGTTTTGAATTTTTTGCATGCGTTCAAAAATTGCGTATCCCGCAAAGAGTTCATCTCCACCAAGTCCTGATAATGCCACGGTAATGCAGTGATCTTTTATCGCTTGCGAGACTACCCAAGTATTGGGGCCATCCCCAGAGGGATGATCAATAGCTTGTAATGCATCGGGTAAATATTTTAAAAAATCATCTGGGCTTAATTTTATTTCATGATGATTCGTCTTATTAAGTTTGGCAATTTCTCGAGCGTACATGGCTTCGGAAAATTCTTCTTCTGCAAAGGAAATATTAAAGGTCTCAATGGGTTTGTTAGAAATGTCTGCCATTGCACCTACAAGCGCACTGGAATCAATACCACCAGAGAGGAAAGCGCCGAAAGGCACATCGGAAACGAGGCGTCTTTCAACTGCGGAGTAAAAGAGTTCTTTAGTTTTTTCTTGGGCTTCTTGGGCACTGAGATCTAATGGAGCTTCAGTACCGGCTTGCCACCATTGTTTTTTCTGAACTTCCAGAGATTCACAATTAAGCTCTAAGTAATGGCCCGCTTCGAGCAAACTAATATCTTGAACAAGCGTATTGGGTGCGTGGACAGTCTGAAAAGAGAGGTATTCACTCAGGCATGATTGATTGATTTTTCGGGGTGTTAAATCAGAAGCTAATAAAGATCGAATTTCAGAACTGAAAAGAAAAGTATTATTGTGATGGTAATAATAGAGTGGTTTAATCCCGAGTCTATCACGGGCAATGAAGAGTTTATTTAAAGTTTTATCATAAATGGCAAAGGCAAACATGCCATTGAATTTCTCTAAACATTTTATACCCCATTTTTGGTAAGCAGCCAAAATAACTTCGCTATCACTCTGACTAGAAAAAGTATAATCCTTTAATTCATTTTTAATTTCTTGGAAATTATAAATTTCGCCATTGAATACCAGTGTGTGATTTTGATCAGCACTCGTCATGGGTTGATGAGCGTGATTTGATAAATCAATAATCGCGAGTCGTCGATGACCCAGCGTCAGATTGCGATCTGAATAGAGGCCGCCATCATCGGGACCTCGATGGAGCATGGCGTGATTCATGGCCTGTACTTTCAGTTCGCGATTAGCGGGATCTTTTAGGCCGATAATACCATTGATACCACACATGACTAGATTAAATCCTTCAAGGTATTGACCCATGTTTGAGGTGTTAAAGATTGAGCTATATCATGACTCGCATCCCCCATTTTTAGTATTTGTGCTTCTTCCATTTGAATAAATTTGCGCATAGCATTTTTTAATTCATCAAGAGAATGAGCCGCGAAACTAAATCCATTTTCACCTTCTTTTAGGAATTGACGACTAGCTCCAATTTCTGAGCTACAAATCATTGCTAAACCAGCATAAGCCATTTCATGAACGACAACGCCCCAGGGCTCAAAATGAGAAGGCAAGATAAATACGGAGGCATTTAAGATATGCTTAGACATATCCTGGGGTTGAATAAAGCCGAGGTGTTTGATATCGGGGTGTTGAATTCGTTGATCCCAATCACTACCGGTGCCTAGGCAGGTGAGTGTCCAGTCATTAGGGTATTCCTCTTTGAGTTCTATAAAGGCTTGCCATAAATCATAGATACCTTTATGAGGGATGTAACGACCCACAAAAATGAAGTTTTTCGGATAATCTTCTCTCTGCCTGAAAAGGGCCTCAAATCGTTGTTGATTAGCGACGTAAAAGCCACTGAGGATTTGCTCTTTTTTGAAACCAAGTTTAAGGGCATATTCTTTTTGAGCCTGGCCAGGGATCCAGATGTGAGAAAAATAGCGTTTTAAAGTAAGTGGCGAGATAACTCGTGCAATTTGTTGCCTCAATGATCCCTTCCAGTGATTATCCATGGCGCTAATGCTTGGTATGGAGGAACGATAATGTTTTGCGATACTGAGATAAGCTTTATCGCGCCAACCACTGCAGAATAGGAGTTGCGGGGCAATCTCTTGACTGAGTGCATGGAGTGTTTGTTTATTATAATCAGCGCGTTGATAAAGCTGAATTTTGTCATTAAATGAAAATTGGAAAGGAGCCTCAGATTTCACGGGCCAAAAGACCAAATGAATCTCTAGCTCAGGGTCTTGCGCTAATAAATTGAGGCAATTAACGAAATAATCGGCTAATTCAGTGTAGAGGAAGAGTAGTTTTTTCATGATTTTGTTTTGATATGAATGATTTTTGCGAGAGTAAAGTGAGAATAATGAGAGCCTGAATAGTGAAGGGATTGAGTGAAGCGGCTAACCAAGATTCAAAAGTACAGGAAAAGCAGATCGCTAGATAAGCAGGTAGGGCGAGGTCAGATTTTGAAGAAGCCTTGATGAAGCTCCAAGACCAAGCAGCAATGAAACAGATCAAGCCGATGAAACCTGTGTCAATCCAAATGGTTAAAAAACTATTATGAGCATTACCCACATGGCCAAGTAGCCGGAGTCTTTCTGAATGTTCTTTAAAAAGGTATTCAGTAAAGCCAAAGCCCTGGCCCTCCCAGTAGTGATCTTGAATCCACTGCCAAGCAAATTCAAAGGCAATAGCCCTTCCGGAACCTTTTTCTAAGTCTTCTACCGAGGAGATCCGAAAGAATTCGCCTAAATCATTCTCCAAAACCAGTTCTACAAAATAGATTTTTAATAGCGGTAAAAGGAAAATGGCAAAGAGGATAGTCAGGATTTGCAGCACGCGACTTTTTCGAAGAATGATAGCCATGAAAGCAAAGAGTAGGCAACTGAGCAGTGCATTTCTAGAGGCAGATAATAAAATACTGAAGCCAATCATAGCAAAATGCATCAGCCAAATTCGCTTGGTCATGAGCTGCTTGTGATAAAACCATATACAGTAAGATAAAATGAAAAATAGCGTGCAATAAATACCGAGACCATTGGGGTTGCCTAAGAGCCCGCGGTAACGTCCTGCTAAGGTAGCTAGATTGGGATAAACTAAGCGTGCAAGTAGGCCGAGGACTAAGATGATTTGACCACTCAGTAAAGTCGTTTTTAATAGTTTTTCTGGAGCACTTTGCCAAAGAGCTTTAACGAAAATGGGTACTACAAATAGTAAGAGGCAATAAGAGATCGCTTTAAGGAGTGAATTTGAAGGATTGGGATTATTCTGTATAGCATAAAAAGCTATGAAAAAGAAAGGAATGAAGCAAAGGAAAGTTTTGTTTTTTGCCTTGAAATGTTTTTTTTGACTAAAAATGATGAGGCATAAAAAAATAGCAAAAAAAGGTTTGATGGTATGGGCAAAGCGAAAGATTATACTACGGCTATCGGAGAGTATGAGGGTAATAAAAAAGAGTATAAATAAATCGCTATCGTTCTTTTTAGAGCTCAAATGTAAGCAGAGCAAGGGAAGTACTGCTAAAGCGGCATAGGGATGAATAATTCCGGCGATGATTAAGCATGCAGCAGATTTCCATAGGGCTTTATGTTCACGTAAAGCTGATAGGAAGTGATCAAACATGATCTGTGATTTTCTTGAGGTTTTGCATTATGACTTTGGACCACAGGAACTGCTCTCGAACGCGCTGAAGAGAAGCCTCTTTTAATTTGATGAGTTGCTCATCATTCATCTTAATAAAATCTAGGATAGCATCTTTTAATTGTTCTTTACTTCCAGCTTCAATAAGTATCCCGTTTGATTTATCGACTTCTTCAGATACTGCCCCGACATCAGAGGCAATAATAGCACAGCCATTTGCCATGGCTTCTAAAATAACGGTAGGCATGCCCTCAGAATAACTCGGGCAAACAAGAAGATCAGCACTACAGAGTAGTTCTTTGACACCTGCTTCTTCTAATAAGCCATGATAAATGATTTTTTTGGATGAAATTTGTTTGCCTTCAGGAATGGGGCCAATGAAATGAAATTCAAAGTTTTGTGTATGGATGAGTGTTTTCAAGACTGCGCTTAGTTCTTCGATCCCTTTACGCCTTTCATAGCGTCCCACAAAAACAAATTTTCTAATTTTATTCCTTTGAATCGTGTTTGAATCAATGAGCCAATCTTCACTTATGCCAATGGGAGTTTCAATGATTTTATTTGGTGAAACTAAGTTTTCAAGAATAGCAGTGAGTTTACCACCTAAAGAACAGTTTAAACCACTGAGGCGTGATACATGAGTCACGGGCCACTTAAAGAGCTCTTGTTTTAACTTCTCTTTGAGGGAAGCTGCATGCTGAAACATTTCTAAGCCATGAAAATTCGTAATCAGTGGTGGCAATGATTTATCTTTTACTCGTACTCTTCCATAATGCCAACCGGTGAATCCTTGCGCATAAATAAAGTCGAATTGGGAGTAGTCACTCATGGTTTCAAACATGAGTTTGGAGAGTAAGTATGATTCACGTATGTAATGACCCGGGTAAGATTTAGGCTTACGTTTGCGAATACATGAAAATGAAATAAGTTTGAGCTCGGCTTCACTGAAGCCTTCGAGCTCTTCAATAATGCCTTGATCCTTTGCCACGCAGTGAATAATATGAACCTTAATTTTTTCACGAGCCAAGTATTTAGCCAAATAAAAAGAATGCTTTTGTATGCCTCCTAATACATAGGGGTAGAGTCCGTCTGTGAGTAAGGCAATTTTCACAGTTTTTGAAATATTTTTTTAAAGATGAAATTAAAGCCTTTGATTTTATAGGCACCGCAAAGATATAGACGACAATATAAGTTTAAATGGAGTTTCGCGAGAGCTGATAACTTTAAATGAGGTAAGGACACAGTTGAAAGTTTATTATAGATGTTTTCGTAGGTGTCGCGGTTGATTTGCTGTGTGATTTTTTTATTAAGTACTTGATTGAGAAAGGAAAAGTATGTCCCTCTTAAGAATTTTAAGTGTTTTTTGTCTAATAAAGTACTAAACTTGGTGATATAGAGCTCGATTCCCCTGTAGCAACGTAGCATGAAATCATCTTGATTAAAATTTAAACGACGCTCATCAATTCTATAAAAACAATCAGTTGTACCGGAATTATCTATATGATAATTTAGACCCTTGTCCAGTAGGGCGCGAGTATGAAGTTCGACATCTTGGAGTCGGGGGTAGTATTCGTCAAAGCCTTCTAAGGCAAATAAAAAATCTTTGCGCCAGATAGTTTGCATGATTGACCAAGGTATATCATGACTAAGAAATTTCTTTAGGTGATTATCTCTTGCCTTAGGAATCCATTGACTTGGGGAATCACCGATTGTTTTATAAAAAGTTCCCATTGGAAATACGACTAAGTTGTAGTCAGAGTTACGTATAGAAGAATAGCGTAATTCTAAACATTTCGGAGAGAGTATATCATCTGAATCAAGGAAAATCAGGTACTCGCCTTTTGCGTCATCAAGACCTCGATTACGTGAATACGATCCACCTGAATTCGTCGAATTTTTAATTAAACGGAAGCGTGTGTCTTTGATTAAATACTCATTGATGATCGCTAATGAATCATCGCTTGAACAATCATCTATAATGATGACTTCCCAATCAGTGAAAAGTTGACCTAACAATGAGTCTAAGGTTTCAGTAATGAAGGAAGCCTTATTAAAATTCGGAATAATGATGGAAATCATTTGAATAGAGATTTGATTTTTTCTGTTAATCTAAAACCCAGAATGTTGTACATGAGGATATAATTTTTCGTGTTGGTTCCATCGACTGAAGGACGAAATTTTTTGTCAATAAGTTCATGGTGAAATGAAATTGCTCGTTGGGGAGCATGCGGATAAAGAGTTCTAATAGCATTGAAAAGACGCTGTTGAAAGAAAGTATTGTTTTCTTTAATTATCACTGGATTATTTTCTTTAAGATAACTTAGGATATTTTTTCGCAGTTCTATGTAGCGAATCCATTTGGGTCCTGGATTAGATTGTGATATTTGGCCGGATTCACGTTCTCGTATAATGGTTAATGGCTTATCATCGAAACAGATATTCGCATCATTTTGTAGGCAACGAAACATAAGGTTGTATTCTTGACTACTTTTTAGGCTATCATTCCATCCATTTACTTCTACGAGCAAGTCTTTTTTCCATAAATTTGCCGATGTAATTCCAAGCGAGGTACTAAAAAGGCCTAGCCAAGCATCTCTATTGATACTCATACTCTTTTCATGGCCATTGGTATTTCGTCGAAAAGAAGTCGCTACAATCATGTTGGTTTCAGTTTTGATTAAGCTCATCTGATGGGTAAGCTTATCTTGTAACAATAAATCATCAGCATCGAGAAATTGTATCCACTCACCTTTAGCTAAGGCTAAACCTTTATTTCTAGCTGCTGGAGCACCGGGCTTGATTTCTTCCTCAAGAATTAAAGTGGGATAGGTATTTTTTAATTCTTGCAACTTAGCCCAAGTCGTATCAGAAGACTTGTTATCAATACAGATAACTTCAAGATTTACATAAGTCTGTTGGTAAACCGACTCTAAACATTCTTGTATGTAGTCTTCGACATTAAAACAAGGGATGATAACACTAATGAGCATTTTTTAGTTATGAATAAATATTTGGAGTTGAAAAATCGTTAGGGTATTTTTTGGGGATTAAAATGTCGTAATTTATAATTACCCCAAGTTTCCATATATATTTAATCATTCTCACGAAAAGAAGTGATCTACGGTTAGGGTTTTTTGGTTGAAATCAAGATTTGGAAATTGCTTTAATTCAATTATGGGTGATTGACTATCTTGGTGTAATTCAAAAACATAATCACGACATTTTGAATGATTCAGGAGAACACTAGGAGTATTATGTCTCAATGCATCATAAACGGTGGTGCTATATATAGTGATATTTAGGTCAGAAGTTTTAAGTAGGGGTGCCAAAGCTAATTCTTTGGTGATAATTAAATTAGGATTCGGTGAAAGGTTTTCGGTATAAATATTTAAATCCTCTGAAGGGTGTATTTTCACTATAATTAAAATCTTGAGTTTATGCTCATGAATGTGGTTTAGTAAGAACTGGGTGTATTCAATAAATGCTTCGGCCAAGTAAGTCTGTGTTGTGATAAGAAAAATATGATCGAAATTATCTGAATGAAATTCCTCTCTAATGTTAGAGGGGAAACTAGTACACTCGTATTGATAGAAGCCTTTTAGTTCAATTTGCAGATCACTGTAGGCGTGACCGGAGATGATTTTATCTTTCCAAAACTGACCATAGACCTTGATTTGATCAGCAAAAAGCATTTTTTCTCTAAAGGAAATAATCCCTTTTGGGAAATCGTAAAAAATATCACTCTTAGCAATGAGACCATGCTGGTATTCAATAAGTTTAATATTCTGCTGCTTTGCGGCCATAATCATACCTTCTTTATGATAATGGCAGATGAAGTGAAGTTCTTTAGGTGATAGATATTTGAATATAGGTGACCAGTAAAGATATTGATTGAAGAAAACTTGAAACGCGAGGCGAATATTTGTTAGGTCTGGGTCTGAAAAGTAGCCTTGTTTTTTTATGTTTTGATAGACTTTTTTTATGTCTTTAAGTACGTCCTTACTTTGTTGAGATAAAGTTAATGGAGCATAATAAGCTTTGTCATTATAAGAATCTTGATGTAAGGCATAATTCTCTATTTTTTTCTCAGAAGCAAAAAATATATTTCGATCACCGAATTCATTGTAAAGCTTATGGAAATAAAATGAAACATATTCACCGAATTCATTTTTACTTGAACGACCTGGGTCAAGTAAAAAAACATCAGGATTTTGATTTTTCTTAGCCATTGTCAGATGTTTCTTATACTGCTTTCTTTGATCACTAAAAAAAGATATGGAGCGTTTTAAAATATTACGCAGTCTAAAAGCAAAAATATTATCAAAAATTGGAGTTTTAAAAGCCCCCTGTTTTTGATAGTTTACCTTTATTCCATCCAGAGCTACTTTTAGGTAATTAGCTTTCGTCCCCTCGAAGAGTGAAAGATCACCTGCTTTGGCATAGAAGTCTTTTTTTATTTCTTCAAAGGTCATGTTAATTTAATCAAATCGTGTTCTAGGCAGGCCTCGATAACAGCCGTATAATCGAGAATAAAGGTTTGACTTAATTCAGAAATTTCGAGAAGTGACAAATTCCCATCACAGAATGCTAAGAAATTTAACAAGTTTGATCTAAAGTCATTCCTTTTTGTCCAAGCGCCAATATTATCGTATAAGCCTCTTTTACCCAATTGGACTTCACAGTGTGGATTAGTACGAATGTACGTTTGGTTGAGCTCAATACACTTGACCAAATCTTGGTATGCTTCTACGGTCTCTTGTAAGGCGTCAAAAGAAATTATGGCTTTATTATCTGCAGAAGTATGATACTCAGCGTATTCTTTATATGGCGTACGCATAAGTGAACCTACGGGTAGATCAATGCCAGGACTACAGTATTGTCGTTCGTCGCTTCCTCCGGTCGTAAAAGGTCTAGCTTCAAATGTTTTAGCAGAAAATTTCAAATAATGTTCCGTGATTTGATCAACAGTTTTATCGCCTAAACGGGATTTTTTGTAGACGAATTTCCCATCATGACCAACACATGTTATAACATAGCCAGCGACAACGTTTTTCTTTAAAATTTGATGGTGTTGATCGATGTAGGCAATATGGCCAATGGTCTCTGGCGCAAGAACAAAACGATAAGTGAACTTCCTATTTTTGATTTTATTGAGTTCTCGGTATAAAAAAGATAAAACTAAAGGGCCGGATAATTCGTTAATAGCCATACTCGGATGGCAGAGATAAGAGGTTAATAATATTTCCTGCTCGGATGCTCCTTTTAGAATGAGATCGCCGTAGGTGAGGCTACCTTTTTCAAGTGAACTTGCTATAACTACTTGATATAAACCTTCTCTCAGTGACTTAAATTGATTGTGACTTAAGCAAAATCCCCAGTTATCTTGATAATAGGAGGTTATATAGGGGATTATTTCGGGTTGATTTTCAAGATAATGCAGATGAGGAATGAGCTGCTCTAAACTCATTTCACATGTGATCGGGCAACTATAATTAACGACGTGTAAGTTATTTACCTTGAAGTCACAAATTCTTTTACCCTCGGGATCAAGAATGTAGGCCTGATGAATATTCCATTCTCTAGGAACTTCCCAATCAAAAACTTTGGTTCCAGAAGGAACTTCTGTTAATCGATAGGGCGCAACTTCCTGTAATAATTTAAATGACTGTCTAAGGCCATCACCCGTAATACTTCTGCATATGGGCCATAAGTCATCAAAAAGCTGTTCTAGATCTTTAATCATTGACCTTCCAGCATGCTCCACTTCATGACGCTATCTTCTGGGATGTCTTTGAGTACGCGTGATCCAATTACGTCTGATATATATTTGGGGGAGATACCCGAAGCAGGACGTTTCCATGTCAGGTCAGCTTCGGTGATCATAGTGCCTGCTTTTATATATCGACTTGTAACGAGACTGCGGCGAGCATTTTGACGAGCAGAATTTTCAACATCTAGAGCGGTGATCTCTGAGTGACCTAGTAATTCTTCGACTTCATTCCATTTCGTCCAAAAATGTTTTAAATCTTCTTTATCCATAGCATGGTAATGATCATTACCAGGCAAAGTCTTGTCATGGGTGAAATGTTTCTCAATAATTTGAGCGCCAAGTAAAGCAGAATAGACAAGGTTTGACATGTCACCAGGTAAAGTGTGATCAGAGTAGCCCGGAACTACATTGGGGAAAGTTTGTTTCAAATCTCTGATCATCGCTAAATTAGCATTTTTATTGGGCGTCGGGTAATTCAAAATACAATGGAAAAGGCAAGTGGGGTTTTTATATTTGTGGATGCTTTCGAGTGCCTGCATGATTTCCCATTTGTAAGCTGCACCGGTGGATAAAAGGACGGGCTTATTAAATGAGCATTGTAATTCAATGAAGGGAAGATTGGTTAAATCTGATGAAGAGATTTTAAACACATTCATAAGTTCATTTAAAAAGATTGCTGATTCAGCATCAAAAGCTGTACTCATGAATTCAATATCAAACTTATCGCAATGCTCTTTTAATTGGCCGTATTCTTCCTTCCAAAAACTATCATATTTTTTGAATAGTTCATACTGACTTGTCGTGGGTTCTGAATTCAAATCCCAGTAGTAAGGTGAGTCTTTGGAGGCGATTGTTTCTGCTTTATAGGTTTGGAATTTAATGGCGTGAGCGCCACCTTCTTTTGCTTCTTCGATAAGACGCTTAGCCAGGTCAATGGAGCCTTCATGATTCACGCCTGCTTCGGCGATTATATAAGGGCTGTTACCCTTATGTTTTGGGAAGATATCGGTTGTTTTCATATGTATTCCTTAAAATTAATAAATTTTTTGATTTTCACCAGACCGTCCAACCGCCCTCTACGAGCATATTGTCACCAGTGACATATGAGGAGGCATCGCTTAAAAGATAGATTAGTGCAGAGGCGACTTCATGGTTGTAGCTCATTCTTTCCATAGGAGAGAATTGCGAGAAATTCTCTTCAAAATTCTCTTCATGCTTATTCCAGACACCATGAGGAGTTATCATATTGACTTGAATGTTTTTATTTGCCCAATATGAAGCCAGATACCTTGAGAGTGCATCAACCCCACCTTTGCTCGCAGAATAGGCGGCAGGACAACCCATGTTTGTGCCTTTATAAAGATTTTGATTAGGAGCGACGACAGAATAAGTTGATGGGATATTAACAATTTTCCCACCCTTATGATTCGCCATCCATGTGCCGATAACTTGGCAGCTTAGGAAAGTCCCCTTTAAGTTTGTTTCCACAACAGCATCCCAATTATCTTCAGTATAATCTTCAAATTTCTCAAAAAAACTATTGGTTTTATTTTGATGACTATTTACGAGTCCATTGACTTTTGAAAAAGTTTTTAAAGTTATATCTAATAATTGCTGAACTGAGCTCTTGTCTACCACATCAACTGTGACTCCCAGCATCGTTCTATTGTGTCTTTTAGTAAGTGAATCGGCGAACTCAGTGGGATTAGCTTTTTCAATATCGGCCACGACAATATGAGCGCCAAATTGTGCCGCAGCTTCACAGAAGGCCCGACCAATTAAACCGCAGGCACCCGTTATAATAATTACTTTATCTTGAAGATCAAATTTTGATTTGAAGTCAATTTCTTGTGGGTCGGTAGTTCTTTTCATTAGGTTAACCTTTTAAATCCTGCGTGACAAACTTCCCCTAGAAGTGAAGCTTCAATCGTATTGTTGTCGATGGCGATTTTTAGTGTTTGAAAAACGGCTTTTAAATTATCTAGATAGTGATCGATATAGGGCTCATGGGCGGAGCAAGCGTAAAATGCTGTGGTAGCTAAGAAACCACGCTTTAACATTTCTTGAGTTAAAAGGGTTTTTAACTCAAGCTTTTTCTCATGATCAAAGCTCATGGAAATAACTGAGGGTAGGCCTGTTATTGTAATGGGGACAACAGTTGATTCAGAAATTTCTAGCCAAGCATTTTTGACTCGAGTTCCCACTTTCATAATAGTGTCGGGTGTATTCTGACTTTCCATCTCTTTGATAGTAGCTAAGGCTGCGGTTAAGCCCGTGCGTTCAGTCCAAAAAAGGCTGCTGATGAAAGAGCCTTGTGCAGCCTCCATGATTTTTCTCTTACCAATAATGGCTCCCATTGGGTAACCATTACTAAAAGCTTTACCAAAAGTAGCAATATCGGGTTCAAAATCATAACGAAGATGAGCTCCTCCAATATTCATTCTAAATCCAGCAGTGATTTCGTCGACGATTAATACGATATTATATGCAGTACATAAAGTGCGAATAGTTGTTAGGAATTCTGTGGATGGCTCATGATTTCTGACTGGTTCCATGACGATACAAGCGAGTTCACCTTTATGGCTCTCAAATAGAGTTTTAAAGCCTTCAGTATCGTTATAAGTGAAGGGGAAAGATGTTCCCTCAAGTGATTGTGGGACACCTGCAGGAGAGAGGCCGGGAAGTAGGTGACCATTTAATGAGCTATCAGAACTTAAGTTTGAGGCTATATACCAATCGTGCCAACCATGATACCCACAAAATAATATTTTTTCTTTGTGGGTATGAGCACGAGCAATACGAACGGCTACGGACATGGCTTCACCACCAGTTTTTGTGTATCTAACCATATCAGACCACGGGTGGAGCGATATTAGTTTTTCGGCTAAGTCAATTTCTTCGGGGCAATTTAATGTAGAGTTAGTTCCATTATGAATTGACTCAATAACCTTTTGATCAATAATATCATTTGCATAGCCGAGTAAATTTGCTCCTACTCCCATGTAAGCAAAGTCGTAATAGTGCTTATTATCTAGATCCCAAACTTCACAACCTTTAGCCTTAGAAAAGTAAGCAGGCCAGTAATCAGGTAAAAACATCTCTGGGCGTTTCGATAAAAGTTGAGTGCCACCGGGAATGATTTTTTTGGCTTTGGTATACAGTTTTTGAGATTTACCTATCTGCATCAGTAGATTTCCTTATCTTCTTTAAGGGACTTTAGATACCCTGAGTTAATAATACTCTCTTGGTTGATTTTTAGGATTTCGGGTTTTTCTTGGAGTAAAGTGACAACCTCTTCAATAGAGAAATCCTCGATACTACGTAGAGCTTTAAAAATTTCCTCAACGGCAAGTCGATCATTTTCGGTGTCAACCGATAGCTTAAAATGATAATCTTTACAGGCTTTCTTCCATGCACATTTAAACAAACCGGAGTTTTTTATATAGGGAGTGACGTGTTCACGCTCAGATAAAAGCTTTGCATTTTTCCATGCTGTATGTAAGGTTTCTTTGGAAAAAATTTCTACATCAAAGCCATCTTCTAAATAGTCTGGCTCATGATTTGAATTTGAAAAATAATCAACGTTTGAACCTAGGTATTGATTAATGACAAAATCCAAAACTTTATAACTGTGTAGCGGGTTGTCTGAACATATTCTTACGATAGTGTCGGAATTAGGATAATTTAAAGAACTTTGGTAAAAACGATCAAGTACATCCCAATCAGAACCACGATGTATAGGGATATGATTGGCATTGCAATAAGCGACTAATTGATCATCCTCTTTATTGGTAGTAGTGATAATGGCCGAGTGTTCAATAAATTGACTTTTTTTTAAGCGATCCCACAGATGTTGAATTAAAGGTTTTTCAGCGATTTCAGTCAGAACTTTTTGTGGTAAACGTGACGAACCCATGCGAGCTTGAATGAGCATTAAAATATTTTTCATTTATCTTTAAATAAACCCATATAAATTTTATCTACATACTGGCCATCAATGTAAACTTGTTCCTTTAATTGTCCTTCAATATTAAATCCAAGTTTTTCATATAATCTAGTCGCATTTGGGTTGTTGGTGAAAACACTCAGAAGAATTTTTCTAAAATTTAATTCATTAAACGCATAATCAATAACAAGTTGACAAGCTTCGAAGCCTAGGCCCTTTCCCCAGTGTTGCTTTTCACCAATTAATATGCCTAATTCTGCTGTTTGTGAGATGGAATCAAAATTATCGATCTTTATATTTCCGATGTGTTCACTTTGATAAATGATAGCAAACATTATAGCTTTAGGGTTTGCCAAAGTAGTGGCTATATATGACTCCAGACTTGTTGTGCTGGCAGGCTTTCGACCAGAATATAATCCTTTTTTGACATCTTTATCGTGAAACCATGATATATATTTGTCAGAAATGTGATCTAAAGAGATGGCTTCTAACTCTAAATTATTACCTTTTAAAAAATGTGCCATTAAACATGTTTCCTTTCTAATTGATCTTTAAAAACATCCATTTTTTTGTCATCTTTAGTTAAATTACGTTGATGCATCCTATATCTATAGAGAGGGATGGGGATTCTAGTGATTTTATATTTTTTTAGGAAGCGAATTCTTAGATCTTCCTCCTCTCTAGCTAAAAAACATTCATCGTATAAACCAATTTCAAAGAGTTGGTCTTTCCTAAACAGTATGCCACAGGCAATTGGTGATTTATCTGCGTTTATCATTTCTATATGATTTCCTCTTTCATCAACGAGATGATAATCAACAGAAATGGCATCTAAGTCATTGTTTTCATATAAGAACAGTGATGATGTATAGAGTAAATCACTATGAATGTAGTCATCGGCGTCAAGGAAAGTGACAAACTGACCTTTTGCTTTTCTGAGGCCAAAATTTCTGGCCGCAGAGAGTCCCACATTCTTTTCTAAATTATAAACGCGGACTTCATCTGTATAATTATCGAGGATTTCTTTTGTGCGGTCGGTGCTACAGTCATTTACGACAATAATTTCATAATCTTTAATGCTTTGTTTTATTGCACTTCTTATGGCGCGCTCTAGGTATTTTTCGTAGTTAAAGGCGGTTATAATTATAGATGTCATGGTATTAACGTGTCCTATGGAAGTCAATTATTCTATTTACAAAATTCGTGTAATTACATGAAGCATGATTTGCTTGATATGATTATTTCTGTTCTAGTGTCTTTTGAATACGACCGTTATTTAATTCAATAATATAGTCTGTATGTTTAAGTGTGGAAATGCGATGAGCTATGATAATGATGGTTAAGTTGGTTTTACTTAAAGACTCAATAGCTTTAGTAATTTCATCTTCGGTTTGACTATCTAAGGCTGATGTCGCTTCATCAAAAAAGAGGATCTCGGCATCGTAATAGAGCGCGCGAGCAATACCAATGCGTTGTCGTTGACCTCCAGAAATCTTGACGCCATTTTCACCAATAAGGCTATCAATCCCTTGCTCTTGAGTGAGGTGAAACTCAGTAAGTTGAGCTTGTTCTAAGCAGTGTTTTATTTTGTCTCTATCAAAATCATTTTCATTTTGACCATAAGCCACATTGGAAGCAATAGAGCTATCCGTTAAATAGACGTTTTGTTGAACATAGCCGACTTTGCCGTAAAAGGAGTTTTTGTTGAAATTCTCGATATCTTGTTCATCAATGAGGTAGTGACCTTTGCTCAGGGGGTAGAAACCGAGAAGGATATTCATTAAAGTTGTTTTACCCGAGCCGGAGCTACCGATGATGCCCACCGTTTCTCCTTTTTTTATTTCTAAATCAAAATTTTCAAAAATAAAGTCATGGGGTTTATCCGGAAAAGCATAGGAGATATTTTCGAGCTTTAGAGAGGAAGTGAATTTGACTGTACTAGGTTTTTCTTCGTGAGATGCTTTTTGGTTGAGGTCTTTAAGTGTATCAAGTAAAAACAAATTTTCGTTTAAGCTCATGAGGGCAATCATGATCCTATTGATAGAAGGCATGGTGCGGTAGGCCGCAAGGAAAAATATTCCTATAAGCGTGATGAGTTGTTCTTTAGAGTCGATAAAATAGATACCATAGATCACAATAGTACTAATTGATAAGATGAGGCAAGTTTCGATAATTTTCGTGGGACAGAGTCTGTAGAGAAAGCTTTTTGTTTGAATATCTTTGAGGGTATTAAGCTTATCAGTAATACGCTGTTTTTGATAGGGAAAAGTATCGCTCACTACTGTATCGCAATAACCGTGGAATGTTTGAAAGAGATATTCATTCAGTTTTGGAGTTTCTTTATTAAGGCTATAGCCAAGTGCGCTTATTTTATGCTTTGTTTTTCGATAAAAGATGAGAAAAAAAGGTGTGATTAAAAGGGCGAGAAGCATAACTATCTTGATATCGTAAAGGGCAATGGAGATGGTGATTAGAAGAATGATTAAACATTCATTGCCAAGATTAATGAGACTTAATAAAACATTATTCCCGAGGCGCTGACTACCGGCATAAATATTAAATATTAATTTATTAGAGTTATTATTTTTAATATAATTGAGACCTTTCCTAAAGTAAATCTCTAGAAGTTGGAGGGCATTATTATTGACAAAATTTTGGATATGCTTGATTTGAAAACGAGCAATCCACAGGCTGAGAAGATTTTTTATTAAAAATATAATAAAAAGACTTAGACACGTCGCAATAATAAACGTTTTTTCCTGCCAGAAACCAAAAAAGTCGTATAAGTATTTGACTGAGTCATTCTTTTGAAGAAAGTCGTCAGTTAAGACGAGGTTGATCACGGGGAGGACTAGTGCCAAGCTGAGTAGATCCGAGAGCACATTAATCAACATGGCCAAGGCCACCAGCATGGCATTTTTCTTGTCTTTGCGATTGAGGATTTTATTTAAAAATTTTAAGGCTTTAATGATATTATTCATGGAATAGATCTAATGAGATATTGAGATGAAATAAGGGGAAATACTAAATACGCGGATTAATAAAGTCTGTAGTGATCAGTCCTCAGTTTTCAGTAAAAAGCGATTAGTACTGAAGTCACGGAAAGGCATAAGGGAGGATAGATAGTCAGTTGTCAGTTGTCAGTTGTCAGTTGTCAGTTGTCAGTTGTCAGTTGTCAGTTGTCAGTTGTCATTTGTCATTTGTCAGTTGTCAGTTGTCAGTTGTCAGTTGTCAGTTGTCAGTTGTCAGTGAAAAGAGTTTAGAAAGGGAAAGACTGAAGGGGTGAAACTAATCTGATTGAGCGGCGTGTTCAGTGGAGGCGTTTTCTTTTTGCTGAGTGATTCTTGTGATGTGATTGGCGATGGCTTCACGCAGTGAATTGACTTGGGAAAATATATCGCGCAAGTGGGTGTCCTCTGCAGTCATTGAGATTTCGAGTTTGCCATAGAGGTTTTGATCTTTGAAAACTTTAAGGGAAATGGACCATTGATCAACAATATCTTCTGGCTTGGTATTCGTGGGTGTTAAATCATTCTTCCAGTGAAGTTTTTCTTGATTTTGTTCGCTCACAAAAATGACTTGATCGAGTTTCATCTCTTGGAAAACGGGGAGTGAAACTTGCCAGAGTTCGGCTAATGATTGAGCGTCTTCGAATTGGTGCAGTGCTTTTTCTAACTCGACGTGGACTTTGGAGGAGTGTTTATTTCCGTAGTGATCTTCTTTGATGCGTTTGAGGATTTGTTCGGTATTAATGATGCCGAAGCGTTTGGCATAGAGAAAGGCAATAATGAGGATAATGGAGAGGAAAATCATGGCGACGCCATCGCGTTTTAAAATCAGCAGGTAGGAAACGGAAGAAAAGATGATGCAGATCGCGTAGAGTATGAGCACAACTGATTTGGTGCTTAAGCCGCTATTGAGCAAGACATGATGAATATGTTTGCGATCGGCAGAGGAAATGGGGACGCGACGTGACCAGCGACGAAGAAAGGCGACAATGGTATCAAAAACGGGCAGGCCAATGGCAATAAAGGGGATAGCTAGCGTGAGGGCCGTTTCGGCTTTGTGATTGGAGATGAGGGAGATGGTGGCAATATAGTAACCCAGCAGCATGGCACCAGAGTCACCGAGAAAAATCGAGGCGGGGTTAAAATTAAAAATGAGGAAGGCTAAAATGGCAGCTGCGACAATCAGGTTCAGTACGAGGATGGTGGTGTTGCCACTATTAGCGGCACTCACGGTTAGGGTAATAACCGCAAAGAGGCTGACGCCACTCGCAAGTCCATCGAGGCCATCAAGCAAGTTGATGACATTCATGCAGCCCATGAACCAAAAGATGGTGATGGGATAGGAAATCATGGTGAAGTCCACAGTGCCGACATAGGGGATGGAAACTTTGTTGATGGCAAAACCCATCATATACAGTAGGCTCGCAACAAAGGCCTGCATCAGTGCTTTATGACGAGGCTTCATATCGTGCAGGTCGTCGTAGGCACCGGTGATCAAAATGATGATCGCACCTACGAGTAGTGACCAAAACTGCGGATCAATGACTTCAGTTTTGAAGAGTGATTTTTGAAAGTAAAAGACAAAGCAAAAACTTAAGAGGCTACTCAAGAAAATGGCGTAGCCACCCATCAAAGGGATGGGTTTTTCGTGGACTTTTCGGTAGTTATCGGGTTGATCGACAATTTTCAAGCGGTGCCCCAAGGAACGGCAGATCAGAGTGATGATCAGCGATCCGAGAAAAGTGAAAATTGTGAGGTAGAAATAGGGCATAGGAGGGGAGGGGGGAGAATTAATTTTTAATTATGAATGTTGAATTTTTAATGAGAAAAAGTTAAGCATTGAGTGAGTAAATGAAATATAGAGGAAAGACCGCTACGCTAAAGACCGCTTCGCTGAGAGAACGCCTTCGGCTGAGAGAACGCCTTCGGCTGAGAGAACGCCTTCGCTGAGAAACCGCTCCCAAGCTCCAGGCATTTGTCTTTCATAATTTAAAATTAAGAATTCAACATTCAAAATTGGAGCTACACGACCTTCCTTCGCTAAATAATCCCTTGATCCTTCAGCTTCACGATGACTGATTCGACGAGGTCTGCTACTGGGTAAGTATCGGATTTGAGACGAATGTCTGGATTTGTAGGAGCCTCGTAGGGTGAGTCAATGCCCGTGAAGCCATTGATTTCTCCGGCAATAGCTTTTTTGTAGAGTCCCTTGGGATCGCGTTGCTTACAGGTCTCGATATCGCAATCAATGTAAGTTTCAAAAAATTTACCTTCAGGGAGAATCGAGCGCACAAAATCACGATCTTTTTGGTAGGGAGAGATGAAGGAGCAGATAGTGATATTGCCATTCTCAACGAATAACTTGGAGAGTTCACCAATGCGACGGATATTCTCCGAGCGATCATCCGCAGTGAAGCCCAAGTCCGAGCAGAGGCCATGACGTACATTATCACCATCGAGGCAGTTGACGTGTTTGCCATCAGCGTTGAGTTTAGCTAGTATCGCTTTGGCAATGGTAGATTTACCTGAGCCAGAAAGACCCGTGAGCCATATAACGGCACCGAGGTGACCATTGCGTTTCTCGTAATCTTCACGAGTGAGTTGAAAGTCTTCGAAATTAATGTTGGTAGATTTAATTTCATCTGAATGAGTTTCACGTGATTCAGATTTAATCATGCCCGCGGCTACCGTTTCATTAGTAATGGGATCAATGAGAATAATCGAGCCGGTATTGCGGTTGGTTTTGTAGTTATCAAAATAAAGCTTTTGAGCCGTGGTTATTTTGACGCGCGCAATATCGTTGAGGTGTAATATATTGGTTTGATTACGATGCAGGGTATTGACATCTATCGTATAATCAATTTTTTCTACGAAGGCATTGATCTCACGTGAAGTATGCTTCACAATGAGGCGCTTAGGAGAACTCAAATCAAGTGGTTTTTCATTCATCCAGCAGAGTGTAACATCAATTTCATTGGACATCTTGGGGAGATTATTCTTGCGGACAAGCATGTCGCCACGGCTGATATCAATTTCGTCTTCCAGGGTGATGCACACCGATTGACCCGCAAAGGCTTCGGGTAGAGTGCGATCATAGAGGTGAATATCTTTGACTCGCGAAGATTTTTCGGAAGGCAGGGCAATGACTTCTTCACCGGGGCGAATGGTACCAGAAGCAATGCGTCCAGCAAAACCACGGAAATTTGAATTGGGACGAATGACCGTTTGAACTGGGTAACGAAAGTCAACAAAGTTTTTATCGCTTTTGACATAGACTTTTTCCAAGAAAGGCAAGAGTGCTTCACCTTTATACCATGGCGTCTTGGAGGATTTCTCTGTGACATTATCACTATCTCTGGCTGAGACGGGAATAAAAGTAATATCTTGTAAATTGAGCTTGGTACTAAATTCTTTGAAATCTTCAACGATTTTGTTGTACACGTCTTCCGAGTAATTGACGAGGTCCATTTTATTGACTGCGAGCACAACGTGAGGAATTTGAAGAAGACTAACAAGGAAAGCATGACGACGAGATTGTGTAAGCAGGCCCTTGGAGGCATCCACAAGGATAATGGCTAAATCTGCAGTACTGGCACCAGTGACCATATTTCGCGTATATTGTTCGTGGCCAGGTGTGTCGGCAACAATAAATTTTCTTTCAGGTGTTTCGAAGAAGCGATAAGCGACATCAATAGTGATGCCCTGTTCGCGTTCGGAAGCCAAACCATCCATCAGCAAAGCGTAGTCAACTTTGTCGCCTTGAGTGCCGTGTTTTTTAGAATCGCGTTCTAAAGTGGCAATTTGGTCCTGACAGAGTTTTTTTGAGTTGAAGAGTAGGTTGCCAATGAGAGTGGATTTGCCATCGTCAACGGAACCACAGGTAAGGAATCGTAAGAGGGATTTTTTCATAATTTTAAATGCTTAATTTTAAATTTTAAGTTATTTAAACCACAGATTATTCAGTATTTCACAGGTGGTTTTGATTGTCTTAGTACTTTTGTGCTTCGATTAGTAAGATATGTTTAATTGTTTAGATCAAAAATAGCCTTCGCGTTTCTTTTGTTCCATGGAAGCTTCACCATCAAAGTCAATGACTCGTGAGTTACGTTCCGAGATATCCGAGTTAATCATCTCTTCGATCATTTCAGCCATAGTCGTTACAGTGGAGAGCACGCCGCCAGTTAAAGGGTAGCAACCTAGGGTACGGAAGCGAATGTAGTCCTCTTTGACTTCGCGGCCTTCCAGTGGCATACGATCGTCATCAACCATGATGAGGTTGCCATCAATCTCGACATAAGGACGTTTTTTGGCAAAATATAAAGGGACAATCGGGATGCTCTCGCGTTCAATATATCTCCAGACATCCATTTCGGTCCAGTTAGAAATGGGAAAGACGCGAACGGATTCATTAGGATTGATTTTACCATTATATAAAGACCAGACTTCAGGGCGTTGGTTTTTTGGATCCCACTGATTAAATTTATCACGGAAAGAATAAATTCTTTCTTTTGCGCGAGATTTTTCCTCGTCGCGACGTGCACCACCAAAAATCATATCATAGCCACCTTGCTCTAAAGATTGCACCAGCGCTTGAGTTTTCATGATATCAGTATGTTTACGGCTGCCATGGGTGAAGGGGCCGACACCTGCTGCTTTGCCTTCCTTATTGTAATGGACGAGAAGCTTGAGGCCATTTTCTTCACAGAACTTATCTCTAAATTGGATCATTTCTTTGAACTTCCATTGAGAATCAATGTGAAGCAGGGGGAAGGGCACCGGGCCGGGAGCAAAAGCTTTTTGCGCTAAACGCACCATGACGGCGGAGTCTTTCCCGACTGAGTAAAGCATGACGGGATTTTCGGCCTGAGCAACGGCTTCGCGAATAATATGGATGGCTTCAGCTTCAAGCTGATCAAGTTGTGACATGGAATAAGGCATAATAGATAATTTTAAATTATTAGTTTTAAATTTTTAATGATGATTGTTAAAGGCAGACCGCCTTTGGCTGAAAGAACGCTACGCTGAAAGAACGCTACGCTGAAAGAACGCTACGCTGAAAGAACGCTACGCTGAAAGAACGCTACGCTGAAAGAACGCTACGCTGAAAGAACGCTACGCTGAAAGAACGCTACGCTGAAAGAACGCTACGCTGAAAGAACGCTACGCTGAAAGAACGCTACGGCTGAAAGAACGCTACGGCTGAAAGAACGCCTAGGGCTGAAAGATTTACTTTTGTAAAGAGGCTATAAGGCCTGATGTCATTTGTAGGATATCCTTTAATTTACTTCTGAGCTTATTGTATACTGCTTCAGGAAAATAATTGAGTTTAAAAGCAATGATGATTTGCGTATTGAGTTCAGCTGCTGAGCCTTTTGAAATATTTAGGAAACGAATGAATTCTTTGTCGGAATTTCTTTGTGAACCTTCGGCAATATTAGAAGGGATGGAGACTGCAGCTCTTTGCATTTGATCTCTGAGACCATAGTCTTTGCAATTATGTAAGACCTTGTAGATGTCAAGACTCAAATCCACGGTTTGTTTCCATACCTCGAGTTTCTCGTAATAATGAATCATCTTCTCTTCCATTTTTCTCTTTCAGGCGTCACGCCGTTCTTTAAGCGCAGCGATCTTTCTACTTTAAGTTCACTCGTGAACGTTCTTCCTTACTTTACCAGGAACCAGGGGTTGAGAAGATTTTCTTTGTTGTACTGCAGAGGCTTGCGTGTTTTGAAATCGAGAACTTCCTTGCCTGCCTGAAGGGCGACGGCGTGAGCGGCAGCCGTGTCCCATTCCATGGTGGGGGCGAGGCGAGGGTATTGGTCCGCTTTGCCTTCGGCAACGTAGCAGAGTTTGAGTGAGCTACCCACAGAAGTGAGTTCAATTGATTCGGTACCGGCTTTGAGTGAGTCGACATAATCTTGAGTTTCTTGAGACATGTGTGAGCGGCTGGCCACAATGGTCAGAGCTTTTTCTGGTGTGTTATTAGTCGTGAGAGGTAATTTATCGCCATTTTTATAGGCACCCGTTTCATCTGCCCAATAAAGATCATCAATGGCAGGAGCATAAACAACGCCGGCAATGGGTATGCCGCGCTCTACTAAGGCGATGTTCACAGTGAATTCACCATTTTTTTTGATAAACTCTTTGGTGCCATCAATGGGATCTACAACCCACATTTGAGTCCAATCTTTTCTATCCGCGTAATCAATGGTTTTGTTTTCTTCAGAGAGGATGGGGATATTTGGAGTGAGTTCTTGCAAGCCAGCACAAATGATTGCGTTAGCAGCTTGGTCGGCTTCAGTAAGGGGAGATTTGTCGTCTTTGGTGTAAACTTCGAAGTCAGTGGCATAGATCTCCATGATCTTAGCGCCGGCTTCACGGGCAAGTTTTATTATGTCGTTTATCATGAATAGAGTTTCGTTATTGTGAGGTTTAAAGAAGAAAGAACGCTACGCTGAAAGACCGCCTACGGCTGAAAGAACGCCTACGGCTGAAAGAACGCTGCGCTGAAAGAACGCTGCGCTGAAAGAACGCTGCGCTGAAAGAACGCCTACGGCTGAAAGAACGCTGCGCTGAAAGAACGCCTACGGCTGAAAGAACGCTGCGCTGAAAGAACGCCTACGGCTGAGAGACCGCCTATGGCCTGATTGTAGTAGATGGTTTAAGCTGATGACTGCCAAGTTTGAACTACTCGCTGTTGCTTCTAATTAAAAATTGTGTATTTAAAATTGATCATTCTTTTGCGAAGCAAAAGCCAGGCAGGCTCCGCATGAAAAGTGACGTGAGCACTTTTCATCAAGTAAGATTTTACAAATTAGTATAGATTATAACCTGTTTTATTAGGCAAGGAAATAGGTAGCGATTAATAAATGGTAAAGATTTTTGATAAAAAGAATGCACATTTGGTGCTGCTTAGCAGCGGATAAGTTTTCTGTGTTTTTTAAGAAGCGTACAAATCTATGTAAATTAAGTCTTTGGAGAGGGTGTTTTTTTGTATTTGAATTCTCCATGTAATAAATTGAGGAAAACGAGGAGCTTTAAAGATGAAAAATATCGAAACAATCATAGTGGGCGTCACTTCCAAAAAACAATTCAGTTTAGCTGTGCGAGAAGCGCAAAAATTAAGTCAGCTTTTTGGTGCATTAATTTATCCAGTACACATCATAGAGCCCCTCAGTGTGAAGTTGCTGCATCCCAAGTCTACAGATGAAGTTTTAGATAAAATAATGATAAAGTTAAGTGATGAAATTCAGCATCTTTATCCCGATAATGGCCATCACAAGATTGAGGCACCACTCATTAGTGTGGGCAATACCGCCAAAGAGCTTGCGAGCATTGCAAAAAAAATAGGGAATTCACTGATTGTTATAGGCCGTCATAGTACGGGTTTTATGCACATGTTGGGCAAAAGCCACGCCGAACGCCTGGTGAAATATGCCGAGGGCCCCGTATGGATTCATCCCGATAAGGCTTTTACGGGGATACCAAAACGTATTTTATGCCCGGTAGATTTTACTGCTGCTTGTCAAAAAGCGGCGGCTCAAGCTTTGCTATTTGCGCAACAGACGGGAGCGGACTTAGAATTCATTCACGTTTTGCCCGAGGTGATCAACTATTCTGATTTTGATGGCTACCTCAGTTCCAATGATGGTGTCACACAAATTACGGATGATGTATTCCGGAAAGAGGCTGAGCAGCAATTTAGGCGCCTCTATAATTTACTGAATATCGAGCCAGAGCGTTACCCACATCATGTACGCTTTGGTGATCCCTCCGCACAAATACATCTATTTGCAGAAGAAACTAAGGCGGAATTGATTGTCGTTAGTTCCTCTTCTAATCACAATATCGAGAAAATGATTACGGGCAGTACGGTGAGGCATATAATTCACGATGCGAAAATTGATATTTTGGTTGTGAAATGAGTCGCTACGCTGAAAGACCGCTACGCTGAAAGACCGCTACGCTGAAAGACCGCTACGCTAAAGACCGCTACGCTAAAGACCGCTACGCTGAAAGACCGCTACGCTAAAGACCGCTACGCTGAAAGACCGCTACGCTGAAAGACCGCTACGCTGAAAGAACGGCTTTTGGCCTGAGTTTACGCACTTCGCGCTGAGAATACGCGCTTCGCGCTGAGAATACGCGCTTCGCGCTGAGAATATATATTTAAATCCGTAGGATCGGTGGTTTAAGACTTTGTTTTTCTTAGCCAACTAGTTGGCGTCAACTCCGGCCCTTAGGCCGTAAACTCAGAAGCTCTGCTTCGTCAACTCAGCGTAGCGTAAACTCAGGCCCTTAGGCCGTAAACTCAGCGTAGCGTAAACTCAGGCCCTTAGGCCGTAAACTCAGCGTAGCGTCGACTTGATTTCATGGTGAATCCTGGGGGTTTTTGCTGGGATGCCGCACATGATTTGTGCGAAGTTATCTGAGATAGTTTCTTCGGGGTGAATGATATAATGGGTATTATCACCAATTTGTTTAAAGAGTGAGGGTGCAATAGCTTCTACGGGGATAATGGGGCCGAGGGTACTTAGCTTTTTTAAATCAATTTTGACAAAGCTGAGCTGCATGTGACGAAAGACGGAATGATCATCGACTTCTTTGAGTGATTTGATTTTGAGATGTAAAAAGGGAATGGCGGGGAAAGTTTTACCCTTCTTGTCTTTGAGCATGATGTAGTGTTGGTACAGAGGGGCGTCGGGGTTGGTAATGCGAATGGCTTTGAGTTCGGGTGATTCTTTGATGGTGCCACAATAATGAAAGCCAATAATTTTGTAGAGCTCGGTACTTAAGTCGGGATGATAACGACTGAGGATATGAAAGAGCTCATGAGCGAGTAATTCTTTGAGTTCAGCTAAGTTTTTTTTGAGGCTCGAGTCAGGGAAAACGATGAAGTTTTTACGTGTGTAGGGCGCGCCTTCTTCTTTGCCGTTAGTCTTCAGATAATAGATTTTCTTGGGGAAGTCGAGCTTGTAAGCTTTGAAAGTCTCGGCCAATTCTGCGGAAGCTTGATTGAGAAGTTCTTTTTCCTTAGTACTGAAATCTACGATGGAGTTTTGCGCCTTGCGCAAGTAATTTTTGATAGCGACCGCTTTGCGACTATGGAGCCTTTGGGCACGTTCTAGGGGCTGTTGAAGGCTTGTGTACTGATCTTCTTGGCCAATGAGTGTTTGAGCCTTAATGCCCTGCGCAAAATCAAAAAGACAGCTTTCAGTTAAGCTGCCTTGGGACCAAACATTCAAGCATAGAAAAAAAACTAAAACTCTGAGCATTACTTTGAAGAGGCCGTGCGTTTAGAGGGTTTGCGTTTTTTTCCCTTTTTGTATAGGCTATATTCACCTGCAATATTGGGGAAGTCTTTTTTAGATAATTCTTTGTATTGTTTCTCTAGTTCCATTTTTAATTTCATGTGCTTTTGTTGCTCGACAAAGTTATTTGCTACGTAAAAATCAATGGCCTTAGTATAGATACTTGGGTATAGTATTAATATTTTGTGAGATTTCTCTTCGTTTTTGAGTTCTTTTAATTCGGCATATCGAGTTTTATAGACTTTAGATTTTTTAGCTAGTTTAGCGAGACCACGTTCGTATTTAGTGATAGTTTTTTTTACTTCAGTTAATTCTTTTTTTGCTTTTTTCACATAGTTATATTCAAAAAACTCTAGAGCCTTCAGTTGCTCAAGTTGGTTATCGGAATATGCAATTTTCATGTTTTTTTGAGCCAATAGCTGGGAACTTAGTAATATCACTAATGTATAGATAATTTTTTTCATCAACGGGTCACTTCTTTAAAGGTTCTCACACGGTATATATCATCGGACGGGTTATGTGGGGTGGAGTTAATATCAATTAATTCACGAAATAAATAAAATTGTTTTAGAGTTTCTGATCCTCCTCCAACATACGGGTCGGCAATATCACTTCCAGCTAAAGTAATGTTTTCTGCAATACGCGCTCTGAGAGCTCCAATATAGGTGTTGCGATTAGCGCTAACAAATCGTCTAGTATTACAGAGTAGGACTTCGGCTTGTCTATCATTTAATATGCCTGCTTCTAAGGATTTTTTGAAAGGAATACCGTAGCTGGGTGGGTTATTAACACGATTTTTAAACCAAAAGGCATCAAAATATCCTTCACTAGGAGGCGTACTTGGGTAGCTATTGTAGTTACTAGGATCAATTCCTGGGAAAAGATTTAAAAGGGAATATAATTCAGTTTGGGTGATTTCATCTTGTGTTGTTTTGTTAGAAACGGCAGCTAGGTCTCCGACTCGGCCATTTAAGTGAGGGTGATAAGCTTGTAAATCAGAGAAGAGTGCTACTAGGACGTGGGGGTGAGAAGTATTTGGATTGATGAGGCCTTGGGTGTTAACTGATTCCTCAGCACCATCTATACTTACATAGTTTAGTATGGATCTGTCACCACCATCAGAGAGAGTTACAGTTGAGCTCCATGAGGCATCTTCCCCACTGTCGCCACCGCTAGCTGAGTTAGATGTGTACAGTTGATCAGTTCCAGAATTAGAGTAATTTGCAATGCCAGGTAAGTCAGGGAGGTTATCCCCTTGGCCAAAATAGGCATCTTCACTTCCAGTATTGTATTCAATTAAGTTGAGTGTTTGGTAATTAATTGATCTATGTATATAACCAAGTTCATGAAGATTTTGTATAGAATTGTTTCTTATGTAATTAGTAGAGAGATCTAAAGGGTCACCACTAACTAATGCTTGAGGCTCATAGTCTTTTTGGTCGTTTGCAACTGCCGCATATGCGGTAGCCCATGTGTCATTTTTTTGCCCTGTTTTAAAAGTGTTGCCTGCTCCCGTACCATATCCGCCCCCAGGAGTGCTAATAAACTCCCAAGATGAAGTGGAAAGGTTATTTTTAGGTTCGATACACTCAGTTGAGACGGAGAAAGTATTTCCATTGTCAATGAAAAGATCTGGCCATTTATCATTAATATTAGCATAATCATAGAGGTTTGATCCTCCTGAGTCCAATAAAATAAGGTTAGTGATGGTAATTCTTGCTGTTGCACTTTGTCCACTGACATCCTTGACTAAATCAGAGTTAGTTAAAGCTGTGGTTGCTGTTATATAAGCCGCTGCACCGGATGCAGAAAAATTAATTGTAGCGGTTTGGCTTAAGCTCTCGTCCACAAGTGTATTACTTGCTCCATCTTCAATATTAATTGTAAATGTCACTAACATTTGAGAAGCTTTTGATGATGCATATAAGTCAATTAATTCACCATAAAAGCCTAATTTATAGCCTAAGAAGTCATTTCCGCCGTCGGTGTCATAGTCGCCCCATGAGCCGACCAAATCAATCACAAGTTTATTTAAGTAAGGGACTTTTTCATTTCCTACATATGTCGGTGGAGTCCCGGTTGGCGTAGTATAGTCACTCTCGGCATTGTCGTCTGGGTCGCAATAGTCTCGGATATTAGCAGCGATTTGAATTTTTTGTTCAGTAGTTAATGTTCCATTGTTAAGGTAAGGTATAGAACTTACGATGACATTAGGGGTTGATGTTGCGACATTGGTTAAGTTGAAAAGTGCATTAGGACTAATTAATCCTGACTTATCAGTAGTCGTGGGGATTGTTGAGCCATCAAGTGTTTCATTGGTGTCACTGTTAGTTCCCGAATCAATAGGGAAAAAAGCATAATAAGCAGTGTCATTAGTGATGCCACCATCAAGCATCTTCTCATGTATATCGGTGAGGCTAGTCCAACGGTTGACATCACCAGTATCTTTTGAAGTTAAGTTATTAGCATGAGTGGGATCAATGACTATGTTACTTAGATTTATTTTAGATATGTCGTCAGCTTGGGCACGTTCATCGTAGCCAGAATCGGAATCATAAACTAAAGGATCAAGCCTTCCAGACATACCAATTATAAACCAATTAGAAATAGCGTAATTGGGGTCGTTCGCATTGTTAGAATTAACTTTATGTTCTTGCCAGCCAAGGTCTGCCCCTGTGGGAGAGGAAAAACTTCCTTTGAAATTGGTATCTATTTCGGCGTTGTCTTGAGTGTTAATCCAATTGAGGTTGACTAGGGAGTTTGCAATATTAGCATCAGTATTGTCAATGCCCCAGGTTTTAAATACATGATCTTCATCATTGCCAGTAGCCGGAGTCACTTGCTCAAAGGTGGCATCGCCAAAAAAACTTGAAGAAGCTTCAGGTATCGAATTATAGTACTCTATGGATGAATCTGAAATAGGGCTAAAGAAACCTTTTATCGCAGCGGTTACTTGGGCAAGGATTACCTTTTCAACACCATCATTTAAATAGAGGTCTTTTTGGAATTCAGCACCACGCCGAATATTTGTCATATAAGCCGAGAAACCCATTCCTAAGACAAGAAATACAGCCAGCATCATAAGAGAGAACATGATGGCAATTCCGGAGTCATCTTTTTGGAATCGGTTGTTTAGTAATTTTTTCATATGATACTCCTAATTATATGCCATCGGTATCTGGGTGGATAGTTGACGTCGTCTTTGTAATAGTTGGTTTGTTTTTCCCACGCTAGCAGGAAGCTCAAGGGTGTTTTTATCGTTTATTTTCAAATAAACATTAATGAGGTCCGGGTCAGTGCTTTGACCAGTGGCGGCAGAGGCGTCTTCTGCAGCGGTATAGAAGGAGCCATCAGAGCTAGTGCTTGGAATTGAAGTACTACCAGGGGTATAATCATAATCTTCTTGTGTGGCATAATTCCCATAAATCATTAGACGAAATTCTTCTACTCCTTCCAGGATGATGCCACCATAATTATTACTCAAGTTTTCTAAGTCATCGAAATCTATAGGTACGGTAACTATAGGATAGGCAAAACGGTAAATGCGATAATTAGCACTATCATATACATAACTGATTTGAACACGAGTTGAACTACTTATGGCTCCATCATTATCATAAGTATAGGAAAAGAATCTTAGTGCTGAATCAGTTGAGATACCGGAGCCAGCTTGTGTTTGATTTTCTATATTATTCAAATTAGTTCCTGGGCCCGAACCCGATCCGCCATCTTTATATGCCCATTGATAAGTTGCATTAATCGTACTATTTTCTAAGTCTGTTTTGATCATGCTAAGAAAAATTCCCGCTTCATAATTGCTTACAGCACGATTGGTTTCACGACCCAATAAATCCGTTGAGATACTGAAAAAATTCATAAGTAGCAACATCATGAAAGCAAAGATGCCCATGGCCACAAGCAGTTCAATTAGGGTATATTTTTTCATCAGTGCTTCTCCACGTACGTAACCAATTGATAATAATTGCCCATAGCAATGCGACGCTGGTACTCCATTTGTGGAGGCCAGGAAATTTCTATAGTGAAAAGAACTCCAGTATCGCTCGCTTGTGGTGTAAAAATAGCGTTACCTTGACCTGCGGTTGTATTCATGCCGAGTTGACCGTTCCAGATTCTAATCCCGTATTGTACATTGACCACACCGTCAACAGTGTCCTCATAGTAGCCACCATAGAGTAGATTACTTTGTTTGAATAGAGTGAGATTTTTGAGTGATGGATCACGAGTGTAATCACCACCATTAGGAAGTATCATGGCAGCACCAGAAAAGTCGCCTTGTTTTAAGTCGGTAGCAGTACTGAAGGCTTCAGAGTCTTTTGATGTGGTGTAATTAGTACGATTTTCTGTGACTAAGTTGTAGTTTTGTAGCCATGAGTCATATCCGTCAGCATCACCACTGTTGCCACCATTCCAAGCCCCATCAATAGTTGAATTGTCATCCCCGTTAACTAAAAGAGCCAAGAAGTTATTTACTGTTTTAGCTACAAGAGGGGCGTGAGTCGAGTGTTCAGTTTCTTCTGAGTTTTGAAGTCCTGCAGGGAGTAAGCCAACAAGGGTGAACATAGCAATAGTAAGTATGCCTAAAGCAATGATCACTTCGACCATAGTGAATGAATGTTTTTTTATCATAATTAATCCTCGAATGAAACCATGCCAGTAAATTTATTAATTGAGAGGGTTCTCAATTCTTCTGTTTTACCACGTTTAATGATGTCTATAACATACTTGCCGTCAGAAGTTGCAATTCGGTCGCCATTGGCAGTAGTTAATGTGTCTGTTACCGTATCTAGTAATATGCCACCATTTGGATGGAAGCATAAGTAGAACTCTTCTTGTGACCCGGAATCAAGTTTTGCACCTTTATTAAGGTATATGGTCGTGGATCCAGGGATGGTATCCGGGCTGCCTGCAATAACTGAGGGGGTTAGTGCTGTGTAGATTTTGATTGGCTCGATCTGTGAAAACTTATCTTCTTGTTTAGTGATATGCACTATGGTATAAACTCTTTTAGACAGGGCGTAGGAGCGTGCTTTGGAAATAGTGCCCGAGAGTTCGCGGGCTGCAGCATTGACGGGATTGGGCTTCATGGCGGCACCGACAATAGCAATGAGCATGGACATGACGGCAATCACTGCAAGCAACTCAATGAGTGAGAAATGGTTTTTAAAAGTTTTACTGGACATAGAAATCCTCAATTGATATAAGATCTGAACTGTCTAAAATATAAGATTAAAGCTTCTTGCAAACAAGTGCCAAGCTAAGTGCTTGAGCAGGAGTGAGTGATAGAAAAGTGTAAAAAAAGCACTTTGAAAAATTAAAATAGTCATTTTAAAAAAAGTTAAGGGGGCGGGCGCTGCGCTTTAATGATTAATTTTGAATTCTAAATTTTTAATGATGGGAGCAGCTTAGGACCGCTACGCTTCAGGACCGCTACGCTTCAGGACCGCTAGGCTGAAAGATCGCTAGGCTGAAAGATCGCTAGGCTTCAAGATCGCTGCGCTGAGAGAACGGCCCTTGGCCTGAGAAGATGCCAAGAACTTGGTTAAGTATAGAAATAAGAGTTAAACCACAGATCGTACAGATGAAATAATTTTAAATTGTGAATGTTGAATTTTTAATGGTGTAGAGCAAGTAACCACGAATGAAACGAATTGCTAAAGAGTAAAGAATTGAACCACGGAAAGCACTGAATCCACGGAAAGTTTGAGCAGAGATTTTACAGCTGAAACAGATTTAGATATTTAAAATTGAGAATTAAACATTTAAAATTAGAGCGCAGCGATTTATCGGTGGTTTTCTCTTACTACTTACTACTTACTACTTACTCAGCGCAAAGCGCGTGAACTCAGAAGCTCTGCTTCGTCAACTCAGGAACTTGTTCCGTCAACTCAGGACAAAGGCCGTGAACTTAGGAACTTGTTCCGTTAACTCAGGCCAAAGGCCGTCAACTCAGAAGCTCTGCTTCGTGAACTTATTTAACAAAGGTGATCTTTATATGTGAGGGGATGTTTTGGAGAGTTTTGTTGGGGAATTGTTCGTAGTTGATGACGAGTTCTTGGAGGCGGGCGAGTTCAGCGAGGGGACGTAGGTTGGTTACTAGGGTATGGGAAATATCGAGCTTGGTTATTTTGAGGTTTTGGATTTCATCGAGTTTGAAGAAGTCGCTATGGCTGAGATCGAGAGATTGGAGTCCTAAATAGCTGAAGTAGGAGAAATAAACGTTTTTGTAGCCGGTGCGGTGGTCGCTATAAACGGCACCAATAGTGATGAGTTTCTTTCCCGATATTTTGAGGTGTTTGCTTTTGGGATCGAATTCAAAAAGGCCATTTTTCCAATTGTGATTTCTAAATTTAATGAGCTCATGGACAAATTGACTATGGTGCTTAATGTTTTTGCGTTTACTGCCGTCGTAAGCGAGCATTTTACTGGCCATGTGTGGTGCGAAGTGGCCATAGCGGACCCTTGAGCAAAGCTGAAAGAATTCGGAAAAGGCTTGGGGCCTAAGTAAATTATTTTCACGAGGAAGATCGAGGCAGAGCGCGGCCATTGCTTTCACTTGAGGAAAAGATGATTCGCATTGTGCGGCGTCCGCAAAGTTTTGCATAATGAATTGGATGTAGCCCTTTTGTTGGAGGAAAATTACTGGAATGGCATCTTTTTGATCGTGCTCCATTTGAGAAATAGTCTTGAGTGCGAGTTCTAAGGATTGAACGGGAGAAGTGAAGACATCGACATCAGTGAGTTTATAGATATGGACCATGAATTTTTTGCTGAGGTCGCGAACATAGTCATTGCGGGAGTCTTTTTCTTTCTCATAAAGACTGAGGGCTTTTTCTGCTTTTTGCTGCTGGGTTTCGAAAAGCAGCATGGCTTCTTTACTGCGATTGCGTGCTCTTTCTGCCATTGCTAAAGCCTCTAGGCTGCGCTGGCTCTCTCGTTCTGCAATCATTTGTGATTCACGACTTTTCTGACTTTCACGTTCGGCTATCTCGCGGGCATGTAATTCATTTTTGACACTCGTATTGAGATTTCTAATAAAAATACTGGTACCGATTAGAGCAGTGATCAGAAAGGCTAAGGCGAGTGAGCAAGAAATGGCATGACGTTTAATGAATAAGTGGAATTCTTTGCCGAGGCTAGCTTGTTCGGCTTTGGTGGAAAAGCCCTTGAGGAAAAGGTCGATTTCTTGACGTATTTCAAAAGCACTTTGATAACGCTGCTTGGGATCGAGGGAAAGCGCTTTAGTGGCGACCGCGGCGAGACTCTGAGGGATATTGTCACCAAAGCTATTGTGACGGAGTGGTTCTATTTCCGCAAGTTTTGTGAGCTTGAGCATTTCATCCTTGGAACCTTCAATAGGTGGATGATGCGAGAGTAGGCTATAGAGAATAGCACCCAGTGCATAGATGTCGCACAAGGGAGTTTTGGCACCATTTTTTTCAGCTTGCTCAGGGGCCATAAAGCCGAGGGTGCCTTTGATTTGACCAGTGAGGGTGATGTCATTAAGAAAATCTGGATTGAGGGCAAGGTCTTCGTAATTATCGAAAGTGCTATGACCAATGACTTTTCCTAGGCCCCAATCGCAGACGAGTACTTCGCCAAAACTGCCAATCTGAATATTGCCGGGCTTTAAATCCAAATGAATGACTGAGCGTGAATGAGCGTAGGAAACCGCGTCACAAATTTTACTAAAGATCGTGAGCAATTCATGGAGGGTGAATTTTTCTTTATAATTGCCTTGCTGATTCTGAATGGAACTAATAATAGTTTTTAGGGAATCCCCGATTTTGAGTTCCATGGTAAAGTAGGGTTTGCCATCGTGATTAATGCCAATGTCGTGAACGGTAATGATATTGGGATGCTCGAGTAGGGAGGTGAGCCTGGCTTCGAGTAAAAAAGCTTCGTAGGCTTCTACGGGGATTTCGTCCTTTAGCCGAGCTAAGGCAATATGGCGGCCAGTTTTTTTATCAAAAACTTTGTAGATATTTTTCATGCCACCTGAGGCAATCAATTCATGTGAGCTATAGCGCTTTTGGTTTTCCTGTAAATTGAGAAAGAAGGGATTGTCTTCGAGTGCTTCCTGAACTTCGTCTTCACAACTCTCTGCAAAAAGGGAGTGCAGTAAGTCTTCGTCGGTATTTTCAACTTGGGGGTTCATTGCTCTAATTCACTGCGCAGTCGTTTGATTTCGCGAACGAGATATTTTTTCACTCTATTCTTTAATGTATAGGCAGATTCAGGGGTGAGCTCTAGTTCGTTACAAATAGAGCCGATACTTTGACCTTGGAGCGACATGTTGAAGACCTCCATGGCTTTGCCCGTAAATCTTTTGCTGATGTTTTCTAATGCTAAGCGGGAAATATGAAGTTCCCACTCGCGCTGAACCATTTGATCGAGTTCGGGTTCGCTGGGCTGAATATGGGGCTCTAGTTCTTTGCGGATCTTATTTTGCTTCTGTTCTTTTTTGATTTGATTGAGCACGGTGTTGCGCACTAAGACAGAGAGCCAGGTGCGGAATTTAGCGCGCTCGACATCAACTTCAAAACGTGGGAGGCTGCGCCAAATTTCTAGGAGTACGGATTGCAGGAAATCTTCTGAGAGGGCAGTACTTGGATTGATTTTATAGATGACGACTTTGAGAAAGCCCTTGTAATAGGCAACAAATTCTTCCCAGGCCGCTTGGTCATCGGGGTTTTTTGCTCGCATGAGCAAGGTTTGTCGTGTGTTCCAATTATCCATTCAGTTTCCAGTAGTTATCTCTAGTCGGCGTATAAATGACCATAAAGCGGAATGAGTACAAGTTAGGAGGGGATAATTTTTAATTATAAATTTTGAATTCTTAATTATTGAGTTGACGGCCTTCGGCCTGAGAGAACGGCCTTCGGCCTGAGAGAACGCCTTCGGCTGAGAGACCGCCTTCGGCTGAGAGAACGCCTTCGGCTGAGAGACCGCCTTCGGCTGAGAGACCGCCTTCGGCTGAGAGACCGCCTTCGGCTGAGAGACCGCCTTCGGCTGAGAGAGTGTTTTTTTTTGATAATTTTTTATGAATGAGTGAAAGCTTTGTGTTTTAGTGGTGAATAGTAAAAGAGTCGCTACGCTCCAATTGTAAATTATGAATTTTAAATTTTAAATTATGAATCCTGACAAAACCTAAGACCTGAAACCTGAAACCTGAAACCTGAAACCTGAAACCTGAAACCTGAAACATGAAACCTGAAACCTGAAACCTGAAACCTGAAACCTGAAACCTGAAACCTGAAACCTGAAACCTGAAACCTGAAACCTGAAACCTGAAACCTGAAACCTGAAACCTGAAACCTGAAACCTGAAACCTGAAACCTGAAACCTGAGAACTGAGAACTGAGAACTGAAAAAAATGAAGCAAACCTTTAGAGATGATTTACTAAGAGAAGTCTTTCGCCATCATAATGCTTTGACGGCGTTTGCTTATAGCATCCTGCGCGACTGGGATTTGGCGCAAGATGCAGTTCAGGAAGCGATGATTACGGTGAATCATAAAGCTGAGAGTTTTGAAAAGGATAAGGCCGTTTTGCCTTGGGTGAAAGGGATCGTGAGATTCAAGTGTCTCAATATCATTCGATCCAGGAAGAAAGAGAGCTTTTTTCAAGATGAGGACCTGCTTAATTTGATCGAGCAAAGGGTGAGTCAATTTGTGGATGAAAAATTTATTCAACGGAGAGAAAGTCAGGGGCGAGCCTTAAAATATTGTATGGCGAAACTCAGTGAAAGCTCCTTAGAATTATTGAGTGCAAGTTATCAGGGGCATGAGAGTTCCGAAGATCTAGCAAGTAAATATAAACGCAGTGTGAATTCCATTTATATTATGTTGAGTCGTATCCGTCAACAATTGCGTAAATGCACGCGTAGCTATGAGAATTTACCGGAGGTCGATTAATGGATATTGAAAAGTTAGCAGAAGCTTATTTACGGGATGACTTAAGTGAAAATCAGCGACAAGAGCTTAAAAAGTTATTAGCAAGCGATGATCAGCGCAGTAAAAAATTTGTTGAGTACCTTTACGAAACGGGTCAAATTTTGAATGCCTCCGAGCAGTTAAAGGCAATTGAACCCCACTTAAAAGAAGTCGAGAAAATCATCAATAAAAGCGCGTCGAGAGCGTTTATTTATAGAGTGGCCTCCATGGCGGCCATTTTTCTAGGAGCTTTAATTTTTTGGCAAGTTTCGAGTCCTCAAAAAGCTGAGACTATTGTGAATGCTGATTCATCAGAGCCAGTCTTAGAGCCGTTTTTGGCGAGGGTGAATTCTACAGAAGAAGGGATTTATTCATCGGGTGATTGGCTGAAGAAAGGCGCGTATGTATTTGATAAAAAACTAGCTTTGACCTTGGATTCTGGAGTCGAATTAAATATTGAAGCCAATTCGGCACTTGAATTGGAGAGTTCTAATCGGGTACGTTTAAGTAAGGGTAAAGTTCGTGTTTATGTACCTCAGGTTGCCGTTGGTTTTGTATTGAATATTCCTGGAGGGAAAGTTGTGGACTTGGGGACTGAATTCATGGTGGGCATTGATGATCGGGGATTAAGTGATGTGGAAGTTATTCAGGGTGAAGTAGAGGTGTATCCCATGGCAGAAGAAAATGTCAGGAAGCTCATCGATAATGAACGTATTAGTATTTCAAGTGCAGGCCTGATTCAATCTGAGCATAAGGCCTTAGCCCCAATGGCTTCTTTACCGAATCTATTGGAAAAAAGAGATTTGAGCTATGTACATTGGCCTTTTAATGAGGCTGAGTTTAATTGGACTCCGACAGCATCGGGAGGAGAGTTTCACGATCGCTTTAAGGCTGAGCTTATGACTAAAGGAAAGAGTGAAGGGCCACAATTTAGTGAGGGGGCGTTTGGTTATGCCCTGGATTTTGATGGTGACAATGATTGGGCAGTTACGAATTTTAAGGGAGTTTCGGGCTCACGACCACGCACAGTATCGTTCTGGATTAAGATCCCAAAGGATGCTAAAAAAGGTGAAAATTATTCATTTGTCTCTTGGGGAAATAGTAGAGAAAAGGGTCAGAAATGGCAGATTGCTTGGAATGCTCGCTCAAAGGATGGTGTTATGGGGGCAATACGAACTGAATTTAAAGAAGGCTATGTCATTGGTGAGACGGATTTACGTGATGGACGCTGGCATCATGTAGTGAGCTTGTTTATTGGCGGAGATAATGCGGATGTAGCCAGTCACATTCGACATTATATCGACGGACGTCTCGAAGCAGTGAGTGGAAGTCAAGGAGAAAAGGTACGAACAAATATTGATTCAATTGCTTCTAAGCCGGTAGCCTTTGGTCGCAAAATGGATGGACCAAAATCTTTCTTGAGGGCTAAACTCGATGAGCTATATATCATCAATGCAGCTGTGACGCCTCGACAAGTACGGCGACTGATGGAGAGGAATTCTTTGTATTGACGGCCTTCGGCCTGAGTTGACGGCCTTCGGCCTGAGTTTAAAGATTAGTTTTTGAGCTAAGGCCGAGCTGGTGCTCAGCGTACCCAGGAAATTTCAAACTTAATTAATTTTACTTGAAAGGAATTCAGTTTGGCTGTGAATAAGTCATAACTTTTAAATTAAAGATAGGAAAAAATATGAGGTTGTTGTCAGCGGTAATTTTTTTAATGAGTGTTGCGATTTTCGCAAATGATAAGCCCAATGTGATTTTCATTTTAACGGATGACCTCGGTTACGGTGATCTTGGCTGCTTTGGTCAGGAAAAGATCAAGACTCCGAATTTAGATAAGATGGCAAGCGAAGGAACGAAATTTACGCGTCATTATTCAGGAAGCACAGTGTGTGCCCCTTCGCGTTGTGTGTTGCTGACGGGCAAGCATACAGGAAATGCTTGGATTCGTGGAAATGGTGAGCTTAAGCCCAATGGTCAGCGTCCTTTAAGGGCGGAAGAAGTGACGATAGCGGAACAATTTAAAAAAGCGGGTTATGCAACTTCAGTTATTGGCAAGTGGGGTTTGGGCTGGTTAGATTCGGAAGGTCACCCACTCAATCAGGGTTTTGATCACTTCTTTGGCTACCTCTGCCAACGCCGTGCTCATACTTATTACCCGGAATATGTTTGGCGGAATACTGAGAAAGTTGAGCTTAAAGGAAATGATGGTAAATCGGGGCCGCTCTACACTCATGATCTTTGTACTGATGAGGCCTTTTCTTTTATTCGTAAAAATAAAGCCAATCCCTTTTTTCTCTATCTCGCTTATGCGATTCCCCACACAAAGTTTCAGGTTCCTGATCAGGGACAATATAAGGACAAGCCTTGGGCGGAGAATCATAGAATTCAAGCAGCGATGATCAGTCGTATGGATCGTGATTGCGGACGTCTTTTTGAATTATTGAAAGAACTTAATATTGATGAAAAAACTTTGGTAATTTTCACTTCTGATAACGGGGCTCATGGTATTGGTGGAACTCTGGAGCAATTTAAAGCGAGTGGTGATTTACGTGGTAAAAAGCGTGATTTGTATGAAGGTGGGGTACGTGTGCCGATGATAGCTCGCTGGCCTGGAAAAATTGAAGCAGGAAGAGTGAATGATACGATCAGTGCCTTTTGGGATTGGATGCCAACTTTTAATGAACTCATTGGAGTCGAGACTCCTGACGAAGTTGATGGTCATTCAATTCTACTAGTTTTATTGGGAGAAGGCAATCAAGAAGAGCATGATTATTTGTATTGGGAGTTTTATGAAAAGGGTGGTAAACAAGCGGTGTTAAAAGATGAATGGAAAGCCATTCGTCTCAATGTGAATAAGGACCGTAAGGCGCCCTTAGAATTATATAATCTAAAAAATGACCCCTCAGAAAAGAATGATCTAGCTAAGCAATACCCAGAGAAAGTTGCTGAGTTCGCAAAATTAATTGATAAGACTCATACAGAGAGTGACTTATTTAAGTTTGGTCTGACCAAAAAGAAGAGTAGGGGAAAGAAAAAGTGACTTTTTTCATGAGCGCTGTTGAGCTCGACAAGAAATAATTTAGAAAATATATAATAAACTTATGGTGAAAATGATGAAATATATCAATATATGTGTGTTGCTCTTTGGTGCAGTTCTAGCAACACAAGCAGAAGAGAAGCCCAATATAATTTATATTAATGCGGATGATTACGGCATTATGGATTCGGGTTTTATGGGTCGCAAGGAATATGTAACCCCCAATTTGGATAAGTTAGCCTCTCGTGGCATGGTGTTTACAAATGCCTATGCGCCTGCGGCCAATTGTGCACCGAGTCGAGCTTGCATCTTATCAGGTCAGTATGCGACGCGTCATGGAGTTTACACCGTAGGGGAGTCTGATCGAGGAAAAGCGAGTGATCGCAAAATCATCCCAACTAAAAACACACTCTCACTTCAGCCCGATAATTTGACACTTCTGGGCGCCTTTCAGCAAGCGGGCTATAAGACGGGTAATTTTGGAAAATGGCATGTGGGAGAAGATCCCAAAGCTCAAGGTTGTGATGTAAATGTAGGGGGAAGCCATGCAGGAGGTACAGGCAAATACTTTGCACCTTATAAACTGAAAAATATTGAGCAGGGACCTAAAGGTGAGCATTTACCCAAGCGTCTCACTGACGAAGCGATTAAATTTATTGAGGCTAATAAAAGCGAGAACTTTTTTGTTTATTTAGCTTATTACCAAGTGCACACACCGATTCAGCCACGCATGGATTTAGTTGCTAAATATAATGACGTCCCGGGTATTCAGCCTAAATATGCGGCTCTGATTGAGGGTATGGATATTTATATTGGTGAACTGATGGATTATTTGGATAAATCTGGTTTGAGTGAAAATACCATTATTCTCTTTAGTTCTGATAATGGGGGGATTAACAAAATTTCTGATCAAGCGCCTTATCGCGCGGGTAAAGGCTCCTACTATGAAGGAGGCACGCGTGTGCCGATGATTGTGTCTTGGCCTGCAAAAGTGAAAGCGGGGAGTCGCAGCGATGTTCCCGTGATTGGCTTGGATTTTTATCCGACGCTCTTGGATGCTGCGACAGTGTCTGTGCCTCAAGATAAAATTCTCGATGGCAAAAGTATCTTGCCAATACTCACTCAAGAAAGTGGGATTGAAAAACGCAATTTATTTTGGCATTTTCCGATATATTTGCAGGCTTACTCAGTGGATAATGACGAGGGGCGCGATCCGCTGTTTAGGACTCGCCCAGGATCGACGATGTTATCGGGCAAATGGAAGCTGCATGAATATTTTGAAGATGGCAGTTTTGAGCTCTACAATTTAGAAGACGATAAGGGTGAACGAACTAACTTGGCTGAGTCGATGCCCGAGAAGCTGGCTGAGCTCAAGAAGTTACTTTATGCGTGGCGCGCTGAAATGAATGCACCCGTACCGACAGCAAAGAATCCACAATTTGGTAAAAAGCAGTCAGATTCTAAGTCTAAGAAAGGTAAAAAGAATAAGAAGAAAAAAGCTTCTGATAAAAAATAGTCATTGATGAGTCACCTAAGTTGTTGATAGCTGTTGTTTATATTAAATAAAACCTCGATTAGGTAGAATTGAGGGCATGATGCGACCCGTACGAGAGGGGATCTTCCCCCTCGAGCTCCCCTAGCAAGGAATTGCCATTCCTTGACCAGGCGACTAAGAGGCTTTGCCCCTTGTTATGGTTAATCGTGAATAAAATTAAAGGAAAAGTATGCATAAATTAGTACTAGTATTTTTTGCCCTAATAGGGACGCAAGCTTGGAGCTTAGAAAAGCCCAATATTTTGTGGTTGACGAGTGAAGATAATAACGTGACCCATATTGGCTGTTACGGAAACGAAGTCGCGATAACGCCGAATATTGATAAGCTGGCTACGGAGGGATTTCGTTATACGCATGCTTATTCAAATGCAGCCGTTTGCTCGGCAACACGAACTTCTTGGATTACAGGAATGAATGCGGTCTCAATGGCGGGACATAATCATCGTAGCAATGTAGCCGTGCCTCAGGATAAGGTTATTTTCTATCCTCAGCAACTTAAAAAAGCAGGCTACTTTACAGGGAATCATACCAAGCGTGATTATAATACTCGTGATGATTCACGTTTGAAAACTCTATGGGATTCTAATAAACTCAACTGGGAGAGTCTCAAAAAGAATCAGCCCTTCTTTCAGGTAATTAATCATACGGACTCACATGAGAGTCGCGCAATGGGCTTGGATCACACTTACCCAAAAGACAAAGTTCAAATCCCCCCTTATCATCCGGATACAGCAGATACTCGAGCGAATTATGGCTACTACTACAAAAATGTGACCAAAATGGATAGAGGCATAGGAGTGGCCTTAGCAAAATTAGAGGAACTTGGTCTCGTTGAAAATACTATTGTAATTTATAACTCAGATCATGGTGGGCCGTTGCCGCGTGGGAAACGCTATATGTATAATAGTGGAACACATTGCCCTTTAATTGTACGTATACCGGAAAAATATAAAGAGCTTTGGCCAGCAGATAAGCCTGGTATGACTGTGGATCGTCTGGTGAGCTTCATTGATATGCCTTCTACGTGGTTATCGCTTGCGGGAGCCAAAATTCCTTCGAATTATCAAGGAGAAATTTTTCTTGGTGCAGAGAAAACCGCTGAGCCGGAGTATATCTTTCACTTTCGTGGGCGTAATGATGGGAAAATTGAGAATGCTAGAGCCATTCGTGATAAGCAGTTTTTGTATGTGCGTAACTACATGCCTTATGTGCCGCGCGGTCAGCATCTTCCTTATCAGTGGAAGATCCCGATGCAGCGTGAATGGGAGCAGGCCTACAAAGATGGGAAACTCAATGCCAATCAGAGTCGTTTTTTTAAGACCAAGGCCAAAGATGAACTTTTTGATGTAAGCAAGGATAGTTTCTGCTTAAATAATTTGGCTCAGAGTCCCGAATATAAACAGATTGTTGAGACGATGAAAAAGAAGCTGGATTCAGCTCAGCAAGCTCATTTGGATTCTGGTTTGATTCCCGAATCGGAACTCAATCATCGCGCGTCGAAAAATGGCATCACTCCCTATGAAGTCGTTCGCAATAAAGAGCTCTATGATCTCGATGCTTACATGCAGGCAGCGGCAGTAGCGTTGGAGCAAAAGACAGAGTTTTATGCGGAATTGCAAGAACTCTTAAAGAGTCCAGATAGTGGTGTACGTCATTGGGCCTTATGTGGTCTTTTCATGCTTAGAGCTCAAGTTGATGTTGTAGAAGATGTTGAGCCTTTGTTAAATGATCCTAGTGAGACTGTGCGAGCTATGGCAGCGTGGACTTTAATTGAGATTAATCAATCCGCAGAAGCCTATAAAGTTTTTGAGAATTTACTCCAGTCCGATACTTATGCGGAATTAGAGATTCTCAATTATATAGATTGGATGGGTGCCAATAACAAACGTTTAATTCCCTTCGTGAAAAACTATAAAATTAAAGATGGGAAATTGAAACCATTTCACGACTATTTGGTGAATGGCATGCCTCCGCTCGGCCCCAAGAAAAAATCCAAAAAAATAAAAAATAAAAAAGGTAAAAGTTAATGAACTTATTTCGATCAGCAGGAGTTTTTCTGCTTGCGCTAAGCGCAAATTTAAGTGCGGCGGAAAAGCCGAATATTATTTTCATTTATGGTGATGACGTCGGTTATGGTGATGTGGGCGTTTATGGCTCAGAAAAGATCCCTACACCCAATATTGATAATCTCGCAAAAGGTGGGATTCAGTTTACGGATGGTCACTGTTCAGCAGCCACTTGTTCGCCTTCGCGCTTTGCTATGCTCACGGGTGTTCATGCCTTTCGTCATGGGGTCAGTATTCTTCCTCCGAATGCCCCACTAAGTATTCCAACAGATATTCCTACGCTTCCCAAAATGCTTCGCGAAAATGGCTATGTAACCGGTGTCGTCGGTAAGTGGCATTTGGGTATTGGTGCCAAAGGAGTTGAGACCAACTGGAATGGTGATGTGAAGCCCGGTCCACTGGAAATCGGCTTTGATCAAATGTTTTTATTGCCATCAACAAATGATCGTGTTCCCTGTGTTTATCTCGATGGTCACCGCGTTTATAATTACGACCCAAATGACCTTATCTATGTAGGGAGAAGTCTTGAGTCAGTAAATAAGCCTGGTTCGACTCAATATGGTCATGCCAAAATGAACCCTGAGCTTATGACTTATTATCCCAGTACTCATGGTCACAATAGCTCAGTCATTAACGGGATTGGCCGCATCGGCTTTATGTCGGGTGGTAAGAAGGCTCTTTGGGATGATGAAACAATGGCGGATGTTTTTGTCGAAAAAGCTACTGAATTTATTAAAGAAAAAGCCAAAGGCGATAAACCTTTTTTCCTTTATTTCGCCTCGCAAGATATTCACGTTCCCCGTGCACCACATCCCCGTTTTCAGGGTAAAACTAAACTCGGTAAGCGCGGCGATGCGATGGTTCAGTTCGATTGGAGTACTGGCGCACTCATGAAAGCTCTCGATGAAGCGGGTGTGGCAGATAATACTATTGTTTTCTTTTCGAGTGATAATGGTCCTGTTTATGACGATGGCTATGCCGATGGTTCGGTGACGAAGACTTCTACAAAAGAAAGTGATCATGGTCACGATGGCTCCGGAATTTATCGCGGTGGGAAGTATCAGATCTATGAAGGTGGAACTCGCGTTCCCTTTATCATTCGCTGGCCGGCAAAAATTAAGCCTGCAGTTTCCAATGCCATGGTGAATCAAGTGGATCTCTATACTTCGCTAGCGGAACTTGTGGGCCATGACTTGCGCCAAGACGAGGCGATTGATAGCCGCGATACCTTAGCTGCCTTCCTCGGCGAAGATAGCCAAGGCCTAAGCTACATGTTTGAGGAGGCAAGAAAGACTGATCATGCCGTGCGCAAAGGTAAATGGAAATATATTTCTAAAGGCAATAAGAAAAAAGCCAAACAAGAGCTCTACGACTTGGAATCTGATGCGGGTGAGCAAAATAATGTCATCAAGCAATTCCCTGAAGTGGCAGAGGATATGAAAAAGCTTCTTGAGCAAGTTCGCAAATCTGCGGGATTGCGTTTCGATGGGTCAAGGGAGAAATGATACATAAATTTTTTGTATTATTTGTTGTAATTGCGTCTATTTGCTCAGCTAATATCACTGTTTTAGCTGATGAGAGTCCTAATGTTATTTTAATTTATGCAGATGATTTGGGCATGGGTTTATTGGGGCATAAAGGACAAGAAATTATTACTACACCTCATATTGATAAGCTAGCTGCTGAAGGTATGAGCTTTAATAATTACTATGGTAATACTTATTGTGCGCCTGCACGTTGGAGTCTTCTGACAGGGATGCATGATGGTCGAATGAAGTCAGGCTCTCATACAAAGGGTGGGTACGTAGTAAAACTAGATAAATCAAAACCATCAGAGGAACAATGGAAGAAAACTTTTGATGCCTTCACCCAAAAAAGGGAACAAGTATTAGCAACTCCTAAACATGAAGTTTTTTTAGCTCAAGTTGCGCAAAAAGCTGGATATAAGACTGCTCAATTTGGTAAGCTTGATGAAGGGTTTTTGACTTGGCATAAGCAACTCCAGCGCCGTGGGTGGGATCACTATGTGGGTTATTATGACCATGTCCGTGCCCATGGTTTTTACCCGACATACCTTTGGAAGAATGGTGAAAAAATGTACCTCGAAGGCAATACTAGCTATACAGCAGGTAAGGCATCTGAATCTGGAACTCGACCCGTCGGGTCAGGAGGGCTTAGGTATTCACAGGATGTTTTTCTTAAAGAAATGCTTAGTTTTATTCGGGAAAATAAAAACAAAAAGTTTTTTCTTTACCACCCAACTCAACTTCCTCATGGGCCTGTAGCCGTAAATGAATTGCATCCAGATTATGAGGGACGAGACGATCTTACTCTATCGGAGAAAAAGTATGCTACTATGGTCAAAATGCTCGATGATCATGTTGGAGTGATTATGGATGAATTGAAAGCCTTGAACCTAGATGATAAAACTCTAGTTATTTTTACCTCTGATAATGGTCACGAAACTTATTATATGAATAGAAATCGTCAGTTGCCAAAATCCAATTCAAGGAAATTACAAAAGGCTGATGGTAGCAAAGCTAATTTTACTGACGATAAATGGAGGACGTCCAATGGTGGAGATACATTTAATGGGGCTGCAGGTATGGCGGGTTTAAAATGGTCTGTTTTTCAAGGTGGAATTCATTGCCCAATGATTGCCCGTTGGCCGGGGCAAATTGAACCATCTTCAAAAAGTGAAAAATTGGCGACTCATTATGATTTCATGGCTACCTTAGCAGATTTACTCCATGTGGAGCGCCCAAGTGGGAAAGGTTCAGTTTCTTATTTATCGACCTTGCTTGGAAGAGGAGAAGTAGAGCACCATGAATGGATTTTTATTCGCTACGGAAAAGCATTTGCTTCAGCCACTTTGATTACTGAGGATGGCTGGAAACTCATTGCTTTGAAAAATGGGGAGTTTCATTTGTATAAACTTACAGAAGATCCACTTGAAGAGAATGAGATCTCTGAAAAATACCCAGAAATCCTTGAGAGTTTAAAGAAGGTTTACAAACAACAAAATAATTCTAAACGTCCGGATTTACTGTTGGGGAAGAAATGACAAATTTAGCACAAATGTAATAAAATATTCATCTTCTTTTCTAAAAGCCTTTGCGATTTCCGCAAAGGCTTTTTTCTTGTTGTCTAACAATTTAAAAGTTGAAACTCCTATGTCCTTATTTGATCATCCACGAATTGAACCACTCGCAGCAAGTTTAAGACCTATGGGCTTTGAAGATTTTTTCGGGCAAGAGCATTTAACTGCAGAAGGATCTTTATTAAGAAGGTCTATTGAAAATGATTGTTTTAGTTCAATTATTTTCACGGGACCTCCAGGCACGGGGAAAACGAGCTTAGCTTCGATTATTTCGAAACACACCGAAGCTGACTTTATTGCACTCTCCGCAATTGATAGCTCAGTGGGCGAAGTTCGCAAAGCGGTTAAGGCAGCCGATGAGGCGCGTAAATTTAGTGGTAGAAAAACGGTTTTGTTTGTAGATGAAATTCATCGCTTTAATAAAGCACAACAAGATTCCTTATTAAAAGATATTGAGAATGGAACAGTGCGTTTTATTGGTGCAACCACTCATAATCCTGGATTTTATTTGACGCCGGCACTGACGTCGCGCTCCTTGATATTTACACTGAAGCCTTTGGAGGCTCCAGAGATTAGAGCTTTATTAGCGGCCAAAATGCCAAGAATAATCAAAGAGTTAGATGCTGAGATCTCATTCACTGATGAGGCCCTGGCTTATTTGAGTGAGAATTGTGAAGGCGATGCGCGCAGAGCCTTAACAGTGATAGAATTAGCGATCAAAACCGCAGATAAAAAGGAGATGGGTCGCGACGAATTACAGGAATGTTTACAGGTAAAATCCTATAAGTATGATGCCGATGCGCATTACAACGCGGCGAGTGCCTTTATAAAAAGTATGCGAGGCAGTGATCCTGATGCGGCAGTTTATTGGTTGGCTTATATGCTTGAAGCGGGTGAAGATATTCGTTTCATTGCTCGTAGGATAATGATTTTTGCTTCGGAAGATGTGGGCAATGCCGACCCTAGAGCACTACAATTGGCGGTGTCCGCGAGTCAAGCAGTTGATATAGTGGGTATGCCGGAATCGAGGATTATTTTGTCCCAAGCGGTGACTTACTGTGCCACGGCACCGAAAAGTAATGCGGCTTATAAAGCGGTGAATTTAGCCTTAGATGATGTGCGCAATCAACGTTCACAAACGATCCCGATGCATTTGCGAGATCCGCGAAGTTCGGGATATAATCCAAATGAAGGGAATTATGTTTATCCGCATAATTCAGATGAGGCTTATGTGAAGCAAGAGTATATGGGTGTGGAGACAAAGTATTATCAGCCAGTAGAGCGTGGCTACGAAAAGAAGATAAAAGAGCGTATGGATTATTGGAAGAAATTGCGTGGGGAAGATGACTGAAAAAAAGCTTCTAAGAAAAGAAATGAGAAATGAGATAGCGAGGAAGATAAATCTCGACTTTACCTGCGATCACTTGGAAGCTTGCTTAAAAGCTTGGACTAGTTTCAAAAATAAAACAGTGGCACTGTATTGCGCGGACCCACAGGAGCTTGATCTGTTAAGCCTATTTCCTGAGAGTCAGATTTTATTGCCTCGCTTTAAGGAAGTCACAAAACTCTATGATTTTTCGTTATGGTCAGGTAAAAAAGAGGATTTACGCGAAGGTCCCTTTGGGATTTTGGAACCAAGGAAACTCGAAGAATTAGACGTGATTGATTTTTGTTTTATTCCAGGGATCGCATTTGACCGTGTAGGAAATCGCCTTGGAAGAGGCGGGGGATTTTATGATCGCTTGTTGGCAAAATATGCCATAGGCACTAAAGTCGGAGTGTGTCATGACTTTCAATTACTTGGAAAAATTCCAAAAGAAGAGCATGATTACGTAATGGATTTTCTTTTAAGCCCGTCCGGGCTGATTAAATGTGATAGGAAGCAAATAATTTAAAATGAACGATTATATATATTTAATAACTGGTATCGCTATCGGTTTTATCATAGGGAGCTTATTGATTAAAAATAAGTTCCGCAAGCTAGAAAAAGATCAAGAAGGACTTTTAGCAGAAGTAAAGCTGCAAGCAGCGGAACTGAAATCTCAAAAGATTAATGAAGCTGAGCAAGAAATTAAAGAGCTGAAGGCTGATGCCAAGAAGTCTTTTGATGAAAACCTTGCAAGGCATGAACTTGAGCGTCAAGGCTTAAAAGAAGAACGTGAAGGCTTGAAATCAGAGCGTCAGGGAGTTGAAACAATTTTGACTTCGACTCAAGATCGACTCGATCAACTTGAAGAGAGACAGCAAAACGTGGATCAGAAATCTCAACTCTTAAGTCAGCAAGAAGAAATTTTGATAAAGCGTGAGTCAGATTTGGCATCTATCACAGTAGAAGAAGCGAAGGCTCAGATTCTTGAAAAAGCAGAAGAGCAAGCCAAAGATCAGTGTGCGCATCTCTATAAACAAGCTTTAAAAGAAATGAAGAGTCAGGCTTCTGAAGAAGGCCGCGAAATTTTACTGTCAGCAATGCAACGTTATTCAGCTGAATGTGCAAGTGATCGTACGACAACCACGCTTTATTTGCCGAGTGATGAGATCAAGGGGCGTATTATTGGTCGCGATGGTCGCAATATTCGTACTTTGGAGTCTTTGACAGGCGCTAATATTATTATTGATGATACCCCTGAAACGGTAGTTATTTCTTGTTTCAATTCTTATCGCCGTGAAATGGCGCGCATTGCTTTGGAGCAATTAATTGATGATGGACGTATTCACCCAAATCGAATCCATGAAGTAATAAGTTCAGTTACTGAGCAGATGGATCGCGATTTAGAGAGATCCGCTACCTACCTTTGTGAAGAATTAAATATTGGCATAGTGACTACCAAAATTTACCGTCAGTTAGGGATGCTTAAGTATCGCTTTAATGCTTTTCAAAACTTGATGCAATTTTCGCGTGAAGTATCCTGTCTTATGGGTACAATTGCAGCTGAGATGGGCATGGATGTTCGCATGGCAAAGCGCATTGGTTTACTACACGCGATTGGACAGAGTTTTGATGAATCAGCAGAAAATAATTCGGCTCAAATGGGCGCAGATTTTTTACGTCGTGAAGGGGAAGATGAAACTCTTTGTACTGCAGTAGTGAACTACAAAGATACTTATACTTTATCTAATGGCATGGATCGTCTGCTTCATGTAGCAGTTCAAGTGAGTAAGAATCGTCCTGGTACAGCAGATGAAGCGATGGATTCCTATGTTCACCGTCTTCATCAAATTGAATTAATGATGAAAAATATGGATGAAATCTCGGAATGTATTGTGATGCAAGCAGGTCGCGAAGTTTTAGTTTCTGTTCGCCCAGAAAAAGTAAAAGATAGCGATATGCCTATTTTAGCACGCGAGATAGCCGAGAAAATTGAACAAGAAATGACTTTGCCTGGAGCCGTTCAGCTCATTTTGTCACGTGACTTACGAGTTGAAGCTATAGCACAGCCTTAAGAGATTATAAAATGTATACTTTTGATGAGAAACCAGTAATGCCCAAGGGCTTTACTTGCGCGAGTCGCAATTGTGGTATTAAAGAAGAGGGTGATGATTTAGCCATCTTTTATTCTGAAAAAACTGCTGAAGCCGCAGCCGTGTTTACACGGAACTTAGTACCTGGCGCACCTGTTATTGCCGGTCGTGAAATCATAAAAAAAGCTAAGCTTCAAGCTGTAGTAGTTAACTCCCGAGTTTCTAATGTTGGAACGGGTGATGAGGGCGTGAAGCGTGCTTATCGTATGTCCGCAGCGGCCTCTGAAGAACTTAATTGCAATGAAGATGAAGTGATCATGTCCTCGACGGGTGTGATTGCAGTGCCTTTGCCAGTAGAAAAAATTGAAGCTGGTCTAGTCGGAATGAAAGCTGATTTATGTGCTGACCCACTTGTGGGCGCACGTGGAATTATGACCACCGATACTTATGCAAAAGCCATTTCGATTTCTTGTGATAAGTATACTTTGACGATTGTGGGCAAGGGATCTGGCATGATTGAGCCCAATATGGCGACGATGCTAGTGTATGCTTTTACTGATGCGGAAATCGCAGCGAGTGACTTAGATGCAGTTCTGCGTGTGTCGGTTAATCAATCTTTTAATATGCTCTCTATTGATACGGATACTTCAACGTCTGATACGGTGGTTGCCATGGCAAACGGCTTGGCAGGAAAAGTAGATTTAGATGAGTTTCAAGAACGTTTTTCAGCGGCCTGTATCCGTATGACCGAAATGTTAGCTCGTGATGGTGAAGGGGCAAGTAAGCTTTTGAAAATAATCATCGAAGAAGCTGTAGATGAAAAGCAAGCAAAAGTTTATGCCCGAGCGATGGTTAACTCGCCTTTGATTAAAACGATGTCTCATGGCTGTGATCCCAATATAGGCCGAATGTTAATGGCCCTAGGCAAATGTTTTGATAATGATTTAGACGTGGCAAAGCTAGAACTCATTGTGAATGACGTAACAGTTTTTGTCGATAGCGTAAAAACTGACTTTGATGAAAAAGCTCTTCGTGAGTCGATTGATTCAGAAGAAGTTGTTTTTAAAGTGAAAATCGGTTTGGGGAAAGGTACTGCGACTGCTTATGGATGTGATTTAACACATGGTTATGTGGACGAAAATGCCGCTTATTATTCTTCGTAGTTCAGTTCTAGCGTTAATTCTTTTATTTCTTTTTTCTTGTGCGAGCCAGAAAGAAGTTAATGTCTCGGGGAGTCCTTTTGGTCGTGCTCCTACGGCTAAATTAATTGTGCCTTCACATATTGTTGTGAAATCAGTGAATAAAGTACCGGTCAACATGCCTTTGTTGGCAAACGGTAGTGTGACTTTGCTAATGGGTGAAGGGAATAATGAGATAGAAGCCTATTTTGACTCTATTTATGATGAGCTCAATCAAGATGATTACTCACGCGTGAGTTCAGATAGTTTTTACGCTATTTTATCTCATGTGGTAGAAGATGAAGTCTATTCCTTTGACTTAACGCTTCCGGATAATAAAGATAAGGCGAGGGCGCGCTTGGCAGATAAAAGTAATCTTGGCAATATTGTTCGCCAATCCGATGCCGTTCTCTTTCCCTTAGTGCCCGCAGATAAAAGCCGTAAATCTATTCGTGATTATATGAGAGAGAATGATCCCTATGTTCAAATGAAGCATTGGTGGGATAAAGCGAACTCTGAACAGAAAGAACGTTTTAAGCAAGAAGTTCTCCATAAGTGATCAAGCAATAAGTTTTTAAAGCACGATGCAATCGTTCGTTTCCCTTAAGTACAGCAGCTTTTCTTTTTAGCAGATAGATAAAAAATCGAAAAAAATCGAAAAAGTGATTTGCGCAATTAAGCTCTTGTTGTATTATCAAACCCGTCGCCGAAAGTGTGCGATGAAATAAGTTCATTTAAGCAAAATTCTCGAGTATGTATTTACTTTAGAAATTAGCGTTTATAAGGGGCCTTAGCTCAGCTGGCTAGAGCGCCGCCCTTGCAAGGCGGAGGTCAAGGATTCGAATTCCTTAGGCTCCACTTAGATACGCGCATAGCTCAGTTGGTTAGAGCGCATCGCTGATAACGATGAGGTCCCAGGTTCAAATCCTGGTGCGCGTACCAAAACAATTTAGCATCCACGAAAGTGTGGAAAAGCTTAGATCATTGAAAGGAAGAAAACAATAGAATGAAAGAGTCAAAGTATAAAGTAAGAAACAATTTATACCAAGATCGCAAACCAAAGAATACAAGATAGAACGACTTAGTAAGAAATAGGTGTGTCGCCGAAAATGTTAATTTTTTAAGATTTTTGGTGGACAAGCTAGTAAGGGTGTATGATGGATGCCTTGGCACTAACAGGCGATGAAGGACGCGTTAAGCTGCGAAATGCCTCGGGGAGCTGCAAAAGAGCTTTGATCCGGGGGTATCCGAATGGGGAAACCCAACTGGAGTTATGTCCAGTTATCTCTGACTGAATAAATAGGTCAGAGAAGCGAACCTAGGGAAGTGAAACATCTCAGTACCTAGAGGAAAAGAAATCAACCGAGATTGCGCTAGTAGCGGCGAGCGAACGCGCAAGAGCCTAAACCTAAGAGCTTGCTTTTAGGGGTTGCGGGACCTGCAATATTGTATTGAAGAGATAGCTGAATAGTTTGGAAAAACAAACCACAGAGGGTGATAGTCCCGTAAGCGAAATTTCTTTAATATATAGCGGGTATCCCAAGTAGGGCCGGACACGTGAAACCCGGTCTGAATCAGGGAGGGCCACCTTCCAAGGCTAAATACTCGTTAGTGACCGATAGTGAACCAGTACCGTGAGGGAAAGGCGAAAAGAACCCCGTAAGGGGAGTGAAATAGAACCTGAAATCATACATCTACAAAGTGTGGGTCATCTTTATATGATGTACCGCATGCCTTTTGCATAATGAGTCTGCGACTTACTGTATACGGCAAGGTTAAGTTATTAAACGGAGCCGAAGCGAAAGCGAGTACGAATAGTGCGATTCAAGTCGTATGCAGTAGACCCGAAACTGAGTGATCTATCCATGAGCAGGTTGAAGCCCGAGTAACATCGGGTGGAGGACCGAACCAATACGTGCTGAAAAACGTTTGGATGACTTGTGGATAGGGGTGAAAGGCCAATCAAACTCAGTGATAGCTGGTTCTCTCCGAAATAGCTTTAGGGCTAGCCTTGAGTGCTTCTTTACGGGGGTAGAGCTACTGATTTTTCGCGGGCCCTTACCGGGGTACCAACAAATATCAAACTCCGAATACCGTAAATTTATGAGCTCAGGAGTCAGACTATGTGGGACAAGCCGCATAGTCAAAAGGGAAACAGCCCAGATCGCCGTCTAAGGCCCCCAAGATGGGCTAAGTGGAATTAAGGATGTGGAGTTGCTTGGACAATCAGGATGTTGGCTTAGAGGCAGCCACCATTTAAAGAGTGCGTAATAGCTCACTGATCGAGTGATTCTGCGCCGAAAATAATCGGGACTAAAGCCCATTGCCGAAGACGCGACCCAGCTTGCTGGGGGTAGGAGAGCGTTCTATGCAGGAGTGAAGCTTGATGGAAACAACAGGTGGACCGCATAGAAGTGAGAATGCAGACATAAGTAACGAAAAACTGGGTGTGAATCCCAGTCACCGAAATCCGAAGGTTTCCTGGGCAAGGTTCGTCCCCCCAGGGTTAGTCGGACCCTAAGGCGAGGCCCAACGGCGTAGTCGATGGACAACAGGTTAATATTCCTGTACTAGTTAAGTGTAGTGATGAAGGGACGCGGAAGGAAAGTGCAAATGAGTGTTGGATATCTCATACCAAGCAGGCAATTCGTAGAGTAGGAAAATCCGCTTTACATAAGAACCAACTGTTACGGGGCGAAGAAACCTTCGGGTAGAAACGCTTTGCATGGAACCATGCCGCCAAGAAAAGCTTCTAAGCGTTTGATGCTTAATTATCCGTACTAAAACCGACACAGGTAGGAAAGTCGAGTAGACTAAGGTGCGCGAGAGAAACCACGTTAAGGAACTCGGCAAATTAGCCCCGTAACTTCGGGAGAAGGGGTGCCCCCTCAGGGGGGCCGCAGTTAAGAGGTCTGGGCGACTGTTTAGCAAAAACATAGCACTCTGCAAACTCGAAAGAGGAAGTATAGGGTGTGACACGTGACCAATGCCAAAAGGTCAAATGGAGAGGTTAGCCTTCGGGCAAAGCTTCGAAATGAAGCCCTGGTGAATGTCGGCCGTAACTATAACGGTCCTAAGGTAGCGAAATTCCTTGTCGGGTAAGTTCCGACCTGCACGAATCGTGTAACGATCCAGACACTGTCTCAACGTGGATCTCGGTGAAATTGTAGTTCCGGTGAAAATGCCGGATACCCGCAGATGGACGGAAAGACCCCATGAACCTTTACTGTAATCTGATATTGTTGTTCGGGCAGATATGTGTAGCATAAGTGGGAGACTGTGAACTTACGTCGTCAGGCGTAAGTGAGTCGTCAGTGAAATACCACCCTTATCTGTCTGGGCATCTAACCCCACGTCCGTGAATCCGGATGGGGGACAGTTTCAGAGGGTCAGTTTGACTGGGGCGGTTTCCTCCTAAAAAGTAACGGAGGAGCTCGAAGGTCTACTCAGTATGGTCGGCAATCATACGTAGAGCGTAAGGGTAGAAGTAGGCTTTACTGTAACACCGACAGGTGGAGCAGTTGCGAAAGCAGGACCTAGTGATCCAGCGGTGGAAAGTGGTATCGCCGTTGCTCATCGGATAAAAGGTACTCTGGGGATAACAGGCTTATCGCACCCAAGCGTCCATAGCGACGGTGCGGTTTGGCACCTCGATGTCGGCTCATCACATCCTGGGGCTGAAGAAGGTCCCAAGGGTCCGGCTGTTCGCCGGTTAAAGTGGTACGCGAGCTGGGTTCAGAACGTCGTGAGACAGTTCGGTCCTTATCCTCTGCGGGCGCAGGATATTTGATAGGAGCATTCCCTAGTACGAGAGGACCGGGAATGAGTGACCTCTGGTGTTCCAGTTGTACCGCCAGGTGCATTGCTGGGTAGCTACGTCGCGAAAGGATAAGCGCTGAAAGCATCTAAGCGCCAAGCCCCCCTAAAGATGAGATATCCCAGGATTTATCCTCTAAAGGCTACAGGAAGACTACCTGTTTGATAGGCTGGAGATGTAAGCATAGCAATATGTTCAGTTGACCAGTACTAATCAGCCGTGAGGCTTGTCCACCTCTTTTTTACTTAGCACTCAAATGCTCAGTAAAAAAGACAATAAGCACACACACAAATTCGAGTTAAGTCGAGTTTGCGATCTTAATCTTTCCACACTAAGTTTTCTTCCCAACATTTTCCGGCTGGTAACCACAGCGGAGGAGCCACACCCGATCCCATCCCGAACTCGGTAGTTAAGACCTCCAGCGCCGATGGTACTGCAGTTAAGACTGTGGGAGAGCAGGTCGTTGCCAGCCTTTTTTTTTGCTGCCACAAGGGCGGATGAGTCTATTATATAGAAATCATTCACCATGTAGGTAGTTCGGCTAAGACCGGAAACATTCTAGAGCGTATATCATTTGATATACGCTTTTTTTTGTCTATATCCGCAAGGGCGGATGAGTCTATTATATAGAATTCATTCACCATGTAGCTAATTCGGCTAAGGCCGGAAGTACTACCGTACGGCTAGTTCAGAATTCGATTCGAATTTCTAAGCGTATATCATTTGATATACGCTTTTTTTTGTGCCCAGGCGTTGCCGTAGGGGCGATTGAGTACTTCGACGAACTTTGAGGATGTATGAGTGTAATCTATTGATGTGAAATAGTTTATAGATCCTTATAAAAAGGAAGGGCTGCGGAGCTTATGATAGGTTCGGCACGCTGAAAGCGTGTACTACATGCTTAGATGAGATTTTTACTGTAGAAAGCGTGTGCTGCCTACTTAGATACGATAACTACCATTATCTATAAAGTTCGTAAAAAAGTTTATGAGGGATTAATTTGTGGAGCCATAATTTAATCAATAAGGAACTACTTCCATGGATGATCAAAGTAAAGCGCTTCATAGTTCGTTTAAATTCGACCCGAGTACAAATTCTGTTGCGGTACCCATTTATCAGACTTCGAGTTATGCTTTTAACTCAAGTGAGCATGCAGCGAATCTTTTTTCCCTAAGTGAATTTGGCAATATCTACACGCGCTTAATGAATCCTACTACAGATGTTTTTGAAAAACGAATGACTGATATTGAAGGAGGGACGGGTGCCTTGTCTTGTTCAAGTGGAATGTCGGCAATATTTCTTGCGGTGACTACTTTAGCTTCGGCGGGAGATCATATCATCTGTTCTGCATCTTTATATGGAGGTACGGAAACACTCTTTAGATACACACTCAAAAAATTTGGTATAGAAGTGACTTTCCTAAAAGATTTCACGGCCGACAATATTAATCAAGCTATTAAATTCAATACTAAACTTGTCTTTGCCGAAGCAATAGGAAATCCACAGGGTGATGTGATTGATTTTGAAGCTATTTCAGAATGTGTACATGACCAAGGGCTCGCGTTTATTTTGGATAATACTTTTGCACCCATTTTCTTTAAGCCTTTTAAGCATGGCGTTGATATAGTGGTTTATTCCTGTACGAAATGGATAGGAGGACACGGAACCAGTATTGGGGGCCTTATTATTGATAGTGGCCAATTTAATTGGGGACAAGGTCGTTATAATGACTTCACAGAAGCGGACGAAAGTTATCATGGGCTCGTTTATTGGGACGCTCTTGGTAATGTACCAGGTATGGGCAATGTAGCCTACATAATTAAGGCACGAGTGGAGGGAATGCGCAATATGGGCATGTGCCCAAGTCCTTTTAATTCTTTTCAGCTTATTCAGGGGCTAGAAACTTTGCCTTTAAGGATAGATAAGCATGCAGAGAATGCGCTTAAATTAGCCAAATATCTTGAGGGGCACGAAAAAATCTCTTGGGTAAATTTTACGGGGCTGAAAAAGCATAGTTCCCATGAAATGGCTAGAAAATATTTTAGTCCCGATCATTTTGGTTCTGTATTTGGTTTCGGAGTTAAAGGAGGGATAGAGAGCGCTAAAATATTTATTGACTCAGTAGAAATGGCTTATCATTTAGCCAATGTTGGCGATGCGCGAACTTTAGTGATTCACCCAGCATCAACAACTCATCAGCAAATGACTGAAGAAAACTTACTGGAAATTGGAATCAAGCCTGACTTTGTTAGAGTCTCAGTAGGTATTGAGGCCATCGAAGATATTATAACCGATTTTGATCAAGCCTTAGCAAAAGTTTAATTACTATAAAACAAAACAAACTAGAGCAAATGCTCTAGCTTGTATGAAGGTTTAAGTAGTGTTTAACTTATTTTTTGGTATGGCGTTAAGGGTGTAATAAGCTTTTGAAAGGAAGGCTCCCTGGCTTTTGCCAAACTTAGTGTTCTTTAGATCTAAGAAATAAATTCGCGAAGTATTCGTCGTTCCTTCTTTGCTCTCGAGAACAAATTCTTTAAATTGTATAGAGCAAGTTTTTTGATCAGCACTCCATGTCACTAAGTTTATGCTTTCATTCCTAGTACCTTTTTCTGCTGAGCCATAGTTAGGAGAATCGACATAAAACCATGAGCTCACATCGATGGAGCCAAAATTTTGATTCTTTTGCGGCTTGGTAAAGTGAATATCAAAGCCTTTCGGAGTGACTTTGATAGTTTGAATTGCATCGGGTGTTTCACCTGAGAAAGTAATTTTTTGTAAGCTACTTTCAGCACCACCTTGAGATCTCCAACCACGACCCGTTTGCCCCACCCAAAGGCTATTATCTTTTGGGTTGAAAGTTAAACGCATCACACCAGATGCGAGTTTATTGGCAAAAGGAAGAGCTACACCTTGATCAATGTCATTGACTGTTTCTCGAGCAATGCGATAGATGCATGATTGAGTTTGGTCTCCCAAAAACATTTGTCCTTCAAAAGGCCCAAAAGCGCCTTTGGTTTTATCCCAGACGGGATTGCCGGGGGCATTCATAACTTTATTGTGAGGTAAGAGAATCATAGCGAGTTCACGTTTATCTTTTACCGCGTCCCATTGAATCTCAGGGCTTTTAAAGGTGAGACCTGGAAGGTCGACTAAGCCAGTTGGGTTGCCATAGAATTTACCTTTTTCGACTTTAAATATCTTTGATGTGCCAACGTATTCACCCTGATTTTCAGTGTAAATAATTTCTTTCTTTGGTGATAAAGCGAGGCCCGCAGGACTTCTGAAACCATTGGCAAAAGTTGAGAAATTACCATCTTTATCGACATAACACATCCAGCCTTTAAGACCGCCACCAGTCCCCATGTATGCACCACCAGCTTTGTAATTAAAAGGTAAGTTGTGAGTTAGGTTTAGGTTGTAGAGGTATCCACCTTTGTAAGCAATTGGTCCATGAAGGTACTCATGGTAATTACCACAGAAACGGAATTGATCTGAAACATTTTCACGCTTGTCGGCCCAGTTATCACCATCAGTATCTCTCAGGCGAGTGAGTCCTGGCTTTTCACCAATAACGATAGAATTTTCTGATTCAATGACGAGGTTGAGTGAATCGTAATGGCCTTCAGAGAAGAGAAACCACTTATCACCGATAACTTTCCATACTCCAGCAGTTCTTGTTGTGACAAATGCTATATCTTTATTTAAAAATTCAATACCAAGGGGTTCGAAGAGTTGCTTACGACCATTTATGCCTTTTGGAGCTGGGAAGTTATGTAGGGTATATGATTTTGACATACCTGCTTTCACTTGTTCACTATCTTGTGCTTTTGTCCATGCAAGTTTTTGTCCATTCAGATTTTCCTTCGTGACAGATTTGATTCCCGCAGTATGGATATTTTGAAATTTTGCTTTTCGCTTAGCCGAGAAAGTAACGTTTTTATGTGTGCCCGCAGGAAGAACCCATTTGTCACCTTCGATCTTTCCTAAACTAGTTTTGAAATCACTGAAGTTACTGCTGGGGATATGTAGGCTGAGGCTGCGTTTGAGTTTTAAATCAAAATTGGCATGAATACTATTATCACGACGCACTTCAAAACTTAGGTCTAAACGGTTGCCCTCGATATCATAGGAAAATTTAGGAATCTCATTTTTAATGGTGCTGAGACCAAGGAATTCACTATCTATTTCACTGGCTTCTTCGAGGTAATCGCCCTCAAAATGAAGAGTTTTGTAGACATAATGGTAATCAGCTAAAGCCGGCTCAGTAAAGGAGCGATCGAGTAGTTTTCCGCTTTCCAAGTATGGTGTAAAGAAATCAGTATTTCCTTTGTTCCAGCGAATTGCCTTATCACCAAGACTACTCGGTTTTCCGCGACCATTCATCATACCATTGATACTGACGAAAGGACCATTCCAAATCATTGAGATGCCAAAGGTACGTGGATCAAAACTATAATTCACATTGCCAGGAAGGCCCACGAAATAACTACGCGCAGAAGTGCCTGGGATAATAGTTCTTTGAACTCTAGGGCGCTCTTGAACAATGACTGAACCACGATCTTTCCAAATATTGTATTGATCACTAGGCTTATTCTGCCAATGAATACTTGGACCCGCAAGATTTTCAGGATTTAGAGTAATGAGGTAATGATAGAGAGCTTCAATTTCGCTGTCTTTTAAAATTTCAGGAGTGAAAGCAGGCATAATGGGTAAGAAAGCTTTATCGCCATCTTTTTTATTGAGAGAGAGATGAGCCGTGGGTTCACGTAATGATTGATATAAATAGCTTTTGTCTGCTGGTAGGTCGACGAGATGATCTTCGGCACTTTCTTTAACTTTAATACTGCGGGGTTTTTTCTGAAATACGCCATAAATGGCCGGTCCAGTTTTAACGATTTGATCATTTGTAGTGGTGTTATGACACTCGATACAACCCTTGTTTTGGAAAATCCCTTTGCCCATTTCAACCATCTCGACCATGGCGTCACCATTTTTGGCTAGTGGACGCTTTTCGTCAGTAGATAATTCCTTTGTTTTAATATCACTAAGATCAATTTCTTTAATTTTCATATTCCGAATAGCCACGGGACCATGATCACCTTGAATCATAATTGGACCTTTAGTCGCTTCGTCATTAAATTGTGATGAACGTGTTGGTCCAACAGCATAAAGGTTCTCTTGCACGATTTGGCCATTGATTTTGACTTCTTTAAAATAGGCTTGAGCAGTTCTTCTACCAGTTTCGTCAAAACGTGGAGCTCTGAAAATGACGTCCATAGTTTGCCATTCACCAGGGGCTTTTGCGGCATTCACTTTGGCAGGAACACCCGCACCACGTTGTGGTGGCCAGCGTTGATAGAGTCCGCCTAAATCAGAGAAAGCCCATTTATCTTTTCCATAGGAATCAAAAATTTGAATTTCGTATCTACCCATGAAATAGACACCGGCATTAGAATTTTTGGCGAGCATAAATTCGAGATGAAATTCAATGTCTTGATAATGCTTCTTAGTAGAGATGTTGTTAGTTTTACCTTTGCGACCATTGATGAGTAGCCCAGTGCCTTCTTGAGTGACTAATAATTTTTTATCTTTTGCTTTAACATTAGCAATATCTTCCCAGCCTCCTGGCTTGAAAAAAGCATCGCGTAAAGTTGGCTCTGAATTACTTACTATAATTGGAGTAGGGACGGCTTTGTTTTTTGACAGTTTACCCAAAGCGAGGTAATCAAGATTTATACATTTATTAGTCACATCTTTCATTTTCAAAGTGATGGTATTCTCGCCCTTTTTTAATGAAATAGGGAGACTGATATGATCCCATACCTTCCAACTTTTGGTCGTACTCATGGTGATTTCTTGATTCTTGCCATTGATGCCGAGTACAACTTGCGCATCGCCAAAACCAGCAGAATAACGAAGTGTAATATCTTGCTTACCAGCTTTTTTGGCTTTAATTTTGAAAGTGAGTAATCCATTGCTATTATTATAGAAACCACCTATGAAACCTGTCCCAGAAAAGCCTTCATGATTACTTTCATGTCTGAGTTTATGCATCGTCGCATCTTCGGCTTCATATATGACGGCATCTGTAGTCTTAGCTTTAGTGTCAGTGTAGGCGAATGAACTAAAGACTAGTAAGAGAAAGCTGCAAGCTAGCCAATGTTGTATTTTTGGTATCTTCATAGAGTATCCTTATTTAGATTGATTAAATTTACTGTAGTTGACTATGTAAGTGCAAGTAAATAATGATTTCTTTACAGTCATGAGACAATTTATGTTATTATTTTTCTGTACTAATGATTTTATGTGGTATAATGAGTGATAATACCTAATACTTGCGAGCGTAAATTCTATAATATGACTGATCAGTTTAATACGAGAAAAACCTTGTTGATGCGAGCTAAAGATCCCAATGATCAATTAGCTTGGAATGAATTTGTGGAGTATTACTCAGGTTTCATTCAGATGCTTTTACATAAAATGAAAATTCCTCAGCAACTGCATGATGATTTAAAGCAAGAGGTATTATTAAAAATTTGGAAGGCATTGGGCCAGTATGAAGTCAAACAAGACATCAAGTTTCGTACTTGGTTGAGTGTGGTGATTCGCAATGGGATCTTAGCCTATATGCGCAGCTATAGGAAACGAAAAAATCGTGAATCGGCTCTCAGTGAGGAAAGTCTTTTCAATGAAGAGAATTTTGAACCAAGTCAAGTGGAAAAAATCATTGATGAGGAATGGGCTAATTACATGGTGAGTCATGTAGTAGAGCATTTACGACAATTTTTTTCAGGAAAGGCAATCGATGTTTTTTTGATGAGTTCTAAGGGGAAAAGTACCCAAGAAATTAGTGATGACTTACAAATACCTGCCAATACGGTTTACGTTTTGCGCAGTCGTGTCAAAGATCGTTTATTGATTGAGATGAAAAATCTACGTCAAGTTCTGGAGTTTTAAAAACAAAAGATGGACGAATTTATTTCATTGTATGAGCAAGCCGAGGATTATGATTCTGCGGAAAATGTGAACTCACTCTTATGTGATCAACTCCCTCGATCTTCGGAATTCTATAGTGAGGCTCACTTAATTGCGAAAGGCGGAATGAAGAGTATCAGTCGGGTTTTTTGTAATAGTACTCACCGTTATATCGCACGAGCTACTCTAAATGACCCCTCGAAAATTGAATTACGGGATGCTTTCATACGTGAAGCCAGACTTACCGCGCTCTTGGATCATCCCAATATTATCAAAATCTACCAAATTGCTTTGTCGAGTAAAGACGAACCTTTTTTTACTATGGAGCTCAAAACGGGAGCGAACCTGGGAGAATTCCTACAAGAGGTTCACAAGAAGAGTGACTTATTAGATATTTTCATCAAAATTTGTGATGCGATTTCTTATGCGCATTCACGTAAAGTTTTACACCTCGACCTGAAACCTGACAATATTCAGGTGGGTTCCTATGGGGAAGTGATTGTTTGTGATTGGGGTTTGGGGAAAATCCTGGCCAATCAAGATGATATCACTCATTTTCAAGTTGATGCCGATATGCTCAATCATTGTACCTTGTATGGAGAAGCAAAAGGAACACCCGCTTATATGGCTCCCGAACAATTGGAGGGTAAAGAGAAAAATGAAGCTAGTGATATATATGCTCTAGGAGCCTTATTATTTACAATATTAGCACCTAAGCGTTTAGAGAATAAAACACTTGAGAAACGTTTGGAGCAAAGTCGTCTGGGAGTGCCGAATGATTTAGATAATTATCTGATACCTACAAGTCTACAAGCTGTGGTTCGCAAAGCGATGGCGCTAGATCAAGAAGATCGTTACCCTTCAGTCGAGGCCCTGAAAAGTGATATAAGTCGTTACCTTAATACTTATCCAACCGAGGCACAAGAGGCCGGGTTTTTAACTCAAATATCTTTTTTGTGGCAGCGTAATCGTCGTCTTTGTGTCATTATTTCTACAGCAGTCAGTATGATCATTCTGTCATTATTGATTTCCATGCAAGCCATAAAAAAGAGTGAACGCGAAACTTTATTAGCCTTAGAGAAATCAGAGCAATATGCAGCTGATTTAAAAAAGACTCTGGAGCAAAATAAGAATCTAGAAAAATCTATTTCTAGTCTACCCCAAAAAATTGTCGATCGGATTTTTGCAGATAATCAGCAACATCGTGATTATCAATTACTGATGACGCCCAAAGTTTCCTTAGAACGATCCAATCAGTATCTTCATGCGGCTTATGAAACAAATCCAGATGATATCTATATTATTCGAGCTTTGGCGGCTAACTATTTTATCGCGATGGATTATAAAGGTTTTGCTGAATTTTATCTGCGTCACGAAAAAGATTTAATATTTTATGCACCTTATTATGATAAGCACCTCAAACAAGGTGATCTTAAAAATAGGAAGAAAAACTTTCCAGAATTTAAAGTCATGGCTCAGTTTGCCTCTAGTCTCCCGGTTTTTATGGAATTGATGATTGCTTACCACGCGGATGAGTTCAATAATCATGACGAATTTTCGGAATTAATCACTGAACTGATTTTTCATTATTATCCAAATAGCGCTGAGATTGAGATCACTCGAACTCAAGAGCGCTTAGTACTCTGGGGGCCGAAACTTCAAAAATTAAGTTCCCCCACGACAAAGTTATGTCTCTTGCGTTATTTAGATTTCAAAGATTTGTTTATTGCGGATAACGCAATCGTTGATGCTCATGAATTTGCGGGCTTAAATTTACGTCGCTTAGATTTACAACATACGGGGATTCGTGATTTAGCACCCTTGCTCAAATTACCGAGTTTGAATCATGTGACTATTTTTGATGGTCAAATCCCCGAAAAACAATTACAACAATTTTCGCGAGATTTCAGCAAAGATTTACTCAAGATTTATGATGGCATTAAAGCTGATTTTTCTGGTGGCCTTAAGGTTAATTATGACCATGCGAATTATACGTCCGGCGGTTTTTTAGCCGGCTTTTACATGAATGTTAAGGCTCAGGTGGTGTTTTCCTTAAAGGCGAATAAAGCGGGGGAAGAAAAGATTTCTCTACGTTATTCAGCGGGTTTTGGCGATGCTGTAATCATTATGGAATGCAATGGCGTAGCGCAGGAAATGACTTTGCCCTCGACCAAGACTTGGCAGCGTTGGCAAACAGTGGAACTTCCGGTGAATTTGCTTAAGGGAGAGAATACTCTGAGTTTTCGAATGAAGTTCAAAACTAAAAATTGCTTCAACCTCGATTACCTATCCCGTAAAATCACGACAGAGTGATTTTATATTTCTCTTGTGAAGAGAAATACGGCTCAAAGTGCATTTACCGTATCCAAAAACTTCTTTAGCTTACGTACTTAGTATAAGAACTAAATAAATAGGGATATGACATGATGAATAAAACTTTGATTTATTCGACTTTACTGGTAGCTATGGCTGCGAGTTCAATGGCAGATACGTGGCTGATTGATAGTGATGAAGATTGGAAAAAAAATCAGTCGAAGCAAGAAAATTTAGAATTTAAAAATGGCATGGCGAGTCCTTTAGAAAAAGATTCCTTTTATCAGAGTAAAATCAAGCAATTTAAAAAGGCTAAGAACTTGAAAACTCTGACTATCGATCAATCTCCGATATGGCAAAACTGGAATTCTGTGGAGAATCTAGGGCCCTCAAATTTAGGGGATGCTCCTGTGTTTTTGAGCTTAGGACCTAATGATTACTGGATATTTGGTCGCTATCGTGCAGGCACTAAAAAGCAGCAAAAAGCTTTTCAGGCTGAAGAAGTAAGCTTAGATGGCTATGATGAGACATTAAAAACGACTAAGTACCCCAATCAATTTAATGCCCCGAGTGGTTTGAAAGCCAGTCAGGGTGGTTATCATGCATGGCATAGTCGTGATATGAAAAATTGGGTGCATTATGGTTCGATAACGGATAAAGTTTCGCGTTGGATGACCACAGCGGAATATGTAGATGGCAAATTTTATTTTTATTATGATTACCCTAATGATCAAGATCCACACCTTTATATTGATTCAAACTTAAAAGATGGTGAGCCAGGTGAAAATAAAGGATTGGCCTTTAAGGACCCATCTGATGGCTCCGACTGTACATTTTTTCGTGATAAAGACGGTAAGTTTCACGTGATTTATGAGGATTGGAGTCCGATTGATGCTAATAAGCGTTCTTGGGATTCTCCTTTGGCAGGACATGCCGTAAGTGAGGACGGAATTAGTGATTTCAAGATTCTGTCACCTGCAGTTGATAATCGAACAAGCCCCACAGGGAAATTTGCTGAGTATAAGCATCCTCATTGGCTACAGCATCCTGACTGGGATAGTAATATTGCTCGATATGAAATTCATGAAGGTGAACAAGAAGCTTATGGAGATTGGGCATCAATCAAGATAGGAGGTCAATACTACTTGTTCGGTGATTATGATCCAGTTGGGGGTCATCAAATGAGTACTGGGTGGTTTACGTCCGATAGTTTAGACAAGCAGTTTAAATGGTGTGATCATATTGGCTCAGGCCACCCAGATCCAGATATTGGCTTTGCTAATGGTGAATTCCAACTCATCACTCAGCAGAAAAATGACTACACGAGCCCGGGGCCATGGGTGGAATCAGTTGAAGTCAGAGTGGGTATTGATAGTAGTAATGACGGGGTTATTGATCGCTGGACAGATTGGGCTGAAGTGAAAGAGTCCTATGATTACACGCCAGGTTTTGCTAAGCATGTTCAAAAAATAGCTGCAGCTATTGACCTGAGTTCTTTGTCAAAGGCCTATGGAGTGCAATTTGAACTTAAAATCAAAGATACTACAGAGAACAAATCAAAGCCGATTTTAGATAAACTTATGATAGAATACAAATAAGCTTTACTTAAACTGAAGTTCTGAAATACGCCAAGGCCTAAGCCTTGGCGTATTTATTATTCCCAGTATTCCATTTTGCTTACTTTGACGGCACAAGCTTTATAGGAAGGCTGACGTGAGTAAGGGTCAAAGGAAGGAAAAGTAAGGTAGTTGCATTCTGGGTAATGCATCGAAATAAAGACTTGTCCTTCTTGGACATGGTAGCTCGGGCAGGCACGAGCTTTGAGTTTGCCACGGCGGGATTTGACCCAAACCCATTCGGAGGGCTCGATCTTTAATTGTCGGGCTTCAACAGCATTAATTTCCACATAAATATCTTTGGGATAAAGCTTAGTGAGAACACTCGAATTTTTAGTGCGTGTCTGAGTGTGCCATTGCGAAGACGTACCACGACCAGTGAGTAACCAGGAAGGATATTCTTGGCAAGGAACTTCTAGTGCTTTGCGTGGCTCTTCGTAAAGGAATTTGGCCTTGCCATCGGGGTGATGAAACTTGCCGTCGGCAAAGAGGCGACGTTCATGATCTTGGAGTTCTTCACCTTCGAGTAGAGGCCATTGAATACCACCACAGCTATCAATCATTTGGTAATCTTTGATACCGCTGATATCGCATGGCTGATCTTTGGTACAGGCCTTAAGCATTTGAAAAACGGCTTCAGGATGAGTCCACTTTTTGAACATTTCACTGCATCCCCAGTAGTTGGCGACGAGCTTGAAGATATTAAAATCTGAGAGTGCTTGGCCTGGTGCACGTTTGACTTTCTTGACCATGCCGTAACGTCGTTCAGAGTTGATAAAAGTCCCTGTTTTTTCGCCCCATGCGGCAGCGGGTAAAATCATATCTGCGAGTTCAGCCGTTTCGGTTGAGTGATACATATCTTGAACGACGAGAAAATCGAGCTTTTTGATAATGTCTCGAAAACTTTGTTGATTAATCCAGCTATGAGCTGAATTGGTGGCAATGACCCAGAGAGCTTTGATTTTACCTGAAGCAATACCATCAATGATTTGGTCATAAGCCCAACCCATTTTTTCAGGGATCGAATCTACGGGAACGCCTGTGATATCGGCGACTTTAGTACGGTGAACCTCATTGGCGAAGTCATGACCGCCAAGTAAATTGGTGGTGTTACTAAAAAGGCGTGATCCCATGGCATTGCATTGACCAGTAATGGAGTTGGCCCCAGTTCCTGGACGACCAAAATTTCCGGTCATTAAAGCAATGTTAATCAAGGCTTGCGCAACACGTACACCCTCGTGACTTTGGTTAACTCCCATGGTCCACCACAAAGAGACGCGCTTGCCTGCGGCAATTGTATCCACAAGTTTCTGGAGTTGATCGGCTTTGATGCCACTGGCCTCTTCGACTTTTTCAGGAGTGTACTCTTTGACATGCTCAACAAAGCCTTCAAAGCCATTGGTGTATTTATCAATATAATCTTGTTGGATAAAACCCTGTTCAATGAGCTGATTAGCGAGGCCATAAAAGAAGGCGAGATCGGATTTTGGTGCAATGGGGTAGTGTTGAGTTCCAGCAACGGCTGTCTCAGTTTTGCGAGGATCGATGACGACAATTTCGGGATTATGCTTGTTCATGGCCACGCGTTCCCACATAATGGGGTGAGCAATACAAAGGTTGGAGCCGACAAGAATAATGACATCCGATTCTTCAAAATCTTTGTAGGTGTAAGGGGGTGCATCAAAACCAAGCGACTGCTTGTAGGAGACAACAGCAGTGGCCATACATTGGCGTGTATTGCCATCACCATGAATCATATTCATGCCAAATTTTGTGAGGGCACCAAGGAAAGCCATTTCTTCGGAGACGATTTGTCCCGTGCTGAGAAAAGCGACGGCTTCATCGTCGTATTTTGATTGAACATTTTTAAATTCCGCCACCATGCGTTTCATGGCGCTATCCCAATCCACTTCTACAAGCTTACCATTTTTGGTGCGAATCATTGGGGATTTGGCGCGATCTTTAGCATTCAAAGGAGCTAAGGCTTCCCAGCCTTTGGGACAAGCCATGCCGAGATTCACGGGGTATTGTGTATCGGGAGTTAGATTGACGGCCTCGCCATCTTTTAAGTGTACGTTGAGTCCGCAACCGGTGGAGCAGAAACCGCAGACTAGAGTTGTGGTAGAATCAGGCTTTAATTTCTCAGGTACTTGGCCGAGACCATACTTGGCGGGCTCGCGTAAGAGTTCCTTGGTCAAAGGGCCGTCCCATTGACGGATCACATTGCTGATTTTTTCTTTGATGGAATTACTCATTATACATCTCCCGGCATTTTTTTACTGACGATGGCAGAAAAGAATAAAAAACGTTCGCTGAGTTCGCCCACGAGGGTTAAAATAAAAATCCCAATGGCGACAAGGAACATATTCATTAGGTGATTGAGCTCAATGATGGGTTTTTGACTCATGCTATAAAGGAATATGGGGAGTAAGACCCCTCCGAAGAAGCCGGCTAAATAGCGTAAGCGAGTAGCGACTAGGAGGTGATTGGTCATCAGCATCGCCGAACGTTTTTCCATGGAGTAAGTTTTAGATTTGAGGTGGCGGAAAATACTTCCTTCCCAGGCCATTTTTGCGAAACTCGCAATGATCAAGAGGATGGCTAAGTTGGCGCTATAGACTTTGACTACTTCAGCTGCGAACTCGGGTTTGAGGAAATAAACACCTCCCAAAGAAGCTAATACAATAGTTGAGAGCCCTAGGACGATAGTGGTACCAAAAAATTTCAGTCCCGTAATTGAACCACGCCACAATTCTTTTTTACAGTCGTCATAAACCATGACAGAACAGATAACACCAATGATCCCCGTTATAGCGACAGCAAGACTGAGTTGAGTTCGCAAAGATTCAGCTTTGAGAAAATCAGGTAAAGTAAGGCCAGCGAAAGCTTCGATCTGTTGCGTCCAGAACAAGGCGGCATAGAGAGTTGCGCAACCCGCAAAAGCAGAGAAAGCAGCAATCTCACGGCTGAGCCATGACGTTCTAAGACCAAGGAAAGCGCGGAAAGCAAACATTGGTCGCCCTAAGTGCAAGATACTGACTTTTAGTGCAAGGATACCTAATAATAGAGCTACAATTGAGTGAAAGCCCTGCATTTCATTAATGAGCTTATTATCGTTCAAGAGATTAAATAAGGTGTCGACACAAAAAGCGCCCACTGATAATTGAGTCAGTACGAGCATGCCAACGAGTGGGGGATGCGAATGTTGAGGTTTGATTGAATAATAATCACTACCAAGCATGTTTTTGGAAAGGGGTTTAGAGCTTACAAAAGTGGTGGTAGGCTGAGTAAATTCTGAGTTAGGCGCACCCGGGACCACGACGCTATCCATGGCTTCCTCTAAAACCTGTTCTTTGTTGACCACTTGGATACTAATTGCTTTAGTTGGACAAGCTTGAACACAAGCAGGAGCTTCACCTACAGCTAAACGATCGGTACACATATCACATTTGCGAACAATGCCCAGTCTCTTGTTGTACTGAGGGACTTCATAAGGGCATTTGAGAATACAGTATTGGCAACCGATGCATTGATCATCCAAATGCTTGACAATACCAGTGACTTCATCTTTTTCATAGGCATTGACGGGGCAACCTTCTGCACAAGCGGGTTCAAGGCAGTGATGGCAGGCAGTAGTGACATGCTGCTGCTTAGCTTCTTCTTTGTTACCACCGCGTAAAAGACCCACCGAACGCCAAGTTTCTTCTTCGTCAAGACCATTGAGATTATGGCAAGCAGTTACGCAAGCTTTGCAGCCCGTACAGGCATCTAAATTGACTTTGAAGGCGTATTGTTCTCCTTCTCCAGGTTTACTAAGAGGAATTAAGCTTTCGTAATATTCTTGTTGAAGGGGGATTTCCTGATTTGCGTGTTTCTGTGCAAATTCAGAAACAACGGTTAAATCCTGCTGTTCCTGGAGCATTGATTTAAGCAAGGCTTCTTTATCGACTAAAACTCTTTCTTGTACGGCCATAGTAATTCCAAAAATTATACAAGGATTAAAATATAGCCATAAAAGTAGTTCTCGATTTATTATTATCTACACTTACGTAAATAATATACATATATTTACAATTTCGTAATAAAATAGCAAGGTCTATAAAAAAGTTTATTCAGTAAGGTTTAATGACTTACGCTGTAGTTGTAGCTTTTTTCCGGTATAGAACATATAAAGCATGGAGTGAGCAAAGTGTTATTTTTTTTAAAGTCGCATATAATTAGCAAAACATAAAAATAAGGATGTATATGAAAAAATTACTGTTGTTGGCATTTAATTTCTTGATCGTGTTTGCAGTAAGTGCTGGTGGAGAAGGCTGGGAAACAAAGTTTAACCTCGCTCAAGAAAAAGCAGTAGCGGAAAATAAATCCCTCTTGGTTGATTTTACTGGGTCTGATTGGTGTGGCTGGTGTATTCGCCTTAAAAAAGAAGTTTTTGATCATAAAGAATTTAGTGATTTCGCCAAAGAAAAATTTGTACTAGTCGAAATTGATTATCCAAAATCAAAAGAGCAAAGTGCAGAAATTAAGGCTCAGAATGAAGAACTCAAAAATAAATATAAAATTCAGGGTTATCCCACAATTTTACTGATGGATGCGCAGGGGCGCCCCTTTGCTAAAACAGGTTATCAAGCCGGTGGCCCTAGCGCTTATAATATGCATCTCACGACTTTGCTTAAACAGGGGGATACCATTGCCAAAGCTTTTGCAGATGCAAAAAAAGAGTCGGGAGTTAATCAAGCTAAAAAATTAAATGCGGCATTAAGTTTAATTCCAGATGAACTCAAAGCTCATTACAAAGCAGAGATAGAAATGATGTTTGCTGCAGACCCCAAGGATTCACTGGGCTTTAAAAAATCGATGGAGCTTAATAGCTCTTTAAAAGTACTTCAAGGAAAAGTCGCTCAAATTGCACGTAAAGGCGATGTAGCTCAAGCAGAAAAGCTGGTAGAGGATTTTATTGTCAGCAAGAAACTTAGTGGCGAAAATAAGCAAAAAGCTTTAATGGCGAAGCTCAATTGTTATGATCCAAGACAAGAAGGAGTACTCGCAATAGCCGATAAACTTATGGATCAAGTTATTGCGATTGACGCAAAAAGTCAGACGGCGACTTTAGCGAAGAGTGTTAAGGGACAGATTGCACAGATGAAGGCGCAGAGTAAGAAAGGTAAAGCTCAGCAGTAGAGCGGATTTGTACTAAAGAAAAGTATAAATAAGAATAATTAATAGGGCAAAGAAGCCGATCAGAGTCAAGATGTATTGACTCGTGAAAGCTTTGTCTTGCCCTAGATTATAGACCTGGTCGCGCTGGCCCAAGGGGGAGGCTTGTGATTCAAGGTGGATCATTTTTTCTAGAAGTAGAATAGTCTCCTGCCAAGAAGAGGGGCGCTTGTTGGCGTCGCGATGAATGAGCTTTCCAATTATATCTTGACTTTCACTCCCGCAGTTTAAGCGACTTAAGTTCACATCTTCCTTTAAAATCTTATCAAAGACATCGTTTCTTTTGGTGGCGACATAGGGTTTCTCCCCTTGGATCATTTCAATGAGACTTATACCAAGTGAATAGATGTCGGTGCGAAAATCGCAAGTCGATGGTTTTTGAATCATTTCAGGGCTCATGTAATAGGGCGTGCCGGCTCCATAGCCTTCTGTTTTGACCTGTTCATGTGTAAGACCCACGCCTAAATCCATTAATTTCACTGCCCCTTCACGACTTAGCATGATATTTTCAGGCTTTATATCGCGGTGGATGACTTTTTCTTCACGCCATAAATAATCCAAAGCAAGTGCGACGTCACGGCATATGCGCATGGCGTCATGAGCCTTAAAGCTTCCGTATTTTTTTAAAGTGCTATCGACATTTCTTCCAACCACAAGTTCTTGGACAAAGAAATATTGGAAATCATCAAAACCAGCTTCTAGCACATGGACAATATTTTTATGCCTTAGTTTCAAGAGGATTTTCGCTTCTTCTTGTAGGTAGTGGGTTTCTTGCTCGTCAATACAATTCTTGAGTACTACTTTCATGGCTCCTTGTTGGTGAGCTTTATTTTCGACTTGGTAGACTTCTCCCATGGAACCTTGGCCCAAAAGGCGAACAATTTTCCAGTCTTTCATAAGCTGTCCGCGCTTGAAAGAAGGGTCGGGTACCTTGACGCGTCGCTGGCAATGAGGACAAGCAATTTTTTTCTTGATCAAGCTTTTTTCTGCGTTTAGATTGCTGTAACAAAAGCTGCAGCGAAAATAAACTCCACGATCTATTGAGTTATCGGTCAATTATGACTCACCTTATTAAGAAAAAATATTATTTATAGCACTCACCAATGTAGGTGGGCTAACAAAAATATAAATATCAATTAAGTTCTAGGAATTGAATTTAATTCTGGAGTTAGACTTATGGCGAAAGTGAAATTTATATTTTTCACCTTCTTCTGCTTAATTGCCTCAGCAGAAGATAAAATGCCTGAAACGGAACTTTTAGTTCGACGTTTTGTACATGCCCTGATTGATAAAAACGAAGCGAGTATTCGTGCCTTATGTTTGGACCATCACAATTTAAAAGTCTTATGGAGTGGTGATAAGAAAACGGATGATCAAAAAGATCAGCTCAAACGCGAACTTAGCAAACTCGATATAGATTGGCTCAAAGAAGGTGAGTCCTTTCGCTTTGGCGGAAAAGTTCATACAATAAACGAAAATATGATTACTAAACGCCACCAAATTGCGCGTGTTAAAATGTTGGAGTACGGATTTCCTATCCACATCAGTAATGTTGGTGGATCGTGGTATATTCAACCGATGTTTGTGGCCAACGTTGTACAACGCGAAATAGCTGTTGCGAGTAAGAAAAATCGTCGTAATTATACGGTGATCATCGATGGTAAAGAAATTGAATTAAATGAAGATGAAGAAGGTAAGTTGATTCTGAGTGACGGCAAAGAGCTGAAAGTTAGCATGCGTAAGAACCTCTTTCAAAATTTTGAAGATAAGGCGCTGCGAATCTCCTATTCTCGTGACCTTGTGGTGACGAAAACAATGGGCAGGAACTGTAAAATATATCGCTTGATAGGGGAGCTTTCACCAAGTGTTATGATCCAGGTTTACGATAAAGGCACAGATTTGAAAAAAACGGAAAATTATGTGACTAATTCGATTATCGAAAATTATCAAGCGATGGACTATACGCTGAAAAATCCTCCCTCTAGAGAACTCAAATATCTTTTAAATGATAATACAGTCATCCAGGGCAGAGAAGTTCGCTCTATGAGAAACGGCGTTACACATATTGATCACATGTATTTTTGGAAAAAAGATAAACGCGTCATTGCGGTCGTATTACAAATGGAGATTTCTGATAGCGTTGCGGGAGCGGACTACCTTAGTCACATCATTAATGAACTTGAGCTGAAAACTAGTTCAAAACAGGAGCAGTAAAAGATGTACCTCTACCTTATGCGTCATGCTCGTGCTTTAGCATTGGAAGATTCAAATGTGCAATACGATGCCGAAAGACCTCTTTCTGGAGCAGGGGAACGAGATATTCTTGCCCTAAGCGAGTTTATGAAAAAAATGGAATACTTTCCTCATGGGATTTTTACCGGACCCTTTAATCGTTCTCGTATGAGTGGTGAAATGATTGCGGATCAACTTGGCGGAATTCCAGTTCACATGGATACGAGCCTTCTTCCAGGAGCTGGCTTAAGTGATGTTCTTAACTGTCTTTCTGGGCTTGATCCAGATAAGCAGCAAGCCGCGATGGTGATTCTCCACGAACCTGACATTTCGTATATTTTAGGACAACTCTTTCATGGTGAAGATGGTCAATACCCCTATCCGATATATTCAGGGGACTTCTTTGCTTTACGTCTAGATATCAATAATCATAAAGCCGTGGCTCGTACGCTCTCTGCTTTTTCTCCAGTCATAACAAGGTGTGGTGATCATGTCTGATTCCGTAAAAAAAGCCATTAATGAGATTTGCGCAGGTCGCAATCTGAGTGCTGATTTGACTCGTCAAATTATGCAAGAAATTTTCAAAGGCGAAGTGAACGATATTTTAAAGGCAGGCTGGCTTACGGCTATGCATACCAAGGGTGAAACCGCTGAAGAGCTTGCGGCTTGTATTCAAGTGATGCGCGAAGGAGCCGTTAAAGTATCTTGTTCAGATTCAAAGGCGATTGATATTGTGGGTACTGGTGGTGATGGACATCACACGTTTAATATATCGACGAGTTCAGCTTTTGTGGCTGCGGGTGCGGGCGTTAGTGTGGCGAAACATGGTAATAGAGCCTTTTCTAGTAAATCTGGGAGTGCAGACGTACTTTCTCATTTGGGGATTAATACTCAAATCACACCTGAAAAAATGGCGCAATGCTTAGATGATATTGGCATGACTTTTCTTTTTGCACCCTTGCTTCACCCTGCAGTAAAGCACACAATAGAAGTGCGTAAAACTCTTGGTGTTAGGACCTTGTTTAATTTATTGGGGCCGATGTGTAACCCCGCAGGTGTTCGTCGTGGTCTCATTGGTGTTTATTCGGAGCAATACTGTCGTGTTTTAGCGGAAAGCGCAAAAGTACTTGGCGTTGATCACATGTTATTTGTGTACGGCTGTGATGGCATGGATGAGATTTCCATTTGTGCGCCGACAAAAGTTTTTGAAGTCATGGGACAAGAGATTAAAGAGTATCAGATATGTCCCGAAGATTTTGGTTTAAAGACCGCCTCACTCAGCGATATTCAGGGTGGTGAACCCCAGTATAATGCAGATGCTCTACGGGTTATGCTGAAAGGTGAAAAATCTGCCTATCGGGATGCGGTGCTACTGAATGCTGGTGCGGGGATTTACTCTGCAGGAAAAGCACAAAGTATAAGTCAAGGAATTGAGCTGGCTATCGAATCTATTGATAGTGGTTCAGCATTAGCCATACTAGATAAATTGAGCGCTGCTACTCAAGCCTAAGTGACAGATGCGAATTTTAAAACAAGAGGGCGTAGGCATTTTGAAAAAATCTATATTTCTATGCCTATTAGTTTTCTGCTCTTCTTCACTTGTGGCTCAAACTAAAATGCGCGCGGCTTGGGTTGCGACCGTCGCCAATACTGATTGGCCGAGTTCACAGCATTTGACTGTCTTGCAGCAAAAGAAAGAATGCCAAGAATTGCTCAATTTAGCTGTGCAACTCAAGTTAAATACGATTATTTTTCAAGTGCGTCCTCATGGCGACGCACTCTATAAATCAGCCTTTGAGCCCTGGTCGGATCGTTTGACGGGAGTGCAAGGCAAGTATCCTGGTTATGATCCATTGCAGTATTGGATCGAGCAATGCCATAAGCGTGGCCTTAAGATTCATGCCTGGTTTAATCCCTATCGAGTCCAGCACCCCACAGTAAAAGAACCCTTGGCAAAAAACTCTCTACAGCGAAAAGCAAAATCTTGGTGTATCTACCTTAAGAAAGGTTATGTATGGCTCAATCCTGCGTCAAAAGCTGTTCGCCAATATGTCCAGACGGTGATTTTAGATTGCGCTCGTCGTTATGATATTGATGGCATTCATCTAGATGATTATTTTTATCCCTACAAGGACTTTTTGCCCGCGAGTGGTTTTCCCGATGCTAAAGAATACTCAGCCTATCTAAAGACGAAACCGAGCAAAGTCATGGATAAAGAAATGTGGCGTCGTCATCAGGTCAATACTTTGGTTTACAGTTTACACAAAGGCCTTGAGCGACTTAAACCTCAGCTTGAGTTTGGTATAAGTCCCTTTGGGATTTGGAAACCAGGCTTTCCTAAAGGAGTGAAAGGCACGAGTTCTTTTGATAGTCTAGCTTGCGATAGTCGCAGATGGCTGCGCGAAGGTTGGGTAGATTATTTGTCGCCACAACTGTATTGGCCAGAATCGGCTCCTCAACAACGTTTTTCGTCTTTATTGAATTGGTGGAAGATGCAAAATCCTCTCAATAAGAAGATTGTTCCTGGTTTGGCGTCTTGGCGTACCGAACCGAAAGAACTTATTAATCAAATGAAGCGCTGTGAATACGATCCCAAAGTACATGGGTTTAGTCACTTCAGCCTAGGCGCGATCCAAAAAAATTCATACCTAAAACAACAACTCATCAACTATGGGAGAGATAGAAAATGAAAGCCAATGACATCCTCGAATTATGTGGGAATACCCCACTCGTAAAGATCAATAAGCTTACGGAAGGCGCTTATGCCGAAGTCTATGCAAAAACGGAATCTTCTAATCCAGGTTTTTGTGTCAAAGATCGTATTGCCAAAGCAATGATTGATGATGCAGTTGCCAATGGTACATTGAAGCCTGGTATGACTGTGATTGAGCCTACCTCTGGTAATACTGGTATCGGCCTTGCTATGACTTGTGCTGTTCGTGGTTACAAACTTATTCTCTGTATGCCTGATTCAATGTCTGTAGAGCGTCGTCAGTTGATGCGTATTTTCGGTGCTGAGCTGGTTTTGACTCCTGGTGCGGATGGCATGAAGGGTGCGATCAATAAAGCAAATGAGCTTGCGGCTGATATTGAGGGTGCTTGGGTTCCTCAACAATTTGAAAACGCGTCAAATCCTGCGATTCACGAAGTGACCACGGCAAAAGAAATTATTGCTGACATGAATGGCGATTTCGACTTTTTTGTTGCTGGCGTCGGAACAGGTGGAACCATTACTGGCTGTGCAAGAACTTTTGCAAAAGAAACGCCAAATGTCAAGATCGTCGCGGTAGAACCAACTACTTCTGCGGTTCTCAGTGGTGAAGGTCCTGGGAAACATAAGATCCAAGGGATTGGCGCTGGTTTTATTCCTGGGGTTATGGATCCAGAATTACTAGACGAAGTGATTAAAGTGTCTGATGATGATGCGGGTGAAACGGCGCGTCAATTAGCTCAAAAAGAAGGTATCCTTTGTGGTATCTCTTGTGGTGCTGCAATGGCAGCGGCCCTTGAATTGGCTAAGCGTCCTGAGAATAAAGGTAAAAAAATCGTCTGTATCCTTCCTGATACTGGTGAGCGCTACCTCTCAACTTGGCTTTTTGAACAATATAAGTAGTAGCTAAGTTTAAAAAGACTGAGATCCTTAGATTTCAGTCTTTTATACTTGTTTTACTGTAAGGAAAAGTCAGAAAGTATTGTCTATCTACGTATACCCTATAACACAAACACACTAAAGAATAAGGATATAAATGAATAAATTATTTTTAACGGCATTGGCGCTTGTTGCGTCTTTTCAACTTTCAGCTGAAATTAAACTCCACCAACTCTTTTCAGATGGCGCAGTCCTTCAGCGCGGTCAAGCGGTTCCTGTATGGGGTTGGGCTGATGCAGGTAGTACTGTAGACGTTTCTTTCGCCGGTCAAACAAAATCTGCTAAAGCAGATAAAAATGGTAAGTGGATGGTAAAGTTTGATTCACTCGAAGCTTCTGCAGAAGGAAGAAATCTTGAAGTTAAAAATGGTTCAGAGAACCTGAGCGTTAAAAATATTTTGGTGGGTGAAGTCTGGCTTTGTTCTGGGCAGTCTAATATGGACTTTGCCATCAAGCAGCTCGTTAAACCTACGCGTGAAAAAGAGTATATGCCTTTAGCTGAGTACATAAAAAACGAAATGGAAACGGCTAAGGACCCACTCTTTCGCCAAATCGAAGTTAGAAAAGAAACGACTTATGGCAAAGAGCTCGAAAATATAAATGGTGACTGGGCTCAGGTTTCACCAGAAACTAATGGTGGATTTACTGCTACGGGTTATTTTTTCGGTCGCGAACTTCGCAAAACCCTCAATGTTCCTGTAGGACTTATTAAATGTGCTTGGGGCGGCACTTTGGTTGAACCATGGGTTCCCATGCCGAAATACCAAACGACTGATGAACTCAAGGCTTTTTATGCAGAAGAAAAAGCTAAGCTCGAAAAGGGTAGTTCTTGGTGGACACCTGAAAAAGCAAAAGCACTTCATGAGAAAAAGTTAATTGAGTGGGAAGCCAAAAAAGTTGCGGCTAAAGCTGAAAAGAAAAAATTCAATCAGCGTAAACCACGTATGGTTTCTGATCCGGCAAAAAGTAATCGTTTGCCTTCCACACTCTATAATGGTATGATTGCTCCCCTTGTTCCCTATGCCGTGAAAGGTGCTATTTGGTATCAGGGTGAATCAAATTCTGGTTACCAAAACGAAAATTATCAAAGGCATTTCACTGCTCTTATTGAAGGATGGAGAACAGCTTGGGGTCAGGATCGTCTAGATTTTTTCTGGTGTCAGTTAGCTCAGTTTAGAGATCCTGCAAAAAGTCCTGTCGATAATGATGGTTGGGTAAATGTTTGTTATCAGCAGTTCCAGACTCTTGCAGTTCCAAATACGGGTATGGCAGTCTTGAATGATATTGGTGAAGCCAAAGATATTCACCCTCATAATAAAATTGATGCAGGTAAACGCCTCGCCTTATCGGCCTTGCATACGTCCTACGGAAAAACGGATCATGTTTATAGTGGCCCACTTTATAAGTCACACAAAATTGAAGCGAGCAAAGTTATTGTTCAATTTGATCAAGTGGGCAGTGGTTTGATGACGGGCAAAAAAGTATTGCTTGATCCAGTTGTTGAAACTCAAGATGAGCTTAAGCACTTTCAGATCAAAGGTTCTGATAATGTTTGGAAATGGGCAACAGCAAAAATCATCTCTAAAGATTCTGTAGAAGTTTCTCACCCAGAGATTTCAGCACCCATAGAAGTTCGTTACGCTTGGGCTTCCAATGCGAAAGGCGCAAACCTCTATAACAAAGAAGGTTTACCAGCTTCCTTATTTAAGACTAAGTAAGCTCAGTCACAGCATCAAAAAAGCCTCCGTTTTCACGGAGGCTTTTTTGTGGCATGGCTGCGAGGGTGCTACCACACAGGTAATCAAAATATATCGTCTCGCCCGTATATTACCTCCCTGGGTACGCCAAGCACCAGCTTGGCATCACCTTCAAAACTAAGTCCATTTTTTTCCGCCCACGATGCAAGCCTCCTGGGACCGCGGGCGTCTCGCCCGCATATTAGCGCCAAAACTAAGTCCATTTTTCCCCCCGCCCGCGCAGGCAAAGGTCTTGTCATTAACTTTCCCTAAGAAGGAATACCCCTTTATTTTATCGCCGCTATTTAAGTGATAATTAAAATAAAACACGATTAACCAGTTAACGATGTATTAAGATATTTAACAGGTTTCTGTGATGTAGCCATAGCTTTAGATATTAAGCCAAAAAACATTTTCCTGAGGTCAAATCTTCTATTGAGCCTAAACTGTAAATCCGCAAGGTACCTGAAACCATATTTATCGAATTTTAAAGAGTGGAAAGTCCCCGAAATTGAGGTTTTGATGTTACTTAAAATTGTATTGACCCATTTAAAAGTACTTTCTATTTCTTCTTTTTTTGCTTTACTAGTAACTAAAACGCTATGATTACTTACTTCTTTTAAGGCACTGAAACCTCTAAGTCCATCTGAAATTGTATCACAGTTCTCCTCAAGATTATCTATAGCCCATTGTTTAATAACTTCATAAGAAAAACCCGATACAGGACTCAGTTTAACAAAAACTGGATTCCGATTTTCGTTAGTTTCTACGGCAGCTATAAATGGAGACTTATTTTCTGAACCTCTACCTCGTTTACCTTCTTCCAGTCGACCGCCTAGGTAAGCATCGTCTATTTCAACCAAGCCTTTAAGTTTATACTTACTGTCCTGCTCATACATCATCTGCATAATTTTCTGCTTTATTAACCAAGCAGTTTTATAGTTCACATCAATGTGACGGTGTAATTCTAATGCTGAAACACTGTTCTTTGATTGACTTATTTGATGGAGAGCTAAGAACCATTTCTGGAGAGGAACTTTCGTTCGATGAAATAAAGTACCCGCTGTTAAGCGATGGTTTTTACGGCAGGCTTTACATTGAAAGATTGTGCGGCTTCCTGATTTATAGCGATAATACTTATCACTATCGCATGTGTCACATTTAAAGCCATTAGGCCACTTACAGCTTTCCAGGTAAGCACTACATTGTTCTTCGGTTCCAAAAGTTTTGATGAATTCTGGAAAGCTAACTCCAACTTGAAACTGAACTTTATTCTTAGGCATAATACATCTCCTTATTAGATGTAATTAATATGCTACTAAAAAATAGCTATATCAAGTTTTACACTCTTAACTGGTTAATCGTGAAATAAAATGAATCCCCTTCACGACCCTTGCTCTTGCCATTAGGCTGGAATAAAAAATTGACATCATAACATTATGGTGATATAATGTCATAGAACCAATATAAGGAAAACATTATGGCTACTATGACAAAAAGAACCACCATATATTTTGACCCTAAGTTACATAAAGTACTTAAAGCAAAATCTGTAGAAAGTGAAAAATCAATTTCTGAATTAGTTGATCTCGCACTAAGGCATGAATTATTAGAAGATCTTGAAGATATCAAAGCATATGAAGAAAGAAAAGATGGTGATTTCATTTCTTATAAAGATATGCTGGAAAAGTTCAATAATGGATAAATATGAAATTGTTTTTCACAGAAAAACTGAAAAAGAATTACGGAAAATCCCTGATCAAGATCGCAATAAAATCTTTGCAAAAATAGAAGAGTTATCAGATAATCCATATTTATTCGGACATATAAAATTAAGTGAAAATGATGATTTATATCGAGTTAGACAAGGTAATTATAGAATCATTTATTCTATAGAAGACAAGCAATTACAGATCTACATCATCAAAATTGGCCACCGAAAAGATATATACGGGCAATAAGCCTAAGCATGAGCCGCAGTGAAGATTTTCGCTTCACTCAAAATCTCACTAATCTCGGTCGTTAGCCAGAAATAAAATAATTGACTTGCAAAGTTCACACTATATATTGTGTGAGATGATGTGTAGAAATAAAAAAGAGATCATACCATGGCTACTAATCTTGCAATAGATAACAAGCTTTTAAATCAGGCACAACAAGTGGCTCATTTAAAAACTAAAAAAGAAACTGTAAACCTAGCATTGAGAGAATTTGTCAATAGAAGAAAGCAACTAGAAATTATTGATTTGTTTAATCAGATGGATCCTGATGAAAATTACGATTATAAAGAATCCCGTAAAAGATGAAAGTAATTGTAGATACGGTAATTTGGTCATTAGCACTCAGAAGAAGTACTCCTGAAGATAATGTGATAAATGATTTTACTTCTTTAATCGAAGATCAAAGAATTATTATGTTGGGGCCAATAAAACAAGAAGTTCTATCTGGCTACTCAGACCCGCATAAATTTAAGAAACTAAAAGAAAAACTCAGTTATTTCCCTAATTCACCAATTTTAGATATAGATTATGAACAGGCGGCTGAGTTTCATAACATCTGTAGACGCAAAGGTATTCAAGGTTCTCATGTAGACTTTCTATTATGTGCATGTGCTTGTAGACTAAATGCAATGATATACACTAGAGATAAAGATTTTGACCATTATTCAAAACATATACCTATCCAATTGTTTATCTCAAACAATGGCTAACCATGTGTCGCAGTGAAGATTTTCGCTTCGCTCAAAATCTCACTAATCTCGGTCCTTATGCAAATAAAATTGATATGAAATCTCTGAAATCAATCTTAATAATCTACCTAATGGCATTCCTCATTTGTATGAGTGTTATAGTCTTTATTATGATTATGAGGGGTGAAGTAAATGGTGAGAATTGGAAAGAAATAAACTTTAGAGAAATCATAAATTTACACATGATGATTATGATATTTTTATTCATTATTCCCGCAATACCATCTTTAATATCTAGAGCAATTAAAACAAAGAAAACGAAATAGAAAAGACTCTAAGCATGAGCCGCACGAAAAATGATTTGATAAAAATCAGGGCTCGCGGATGTGAGTCCGGCATAGAGTGTCGGACCCAAGCTTGGGTTCTGGATTAATTCCGAACTCATTTTCATGCCCCTGACGGAGCGTGCTACATTCTAGCGGACTCACACGTGAGCCCTGACAATTTAGATATTCTGAGTCATGTAGTTTGTATGTATGCTAAAAGTCGTAGGCCCTAATTCGTTTATTATTTCTTTTTCACACAGCCTCGTGAGAGTTAAGGCTGAGAAATAATTGAACAGTAGCGTTCTGAAGGAAGGGATATATGCTCTAATCCATGCCTACAGCATTCCCTACTAACACTTTTACTCTATATACTCGCCGGATTAATAGGCTCAAATATCTATAATGAAGAAGGTTTGCCAGCTTCCTTATTTAAGACTAAGTAAGTTCAGTCACAGCATCAAAAAAGCCTCCGTTTTTACGGAGGCTTTTTTGTGGTTTTAGACTAGCTTTGGAGCTCGCTTTAAACGAAATTTAGTAGGATTTAAATACCTGCGAAGAAGTCTTCGCCCTTGTTGTTGATGATCACAAAAGCAGGAAAATCTTTCACTTGGATTTTCCAAATGGCTTCCATGCCGAGTTCTTCGTATTCTTGAACTTCGACTTTGGTGATGACATCTCTGCCGAGGATGGCGGCTGGTCCGCCAATAGAGCCGAGATAAAAACCGCCATAAGTGCCACATGCTTCGCGTACTTGCTTGGTGCGATTGCCTTTTGCCAACATAATCATGCTCCCGCCGGCAGCTTGGAAAGGTGCGACATAGGGATCCATGCGCTGAGCCGTTGTGGGGCCAAATGAGCCAGAGGCAAGACCTTCAGGAGTTTTTGCGGGACCCGCATAATATATTGGGTATTGTTTAAAGTAATCGGGAAGATCTTCTCCTGCATCCAGACGTTCTTGTAGTTTGGCGTGAGCGGTATCACGAGCGACAATGATTGTTCCAGAAAGGTTGACTCGTGTCATCACTGGGGAATCTTTGAGTTTCGCTAAAGTATCTGCCATGGGTTGATCTAGATCGATGTCGATGACTTCGACTTTTTCAGCGGGGTTGTGAGACGTGTCAGGAAGGAATGTTTCTGGGTGCTCTTCGAGTTGTTCAATGAAGACGCCTTCTTTGGTGATTTTGCCTTTGATATTACGATCGGCAGAGCAAGAAACGCCCATGCCTACTGGGCATGAAGCGCCGTGACGAGGAAGGCGAATAACGCGAACGTCGTGGCAGAAATATTTACCGCCGAATTGTGCGCCGAGGCCACATTTACGTGAGATATCTAAGACTTGTTCTTCGAGCTTAGTATCGCGGAAAGCACGTCCAGTGATATCACCTTCAGTCGGAAGATTATCGAGGTAGCCAGATGAAGCGAGTTTGACTGTCTTGAGGTTCATTTCGGCAGAAGTTCCGCCGATAACGAGAGCCAAGTGATAGGGAGGGCATGCGGCGGTGCCTAAGTCAGTGATGTGTGTTCTGACAAACTCGAGCATCGACTTTTCGTTGAGCAGAGCTTTTGTTTTTTGGTAGAGGTAAGTTTTGTTTGCAGATCCGCCACCCTTGGCGAGCATGAGGAATTTGTATTCATCGCCCTGAGTTGAGTAAATATCAATTTGTGCAGGAAGGTTAGTGCCGGTATTTTTCTCTGTATACATATCGAGTGGAGCGACTTGCGAAAAGCGCAAATTCGCTTTTGTGTAAATCTCATGGACGCCACGTGAGAGGGCTTCAGCATCATCAAAGCCAGTGAGGACGCGTTCGCCTTTTTTGCCCATGATAATAGCTGTGCCGGTATCTTGGCAAGAAGGAAGGACTTTTTGGGCAGCAATAACGGCATTCTTTAAAAGCTGACTCGCGACAAATTTATCATTCTTAGAAGCTTCGGGGTCACGGAGTATGGACGAAAGGGAATCAAGGTGTTTTGCGCGCAGGAAATGACTGACGTCATAGAAAGCTTCGCAAGCCATTTTTTGGAGTGCTTCGGGTTCTACTTTAAGGAATTCTTGATCGCCTAAAGTGACGGTGCTTACGCCCTCTTTACCAAGGAATTTGTATTGAGTATCGTCTTTCCCAAACTGGAAGATGGGACTGTAGCTAAAGTCTGCCATTGTATTTCCTTTTTATTTGCTATAAGCGCAAAGAATTGTACGCAAAATGAGTTCAAAATTGTTAATAGGTGTTATTTTAGCGGGATAAAAAAAATGCACAATACCTAGGCAGGATAATAATGATAGAAGTTAATAATTTAGTGCGTTACTTTGGTGATATCCGAGCGGTGAATAATGTTAGTTTCACGGTAGAGAAGGGTGATATTTTAGGCTTTATTGGCCCCAATGGTGCGGGGAAGTCCACTACGATTAGAATGATTACGGGCTATTTGAGTCCGAGTGCGGGTGAGGTCAAGATTTGTGGTAAGAGTATGAGTGATAATGAAATGTTTTGTAAAGCGCAAATAGGTTATCTTCCGGAGACGGCGCCACTCTATCACGATATGTCGGTAAGGTCTTTTTTGAACTTCACTGCAGAACTTCGGGGCATAGATGGCAAGGATAGAAAAACAGCCGTGGATTCAGTTATTCAAAGATGTTTTTTAGAACGCGTGGCACATCAGAATATTGGAACCTTATCAAAAGGCTATCGCCAAAGAACTTGCTTCGCGCAATCGGTTTTGCATGATCCACCTATTTTAATTTTAGATGAGCCAACAGATGGCATGGATCCCAATCAAAAATTTGAAATACGTAAAATCATTGAAGGCTTTGGCCAAGAAAAGGCAGTGATGATCTCGACCCATATTTTAGAAGAAGTTGAGGTGCTTTGCACGCGGGTTATCGTCATGAGACGAGGCGAAATAGTGGCCAATGAGAGTGTGTCGGACTTTAAATCTCGTGGAGATAAATTGGCAGATAATTTCCGTGATTTAACTTTGGGTAATGGGGGGGCAGACTGGTGAGTAGTTTTATACGTTCAGTAAAGGCAATCTGTAAGCGTGAATACAAATCTTATTTTAGTTCGTCGCTAGCCTATGTTTTTCTGTTAGCATTTTTGGTAACTTCAGCGATTTTTACGTTTAAGATAGCGGATTGGTATAAACTCAATGAAGCGAGTATGCGGGTGCTTTTTGATTTTCACCCCTATCTTTATTTATTCTTTATTCCGGCCGTGGGAATGCGCATGTGGTCAGAGGAAGATCGGGTCGGAAGCTTAGAATTATTATTGACGATGCCGGTAACAGTGTGGCAGGCGGTTATAGGGAAATTTCTCGCTGCTTGGGCCTTTTTAGCGACTGCCTTATTATTGACTTTCCCGATGGTGATTACGAGCTATTATTTGGGTGAACCTGATACGGGCAGACTAATTGCTGGTTATGGTGGCAGCTTATTGTTGGGCGGTATGTGCCTCGCTCTGTGTGGTGTTTGCTCCTCCTTGACTCAAAATCAGGTCACGAGTTATATATGTAGTTTCTTGCTGATGCTGATATTTATGGTCGCTGGGATGCAGCAATTGGGGATAGAAGCTATTCTCAATAGTGTTTTACCTCAAGATGTAGTCGAGACTTTGATTTTCTTTAGTATCATTCCTCATATAGCGAGTTTAGCACGAGGGGTATTTGATTTACGTGACTTCATTTATTTCTTCAGTATTATGCTGTTTGGCTTGGGCAGTACAGTGGCTATTTTACGTTGCCGTAAAGCTTCTCATAAACTCAACCAACCTATTACAGCGGCAGTTATAGCCCTTGTTTTTGTGAGTGTGGTCATTCTCAACCTGACTTTTAGAAATGTATCCTTACGAATCGATTTATCAGAAGATAATCTCTATACGCTTAGTGATTCGAGCAAAAATGCGATTAAAAAAATGGAAAGCCCAGGGCGTATTCGTTTTTATTTTTCTCGTAGTAATCCAGCGGTAAGCATGGAGCAAAAAGCCTTAGCTCGTCGTGTAGAAGATTTATTACGTGAGTATGCCGAAGAATCAAATGGCAAACTTAAACTAGATGTAATTGATCCACAAGTGGGAAGTCCTGGTGAGACCTCAGCAAGATTCGATGGCTTGAGTGAAATTAAGTTGGGAAGGCAGGGAAAGATGTATCTGGGTGTGGCTTTATCCTATCAAGATAAAGTGATGACAATCCCGGCATTTACTTCAGATGAAGAAGATCAAATGGAGCTTAATGTTACGCGTTTATTGTATGCGGTTCAGAAAAAAGAAAAGCCGGTGATTTTGTTCCAGTCGTCGCTACCTGTCGTAGGGATGCAAGCAGATCCTAGTTCAGGACGTATTAAAGATGAGCCTGAATGGTCAATTGTCACAGATATGCGCATCGATTATACTCTCTTGCAGATGCCGGCTAAAGTTCGAGTTATTCCAGATACGGTAAAAATGGTTGTATTAGTTCATCCAGATACTTTATCTGAAGAGACGATGTATGCCTTGGATCAATACTTAATGAAGGGTGGTAAAATTCTTTGTTTTTTAGATAATTTCTCTTTAGTAGAAGCTAAGTTTAACAAGGGCGTGAGTCACAAGGGACGGATGTCACAGATGAGTTCTCTGCTTGGTTTCTCGGAAGCTTGGGGTGTGCGTTATGTACCTGAAGAATTGGTGGCGGATAAAGATTTAAAAACACCGGTAAAAGGAAAAGAAAATCCCTTTATGCTCAGTTTAACGCCAGAGAACTTAAAGATGGATGAGCCTTTCTTTACGAACGTGAATAAGTTGCATGTTCCCTATGCGGGCTACTTAGATTATCGTCCTGTGAAAGGCTTGGAATATGATATTTTAATGAAGAGTAGTCGAAATAATTTAGGTATTAAGAGGCAAGACGCTTTAAAGAGTCGTGAGAGCTTACATAAAATCACTGATGAAACGGATCCTAAAATTTTAGCGATACGTGTGAAAGGAAAGTTAAAAAGTGCCTTTCAAAAGTACCTGCCTAAGGGCGTTATTAGTGATAAACATTTAAAACAGGGAACTAAAGACGCGGAAGTGATTCTCGTCAGTGACGCAGATATGCTTCACGATAGTTTCCAGACAAATATTCAGCACTTATTCGATGGTCGTCGTGAACGTGTTTCTATTAGTGATAATACAGTATTTTTCCTCAATATTTTAGATAGTGAATTGAATGAAGGCAGTCTACTTGGTTTACGTGGTCGTCGCTATAAGCGTCGAAACTTTTCCACTGTTTATCAGCGTCAGATCAATCAGTATGAATCCAAGTTAGATGAGATTGAGGCTTTGCAATTAGAACATGCTCAGGCAAGTCGTACGGTTAGTTTATTGGAGAGTAAAATGGTGAGGCAATTAATTTTGAATGATGAAGAGAAGCAAACCTTGACTCAAAAGAAAGAAGATCGTGCTAGAACAGATGAACGCTTAAAAGAAATTGAATCAGGACTCAAGGCCAATTCAATTGCCTTTGAGAAAAAAGTCTTTTATTGGAATCTCTATTTACCGCCAGTGATTGTCCTACTGATCTTGTTATTTAGAGCTTTTTTAGCTTGGAAATGTAAACGGAGAGCCGCATGAAATTAAAGCAGCTATATAAAGTTTTATTCATTAGTATCGGTTTATTACTTTTGTTTTTCATGACCCGTAAAAATGAAGGGATTAATCGAGATCTTTTCACACCAGGGCAAGTGATATTTAATGATGTAAAAGAATTGGATTCATTAGTTCTTGAGCAAGGGCCCTTAAAAACCGAGCTCCATCAAGTTGATGGTGATTGGGTGGTAAAAAATCGCTTTGATTTTATTGCCGACCAAAAACAAATCAATGATGTAATTATCGATTTAAAAAATATGAAAGTAGCTCAAACGGTAGATGCAAGAAGTGAGGATAAGAAGTTTTATGCCCTTGATGAGCAATCAGATTTACTGAATGAAAGACCCGTTGAGTTGAGTTTGAATTATAAAGATGGTAGCCATAAAAAATTACATTTAGGAAAATCTCATGCACAGGGCGGAAAGGCCGCGGGTCGATATTACTTAGATCCTGAGAATCAGGGTATCTTTATTTCCACACAAATCTTGAGAAATACCCAGGCAGATCCTCGTGTCTGGCTGCGTAAATTTCTGCCAGATTATAAAGCTGTCTTATCGGTGTCGTATTATAGCCGCGAGCGTTTGATATGGCAGGCTGGACGCAGTTATCTTAGCAAGCCTTTTAAGTTTAAGTACCCTACAGAATTAAGTAAGATGACGGATAAGCAGGCCTATAGTTTCATGTCGCAAATTTTTCAAGCTCGTTATTTAGATGTGGAAGTAGCTCGTCCGATTAAGAAACTAGATTTTCAAGGAGAGCGTTTAGAGTTTGTTGATCATGTAGGGAGAATTTATACTTTGGAGCTTCTTGCTAGAGAAGGAAAGCTTATTAAATGTCGAATGCGTTTAAATACAGATGCGGATCTAAGTGGTGCCAAAGATTATGACGGTATTAAACAAACTCTTTCTGAGTGGCATTTTATGCTTTCGGAACGCTTGTTACCTTTCATGCAAATGAAGCAATAATAGCGACAGGAGTCGCCACTTATATTTCATATCTGAATGGAGTTCATCTATTTAGCTGTGTGCTCTTTAGGATATGAAAAGAACGGCGTAAAATGGATTTAAATCATCACTCTCACTGCTTTTAGTCATACAGGCGTAGGGCCTTTAGACTGCAATGATGAGTGGATTTGAGCTTAGCTTAAGAGATCTTTTAAAATCTTGCTCTTAGGTATAATCGCATTGAGGTAATCGACTACAGGAATGCGAATAGGCATGAAGTAGAGGCATGAATTGAATTGATCAATTATTTGTATGGCATCGGCGGCAAATTGAGCATTCCATTCGAGATTAGGTTCAAAGTTTTTGGGGAAATTCACGAGGTTGCGCTTTTCCCAATAAGCTTGACTCTTTTCACTTAGGACAGGACTTAAGCCCCAATACACAGTGTGATCTTTTAGAGCCTTGATCCACTTGCTTAAGAGGCCGAGATCAAAGAATGGTTGTGTGAAGAAGCCATCGATACCCGCGTCAATCTTCTCGTGGACATAACTCATTTCACTTTCAAAGTCTGATCTATAGGGATCAATAGCGCCATAGACTTTAACCGTCTTATAATGCTCTTTGAAAAATTTAATAAAATCGGTTGTTGTAGTCTCAAAATGTTCACGTCCTTCAAAGATGTCGCCACCTACCAGTAGGACTTCAGAAAAATTGTATTTCTCCATGATATCGCTTATGAGCTGTGGCTGATTGAGGTCGAAGTCACAGGCGCGTAAGTGCGGTATATCGCGTTCAAGCATAGGAGCGCAGTAGCCACAGGCTTCCCAGCTTCGAGTTGGAAGGCGCACAATATCAGGGATATTTACAGTGTTTACTTTAGGAAAGGCTGCTTGTATACCAGAGAGTTCCGAAGTGATTTCTTCGGCGGCATGGGGAACAAGTTCAATAGAAATTTTAGTCATTAGCTTCTTTATATCTGTTTATTCGAATATACGAATATTGTAATCACTTTTAAGTTATTCAAGTGAACTTAGGCTTTTTTTCCGCAGTCTTTGCAGATGCCTCTAAAAGTAATTTCGTGAGATGAGACTTGGTGACCTTCTTTTAAGATAGGATTATCAAGGTGCAGATAACATCCTTCTAGGTCATAGACTTTATCACATTGCTTACAATGAAAGTGGTGATGGTGAGGGATGTTGGTTGGTTCATAGCGTTGAATGGCATCTTGCAAACGAACACATTGAATGAGTTCGTTATCCATTAAGAGATTCACGGTTCTGTAGATAGTAGCGATACCGATGTTGTGGCTACATTGTTCTAGGAGCAGTACGATTTCGTTTACGGACACAGGTCCTGGGGCAGAGGAGATGACACCGAGAACCAGTTCTCTTTGCTTAGTTTTTCTTAGGCCAATTTGATTATTTTTCATTCGACAAATACCCTGTGAGATCGAGCATCAATATATTTATTTATGGGTTTACCAGCGAGACGGTTTTCGATCAAAAAAGTACAAGCTCTTTCCAGGCTTAAGGCAAGTTCAGAGCTATCCAATTTGAGCAGGACATTATGGCGAGCGATTTTAAAATCATCACTAATTCCCGATTGTTTAAGAAAAAGAACGAGGTCACCTTTTGGATCTTGTCTTACGCGTGCGACTTTAAAAATTTGAGAAGGGAAGAAAGTTTCACCATTGCGCCTGATGGCGTAGCTATCGTAATAGCTTAAGAAATCAAAAACGGCTTGGTTATCTTCAGTATTGATTTTTTTACCGAGCTCAAGTTTCCCATCCACTTTAATAGCGATGAGTGGCAGGTAAGCTTGCTGATTATCACCATAAGGTAGCAGTGTGGAGTCACTGCTCACAAGATATACTTTGCCATCTACGACAAATTGTGCACGGGCTTGTTTTTCCGTGATTGAAATAGAGAGCGTATTGGGTAAAACTCTTTCAATGAGAACTTCTTGTATAGCAGGGTTTTGTTCGAGTTTTTCACGAAGTTTTGAAGGCGATACTTGGAAGATATTGATTTTGTTTTCCAATACTTCCATCTCTGCAAGTTGAGCATAGATAATTTCATCTGGAGTGATGTGGGTATTGCCTTTTATCTCAATGTTTTGTAGAGTGAACTGGGGGTTTGAACTTAATAAAAGTAAGCGCATACCAGAAACTAATAATAGAAGAGTCCCCAGTACCATAGCTAGGCAAAGTAGCCAAGTGAAGCTAGTAATGAGTTGCTGGCGTATTTTTAGGAGCTTCTCTTCTCGCTTAGCAAGCAATTTCGAACGGGACATTAACAAAACCTTATTGTTATTTGAATAAGTTGCTTTAAAGTAGCCGATCAATCAGGATTTTCGTCCTAAAATGAAAAAATAAAGGAGCACTTAAGTGTACGAAAGAAATTATGGTATCATCATCAGCGTTGATGATTTAGATAGAGCCCGTGAATTTTATCGTGATACATTGATGTTGGGCGCTCCAGTCGTTGATTCTAATCACTGGGTTGAGTTTCAACTAAGCAATGGTTTGGTTTTAGGTGTTCGTCAGCAGCCAAATGCTTGTTCACAAAAAGGTTGTAACACGATGTGGGTTTATTACACAGCCAATTACAGCGAGATTCGTGAGCAGTTGTTAGATGCAGGCTTTTCTCCACTTAAAATTGCGGCGCCACCAGTGGGTTTGAAAGCTGAGACCTTTTCTGATCCAGAAGGCAATCGTTTTACCTTGGCACAAAAACCTCAATAATCACCCCAGTATTTCCTGTCTATAAATAATCCAGCTAGTTCTTAGTTGGATTATCTTTTGTGTCTGGAGATGTAGCTTAGAGCGCGTGACTCGAGTAATTCGTCTAAAGATAGCTCAGGTATAGTTATGGGCTGATTATAAGTGAGAAAATATACTTTGCTTAATTTTAAATCTATCGCGTTCCATATCTGAGTTTTGCGATTTTTGTGCCCAGATGATTTTTGTATTATTTGGGAAGGTGTTTTCTAGTACAGATGCGCGCCAAGATATGGGCATGACTAGAGAAGGGATATGTTTGATGTATTTCAAGTCTGGTGTTTTCAGAGGGCTGTTAGCTATGTCTAGATGAGCAATGTCAATGTGCTGCAGGGATTCTAATGACTCAATGGGGATGTTGCGAATGGAGAGGATGTTGAGCTTGTGGCCTTTCAAAGGAGAGAGATCCTCGATGAGGGTGTCGTCGATAAAAAGATTGTAAATCGTCGAGTTGTGTAAGGGTACAAGGGAAGATACTTGCGTGCCTCGGATATCTAAAGAGACAATGGCCAAGCCTTCAATTGGTTTGAGGGATGTGAGTAGTGTATCGGGCAGGGCTAAAGTCCCAAAAATGGCTTTTTTGAAAAAGCGTAATGGCGTGAAGTCAATATTTTCTGTATCTAGACGCATATGAAGCAAGCCTTTGGGACAGAATTTTAAGCTGCCCTGTAGTTTGGTATGAGTAAAAAGTTCACTAAAGACTCGGTTAGAAAACTCTTCGTTGCTGAGTAGATCATCAAGGAAAGCAGAAGCTTCCGGGATTTGAGCATTAGAAATTAACTGACAGTAAATAGAAAAAATTTCATTTTCAGCGAGATGCCCGTGAGCTTCCACACATGTTTGGGCGCTCGAAGCAATTTTCAGACTATTAGAAGCATGAGCACTTTTATCGCCATATTTTTGAGCTTGTTTAAAGGCTTTCGCGGCTTTCGCAAAATTTTTCTGAGCTTGATTAATACGGCCTAAAAGAAGATAAGCTTCTGAGTTGTGCTGGTTGAGTTTTAGATAAGTTTCTACATCCATGAGTGCAGAATCAAAATCACCACGACTAATATTGTAGCGTGCACGAGATAAGTAAATTGCCGCACTTTTTTTCAGTTGATTCAGAGCATTTTGGGCTTCGGAGTAGTTGAATTTAGCAATCTCGTGTTGTTCTTGAGCAAAATCCCTTTCCTGATGAATGGCGTTGATAGATTTCACGCCGAAAGTAATAAATAAGACCGTAAAAATGGACGTAACGATGGCAACTATTTTATGTCTTTGCATAAGTAGTAATGAGAGGCGAATCACGCCGGCATTTTCTGCTTTTACTGCGAATCCGCCAAGGATTTTTTTAAGTTCTTGGGCAAGGTCCGCAACCGAGTGATAACGATTGTCAGGATCTAATTGTGTAGATTTTTTTATAACTGCGAGGGCGGAGCGGGGGATGCGTTGGTTTTTTTCTCCTAAGCTAGAAGGGAGTAAATCATTGGCGTGGGGTCTTGTGATTTTGCCTGTTGAAACTCGAGATAGAATTTCTTCAGTATTATCTCCCTGGATGGGAGGGTCAAAGGTTAGCATAGTTTGTAGGAGTGCGCCTAGAGAATAGATGTCTGCGCGAGCGTCGACTTCTTGACCTTTGGCCTGCTCAGGCGCCATATATGCGGGGGTGCCAATGACGGCACCCATTTGGCTGAATTCAGTAGGTACTGAGGGGGCTAAGCTATCTATGGCAAGTTCTTTTCTTTGTGGGATTTTTGCGAGTCCCCAATCAAGAACGAGAACTTCGCCAAAATTACCAATCATGATATTGTCGGGTTTGAGGTCACGATGAATGATCTCTTGTTCATGGGCACAAGAAATAGCATCACAGACTTTTATGAGAATTTCTAGCATGTTTTCGAAACTAGAAGAGCTTTGATTTTCTTTGAGCTTATGGATTAAGCTGGCTAAAGTTTGCCCTTTAAGTAGTTTCATCGTATAAAATGGTCGACCATCAAGATCGTAGCCGGCATCATAAACAGGCATGATATTGGGGTGTTCGAGGCGTGCAGCGACTTCTGACTCATAGGTAAATCGTTCAAAGATGGCTTTGTTCTTTTGGAGCTCGGGATGGATAACTTTATAAGCGACATACCTTTCGGTGTGGCTATCGTACGCTCGGTAGATCATGCCCATGCCCCCGGAAGCGATCGAGTCACAGATTAAGTATCGGTCCTGTTCTTCTTCATCTAGTAAAGCCATTTTCAACAAGTCAGCGGACTTGTCGGAATTTGAATTTGGGGGTCTATTCATGAGGTATCCTTAAAGAGTTGGGATAAGTTTAATTCTAGATATCTATAATTACAAAATTTTTAGAGAAGCTTACAGCATGTCAGATACAAAATATCAAGAAAATATAAATGCAGCGGGTCGTGGTTTCAATCCTACTAGCTGGAGTTTGATTTTAAAAGCAAGTGCAGGTGAGAGTAGCGAGCTCGCCGAATTCTGCCGTCGATATTGGCATCCACTCTATGCTTTTGCCAGGCGTTCAGGTAGTAGTGCGGAAGATGCACAAGATTTGAGTCAGGGTTTTTTTGCTTATTTACTTGAACGTGATGTATTGCAGCGTGCGGATGCAGAGAAGGGACGTTTTAGGAATTTTTTACTCACTTTATTTAAGAGATTTATGCAGAATGAATGGCAGCGTGGGCAGGCTCAGAAACGAGGTGGAGACCAGATTAAGGTTGATTATGAAGCGGCGGAGTATTCACTACAGGATTTTAGTGAATTGGGACCAGATGAGGCTTATCAGCGTGCTTGGGCATTAACTTTACTTGAAAATGCAATGGCCGAATTAGAAGAACGTTTTATCACGCGTGGAGATTCGGAGCGTTGGGGAGTTATGAAGCCCTATTTAAATGGCGATAGTGAGGCGAGTTTAAAAGAGGGAGCAGATATTTTAGGGGTGAGTGAAAATGCCTTTACAGTAGCGGTACACCGCTTGCGTCGGGATTTTTCAAAGGTTTTACGAAAGTTGGTCGCAGATACACTGAATGATCCGGCAGAGGTGCAGGAAGAATTACATTTTTTAATTACTCTTTTACAAAAATAGAGGACTGTTTATATGAGATACGTACTATTGATATTTTTGAGTTTTTCTCTCTTGGGAGGCGATTTAAAGTTAAAGGCATTGTTTAAGAAAAAAACCTTTGAAAGGCCGATTGCTTTGCTTGAAGCAGGCGATAATGCCTGGTATGTATTGGAGCAGCGCGGGAAGATATGGTTTTGCCAAGAAGGGAAAAATAAATCCTTGGTGGCAGATATTTCGGAGCGCTTGGGTACGGCCAATGAAGAGGGTTTACTGAGCATGGTGAAATCTCCTAGTTTTGAGAGTGATCATCACGTTTATATTTATTATTCTTATAAGCACCCTAGGCGATCAATTGTAGCACGTTTTAATCTTCAGAATTACAAGATTGATTTGGATAGCGAAGTAAAATTATTATCTATAGCAGAGCCCTATGGTAATCACAATGGTGGTCAGTTAGCTTTTGGTCCAGATAAAAAGTTGTATGTAGGTGTAGGAGATGGTGGTTCTGCAGGTGATCCCAAGGGCTATGGCCAAAACCTCGAAAACTTACATGGAAGTATTTTACGTATAGATGTTTTAGGGCAAGATGACTATAGCGTTCCTAGAGATAATCCTTTTGTGGATTCAGACCTTGATGCAAAGAAAGAAATTTTTGCTTGGGGGCTACGGAATCCATGGCGTTTTTCTTTTGATAAAAAAACTCAAGAGATTTGGTGTGGGGATGTGGGACAAAATAAATTTGAAGAAGTCAATATCATTAATGCTGGCTCGAATTATGGATGGAATGTTCGTGAGGGATACGAGCCTTACGTCTATGTGAAAAAAAATAAGAAGAAGTCAAGCAAAAAAAACAAAAGCCTTCAAAGGAAACCATCAAATCCTGGTATGGAGGATGGGGGGTTTACTGATCCCATATTTGTGTATCCTAGAAAGGAAGGCTTATCAATAACTGGTGGCTACGTTTATCGTGGGCAGGCAATTAAAAAAATGTATGGTTGGTATGTGATGAGCGATTTCGCCTCGGGAGCCTATTGGCTTTTGAAAAAAGAGAGCGATAAAATTGTTGAGTCTCACAGGATTAAAGGTAAAAGTCTACAGATTGCGAGTTTTGCAGAAGACTCAGGTGGCGAGCTTTATATGATGAGTTTTAAAGATGGAACTATTTATCAAATAATGGATTGGATTCAGTGAGGAGTTTTTTCTTTTTTGTTTGTATTTCATTTCATCTTGTTGCTCAAGTCAGTTTATTGCCTAATGGAGGTCGAGTTGATCGAGCGATAAATGATTCGCTAGATGTGGAAGCCATTTATTTTGACCGTGTGGCGGCTCCTTATGGTAGTAGCTTTGAGTCATGGGTAGGTGGTGAAGTTTTTTCCAAAGGGGTACAGTCGGGGGCGGGAGGTTATAAAATCTGGAGCGAAAAGGGTGAGTATTTAGCTCGTGGAGAAGTTTTTTACCGCTGGCCAGTGGAGAGTTTTCCCGAACAAGGTTTTTTAGAAATTTTCAGTGATGATCATGTTGTTATCGAGCTTTTGAATGAAGGTCGTCATTTGGCAGTAGGTAAGGGAAAGTTGGTATTTGATTTATCGACATTGCCGGCTTTTTATGAAAATATTATTTTACGATTCTCATCCAGACGAGCTCATCGAGCTTTGGTATGGGCAAATGTCTATTCTGAATTTGAATGGGTGCGAGGAGGCAGTGTAGTCGCTGGTGTAGATAAACAAAAATGGCAAGCGGTGGATTCTCCCGGTCAAATGAAGCTCCGCAATGAAAAAAGTTTTATCTATAAAAGATTGTATGACTGTGTCGATTCCAATAAATTGTATCGTCTTGATTTTCCTAGTGACATTAAATCAATAGTTATTAATGGTCATGAAATGAAATATCCTCAAGTTCTCGCCAGGGGTTTCTTGAAAGAGGGGCAGAATGAATTGATTTATGAGAGTGAGAGTTGGTTGATGGGCTCGGATACTGCTTTAATTAATTTTCAGGAAATGCTTCCTGATGAGGCAGCGCTAAAATGGCTCACTCTTGATGGCAAACCATGGTTGTATGAATCATCGCTTTATTCGGGGCTTTATTCAGATAGTGGTCAAAAATTACTTTTTAAGGGTTCAAAATTCGATTCGATAAAGTTACAGGCTGAGCTTGTGTGTTCACAGGAGGATTTAGATAAAGGCGTCAATTTATTGTTTCGAAAGAAAGGCGGCGCGCCGAATTCTTTTTGGAGCAAAGGTAAGTTATTGGTGCCGACTTTGATGAAAGTTAATGGTAGAGTGGAATTGATTGGGCCAGAAGGGCTTAAGCTAAAAAATCTTAATTTAGGTAAGAATACTCTAGAGGTGCAGCTTCGAGGTCAGGTCTTTAAACCTTATATAGAGAAAGGCGTGGTGAAAAAATTTGAAATAAAGCCACCAGCGCATGCCTATCAATTATCCTTTGAAGATGAGGGTGTGAGAGTAGAATTGGCATCAATGAAAACTGAAAGCTGTGTCCTTTATGTGGGGAATAAAAAGATATTTGATGAGCTCATAAAAAAAGGTGAGCAGGCAGAGCTTGTAGTAGACCTAGCAAAGGGAAGCGATTTTGAAATAGGTATGCCAGGACTTTCGCCTGAGGTCTTCGTTTTTGAAAAAAAGACTGCTAAGCCGCTCGTATTAGATTTATCAAACTTACCTGATTTGTCCGAGCTCTTGGCTTACTTTTTAGCCTGTGATCCAGCAGATGCCTACACTAAATTCAATGCTTTACGTAAAAATGATGATGACTTAACACTGTGGACACTCATGCCGGATGGAGTTCCCTTAGGGTTGTATCTTTATCCATATTTTAGAGATAAGCTGATTGCTGCGAAGGTAAATCAACAAAAAGTTAATTGGAGATTTTTCCAAGCGGAAGAAAGTCCGATTTTGAAAGATCGTTTTGAGCAGAGGGCTTTTTCGGAATGGTTGGAAGTGATGGATTATGAGCTGAGTACGGCTGCAAGCAAACAAGAAAAAGTAAGCGAGTTTAAGAAATCTCGAGAAATGTACTTACTAGATATTTATCAATCGATGAAAAGTGAATTTGAGTGGGGCGAATAATGAGAGTCTACCTACTTATTTGTATGGTCTTAATGACTAGTACTATCTGTGCTCAATGGCCGGCTGCAGAAAAGATTAAGATTGTGCACTCTGCGCAAGCTACGCCAGCGGAGATGAAGATTCTCAAAAAAATGGCACTTTTTTTTGCTCAGACGAATCCTCTTTTAGCAGAAGATATGTTAGTGACGGATGAGTATGCAAAGAAATTTTTCACTTATTATACGAAGGATTTTTTAGTTCTTGTGGGAAAAAATAATCTTTTACTCGATGTGGCCAAGCAGGGGATTAAACTCAATAGTCCAAAGCTTTCCTATACTGAACAAGGAGTCTTTAAGGAGCAGTTCAGTTATTTGGGTATTGCGCCCAATCCGCTATTCTTGAAGGCGCGTTATTTAGGGATTGAGCACGGAGTTGTGGGCGATTCACTAATAGTTTATGGCGGGGGCCTGCAGGGCTTAGATCAAGCTTTCGAGAATTTTAAAAAGGGCATTGTTCAGGGTACGTGCTTAAGGAATCAAAAAGCTTTGCCTACTCAGGTCTTGTCGAGTAAAGAGTATTTGTGGGGAATGGCTTTTGAGGATGATAAAGATCTCTTTAAAACGAGGCCAAAAATCCTTTTGCGACGTTATGTGTGGAAGGGAGTGAAATTTGAATCTCAAATTGTTTATGGCGATGATATAGCAAGTTTGCAAGTCTTTAAGAAATAAGCTTGGCTCGATGGATTCAAGGATAGGGTTTTCTATTAACACTGAGTTCAAAGGCGCTTTATAAACTTGATCATTTTCATTAGTCTAAGCAAGCCTTAAGCCGTGTCAGTAGGCTTAGATTCAGCAGGGTTAAAGACCGAGCTCTCTCAAGAAATTATTCATGGGGAAAGGGTGGTTTTAGATTGGTAGCTCCTAGCCATGGAGCATTTAGAGCACCCGAAAAATTGAGTTTTAAGTCTATGTGGAAGTGAAGAGCTTGTGTGTCGCTTATAAAAAGTGCTTGAGTTATGAAAGCTTAGGCGTTTCTGCGCAGAGGTATAAGATGAAGGGAATTACCCCTAAGTATATTTTAAGAACTTACCTCTTGCAGGAAGCTATCGCAAAAGTAAGCGTCAATTGAGCTGAATATTTGAATGCCTATTTCGAAAAAAAGTCTATTTCTTCCAGTTTTGTGGTAGGAGTTCCATTAAATTTTCTTTTGGGTGATCAATGATTCTCCTGAGCACATCCTCTAAGTATTCTTTTGGATTGATACCCAGCTTACGACAAGTCTGGATTAAGGAGATGATATTGGCAGCCGCTTGGCCGCCTTTTTCACTGCCGAAGAAAAGCCAGTTTTTTCTACCAATAGTAAGCGGACGAATAGCGCGTTCACTCACATTGTTATCTATGCGAGCATCCGGATAAGCAAGAAAAGCTTTAAATGCTTCTTGCCGTTTAAGTAGGTACTCCATTGCCGTTTTGAGTTTGCCTTTGGGCTCACATGCTTTGTAGTAATGATCTTGAATCGTCTTTAATAGAGCTTCAACAAAAGGCTTTGTTTTCCTATTGCGAAAGCTCTGTCGCTTTGCCGAAGTACCAAGCGCCCAAGCATCCTGTTCGAGTTCAAAGAGCTTATCCATCAAAATAAGCACTTGTTTACAGAATTCGTTTGGATTGGGTGTGTCAAAAAACTTACGCCTGGCATGAGCCCAGCAAGCCTGCCAATCGATACCATCAAGCTTATCCATTTTTTCATACGCAGCAAAAGCATCGGCATGAAAAACTCCTTGAAAGTCTTTCATTCGATCTAATGTATGGGAGTGTGAACGGTCTTTGGTGAATTCGAACCAAACGAGAGGAGGGTCTGGACCATCGCCGCCGACATAAACCCAAATCCGACCTTCTTGAAGCTTACCTTTACCTTTTGTTTGAAGCTTAACAGGGCTGTCATCTGTAAAAACTCTTGATGAGTTTAAAATTTGATCTCGTAATAAATCACCTAAAGGTTGGAGAGTTTTTCCTAACTGGAGAACCCAGTTGGAAAGCGTTTGTCGCGCAATAGTAAGTCCATCTCGTTTGAATTGCTCTTCGATACGATAAAGAGGTAAATGGTCGGCATATTTTGAAATGAGTATATGTGACAACAAGCTCACATCAGCACGACAGCCTGTTATCGGATGGCTGGGAACTAGAGCGGAGATAACTCCTGCCTTGGGCTTATTTGGAATATTGTATTTACGTACACGAGTCTCTATGACTTTGTAACGACCATGAACATAAACAAGTTTTTCTGATGTATCGAATCCCATGAGTTTCAGTTCTACACCAGTTATGGGATCAACTTTTTCATCTTCGGGCAAATCAATGATTTTAATTTCGCGTTCAGCATTCTCAGGGAAATTGAAATGCGTAAAGGGCTTGCGTTTCTTCTTCTTTTTTAGGGTATTTACTTTGGGTTCTTCATCTCTTTCTGGTGAATTTGAATCGCCCAGATCCTTAAGGTATTCAGTCCACTCAGGAAAAGTATCTGAGTTATCAAAGACTACAGTCTCTTTTTTACGACCATACAGCTGGGCTTTTAGATAGGTGTTTTCCTCTTCTAAAAACACAACTTTTTTGGTGAGGTCTGAGATAGTTTTAGTCATGAAATAATATAGCATAACCCCATGATTTTTCAGCTATAAAACCAGGCTATTTGATCTTAAAATAGGCCCCTTTACAGCAGTGGATCATTAGCAGAAATTCCCGAAAACTAAGCTCAGTTTTAGCTTCGGACATGTCGCTAAAAGTTCCGCGCTCCAACTGTTTATTGAAAATACAAAAACCACCTTCATCCCAGTAGAGACCTTTCAATAAATTACGCCGTCGATTTATGAAAAGGTAGACATCTCCTGCAAAGAGATTTTCCAGATTACTTAACGCGGTTAAGCCATTGAAGCCTTTGCGGAGGTTCACGGGTTCGGGATGTAGTTTTAACTTACGATCTTTAAAATATTCTAACATTGTATCTCCTGGGGTAAGCCCAGACTCTAATTCAACTACTCTCCCTCGGGATATGGTTCAAATTGCCCTTTACTCGCAAAAGCTGAAACAGGCGATTGTTCAGAGGTGAATAATTTGTTAGCCCTTAGCTCTAAAACTTTTGCAGAGCAATCCTAAAATGAGGAGTGTAGTGACTTCCCGCCTTTGTGGGGAGAAAAGATTGAGGTTTCCTGCTCTTCATAAGTCGATTGTATTTCTTAAAAGAGCTTGAGAAAAACGAAGTTTATACTATCTTGCAATGCGTCCTTTTCTAGAATGATTATATGTGGATAAAAAGAAAAGGGAGTAAAACAATTAAAAATTTGGAGAAATATATGACAGAAAAAAAATATAATTGGATGAACACTATAAGTCTTAGTCTCACCTTTGTTCTCGCATGTACAGTCGTTCCATGGTACGGCATGAAGTACGGGTTTACTGGTTTTGAATGGACGGTGTTTGGTTTTTTCATGGTCTTCACAGGAACTGGCATAACTGTTGGTTATCACCGTCTGTGGTCTCATAAAACTTATGAAGCTAATGCTCTTTTTCAGTCTTGGTTTGCTTTTTGGGGTGCGGTTGCAGCTCAAAACTCAATTATCGCTTGGAGTCGTGATCACCGCGACCACCATAAATTTGTAGATAATAATGATAAAGACCCTTACTCTGCGAAAAAAGGTTTTTGGTTTTCACACATTTTGTGGATCTTCCAAGATACTCGTACTGATAAAGATTACGGTAATGTTAAAGACCTCTTAGCCAATAAAATTTGTGTCTTTCAAGAGAAGTACTACATGCCCATACTCGTAGTCGGTAATTTTATCTTGCCTGTTGCTATTGGTTACATTGGTCATGTTCTTGATCCTCACCCCAATGGTATGATACACAGTATGATAGCCATGTTCTTAGTTGCAGGCTTATTGCGCTTCGTTCTTAACCATCACTTTACTTTTTTTATTAACTCACTCGCTCACATCTGGGGTGCACAGCCTTATGCGAAAAAGGACACTTCACGTGATAACTTTTTCTTAGCACTTGTGACTTATGGCGAAGGTTACCATAACTTCCACCATACTTTTCAATCAGATTACCGCAATGGTGTTCGCGCTTGGCAGTTTGATCCTTCAAAGTGGATTATCTGGACGGGTTCAAAATTAGGAATGACTTCGAAGCTTAAACGCATGCAGAAATGGCAGATCAATCACAAGAGACAAGAGTTCTGGGGTGTTCAATCTTTAGAGGCTGCCATGGAGCAGTTAAAAACTAAAGATACTCCTGAGCTTAAAAGTAAGTTAGAAACGACTTATGAAGAATGGAAGCAAGCATTAGAGGCGTGGACGGCTGCACGTCGCAAAAGTAAAACTTGTCAAGATTCTAAATCTCAAGTAGGTGATCTTCAGACAGCACTGCTCGCCAAGCGAGATGAGTTCTGTGCAGCGGTTAACTCGATATTTGTTAATCCTCATTCTGCACCGGCACTCGGTTAAGGATACACGATAAGGGAAGCCATCGCGCTTCCCTTTTTTGTTTATGGATAAATGGAATACTAGAAAGACAATGCTGATTCGTCTTAAGGATCAGTATGACGAAAAGTCCTGGGAAGAGTTCGTTGCAACCTACAGGCAGTATATCTACAATGTAGTTCGACGTATGGAACTCAATCACCATGACGCCCTTGAGATAGTTCAGTTAGTACTGATTAAATTATGGAAAAAGCTTCCTGATTTTAGTTATGATAATTATCGAGGTAAATTTCGTAATTGGTTATATACCGTGACAGCAAATCAAGTACGTGACTTTTTGCGTGGTAAAAATCTTTCCCTTAGTAAGCTCCCTGATTCAAGTGCGGAACTCGATAAATCAGTTAGTGCGCCAGAAATTGAAGCCATTGCTGAAAAAGAGTGGAAAACCTATATCTCAAATTTAGCTTGGGAAAAAGTCAAAAAACACTTCAGTGAGGGAGTTTGTCGCGCATTTTTACTCAGCATCGAGGGTGTTGGAGTTGAACAGATTTCGGCGGAGATAGGAGTGAGTGAAAGTTCGATTTATGTTTATAAAAAACGTGTGCAAGATCGTTTGCAAGAAGAGATAGCTTATCTCAATTCGGAGTTTGGATAAAGTCCAGTTTGATTCCGTGTTCCTTTAATAAAATTACAGAAACTGAATTTTTTTTCAGGTTAGTCGGTTTAGAAACAGTGAGTTTCTTTAAGCTACTAATTTTGACTAGTGGTGAGTAGTCTGCTAGCGGGGTGTCAATTAGAATGAGATGTTCTAGAGACTCGCGATCCTTCTTACTGGACCAAATGAAAGAATTTACTTGGCAGTTTACGAGTCGAATAGTTTTAATATTGTTGATGAGTGTAAGCTGACGAAAGGGGACATTAACTTGTCCATTTAGCTCTAAATAAGATATATTCTTCAAAGATTGCACCTGTTTATTGAGTGACTTGATGTGTGTTTTACAGATCAGTTTTTCAATGGGTAATATCGATAAAGTGAAGAGGGGAAAATTACTTTGAGCTGTTATCAGACTAGTACTTGTCAGAATATCGTTTTTACCCAGAAGAGTTTTTTTGAAGATGTTGATTTTACTTTTAGTCGATAAGTTGATTTTTTTAAGACTGAGAAAAGCGACATTCTGTAATCCGCTTAAGGATTTGTCTTTTTGAAGTGTTTTGATTAAACGGATGATTTCTTCGTTATTTCCTTTGCGTATTTTACTGTGATCAAAAGATAGGTATTTAGTGGTGTTGACTTGGAGGAGGTATTTATTGGCTTCGTTTATATTGAGCTCGAGCAGGTTGATTTTTGCGAATAAAGCAATGACTGAAAGATAGTCTGGGGCCAAAGATTGAGCCTGTACGGCGTAAGTTTTAGCTTTATTGAAAGCCCCAAGACGTAGAGAGCTTAGGGCATCTTCAATAAATTGGTCTGCTGCAATTTGGGCAATGGTAACTTTTTCTTCTGAGACTTCGTGAAGTTTATCAATAGTTTGTTGGACTTTCACTCTACTGTTCATGAGCTTGCGGAAATTATCACGACTAGTTTTTTGTGTGAGTTCTAAATCTTCTAAGGCTTCGGAAGCCTTTTGAGCATTGCTTTGAGCTATTTCTTCACTATTACTTAAGTTGTTATAGGACAGCGCGGTAAAGGCCAAGATAATGATAAGGAAGCTCAGGCATAAGCTGAGCAGGAATTGGTTGCGCTTTAAGAATAATTTAGTCAAATGAAGCGGTGGAGCGTTTAGAGCTAGAGGCGCATAGCCACTATTCCATTTTCGTAAATCGGCGGCTAGATCAAGGACGGATTTATAGCGGTCACGACTTTTGATAGCCATGGACTTTAAGCAAATGGCTTCCAAGCCAGGGTCGACAGACCAATTTAGTTTGAGTTCACTTGGCTTAGGGAATTCTCCTTTCATGGTTTTTTGTAAAACCTTGCGGTAATCATCGTCAATGAAAGGAGGTTGAAAAGTAATGATGGAATAAAGGATGGCGCCTAGCGAGTAGATATCGCTACGAGGGCTTGCGTTGTCCGCACATGCTTGTTCTGGAGACATATAAGCAGGGCTGCCAAGAATAATGCCTTCAAGGGCTCTGGTGTCTGTCTGGTGAATGATACTCAATTCTTGTGTATGTGAATGAGTATGGAAATCGCTCGTTTTGTAGAATTGAGCTAAGCCCCAATCTAAAACTTGCACTTCACCATAATCTGAGATACGGATATTATCGGGTTTCAAATCTAGGTGCAAGACATCTTTTGAGTGAGAGTAAGCAATAGCATCACACACTTTGAGAAAGATATTAATTAAGTCATGGAGAGTAGAGGGAACTTGCTTATTGTTTTGGCTAAAACGTTTGATGATTTGGGTCAGTGTATCCCCATTGATGAGTTTCATGGTGAAGCAGGGTTGGTTTTCATAAAGGCCTATGTCGTGTACGGGAACAATATTGGGATGTTCTAGTAAAGCCGTAATGCGAGCTTCGAAAATAAAATCATTCCAATCTTCTTTATTATTACTTTTTGGGATAGCCATGGCCAGGTGACGAGTTGTATCCCTATCGACAACTTCAAAGATGTCTTTCATTCCCCCTGTATCGATTTGCTGTTTTGTTTCGAACTTGCCATCAGGAATAGGGGAAAGAGGGATGTTGAGTTCTTGAATTCTCGAAGGCGGATTTTTTTTCTCTTCGTGATAGAAATTGGCCATTAATTCCGAAGTTTTTTCGAAACCCGCTTGTAGGTCTAGGTCGTCATTAGCCATTTATTAAAATCCGAGAAATTTACCGATAGTATTTAAAATAGTGTCAAAAAATCGTTCGCCGGGAGTTTTATGTGTGTGAAGTGGCGACGATTGATTTTGCATAAGGATAAATTTATCCGAATTAAAGCGATAGTCAAAGAGGTTACATTTGCCTAAGAGGTAATGCCAAAGGTTTTCATTGCGAACAAGACCAACGGGGCATGAACTTTGATAAGCCACTAGTTTATCTTCTTTGATTCTCAGGCTATCAGCGCTGATTTCATTGCCTCCTCCATGAAGATAAAGAAAGATTTCTCCTGTGCCTGAAAAAATAATATGTCTAAAGACGAGTCGTAACCAATTATGGATACTGAAAAAGTTCCATTTAGTCCTGAGCTTTATGTTGCCTTTGGTGGCAATGATTTGGCTGGGTTTTAGGATTAATCCTTGGCAATCCTTTAAGGTGATTTTGCAAAGTTCATCTTCTGCTTGAGGAGCAATGAGGGTGATTTGTCGTGGAGATGTATCGGGATTATGAAAATCAGTCATATTAATCATTTCGGCAGAATATGAAATGATCCATGCTGAGCGATCCCACAAAAAACGATTTTTGCGCGCTAGGTGTTCATCAAAGCTATTGTAGCAATCTTGCTTTACCGAAATAGTTTCATCGGGCTCTAAGTGGATTTTGATCTGTTTGTTAGAGTCACTCCAAAAAGTTATTTCATTCGATTCACCTTTGGGGTTTAACTGGAAGGGAGCTTGGTTTTCCACCCATGCACCAGGAAGGAAGTACCAAAATAAACGATTGAGGAAAGGTGCGAGCAGTAGTAAAAGTGCGATTGATAAGATGGTGCCGGTAATTGTTTTGACATGTTTTTCAAACCAATTATACTGATGCCACTTTTCTGTCATTTGTTGCAGTTTCAGGCTTTGATTTAAAGTGGTACTCTTCAGTGTGGCTTGGGTTTTTCGAGCTTCGCGCGAAAGCTTAAAAAGTTGCTTTTGCAGGGCTTCGGAACTTGCTAGGGAGGCTTCCAGTAATTTGAGCTCGGCTTCCCATTGTGCTCTTTCGTCGAGTAGGAAAAATAAGGGAGGATCATCATTGTGGCGCTTAATGGCAAGGTGCAGTTTTTTTTGTAGGGTGAATTGTTCCTGCATTTTCTTCTTGCCGAGCTTCATAGACTTAAGTAGACTTAGTTTTTCTTCTTCGTAGGAAGCGATCTTTACTCGTAATGTTTCCATTTCAAATTGATGAAGATCACGTTGTTTATACCATTTGGTGATTTCATTTTTTAGATGTATTGAGGCAAGGATGAGTACGACAATAAGCAGGAATTTTAATGCCTTAGTCGTGAGGAATTTTGCTATGTCAAAAGCTATTTTCATATAAGATATTAATGTAGCATGAGATCAGCTAATGGAATCCTTATAAATATATATATCATCTGAATTACTGGACTTGTCTCTGCGTTTTTGTTCTTGGGAGGAAAAGATAAAACTTGGATGAATTTTTATCGAGCTAAATTACTTAGAGCAAGACTTTTTAATTAGAGCGATCATGTTGAGTAGTTCTAATTACAGAAATAATATATGGAGTGAAAAATGGAAGAAAGCAATATTTATGCGGCACCTCAGGCAGAGGTTTTGGATGATAGCAATATCAATTTTAATTTGGCGTCACGAAGTCAGCGTTTTATGGGTTCTCTAATAGATGGAGTCATTATGAGTTGTGTGACCTTGCCACTGATGTACTTCACTGGTGGTTTTGATGGTGTAACAGAGGGGCGTGAGCCGAGCTTCGCCTATACGGCGGGTATCACAGTTGTAGGTATAATCGTCTTTGTGCTGATTAATTTTAAGTTTTTATCTAGCAATGGCCAGACCATTGGCAAAAAAGTTGTCAAAACAAAAATTGTGATGAATGATGGAGAGCCTGCTGGATTGAGCGGTCCGCTACTTAAGCGTTACTCAGTTTACTTTTTTCTGGGTCTTATTCCTGTAATTGGGCAAATCTTATCGATGATCAATATCCTCATTATCTTTGGTGGAGCCAAGCGCTGTGGCCATGATTATGCAGGTGGGACAAAAGTAGTCGCCATTTAATAAAATCAAAAAGCGATTTATATACTAAAGCCTGGTAGATTCCATCAGGCTTTTATATTTGCGGATTCCGCGTTTTTAACGGCTCGACAAAAACGGCAGGGCGTACATAAATGGGATGAAGACCGAGGGCTTCGTCACTAGCATTACTAGGTTCAATGCTCTGGTCTCTGCATAAGCCTTGGATGTGAGGCTTCACATCACAGATGATTTGACTAGAGTGATTGACTTCACTTAGTTTTTCGAAAGGCATGGGGCTTACCAAAGCATCGATGGAAGCTGTCTTCTCGGCGATCTCAATAATTTTACAGATGAATATTTCGACGGCTATCCATTGTTGGTTTTTCAATTGAAAAATATTGACAATGACTTCATCTCTACGGCCATCGTGTAAGACTGCAATTGATTTTGCCTCGGAGTTTTGCTTAAGAGCGTGATCGAGGAAAGTGTAGCCACTATTAGATCCTTTCATGAGTGTGCCAAAGCCAGTTGAAAGGCCATGGGCAAAGGCTATGCCCACTCTGGTACCAGTGAAACTTCCTGGGCCCTTGCCGACTAGCCACGAAGTTACATCGGCCATATTGAGGCCTTGTGCACTTGCAGACTCGATCATTTTAGGTAAGATGACTGAGGCGCCGAAGCGTCCTGTTTTTTCAGCGTGAAAAAGTGTTTCGCCATTTTTCATGAGTGCAAAAACAGCGGTGTCAGTTGCGGTGTCGAGTAAAGCAATCATAAGGAGGATTCCGGGAGTTCAATGAGTCGGCTAGTTTCGCTCTGGTGAGTGATCTTGATTTGGAGGATGTCTTTGGGGAGCATCCAAGAAAGGCGCTCAGGCCATTCTACTAATGAAATGGTGTTTGAGTCGTGCAATATTTCTTCAATGCCTGCTTGGTAGGCTTGTTCATCATCTTCTAAACGGTAAAGATCCATGTGGGCTAATTGCACGCCATTTTCGCTTTGATATAAATTAACGAGGCTAAAAGTAGGGCTAGTGATAGGGCCTTTAACGCCTAGCGATTGTAGGAAAGCACGAGCAAAGCAACTTTTTCCTGCGCCTAAGTCACCACAGAGAGTGATGACGCTTGGGCAGTTTACCGTTTTTGCGAAGTCCGCAGCAATAGTTGCGGTTTCTTGTTCAGAATTAGAAATCATGATTGGAAATGATCAAAGCCTTTATTTGTATGTATATCTAAGAGAAGGTGCTCGTTATCGTAGATTTTTCCAGTGCCTTTTTTGAACTCTCCAATTTTACTAAGTTTTGTCTCAAAGGGCCAGCTGTTTTGGAGTTCGATTTCACGATTAGCGGGAATCGCAAAAATGAGTTCATAGTCTTCACCATCAGTGAGGATTTCTTGAAAAGAAGCGAGTTCTTGGTGGTGAGAGCGGGGGGGGATTAGTTCTTTGAAGAGCTGAAGATCTAAGGTCTGTTTGGAGGCGTTTAAGAGGCGCTGAGAATCGAGTAGTAAGCCATCAGTCAAATCAATCATGGCTTTTGCGAAGTTCGCAAGAAACTGCCCTTCTTTAATGCGAGGAGTAAAATGTAAGTGGTGTTCACTTGGGAAGGAGAGTCCGAATTCACCCGTAGCAAAAAGGAGGTCGCCATCTTCTGCGCCACTGCGTTGTATCGGTTGCGAACTTTCTCCGGTAATCGTTAAGCTAAAAGCATTGGGGCCAGGACTAGAGGCTAAGTCACCTCCAATGAGTTGCACATTGTATTGCTGTGCGCAGTCGAGTAAGCCTTGATGAAAATCTTTTAGCCATTGCTCGGGGCAATCATTATTGACATTGCAGCTTAGGACGGCGTATTTAGGTATTCCGCCCATAGCAGCGATATCGCTTAGGTTTCTTTTTAATAGTTTTGCACCACAAATTTTGGGGGGAGTGTCGCTGAGGTAGTGACGGCCTTCAATCAGTTGGTCACAGGCAATAAGTGTGTGCATGCCAGTAGTGGAACGAAAAGCGGCAGTGTCATCTCCATTTGGGACCGTAAGATTAGAGTCGCCGGTGGGGAGTTTAGAAAAGAGATCTTTTAGGAAATCATCCTCAGTCACTTGGATGCTCCAGGAGATCAAGCTGATTTAGAGATGCGGCCATGCCAATGCGCTCGAGATGAATGCAATTGCTTTTGCCATCTTCGCAAAGGTCGGTACTTGTGCTACCGCCACAGCTGCCATGGATAAGTTTTTTGGGCAAGTACTCAAATCAGTAAATTGAGTTTTTACTAAGTCTGCAGGGCCATTACCAGAAACACCGGTTAAGGTTTTTTTGAGAAGGCGGGCAATAGAGCCGTCTTTTTCATCAAGATTGAGTTTTTTCGCGAGTTTAGTACGAAACACTTCAAATTCTGAGGGGTGATTAAATTCAGCGTAGATTAAGTCATCAGTATTATCACTCGATAAGGATTCATCGACGGGACGCATTTCTGATTTCTTATAAATATAATAAGTGCCAGTTTGAGCGACATTGGAGCTCTTGATATCTTGGTTCGGCAATGATTGGAGGATGCTACTTCCCGGGGAGAATGAGACGGATTGATTGAGTGTATCCCATTCTTGGTAAAATTGTTCGAGGCTGATGATTTCTTCCATGCAAGTTCTCATCCGAATCATGACTTGATGGAGTTCAACCGCGTTTTTAATACCTTTGATTTGTACACCACTATAACCCATGAGTGCGCAGGCATTAATTTGTAGACAGAGTCGGCGCAACTGTATATTCATAAAGGAAGAATGGTCTTGGGCCTCGTTGAGCTCACGTAGGATCAAAGAGGATATTTCACGAGAGAGGGGGACGCCAGGCTCCATTTGGAGATTGGTAATCATGGGTAGACAGTCGTGGGAGATGAGTGAAAGGCGCGCAATAAGAGGCACGGTAATTTCGCGATGAGTACAAAAGCGGAGCACCTCATCATATTTTCTCATATCCAAGCCTGCTTGAGTGGTGATGAATTTTGCGCCAGAGTTGATTTTTTGGATCATTTTAAGGTATTGAGCAAAGCTACTATTTACAGAGTATTTAAAGGGATTGACTGCGGCGCCAGTATTGATTTTAGCCCATTTGGCCGAACAGGATCTAAGTTGTTCTGTACTTTCGAAGTACTTATCTTCGCCTTCTTTTAAGGTGCCACTAAGGAGTAAAAGGTTGTTGATTCCCGCGGAGCTTGCACTGGCAACTTCTTCTTCAAAGCTGGCTTGGTCATGTCCCTGTCCACTGATGTGGGAGATGGCAGGTTTATTGGAAATACGACTTAGACGTTCAGCTAATTTCGAAGACGACATATGTGTGGGGCCATCCGTGCGATCGCTCACTGAAACCCCGACAATTTCTTGGTGTCGCGAGCATTCTTCGGCAATTTTTTCTAGTGTAAACATGTTGTCGCTATCGCCTTCTCCTTCTAGAGGAGGGGCAAGTTCGATAATCACTGAGAATTTTCCGCCAGCAAGTGCATCTTGGAAGGGGTTGCTTTCGTTAAAATTAATATTTAACTGTTCGTCATCTTGAGTCATGAACTAAAAATCTTTGATTTGTTGAGCTAAGTGATAAAAACTTTCGGTGCGAATCTTGAGAGCAGGATTATTACCTAAGGCTTGTTTACTTACCATCCAGTTGAGTGAAGGAGTATTAAGAGATATACTTTGCTCCTTGAACTGCGAATTGTAAAGGGAAAAGAGATAGGTATTCGCAGAGAAAAAGGACTGAGGAGAACAGAAAAAGCTACTTTTCAACTTTTTTTTGCTTAGAAGTGAGCTAATGCTTTGGTGGGGGATGATGTTGAGGTGTTTTTTTTGAGCGTTAATAAAGATGGAATTCTCGCCATTTTGAATGAGAATAAAGCTTTCTCCTTGTGCAGTTTCGAGAATGAGATGCGGACGTCCAAGAATATTTGCGCATTGAGCAAAAAAGCTTAAGAGAGCAATGGGATTGGCTTTCTGCTTTATTAAGACTTCTTCTGGGGAATAAAAAGAGAGGGACTTATTGAGTTCTATATTTTGGAGCTGATGCTGACAAAAGGCAACAAAGCTTTTGTGTTGATCCATTTCTTTGCGTAGAGCAATGAGTTCACGCCAAAATAGGAAATCAGCCTTGGTGAATTTACTGGGGTCAAGTGGGGATGTTTTTTTGAATGACGGAGGAGCGCTTTGGATATAGAGTGGATCAATGTAGCGCAAGCCTTTGATCTGATGCAATTGATTCGCGTAGGTAATCGCTTGTGCTTGATCGTCTTTGCTAAGTGCTTGTGACCATTGATCTAGGGTGGGTTTGAGCTCCTTTGGGAAGAGGTAGTTAGCCAGTCGAACGGATTGAGTTTTAAAGAGTTTTTGAGTCTGAAATGCCAAGGGGATGAATTGATGACGCAGAGCAAAGAGTAGGCCATCACTAATATTGCTTAGTCGCATGCCATTCACTTGTAATTCTTTGGCATTTGCTTGTATAGCTAATTTTAAAAAGCGAGATTTATCTTTGGGGTTCTGAGATTTATAATAGTGCAGCTCTTGATAGTAAGAGAGTAAACGATTGATATTGATATACTGGGGTGCGCGTTCAATTACGCTACTAAGAAATGGTGCTGCTTTTTGCTCATTCCGCAAACCCATGAGGGCGGCATTAGCGGCATGATAATTATAGTTGGTGTTGTAGGGGGCATGTACGGCTGCACTTGCATAGGATTGAAAAGATTTATCCCAATAAGATTTTTTTTGTTTTTCATCTAGGCTGAATAAGGCTCTGTGTTGGTCATTGAAGCCCAGTCGATAAAACCAAGATGCCTTTGTTGTATTGATAGCAATAAAAGATCCCAGGCAGATAATGAGCATTGCTAGTGTACGCTTGAAGGGGAGTAGTTTTTTTTGACTCGGAGTCCGTGTTTGATTTTGTGTGGGGAGCAAGAGTCCCATGTTAATCAGAAAGAGTAAGCAGGTCGCATTTTCGATTAATAATTTATCAAATAAACTACAGCAAGCTAAGACTAAGACGGCGTGAAGGCTAGCGTAGTTTTTACGCCCAGTAGATTTGAAAACTAGCAGGTAAAAACAAATGAGCGCAAGGCAGCCAGGAAGCCCGATTTCGCTCGCAATACGTAGGGGCTCATTGTGAGGATGAGAACTATTTGGGGCTGCAATGGGTAGCATGAGTTGGGCAGGGAGTCGGAACTCGGGGAAGGTGTTGTTAAACTGACCTGGGCCTGCAGAGCCAAGCAAAGGCGCTTGTTCAATCATTTTTGCAGTCCCTTGCCATAAAAGTGGGCGAAGCTCATTGTGTGTGAGCTTGTTGTAATTTGTACTGAAGAAATAAATGCTCGTAAGTGAAATGATACAGAGCAGGGTTAAGAGTAGTTTTTTATACAAGCTACTAAAATTACGATAGAAAAAGTAGCAGAGAATTAATGAGAAGGCCAGCCAAGAAGCGCGTGAGTTTAAGCGCATAAGGCAGTTGAAAGTTATGAGCCAGACCAAGAGCGGGGCGAGTAAGCTTGAAAGGGGATTGCGGATTTGTTTTGGGAGTAAAAAAAGGAACTTATAGAGCGATTTACGCAATAAGATAATGGCCCAGGGGCTGCTTGCGACGATGCCGGCAATGAGCCAGTTTTTATTGGCAGAAATTCCCGTGGGAGAACTCAAAAAGAAATAGAAAGTGATATTTATCCAATAATAGAGGCCCATAAATATCGGTAGAGGATTATGTGATTTTGGGAATTGCGAGATAGCTAAAGGGACGAGCACAAAAGCACACATTGATAGAGTTTCGAAAGGGCTAGATTTGTGTATGTAAGCCGATATGAGTGTGGTGCCAAGAAAAATAGAGGCAAAAATGATAAGCTTTTTCTCGAGGCTATTTTTAATTCTAAATTGACTCGAAGAGATCAGTATGGAGAAACTTAAAAATGCGGAGATCGCAATGGCGGGTATATGAAAGCGAAAGCCATTTAAAGCCAAGTTTTTGGCGTTAAATAACTTGAGCACTTCTTGAGAATCTAGGGCTAGGCCTTGGGGGGCGATAATAGCAAGTGGAAAACCGAAAAGCAGAAGCAGGGCAAGCGTCCAGTTAAAGAAAGGGGCTTCGATCGCCTTGACACTGGATAAAGCCCTAATCATTTAAGCTTTTTTCTTGGCGCGTAAATAAATGCGAATGGGAGCAGGGTAACCCTCTACAGTTAAGCCGGTTTCTTCATTGACAAAATCTTCGTAGGAACGGAAGGGCATCCATTCCGTTTTGCGCTGATCATTTGAACTCATGGGGTGAGAGTGAAAAAACTCGATATCGACAAACTTAGCTTTTTTGAGCCAGTTAATCAAGCAATTAGCCGTTGGTACAAAATAGGTGCCTTTGACTAAGGCATAGGTATCGTCTGGGAAGAGTGCGACATGATCGTCGCCAGGGATGGCTTGGCTTTCAATGATGATGTCGCCGCCAGATCTCATGCTTTGATTCATAATCCGCAACATGCCTACAGGATCGGGATGATGGTAGAGTATGCCCATGCAGAATATTGTGTCAAAAAACTTGGGGAAGTGAGTGAGATGCTCCATTCCAAAGGCGTCGTAATGCAAGCAGTTTTCGGCAGTGAGTTTTTGTAGGGCTTGGAACTGTAGGAAATACTTTACGGTGGGATCTAAGCCGAGGATGAATTCTGGTTCATCCGCTAGCATGCGATACATATAATAACCGGAATTTGCACCAATGTCACAAATGCGTTGGCCTTTCATGTCGGGTAAGTAGCCTTCGAGCATGTCCCACTTGTAGTCACTGCGCCATTCTGTATCCATTTCAATTCCAGCAATATCGAAAGGACCCTTGCGCCAGGGAATGAGTTGTTTGAGTTGTTCTTTTAGTTCAGTTCTTTGGCTTTCGGTTAAATCTTCTTTTTGGCCAAAGCGAACCGCTTTTTTGGTAAAGTCATTATCCTCAAATTTTAATGCGGGGAGTTGTTCAATGAGCTCCAGTAAAGGCTTGTTGCCCTTGGAGTTCATTATACGTGTGGGCTCTTTGCGAAGTTCGCGAATCGCGTCGCAATCAATTTCGTCTTTGTAGATATCGAGGTAGTCAGTCATGGTTTACTTAAATAATTTAATTTTAGCACTCTAAGGCCTGCATCCACAAAGTAAAATTTATTTCTCTGATTTATAAATGAAGGAAAAGGCAGTGAGGGTACTTAATTAATGGTATGATTTATAAAAATGACTGTTTTAAGGTGCAGAAGGATATAATTGACGGCTAATTCATTTTGCTTTAGTCTATTGACTTAATATAATGAATATGGATTAACGCCTTCCAATTATGATAAAAATATAGCCAAAGATTTTATGATGGATAAGAAAAACCTTTCGAATGAAGTGAGAAGTCAAGAAAAGAAACTGGAAATTAATGCCTCGCGTCAGTGGATGAGTTGGATGAGTGATCAGGACTGTAGTTTTTCTTTTAGTACCTATCAAGCAGGAAAACTTTTCTTTATCGGTACAAAAAGCGATGGAAAATTAAGTGTTTTTGAACGGACGTTTAATCGTGTCATGGGCTTGTGTACGGACACAAATGATCGCTTATATCTTAGTTCTCTGTGGCAGTTGTGGCAGTTTGATAACATTTTGGAAAAGGGGCAGGTTCATGATAAAGAGTATGATAAACTTTACTTGCCCACACGATCGTGGACAACGGGTGATTTAGATATTCATGACATGGCAGTTGCAGATGATGGGAAACTCTATTTCATTAACTGCTTATTTGGCTGTGTAGCTACTTTAGAAGAAGGGTATAGCTTTAAGCCCTATTGGAAGCCGAAATGGTTGAGCCGATTAGCGCCGGAAGATCGTTGCCATTTAAATGGCCTGGCCATGGTAAATGGCAAAGCTAAATATGTTTCAGCGATTTCTCAAACGGATGTCAATGAAGGATGGAGAGAGCATCGTAGAGATGGTGGAGTTATTGTTGATATTGAGACAGATGAAATTGTGTGCTCGGGGCTTTCGATGCCTCACTCACCACGATGGTACGAGGGCAAGCTCTATGTGCATAATTCAGGGAAAGGTGAGTTTGGTTATGTGGATTTAGAGAAAAAAGAATTTGTCCCCATCTGTTTTGTTCCAGGCTACTTAAGGGGTTTGACCTTTACGGGGGATTATGCCGTGGCAGGAATGTCGCAACCGCGTGATAATAAGTCATTTAATGGCCTAGAGCTCAATGAACGTTTACTTGAAAAGGGGGTGACGGCGCGTTGTGGCTTACAAGTGATTGACCTACGTGATGGTTCCTTGCCTCATAGCTTAAATATTGATGGAATTATCAATGAGCTTTACGATGTGGTCACCTTGCCGGGAGTAAAATCTTCTTATGTGGTTGGTACTCAGAAAGATGAGATTCGCAGAGTGGTGAGGATCGCGCCTTAAGAGGATGTTTATGAAGCGGTAAGAGCCTTTTTCAAAAAGGCTCACTTTAAGAAAAACAAATAAAAAAGCGTATTCGCAGTAGCGATCTTAATTTTTTTGTGTTTATCTTACTAAGTCAAACCAAGTCATAGGATTTTAAGATGTATAAAATGCGAGCTATCGTGGTTACGCTGATTTACAGGTCTTTAAATTCAACTCATTTTTTTTGAGATATCTGTTTTGGGAGGAAGTTATTAAAGTACTTTTTAGTATAAGCTTATTGATTTGACATGGTTTTTAGTATATGATTAACAAACATTTAGCATAAATCTAATATAGAAAAATATATGAGCGAAGAAGTTACAGAAGTTTTAGTTATCGATTCCAAAATCCCTAATTTTACTCAGATTATGGGGTCAGTACCTGCGCACGTAGAAGTTAAAGTCTTGTCTGGTGAAGAAGGTGCCTTAGCTGAGATCAGTGATTTCCTGGAAGGTTTTACCGGTTTAAAAGCCATTCACCTTTTTTCCCATGCCGAAAATGGTTCATTGAGTCTGGGACGCGAGTCCTTGGGTAAGGATAATGTCGATGCCTATGAGCAAGAATTGAATTCGTGGCAGGCTGCCTGTGCAGATGGCGCGGATTTATTGGTGTATGGCTGTGATATGGCTGGCGAAACGGTATTTTTAGAATCCCTAGCAGGGTATACAGGAATGGATGTGGCGGCTTCTGACGATGTGACTGGTGCAGCTAAATATGGTGGTGATAGCGAATTGGAAAATCATCTTGGAGAGATTGAAGCAGTGGAGTTATTTGACCAAGGTTTTTATGATCAATTTCAGTTAAAGTTGGCACAGGTTGAGTACACTGGGGGAAATACATCAAACAACCTTAATACTTTCATTAATAATAATATTAATGATGGTGACACACTGGTTTTTAATAGCGCAGTGACAATCAATTTTAGTAGTGAAATAATACTTGACAAGAGTGTACTATTTGTTAATAGTAGTGGGGGAGAAGTAGTTTTTGATGGTGCTGGTAATGCGCAGTTATTCGACTTAGATTTATCCTCGAATGAAACGACCTCTTTTGATGGTTTTGTCTTTCGGAATGCGTATTCGGGTGATGGTGGTGATGGTGGTGCAATCGAGATGCGTGATGGGAATGTCATTATAAAAAATAGTATTTTTGATAGTAATACTGCGAATGACGATGGTGGTGCAATTCAAATGGAAGATGGTAATCTTTTAATTCAAAATACTACTTTTAATAATAACAATTCGGGAGACAATGGGGGGGCTCTAGATGTGTATCTAGGGGAATTAGTTATTCTGAATTCTAATTTCACTAATAATGAAGCAAGCGATGATGGTGGAGCTATATCGACTCACAGTTCAAGTGTAGAGATGGTCATAGTGGGTTCCGATTTTGATTCAAATACAGCAGGAGATGATGGCGGAGCGATAGATAAAGATGGACCTGGTGTATTAACGATCGAGGCTAGTAGTTTTACCGATAATTCCGTAACGGAAGGAGATAGTAATAATACGGAAGGTGGAGCTATTAATGCTGAAGGTGGAATAACTAATATAAATAGTTCTACTTTTGTGGGGAATTCAGGTGAACAAGGTAGTGCCCTGAATTCAGAAAATAATAATACTGTTATAAATGTTAGCAATTCGGTTTTTGAAGGCAATTTTGTCGTAGATGAAAATGGAGATCCTCAAGCAAGTAACAATACTGGTGATGGTAGTGATACTTTGGATGCGGTTGATTCTGGAGTAATCAATGTCGACAACTCGCCAATTGATGGTGAAAACATTACTGACTCTGGCGGAGATGATGAAAACTTCAATGCTTTTGCAACACCTAAGGCCGTTGTGGATGAAGCAGTAGCTTCTGACGCAGTGGAAGAATTGGATGGTTTTGTGGATGCAGATCTTCCCGGGGCTCCTGGAGGTGCCACAGATGACGAGATAAGAGGCGTGGACTTTTTTGGTGAAGTTGCTGGCGATAGATCCGGAGAGTATATAGAAGGAGTGGGAGATGTTAATAACGATGGCTTTGATGATTTCCTTATAGGGTCAGCCTATCATAGCTCCGACAGCGGTGCCGTTTATCTTATTTTTGGTGCAGATGATCTTGATTACACGGATTTAACGAATGTAGATGAAACCTACAATAATGGCGATATAGGAGTCAAAATAAATGGCATTGCTAACGGTGATAAACTTGCGGAAGTTGGTGCCCTTGGCGACTTTAATGGCGATGGCATAGATGACTTTGCGCTAGGAGCCAGGAATGCGGATGGCGCCGTCAATAATTCTGGCGCAGCTTATGTGATTTACGGAACAGAAACAGAGACAGCTTTCAATAATTTAGATCTTGCAAACTTGGTTACCAATGACCTAGGTTTCGTTATTAAAGGTGAGTTTGCCAATGATGACCTGGGTTGGCAAGTGACAAGTGCAGGTGATTTTAATGGCGATGGTTATGCCGATGCTTTGATAAGTGCGGATTTACATGATGCGAATGGTAGTCGGTCGGGAGCGGTCTATGTCGTATACGGCGATGATGATTATACTACTGATTTAGATTTGACACAAAGTAACTCCTCGCATTTTTTAGAGATACAAGGTGGGAGTGCGGGTGATTTTGCAGGCTATTCAGTGGCAGAAGCCGGAGATGTGAATGGTGATGGCTTTGATGATATTATTATCGGAGCCCCTTATGCGGATTATGTTTATGGTGAGAGAGGCGAAGGCTTTGGCGCCGCCTATGTCATTTTTGGTAGCGAGAATTCTAGTGCATTAAACTTAGGGTCATTAGGCTCTGAGGATGGCTTTAAGCTTTTTGGGAAGGATACTGAAGGCAATACTGATGGCTTAGAAATGGTGGGTAGTGATGTGAGTTCGGCAGGCGATTTCAATGGAGATGGCTTTGCTGATATACTGCTAGGTTCTCCGGGCAAAGCGATTAATTTTGTTTATGATTATGACGAAAGTAAGTATACATACACAAATAATGAGAAAGGCAATATATTTGTCATCTTTGGTAGCGAAACTATATCTGAGACTAATTTAAATGAAATCGATCCAACGACAGTTACGGATAATGGTACGGGAATCTTGATTAAGAGTGAAAGAGCGGGTGATTATGCGGGGCTCGAGCTTTCTGCTGTGGGAGATGTAAATGGCGATGGTTTTGATGATATACTATTTGCGAGTTCAGGGCCTTATGATGACTTATCTGTGGATTTAGAGGGAAAAGTTTATTTAATTTTCGGAAGTGCATTACCCAATGATTATAGCTTGGAAGATGGTGATTTTTATGGTGTCATACTTGAAGGGATTCATGATACTGAAGCACAGGCCGCAGAAGTTGATTATGCCGGAGATGTCGATGGCGATGGTTTTGATGATATTCTGATAGGGGAGTACTTTGTCACTGGTAATATTGATCCTGATAATGTATTGACACGATCGAGTGCAGGTGATACATATTTAATTTTTGGTGGCAATTATATTGCGGAGATAACAAATTATACTTCTGGAAGTGGTGATGGAGTTTTTATTAAAGATAATTTTGTAGGAGATTCTAGTAATAATATATTTTCTGATGTTAGCATACTCGATTCGGTAAGTGCAGGTGCAGGCGATGATACGATAGAGATAAGTTCGGGTATTTTTGAGAAAATAGATGGTGGCTCGGGTTATGATACACTTCGTCTCGATATGGATAATAATGGTAGTTTGGATTTAACAAATATCGAAAACCGTTTGGAAAGCATTGAAAAGATAGATATGCAGACTGGAAATAATACAGATTATGTTTTAGGCTTAGATTTACGGTCTATGGCAGAATACTCTGATCGTGGATCTGTTATGAAAATAGATGGTAATAGTTCAGATTCAGTGACAATTGATGGCTTAAGTGGTGATTATATTTCTACGGATATAGTTACAGGTCCAGATAGTGGCTATACTCTTTATTCATATAATGTGGGAGCTATTTTTGCAGAAGTCCAGATTCAGACTGATATTGCGGTGAGTTTTATATGAAAAAAATAGCTGACCGAGCGGGTAGTAAACGGCAGTGGATGAAACCAACCGTGACTTCTTTAGATCTCTTGCTTAATACTTACGCTGGCAGAAGAGAAGCGGATATAGAAAAGGTTAGCCCAGGGGTTTCTAAGAAAATTCGAAGTTAAAGCAGGAGGCCTGATTCAGCTGATAATAAGAAGAGCTTAAGCTATTAGCGACTATAATGAAAAGGCACTCATATTGACTGTCTTTTTTATTTTTAGGGCTCTATGACTTTTATTGTGGGTCAAGATCGAGTTTCCCAAAATGAAATAGGATATTAATACGATATCTACGCCAATTCATAAAGCCTCTGGCACGTGTTTTTAATTCTTGAATAAAGCCGTTTTTAGTTTCGGCGATGGCGTTGGTCAAGCGCTTGTGGAAATAATTGCAAATCCCCTCTAAATGGTTTTCAATAGTTTTAGCTACACGAGTTAATCCCGCAATAGATTGCTCCCGAGCCAAAGCAATCCATGAGGTGAAATATATTTGTGCCTCCATGGCAGTTAGGGGAGATTCATAAAGTTCACGTAGCATCTCCTTCATCATAAAAACTCTTGCGGTATCCAAGTTTCCCGACTCAAAGCCAACTAACTTAGTGAAGTCTTTTTCCGTTCTATTATCAATAGATCTTAGCAAACAAAAGCGCATTCCTTTTAAACTCTTTTTCTCATCTTCCTTTAGTGAATTCTGTTCAACCCTCCGAGTTGTTTCTAATGCTTTTCCCATATGAGAAGCAATATGATAACGATCATGAATTATTAGAGCATTTTCTAAATATTTTTCTGATGTTGTCTTAAATGCACTCCACATATCCATAGTGATCGACTCTACTTTTTGGCGTTCAGCTTCTGTATAGGACTGTAATAACTTGGCCACTTCTTTTTCGGTTCTATCTGGCCTTAACTCTACAACTTTATCATTGTCATGATCGACAAGTACCGTTATGTATTTTTGACCTTGACCGTAAGATTTTTCATCAATCGCGAGGACTTCAGGAGCCTCTAACTCTCCCCTACGCTTCAGGCCACGATCCACGGCATTATTTTTAATCCTCAAGACTTCTTTCTGAGTCAATTTCAGGATTTTTGCGGTTTGGGTATCGCACTTTGTTGCAAGCAAAACTTTAATCACAAAGGATTCAAACATTAAGGTGAATCTGCTGCTTGCAACTGACCAACTCGGAGCCAAAGTTTTCACTTTACATCTATCGCATTTTGTTCTAGGAAGGCGGCAATGAAGAAATGTTTTCATGTGACAACTATCTAAGTGCCTCCATGAACGACTACTTGCATAATCATGGATACTAGCTTCTTTGTCGCATTTAGGACATTGTGCTTTACCTTGGAATTCTACATAAACATCGACTCTTTCATCTATGATTGACAAGTCAACTGTTTTAATTTTCCAAGGCAATCTCACACCCAATAGTTGTTCATAGAATTTTTCTGTAGTCATTTTGAGTCTGCTTTTATTAGTGTTGATCTAAGACGTTATCATTGAATTCGAATTCATTCAATTCTGCCCGCTGGCGAAGCATTTCGCTAGAAAAACAACTGAAGATCAAACTGAATCGGAATAAATAGCGAGCGCAGCGAGTGGCGTTATACCGAATCCGAGTTTGAACAAAGACCTTAGGACTTTACTCTGACCCTACAGAGCTCTGCAGTTTCCCTCAGGCTGTATCCTGATCTACTTAGATTGACCCACTATAAAGGTTACAAATCCTTTTTTAGTAGCTTACGAAGTACGGTGATTGATCTTGACTAAGGTGAATTCTCAGGTAGTTTTTTTTGATAATTCCATCGCTCGTTTTAGCCGTAGCTTACGAACAATTCAGATTTTGCAGAAGTATTCATTTCTAGATTTATAGTGACAGGAATAAAAAAAGGCGCTCGAAGTGAGCGCCTTTTTTATTGGTTGCGCCCGGTGGGGCGCAATGACTTAGAAGTGATTAATCTTCTGAATCGTCTTTGGACTCATTTGATTCAGCTTCTTCGGAAGGAGCTTCCGTAGTTTCAGCGGACTCTTCTTTTACAATGGGCTGACCATCTTCATCGAGTTCAACAGGCTTTACAATGGGGTTTCCATCTTCGTCGAGTTCAACAGGCTTTACAATGGGCTGACCATCTTCATCCAATTCTTCTTTCTTGTCGCCTTCGACTTCGACTACACGTGAAGCGGAAATGATGACATCAGAGGCTTTCTTGAATTTCATGATAGTGACACCTTGTGAAGCACGTCCGAGTGAACGGATTGGCTCAGCCGAGATACGAACCATGATGCCTTCGATAGTGGTCATGATGATTTCATCGGTATCTTCGATCATCATTACCTCAACGACGTGGTCGCCTTCTTTGAGTTTGATATTACGAACACCTTTGGCGCCACGCTTAGTTAGACGATAATCATCGACACAAGAGCGTTTGCCCATGCCTTTGGAAGTTACAACGAGGATATCTTCGCCTTCTTCAACGATAGACATGGCGACGAGTTTATCTGTCTCTGAGAGACGGATACCACGGCAACCACGAGTTACGCGACCTTGCGTACGGCAATCTGATTCTCTGAAGTGACAAGCGATACCATCACGAGTTGAGAGAATGATTTTTTTATTGCCGTCAGTAAGTTTGGCTTCGATGAGGTCATCATCTTCGTCCATAACAATGGCTTTAATTGGTTTTTTACGCATGTTTTTGAAGGCTGCGAGAGCAGTTTTCTTAACAACACCATTACGAGTCGCCATCATGATGAAGCGATCTTCGTCGTCTACTTTATCGACAGAGATAATAGCGCGGACAAATTCACCTTTCTCGAATTCGAGGAGGTTGACCATTGCTTTACCTTTGGAAGTACGAGTGGCTTCCGGGATGTCGTAAACTTTGAGCCAGTGCATACGGCCCAAGTTGGTGAAGAACATGATGTAGTCATGAGTACAGGCCGTGGTGAGATCTTTTACGAAATCCTCGTCCTTAGTCTCCATGCCTTTAACGCCTTTACCGCCGCGGTTCTGAGTGCGGTAGATATCGGTAGGTACACGCTTGATGTAGCCTTCGTTAGAAATCGTGATAGTTGCAGAAGCACGAGCAATGAGATCTTCGAAATTGATATCTCTTTCGCCAGGACGCATTTCAGTACGACGCGCATCAGCAAATTTATCGCGAACTTCGATGAGCTCATCTTTCACTACGTCGAGACGGAGTTGACGGTCAGCTAAGAGTTCGCGGTAATGAGCGATCTCTTTCATGAGTTTTTCGTACTCAGCAGTTAGTTCGTCAATTGCTAGGCCAGTAAGTTGACCGAGACGCATGTCGAGAATTGCTTTGGCCTGCTCGTTGGAGAGTTCGAAACGCTCTTTGAGTTGGTTGTGAGCATCTTCACGGTTGCTTGAGCCACGGATGATTTTGATAACTTCATCAATGTGGTCTACGGCTTTGAGTAAACCTTCTAAGATGTGCGCCCGGCGCTCAGCTTTTTCGAGTTCAAACTTGATTCGGCGTGTGATAACTTCGAGACGGTGATCCAAGTAAGCTTGGAGAAGTTGCTTGAGGTTGAGGGTCTTGGGTTGTTTGTTATCTACAACGAGGAACTGGCAACCGATTGAAACTGCGAGTTGCGTGTGTTTGTAGAGCTGGTTGATAACAACCGTAGCCATAGCGTTGGTTTTGATACCAACAACAACGCGAATACCTACACGTGAAGATGATTCATCGTTAAGCGAAGAAATACCAGTAATGACTTTGTTGTTCACCAAGTCGGCAATCTTTTTAACCATGTTCTCTTTATTAACAGCGTAAGGAATCTCGGTGATAATGATTTGCTCTTTACCGTTCTTTTCAACGATTTCGGCACGACCACGGAGGTGAACACCGCCACGGCCTGTTTCATAAAGGCGACGAATGCCGTCAAAACCGATTGAAATACCTGAAGTTGGGAAGTCAGGACCCGGAAGGTGCTGCATCATTTCTTCAATAGTGATCGAAGGCTGTTCGAGAAGTGCTACTGTAGCATTGATAACCTCGCCCAAGTTGTGGGGAGGAATACTTGTAGCCATACCCACGCCGATACCAGTAGTACCATTGACGAGTAGGTTAGGGTAACGCGCAGGAAGTACAGTGGGCTCATTTTGGCTACCATCGAAAGTAGGCTGCATGTCAACCGTGTTCTTGTCGAGGTCCGTGAGAAGCTCCTCTGCGAGGCGCTCCATACGACATTCCGTATAACGGTAAGCCGCCGCTGAGTCACCATCGATGGAACCGAAGTTACCTTGGCCATCAATGAGAACACCGCGCATTGAGAAGTCCTGAGCCATACGAACCATTGTATCGTAGACGGAACCATCACCGTGCGGGTGATATTTACCAATAACATCACCAACTACACGAGCACACTTCATGTAGGAGCTGCTTTTGCGGAGGTTGAGTTTATCCATTGCAAAGAGTACGCGGCGCATACCAGGCTTGAGTCCATCACGAACATCTGGGATGGCACGGCCAACGTTAACTGACATTGAGTATTGGAGGTAAGCGTCCGAGAGGAGCTTTTCAATACCCTGAGGAGTGACTGTAGAAAAATCTTGTTGATTATCGCTCATGGTTATTTATCCTTATACATCCAATTCTTTAAGAGTCGTTGAGTACTTCTCGATGAAGTGACGACGGGGTTCAACTACGTCGCCCATGAGGAGTGAGAACATGCGTTCGGCCTCAACAGCGTCTTCCATTGTAACCTGAAGTAAATCACGGCGGTGTGGATCCATAGTTGTTTCCCAGAGTTGGTCCGCATTCATCTCGCCAAGACCTTTATAGCGTTGGAGCTTGAGACCTTGTGAACCTTCAGCTTTAACTGCTTCGAAGAGATCGATAAGGTTGAAGATGGGATTGTCGCTACTGCCATCGGTGAGGTTGAAGATGGGGTCTGCGAGAGCGTCTTCGGGCGCGAGGAAATGCTTGAGGTCGAGTGAGAGGGCTTGAAGTTTTTCGCGGATCTCAGCAATGAGTGAACGTTCGTGCAATTCATTGATCTCGATTGAAGGGTGAAGTCCTACTTCTTCAACTTCTACGTTCTCGTCGATGATGGGATTACCTTCTTCATCGAGTTCTGGCTCAGGAGCATCTGGATCAACAAAAACCGCGATGGGCTTGAGGCGTTCAGTGGCTTCGTCAGTGAGGTGGGCAATTTCTTCCTGTGATTTTGGGAAGTAGATGGAGTAAGTACCGTCATCTTCACGAACACCTATACGAGCGATTGGCAAGGCGCCATCATCGCTCACGTTAGCGAGGTAAGTTTCGAGTGTCACACCGTGATTCTCGAGGCCTTTGCCAACTGCAAGTGTGCGTTTGATAAGGGCGAGCATTTCATTCGTTTCACGAGGTGAAAGTGTGTTGCCAGCGAGTTTGTTTTCAAGGGTAATGCCATCGACACCGAGTTCGAGAAGGAAGTTGTTGAGCATGGCATCATTTTTGATATACTCTTCCCGCTTACGGCGTACTACCTTATAAAGAGGCGGTTGAGCCACGTAAATGTAACCAGATTCAATAAGTGGTTTCATTTGACGGAAGAAGAAAGTCAAGAGTAAAGTCATAATATGAGAGCCATCCACGTCCGCATCCGTCATGATGACGATTTTTTTGTAGCGAACTTTGGAGACGTCAAATTCGTTGCCTACGCCACAACCGATAGCACTGATGAGTGAACCAATTTCCGTATTTGCAAAAACTTTGTCAATACGTGCTTTTTCAACATTGATGAGTTTACCGCGGAGGGGCAGGATAGCCTGAACTTCGGAGTTACGTCCTTGTTTAGCTGAGCCACCGGCTGAGTCCCCTTCCACAATGAAGATCTCGCATTTATCGGGATCTTTACTTGAGCAACCAGAGAGTTTACCTGCGTCGGCAAAACCCTCGAGTACGTTGTCTTTGCGGATCAATTGGCGTGCACGTAGGGCTGCGGCCGAAGCGCGATTGGCTAAGAGAGCTTTTTCGACGACGATTTTTGCAGCCTTAGGATTTTCTTCCAAGAACTCATTAAAACTAGTTGTTACAATAGCACGCACGATTGTACGGACGTCACTATTACCCAGCTTGGTTTTGGTTTGACCCTCGAATTGAGGTTCCGGAACTTTTACTGAAATAATGGCGGTGAGACCTTCGCGTACATCAGTGCCAGAAACGTTTTTCTCGTTCTTGAACTTGGAGTCATTCTTCATGTAGGAATTAATTGAAGCGGTCAAGGCTGTTTGGAAACCTGATAAGTGAGTTCCGCCTTCAATCGTGTGAATATTATTACAGTAAGAATAAATATTTTCTTGGTAGCCATCGTGGTACTGAAAGGATACATCGGCAGTGACGCCATCTTTTTCAGTCGAAAAGGTAACAGTGTCAGTAACGACCGTTTTGCCGTCGTTGAGGTGCTTGACGAACTCGCCGATGCCGCCGGGAAAGAAGAAAGTCTCGCGTTTTTCGCCGTCTTCGGAACGTTCGTCAATGAAATTGATCGTTATGCCAGGATTGAGGAAGGCTAATTCACGGAGACGGTTAGCGAGGATGTCCCACTTGTAAATGAGTGTTTCAGTGAAGATTTCGTAGTCAGGTTTGAAGATGACTTCAGTACCTGTGATCGTCGTGTGACCAATAGTTTTGAGCTTAGTTTCGGTGATGCCGCGTTCGAAGCGAATAAAATGAAGCTCGCCTTCGCGGTGAACTTTGACTTCCATCCATTCTGAGAGAGCGTTTACACAGGAAACACCTACGCCGTGAAGGCCGCCAGATACTTTATATGAGTCTTTGTCGAATTTACCGCCAGCGTGAAGCTTAGTGAGTACGAGTTCAACCGCGGGAATGCCTTCTTCTTCATGCATTGTAACAGGGATACCACGACCGTCATCAATGACTGTGACGCTGTTGTCAATGTGAAGTTTAACCGTGATATTATTACAGTGGCCGGCGAGGGCTTCGTCAATACTGTTATCAACGACTTCGTATACCAAGTGATGTAAACCGCGTTCATTGGTGTCGCCAATGTACATACTAGGACGTTTACGGACAGCTTCCAAGCCTTTCATTACAGAAATGCTATCTGCGCCGTACTCTGCTGGGTCTTCTACTTCGTCTGACATAGAAATAATTCTCTCTTTTATTAAAACTAAAAATCAAAAGTGTACTATCAAAATTGACTCTAGTTTAAAATACCGATTTTTCTATTTGTCTAAGTAGACGGAGAGGGTGTAATTGGCCATTTTTCGCATAAAAAAGGCCTAGAAATCAATTCCGGGCCTTTTTTACGAAAATTAGCTCTTTTGGCCTTTTTCGTTTTTTGGGTGGTTTATGGCAAAAATTAAGTTTGCTTAATTTTTCACTTCGAACATTTGATGTGCGATTTTGAGTGATTCGATCAGCTTCTTAGGATTGTGATGATGAGTCAAAGACAAGAGTAAATCTTTTTCGGGAATGTCATTGGCTTTTTCTCCGGGAAACCAATGATCTTTTTGGCCAAGTAGAGCATAGCGCATGATACCGTAGGCAGTCATGTCGAGTGCAGTGCCTAGATTGTAAAAGCGCAAGATATCATAGGTATTGATTTGACCTGGGGTTTTTAGGGTGTCCGGAAGATTTTGATCCCATTCTGCCATCCATTGAACTCCGTGGAATTCTTTGAGGCGTGAGTCAATTTTATTTGCGATGTCCGCAACTGTGGTACGGTCTTCAAGGTGAGGGATGATTTTTAGGTGTTCATCAAAGTCAGATGGGCGTGCTGCGCCGAGGCTGATGGTGTGAACGAGGGGGTTTTGCAGACAGAATAGATCATTAAACATCATCGGTGACAGTGGTGCGCAGAGGTCAGAGAGGATTGGTGGTGGTTCGTAGAGCTTGCCACCTTTATCGCTAGGGCTGATGATAAAGACTCCCATGTCATGTTTCTTTGCGGCTTCTACGGCAGGATGGTTTTTCTGCATGAAGTAATACCAATGAAGGTTTACGTAGTCGAATTCGCCGCTTTCAATCGCTTGGATAATGATGTCAGGTGAGCCGTGAGTAGAAAAGCCAATGTGCTTAACGCGTCCTTGTTTTTTCCATTCTTTAGCGCGATCTAAGCAGCCGCCCTTGCGCAGTGTCCAGTCAAGGCGCTCTTGATTGTTGATACCGTGGATTCCCATGAGGTCGAGATGATCAACCTGTAGGCAGCTCATACTATCTTCAAAATCCTTTTGGAAATCATTGACGTCAGCATGAGGCTGGATTTTACTTTGTAAGATATAGGAATTGCGATCGAGTTTTGGGAGTAGTTTCCCTATTTGATATTCACTAGTGCCGTAGCCATGAGCGGTTTCAATATGATTGATGCCGAGTTCTAAGCTGCGGAGCAGGGTGTTTTCTAGGTTGGTTTGATTATCGTCTTCGACTTTCTTCTGGTCGTTTCTTTCCCAGCTTTGTTGATAGCGCATGCCACCGCATGAAAAAATGGGGATTTGTATTTCGGTGCGCCCAAAGCGACGAGTTGGTACGTTCATAAAAGCTCCTTGAAATTAATATGATTTAAAATAAAGAGACCTAAGCTAATTAAAAGTGGGGCGGAAAATCTTTACTTATTTATTAAGCGTTTGTTAGGCGAAAGGTTAGGCTGATGCGCTCAGCGCAATCTTTTTGGGTTTTTCTGAGACAGTGTTGAGTCTGGTGTTGAAGTTCACCTTTCATTATTATAAGGGAGCCATTAGCAAGATCGTAGTCGAGTTTTTCTTTGTGGTTATCATTGGATCTTATGGAGAGTCTTCGTACTTGGCCAAAGCTAACTATGGCAATAAGAGGGTTTTGACCCAGTTCTTTTTCATTGTCTGCATGCCAGCCATTGGAATCTTTGCCATTGCGGTAGTAATTGGCGAGCATTGAGTTAAAGGAGTGTTGACAGGATTGCTCACAGAGCATTTTCAATTCTCTTGTTGCTGTCGACCACGGGTTAATCTCGAGAGAAATGCCAGAGTATGAATAGTTGATGTTGCTATCAGCGATCCATGCATGAAGCCTTGGGATGGAGTGTTGCTTGCCCATGAAGCGTATCTTGTCACTTTTCCATGGAAGCGATTGTTTGAGCTGACTCAGGTACTTATTGCTATTTTTGGGTGTAAGCCACTTAGGGTGATAAATAATCTGACCCTTACAGAAATCGGTGGTATGAGATTCGTTTGACATAGGATTTTATCTCTGTTTGGATAAAAATTTGATATTAGGACTATTTTAAATATGTTTTACCGTTAGTTTTTACGATCTACATTTTAACTGAAAACAAAATATTAGGAAAAAAATATGAACAGTAAGTTCTTTTTTACAACTGCTGCGTTTAGTTTGATGGCGATGAGTTCAGTTTTTGCTCAAGAGCCAGCCAAAGCGGCTGCTGCTAAGCCAGCACATGATCACGCATCTCATGCAGGAAAACCTCATGTAGAAAAATCTACAATGACTTTCGAAAAAGCTAGTAAGGTTATTAGTTATAATGAAGGCATTAACCTCGGCCAAAGACTTTCTGAAGCAAAAGAAATGGATTCAGCTGAGTTCCTAAAAGGTATCCAGGCTGGAGTCGAAGGGAAAAAGAATACGCTTTATGCAGAGCCAGTAATTATGGAAGCCATGAACGTGATGCGTACTGAGATGCAAAAGCGCCAAGCTGCTGATGCTGCAAAATTTGCAGAAGAACAAAAAGGTCTTTCATCAACAGCAAAAAAAGACGCTTTTGGTGACAAAGCTGTCGTTAAAACTGCATCCGGAATGGAGTACGTTGTTTTAGCTGCTGGCGCTGGTGAGAATCCGAAAGCAACTGACACAGTTTCAGTTCATTACACAGGTAAGTTGCTTAATGGTACAGTTTTTGATAGTTCGGTACAGCGTGGTACGCCAGTAGAGTTTCCTCTTAATGGTGTGATACCTGGTTGGACTGAAGGTGTACAACTTATGAAGCCAGGCGCGAAGTATGTTTTTTACATTCCTTCTAATCTTGCTTATGGGCCAAATGGTCAGGGTCCAATCCCTGCTAACGCCGATCTTATTTTTGAAGTTGAATTACTTAAAATTGTTAAGTAATTAAGTTCATTTAGATTATGAAAAGCCTCCTTTTTAGGAGGCTTTTTTATTGGCCATGATTCTTTTTTATTGATAAGTATCGACTTAGCCAAGAATGTTTATTGAAACATGGTCATCGAGTTTCATCTAATTCTGAAGTAGGTGATTATCCCGATAAGTGTGAGCCTAGATACTATTTAGTGCTCTATAGGTCTCTGTGAATTTCCGGATTTTAGAAACCGGGATGTCCTGGCCGATGGTACTGGTGTCTTTCATTCTGGAGTTTTCCATTTCAATGAATTTAATCAGTGCTTTGAGTTCGCTTAAGTCAATAGGAGTGATTATGCCCAGTGAGTCAACTTCTAATACTTGTTTTTGAACAAGTGTATTAATCGCGCCTTCGGTTCTTTCGGGTGGGAGGCCTAAGTTGTCCGCGATTAATTTTGATAGTTGTTCACGAGTGTAGCCGGGGATTTCGCCGCTCTCGGAGATGACTTGAAAGCGCATTTCCATGAAGATGTAGTAAGTCTGAATCGTGACGGGAAGGGCGCAACTGGCGCTAATGAATGGGTGGATATCGCTATTGGTGTTGAGTAATTTAAAAGCTAGTGATGAGAGAGTCTTCTCCAGCCAAGGGGGCATTTTATTTAATTCATCAAGCATCATTTGTCGCGTTATGATAAGTACAGAGGTTTTTTCCATTGCGATAGCGTTTGCGGAGCGTTTTTTGCCAGTGAGGAGCGATAGTTCACCAATAATAGAGCCTCGTTCACAGATATCGAGGACATTGCGTTTGTCGTTGTCATCATGATAAATTTCCACTCGTCCAGATGTGACTACGTAGGCTTCGGTACCACTGCTGTCTTTGTGGATCAGCATTTCGCCTCTTTTAAAAATCCTCATGCTACTGGCGTGCTTGCCACTTAAGTAGTAGTCAATAGCTTTGGATATTTCTTCAACCGATTGGAAGCGGTCATCTTTGTTTCTTGACATGGCCTGAGTAATGATATCAGTTACTTGCAAGGGGAGGTTGTCGCAGCCAGGTTGTTCTAAAGGGTGGAGATATTTTGCATTTTCGGCATGGTTAAGGAGCTTAGCGACTTCGGTGTAATTATAGGGAGCTTCTAAGGTGAGTAAGTGATATAATGTAGCGCCAAGTAAAAAGATGTCTGTTAAACGGTCGATTTCTCTGATATTCCCGAATGCTTGCTCGGGGGAAAGGTAGGCCAAGCTACCTTTAATGATGCCGTCATGAGTTAAAAAAGAGTCTTCGAAGCCGGTTGTGCTTAGGGCATTGATCTTTTCATCATCATCAATGTGCTTAGCTAAGCCCCAGTCCACGAGCAGGACTTCACCATAGGGACCTAACATAATATTGGCGGGTTTAATGTCGCGGTGAATGATTCCGCGTGAGTGTGAATAAGCGAGCGCATCACAGACTTTTCGGAATAGGTTTAAGCGTTCAAATAAGCTATATTTTTTTTCATATATGGGGTCTTGGTCTTTGAGCTTAATGATGACTTCGAGCAGCGATTCACCTTCAATTAACTTCATTGTATAAAAGGGTGCATTCGTATCTGGCGAGGTGCCTACATCATGAACGGGGATGATGTTTGGGTGCTGAAGTTGTGCGGTGAAACGGGCTTCTTTTAAGAATGATTCGACTGTTGAAGGGCTTTTTGCGTGTTTAGGGGAAAGGGTTTTCATGGCAAGTATACGATCGAGTTGTGTATCTTTTACCGCATCGACGGTCCCCATTCCACCTTTGCCAAGGTCTGACTTTACTTGATAACGATTATTGACGTCGGGTTGGACGTCTTTTAGAATATCAACAGCTGTTCGTGTTCGGGAGGGTGTCATTGATAATATAATCCTTAATTTCATTTTTCATGTCAGTTGGTGCGGAACAATTAACGTAGATAAAGTCATCTTCATATTTCTCTACGTGAATGTGGCACTGGCGATGAATTAAGGCCATGAGGTCGAAGCGGTCAAAAGGGATGTGGAGTTCTACATCAAAAAGAGTGTGTTCTATAAGCTCGCACATACGTTCTTGAAGTTGTTCGATTCCCTGGCCTGATTTCACTGACATAAAAATACAGTCTGGATAAGCGCTTCGCAAGGAGGCGAGTGTCGCAGTGTGCTCAACTTGGTCGATTTTATTAAAAGCAATGATGGTTTTTTTGGTGCCGGCCTCTAATTCGTTCAAAACTTTAAACGTTGTCTCCATTTGTTGGAGGGCATCGGGGTCTGAGGCGTCTACAACATGTATCAGGAAATCGGCTACTACGGTTTCTTCTAGAGTGGCTTTGAAGGCTTCGACTAAGTCATGTGGAAGTTTGCGGATAAAGCCTACGGTGTCGGTTAAAAGTAAGTCTTGATTGTTGCTGAGTGTGATTCTCCGGGTCGTAGGATCCAATGTCGCAAATAGCTTGTCATCCGCCAATATATCTGCATCAGTTAGGCAATTGAGTAGAGAGGATTTACCTGCATTTGTGTAGCCGACAATAGCCGCGTTTGGCACGGGTTTTTTTCGACGTTGTTTACGTTGAGTTGCACGTTGAGAGCGGACTTTCTCTAGCTCTTTTTGTAACTGGCTTATACGAGATCTAACCATGCGCCGGTCGAGCTCGAATTGGCGTTCGCCTTCGCCTTTCATGTTGGCTCCACCACGCTGGCGAGAAAGGTGATTCCATGCACGGGCGAGTCTTGGGAGGTCGTATTCTGAGCGAGCGAGATCAATTTGTAGTCTTGCTTCGCGGGTTGTGGCACGTTGTGAGAAAATTTCTAAAATGACTTCACGTCGATCAATAACTGTTAGCCCAGATTCGCGTTCCATATTTCTTTGCTGTGATGGGCTAATATCGGCATCGAAAACGAGGATGCCTGCCTGAGCTTCCATGGCATTGTGAAAAAGCTCTTCAGCTTTGCCTGAAGTTAGCAGAAAACGGGCGCTAGGTTTTTGGTTTCGAATCGCCTTTTTACCGGCGACCTCTACGCCCATGGTGTCCATGAGTTCTTCTAGTTCTTCTAAGAGTTGATCGCATTCTTCTTTTTCGTCATTTTTTTTATAAACGCCAACTAAAAAAGCCGTGTTATCTTTGTCGAGTTTCTTTTCGTCACTTATGCTCATATTCTACGACCTAGAGTAAATGTTTCGGTAATTTGTTTAGAATCCATACCTTTAGGGAAGGTGGGGAGTTTGCTTAAGCCTGCAAGGAAAGTTTTAGCAGCTCTGTTGAGTGCGGCACTTTTTGCAAGTTTGATGATTCTTTTACTGATGACCTTTCCCGATCGATCAATGGTGACTTGAACGGTTACGCGGTCGGTGGTGCTAATGCCGCTATCAAGGTAAATGCGATTCCATTGTTGTACGAGGCCTGCACTTAATAATGATTTGTACTGATTATTGAGTTTTGATTGTTGCCCGGCATGTGCTTTTGCCGCTGCAATTCGTTCTCGTGATCTACGCGCATCAGCATCTTTCTGTTTTTTGATGTCGGCTTTTCTTTTAGCTTCTCGTTTGGCGCGCTCTTGACGATCGCGCTCTTTTTTGGCATCGGCATCTTTTTGTTTTTTTAAATCGGCTTTTTTCTGTAAGTCGCGTTTGGCTTTAGTCTTACGGTCACGTTCTTTTTTGGCCTCGAGCTCTTTTGCAGCTTGGCGAAGAGCGTCTTTTTTTATTTGAGCCGCTTTTTCTTGTGCTTGTTTATCAAGATCTTTTTTAGGTTCGGGGGGCTTGGGTCTTGTGGGTTCGGGTTCAGGTCTTGCCGGAATGGGATCTGGTGTTGGCGCGGGGTTTCGGGTGGGAATTTCGGTACTCAGTTGGCTGAGATCGACGCTTACATCGATTGAATTTTCGGTCACTGTTTTTTGTTCTTTCTTAAAAAAGGGTAAGATAAAAATAGATATGAGGACAAGGCCGTGGATGATTACGGAAAAGAGCAAGATGGATTTGCGACGTTTCTTTTTATGCTCCTTCATTATATTCTAATTCTCGCTAGATGTGCCAAGTGAAACATCGCTAATACCTGCTTTTTTTATCGAGCGCAAGACTGAAATGACTTCTCCGTAAGGGCGGCCTTCATCGGCTTTTACCGTGAAGATTTTATTGTCTGTATTCATGTTACGGATATAGGATTCAAGTTCATCGAGGGTGAGCTTTACGTCTTCGATAATGACTTCTCCATCAGCATTGTACCAAACGGTAGTTTCTTGTTCGGGTTGAGGGGGTGCTTGATCAGTCATTTGAGGCAATTTAATGCGGTTTTCCATGGCGGGCATAGTGACCATGAAAGTGATGAGTAGGATAAAGGTAATATCGACTAAAGGGGTGACATCAATATTTGATAAAACCGTATTCTCGCGATGACGCCTCGACATTTTATTTCTTCACACGATGAAGGGTAAGGTTACCGACGTAAAAATCGGTAAAATTATCCATATGTGAAATTAAGGTGCGAATTTTTGCGGTGAGTAAATTGTAGCCTACTACAGAAGGGATAGCAACAAGCAAGCCTGCGACAGTGGTTAAGAGTGCGCCAGCAATGCCTGGGGCAATTGCTGCGATATTTGCCGAACCATGTTCCGCCATTCCGCCAAAGGAGGTCATGACACCGTATACAGTGCCTAGGAGTCCGCAGAAAGGGCTGACAGATACGATCGTCGAGAGAGAGCTCATTTTTCCTTCGTAATGGAGGATTTCGTCGTTCACGGCTTGTTCCATCGATTTACGAATTGACTCTATTTCTATGGAGGAGATTTGTCGGGGGAGTAAATTTTCATGAGCGAATGATAAAAGTTCATGCTCATTAGTATGTAAAAGGGAAATAAGTTGGTGGTTACCTGAGGTGTAGATTTTTCCAATAGGGTTATCGGAGCCAAATTGCTGAGTACACTTTAAAAGGCATGAGCCCCGATCTTGAAGTTGTCGCTTTAGATCAAAGGCATTAGTTAAGGCCGTTTTGACTTCGATCCATTTCTCAAGCATTAAAAACCAAGAGAGAATAGAGACAAGGAAAAGGAGTAGAACAATAAACCGACCAAAGTTGTCGGACATTAGGAAATAGTAATAAGGAGAGCTTTCGTCAAACATACTTTGGACTTTGTTTTTAAGTTTTAGTTAAGGTAAGAAGCGCTTAATTATCTGATATTAAGTCTTTGGAGATTAAAATCAAGAGATTTATTAGCATAAATTCTTGTTGAGGGCTTAAAAAGGGCTTTGCTCTAGTTGAATAACAATTGCTGATATGGTAATATTATCAGCAGTTTGAGCTCATCTTTCATGGAAAATGAGCCGTATAGATTTTTTGTCAAAAATAAATGTGAGATAATATATGAGTGACAACATACCACGCCCGCCACGTCCACCGCGCCCAGGAGCTTCAACATCTGCTGCTCCAGCCCCGAGAAGTGGAATTCGACCTAGTGGAGATAGTGCGAACGATTTTGGTGACACACGTACAGTTATCCTTTCTCGTAAAAGTATGAGTATGATGCAAACGAAGAAAGGCGACGAGAGTAAAGCCCCGCAACAGCCAGTGGCGCCCCCTTCAATGCAAAAAGCTAATGTGGAAAATGGCACGGTATATTGTGTGAGTTGTCCAGCGAGTTTTCCTATAGTATCGGATGAATTTTATGGAGCCGTAGTTGAGTGTCCTGATTGTGCAGCTGAATTTGTGATTCCTACAAAGGGCGAATTAAATAGTCCAGCACCAGCGCCAGTACGAGCCGCGGCACCAGCTCCAAGTCAAGCCGCACCAGCGCCTGTTGCCCAAAAGAAGACACCTAAGAAGCGCAAGCCAGTTAGGAATGTTCCAAAATATATTGAAAGCGAAGTTAAAGATTCTGAAGAAGTTATCTTTTGTGAAATCAAGGATTTAGGAAGTGGTAGCCAAGCAGGTATTGTTGGTGGAGTTGTGGCCATGGCCGGAGGTATTGGCGGAGCAGTTATTGGTGGTGGTATTGGTATCGGTATTGCAGCTGGAGTTGGTCTTGTTGGTATTATATTGGGTTTAATACTTGGAAAAAAAGCAGGTGGTAAAATAGCTGCAGCGATTACAGATGAGCGTATTGTCGTGAAACCTGAATCTGGTGATTGGGTAGTTCAAAGCGAACTTGAGTAAGTAAAAATAACATTGAATTTAAGGCTAGCCGCAATTTTTTTTGAATTGCGGTTTTCCTGTTTTAGGATAAAAAATGAATAAAAGAATTTTGGCCTTTGGACTCTTGTTTTTGAGTCTTTCATGTTTTGCACAGTCTTTTGGTGTTAAAGACCTTAAAGATAGTGCGGCAAAGGGTGATGAGTATTCTCAACTCTTATTAGGTCTGCTGTATAAAAATGGTCAGGGTCTTGAACCGAGTTTTATTAATGCGGCAGAGCAGTTTATGATGTCTGCTAGTCAAGGCAATGGAGCGGCTTGTTATGAGCTTGGCCAGTTTTACGAGGAAGGCTATGGCTATCGTCAGTCATATAAAAAGGCTGCGGAGTGGTATCGACGTGGAGTTATTTTTGGAGAGCAGCGTTGCAATTATGCGCTTGCCAAACTCTTAGTGGAATCCAGAGTTAAAAAATTTGAAGATGAGAATCCAGATAAAATGTTTGAAAAAGCATGGGATTACTTTGAGGCGCGCGCAAAGAAAGATGAGTTTGAGAATAATTACTATTTAGGGAAAATGAGCTTTTCTGGTTGGGGGACTCTGCGGAGTCCGCATAAGGCCTTGTCTTATTTTAAGCTTGGAGCAGATAATTATGATGGCCCTTGTCTTTATGAATATGCGAAGTTTTATCTTAAGGGAATGATTGTCGAGGCTAGTGCGAAGAAAGGTATTGGCTACTTAGAGTCAGCAGTAGAGAACTATTCTGTTGGTGCGATGAAGATGAAGTTACGCTTAGCACAAGTGGGAGATAAGCACTTATTTCTTTTGCCAAGCCGTGAACAGCAGCTGCTTTTAGAAAAGAATTTAGCCGATCGTGGAGTTTCAGAATTTCAGTTTACATATGGTATGCGACTAAAAAAGTATAACATGAGAGAGTTCAGGTTGACGGGTGTTTCTTATTTAGAAAAGTCAGCCAATCAACAATGGGTTCCCGCAGAGTTTGAATTAGGTCAGATTTTAATATTTGGCAAGTATGCGGTTAAGCAAGAAATAAATCGTGGCAAAATGTACCTTCAGTCTGCAGCTGATTCCGGGCATCCAAAAGCGAAGAGATTGCTTCACGAATTGCGCAAGCACTCCGGAGATAGTAAATCTTAATTATCATTTAGCCACTTGCTGAATGCTGGGTTCACCTTGTCGGGTGTGAACTGCAGGATACATGGGCAGTCATAGGAATGGAGTTGAGAGATTCGGCTTTCGACGTCATTGGCAGATTCTTGCTTGCACTTAAGCAGAAGAATTACTTCTTCTACATCCTGAAGCTCGCCCTCCCAGATATATAAAGAATTAATTCCTGGGATGACGTTTGCACAGGCAATCAGTTTTTCACTCAGCAAAGAAGAAGCTATTTTTTTAGCTTCTTCTTTGTTGGAGCAAGGGGTGTAGAATAATTGCACTAGCTAATAGCGTTATCAACGATGTTTTGAGCATCTTGCTGAAGCTCTTTTAAGTGATCTTCGCTGATGAAACTTTCAGCATAAATTTTGTAGATGTCCTCTGTTCCTGATGGTCTTGCAGCAAACCAGCCAGCTTCTGTGGTCACTTTGAGGCCTCCTATAGCGGCGCCATTTCCATTGGCGTGACTTAATTTTTCTAGGATGGGGTAGCCAGCTAGTGAGTCGGCTTTGATATCCTCTGGTGAGAGCTGTTTGAGTTTATTTTTCTGTTCAGGGCTAGCGGCGGCATCGATGCGTGCGTAAATGGGTGAACCGTGCTTTTTTGTGAGTTCAGTATAGAGTTCGCCTGGGTCTTTTTTGGAGACAGCGAGGATTTCTGCTGCTAATAAGCATAGGATGATGCCATCTTTATCCGTGGTCCAAACAGAACCGTCTTTCCTTAGGAATGATGCACCGGCACTTTCTTCACCGCCAAAGGCGATTTTGTGGTTTACGAGACCATCAACAAACCATTTGAAGCCGACTGGAACTTCACATACGGTTCGTTTGAGTTCAGTGCCAACTTTGTCAATCATGCTGGAGCTGACTAAAGTTTTACCGATTTCTAATTGAGGATCCCATTGTGAACGATTTTGGTAAAGATAGAGGATGGCAACAGATAAATAATGGTTGGGGTTGAGTAGGCCAGATGAGCGAGTGACAATACCGTGACGATCGCTATCGGGATCGTTGCCAAAAGCGATATCGTATTGATCTTTTAGTTTAATCAGTGAACTCATTGCCCATGGAGATGAGCAATCCATACGTATTTTGCCATCGCGATCACAGCTCATGAATTTAAAAGTTGGATCAACTGATTTATTAACTACGGTAATATCTAAGCCATATTTATCGATAATAGGCTGCCAGTAAGGGAGGCTAGCACCGCCTAAGGGGTCAGCAGCAATTTTAATCTTTGCGTCTTTAATAGCTTGCATGTCGATAACATTCTCAAGGTCGTTCACGTAATTTGGGATATAATCGTAGGCCTTGATATTGGCTGAACTTAAAGCTTGTTCTTGACTTATTTTATTGACGTCAAGTAGTGCTCCGGCAATAATTTCGTTGGCGCGGTTTTCTACCCAAGTAGTGATATCGGTATTCGCCGGTCCGCCATCAATTGAATTATATTTAAAGCCACCATCTTCGGGAGGGTTATGAGACGGGGTGATGACGATGCCGTCGGCCAAAGAATCGTTCTTTTGATTCCAGGTGAGTATGGCGTGGGAAATTACGGGTGTAGGTGTGACGCCGAAATCCTCTTGGTAAAGAGCTTCTACGTCATTGGCAGCAAGGACTTGAAGGCAAGAGAGTAGTGCGGGTTTTGATAGGGCATGGGTATCGATGCCGATATATAGAGGGCCATTGATGTCCTGAGATTTGCGGTATTCGCAAATGGCTTGTGTGATGGCGAGAATATGAGTCTCGTTGAAAGAGGATTTGAGGGAGCTTCCGCGGTGTCCGGAAGTGCCAAAGCTCACGGGAGCTAAATCTAATTTGAGTGTAGTGTATGCGGATAGTAATTCTTCAATATTGAGGAGTTGATTTGCTTTAGGGAGTTTTCCTGCTTGAGGATGGATAGACATGCTTATGACCTATTTATTGGGGACGTTTAATCTTGGAGTGGGGATAATGATTTTTTGATGAAAATCATTTAAGTTGACTTGTTCATTTTCTTTGAATACTGGTAATGGAGAGTAGAAATGTTTGGCAGTGAAGCCGAAGGTTATTAGACCTAGAATTATAAAGATCACGACAATGGCACTCCATTTTTGTAGAGTGGAATTCGCAGGTTTACTCGCGTATTTATCTGGACCTCTTTGGGCAATATTGTACTGAGTATCAAATTCTTCGCCACATAGATTTGCATAGAGTTTTAATGCTTTAGGGTATTCGATTTCCAGCTCATGACAAAGGTTTTTGATATAACTTTTTGTGTAGATGGGATCTGGAAGATTAGAACGATTCTCTTCTTCAAGAGCAATGATATAAGCTTCTTTGATGTTGGTTCTTCTAGCGAGTTCTTTAATAGTAAAGCTCGCTTTCTGACGCGCGCTCATGAGCATCGTGCCTATACTGGAGTCATCTTCCATTTCATAGATAGTGGGAGAATTTTTTTTATGAGCGCTATCAGTGTCTGGCTCAGTGTGGATTTGATTGAAGAGTTCTTCTTGTGTGTCGCTAGCAGAATTTTCCTGGTCATTGAGTTCGTTATTACTTAATTCAAATACACTCTCTTGGGCTGCAGTATTGAGAACCTCTTCGTATTCTTCTAATTCCTGAATGTGAGGGGGAGGAGTGTTTAGTGAGTTACTTAAGTATTGGTCATCGACGGGCTCGACCGTTGTGAGAGCAAGTTTACTACGTGCGCCAGGTAAGGGTTTATTGCGGAGGATGATTGTTTGAGGTGCGTGCTCACCTGGTTCGGGAACAGGTTTATTGTATTCTAAGTTTTTGATAGAATCTGAATTACTAGGGTTTTTAATGTGTAATGCTTTAATGCTGGGTGAGTGACTCTCTTCACTGTATGAATGCGACGGAGTCTCTGGTGCGTTCTCATGATCTAGGTCATCGGGTTCTGGTGAAGCTGATGTTTGTGGGGAGAGCTTAGATATGTTTTTTGGCTCGACAGTTTCTTCTGAAGAAAATGCTCTAATCCGAAGAGTAGGGCTGGGGTCGTCTGTTTTTTTTATTTTCAAAGCTGAGCGTGGCTGTTCAGTGGATTCAATAGAAGCAGCTTTGGCAGGACTTTTTATAGTTAGTCCAGAGGTGTTTTGCGTAGGTGTTGCTTCTTCTTGGTCATTATATGGACTATCTTTAATAGTCAAAGATGACGGTTCTTTTTTCAGGATGAGTGGCTTGGGAGTCTCGTTGTAGAGGGGGAGCTCTTGCTCGAATAAATTGTCGTCTTCAGTGCTCATGAGGGCTCCTCGGGGTTTTTGTAGATGTCGTCTAATATTTCTCGTTTGCCAGTATGGTCAGCGGCACTTAGGAATCCAATGTCTTCTAATTCTTCAATGATATTGGCAGCTTTATTGTATCCGATGCGCATTTTTCTCTGTAGGTAAGAGATGGAGGTTTTTTTATCACGTCGGATGATGTCCATGGCCTGTGAAATGATGCTATCTTGTTGTTCGTCATCACTGGCATAATCTTCTCCGTCGGTGCCGTTTGCGATTTCAGCAGAACCTGTTTTTACAATATCTTTAAAGCGTTGTGATTGTTGCTTTGAAATGAATTCGACCACTTTTTCTATATCTTCGTCAGGAGTCCATGCGGACTGAATACGTAAGAGATTAGAGGATGCTGGTGGGTTGAAAAGCATATCGCCACGGCCAAGAAGTTGCTCGGCGCCTTTGCCGTCGAGAATAGTCATGGAGTCAGTGTATGAGCTCACTTGGAAAGCGATACGAGTAGGGAAATTTGCTTTGATAACCCCAGTAATGACATTGGTACGAGGACTTTGAGTTGCCAAGACTAAGTGGATACCCACCGCACGAGCTTTTGCGGCAATACGGCTAATAGAGTTTTCAATTTCAGCACGTGTGTTTTTGTTACTCATGAGGTCGGCGACTTCATCTACAATGATGACCGTTAAAGGCAGTTTTTCAGGTATGGAGTTACCATTTTTGTCTTCAGTAGGTTCGGTTGGCTTTTTCTTTCTGTTATTAAAATCACTGAGGTTACGAACACCAACAGCAGCTAAGAGGTCGTAGCGAACATCCATCTCGAATGATGCCCAACGTAGAGCTGAGGGGACTTGTTCGGCTTCAGTGATGATAGGGCAGACGAGGTGAGGGATATTTGCGTAGGGCGCAAATTCTACCTTTTTCGGATCGACCAAGATAAGTTCTAATTCATCTGGAGTAAAGCGATAGAGCAAACTCATAATTAAGCAGTTCATAAACACAGATTTACCTGCACCAGTGGCGCCGGCAATAAGTAAGTGAGGTGCGCGAGCTAAATCCATTACAGAGGTGTTGCCAGATATATCTTTACCTAAGACGATGGGGATCATAGCATCAGAATTTTTGAAATCTTTAGTCTCAACCATAGCTCGTAACCAAACACTCGAAGCCTCGTCATTCGGGACTTCTACACCAACTGAGCGTCGTCCAGGGATGGGGGTGATAATCCGGATGCCCATTTGAGCCTGGAGTTCCATGGATAGATTATTAGAGATACTAGATATTTTCTCGATGCGCACACCTTTGTCGGGAATGATTTCATAAAGAGTGATACGTGGGCCAGGGAAAGCTTCGCCCATGTGAGCTTTGATTTTGAAATGCTCTAAAGTTTCTTGAATGATGTCTTTTTTCCTCTGCACTTCTTCAGGACTGATTTTTATTTCGGAGTCGCCGTTAGTGAGTAAATCAAGAGAGGGAAGTTTGTAGCGAGTGGTTTGAGTGGATTGTTGAGGTTCAGTGAGTTGACCCGAGAAGATTTCGTGGGGTTTTTCATCTTCAATGATATGATCTAAGTTTTCTTCAAGAGGAAGCGTATCTGCTAAGGGGAGCTCTTGTTCACCTAAGGCTTCTTTGTTTTTCTTGGAGCTTTTTCGCGGGCTAGGTTCTGGGGCTTTTTCGAGGGTTGAGATCTCTTCACTTACAGCAGGAAGGTACTCAGGTGCAGCTTCGCTAGAGACTTCTTGCAGAGCATCGCTTTCATCGTGTTTAGTTTGGAACCAAGATGCCAAGGTATTTTTGAGTTGTGCAAAAGTATTTTTTTCTTTTTCTTCATCTTGTATAGTATTTGAGTTGTTGGGAGTGAATGATGGCTCATCATCGGCGTCGACTTTTTCAGTATGTTGTTTAGGCCAATCAAAGCTCATGAAAACATAAAGGCTGTATGAGATGAGTGCTAGGGATAAGATGACGCAACCAAGTCGATTACAGATGTGATAAAGCCAGCCGTGTTCTGGATTAGCCAGTAGGCTACCTAGTGCACCACCCGGGATTTGTGAGATATTGAGGCTTTTACATAAGCTAGGCATGAAGTCGGGGTAGCAGCCGAGGCATGTAGAAATGCCGCTGGCGAAAAATATGATCGAAAGAAAGTAAATCCAGTTAGTTTTGTGGATATTGAGGTTGAGGAGTCGTCGAACTGCGGATGAGAAAATGAGTATGGTGATAGGATATGCGCCAAGTCCAAAGCTTAAAAACATGAAATAAGAAATTCGGGCACCTAAGGCGCCAAACAGATTAGAGTATTGATGTTCCAGCTTGCCGCCAGTAATAGCACTGATGTCAGAAGGGGTATATGAAATGACTGAAATAAAGACCATGAGGAGGAGGGTGAAAATTAAGGTGTGTAAACCTCGCTCTTTGGTTTTGTGGAAGAGGGTATTTGGACTTTCCATGGAAATAATTGGCTCGAATTAAAATTGCTTTGGATAAAGTAATTTGTCTTGCTCAAAAAGAAAGGATAGCTAAGCCTCTTGTGACTCAAAAAAAGTTTTTTTATGGATTTTTCTCAGTATTGATTTACTGTGTGGAATTAAATCAGAAAATCAAGGAAGAAATCATGGAAGCAAATACAGTCTTAAAGAAAGTTGGAATCGCATTTAATTTACAAAAAAGAGATATCTTGGATATTTTTGAATTGGCAGGTTACGATGTCACATCGAGTCAGGTAGGGGCCTTTATGGTTGCTCCGACGCATAAGAATTTTAAAAAGATGGAAGATTCAGTCTTAGGTGATTTTTTAGATGCCTTGATTCTTTATTCACGCGGAACGAAAGAAGAGCCGCATGTTCCCCCGTTTGCAGTATTGAATGCTATACAGTCTTTGGCTGAACGTGGTAACGCAGAAGCCCTTAATGCTATTGATTCTTGTACTGTTAAGGCGCGTGAAGCTATGGAGTCCGGTGTTTTTGACGAATAAATAAGGCGAATTATGAAGCGCCGAAAAGAAAATCTTTAAGTTTTATTAAACTCGTTTGAAAAGTTCTGTATTTTACATATATTCGTTTATGCAAATATATAAATATGGAATATTTAAATGAGTAAAATTCACGCCACACACATTTTCACTTCGGAGTCAGTTTCTGAAGGTCACCCCGATAAAATTTCTGATCAAGTATCAGACGCAATCCTTGACGCATGTCTTGCAGGCGATTCTAATAGCCGCGTTGCGTGCGAAACTTTAGTGACAACGGACCTCGTTGTTGTTGCTGGTGAGATCACTACTAATTCTAATGTGGACTACGAAGCGGTAGCGCGTCAGGCAATTCGCGAAATCGGTTATACTTGCAATGGTATCGGCTTTAACGCTGATACTTGTGAAGTTCAAGTTCGCCTCCACGAACAATCAGCGGATATCGCACAGGGCGTAGATGAAGGCGCGGGTCTACATACTGAGCAAGGAGCAGGCGATCAAGGCATGATGTTTGGTTATGCTTCAAACGAAACCGAAGCTCTAATGCCAGCCCCGGTTTATTACTCGCATAAAATTCTTGAGCGTTTAGCGGATCTTCGCAAGAATGATTCTGCGTACAAGTTCTTGCTTCCCGATTCAAAGAGTCAAGTTTCTATTCGTTACGAACTCGGCAAGCCAGTTGCGGTAACAGCAATCGTCGTATCTCATCAGCATACTGCTGAGATGGATATTGCTCAGCTCCAAAAAGTAGTTCGCGAAGTTGTGGCTGAAGTTATTCCTGCAGAACTCCTCAAAGAAGAAATTACTTATCACATCAACCCGACAGGAAAATTCATCATTGGTGGACCTCATGGTGATGCTGGTCTTACTGGCCGTAAAATCATCGTGGATACTTATGGTGGCGTTGGCTCACATGGTGGCGGTGCGTTCTCAGGTAAAGACCCTTCAAAAGTTGACCGTTCAGCTGCTTACTATAGCCGTTATGTAGCCAAGAATATTGTGGCTTCTGGTCTTGCAGATAAGTGTGAAATTCAAGTAGCTTACGCTATTGGCGTTCCTTACCCAATCTCAGTGAATGTTGATACTTATGGTACAGGTAAGCTCGATGATGATACTCAACTCGAAGCGATCGTTAATGAAGTTTTCTCAATGAAGCCAGCTGATCTTATCGCAGAACTCGGTCTCAAAACTCCTAAAGGCTGGAAGTACCAGCAGTCCGCTGCTTATGGTCACTTCGGTCGTGAAATTTTCCCTTGGGAGCAAACTAACAAAGTTGAAGCACTCAAAGCTGCAGCTGGTATCGCTTAATCATGTCTAAAAAAATCATGGGCGTTGGTTCGCCTCTCGTTGATATTTTGGCACGTGTTTCACATGAGCACGTAGATAATATTGAAGGTGATAAAGGCGGTATGTGCATGGTTGAGTTTGATCAGCTTCAAAACTTGCTGGCCAATGTACCGGAACAGGAGCTCGCTACGGGCGGTTCGGCTTCGAATACGATTGTTGGTTTATTAAACCTAGGTGTATCAGGTGCTTTTCTCGGAAAAATTGGTAGCGATGAACGCGGGCAATATTTCTTAGATTCCTTTGTTAAGGCAGGAGGTTCGGATCACGCATTCAAGCGTTGTCCAGAAACTCCTACAGGAACATGTCTCAGTCTTGTGACTCCAGATGCAGAGAGAACTATGCGTCCTTATCTCGGAGCGGCGGCGGGTCTTCTCGTTGAAGAAGTTACGGCAGAAGATTTTAAAGGGCAAGACCACGTGCATTTAGAGGGTTATTTGCTCTTCAATCGCGATTTAGCTCTCAAAACTTTCAAAGCAGCAAAAGAAGCAGGTTGTACCGTGAGTGTTGATTTGGCTTCTTTTGAAGTGGTAAACGCTAATCAAGACGTGCTTCCAGAGCTTCTCGAGAATTATGTTGATATGGTTTTTGCTAACGAAGAAGAGGCGAAAGCATTTTGCGGTAGTGATGATCCCCATGCGGCAATCGAGAGCTTGGCAAAACATTGTTCAATTGTCGCCGTAAAGCTCGGTGCGGATGGTGCTTGGGTACAACGCGATGGCGAAAAAGTCTTCGTTGGTGCTCACAAAGTTGAAGCTATAGATACGACTGGCGCAGGCGATCTTTGGGCAAGTGGCTTCCTCTATGGCTTAGCGCATGACTTGAGTCTTGAAGAAAGTACTAAGTTGGCCCACAAAATTGGTTCGGAAGTTGTGCAGGTTATGGGTGCAGTCATTCCTGAAGCAGGATGGGACCGCATCAATCAAACATTAGTAGATTTAAAGAAATAATATCAAATGAGGCTTTCATTAGTGAAGGTCACAAATTTTTTAATAAAACAAGGTAAATAATATGTCAAATGAAGATTATAAAGTAGCGGATATCTCGCTCGCAGAATTCGGTCGTAAAGAACTTGATATCGCTGAGCACGAGATGCCAGGTCTTATGGCTACACGTGAGAAGTATGGTAAAGAACAACCTCTAGCTGGTCTTAAGATCATGGGTTCACTCCACATGACAATTCAGACTGCAGTACTTATTGAAACACTTACTTCACTTGGTGCAGATGTTCGTTGGTGTTCATGTAACATTTTCTCAACTCAGGATCACGCAGCTGCGGCAATTGCAGTCACTGGCGTGCCTGTTTTTGCTTGGAAAGGCGAAACTTTAGAAGAATACTGGGACTGTACTTTCAAAGCATTGACTTGGAATGATGGTTCTGGTCCTGATCAGATCGTTGATGACGGTGGAGATGCAACAATGCTTATTCACCTTGGTGTAAGAGCGGAAAGTGGTGATACTGACTTCCTTGAAGGTCCTGCCAGTAGCGAAGAAGAGCAAGTTGTGTTCGACCTTATCAAGCGTGTACTTGTTTCACATCCTGGTCACTGGACAAAGATTGCTCCAAAAATCGTTGGTGTTTCAGAAGAAACAACTACGGGCGTTCACCGTCTTATTCAGATGGAAGAAAAAGGGGAGCTTCTTTTCCAAGCGATCAACGTAAATGATTCAGTAACGAAATCTAAATTCGATAACGTGTATGGCTGCCGTCACTCACTTTGTGATGGTATCAAACGCGCAATGGATGTTCTCATCTCAGGTAAAGTTGCCATGGTTTGTGGTTTCGGTGATGTTGGTAAAGGTTCTGCTGAATCACTCGTAAACGAACGCGCACGTGTTCTTGTTTCTGAAGTTGATCCAATCTGTGCTCTCCAGGCTTGTATGACTGGTTACCAAGTAACAACAGTAGAAGACGCGCTTCCAGTTGCAGATATCTACGTTACGACTACGGGTAACAAAGACATTATCACGGCTAAGCATATGAGCCAAATGAAAGATCAAGCGATCGTTTGTAATATAGGTCACTTTGATAACGAAATTCAGATTGCCGAACTCGAAGCAATGCCTGGCGTTACTAAAACATCTATCAAGACTGATGATATTCCAGGTGGTCCAGTAGATCGTTATACTTTCCCTAATGGCAATAGCATCTACCTCTTGGCAGCTGGCCGTTTAATCAACCTCGGTTGCGCTACGGGTCACCCAAGTTTCGTGATGTCTAACAGCTTCACAAATCAAACGATTGCTCAAATTGATATCGCTAAAAATGCTGACCGTAAAGTTGGTGTTTTCCGCCTTAGCAAAGAGCTGGACGAAGAAGTAGCACGACTTCACCTCGGCAAGCTCGGAGCTAAGCTCACGACACTCAGCCAGGAACAAGCTGACTACATCAGTGTTCCAGTTGATGGTCCTTACAAGCCTGAGCATTACCGCTACTAAATAAGTAGAAGCTTTTAAAAGATCCTGAAAGTGATTTCAGGATCTTTTTTTTTGTATTTATTTAATAATTAATAAATGAAAGTTATTATCTTAATAATTGAGTGGGTATATTAAAGCAGTGTTAATAATTAGTATGGATATTATAGGTGAGTATACTTAGGAAATTAATTCCGCCCAAAGGGTGGAAATTACCAGCAGCAATTGTAGCTGGCGTACTTGTGGGCTTGCTGATTGATTTGTTTTACGTATCTAATGCGGCTTCATATCTATCTGACGACCCTGCCACGTGTATGAATTGTCATGTAATGGGACCACAGCACGCGAGTTGGCGTAATAGTTCTCATAGAGAAGTGGCTGTGTGTAATGATTGTCACGTTCCTCATGATAGTGTATTAAATAAATATTTATTTAAAGCTAAGGATGGTATGCGCCATGCGACCTTATTTACCCTCCGGGGAAAGAAGCAGCACCAAACCGTTCAAATGTTAGAGGCGGGACAGAAAGTCGTACAGCAAAATTGCTTAAGATGTCATGCGACTCATTTAGGTGAGACTCATGTGGTATCACCTGAAGGAACAGATCGCTATTGCTGGGATTGCCATCGTCAAGTACCGCACGGTGATGTGCGTAGTTTATCGGCTAATCATAAAGCTAATACCTCTTTAATGAAAACAGAAATTGCCGATTGGCTTAAAAAGAAATAGGAGAAAATATGAGTAATGAAGGAAGCGAAAAGGGGTTTAATCCCTGGATTGTTTTTGTGCTAACAGCAGTTCTTGTTGTTATTGCAGGCCTATTGTTCTCAAATATTAATGAACGCAAGGTAGAAGCTGTGCGCATGAATATGGTGGGGGCAGATGTGATGCCTTATGAACCTAGAAGTGAGAAATGGGCAAAAAACTATCCTAAGCAATATGAGGGTTGGAAAGCCACTATGAAGGGCGATGTTAAAACTAAACACAATGGTAGTGATCAAGTTGATATGCTTGCTGAAAACCCTGCGTTTGTGATTCTTTGGGCCGGCTATGGCTTCTCTAAAGATTATAACTCACCTCGTGGACATATGCATGCGGTAGAAGATATTCAGGATACCTTGAGAACAGGTGCGCCAATGAAAGAAGGTGACGGACCGATGCCAGCAACTTGTTGGGCCTGTAAAAGCCCAGATGTTCCTCGTGTGATGAATGTGACCGGAGCCAAAGAGTTTTATAAAGGTAAGTGGCATGATAAAGGTCACGAGATAGCTAATCCTATTGGCTGTGCTGACTGTCATGATGAAAAGACGATGAAGCTAACAATTACTCGTCCTGCTTTAGTTGAAGCCTTTGAACGTCAAGGTAGAGATATCGAGGATGCAACACATCAAGAAATGCGTTCACTTGTGTGTGCTCAGTGTCACGTTGAATACTATTTTGCGAAAGATGGTAACTATTTGACTTTTCCTTGGGATAATGGTTTTTCTGTAGAAGATATGGAAAAGTATTATGATGAAATTAATTTTCATGACTGGATACACCCTCTCTCAAAAGCGCCGATGTTGAAGGCTCAGCATCCTGGCTATGAAGTACACATGATGGGTATTCACGGTCAACGTGGAGTTTCCTGTGCTGATTGTCACATGCCTTATACGACTGAAGGTGGAGTTAAGTTTTCTGACCACCAAATTCGTAGTCCTTTGGCTAATGTACAAAATACTTGCCAAGTTTGTCACCGCGAGAGCGAGAGTGAATTCTACCAAAATGTATATGAACGTCAGGATAAAATTCTTGAGAATCGTCAGCAGTTAGAAGGTCTATTAGTGAAAGCGCATATTGAAGCCGCCTTTGCATGGAAAAAAGGAGCTAAAGAAGTTGATATGAAGCCGATTTTACAAGATATTCGTCATGCCCAATGGCGTTGGGATTTTGTAGCGGCGAGTCATGGCGGAAGTTTTCATGCACCTATTGAAATGGGTCGAGTTGTTTCCACAGGTATATTAAAAGCGGCAGATGCTCGTTTGAAATTAGTCCGTGTACTCAATGCATTAGGTCATACAGATGAAGTGCCAATGCCAGATGTATCCACCAAGGCTAAAGCCCAAGCATACTTAGGCTATGATATGAAAAAAATGAATGCAGAGAAAGAAGTATTCAAAGAAAAAGTTTTACCCGTCTGGAAGAAGAAAACTGAAGAACGTGAAAGTCAGTATAAATAATCATACTTAAGATCTATTCGAAAGCCCTCCTTTGTGAGGGCTTTTTTTGTTTGCCCAGCAAAGCTGGAAAACCCCTCGGCTGAAAGAGGCGAATATCACCCCGATCAAGGGGAAGTCAATCCGAATCGCAAGATGTGCTCCGACATTCTATGCAGCGACTTTAAGCTCTATTTGACATGATAACTGGCAGCGCTTCTCCAAATTGAATCCGATGGTACTTATGAGTGTTTCTGGGCAAGCGAGGAAGCCTCGATTAAGCTCGGCCAAAGAATTATAAAAAGCCTGCCCCTTAATTATTCTTATAAGTCTTTGCCGCTGAACAGCAATTCATTTATTAGGAATCCTAAGGTAGACGAGTATATTATTACTGTAATTATTTGATTTGTAATCCTTTAGTAGTAGAGATTAAAAAACCTTGATGAATTTTTTTGATATCAGTCGCTTCCCAGCGCGCTGGAATTGTGGTACTTGGCCTGAGTATCTTGGTTGGATGCACATTATTAGTGATGTGCTTACGGCCCTCGCTTATTTTGCCATTCCTACCCTGATTATTATCTTCATTCGCAAGCGTAAAGAATGGAAGTGCCCCGCACTCTTATACCTTTTTATAATAGCAATGTTTTGTGCATGCGGATTGACGCATCTGATCGAGGCTATCATTTTCTGGTACCCCATCTATCCTCTGGGAGGGGTGATGAAGGTCATTACAGCAATTGTTTCTATTATTGCCGTTATTGTCATATTCAAGTTTGTACCAAAAGCTTTGGAAATTCCGGCGATAGTAGATGCCAACAGGATACTGGAGGTGAAAGTCAGGGAGCGCACAGATCAGCTGGAAGCCCAAAGCGCCGAACTGCGGCGCTCCAACCTAAAGTTGCAGCAACAGACTGAAAAAGCCAACTATGCGAATCGATCCAAGAGTGAGTTTCTGGCTAATATGAGTCATGAAATTCGTACGCCGATGAATGCTATCCTAGGGTTTTCTGAGCTCATGGAAAGGATGGACCTTGATGATAAATCACAACAGTTCGTCAAACGTATTCGCAGCAGCGGAAAATCTTTGTTGAACTTGATTAATGAGATCTTGGACCTTGCTAAAGTGGAGGCGGGCAAGCTTAAAATACATTGCACGCCGGCGGAACCACGGGTACTTCTTGAAGAAATCCGTTGTCTGTTTGAGCAGAAAATTATCGAGTATGGTGTGGCGTTTAAGCTTGAGATCGATGAGCATGTACCAAAACTTTTAATGTACGATGAAGGTCGCCTGCGTCAGGTCTTGGTTAATATCTTAAGTAATGCGACAAAGTTCACCTCCGAGGGCTACATTCATCTAGATATAAAGTCATCTACTCCTCAAGATGACCCGCAAGAAAATCGAGTTGACTTAACGATCACAGTAGAAGATAGTGGAATTGGAATTGCACAGGACCAAGTGGATGATATTTTTGAGGCCTTTGGACAGGCTCATGGACAAGGTGTCACGGAGTATGGTGGTACGGGTCTAGGCTTGTCTATTTCCAAGAGTCTGATGGAAATGATGGGAGGTAGAATCAAAGTCGAGAGTGAACTTGGCAAAGGGAGCATTTTTCAACTTGAGTTGTTCGGAGTAGAAATTGTGACAATCGATGATCGTGAAATTGAGGCAGTACGACTTGAGCCTGATACCGTGAACTTTGCACCGGCCAAAATCCTCATTGTCGATGATATGGACTTTAATCGCGAATTGTTGCGCAGTTTTTTAGAGCCTTATCACTTTGAGTTTTATGAGGCACACGATGGTTTCGAGGCTGTTGAGCAGGCTAAAATACAGCGCCCAGACTTGATATTCATGGATATGATAATGCCGAAAATGAATGGCTATGAGGCTACCGGCATTATTAGAAATGATCAAGAATTGGCGAATATTCCAATTATAGCCCTGACCGCCTCGGCATTAAAAGCTGAAGAGATCGTCTTGAGAGAGCTGTGTAGTGGTTACCTGTGTAAACCACTTGACCTGTCAAGACTACTAAACGAAATGATAAAATTTCTTGATCATGAAATACTTGACTTGTCTCAGTAAGCCTCAAGTGCGCTAGTAGCAGCCGTTCTTGCTGAGACACTGGGCCCACAAACCAGGTAGTGTCCCAGTTCTTCTGTGAATGTCCAAATCTTTTTCAGTAATTAGCGTTTATTGCTAATAAACTAAAAGAATGGCAGAGTGGTGTTGACCCAAATAAGCTAGTGGAACTCACGCCGTTTTGCGAACGGGCAGTTCAGACTATGAGCCAAACTTTTAAGGTAGAGTAAATGAATGGCGTAACGACTCATTTTTACAGAACTCTTTTGAATTATTAATGACAAGCTTTTCCAAGGACTAGTGGCTAGTCTAAATTGAATCGTACGAGAATAGATAAAGCTTTACCTGATATCGTCGCGTAGCTGTAAGGAATCGCTAAAGGTAGCACCAATAGATTTGCCATCACTTGCGGCATTGAAGCCAGGAGAGAAATCTTTTATACGATAATCATGTTTCTTTATATCTTTAAAGTCTACGTTTGCTTTCAAGGATTTTTTTACGTCATCTAGAGCGTCATCTAGCTCTTCTAAGGAGTAGCTTGGAGCGTTTTTTAGGAGCGCTAAGGGACCAATGCCAGATAGTAAGCAGTTTTTGATTTTTATGGAAGCTTTGCTTTGAGAGGAGGCAAAGATAGCTTTTTTCTCACTGTATAAAATCGAATCGGTAATGATAGCTTTATGGAGATTAGAAATAAGATTGGATCCAGCTTTTTCTTTGGCACATATAGTGGAAGTAATGATTTGTGTTTTTTGAGCAGAGGAATTTGAATTGATGTACCTTAAAAAGCTATTTTGAATCAATATGTTGGATGTTTTTCCGAGCAGTTTTATGCCGCCGTTACTGGTAAAGCAATTTTTGATTACTATTGCCTTTGAGTCGTTTTTAATATTTATATCACCCTCTTCAAAATATAAATTACTTACGTGTAAATCACTGCCTTGAATGATGAGTGAATTGAGCAACTTAATACCCTGTGTACCAATCAATTTAGATTTTTTAGCTTGGAAGATAATACTTTCTTCGTATGTCCCCGGTAACAAGCGTAGAGTGCTATTACTGGGGAAAATGAAGGAGTCAACGTGAGGGTACTTATTTTGGATGTTGGGGCCGATGAAAATATCATTATTGTAATCTGACTTAATAATTAACTTAAGTTGAGTAAGAGCGCTAAGTATAGGACTGCCTACGTCGTTGATATAAGTAGTGTCTTTAAAATCTTTTTTAATATTAGAAAGTAATAGATGTAGAACTATTGCGTCATTTTCTGGGAGTGAATTAGCGGTGATCTCGTCCCCAGGGATTAGATTGAAGATATTAAAGATAGCCATTGTCTTTTCTTCGGCGAGCAGGTCAACTTTGTTGTTTAGAAGGCTTTGTAGATCTTTAGATAGTGGTCCTGAGTAATTATTAATCGACTGGAGTGCAATGACCTCATTTTCGTTAAATAAGCAATACATAAACCTTGCAAAGTGGCTTTCGTTGTCAGTCGGGAGTTTAATATGCTGAATTAGAGTTTGGAAATCAAAAGCATTTAAGTCAACACTTTGTTTTAAACTTCTTCCTTGGAAATGGCTGGTGATCTGAATGCTTTTTTCATCTAAATCACAGCTGACTATTTTAGCAGTTAAAGTGTTGTTGTTGTTGATGCTTAGCGTGAATTGCTCGTCTTCAGAGAGTGCGAAGTTATTGAGGATATTGTCCTGGATCTTTTCAAGATTAATCAAAGTTCTTATTTCTTTTAGTTCAGCAATGTCTGGGCTAGTAGAGAGCGCCAACAAATATTCATCGATAAGATCGGTGTCTAGTTTAAAAATAGCTGATGCCAATAGTTCTTTTTGTCCAGTGATTTCATGCTCTTTGAGTTGTTCTACATCTTGTATAGCAGTGTTAAGATTGGCGATTAATGCTTTGCGTGGTTCTAGGCTTTCTATAGAAAGAGGCCCGTTATAATCTTTATATATACCGATTGCATCGGAGTATTTTTCTTGGAATACGAGAGTGTTGACTTCGCTTTTTAATTCTATGAGGATGCGTCTGATGCGATTAGTTTTAGCGTCATTTATTTCATTAGAGATGAAATTTATTGTGTTGGTTTGACCGTCTTTGGCATTATCTTGATCATTTTTAAATTGCGTATCTATACTTGTGAAATCTGGTTCAGCTTCCTTAAGCGCATCTAAATACCAATTGCGATCAAGTGTGATTTTTTCTTTCATAATGATCTTTTTCTCATCCTCTACCACTTGAGAATCAAGACTTTCCTTATCGCTGACGATAGCTGAATCAAGGCTTTCCTTATCGCTGACTACTGCCGAATCAAGGCTTTCCTTATCGCTGACTACTGCCGAATCAAGACTTTTATTTTCAGTAGTCAGTTGAGTGTTGGCTAGCTTGTTGTTTGATGCTAGAGGGTTCTCATCATCTGAGGACCTGGTGACGATAAATAGTACGCCTGAAAGGATAACAAGAAAAAGTGTAGTGAGGCATATTATGATAGGAGCGGAGCTGGGTTTTTTCTTGGGGACATGTCGTTGTTTTTTCTTGTGAAGAGGGCGTGCAGAGTCATGATTGTGTTTTCTTTGTGCCGTGTTTTTCTTAGAGACGCTAGGAGGGGTTGCATGCTTTTTACTGGAGCTTGGATTCGAAGCTACCGTTCTCTTTTTATTTATTCTTTTGTTGCTGCTCAATTTTTTATGAGCGTCTTTTGAGATGCCTAAATCAATTGAAGTTTTAATTCTATCCTGTATGGCTTCGACACTCAATGGTTTTGTATTATAAACAGATGAAGAGGATGAAGAGTGCTTAGATAGAAAAGGAGCTACGCGATTTAAAAAATCTTTTTTTTCATAGATTTCACTTTTTTGACCAGTCATTTGAGTCGTATGTGAGTGATTCGCATTTTGGTAGAAATTTTCGATCATTTTCAGTACTTGCCGATATGAATGCATTCGTTGAATGGGCATACGTTTCGACATATTTTTGAATAGAAATAAAAAGTCTTCACTTAATTCTACTTCTACGCGTTTAGGCAGGACAAGTTCTTTGGGATCAAATCCACCAGAGGCATTACTGTGTGGAGTTATACCTGTGATTAAATAGTAAAGCAGCATACCTAAGCTATAAACATCACTTGCCTCATTGGGGAATTTGTCACTGTAGGTGATTTCAGGGCCTATATAGTAGATATCAAAGATCTGCATCTGGGATTTCACGAAACGTTGATCCTGTAAGAGGTGGGGGCTAAGCCGAAGTCATTGTATAGTAGGCGGCCTTGATCGTCAATAAATATATTTCTAGGTGTTAAACTAAAATGACCACTTTTGGTTGCTATGTAAGCTTCGTCCAGTGATAATAAAAGCTCATAGATTAGATCTAATGCTTGTATAGGCTCCCATATATAGCCACACTCGATTAATTTCTCTAAGCTTTCAATTTTGGCGAATGGCATAAGCTGATAGATGAAATCATTATCAATTCCAGTTTCATATATAGGGAGTTGGCATTTACCGCCATAGGGGCTGAAAGATTCAGCAGTTTCAATAAAAGCCTCAGGTTGTTGTAGAGAAAATGTTAAGGTCTTATCAAAAACTCGTAAGAGTTTGATTTTTTCAGATTTCTCATCTAGAGCGGCAAAGTATCCACTGAAGCCATCATCACTTACTTTATATAAACTTTTATATCGGCCATTAATTTTCTCTCCGATATTCATACGGCCTCTGCGCAATTTAATAGTGTCATGGCAATGGGGGCATTGTAAACTTTCTACAGAAGCAGCAGCGTCTATATCTATCTTTTGGGAGCAATTTAAACAGGTTAGAGAAAAATTCATAATAATCTTTTTATTTGAATGTGTGTTATAATAAAAAATATAAAACACTAAATCTGTTAAAACTTGTTTAATTAGCTTAAGTATGTGAAAATTCTGGATTTTTTAGCTGATTTGACTCCTCAATTACTATGAAATTGAATAATTTAGAGCTGTAGGAGCTGTTTTTCATTCATCTGAACGCCAATGGATTGAGTTTTGTGCCCTTTTAAATAACCGGGTGATTTGCTACTTAAACGCAAGTCTCCTTTTACTTCATTTATGAAGATGGCTTTTTTGTATATGCAGAAATTTAAGTCAGAAAAAAGAGGACCTAAGTCATCTAAGTTTATATAAGTTTGGAAGGGGCTTTTCGTTAGGTGGTAGTCAGTAGAAAATAAACAATAACGAAACCTGATATCATTAGTCCTTTTTAAATTTGAAAAAATGGGAGGACCGTAAGAACTGAAAATACAGTTTAAAAATTGTGTTCGTTTAGGAGATCCAGATAATACCGTTGAATGACTCTCACTCGGAAGTAATAAAGAGTTTTGAATGCTCAGTTTTGTTGCGGTGTCGGCAGTTATTAAGCCCTTAATGATACAATTATTAATGCTTATTTGTTGAGACTTATTAAAAATCTGTATATAGCCATTTTTCAAGTCACAATTGGAGATGTTAATTGATTTTAAATTTTCATTGATAATAAGGTTCCCCTTGGTCATAGTAAGGTTATCCAATGAGCAAGAAGATGAGTTAACAACAATATCGGATAGGATTTTAACTCCTGTACAGCCGATAATCACGGTGTTTGCGTGATCGATAATAATGGGAGCAGTATAAATTCCAGGAAGTAGTCGGATGATTTTGTTTGGGCTTTTAAGGCTGATTGATAGGCGCGGTAATTGGAATTGATTATCAGGGCCAACAATAAGAGTGTTAGGGTGATTTTCTCTTTGAATAGACTTTAGTTGAGCCATGTAGGAGTCCATTAGTTTCTGATTTTCGATAGTGAAATCGGAAAATGAGTATTGGCTTTTGATTTGCTGGATGAGAGCAAGTAAGGCGAAAGAGTTATTGGATGTTATAGTTAGGGGGTTGATTTTGGAGCCCAGTTTTTGATGGAAGTGTAGAAGGGTTATTTCTAGAGTTGACTCTGCTTCTGAATTCAAGTATTTCTGGACAAGGGGTTTTAAAGATTTAGCAAGAGCGCCATTATAAGGTTTTAAGTAGCGATAGGCCTCCGTGAAATCGTTGCTTTGAATGAGGAACATAAACCTTAAAAAAGTTTCACTATCTTTATCATTTCTGTTAAGCCAAGTGACTAAGTATCGAGGATCTAAATCTGTGTAAGGAATTTGCAGATTGATATTGGCACCCTTGATATAGGATTTCACAGAGATGGTGCCTTGTTTTAAATTATAGGAATTAAGTTCTGCGTCTATTAATTGTCCTTCGTAGTTGATAGCGATTATGGGTTCATCAGAGCTAAGTATTTTGATAAAAATACTTTTGAATAGTTGTTCATGGCTCGAGTCTTTTATGAGCTCCATAAGCGTGTCTAGCTTGGTGTTAATGTTTTCTGTTTTCAGGTCAAGCAGAGTCATTTTAGCAGCGCTAAGGTCAGCATTGATAAGTTGTAGGGCTAAGAGCTGAAATTCCTCGTTGATTGGAGGAGGAATTGCGGCAAGTGTTTTTAAGTCTTGTAAAGCAGTGACAGGAGGGGTGAGCTTGTCTACCAGTAATAATGTTTTTTCCGTATCAAGATTTCTGGTGCTTAGGTCAGTGGCTATTTTTTTATTTATTTGTGTAAAGTTTGGCTCTGATTTATCAAGTTCTGTATCGTACCACGATGTTTCAATATGTCTTTGTTTATCATTTTTTTTGATTGGTTGAGGATGGCTCTCTGAAATTGCAGTGTTGTTTACTTTTGTATTATTACGTTCGAGGGTCGTGAGGTCCTCGCTAGGGATGTCGTCGTTTGATTTTGCACTAAGAACGCTATAGCTAATAAGGCATAAAATCAGGGTGAGTAGACAAAGTGCGAGAGCGATGCCAAATACTAAAATGTTGTTGGTTTTTTTCTGATGGGGAACTCTCGTGGAGCTTTGGAGTAATTTCGAGTTGCTTCTTTGTACTAGGCGGCGGTTATTATTTTGACGAGGCTGATGAATTTTGGTTTTGAATTCTCTAGGGAGGCGAACTTCTGTAGAAATTCTTTGTCGAATGACTTCGGAGTTATAGTTTTGCTTACTTTTGAGTTTAAGAGATTTTGGTTTTTTCTGAAGGATAGGCATTATATGCTGTATAAAATGCTGACTTTGAAATAATTGAGTTTTTTCCCCTTCCATTTGTTTGAGTTGAGTATGGCCACAAGAGTTATAATATTGCTTGAAGGCATCTAATGCTTGTTTATACGATTGGTAGCGATGATTCCGATCGTGATGGGTCATAGTTGTAAAAATAGTCATGAAGTCTTCGTCGAAATCCGCAAGTATATTTTCAGGGAAAGAAAGGTCTTGATAGACGATTTCACTTTTGTCTTCAGCATCCCCAAAAGGTGTCAGTCCGCTGAGCATATAGTATAAGCACAAGCCCAGGGAATAGAGGTCACTGCTCTGGTTTGGGTAATGAAGTCCCATGCTAAGTTCAGGAGCCGTGTAATAAATATCAAATATATTAAATGGAGATGAGATGAACTTAGTGTCTTGTAGTAGTTGAGGAGCTAATGTGAAGCCGATGAATTTTACTTCGCCATCATTAGTAATAAAGATATTATGAGGGTTGAGATTGAAGTGGCCACTACCGGTTATGGTGTAGGCCTTCTCTAAAGATTCTAAGATGTTGTAGCATAAGTCCAGTGCTTGAAGTGGGCTCCATAAATAGGCGTTGTCAATGATTTGTTCCAGCGATTCAAGTTTAATGTATGGCATTATTTGATAAAGATATTCTTCAAAATAAGCAGATGAAATTATGGGGAGATGGCTTGATCCGACATGTACGGCCGCTGCTTCCATAATGTTTTTTAATTCATCTGGAGAGCTGACTGAGGTATATAAAGTTTTGTCAAAGACGCGAATTAAACACATTTGTTTTTCATCGCTATCATAGCCGATAAATAATTTACTATAGCCATCATCGTTTATTTCATAAAGAGTCGAAATGTGTGAATTGAGTTCAACATTCTCTCCCATACTATTAGGGCGCAGAGGTATTTCCTGTTGACAATTAAGACAAGGGTAGTGTTCGATTGAATTAGATAGATCTAATTCAATTTGAGATAAACAGTTTTTGCATGTTACAGTAAAGTTCGCCAAGGGGGTGTTTCCTACAATTGTTGCTTCTAAAGTATGATCCGGGAGAAATGAACCGAAATATTTTAGAGTTAAAATTGTATTAATTTATCAGAGTATCACTTCAGTATAGATGAGGCTTTGTGGAAGACCGTTGTGCACGCTTGTATGAAAATACCGAGATTCCCAAAAGAGGACGTAAAAAAAACAAAGATACCAAAGACAATAAACGAATTGATAAAAGCTAATAGGGTGGCGGAGAAAAAGTGGCCGGGCTTGTCGAAGTCACTTTGTTTAGTTTTAATAATCAAACGAGCATTCATATATATATGATGAGCAAAAGAACTGCCAATTAAGAAAGTGAATAAGATGGTGGCCTGATCTTGGTGTTTGAGTAAAGGAAGCAGGAAATAGAGTGGTAGTAGTACGACCGTAAGTGTGGGGAAAAAGTAGGGTGCTAACATAATAAAAGTATTGGGCTTTTCGACTTCTACGGATCCTGACTTGAATCCGAAACTGAATTTCCCCGTTTTTTTACAACAAATTTTAGCCGCTAACCAATGCGCCATTTCATGACCAAAAACATAAACAACTTCGAACCGGCATAGAAATTTGAAGGTAATCAATCCAGCAATAAATCCAGCAAGAAACCAAGCTGAGGAAGATGATAAGCTATGCGCCTTAACGAGTAAAAATATGGAGAAAAAATTTAAACCAGTAGCGATTATAAGGAGAGGCGAAAGGAGGAGGTTTTTCAAAAAAGTATAAAACATTAGATTTTTTTTATAAAATTACGTAAGCCGTAAGGTTTTGGGGGTTGTTAATAGATAGTTGCTTATTATAATATAGTATATTTATAATATCGTCAATAGAATTGGGGCTTTGTGGAATTTGCAAAACTTACAGGTGTTTTTTTATTTCTACTCATCGTGGTGAGTGGGACTTACATCATGGTGCCTAAGTATATTAAATATAACCGTGCACAAACTGACTTAGAGAAGACCGAGAGAGAAGTTATGTATCTTGAGTCTGATGTGCAAAGTCATCGTGAATCACTTCACGATTTGACAGTGAAGCCTTCTGCAGTAGAACGAGTTGCCAGAGAGAAGTTTGGCTTGTGTAGGAAGGGTGAACGAGTAATCATTTTTAAAGACGAAGACCTATATCGCGAGCAACTAGCTAGATAATATGTCTTCATTAGTTGAGTTTGACTCACTTTACGTTCATGTGCCCTTCTGCAAAAATATATGCGATTATTGCATCCTGTATTCCGTAGTAGAGAACTCGAGAGAGGTGCGAAAAGCCTATTTGGATAAACTCGAGAGTGATCTTAATCAAGCCTCAAAACAGTTAAATTCGCTCAAGACAATATTTGTTGGTGGCGGAACTCCTAGTGCATTATCGTTTGAAGATTTAGAGAGGCTGATAAAATTATTGCAGGGTTTATCCCCTCAAGATGAGTTCACAATCGAATGTAATCCTTCATCTGTCGATCAAGCTAAACTAGAGATGATGTACAGTAAGGGCGTAACTCGCTTGAGCTTTGGCGGACAATCTACTTCACGTAAGACAAGAAAGATGCTGGGTAGAAGGACAGGTGATATGGAGTTGTTCAGCGCTATTGATCTGGCTCAAAAGGTAGGTTTTACGCGTATTAATGTAGATTTGATCTATGGCGTACCTGGACAGACTTTGGCGGATTGGCAGTTTGACGTAGAGCAAGTACTGAAACGTGGAATACGTCATTTTTCTGCATATAGTTTGATTTTGGAAGAGGGTTCAGAATTGTCAAAAAGAATTCATGAAACCGATGATGACTTAGCGGTGGAGATGTATCATCTTTGTGAAGATTTACTGAAGGAAGCGGGCTTAGAGCGTTATGAAGTTTCCAATTATGCGGTTCCGGGACAGGAATGTCGACATAATTTAGATATATGGCTAGGGGCGAGATACCTCGGTTTAGGTCCTGCGGCGGCTTCATTTGATGGAGTATTGCGTTGGACAGAAAAGGCCGATTTGAAAGCATGGATAAAGGGTGAACAAGCTGAATATGACCAAATCCCTCAAAAAGAGCGTTCCGCAGAGGTCTTAGCTTTTGGATTCCGTACAAAATTGGGTTGGAAAAAAGAGCGATTGCATTCATTATACGGTATTGATGTTTTAATTGAGTATAAAGAGATATTGGATACACTAATGACTCAAGGATTATTAGAAGAGACAAAAAGTTCTATAAGAGCGACGCAGCAAGGTTTACTTTTTGCGGATGAAATTGCGTCTGTGCTTGTGGAATATGCACAAGGAATTAGTGAATAATGAAATTCCAGTGCGTTCTATGTAAGTCGACTTATCAAGCTGAGAGTTTAGAGCTTGGTACTAGTAAAAATTGTCCGACATGCTCAAAAAAAATTGTTGTTCCTAGAAAAATTTATGATCCAGGAAGGGTGATAGGCCAAGACTTTTCTATTGAAAAAGTTGTTGGTGTAGGTGGAATGGGAACAGTGTTTTTGGCTAGGCAAATCAGTCTAGACCGCCCTATTGCTTTAAAAGTTTTATTGCGAAGGTATTCGGCAGATAATAAATTCCGCCAAGAATTTTTGCGTGAAGCGCAATCGGTAGCTTCAATGATTCACGGAAACCTTGTGCAAGTTTTTGCATTTGGGGTGGATGAGAGTGATCTCTATCTTGCGATGGAGTATGTAGAAGGCGACACCCTAGGTCATCGTTTAGAGAAAAACGGAAAACTAGATGTCAGTGAAGCCTTAGGTATAATACAACAAGTGACGGAAGGCTTGCATTATGCTTGGGAAAAAGATTCTTTAATTCACCGTGATATTAAGCCCGACAACATTATGATTACCGCTGACGGTTGGGTGAAGCTGACGGATATGGGTTTAGCTCGTCAGCAAAGAGATTTACAGGATGTACAAGAAGTATCTGGGACACCAGCATACATGAATCCAGAGCAATTTTTAAAAGATCCGATGGATTGTCGAGCTGATATTTATAGCTTGGGAGTTGTTTTGTATCACTCCGTTACAGGTGTTTTACCCTTCGATTCAGAAAACGTCAGTGAATTGGCTCGTCAACATATTCAAGATCCGGTTGTGTTTAATAATCGGCGCGTAGATTTACCGCTGGATGTGCGTAAGCTCATTACTAAAATGATGGAGAAGTCACCTGAAAAAAGGTTTCTTGATCATGAAGCTTTAATTAAAGAAATTGTTCGAGTCCGAAAAAGCTTAAGCAAGGACCCGAGCATGGTTCCTGGGATTCACACCATCTCCTTTAATCGAAAAGATATTGGAGATCTACAGCTTGGTGGGAAAAAGAAAGAAACCAATTCACTCGACTCTCTACCTCGTAAAAAAATCCGCAGCTTAAGTGCAAATGATGATTATCATGACGCGGAAGCTTTTATTATGAGTGAAGGTCAAAACTCGACCTCAAATATATTTTGGACTAATTTAATCGCCATTACAGCTGTGACGGCAGCCCTAATGGTTTCTATTTTTTCGAGTCCATCAAAAAAAGTATATGAAGTTGAAGCTGAAAATTTACTCGACCGTATTCAACAGGGAAGTTTACAGATAGCGAGGACAAGGCTTGAATTAGAAAAGGCCTTGCAAGGACTACCTGAAGAAGGAAATGCAAGAGAAATGTCTCTGAAAGCAAAGCTTCTCTCCGTTTTAAATGAAGTGGGTCAACAGGAGCAAAAAGCTCTCCAAGCTAAGCTCGACAAGAGTTCAGAAAAACTTAATCATATTGTACGTGAAAAAGCCATATTAATTAATGAAGTGAGGCAAGAAAAAAGAGCCTTGCGAACTAAAGAAGATTTATATACGCATGTTCTTAGTGATATTAATAAATCAAAAGAAATTCTTACTCAAGAGACCATCACTGAAGAGCAAGTGGATGAAGTTCCGCAGCTTCTTTTTAACGATGCGATCATGTTGGAAAAGTTATGGACTGAAACTAAAACAAAAATATTAATGAGTAGTTTTAAAGAAGTTTATTACTGGAAGCCACGCTTAGCTTTATCCTTGATTTCAGCGCAAAAAAGCAATCTTTTTGGTGTGTATTTAAGTGAAGTGGAAGATTTAGAAAAGCTTATTGGCAAAGCGCAGGAGTATCAACTCAAATTTGCTCAAGGTTTGAGCTTACTTGAAGGACAAGATTTATTGTTACCTGGAGGCGACTTGGAAGATATATCCATAAGTGTGTATAATACTGATGAGGGTAGTGTAGAACTTGAAGATAGCTTTGGTAAAACGTATAAAATCCCCCAATTGCCAATGATTCAGCAGAAGTACCTGTATCAAACAATTTATCCAATTAAAGATGATGATAAACTCTATGCCGCCTATGCTTTGTGTGCTTTACAATTTTCAGAAGCCATAGAGAATGATGCGGATCCTGATATGCTTGCGGTGGTTTTTAATCATTATGTTTTTAATCGCTATAATGTGATTAATAATTACTTAAAAAATAATCTTCAAAGCCGAGCGCGTGAAAGCGGGATGAAGCTTCTACAGGTCACAGAACTTTTTCCAAGTGAACTAAATAATATTCAACAAAAATTAGATACAATTTTAGGAGATGGGTGGAAGTATGATTCAACAGCTACTAAAGACGGATTGCAATAGCCATTACGTTTATATCCAGAATGTAAAACCCGCAGTCGATGGCGGTTTATATCCCGTTAAACGCAGGCAGGGAGATGACTTAGAAGTTAGTGCTGAGATTTTACAACAGGGACATGATGGCTTATCAGCAGAACTTAATTTTAAGCATAAAAGCGAAAAGCGTTGGCAGACTATTACGATGGACTGTGAAAATGCGGGTTTAGATTTATATACAGCGAAATTCAAAGCTGAAAAAGTCGGCCTTTATGAGTTTAAAATTTTTGCTTACGCAGATTTTTATCATAACTGGGCACATGGCGTGGAAAAAAAATTCCAGGCTGGCGAAGAAATCAGTTCTGAGCTGATCGAGGGTGTTGGCTTACTCAAAGAGTGTCAATCACGTGCGAATAAAACCATCGCAAAGAATATGGAAGCCATTATCAAAGAGCTAGAAGCTAGCAAAGATATGGCACAGAAATTTTATAGAATGATGGAAGCTGAATTGAAAGATTTGGCGGCCTCACTTCCGGATAGAAAGTCATTTAACACTGCTACAAGTGGTGTTTATTCGGTTCGATGTGATCGTCGACGCGCAGAATTTGCCTCTTGGTATGAAGTTTTTCCTCGTTCATGTTCTGGAAAAGAAGGTGTGCACGGAACGTTTGCTGATGTAGAAAAAATGCTGCCTTATATTGATGACCTTGGTTTTGATGTACTCTATTTTGCACCCATTCATCCCATAGGATTTTCGAAGCGCAAAGGGAAGAATAACTCTCTTGAAGCACAAAAAGGAGAGCCTGGTAGTCCTTATGCAATTGGATCCGAAGCAGGGGGGCACTTTGCGGTTCACCCTGAGCTTGGAACGATGGATGATTTTGATCATTTAGTGAAAGCTTGCGCTAAAAAAGATATTGAAATTGCCTTGGATTTTGCACTCAATTGTTCGCCAGATCACCCGTATTTAAAAGATCATCCCGATTGGTTCTACCGTCGCCCGGACGGATCCATCAAATATGCAGAGAATCCACCTAAGAAGTACGAAGATATTTATCCTTTAAATTTTGAGTGCGAAGATCGCAAAAATTTATGGGCCGAGATAAGAGATATCTTTTTATTTTGGGCCAGTCATGGAGTAAAAACCTTCCGAGTGGATAATCCCCATACAAAACCTATTAGCTTTTGGAATTGGTGTATTGCCGAGGTTCATGAGAAATATAATGATGTTATCTTTTTATCTGAAGCCTTCACTCGTCCGCGTTTAATGGAACTCTTAGCTAAGAATGGATTTACCCAATCTTATGGGTATTTTACTTGGAGAGAAAGTAAAGAAGAATTGACGGAATACTTCAAGTATCTACACAATTCGGATGCGGTTGATTACATGACCTGTAACGTTTTTACGACAACGCCAGATATTTTGCCGAAGCATTTACAGAATGCCTCCGCACAGATGTTTAGAATACGTCATGCTTTAGCTGTCACCTTATCTCCTGTTTACGGGATGTATACAGGCTATGAATTATGCGAAAATATTCCTGTGGGTCCACGTGATGAATTAATGGACTCGGAGAAGTATGAACTTAAAGTGAGGGACTACGAGGATGCGGGAAGTATTGCGCCATTTGTAAAGAAACTCAATATGATTCGCCGTGAAAATCCAGCGCTTCAGATTCAAAATAATCTTCAATTTTGTAATGTGAATAATGAGAAGTTAATCGCTTATCTCAAACGTGTTGAGGATAATACTTTGCTTATCGTAGTAAGCCTTGACCCATTGCATAGTCAGGGTGGAATGGTTCATCTCCCCCTACATGAATTAGGATTTAATAACGATCACCAATACAAAATGCATGACTTAATTACGGATCAAGTTTATGATTGGTCTGGCGTGGAGAACTTTGTAGAGATCTCAGATAGAGCCGCTCCAATACATATCTTCAGAGTATTCTAAGAAAAGAATTTAGTTTTTCTAAAGAGTATAAAAAAGGCCGGATAAACATCCGGCCTTTTTAGTGATTCTATTTCAGGTCATCAGGGAGATTTGGGATCTCGTATTTCCCTTTGAGAATTGCGGCGACTACATTTCTTTGTAGTTGATGAATTTCATCATGGACAAGGGTGTGATCCTTGGCCGCAAAGTGCATGCGAAAGGAAACGGTTTTGTCTTCGTCTCGTTCGTAGACAGAGAATACTTCTAAGTCGACTAAGCTCTTTCCTCCGCCTTTGCGGATAAGTCCTTGGATATCACCAGCAAGCGCCTTTTTAGGTGCTTGGACAGTGATATCGAAAGGAACAGCAGGGAACTTAGAGATCTGCTCATACTTAAGTTTACGTTTGCTCTTAGCTAATTCATCAAAATTGATGCAGAAGAGGTAGGCATTGGACTTAATTTTATTTTGTTCAGCAACGGCAGGATGAAGTTTAAAGATTTCAGCTAAAACCACACGTCCACGGCGGAACTGACAAGAAATACCTGGATGAACCCATTCTGGCGCGTCTTTGTATTCACTGAGCTGCCAAGTATTGATACCTGCGACTTTGAGTAGATTTGAAACAGTAGATTTAAGTTCATAAAAAGCTTCTGTTTGCAAGTTTTTCTTACCTGCAGGAGCGGGAACTAAAGCACCACAGAATTGGACTCGCTCGGTGGGTAAAAGTTCTTTAATCATTTGACTCGTATCGTAAATCCGGTTGAAATCATAAAGCTTAACTGAGTTGTAGTGCTTTAGATTTTCGGAGATGGCCTTAATGATTTTTGGCATATTGTGAGGCTTCATATACGTGGCATCTTCACTCACTGGATTGATCAGCTTCATTAAGCCTTCTGAACTCAAGCCAAAAGCTTTTAACTCATCTTTACCACACCATGGGTAAGTCATGATTTCGCTAAAACCGTAGCCATTGGAAAGAATGTCTTTGAAGCGACGTTCTAAAATACGAGCTTGGTTGGCTTGTGGAACTTTATCCTCTGTATTCAGAGTTTCTGGAGTGATGTTATCAAAACCATAGAGACGACCAATTTCTTCAACAATATCTTCTTGAATGGCGATGTCTTTAGTGTTTCTCCACGATGGGATAGCGAGCTTCAGGTTGCCTTCAATAGCAAAGCCTAGGCGCGCTAAGCGACTGGTGATAAAATCGGCGCCAACAGCACAACCAAGTGCCTTTTCGATAAATTCGATACTGGTATCAATTGATTTATCTGGGTAGGCTTGAGTGAAGAGGTCACCCATGCCACCAACAAGCTCAGCTTGAGGACAAAGCTCTTTGATGAGCTGCCAAATTCTAGCGAGTGCAAGAGGTGTGTTTTCAGGGTCGAGTGATTTTTCAAAACGACTAGAAGAGTCGGTGCGAATACCATGACGAGTAGCGGAGCGTCTCACAGCAGAGGCATTAAAAGAGGCACACTCAATAAGGATTTCATTTGAATTCTCATCAATAGAACTTGAGTCACCACCGATAACTCCGGCGAGAGCTTCAGCTTGGCCACCAATTGAGATGACCATGTCTTCTTCGCTTAAAGTATAGTCATTCTCATCAAGAGCTTTGAAGGATTCACCACTTTGCGCATTGCGCACAAGTATATCTGTAGCTTTACATTTATTCACATCAAAGGCATGCATCGGTTGACCGAGTTCAAGTAATAGCAGGTTTGTCAGGTCAACAATGTTGTTGATTGGATTGATTCCTGATTTACTTAAACGATCTTGCAAGCATTGAGGAGAATCTTCAACTTTAACATTTTTAATTCTTAAAGAAGAATAACGACGACAGTCATCGCTATCAATAGCAATCGAGAAACCATTATCAGCAAGGTCAATTTTTTGTCCTGGATAGGGTTTTAGGTCGAGATCAAACATTGCACTAAATTCACGAGCAAAACCATAATGGCCCCAAAGGTCAGGGCGGTGAGTTAATGACTTGTTGTCGATTTCGAAAACAATATCTTCCATGCCCGCGTATTGAGCTAGAGTATTGAGGTAAGTTCCCGCGGCAATGGACTCATCCATTTCGAGAATACCTTCTGCGCTATCAGCAAGGCCAAGTTCGGCTTCTGAACAAAGCATGCCAGTACTTTCAAAACCACGAATTTTCGCTTTTTTGATCTCGAGTATAGTAGGCTTGCCTTCTTTATCTGTGATAGGGAGTTTAGCCCCTAAGTCAGCAAAAGGAACAGTAATACCTGGGCGGCAATTGCTAGCGCCGCAAACAATAGTGCGTTCCTCTGATCCGGTGTTAATAGTAGCCAGTTGTAGGCGATCGGCTTCGGGATGTGGAGCACAAGAGAGTACTTTCACCGCTTTGACTTGAGCTAAGGCAGCACCGATTTCTTCGACTTCTTCAACTTCGGCAACTGAGAGCGAAATAAAGTCGCCTAAGGCTTGAGCCTTGCGATCGAGTTTGTAATCAACGAATTCTTTAATCCAGTTTAGTGAGATTTTCATTATTGATTGTCCTTATTTAAACTGAGTTGAGAAACGAAGGTCACCGCTGTGCAGGTGGCGAATATCTTCAATTTTATGGCGCATCATGACGAGGCGATCGAGGCCGAGGCCAAAAGCAAATCCAGTGAATTTTTCGGTATCAATACCACCAGCTTTAAGTACATTCGGATGTACCATGCCGCATGGCATGAGCTCTAGCCAGCCAGTTTGTTTACAAACGGAACAACCTTTGCCATTACAAATTTGGCAAGCAATATCTAATTCAAAGCCAGGCTCAACAAAGGGGAAGAATCCAGGGCGTAAGCGTATTTGAGTATCTTTTTGAAAGATTTCTGAAAGAAGAGTTTTCATTGTGTGAATCAAGTTCGCCACAGAAATATCTTCATCGACAACCATACCTTCTAGTTGGTGAAAGGCCGATTCGTGAGAGGCGTCACATCTTTCGACGCGAAATACTTTACCAGGACCGATAATTTTGAAAGGTGGTTCAATGCGTTCCATTGCACGTGCCTGAATGGCGGAAGTATGAGTACGAAGAATAGCACCATTCTCAAAGTAAAAAGTATCCTGCATATCACGAGCAGGGTGATCTTTTGGGATATTGAGTGCTTCAAAATTATAGAAATCTAATTCACAATGAGGGCCATCTTGTACAGTGAAACCAAGGCCAGTGAAGATATCTTCAATTTCATACTGCATTTGTGAAACGGGATGAATTGAGCCAATGGGTTGACTCTCTTGATCTAAGGAAAGGTCGACCCATTCACTCGCAACTTTTTCATCAATTTGTGCGCGAATGATTCCCTTACGACGGTTTTCCATGGCTTCTTGCATGGCATTCTTAGCTTTGTTCGCGGCTTGGCCGACTTCGATTTTTTCTTCGGGATTCATGTTACGAAGGTTTTTGAGTATGCCTGTAAGAGGTCCTTTCTTACCCATGTAGGCTGCTTTGATTTGCTCAAGGGCCTGGAGGTCGCCTTCTGCTTTCACTTTGTCAGTGAATTCAGCGACAATTTTGTTGATATCATCGATCATTAAATTTGCTCAGATTAATTATTTTTATAAACGCGCAAATATAATGCGCTCTCCGCAAATAACTATTTATGAGCAGGGGAAACTGGATAGATGGTCTTGCTTAAAAAGAGGCTTTGAGGGAGTGTGATGCAATTCTTTTTTAAGATGTGAATGCTAAATGGCGTTTGGAACAAATAAGTTGAATCAGGAATTATGATAATTTACTCATAATCATAAATGTTTTTTCCCTGCATCTGCAACATTCTTTTCCCCTCAACATGACCATCGACCATAAGCATATTAGCGCTTTTATCTCCATTATGTCTAAAGCGAATTCCTAAAACGCCACTTTGATCGTCATAGGGAGCTAGATAATCTCCGGCATCGTAAAGATTCCAATTTTTCCCATGAAGATATTCGGGTTCAGGTCCACGAATAAAGGGAAAAGCTTCAATGCCACCTGCAAAACCAGCATAGGCATCAGCAATAATGATGGCATCGCTTGGATAGGTGACATTAGATATTTTGATTCTAAACTCAGAGGCGCCAAAATTTGTATGTTTTAACATTTCGTTGTTAGAGGCATAAGTTAGGAATTTTGAACCTTTTGCCGCAGCCTCTGAAGGGCAGGTACGGATTCTATAACGACCTTTACCGTCTGTGGAATCTCCTTGTATGTAAGATTCCATGACCTGATACCAATACTTACGAGATGTTGAAAAAGAAGCTGGAAGATGCGAGTCCCAGTCATCCGTATACAGATAAGTGGCCATGCCCCATTGTTTACTTTGATTTTTACATGAGGCATCTCGTGCCGCCTCTCTCGCTTTACTAAGTACAGGAACGAGTAGGGATAGCAGGATGCCAATTATGGCAATGACAACTAAAAGTTCAATCAGTGTGAATTTTTTTAAGTTTGTCATCATGCTTCCTTTTTTGTTATATTATAATACTAGTATAGTACTAACTTTAATGGATAGCAAGTTCACCTTTCGTAAAAAACACATAAGTCACTGATAGGCATGTTTATGGTACAGAGATTATAAGTATAATGAGAGACCAGTGATTAGCTCTTTTAGGCATATAAAACCATGAAATGTGTGACTTATGTAGATGGCTTGAGGGATCTTAGTGAGATGGGGTGAAGCACAAAAAAGCCACAGAGCAATTTTAGAGAAATTGATTTGTGGCTAAATCCTAAGTCAAGTAAAACTTAAGTGAAAAGGTTTTTTAATCCTTCCATCCAATTGATGTATGGAGCGGGAGCTTCATCTTTTGGAATTTGTTTTACGATGTCTTCGAGTTGCTCTAAGCGGTTGTAAATGGGAAGTACAATGGGAGCAACTTGGTGAAAAGCAGTGCCTTGAGGCGCAGATTGTGCTAAGGCAAAAGCTCGTGGGCCTTGCTCCATAAAAGTTTTTCCTGCTAAATAACGATCGTAAGCGAGGGAGGCAAAGTAGAATACTTTAGGCATTTCAGCGGGGCCGGAGTTTACAGCAAAAGCATAAAGTGACTCTAGTAGTTCACGACGATTGAAGAGGGCCTCTACTGGCAAGATACCTTTCCAAGTCATGAAATAGGCGAGTTGATGGCCTAGGGCTTGGATATAGCCTTGGATCAAGGGAGCTTGGATATCTTTAGGGAAAATGGCTTCCGTATTGCCACTAACTTCTTCATAGAGACGGTTAAAGGCTCTAGTGATGACGAGATGAAGATCTTTTGCAGGAGCTTTCTCTGAAATTGTTTTAACAATATTACCATCTAAATCATTGAGGTAAAGATTGAGTTCTGCAATTTTATCTACACCCTCAAATTTAATTCCGCCTGTAACTAGATAATCTGGTTTGATCTCATCTAAATTAGCAATTTTCTGTTTTTGCTCTTGAGGCCACTCAGCTCTTCTCATTACTGGTCCTTGGTCTTTCATGACTGGGACTAAGGTTGCTGTGCGGATATCAAGTCGAGAAGTTACGGCTTCTTTAAAAAAGAGAGGTACGGCAGTGCACAAGCCAGCAACGACATTTTGAAGTTCAGGTGCGAGTTTTACTGAGGGATCATTATCTACGTGAAGAGCAGAAAAGTAAATGCGTTTCGCGTCTTCATTTTTCGCTGGTTCAAGCCAGTAGGGTTCTCCAAGAGGGTAAAACCATAAAGGCATGCTGATTTTCATGAACTCGACTTCGGGTGTACTTGTGCTCGGCTGATCCGCTCTAGCTTTTGCAAAAGCTTGGCGATCGATATGAGCAATTTGTGCAGAGAGTTTGAGAACGTGCTGGCGAATGTTAGCTTGATCAAACAGAGCGATTCTATGCAAGAGTTCTTTAGCAACATCAATTTGAGCTTCCACAATTAAGGACTGAACAAAGTTGAGGCCTGGGAGGGGTCCTTGAGTATCAGGATTGTAGCGTGGCATGAAAATACTGATGAGCTCTTTGGTCATTTTTTTATTGCCCAAATCACCCGTTGCCGTTGCAAGCACATTGGCGTTATTATCTGACCTATCGAGAGCTTTCTCATAGTAGCTTATGGCATCATCAGTTTTGTCAGCGAGCATGAATCTTTGCCCAAGGATTAATTGTGGGAACCAGCTATCTTCGTATTCGCTAAGACGTTTGAGTTCAGTATCTATCGCTTCTTCACCGTCTTTTTGTTTGATGAGGTCAAGATGCCAAGCCATAGCTTGCTCTTGGTTAGGATTCAGATTTATGCTCTTATCCAAGAGTTTAGCGGCCGCTTCTTTATCTTCAGCCATGAGCTGAATACGTGCTAAAGCGGTTAGCGCATCTGGGGAGTGCTCATCATCTTTGATATAGTTTTCAAGGACTGAGACGGCAGTGTTGTAATCACCATTTAGACTGAGCGCAGTGGAGTAAACTACCGCTCCGCGTTCGGGGTTGGTGTCAGTTTTAGAGAGATGCTCAGCGGCTTCTTGGACTTCTGTGAAGCAAGCTGCATCAATTCCCATGCTAATAACTTGGTAAAGTGAGCCAGGCTTATCCCAAGCGTCTTTAAGCATTTTCGGGAGATTCGTTTCGGCCCATTTAGCGCGATTAATTTCTACGCGACGACCGAGCTTATCTAGGGTTTTTATAGTTTCGGGTAAGTTGGCTTTAATTTTTTCAGCATTCTCTAAGAGCTTATCATTGAAAACTGGTTCTGGGATAAAATCACTAGCTTCTGGATTAGAGGTGATAGGGCTATCTTCTGGGCGCCCAAACATTTTTTTAAGAAAATCCATATTGTTTCCTATTTGAGTTGTGCACTGTCAAGTTGCATAGTGACAGGGCCGTTATTATTGATGGTTACTTGCATGTCGGCGGCAAAGCGACCCGTTGCGACATGGCTAATTTGTGGGTCATTTTGAAATATTTTAATGAAATCTAAGTAAAGTTCTTTGGCGTCATTTGGTGAGGCGGCCTGAGTGAAGCTCGGGCGACGTCCTTTTTTATAATCGGCACACAAAGTGAATTGAGAGATGATGAGGATTTCTCCTTTTATATCTCGGAGGGAATAATCAAATTTCCCTTCATCATTGGAGAAAATACGTAAATCTGCGAGTTTCTTTGCAAGGACTTGTCCATCGTGTGCTTGATCGTTTTGTTCCACTCCCAGTAAGACAACTAAGCCTTGTTCGATTTTGCCTAAGACTTCATCGCCTGACTGAACGGAAGCAGAACTCACACGTTGGATAAGTGCTTTCATTTACTTGACGTCAAAAACCTCAGTTCTAATTACATTGGCTTCGCGTTCGTTGAGCCATGTGCGCATTTTTTGAACATTGTCTTCGCGCTGATCGCCACTGAAACGAGTGAGAAATTCTTTAAATAAAGAGTAAAAAGCTTCTTGGAAGACAAAGAGTGATTCAAGTCTTTCGATGAAACGAGCTTTATACTGAAATTCAGTACCATCAGGCAACTTCATGCTTTTGAAGCAAAAGAAGTCGGCATCCAGAGTGAAAGTCCAAGTTTCATCACCGCGAGCAATAGCAATTTTAGCAGTTTTAAGTTTTTTACCATCTTTGAGTGCGGAATCGGCCTCTGGGCTCAGTGTAGGAATACCTTTTTTGACTACAGATTCACGTGCGCCATTTAATTCGGTGATGAAATTGAGTGGGCCATCGACAGAGAAAGCAAATACGCCAAGATCAGGGACGGTGAATTCAGCTTCTTCGTATTCACTTAAGTACCATAACCAGGTCAAAAAATCTCTACCAGGCCAGATTTCGCCAGCTTCGTCTTGGCTATCGGTTAATTTGATCGAATCATAGGAAGATGCGAGTGAACCAAGTTGCTCAGACATGTATGTTTGAGGTGTGAGCGGGATAGGGCTTAGGCCAGTAGTTTCCACTAAAAGTGCAAGTGCGGAATCCGCACTTTTTGCCGATGAGGTGGCAGCATAAAGAAGTTTGTTTGTGGGGTCAAGAACCAAAGGGAAACCTTTGATAGAGGGCTGTGTGTTCGCAAGCAATTCATCAACGATGTTTTCTTTGATTTCTTTTTTGCGTTTTCTGTTGATCCCACTTAAGTTTTCTTCTTGCATAGTCTGGAATTCAACTTGAGCACATTTTGCTTTGAGAATGGGTGCGGAAACTTTGAGTTCTGAAGAGCGAAAGTGAACTTGTACAAAATCTTCGATCATACAGGTCTCGTCTGTGAATTCTCTTTCAAGGAGATGACGAGCCGTCCAACCATTGGAGCTTTCGTCTTTTACTTGGTTGAGAGGTAAAGCAGCATTTTCTGCAAAGAGTTCGAGGATGTTTTCGGGTAAATCTTCATCTAGACGGTAAACGCAAAATGAAAGGGGGCCATTGTCAAAAGGCATAGTGGTATTTTCCTATTACTTGAAAGTTATAAAAATGAATCCTGCTACAGGACACTTTTTCAAATAAAGTTCAACCTCTATGTAAAGTCTAAAAAGCGATGATTGCTAAAAGAATTTATCCTTAGATATGTGTTGAGCGAATCCAAGTAAAGCAGTCAATGAAAGCTAAATGAATTATGAACTACATTGAGCCCGAGGATGTAGTCTCGTTGATGATTGCGAAAACCGCAAAAGCACTAGCGGCAATGGTCAATAAAAGTATTACAATGAGTCCTGAGAGTAAGACCTTACCACTTTTGTCGAGCTTACGGTGTCCTTCATAACCACTTGGGCAGATAAGGATCCAATAATAATAACGAATGAAATAAAACAGTGCCGCCAGAGTAATAAGTGTTCCGATACTCCAGTGAGCCAGGTAGCCTAAAAGGCCGAAGAAAATAAGGAATTGGTGAAGGTAGCGCCAGCCTGACATATTGAGATTTCTGAGGCGGCCAACTTGTAAAATTGCAGCGATGATAAATGAAATGAGAGTGATTAGTACAAGCCCTATTGTTTTAGGGGTCGAGAGTCCTTCATAGGCATTAGCCTTCCCGATCGCATCGAATCCAGTTATCGCAAGAGTAATGCCTTGGCCAATGAGGCCAGTAATAAAGGCGAGTAACCAGTACTTGCCTCTGCCGAAACCACCAAAATCCTCTACGTTTGCTAGGTCATTAGTCGAATCTGGTGCGGCATAGGCATTGCGCCCTTTGCGACTCGTTTTTATTTTAGTTTTTAGTTTTTTACCAGTTTTAATATTCATTTCGCATTCGAGGCAAATGATGATGCCCAGTTCCATGGTTTTTCCACAGCTAGGGCATTCGAGCGCATCGGTGTTTTCGAGATCTATATCAACTTGAGTGGGTTTACGTGCAAGACGCAGTTTATTTGTTTCAGAAATATCTTCATGGGCTTCTTCAGCTCCATTGCTACTCTCTTCTTCTGTCTTGGATTCAGGTGCTTTTGGGGCATCTGGATTGAATCCCATTTTTTTAAGTCGCCCACTCGATGAATGTTCCATTTTAATCCCCCCTAGGACTGTCTAGAATAAATGAATTTAGACATGATATTAAAGGTCCAATCCGCCATTGCTGGATACTGCTTTTGGCTTTTCATCTTCAGTATTAATTTTTTCAGGCTCAGTCTCCACGCTGGAAGTACTACTTTTGAGTTTGGGCTGTGTAGAATTTGCACAAGAAAATAACATGCAGGTAAAGACTGTGAGCATGACGAGTTTCATAAATCAATATTCCTTGAAATGTAATAAATTTTAATAATGCGAACTTATGGGGCTTTCTCAAGGAATGCAAAAGGCCGGAAATAAATTTCCGGCCTTTTCAATGAATTAGTACGATTTTTTAATTAATCGTCAGAACCCATCCCGTCTTCAAATGAACCTTCAGCAATAGGGAAAACTAAGTGCTCGGCTGCATATTGAATGGCATTTGCACTAGTTGCATCAAGGTCACGGTAGGCTGATTCAGCCTCGGTCACTAGAGGTGCTGTTTCAGTGCCCATGATACTGCAGTAGCGTTCCACGTATCCAAGATCAATCATCAGTTCAGTGAAGCGCATCATATTCATGTCACCACTTGGGATGTCACAAAATTGCATAGCACGTTTACGCCAGTCGCCAGTCATAGAACGAAGGTTAATGCCTGGGCGAACAAAAAAGTTTTTAACCGCTACAGAGTAGATGCGATCACCGACTTTACGGAAACGAGTTTCGAAATCTTCACCTTCCCAACAGTGAGATGGGTCAGCAGTCACACCTAAGCATTTGTCGCCGTCACATGCTTTAACGAGTTCATTGAAGTCGTCGGCGCAAAGTGCGGCAGAATTCGGATGGATTTCGTGGCAGAGGTAGATGCCGAGTTCGTTAGCTTTCGCACGAATTTTAGCCGTCTTTTCAGCAAAGCGTTCATTGCCTTCCTTGATGAGGTCGTACTCTGGACCAGAGAAAAAGCCGAAAGGATAACCAGTAGCCATTTCGAAACCGTGAGAAATACCCCAGAACATAGGGATGATTTTTGAATTGAGCTCAGCCATGAGTTCGAGGAAATCGAGGATGTATTTTTCGCACCAAGCTTCAATTTCTTCGGGAGATTTTTCCCAAACGCTTTTCGGGAGGAAAGGTCGTATAGTTTTTGAACCAGTCCAAGCAGTAGTGTGAACCCAGAATGGACAGTGACATGAAATGCCGTCAAGCTTCATGCCGTGCTTGTCAAAGACCGCTTTGATTTCAGCAGCTGACATGAAACCGTCGCCCTTTTCAATGTGGTAGTTAGATGGACCCACTCCAGCCGCGCCGGATTCTTTTGCAAAAATCACTAATTCTTCGAGAGTTTTAGCTCCGTGTTGAGCGCCCTCAATACTTGCGTGAAATACTGTTCTAGCCATTATATATCTCCTATTAGATTACAGTGCAGTCCATGCTGCGTTATTTTTTGAACTTCCAACTACGGCATCAATGAATTTCATTCCACGAACACCATCGGCGATAGTGGGGTACTCAAACTTGATTTCTTTATTACCTTTTTGGAATTCACGAATTTGACTGATGAAATTTAAGTAAGTGTTGGCAAAAGCCTCGAGGTAACCTTCTGGATGGCCAGCAGGAGTACGACTTGCGTTACTTGCCGCTTCACCGAGGTAGCCCATTCCAGTGCGATAGATTTGCATAGGCTCTTCAAGCCATTTAACAATCATGGTGTTAGGCTCTAGCTGGCGCCATTCTAAGCCACCTTTTTCTCCGTAGATACGAATATTGAGGTTATTTTCATCGCCGACAGCAATTTGTGATGCATGTAAAATGCCTTTGGCGCCATTATCAAAACGAAGTAGAATATTAGCATCATCATCGAGTAAACGACCATCGACAAAAGCAGTGATGTCTGCCGCCAGCTCTTTGATGCTGAGGCCGGTGATGTATTCTGCAAGATTTTCAGCATGAGTCCCGATGTCGCCAACGCAACCAGCGGCACCACTCTTTGTAGGATCAGTACGCCAAGCCGCTTGTTTTTGCTCTGTATCGTCTTCTACTTTTGTTGCCAGCCAGCCTTGTGGATATTCAACAATGACTTTGCGAATCTCGCCAAGTTTACCATCGGCAATCATTTCTTTGGCTTGCTTTACAAGTGGGTAGCCCGTGTAGTTATGAGTGAGTCCATAAAGAAGGCCAGATTGAGCAACGATGGCTTCAAGTTCTTCAGCTTGTTCAGTGTTGAAACAGGCAGGCTTATCTGAAAGTACGTGAAATCCATTTTCGATAGCCATTTTTGCAGGCGCAAAATGCATGTGATTGGGAGTTACAATCGCAACGAAGTCCATGCGTTCGCCTTCGGGAAGAGTTTTTTCGGTGAGAATCATTTCTTCGTAATTAGCGTAGCAACGCTCCTCGGGCAGGAAAAAATCTTGTCCAGATAATTTTGATTTCTCGGGAGTTGAACTAAAAGCACCACATACTAATTCTATTTGTTGATCAATGGCAGCTGCGATTCTATGAACGGCACCAATAAAAGCCCCGCGACCACCGCCGACCATGCCCATGCGAATTTTTCTCATGTTATTCTCCATATTTAGGAATTTTTGTTATCTTTACGAGTGTAATACTACTAGAAGCCATATTATTGTTGTAAGAAGGCGTTTTTTTGTATGATGCCGACATTTACGCATGTTTTTTATACTGGTTAATTTTAGTTAGGTAATTATGGATAGTTTTTGGGATCGAGTAAAGTTAGACGAATCAATAAAGCTATTATTTAATAATTTGCCTGGTGTACAAGTTTTTGTCAAGGATATGCAGGGGCGTTTTATGCATGTAAATGATGAAGCGATACAGGCTTATGGCGCATCTAAGCTGGAGGAAGTTCTGGGGCGTACGGATCATGAAGTCTTTGGGCCGAAGTTGGCGGAAAATTATATAAAATCCGATGAAGACCTTTTTAGGGAAAAGGTACCTCAGACAAATATCATTGAATTAGTACGGAATCGCCATGGTAGAGTAGAATGGGTGGTGACAACAAAGATCCCCTTATTTAGTCATCAGGGTGATTTGGTGGGCTTAATGGGGACGAGCCAAAATTTTGGGAAATCCCAAAAAAATCTGCAGCCTTATTTGGATATAGCTCCTGGCGTGGAGTACATGGAAAATAACTACATGAAAAGTTTTTCTGTAGAAATATGTGCCGATCTTTCCCATTTATCGGTGCGCCAATTTGAGCGAAAATTCAAAAAAACTTTCCTGACAAGCCCACAAGATTATATCATGAAGACACGTATTCAGCATGCTTGTAATTATTTGCTGAAGTCAAAAATGGGAATCTCTGAAGTCGCTTTAAAAGTAGGTTTTTATGATCAGAGTGTATTCACACGTCAATTCAAAAAACAACAGGGTTTAACCCCTGGGGCTTATCGAAAAAAATATATTTAATCCTGACTTAAATTGGCGAATCCAATGGCTTTGAGGGATCGCTGAATATGTTTATTCTTCATGAAGGTTTTTTGAATGAGACCACTGCGATGGTTTTCAATCGCTAAAAGCATGGGGCCTAGGTCAATACCTAAATATTGTTGGGCGACATAACCATTGTCCAAATTAAAGGCGTCATAGAAGCCATAGGGCTTGTGGTCGGAATCATTCCATACGACTTTTTTTCCTGAATCATCCTGTAAGCCATAATAGTAACGCAGCGTCTTAATAACTTTCTCAGGATCAAACATGATACATGTTCCTGCTCCGTAGGGGGCGATTTCTCCATTGAGTAAAAAGGGTAGGTTCTGCTCGCCACGGGGTAGTATAGCACCGACATTGTAGCCTTGAAGCGAAGTGTGGGCAGTGAAACCCCAGCCAAAGGGTCCGTAAGTTTTAGAGGCTTGAGCATTGTCTAGGGCTACAAGCCATGCCGCTTGCGTTGCCGCTGAAGAGTTGTCGTACCAATTAATTGCGGGAACATCTGGGAGATTAAATTTTTGAGGTTGATCGGCGCCAAGTTCTTGAAAGTTCACCCAAAGGTGGGCGAATTGATAGGTAAAAAGTGCGCCACTGTAACTATAGACGAATTCATCGGTAGATTCATAGCCTGGAGTAGCGGGGTGGTACTGTCCCTTATTCCGTTCCCAATGATAAAAATACTCTGCGGGGAGCGCAAAGTCTTTGTTTGGATTGGCGCTTCCTAATAAATTACAAATCATGGCTTCATCACTAAAATAATCCCAACGAACAGGATGAAACTTTCCTATGCCATCGAGTTCTTCTTTGGAGTCTGGTTCCCATGCCATAAATACTTGTTTATGTTCGTGATCAGTAAAAGCCGACCAGTTACATTGCTCGAGGAGTTGCTCCGCATAATCTTTTATCTTTCCTCCAAAGTACTCGCCAACAGTGATGGCTCCCATGAGTAATAGGCCTGTGTCGACTGTAGAAATAGCGGTCTCATAGCCATCGGTAGTAGGCTGAGAATTTTCATCAAGAAAATGATAAAACATGCCATCTTTGGTTAATGTTTTACTTAAGGATTCCATGGTGGTTTCTACGCGCTGCTCAATATCGCTCCGACTTCGATAGCCACGTTCAGCAGCGACAATCATCGCACTAAGGCCAAAGCCTATGGAGGCAGTACTATAAGTCACGGGTCGGTTTAAATTATCGGCAGTGATACCCGTGATCGGGGAAGCTTCATGCCAGAAAAATTCAAAACATGCACGAGAAACTTTATCGAGAAAATCGTCATCGTTCATGTGGGCACTCTGACCTAATATTTCATAGGCATTGCGCGTAGCGACTTGTTCGAAAACATTTTTAGCAACGGAAGGCGGTTCGCCGAGGACTTTATAGGTGAGTTTTTGAAGCTTGGGAAATTTGGAAGCCATGACTAATCCTTTTTTTCTACTACGTATAAAATAATGTATAATTGACAATGAATCGCAAAATTTTTGAGAAGAATTTAGTCTTTCCTAAGAGTCGATAGACGGGGTGATTAATTCGCCCTTTTTAGAATATGTGCTATTATACGCGAGAAAAATTTCAACTTTCGCGAACTCCGCAAAAATTTTAGGTTCAAGATTATGCACGACGTAAAAATATTCGATACGACACTCAGAGATGGTCAGCAAGGAAAAGGAATTTCATTTACCGTAGAAGATAAGATCAAGATTGCTAAACTTCTTGATGCGAATGGAGTGAGCTATATTGAGGGTGGTTGGCCAGGAGCCAGCCCCAAAGTGGAAGCCTTTTTTAAAGAGATTAAGAATGTTGAATTAAAAAATGCTAAGATGGTGGCTTTTGGTTCTACACGTCGCGCGAGTAACTCAGCGGAAGAAGATGTTTTTCTTAATAAAATCGTTCAATCTGGCGCTCCGGTAGCCTGCATCTTTGGCAAGAGCTGGGATTTGCATGTTCATGAAGCTTTGAAGATCAGTCTCGAAGAAAATTTAGATGTGATTGAGAGTTCGATTGCCTACTTAAAGAAATCAGGATTAGAAGTTTTCTTTGATGCAGAGCACTTTTTTGATGGTTATAAACGCAATCCTGAATATGCAATCAAATGTCTTCAGGCAGCGGAAGCAGGTGGAGCTGAAGTCTTGGTTCTGTGTGATACCAATGGTGGAACGATGCCTTTTGAAGTATCAGAAATCATAGAAGCGATTAAGCCACAGCTTAGTACAGCTCTAGGGATTCATGCACATAATGATTGTGAGTTAGCGGTAGCTAATTCTTTGACGGCGGTGAAACATGGTGCGGTACAAGTTCAGGGCACGATAAATGGTTTTGGTGAGCGTTGTGGCAATGCTAATTTGTGTTCTATTATTCCTTCACTGAAATTAAAAATGGGTGCGGATATTGTAAGTGATGAGCAATTGCAGGCTTTAAGCTCTTTGTCTCATCACGTTTACGAAATCGCGAATTTGTCACCTATTGATAGCCAGGCCTATGTTGGAAAAAATGCCTTTGCCCATAAAGGTGGAGTTCACGTTTCTGCCATTTTGAAGAACCCCGAAACATACGAACATATTCGTCCGGAATTAGTGGGTAATAAGCAGGAAGTGACGATCTCTGATCAGAGTGGCTTATCAAACTTAATTTATAAAGCAGAGAAATTTGGAATCGAAATTGACCCCAAGGATCCGAAGCTAAAATCGCTCGTTCAGCGCACCAAAGAACTAGAGAAGATGGGTTTCACTTTCGAAGAGGGTGAAGCTAGTTTTGAACTCTTGATGCGTCGTAAACTTGGTTTATTTGATCGCTCTTTTGAGTTGTTGGGTTTTCGAGTGATTGACGAGAAGCGAGGTCATGATGAAGAAGTGATCGTTGAAGCTACGGTAAAAGTAGATGTCAATGGCACGATTTATCATACGGCGGCAGAAGGTGAAGGTCCAGTGGATGCCTTGAATAAAGCTTTACGCAAAGTTCTCGAAGTTCATTTCCCACAGCTTAGCTCGACATTTCTAACTGATTATAAAGTGCGTGTCCTTAATTCTGAAAAAGGAACCTCTTCCAATGTTCGCGTCTTGATTGAGACGACTGATGGCAAAAAGACTTGGGGGACTTTAGGAGTCTCTGCTAACCTAATTGAGGCTACTTGGAAAGCTTTGATTGATGCCATTGAGTATAAAATCCTCAAGGGTTAAGCTTACGTTATTGAGCAAGATTCTTTATTGAGTTGATGTGCGCCAGTATTGGCGAATGAATAAATCCATTGTTGAGTCAAATAATATTTGACTTGTCTCTCTCCTCGTCTTTTATTATTTCATCTAAACCAGAGCAAGGGATTTTTATTATGAAATATTTTACTAAGTTAGCGCTAATGGTGTCATTAGTTACTATGTCGACTTTAATGACAAGTTGTGAATCGTGCCCATTTAGATCCTGTGAAAAAGAACATCAAAGTACTTGTTCAGAGGATTGCACAAAAGAATGTTGTGCTAAGGCTAAGGATCAAGAGTAAGTATATTCTACAGAGACAAAAAAAAAGCAGATCATTATGATCTGCTTTTTTTATGATAATGAAAAGATTCTTAGAACGGGCAGTCTTCAGGATCATTGATATCATCAAAATTAGGCATGTCACTCACTGGGGGACGTGAATGGTTGAGGTCAGCCATGTCATTTGAGCTTTGTGGAGCTGCTTGCTGAAAACCTTGATTTTGTGGAGTTGCTTGTTGAAAACCTTGGGCTTGCGGAGCTGCTTGTTGAAAGCCTTGAGCCTGTGGAGCTGCTTGTTGAAAACCTTGAGCCTGTGGAGCTGCTTGTTGGAAACCTTGTCCCTGGGCTTGTCCTTGGCCTTGATTAGGTTCCCAAGTATCGATAGTTAAGCTATGAGTTTGTCCATATTGACTAGGCTGGCGACGCTTATTCATATTGAGGTTAACGTAACCTTTGGCGTTTAGATTACTCATTAGAATATCTAAATCAGCTTTAGAAAATGAGATACGGTGAAATGAACCGAAATTACCGTTAGTTTCCTTGGCACCGCCGACGTAAATTTTTTCGTTAGACATGTTATGATCCTCCAAGTGGTTTTGATCGTTGTCTTATTAGTGAGCCATAAAAGCTCATTCAATTGATTATTAGAATAAGTGCCTGCCTAAGATGCTTCAAGTCGATATCTTAGCTACTTAGTAAATTTATAAGCTTGCTGAAAAAAGTGCCCCTTAGAAAGCGGACAGTAATCACTGAAGGATTAGGTTTTTTGCGAGCTTAGTGATTAAGTGCGCTAATTAAACGAGAGATTAAATGTTCGCAAAGACTCGTTTTTGTGGACGCAGGAGTTGATTGCCCTTGAGGATCAATCAGGTAAGTTTGATGAGTTTCGCCATCCATTTCATCCAAATTGTTAGCGACAATGAGTTGTGCATCGGAGGCTTTGAGTGAATTAAGGGCAATGTCGTGGAGCTCTTGGCGGCTTAGGCCGACCTGAAGTTTGAATTTTACTAAGAAGCTATCTGGACTCGCCGTGCGAATTTTATCGACGAGTTTTTCTGTGGGGATTAAGGGGATGTTAAATCCGCTTTTTGAACTCTTTTTGCCTTGGTAAACATCACTTGATTGGAAGTCAGATACGGCAGATGAATGCAAGATAGCATCAAATTGTTTAAGCTCAGTAGTTTTGAGTAAGCTATCGAGTTCGTCGTAGTAAAAGAATTGTTCAATATTCATTTCAGTCCAGTCTGTGGTCTGAAATTTTGCGCGGCCCGGTCCCATAAAGAGTGTGACTTTTGCACCTTGATCCTTAAGAGAGCGGGCAATGCGTAAACCTGTTTCACCGGAAAAAACCGAGGTGAGGACTCGTACACGATCAACGGCAGTCCAAGTGGGCCCGGCCGTGACGAGAATATTTTTTCCAGCGAGACTCATAAATTAGCAGTCGTCGAATTGACCAGCTTTTGCGAGGGCCGCAGTTTCCACAGAAATGATATCTGCAAAACCTTGACTCGAAGCAGGATTTAATCCGTCAGAAGCTTCCATTGAGCTATCAGCTTCATTGTAAAGTGAAGCGTAGATATCGGTCATACTCTGGAAAAAGACATTTCCTTTGTAAAGACCTAGTGTAACTTCGCCTTCAGCAGACTCAGTGAGAGTGTCGATAGCCGCGCGAGCAGCTTGGCATGATTTATCGTAGTAACGACCATCATAGACAAGGTTAGAGATTAAATCTCCCATTTGCTTGTAGAGTGAGAAGGAATTGCGATCAAGAGTGGCTTGAAGGATATTCTCTAGGCCAGCGTGGAGAAGTACCATTCCAGGAGCTTCGTAAACACCGCGAGATTTAGTACCAATGATACGATTCTCTAAAGCATTTTTCATCCAAACGCCATTGCGGCCAGCGATTTCATTGGCTTTTTCCATGGCTTGCAATGGTGAGACTTTCTCGCCATTGATTGTCGTGCAATAGCCATGCTGAAAAGTGAGTGTGACATTTTCGATTTTATCGGGAGCGTCAGCGGGCCATACGCCCATAGTTGGTTCCACGATAAGGCAAGATGTTTCGAGTTCTTCGAGGTCTTCTGCTTCGTGTGAAAGTCCTGCAAGATTTGCATCAGTGGAGTATTTTTTCTTCATGCCAATGACTGCAGGGATGTCGAATTGAGCTAAGTAGTCAGCCATTTCTGTACGGCCAGGGAATTGTTCAAGGAGCTCAGGATCACGCCAAGGAGCGTAAACGCCCATTTCTGGTGCGAGAGCACGAGTGTAACGTTCGAAACGCATTTGATCATTGCCACGACCCGTTGCACCGTGACAAAGAACCTCAACACCATGCTCTTGCATGGCGCGAACGATACCACGAACTGTTACAGCACGAGCAATACCAGTTGTGTTCCAGTAGCCACCGTCATAAGTAGCAGAAGCTTTAATAGTTTCGTAGCAGATTTCAGCCATGTCATCTTTAACGTCAACGATATATGTTGGAGCGCCACAAGGTTCCATCTTGGTGATGATATCGTTAATGTCTTTTTCATCAGGCTGGGCGAGGTCAGCACTGAAGCAGATAACGTCGAGGCCTTCTTCCATGAGTCTTTTTGTAACAGTTTTTGAATCGAGTCCACCTGATACACAGATGCCGATTTTTTTGCCTTTTAAGTCTTTGAGCAACATAATATTTATTCCTTTAAAATAGATCAATTAGTTTCCGCACAATGTAATGAAAAGCAAGGGATTATCAACACCAAATCACCACTAAATATTTGAATGAAAAATTAAGTGAGTTTTTGAGGGGCGATTAATAAAGCTTAGCGTTTTTCGAGAGGCCTTTTTATCTGAGTGATAAGTTGATTTTTACTTGCTAATGGTGACACAATTACAATGATCGATGCTGTTTTATTCGTGTAAAAATAAAATTCCTGAACTACTTGCTCAATACTTAAGAGTATCTAAGCTTGATCATGAGGGGGGGTTTTTTAATGCATTTATCTCAGATTTAATAAAAAGTCAATGAATTGTTGCTTCTGTAATTATGATAGAAGCTTCTTCTCAACTAGCAGAGGATATAGTGTGAGATATTTAAATAATTGGGGATAGAAATGATTAGTAAGCATAGTGACACCATTTGTAATTATAAATCGCAAGAATTACTGGAGCTTTTTCAGATAAGTTCGGAAGATATCGAACTGATTCAAGCAGCAGGTAAAGACTTAGCGGATCATTTAGATGACTTTATTGCTGACTTTTATGTGTGGTTAGAAAAGTCGCAAGAGTTCACGATATTTTTCTCAGACAAGCAACTTTTACAGCAAGTTAAAAATATGCAGCGTAGGTATTGGCAGGAATTTTTGTTGGCCAAAATTGATGAGGACTATGTTCTGAGTCGTGAAAAGATAGGCTTGACTCATGCGAGAATAGGCTTGTCGCTATCTGCGTACTTTGTAGCCGTAGATCATTCCTTATTTTTATGGATAAAAAGGATTTTAGCATCTAAATGCAAACAAGATTTAGATGCAGTTTGTCGAGCCTTTACGAAAATGGTTCATCTCGATACGATGATTGTAGTCGAAGCCTTTAGCTTTATGACCAACAAAACAATTTCTAAACAAAGTCAAGCACTGATGGAAATGTCGACTCCCGTGACTGAGATTTGGGATGATATATTGATGTTGCCCTTAGTCGGGATTATCGATTCCAAGAGAAGTCAGGATGTGATGAATTCAATTTTATCCAAAATAGCGCAGACACAAGCGCGAATCTGTATTTTGGATATTAGTGGTGTCGCAGTGGTTGATACTGCCGTTGCCAATCACTTGATTAAGATAAGTAAAGCGACTCGTCTCATGGGCTGTGAATGTACTTTTTCAGGTATTTCTCCCGCGATTGCACAAACCATTGTTGAGCTTGGTATTGATGTCGGAAGTATACGAACAAACTCCAACTTAAAAGATGCTTTAAATCATGCGCTTACGAGTCAAGGCATTGGAATTGTAAAGAGTTAAGGGGGCCTTTATGAATCAAGTTCCAGGTCATTTTATCAATAATTATTTACTCTATGCGATGCCGAGTGATTTGCCGGAGAGTGATTTTTTAGAATTCAGTAAGTTTCTACTCAAAGAGTTGGATGAGCATGATATGAAGTATTTAATTTTAGATTATTCAGCCTATCAAGTTATGGATAAAACAGAGTACGAGCGTTGTAGTGCCTTGGTGAGGAAAGTGCAAATCATGGGCGTTGCAGTTATTAATCATGGTTTAAATGCAGGAGTGGTCAGTGCCTTGGTGGAATTAGTTGATGATTTTAAAGGCATGCGATTTACGGGTAGTCTCGAGGCGGCTTTAGCGATTGTGAATAATAATGGATAAGCTTAATTGTTATATATATGATGATGTATCAGTCGCGACTGGTATTATTGAGGCAAAAGAGTGGTTGGGCTTATGTATCAAAGATAAACATTCGCAAAGTTTGTTTTTAACTGTTTTTTCTGAACTCGCACAAAATATCAATAAATATGCTGATAGAGGAAAAATATCCTTGACCATTACTCAAAATAGTCATGGTGAGTACTTACAAGTATACTCAAAAGACCATGGGCCAGGTATCGCAGATATAGAGAATGCTTTATGTGATAATTATAGTACGTCTGGTAGTTTGGGTCTCGGTTTACCCGGGATTAAGCGGATTATGGATCATTTGGAGATAGAATCAGAAGAAGGCTGTGGAGTTACAATTACCGCAGAGAAGTCCTTATGAAATTCGCCATAAAAACTCAAGCTTTAATGGGAGAGCGCCGATGTGGAGACTGGGGTCATCATGAAGAATTTGAGAATGGGAGTCAAGTTGCCATTTTGATTGATGTTACTGGGCATGGAGAACTTGCGGCTCTGCTCGTGGATAAAATTAAAAATCTCATGGTTTTTGAAGAGAGTAAAACAGTAGAGAATTACTTAGATGAACTTAATGATATTTGTTCTGGAACAGTGGGTTGTGCTGCAGGTGTTTTAATTATTGACATGAATAATAAATTACATTTCTCTGCAATGGGTAATGTATTGTGCCACTATTTTTTAAACGGAGTGAGTAAAAGTTTTGTGTCAAAAGATGGCATGTTGGGGCATAGGAAAGGCAGCTATTTCACACAATCAGTTAAGCTAATGGAGAATGATGTTTTATTATTACACACTGATGGCATAAAGAATTTGAATAATAAACGATTGCTCATATTAGAGCATGAAAATATAGATGCGATAGTACATCGGGCAGTGCGCGACTTTGGTAAAATGACTGATGATATGGGGTGCTTAGGGGTGAAAATATGATTGTATTAGGCAATGTGACGGTGAAAGCGGAAGCCTGTGTTTTGGCTTTGAGGAAAAAATTCTATACGCTTTTTAAAATGTTTGCTTTTGAGGAAGTTTGCTGTTCACGCAAAGTGAGTTTCCTCTCGGAATTACTCAGGCAATTGGATTGCAAAACTGAGCTTTTAATAAAAATTGAGAGGCAGTCGATGGGTGCCTACTTATGTTTAGAATTAAGCCGAGAAAACAAATTGAATCTCCCTTTTGAAGTCTTTTTCACAGAAGTTTGTGATAAGGGCGACAAGCTGATTTTGAAAGATTTTTTGGGGACTGACTTCCAGATGATTGAGCAAGAAGTCGAAGGTATCCGTGGAAGCTTCAACAAGAAAACCGTAGAGGAGCTATTGTTAGAATTGGAGCACAAGAATGCTGAGCTAGCTGATCATGGAACTTTATTAGAAGAGAAAGTTTTTCAACGAACACAAGAAGCCGAGAAAGCACGAGCCGAAGCGGAAAAAGCGAATGTGGAAAAGAGTCAATTTTTGTCAAATATGAGTCATGAATTACGAACCCCTTTAAATGGAGTGTTGGGTTATACCCAAGTATTGCAAAATTCCCCGGACCTCCAGACTAAGTACCAAAGCAGTTTGAAGGGGATAATGAATTGTGGTGAGCATTTGCTGACGGTGATTAATGATATTTTAGATATCTCAAAAATTGAAGCAGGCAAATTAGAACTTTTTTATGACGAGGTAGATATCAGTAGGATCGTCAATGAGACTGAGGATATTTTAAGGTACAAAGCTTTAGAGAAAAACTTGAGTTTAGGTCATTCTCTTAATCCAGAGATACCGCAATATATTCAGTCTGACGTGACTAAGTTACGGCAGATTTTAGTTAACTTAGTAGGGAATGCCGTTAAATATACATCGACAGGCAGTGTGGATCTCAAAGTTGAAATCCAAGGTCAATATCTTAAGTTTTTAGTGATCGATACCGGGATAGGAATTCCCGCAGAGAAACAAAAAAGAGTTTTTGAGGCCTTTAGGCAGGATGAGGGAGGAAGGAAAGAAGGTGGGACCGGTTTAGGTCTAGCGATCTGTGTGAAGCTAGTGGAAGCATTAGGTGGCGAGATCGGTTTGGAAAGTGAAGAGGGCAAGGGCAGTAGTTTTTGGTTTACGCACCCCGCTAAATTTGAAGGAGTCGCTAAGCTAGGAGAAAAAACCGAGGGCTCCTTAGCTAAGGTGAGCTTGGAAGAAGTAGCTCATGGAGTTCCAGTTTTGGAAATGAAAGAACTTTCCTTAGATCAAGCTTGGTTGAAAGACTTAGAGCAAGCCACCATCTTGGGTGACTTTAGTGAATTAGAGACCTTGGCAATGAAGCTGAGTGATCAAGTCAGTGAAGCGAGCTTAAAAGAAATTATTTTAGAAAAAGCTAATGCCTTTGATTTTGATGCGATACAAAAAATAATAGATGATTATAAAGAGGTTTCAGGTGAGTGATGTTGACGAAGAAGTGATCTTGATTGTCGATGATAATGCTAACAATTTACAGGTTTTATTCAAGACTTTACAGGTTTTAGGCAAAAAAATACTGATTGCAAAAGGCGGAGTCCAGGCACTTGCAACCGTGGAGAAAGTAAAGCCATCCATCATTTTGTTAGATGTAATGATGCCAGATAAAGATGGTTATACAGTTTGTGCGGAGTTAAAGGCTGAAGAAGAGACGAAAGATATTCCCATTATCTTTTTATCGGCATTAGGTCAAGTAGAGGATAAGGTCAAAGGCTTGGATCTTGGAGCGGTAGATTTCATTACTAAGCCCTTTCAGGCAGAGGAGGTTATTTCACGAGTTAAGACACAGCTGCGTCTAAGGAATTTGAGTGAAAAGTTAAAAGCCAAAAATTCCTTATTGGAAGAAGAGTTAAAGCGAATCAAGTATTTAGGTAAAGAGGCTCAGCGTGAACTCAGTGGTCCATTGCTTGGTGATAGCCTGGTTTTACAGGATTTAAAAGAAAAGATTGAACACTCAGGGATTATGGCTAAGCCACTGATGTTATTAGGTAAGCCTAGTTGTGGCGAAAATGTAATTGCGAGAGAAATTCATCAGGCCTCGAAGTTTAATGAGCGAGCATTTGTGCAGTTAAACTGTGCCTTGATGTACCAAAGGGAGTCTGAAGTTTTACAGAGCGATAATGAGCTCCTTGAAAAATTTGACCTTGCTAAAGGTGGATGTATTTATTTTGAACAAATAGATAAGTTACCTTTAGATAAACAGCAAGGAATTATCGGATATATAAAAAATCACTGGACGCGTAAAAATATTGAAGAAGGCTTAGTTATTTTTCATACGAATAGAGATTATGAAAAAAAGGAAATCAGTTCCGATTTAATAGAGTATTTATGTGATAATTTCATTCAAATTCCACGACTGCATGAGCGCGCTTCCGATATTGAGGCAATTTCAAAATTCTATGCGAATAAGTATGGTCTGAAATTAGCTAAGACTATTGATGGCCTAAGTAAAGATAGTGTTGAGAATCTGGTTCAGTATTCTTGGCCTGGAGATATTGGTGAGTTAGAGAATTTAATTGAAAGAGCGGTTTTTAAAAGTGACTCTAATTATTTAGAGATTAGTAAAGAAGACTTGGAGGGAGAGCAAACCATTGGTGCCTACAAATTAGATGGGATGTTAGGTGATGGTGGGATGGGAGAGGTTTGGCGTGGGATGCACAAATTATTGGCGCGTCCGGCAGCGATAAAGCTCATCAAAAATTTGGATTCGGCATTGTTGAGTAAAGAAACTTTATTGCAGCGCTTTCATAGAGAGGCGAGATCTACGGCGAATTTACGATCGCCTCACACGGTGACTTTATATGATTATGGTGTCACTGATATGGGTGAATTCTATTATGTAATGGAATTACTTGAGGGTTTGAGTTTGGGTGAATTAATCAATAAATTTGGAGCCATCAAGTCAAGTCGAGCAATCTATCTCATGAAGCAAACTTGCCGCAGTTTAGCCGAAGCGCATCGTTTAGGAATGGTGCATCGAGATATTAAACCGGATAATCTCTTTATCGCAAAGCTAGGAGAAGAATATGACTTCTTAAAGGTTTTGGATTTTGGTATTGTTTCAAATGCAGGAGTCGAAGATAGTAATTTGACCAATGGACAGCCTATAGGCACGCCGAACTTTATGGCGCCCGAGACGGCAATGAGTAAAGAGCTTAGTGGCCTAGCGGACATTTATTCCTTAGCGTGTACATTTTATGTAGCTTTAACCGGATCACATGTTTTTGATGCCCCAACACCGATGGCAGTTATGCTAAAGCATATTCAAGATAAACCCGTAGATATCCGAGAGGCAGCAGGCTTTGACATGCCAGAAGCGTTTGCCGATATTTTAATGAGGTGTTTGGAGAAAGATCCTCAAAAGCGACCACAGTCAGCGGGGATTTTGTATGATGAGTTAAACAAGATTCCTTTAGATGATTGGGGCGGCCAAATTGCGAAAGATTGGTGGTCAGAGTATGTGGACTTGAAGGATAATAAGGAATATTCTGAAGCCATGTCTGATACATTTAAAACGATGGTCATCGACCCTGAATAAAAAAAAGCCACTTCCTTTGGAAGTGACTTTTTGAATGACCGTTTATGTACAATAAAAATCATAAGTCGGAAACAAAAAAAGGCTTCTTTCCGAAGAAAGAAGCCTTTGGGCTAAATAGTTAAACTATTTATTAGTTGCCGTATACTGCTAGATCACCAAGCTCTTCTTCAATGCGAAGAAGTTGGTTGTATTTAGCAATACGGTCAGAGCGTGAAGCAGAACCAGTTTTGATTTGGCCAGCATTTACAGCTACTGCAATGTCAGCAATAGTAGTATCTTCTGTTTCGCCAGAACGGTGAGAAACAACAGCTGTCCAACCGTTACGGTTAGCCATAGAGATTGCGTCGAGTGTCTCAGTGAGTGTACCAATTTGGTTCACTTTAATGAGGATAGAGTTAGCGCAATCAAGCTCGATACCTTTAGCGAGGTAGTCAACGTTAGTAACGAAGAGATCATCACCAACGAGCTGACATTTGTGGCCAACGAGAGTATTGAGTTCTTTCCAACCATCCCAGTCATTTTCGTCCATACCATCTTCGATAGAGTCGATTGGGTATTTAGCAACGAGGTCAGTAAGGTAAGCAGCTTGCTCTTTAGAAGTGAGAACAGCTCCGCCTTCGCCTTCGAATTTAGCGTAGTTGTAGTTACCAGTTGCTTTGTCGTAGAACTCAGCAGCTGCACAGTCAAGACCGATAGAGATATCAGCGCCGTCTTCTTTGCGACCAGCTTTGTAGCCAGCAAGCTCAATAGCTTTGATGATTGATTCGAGTGCGTCTTCAGTTCCGTCAAGAACAGGAGCGAATCCACCTTCGTCACCAACTGCAGTAGAGAGGTTACGCGCTTTTAGAACAGTCTTGAGGTTATGGAAAACTTCAACACCCATGCGAAGACCTTCAGAGAAAGTTTTAGCACCGATTGGACGGATCATGAACTCTTGGAAAGCGATAGGCGCATCTGAGTGAGAACCACCGTTGATGATATTCATCATTGGTACAGGAAGCACTTTAGCGTTTGATCCACCGATATAACGGTAAAGTGGGATCTGGAGGAAGTTAGCAGCAGCGTGAGCACATGCGAGTGAAACACCGAGGATAGCGTTAGCACCGAGCTTTGACTTATTAGGTGTGCCGTCAAGTTCGATCATGGTTTTGTCGATAGCAGCTTGGTCAGTTACGTCGTAACCTACGAGTTCTTCTACGATAACGTTTTCAACGTTGTCAACAGCCTTGAGAACACCTTTACCGAGGTAACGATCTTTGTCGCCATCACGGAGTTCGTGAGCTTCATGCTCGCCAGTAGATGCGCCAGAAGGTACAGCTGCACGGCCAACAGTGCCGTCTTCGAGGATTACTTCTACTTCAAGAGTTGGGTTACCACGTGAGTCGAGGATTTCGCGAGCAATAATGTCGATAATAGTAGACATAGTTATTATTCCTTTTGTTCTATTTTTTTTGTTTAAAGCAGGCCTAAAATAGGGCTAGTTTATAAAATGTCGTGTTGTTGAAAGCTCTTAGCGTGTCTTAAAGAGCGTTTTCAATATACTGTAAATAATTAATGAACCGAAAAATTGATCTTGTGTAACGTTTAATTATACTTTTTTTAAAAGTTACTTTGTGAGTGATTTAGATATTAAAACTCCTTAAGATTTTAGAATAAAGGGATTATGAAGAATCATTGACAAATTTTTTAGCGAAGTCATTGTGCGCCAAAAAAAATATGGAATTTTATGTCTTTTATTGAGAGCTTATCGGGTTCGGATTGGATTATCCTTTATGTGAGTGCCCTGATTGTAGGCTTTGCAAAGACGGGTATTACAGGAATTGGGATTTTGGCCGTGCCTCTTTTTGCGATGGTTTTTCCTGCTGAGAAATCAGCGGGCTTATTACTTCCCGTCTTGTGTGTAGCCGATTTGATTGCGGTTTTTTATTACCGGAACCATGCTGATTGGAAGCAGATTTGGCGTTTGATGCCATGGGTGGCAATTGGTCTACTGAGTGCCACACTTATTTATTATTTTGGGAGGCAGGAAGGGACCTTCTTAGGAGATTTCATTCGTACGAGTATGAAGCCGAGCATGGGAGTTATCGTACTCTTAGTTCAGGCTTTTGGCTTATGGCGTAAAAATCACAAAGAAGTCCCCACGAGTAAAACTTCCGCAGGGATAGCAGGGGTAGCGGCAGGTTTTACTAGTATGCTAGCCAATGCGGCGGGGCCAATCATGGCTATATATTTCTTGATGATGAAGTTGCCGAAAAAAACTTTTATAGGAACCAAGGCTTGGTTTTTTCTGATTATTAATTACGTCAAAATCCCACTGATGATTTTTGGTGCGAATTCAATTAATACTCAGACACTTATTTTAAATGCGAAATTAATTCCCGCGGTACTGATTGGAAGTTTTCTCGGCGTACGTCTCGTGAATTTGATCCCAGAGGATAAATTCCGCATCATGGTTCAAATACTTGTCTTTGCCTCTTGTTTAAAGCTTATCTTTGGGTAGAGTCAAGAAAATAATATTATAAGGAGAACCCGCTCATGGCTAAGGGAAAAGATGAATTCGAAGCACGTAAGCAAGTCGTAAGTTTATATGGTAAAGATTTGGCGCGTCGCTGCAAGTCTTTATGTGAGCTCTGTGGTGAGAGCACCAGTTTAGAAATTTTTGAAGTTGCTCCAGTGGCTGATCCAGAGTATGCGAAATGCGCAATGATCTGTGAAGTTTGTAAAACGCAAGTGGAGGACCCAGCTGAAATTAATGTGAACCACTGGCATTGCCTCAATGAAACGGCATGGACTGAAGAGCCGGCGGTACAGGTTTTGATTTGGCGTTTGTTAGGTCATCTCAAAGCAGAAAGCTGGGCGCAAGATTTAAAAGAACAGCTTTACCTAGAGGAAGAAGTTCTTGAATGGGCTGAAGATGATGGCACAAAGAAAAAAGCGACTCATTTCGATAGTAATAATGATCCCTTATTTGAAGGTGACTCAGTTCATATTATAAAAGATTTAGATGTTCGCGGCGCAAGTTTTACAGCTAAGCGTGGAACGGCAGTGAAAAATATTCATTTATGTACCAATCCAGAGCATGTAGAAGGGCGCGTTAGCGGAACAAAAATTGTTTTAAAAGCCTGCTTCTTGAAAAAGAGTAATTAGAGTTTTTGATGAAGCTAGAAAGTTTTAATCCTTGGAAAGGGGATTTTTTCGATAATCCTTATCCACATTTTGATAAGTTGAGAGCGAATGAGCCCGTTCATTGGAGTGAGGCTTTCGATGGTTGGGTAATCACCTCTTACGAGCTTGTGAAAGAAGTGGCGATGTCGAGTGTTTTTTCCTCTGATAAGCTCAATCTACTCTTTAATCGCTTGAGTCCTGAACAGCAAAAGGCGATGTCTCCCATTTTGGAGAATATGCGTTATTGGGCGATTATGCTAGATGGCGATGATCATAAGCGTATAAGAACAGTTTTAAATAAGACTTTTACCACATCTTTTAGCGAGAGTATGCGCAGGCGCATCGAAGAGATTTGCGATGAACTCATTGCGGAGATGGCAAAGAAAGATGAATTTGACCTCGTTACTGATTTTGCCTATCCCTTTCCTGCTACACTGATTGCTTGGATCCTCGGTGTCCCTGATGATAAAGTTGATTGGTTTAAGGCTGTCTCAGGAGATTTGAGTCAAGTTTTTAATTTGGCGAGTAATCCAGATCCTGAATGTGCAAAACGTTGCCTTGTTGCTGCAGTGGAAATCACGGAGTTTTTGAAAAAATTACTAGCGACGCCAGAGCTTTTGCTAGAAGGCTCTCTAGCAAAGAGTTTATTCGATAGTGGACTCAGTGAAAAAGAAATCATATCGACTTTGACCTTGATGTTAGTGGCAGGTCATGAAACGACCACACAACTCATTGTCAATGGAATTTATACTTTATTACGTCACCCTAATGAAAAAGAAAAGTTGATGATGGATTTTTCTTTGATTGATAGTGCGGTGGAAGAAATTTTGCGTTTTGAATCACCTGTACAAAATTTAGCCCGAGTGGCGACAGCAGATTATATCTTAGGCGGAGTAACAATAAAAAAAGGTCAAAAAGTCGTGCCATTCATCAATGCCGCGAATAGAGATCCTCAAGTCTTTGATCATCCCAGTGAATTTAGAATAGATCGTTCGCCGAATAAGCACTTAAGTTTTGGCTTCGGCAAGCATTTGTGTACAGGTGCCTATTTAGCACGTATGGAAGGCGCAATTTCCCTTGAGAAATTGCTGAAAGCATTTCCTCATTTGCGCTTCGCGCAAAAAGATCAGGTAGTAAGCTGGCAGAAGCACGTGGCCTTCCGACAAATGGAAAGCCTCATCCTTAAAGCTTAGTTAATTTCATAAAATACGCTAGCGTATTCAAAATAAATGTTTTCCTCATCACAGTTAAAATGGCGTTATTATATTCAGTATCGTAATATTTTAACTGGGACTTCATGCTCAAGTACGATCACTCCAAGACACAAAAAAGCACTTACATTGCTGTAAGTGCTTGATTTGTAAGTGGGCAATACTGGACTCGAACCAGCGACCTCTTCGATGTCAACGAAGCGCTCTAGCCAACTGAGCTAATCGCCCTTGATTAGGTGCTAGATAATAGGTGAAAAGACCGAGCTTTCAAGCAATAAAAATCAAAAAACTGTGCTATTTCTTCTGAGATTTTTTATATTTTTGTAGTGCCTTGCGGTAGTTATCAATAATTTTTTGATTCTCAGGGCTGATATTTTGTGTATCATCATCAATTTCCTGTTGTCTTTGCTCTAGTTTTTCTTCGTTTCCTTGGATATCAATTTCTTGTTTTTTAACAGGACTTTTGAGTGTGGGTGATGAATCATTTTCTTGGTTTTTAGCAGAGGATTCATTGGGATCGAGTGTTTGCTCTTGCCCCTTATTGCCAATGGTGTCGAGTTTAGCATTAGATTTTTTGGAGTTATTAGCAAGGGCTTCATCAGCAGATTTCTCTGTAGGATTTGTGAACTCTTGACCGGGGCCTTGATCAATACTGCCATCGCCTCCTGGGCCTGGTTGAGAACCCGGTTGAGATCCTGGCTGAGAACCCGGTTGAGAACCCGGTTGAGATCCTGGCTGAGATCCCGGTTGAGATCCTGGTTGAGATCCTGGTTGAGATCCTGGTTGAGATCCTGGTTGAGATCCTGGTTGAGTTCCTGGTTGAGTTCCTGGTTGAGTTCCTGGCTCTGCAGTTGGTTCCCCAGTTGGTTCCCCAGTTGGTTCCCCAGTTGGTTCCCCAGTTGGTTCCCCAGTTGGTTCCCCAGTTGGTTCCCCAGTTGGTTCCCCAGTTGGTTCCCCAGTTGGTTCCCCAGTTGGTTCCCCAGTTGGTTCCCCAGTTGGTTCCCCAGTTGGTTCCCCAGTTGGTTCCCCAGTTGGTTCCCCAGTTGGTTCCCCAGTTGGTTCCCCAGTTGGTTCCCCAGTTGGTTCCCCAGTTGGTTCCCCAGTTGGTTCCCCAGTTGGTTCCCCAGTTGGTTCCCCAGTTGGTTCCCCAGTTGGTTCCCCAGTTGGTTCCCCAGTTGGTTCCCCAGTTGGTTCCCCAGTTGGTTCCCCAGTTGGTTCCCCAGTTGGTTCCCCAGTTGGTTCCCCAGTTGGTTCCCCAGTTGGCTCTCCAGTAGGTTCCCCAGTTGGCTCTCCAGTTGGCTCTCCAGTAGGTTCCCCAGTTGGCTCTCCAGTAGGTTCCCCAGTTGGTTCCCCAGTTGGCTCTCCAGTTGGCTCTCCAGTAGGTTCCCCAGTTGGCTCTCCAGTTGGTTCCCCAGTTGGCTCTCCAGTTGGCTCTCCAGTAGGTTCCCCAGTTGGCTCTCCAGTAGGTTCCCCAGTTGGCTCTCCAGTTGGCTCTCCAGTTGGCTCTCCAGTAGGTTCCCCAGTTGGCTCTCCAGTAGGTTCCCCAGTTGGCTCTCCAGTAGGTTCCCCAGTTGGCTCTCCAGTAGGTTCCCCAGTTGGCTCTCCAGTAGGTTCCCCAGTTGGCTCTCCAGTAGGTTCCCCAGTTGGCTCTCCAGTAGGTTCCCCAGTTGGCTCTCCAGTAGGTTCCCCAGTTGGCTCTCCAGTCTGTTCACCAGTCTGCTCCCCGGTTTGTGGCTGCTCCTGTTTCTGAGGAATTTGCTTATCAACTTTGGATGGAGGAGTGATATGAATGGAGAAAACAGGGCTTTGAGATTTTTGATCTTTTGAATCCGTGGCTTCAAAATAAATTTGATAAGTTTCATTAGCACGAAAAGCAGGGAAAAGTTTCCGTAGCGGGATCGAGGCCTTTAGCTCAAGTACTTTTTGTCGAGAGAAGCCATCATAAATATCTTTTGTGATAAGTTTTTGAGAAAAACGTTCTTTGATTTTAAATGTAAGTGATTTTAGCCCCCAGTCATCAGAGGCATGAATTTCGATCGGCACTTGCGAGGCGTTCTCTTTTAATGAGATTTCTTTTTGAAAATTGGGGAAGCTTAGTCTTGGAGGCAAGTCTTCTAGGATTTTGATTTTATATTTTTGACTTTCTACATAAGGTGCAAGCTCAGATTCTTTGCTGATGAGGGTAAAAGACGAGTCTTGATCAATGTTTAATTTGTTGATGTGTGCGGTCTTATTGCGAAGGATTAAGCTGAGGTTTTTGTTGTTTAGTTTTATCTGAGTCGTAAGCAGGGGTCTATCAAAGTTAACTTTGATATCAAGAGAAGATCCTTTGAGTATTTCTAGATCTGGTCCCTGGCTGGTGTAGTTTTTTTTCTTTAGATAATCTGGAGGACTTATGAAGTACTCGATCTCTTGAACCGTAGGAGGAAGTTTAATATCTATATGAAATAAATCACTCACAGCATCTCCTAGAAAAACTTTTATGTAGAAGCGACTTTGGATTGCGGGCAGTTCTGCAAGAAATTCGTTTTTGGATTCTTGTAAGAGAGGAGATTGCTGCCATTCACTGACGGGGATTTGTGCGTCAAAACTATATTTTATCTGGCCGTGTTTAGGGGCGAGTCCTTGGATCTTAACATTGAGAAACCAGTTGTTTGTTTGGTAACTGACTGAGCCAGGATTAGGTGAAATAGTATCGATGAGTGTCTTCGTGGGACTAGCTAAGGTTTTCCATGGCAAGAATAATCGCTGTAAAGATAATTTACTTGGGTATGGACTAAGGCTTATGTAAGCAGTAGTCGCAAGAGCAATGAGGATTAAAGGGAGCTGTGAGCTCTTTGTCTTCGGGAAGATTAAATCACTGATCTTAATGTGCTCAATGAGTTTATCTTGCTGGCTACTCAGGCTATGGCTTAAGCAGGAGTTTAGTTTTGGCTGATGTTTTTCTATTTCGCGAGCTAAATAAAGCGTGTTAAGCTTGCGTTGTGACTGTTTTAATTGGTCTTGGATGAAATAGATTATATAGACAAAGAAAAGACAAAAGGCCGCCCAGCGAAAGGGCGTGGAGGCGTGAAAGGAATGATCAATGATGATAAATACGATTGCAAAAGTAATTGACAGGGCCAAAAACTTCCACAAGGCTCGATGAAGAGCAGAAAAACTTTGCTTACGCGCAGAGTTTTCTAGGAATTTAATCAGTTCTTGGCGAGTCATTGAGTATATCTCTACTTAATTCACGAACTCCTGTTCCCTTGAGACTAGAAATCCAAAAAGTTTTTTCGGGTTTATTGTCTTTGATAATTTCTTTAATTTCTTTTCTTCGTGCTGACATAGCTTTTTGATTGAGCTTATCAGATTTTGATAAAACCAGTGTGACATTAAAATCGAGGCTTTGAAAAAATTCCATGGCTTCTAAATCAGAATCGGAGGGTCCATGGCGGCAGTCAGTAACTAAAATAATGCGCTCGATATTTGCTCTGTCCGCATTTAAGTAACTCGTGATGAGTTCTTCCCATAACTTGCGCTCGGTTTTATTGCGCTTGGCAAAGCCATAGCCAGGTAAATCAGTTAAAACGCGCTTGTGGTAAGTGCAGAAGAATAAATTAACTTTACGAGTCTTGCCAGGCTCACGTGAGATTTGTGCAATTTTACTGTGAGTTAAGCTATTTAAAAGGGAGCTTTTTCCCGCATTGGAGCGACCCGCAAAGACAGTGCGCTTTTCTGATTTTCCATCTAAGACATTGTCTTTTAAAAGGGTGTCTAGCTGCTTGGGGTTGCCAATGCTAGTCATGTAAGTTACGGCCATCTGAAATTCCTAAAGATTTATTATATAGTAAATATTATCCCGTCAGCGTGTATTTGCAATGAATGGATAAAGTAATGGAAAAATCTCTTTTAATGAGGCTTATGGAAAGTAGCTCAAAGCCAGGATTCATCAATAATGATTAAATCGCCGGATTGGAGTTTGATGTCTTTGTGGATTTGTCCTTTCTCAAGCATTTCCAAAACATCAACTTGGATTATTGTAGTCTTACCATTGGCACGACGGACGAGTCGGACATCACGTTTATCAGCAAATTTATTGAAATTCCCAGCTTTAATAATGGCTCGGACTAGAGTAGGGCGTTCTCCGGGTTCGAATAAAACTGTCCCAGGGTTTTCTACTTTGCCTTCGACAATGACTTCTATTGAGCCAGGGGTCACTGCGCCATCCGCTAATGAAGGAATGACAATAATATCATTTTTTTGTAGGTTTAAATTTGCCTGGCTAGCTAAATTATTATAAACAGCTTCAAAATCAACGAACTGTTGTTTGAGTTCACTGGTCGGAGTCATTTTTTTGATGATGTAGGCTTTTTTTGGATCTGCCCATTTAGAGAATCCTCCAACTTCAGAGATAGATTGAGCGAGGCTAATTTCACCTTCAAGGGGTATCTCCACTTTTCCGGGCTTAGAGACTGCTCCATAGATGTAGATATGTCCTACGGCTTTTCTAACCACTACGACACTCATGGTAGCTTTCTGGTATAGATCTTTTTCTAATGATTTTTTAAGCGTAGCTTCAGCTTCAGTTTCATTTAGACCAGAAATTTTAATAGCCCCTAAATAGGGTAGTGTTATAAAGCCATTTGTACTTACTTCACCAGTGTAAACAACTTCTAGGTCTTCTTTCATGCTTACATGAACTAGGTCACCATAACCGATAAGTTGAGTTGATTTCTCATTGGAAGATAGAGTCGTAAGTATAAAAAATATAATTAGGAAAACTTTATTCATAGAGACACCATGTGGATTATGTGGATGGATATTTTTTGAAAGGTGAGGATATAATTATAATAAACTTATGATAGTTCTTAAAAAATGTAAGTATAATTAATGAAAATATTGGTTCTTTCATATTCATTAGCATTGCCATTAAAGCTTTTTGCGTCAGAAGTTTTGTTTTGATATTCACATTTGATGTCTATTGACTGCCTCTCTGTAAAATTGTATTTAGCGCCAAGGGCTGGCATATAGATGTCGTATGTTTCCTCGAAGCTATTGGCTGTATTTCCTTGATCTTCTCCATGCAACCAGTCAAAGCTTGCGGAAAATGATAGCTTTTCATTAACTAAATATACAGAACTATACCCTAATTGTGTCTCTTCACTTACATTTGAGATTGCAACGGTTGTGGCTTGGTTGTTAAAGGAGCCGCGGATGGAGTGGGTGAACTTTTCAGTGGCAATATGTGAGAGGATGAAACCTCCGGCAAAGCCGTCTTGTTTACTAGAAGATTTACTTTTAAGGATAGCTGTATTGTCAAAATCAAGTTCTTGGTAAGCTAAGTCGAGGCTTAAGTTGATTTGATCGCTGATGATATAGTTTGAGGTAAAACCAAATTCAGTAATGTCAGCATCATTATTTCGAGTGTCATCCTTCCAGTCACGTTCACCGTAGTTAAAGTAGGGATTTATGGAGAGCTTGGAATTAACGATGTGATCTAAAGTTAAGCCGAAATAAGTTTCGTCATATTCTTCTTCGGGCGAATTGTCTTTTAGGTCTCGTCGAGTTTCGATGCCGATTTTAACAGCTATGCCAGTGTCATCAGTTATCTCTCTATGAATTTGGACGCCCAAGTCATTATCCCAATATTGACGACTATCACTATTTTGATTATCTCTAGCATCAGAAATTTTATCCATTCCAATTGAGGCGGAATTGACAAAAGTTAGAGTCGTTTTTTCGTTAAGATCATAATCAAACCCAATGGTGGCGTTGCCATTTTCAGAACCTAGAATTAAACCGCTATTACGGTTATTGCCAAAGCCTTCGCGGTAGCCAATGATGAAATTAGTATCGAGTGTGAGTCCTCTAAAAGGTTGATTAAAGAAATCTAAGCCAAGGGCTGTTTCAGTATAGTAGCCATTATCTTTGTCAGAGGTGGTTGAGTTGTTCGAGTTAGAGTCATAGCCAAGGCCTGTATAGAAAGTAGGTGTATAATAAAGGTCCCCAAATTTATAGTTGAATGACTCAAGGCTTACTTCCTGTTGAATCAGGCGCTTTTGGGCTCTGGGTGTTACGTCGGCATTCATTGTTAAAGTCATTATGACTAAAATGATAATGATGGCAGTGCGTTGGTTCATTGTAATAGGCTTATTTAGATGGAGATAGAAGTAATCATAGGAGCAAAGTTTCTTTCTGTCAAGAGATGTAATAGGGAAATGTTTTCAATAAGGTGTTTTTTGTTCTAAACACTAGTTTCTAAGCATTTAGACACTTTTTTTTGTTAAATATTCATTAAGATTTTTAGGCTTATTTAGAATAAAAAAGCCGATAAGTTAAACTTATCGGCTTTAAGAAAATGAATGGCGGAGAGAGAGAGATTCGAACTCTCGGTACCCTTGCGAGTACACATCCTTAGCAGGGACGCGCTTTCAACCACTCAGCCATCTCTCCGCTTTTGGTTGTACGTGGATATAATAGAGCTGAGATTTTGTACGTCAAGCACAGATTTAGCGATTTTTGAGCTTTTCTTGATGAGATTGGCAAAAGAGGGCTTTTCAGGGGCGTTTTTTGTATTCGTAAGTAAATTCTGAGCTTGGGCCAGGAATACCGCAATTGTTGATCGAGCGCACAGAGATTGTGTGTGAGCCCTCATTTATTTGAATATTTAGTTTATTGTCAGAGATTTTGCGGTATTGCTGATCTGCGACCCTCGCTTCAAACTTAGTGTGGAAGGGGGTGTTAGTGTTTAGTTCAAAGCTTATGAACTTGTCATTGAGTGCAAGTACTTTAAAGGCTGTTTGGTTTTGCTTAGCATATAAATCTTGTGGCCATGGAGTTAAAAGCGGTGGGATGGAGACAAAATCGAATTCAAGGTTTTTCTTTTCAGCGAGCATTGCAGAGTGTTTCCAGTAATTGAGCACGTATGAAGTGCCCCCTTTGTTTTCTTCGAGGTGATTCATTTTTAAATCAATCACGAAGTTCTCGTAGGCCTTTAAGATATTGTTCCTTACTTCACCAATGAGCTCATTTTGATTTGATGAGTCGATAATCTGGATTTCCTTGTTGTCTAGATCGACTTCTAAGAGTTTATAGGTCTCATAGGCATTTAGATATTGATCGCCTTTTTTTAGGACGCAGTGGTAGAATGGATCAATGATAATCCATTTATTTAGAGTATTAGAATAAACCTCCATGGAGAAATGGGCATTGAGCCATAAATAGCGAGTGTTGTAGCCGAGTGCCGTGAGAGTTTGTGCTAAGACTTGGGTGTATTGACCACAAAAGCCTCCCGTACGTTTTTGGCGAATCATTTGCAGGATAGTATTGGCATTCCACGGTGGGTAGATTTTTGGACTTCCTGGTTGCCATTGGGCACGCGTCCAGTTATTTAGAGCGAGAAATTTTTGGACCTCATCTTTATTATCGATGATATTTTCAATTTGCTCATCTTTAATTAATTTTATGAGTTGAGGGTGTTTGGGGTTTTGCCACTGATACTTAAGGCGACTTTGGTGGTCCTCGGCCTTGGGCCATTTTATAATGATGAAGTCGCCTAATTTAAGTGGGACGACTTGCTTTTTTGAGTCGGTTTTCTTTTTGTTCTTGCCGCCAATGAGTTGTGATACTAAATCAGTATAATTGGGTATGGCTTCACTGCTATTGTCTTCTTCTATTCCATAAACTAGGATGCCACCATTGGTGCTCTTCATGGTGAGTTTATTTGTTTCGCCGGTAAGTTGGTCTTCTGTTACAATAGATATTTGTTGATTGGGGGGCATGCGTAGTCGTGCTAATGAATCTTCGGGCGTGTCTTCTTTACAAGAGGAGATCAGTAAAAGAAGTACGGATGTGAGTAGGTATGTTTTCATATTAAGCTCTTGGAAAGAATTTTTGGTGGATGTTTTTAAGGCGTGATTTTTCGACATGAGTGTAGCGCTCGGTTGTTGCGATATCCGCATGCCCGAGTAATTCTTGAATGACTCGTAAGTCGGCATCATTAGCTAAAAGGTGGCTTGCGAATGAATGTCTGAGTACATGAGGGTGAAGGTTTTTAGTGATCTCCGCTTTTTGTGCCGCTTCTTTAAGGAATTGCCAAACCCTTGCGCGAGTCAAAGCGAGGCCGTTGATTGAAACGATGAGTTCGGGAGGGTTGTTTTTTTTGCAGAGTTGAGGCCTGATTTGGCTTAGGTATTTGCGACTCATGTCGGCAACTTTTGTGCCAAAGGGGATGGAGCGCTCTTTTGAACCCTTTCCTTTAACGCGAAGAAAACCACTTTCATAATTGAAGCTATCACTGCGAAGTCCGCATAATTCACTAATGCGCAGTCCGCATGAATAGAGTAACTCAATGATAAATTTGTTGCGGAACTCTAAGTTAATTTCTTCATCGTAGAGATTTAAAAGTTTTTCGATTTCTGCTAGGCTCAGATAATCAGGTAAGAGTTTGGTCAAACGAGCGCTTTCTAAATGCTCGCCAATATCTTTAGTGATGACTTTTTCTTGATAGAGAAAACGAAAGAAAATTTTTAGGCTAACTAAGCGACGCGAAATTGTGCTATCAACAAAGCCTCGCTCTTTACAGTTTTCAAAATAATCCAAGAGATCCGATTTGCTGATGTCGCAATACTCGCGCGTCAAACTGGAGTCTTTGTATAGGTGAAAATCTTTTAGGTCATTGAGGTAGGCATCGACACTATTTTTGCTTAAACCTCGTTCTAAAGAGAGATAGAGTTTAAACTTAGAAAGCATTACTTGTATAAATTAGACCAAGAAGGTGAGCTACAGGTTTTGAGCGTAGTATTGATTTTGCGAGCAGTATTGTATAGGGTGTCGACTATATACAAGTGTTTTTCTCCGCCAGTATCTCGTGTGCATACAATGTGTCGACCGTCTGGTGCCCAGGAAGGATCTTCCCAGTGGCCTGAAGTTTTACTGATTATAGCCTCAGTACCTTTGGGGTTCTTTGGGTCGCAGGTAGCGATGACGTACTGACGACCGATTCTTTTAGAGTATACAAGTAAATTGCTAGCTTTTGACCAATCTGGGCTGACGCGTTCTGAGCGGTCACTAAACAATGGCGTAGAGGTTAGTTTTGAGGCATTCATTAGATGGAGTCTAGGTGTGCTCACTTTACCTGAGGAGGAGACGCTTGAGGAAACATAGCAGATCTGAGAACCTTTTGGAGAAAATACAGGTGAGCTTTCGAGGCTAGAAGTTTTTGTTAAGCGCCCAAGTTTACCAATATTATTGAGGTCCATCCAGTACATGTCGACTGAGTTGCCTTTGGAGAGGGTCATGACGATGGCGTTGCCAGTAGGGCGGAAGGTTGCGCCTGTATTCATGCCACGGTAGTGAGATAGAATGCGGTGTTTATTGGTCTTAAGATCAGTTTGGAAAATATTGGTGGAGGCTTTGCCATAGACAGTATAGACTAAGTAGCGGTTATCAGGTGACCAGCGGGGAAGTGCGGTGATACTTTTGAAGTTAGTTTTTTTTCTTAAGTTACTACCATCTAAATCACATAAGTAAATCTCTTTTTTTCCGTTTGAGCGCGCGCAAAAGGCAATTTGGCTGGTGCTTAAAGCGGGCTGTGGGAAACGGGAGCTCTTGAAGAAGCGTGTTAAGACTTGATCAACAATCATTGCTGCTTGCCATTGCTTACCTACTTTCTGTAGGTTAATATCAAAGCTACAGTTATCGACGGCTTGATTAAGTTTGTCGTATAGGCGTACTTGAACTTTCGGATAACCGCTTACTTTTAGTTTATATTCAGTTTCGGTTTTGTTAGAGCTCATAAGAAACCAGTCAGAATAGATGAGTTTTCTTTTGATCTCGGTGGAGAGTTCAGAAGAAATTGATGATGTTTCGAGATAGAGGCGTGGATTGGATAGCTGAGCACTTTTAGTGATGTCTATCTGTGCAAAAGTGAGCATTGAGAAAAAGCTGAGGAGTACTGACACGAAAACTTTCATTTTTTTAAACCCTGTAAGTTGATTTGATCCGACAATGTCTAAGATTGAATGAGATTATTAGCTATGCAATCGGAAAAATAATAAAATTAGCTTAAAGCTTCAATAAAAGGCGATATAAAAGACATGGAAACAGCAGAGAGTCAAAAGAGTGTTTATTTTTGGGACATGGACCATACAATTATTAATAATGATTGTGATGTATCTTGGAAAGAATTTTTACATGCTAAAGGAGTAGCGTCATCGGATGCTATGGACCTCGCAGAAAATTTTTATCAGGATTACCTTAATAATTGTCTAGATCAAGATGAATTCATGGATTTTCAGTTAGTGGAATTTAAAGGTAAGACCTTTGAAGAAATGCTTGTTCTTTCACGCGAACATTTTAGCGAGGTGGTAAAAAATAAAATTTATCCCCAGGCGGAAAAAGAAATTCGTCAGCAAATGCAAGAGGGGAAATTACTCTGTCTGATTACGGCAACAAATTCTGTGATTGCCTATGCTTTGAAGGAGTATCTAGGTTTTGATCATATGATAGCAAGTGAGCTTGAGGTGATAGATAACAAGTATACCGGTAAGGCAAGTGGGACCTATTGTTTGGGAAATGGCAAAGTGTCATTGATGAAGGACTTTTTCGCCATTCATGGAGGTTCATTAGCGTCATCTTCTTATTATGGCGATAGTGCTGCAGATGTAGTTATTTTGGAGCAGGTAGGTCATCCTTTTGCGGTTAATCCAGCGCCGAAATTATTAGCAGCGGCAGAGTTAAATAATTGGCCGGTTATCTCGTTTACTTAATCGCTGGTGGATATCGGTGAATAATCGAGTTTATGCAGGCTAAGATTTTTTGTTATTATTGGAAAAAAGGATACGAAGAGCTTTATTGATTTTTGTAACACTTTAACTACCAAGTATATATTTATATGAAAGCACTAGTCTTCAGTCTATTTTTACATTTGGCAATTATTGGCTTTATTTACCTCAAAGGAGGTTTTGAGCCAGTGGTGAATACGAGTAATGATTTACGGCAAAAAGAACAGCCTTCAAATCCTCATGAAGTGAGTAAGGTCCCTCGTGTTAAAAATCAGCAAGGAGAGCGTCTTACTCAAAAGAAAAAAGAAGAGCTGATTACAGATTCTTTAGCACAGCAAAAAAAAGAACTTGATCGTATGACACCCGTTCAAAAGCATCGGGCTTTAGATAGTCATTTGGAACAGTTAGAGTCAGTGAATGGCGGAGCTTTAGAGCTCTTGACAATGGAAGTTTTGAAATTACTGGATGGTGAAGGCCCCGTTACACGTGTGGAAAATGAGAGCGTGAGTGTGAAGGTCTACGATCATGAATCGAGTTTTTTTACTAATGTAGAGCGCCGTCCTGAGGGGCTACGGATCTCGATGCAAGATCGCAATGCGAATAAATTATCTTATATAATTGAAAATAAAGATATTACGGAAGATGATTTGGCCTTATTAAAGCTCTATGATAAATCGAAGGATAATAAGCATCTTAAGCTTATTTTAGAGACATTTGCCAAATACTATAATACTAAGTAGTGTTTTCGTGGTTAAGAGCTTATAAGGGATTTATGTTCTATAACTTCAAATCACTTATTACTTCCTTCGTGCTTAGAGCTGACATGTTTAAAGCGCAGTTCTTGTTGCCGGTGATGTGAAGTCAGTATTTTTATTTAATACACATGAACCCCATAAAAAAAAGCCTCCCGAAATGGAAGGCTTTTAGAGTGAAGATGGTTTACTAGGCTTAGATCGTTGGCTCTAGGATAGCTTCAATATCTGTTTGATCAAATTTACCGCTTTCAGTACATGTTACAGGAACAGTAGCAGAGAAAAGGACATTATCTTTATTGAGTTCTTTAACTTCGATCTCGACGTAATAAATGGATTTTTTGTTAGCTTGTTTGTGGTGGTACTCAATAGTGAACTCACTTGATGTAGTAAAATCATCAACGTCTCTGGTCGATACTATCACAGCAGTATCTTCTTTCGATTTTTTAACAAAGAGAGTTGCGTGTAAGAGAGCTTTTTTGCCTTCTAGAGTTGAGCCTTCAGGTAGGCTTGATTTGCAGTTGATGGTAATGATATTACGCATGTTTGCTTTGTTCATTGCTTCTTCCGCTGCCTTAGCGTCGGCGGCAAGTTTGGCTTCTTCAGCAGCTTTAGCGTCAGCAGCAAGCTTTGCTTCTTCAGCGTCTTTAGCGTCAGCAGCAATTTTAGCGTCTTCCGCAGCTTTAGTGTCAGCAGCGATTTTAGCGTCTTCCGCAGCTTTAGTGTCAGCGGCAACAATTGCGGCAGCAGCAGCAGCGGCAGTTTTAGCAGCAAGTTTTGCGGCGGTGTTAGCGGCGGCGATTTTTTCGTCTTCTTCTTCTTGAGCTTTTTGAACAGCTAGTTCTTCAGGGCTAGGTCCTGGTTTTTGGTAGTGAACGGCGCCGTCTTTAGTGATTTGTTCTACTGTATTTGCGCCTTGATCATCGGTATAGATGAGGGCGAAGTTTGCGCGTTCCTGGAGAGGTATCTCTGTGATTTGTTCGTCAATATTCTGTGAGAAGTCAGAGGGTCCATTATTTTCGGACTGGATAAGGGTTCGTCCCTTAAGGTCTACGATTTCTGCGTCTTTATAGTGAGTGTTAGCATATTCTAGTTCGCCTTTGAAAACCGTGCGGCCATCTTCTAGGACAAGGCATTCGCGGTCAATTTGCTCAGATTTATATTGGTCACGTATTTGTCCATTCTGGTAAATCTGTAATGTATTGTCATTTGCGTTCACTTCTGTCGATTCTTGTTTTGCACTGGTGCAAGAGAATAAGAAAAACAAAAGGATTGAGCCGATTAGGCTTAGGGGGTTAAATTTCATTAAAAGTCTCCTATTAGATTATAAAGTTTTATCTAAAATAAGTGAGTAAAGTAAATGAAAGAAGTTCACTTAGGTGAATAAACACAAAAAAGTAGTGATTCTTATGGGTAAATAGGGGTTTTGACTGTTCGGGGAGTCTTTTTTTGATGAATTATGCATTTGGGGAGAGCTTGGTTCTTCTTGAGTAAAACCCCTTTATAATGATACGGAATTGTGGTTGAATTAGTGAAGAAATAAAAAAACTCAAAAAAAACTATATTTGAACTGGAAAATCCTTTAGATGACTACATTTTCTGTGACCGCAAACGCACGAGTGGCGGAATTGGCAGACGCGCTGGATTTAGGTTCCAGTACCTATGGTGTGTGGGTTCGACTCCCACCTCGTGTACTTCAAAGGCCGAGTTTCTTACGAAACTCGGCCTTTTTGTGTCTATGCGCATAGTTTGCTTGTAGAGAGCAGGCTTGCTACAAATTCTTATTTACTTTTACGACCTAAAGTCTTTTGGTCCCAGTTGTCAAAGGAACAAGAGCTATAGGGAATTCATGATACGCCTAGTTACGGTTAATAAGAATATACTTAGGAAAGCGTGGGATAATCAATGAAGTTACAAGAGGGACCAATATTCAGATAAGTTCAATGGGATTTAGGCCATAATACTCGAGCATGACTCGATAAATTTCCGGATGCTTGCTTTTGAGTTGTTTTGGTTTTTCAAAAAAGCATTCTGTGCAGACGGCAAAGAATTCCGCTTCATTGAGTGCACCATAGGGATCTATTAAAGTGTGTTGATGCTTTTTTTTCTTTTCCCGAAGCCAAAGGAATTTTGCATACATGATTTTACCCCAATCAAGATAAGCCGAGCGTTCTTGTAGAGTTGGTACACCATCAGCACTATTGTGTTCTTGATCTAATTGATGGGCGAATTCATGAAAAATCACGTTTTGCCCGTCTTGATAGTTGGATGCGCCTTGTTTGCAGCTATTCCAAGAAAGTACGATGCTGCCACGAATGGATTGGCCCAGGCGGATAGATTCTTCGGAAGAAACGATAGAGCCTTGCTGTTGATCGATATTTGATTTAAATGCATCGGGATAGACGTATATAGTATTTAGAGAATCAAAATGCTTTTGTGTTGGGTTTTTTAGAGTCAGAAGACAGGCTTGAGCTGCAATAGCGACGCGTATGCGATCTGTAAGTTCTAAGTCTTGGCAGGAGATGAACTCGACTTCATCGAGGAAAATGTGTATAAGTCCCCACAGTTTTTCTCTGTCGGGATCCGATAATTTATCCAAATAGGGGACTTCTTCGCTTAGGATCGTACGCCAATCGTTAGGCACGTCTTTTTTCATTAAACTTTGACGCTTGAGCTTTTTTTTGAGAGGGATCCCAATAGCTAAAGAAAGTGCTAGTGCCGTGATGCCAAATAATACGCCCATTATATTTCCTTGTGTTTAGTTTAAAGTTAATGCCAGTAAAGAATGTTTTTAGTTGGGGATTAGACTTTGTTTGATGACTAAGATGATAGGAAAATAAAGATTTTTTTCTTTGAAAAGCTGTAAGTTACTTAAGTAATGGAGCGTAGCAAAGTTATAGTTAGGCCAGAGACAAAATTTATAATTAGTTGATAGGAGAAGTTTAGAATGATGAGTAAAATGTTTTTTAGTTTGTTTGTAATTATTTACGGACTGCAATCTGCGGAAGTTAAAACACTAGAGATTTTCAGTGAAAAAATGAAGAAGCATATTCCTGCGAGTATCATTTTGCCGGATGAGTATATGAAAGGTGATAAGTCTTTTCCAGTTCTTTACCTACTTCACGGAGCGGGCGGCAATCATATGGATTGGAGAAATATTACGAGTATTGCAACATTAGCCGATCAATATGGGATGATAGTCTTATGTCCGGATGGAGCGGTGACAAGTTGGTATTTTGATAGTCCTATCGATCCTAAATTTCAGTATGAAACTCATGTTGCAAAAGAGTGTGTGACTTATCTAGATAAGAATTATAGGACAAAGGCAGATCGTAAATCTAGAGCTATTTCTGGTTTGAGTATGGGAGGCCACGGTGCGATGTATCTTGCTTTGCGACATCCGCAAACTTTTAGTATTGCGGTGCCTTTGAGTGGCGGAGTGGATATTCGACCCTTTCCCAATAATTGGGATATTAAGAAGCGACTTGGTGAAATGTCATCTAATAAAAAACGCTGGGATGATCATACTGTCATTGAACTTGCCAAGAACTTAAAAGATGGCGACTTAGCGCTTTCTATTGATTGTGGCACAGAAGATTTCTTTCTGAAGGTGAATCGCAACCTACATACACTGCTAAAATCCAAAGGAGTGAAGCACAATTATGAGGAGCATCCCGGAGCGCATAATTGGGATTACTGGAAAGCGGCAATCATTCGTCAAATGCCTTTTATTTCAAAGGAATTTAAAAAGGCGGATAAAGAGTAATAAGAGGTGCTTTTTAGTTAGATTGTATTCAAAAATATAAAGAAGGCGAGGCTATGAAAACCTATTTTAAATTAATTTGTATGACTTTGGTAAGTATATCACTTTGGGCAAGTGATTCAAAAGCAACTCAATTGCTTAAAGAACGTTCAAAAGTTTTGACTCCAAAAATAACTCAAGTCTCTAAATCTGTATATTGTGCCACGGGCTTTAGTCCAGCGAATATTTCAATGATTATTGGTGTAAGTGGTATTCTTATTGTTGATAGTGGGATGTTTCCTGCTCATGGCGAGGCGGTGTTAAAAGAATTCAGAAAAATAACAAAGCTACCAATCGTCGGGGTTATTTTAACTCATGGTCACGGAGATCATACAGGTGGGATTAAGGCATTTACCCATGAGAAGGGAAAGAAGTCAGAGGTGCTTATTTATGCTCGTAGTCCTTTTAATACTGAGGGGCAGCATTTTCAGGATGGGGGGATTAAAGAAAATAAAATTCGTGGTGCTCGCCAAGGTGGTTTTTTATTGCCACCAAATAAGCGTATTAATAATGGCATTGCGCCAGCTTTTTACCCACCCAAAGAGAAAAATGTTTTTCTGGGGGAGCATATTGTTCCTAGTGTGAATTTTTCAGAAGGTCGACATGAGTATAATGTGGCGGGGATTAAGTTCGAGCTCGTGGCTGCTCCAGGAGAAACTTCGGATCAGCTTTACTGTTGGTTACCAGAAGAAAAAGTTATTTTCACAGGGGATAATTTTTATCGATCATGGCCGAATACCTATGCTATTCGAGGAACTCATTATAGGGATGTGAAATTATGGATAGAAAGTTTAACGATGATGATAGAAGAGAAGCCGCATCATACTGTGCCTGGCCATACATTGCCCTTAATTGGAGTAGAAGAAACGACGGAAGTTTTAGATGATTATCGAAAAGCAATAGCTTTTGTTCTTGATCAATCAGTCAAAGGTATTAATCAGGGTATGACTCCAGATGAACTCGTTCAATATGTTAAATTACCTAAGGAATTAGCCGAGAAAGATCATTTACGAGAGTACTACGGAAATATAGAATGGAGTGTCCGAGCTATTTTTAGTGGGTACTTAGGTTGGTTTGATGGTAATCCGACGACTTTATTTTCTTTAAGTCCTCAGAAAGAGGCTCAAAATATGGCTAGGCTGGTAGGAGGAGAAGAGGCTTTGAGTCTAAAAGCTCATCAGGCTTTACAAAATAATGAAGCTCAATGGTGTGCCCAATTATCAGATCACCTTATCTACTTAAATCCTGCTAATAAAAAATATTTACTATTAAAAGCGAGTGCTTTAGATATCTTGGCAGAAAAGTTAATCACCGCAACCGGGCGAAATTATTATTTAACGGTAGCACAAGAACTGCGAGTAAAAGCAAAACAGCTTAAGTGATTGATTGGTTTACAATCATTCCTAATATAAAAAGACCGATAAATAATTTGGATTTCAAGAGATGAGAATTTAGATTATTTAAAAAACGGAGTACTTCATGAAAAAGATTATAATAGTAGCGGCGGTATTACTCTCTGTATGGGGTTGCTCAAGTAGTGAATCAAGTTGTACTTGTCCAGGAAGCAGTGGTGCCTGTGAGTGTACGGGCGGAACTTGTGAGTGTGGAACTTGCGAAGTTAAATAAGCACGTAGATCCAACTCAAATAAAAAGGCTTTTGCGAAGATCGCAAAAGCCTTTTTAAATATACTAAGATCACTTTATGGAGTTCAGATGCAGATCAGTAATCTACTAATAATCATGTTCCTAGTTCAATTTACGAGTCCTCGTTTATTTGCTGAAGATAAAGTGAATCATGAGCCACCACCAGAAATAGCAGAGGATCATAGAAACAAAGCTTTAGATTTTATAAAGTTAAAGCAGAGCGCCAATGGCTCTTGGGAAAATGATTCAGTTCTATGTGGTTTGTGTATTGCCGCATATTTAAGCCAAGGAGAAACGCCTAAGAGTAAAAGCTATGGCAAGAGTTTAGTACGTGCAATTAATTATCTCGTTAAAGTGGATCTCTCAAAAGAATCTGAAGGCAATCGGTTTTTGATTTTAGCCATTATGGCAGAAACGTATACGATGACGGGTAACTATGATTTGGAAGCCTACTTACAGAAGAATATTCACTACCTAAGTAGGGATATTAAGGCTGTAGATAGCGAGGATGATATCCTTCAGTTACGCGCTTTTAAATCAGTGTATTCTACGGGAATTGATTTTGAAGAGAGGGAAACCTTAATCAAGCAATTTTGGAAAAAACTTGAGTTCATCAAATACGATAAAGAAGACTTGAGTTTATTTCCTTTGTTAAGTTTGTCGATACAGTCGAGCTATGGACAGTTACCAAGCCAGATGGAGGATATTTTAAAAAGATACTTTACGGAGCTTGAAAATAAGGTCTTTTTCAAAGAGCTGAGTGCTAAGCAAAAAGCAGTGAAATACTACGCAATGAATTTCTCATCATTTTATTGCGGCGGAAGCGAATGGAAAAAATGGAATGCTTTAAGAGAAAGTTATAAATGCCAAGCAGAGGATGGCAGTATAGGTATTGGAGGTAAATCTGAGCAAGATTTAACAAGTGAAGAAAAGCTTTTTCAGACGGCAATTAGTACAATTAGCGAAGCAACGATGCGGATGTGGCCAAGACAATACTTTAGATCTCGAGGAAATCATAATACACCTAAAAAAGAAGGCGAAGCGATAGAAGAGACTATAGATATTTTCTAAATATAGCTGACGACACAAATAAAAAGGCTTTTGCGAAGATCGCAAAAGCCTTTTTTTACTTAGTCTTGGAAGAAAAGCTTATTCGCTTTTTTCTTTGACATCAGTTTTGATGGAGAGTTCTTCGAGTTGATCGTCACTCACTGGTGAAGGTGATTGCGTCATGAGGCAAGAAGCTTTAGACGTTTTCGGGAAGGGAATAACTTCGCGAAGTGAGCTAGCACCAGTAAGAAGCATAACCATACGGTCAAGACCGAGAGCTAAGCCACCATGGGGAGGCGCACCAAATGCGAGGGCATCAAGGATGTGACCAAACTGATGTTGTGCTTCTTCTTGGCTAATTCCGAGAGCTTCAAACATTTCAGATTGCAACTGAGTATCGTGAATACGAATGGATCCACCGCCGAGTTCACAGCCATTGAGTACCAAGTCATAAGCGCGGGCACGAATTGAGCCACGATCATTTTGCATTTTATCGCGATCAGCTTCGTGAGGTGCAGTGAATGGATGATGCATGGCGTGCCAATCTTGTGTCTCTTCATCTTGAACGAGAAGAGGGAAGTCTGTAACCCAAAGGTAATTCCATAGGCCTTCAGGGATGAGATCCATTTGCTTGGCAATATGTAGGCGTAGTTGACCTAAAACTTCACATGAAGTGGTGAAATTATCCGCAGCAATGAGAAGTACGTCATCAACTTCAAGATTAGCCGTTGCCGTGATTGCAGCAACTTCGTCTTCAGTTAAGAATTTAGTGATAGAACTTTTCCAGCTACCATCTTCTTTTACTTGAATAGTGGCTAAGCCTTTGGCTCCGTAGAGTTGAGCATGAGCAATCCATTCTTTAATCGTTTTGTTAGTGGCGAATTTGTTGCCACCTTTGATGTTAATAGCACCAATACGTCCGCCATTGGCGAGTGTATCTGCAAAAACTTTGAACTCAGAATTTTTCAGTGCTGACTCAAGATTAATGAGCTCCATGCCAAAACGAGTATCAGGCTTATCGCTGCCGAAGCGAGTCATAGCTTCGAAATAATCGAGGCGTGGGAAAGAACTTGGGATGTCGATTTCCATCACTTCTTTCATAACCCGGCCCATAAGGCTTTCGAGTAGAGTGTAGATGTCTTCTTCGTCAATGAAGGACATTTCAAGGTCGACTTGAGTGAACTCAGGCTGACGATCTGCGCGTAAATCTTCATCACGGAAGCAACGAGCGATTTGGAAATAACGTTCAAGTCCACCAACCATAAGCAATTGCTTATATTGTTGTGGAGCTTGTGGAAGAGCGTAAAATTCACCTGGATGAACGCGGCTTGGGACGAGGTAGTCACGAGCGCCTTCAGGAGTACTTTTAGAAAGGATAGGAGTTTCGATCTCTAAAAAATTGTGCTCGTCAAAATGGTCGCGAATAGTTTTTGTGATGCGGTGACGAAGGACCATTTTCTCGGTGAGTGCAGGGCGACGGAAGTCGAGGTAACGGTAGCGTAAGCGCATCTCTTCATTAACTTTATCATCATCGAGATTGAAGGGCATCGGGCGCGCTTTATTTTCGATTTTCAGATCTTGTAGTACGACTTCTACTGCACCAGTCGCAAGCTTTTTGTTAATCATGTTTTCTGGACGGCAGCGAACTGTGCCCTTTACAGTAATAACCCATTCTTCGCGAAGAGAGTTACCCAGAGACATAAGTTCTTCACCTACATCTGGTTCCATATTTATTTGAACGAAGCCCGAGCGGTCGCGAAGGTCGAGGAAAATGAGTCCGCCTAAATCGCGACGGCTTTTGATCCAGCCAGAAAGAATGACTTCCTGATCTTTATTTTCGGGGCGAAGGTCGCCACATTTGTGAGTTCTTTTCATGGTAATTCTCGCTTGAATGATTGATACAAAAAAGGCCGGCTGAAGCCGGCCTTAGTATAAAGTGGGGTGAATTAAACTTCGATATCTTCTGGTGAGATAGTCGAAACTTTTTCTTTCATAACTTTTCCAGATTTGAATTTCACGACAACGCGCTCAGGGATGGGCACTTCGTTCTCTGGTTTATTCGGATTACGACCAATGCGCTGCTTTCTAACTTTAAGTTCAAAAACACCGAAGTTACGGAGCTCTACGTTTCTGCCCGCAGCAAGTTCATTTGTAATGTAATCAAGAGTCTTTTGAACAACGTTCATAACTTCTTGTTGATTGAGCTTTGATTCGTCGGCAATGCGAACAACGAGGTCACGTTTCGTCATAAGTTAAATCCTTTATAATAAGTATATTAAAAATAGTTAAATGCGGCTCATGGGAGCTAATAAAATCGGCAAGAACATAATCTTTAATCACTATCAATCAAGGCGTTTTCTATGATTTTGTGAGGAAAATTAAAGGCTATTGAAACTTGCCAAAAAGAGCGCATTTTAGGGTTGAAAAAATGTGTAATGAAACGGGTGAAAAATGAAAATATTAGTGACGAATGATGATAGTCAAGATTCTCCGCTTTTGGAATTCTTGTTAGATGAGTTAAAGGGTTTGGGGGACTTGGAAATTGTCGTGCCAGAAGAAGAGCAGTCTTGGACGGGAAAAAGTATTAGTCGTTTTGAGGTTCTTGAGAAAAAAGAAGTTGAGATTGCGGGGAATAAATCCTACACTGTTTCAGGGAGGCCGGCGGATTGTGTGAATTTTGGTGTATACCAACTGGGAGACGAAAAGCCAGATTTAGTCATTAGCGGTATCAATATTGGTTACAACTGTGGAGTCAGCTACATTTTGTCATCTGGAACTGTAGGTGCTTGTCTGGAGGCTAATATTGCTGGTATTCCAGCTTTATCTTTGTCGAGAAGGATGGCGCCAGAGAGTTATCAGCGTTGGTCGAATGAGCGCAGTTTTACTGAAAAAGAGATGACTCAGCTCCGACGTGAGATTAAATTAGTGATGACTGAACTTAAAAATAAATTGATGACTCGTGAAGATTTTTTATCTGAGCCTGTAACCTGGCAAGTCGAGATGCCACAGGATCTTGCTGATAACTGGAACTTGGAAGCAGGAGTTTTGGGGCATAGTTTTTATGGTAGCTTATTTGAAAAAAATCAGCAAGGAAATTTTGGCCATAATTTGAAAAGGCATGATTTAGATGAGCGAGCCAACGCGGACGTCAATATTATAGGAAGAGGCAATGTAAGCGTCGCTAAAATAGATATCCGTGTGATTGGTCAAGAAAAAATTAATCTATAAGGAATGAAGATGAAAAAGAAAATTCAAACAGATCAAGCACCGGGAGCCATAGGCCCTTATTCTCAGGCAATTGATTTAGGTGATTTGATTTTTGTTTCGGGACAAATTCCCTTAGATCCTAAGCTGGGTAGTATTGTTTCAGGAGGAATCGAAACTCAAACTGAGCAAGTGATGAAAAATATCGGAGCCATTTTAGACGCTGCTAATCTAACTTATAGCGATGTGGTGAGGGCGGAAGTGTTTCTGACCAATATGGATAATTTCGGAAAAGTGAACGAAATCTATGTACAGTATTTTTCGGAAGAGCCGAAGCCCGCACGTTTTGCTGTGGGAGTTGCGTCTTTGCCAATGAACTCATTAATAGAAATTGCGGTGATCGCAAAACGTTCTTAAGAAAAATGGGGTCGTGTAGCAGGAGCGCTTGGTAAAGAATAACACGATTACCCAGAATAGAGGGAATGATGCTTCGCATACGATAGGGACGCTGTCCCCCTCGAGCTCCCCCAGCAAGGAAATGCCTTTCCTTGACCAGGCAATTAGGGGCTTTGCACCGCTTTATGGGTAATCGTGAAGAATAATACTTAGAGCTTTTTCGCTAATTGAAGAAGTTCTTGGTAACGAGTTTTCCAGTATTTCTCTTTGTCGGCAATTCTTTGTTCAATTTCTTTGATTTCCTTCAGGTAGGCTTTTTTGTCGGATTCAGCTAGGGCGAGCCCAGCTTTGACAATGCTTTCATCTAAAGTGAGTGTGCGGCGTGATTCGATAAGTGTTCGCGCGGTTTTCAAGTCAATGATTTGGGGGTGTTTAGATTGGCAGAGGTGCCAAACTGCTGTACGGAAATAAGTGTCAAGGGAATCGTGAGTCTCCATGATTTTCAGGCAGGCCCAAAATGTGTTTTTATCCCCTACAAGAGCGGAACCATGAAGATCTTCACCAAAAGTTTTTATGGAGATGTTATCCATTTTTAGTTTACTAAGATCAGTTTTAAATTTCATTATATTTTTGCCATGGCTTGCTAGGATATTCTCATAGATCATTCTAGCTTTAAAACTTTTCCATGTGTAGGGCTCCTCACGAAGTATTTTTAAACATTGGAGGAGTAGTTTTCCTGCTTGTTTCGATTGGATTAAGTTGTTGCTCTGAGAGTAAAATTTTTCGCCAATTTCTTTATCTGTTGCGGCGGCACGCTTTTCCATGAGCCATGTAAAACTAGTTGTTTGTACATCTCGGGGAGCAGGGGTGTGACCACCGGGAAAAAATGTATCGCTAACTTCGACTCCGTGTTCCTTGAGGATATTTTTATCGCGCTCTACATAAGACTTGGCTCCTTTGTCTTTATCGCCACAGGTTCTTGCGACTTTGTACCCCGTCATTTGCCAGTGATCCTCTGGTTTGGAGCTGTAGCCTAGCCACGCGCCCATGGGGATACTGCCAGATATTTGACTATAGAAGCGTCGTGCAAAAACGTAGGTTGCAGCGCCACCACCCGACATGCCCGAAGAGAATTGACGTCCGGGTTCGAAGTGAATACGTTTATTGATGTCTCGCTTGATAGCATACCATGAATTTTTAATCTTATCATAGCTTTGATTATTGCGGCTTTCTAAATTGCCAATGAGAATAATACCTTGTGCGGCAGCTAGCTGTTTGAAGTGATTAACCATGCCGCCGCCACCTGGGCTAAAAGTGTACATGATAGGGAGTAAAACTGAACCATCGTGTTTGTATTGAGGGGGAAGGTAGACGTCATAGGAAAAAGTGGGGTAATTTAAGCATGGGATTTTGCGTGATTGCCCCGCATTAAGAGGGAAATCTAAAAATAGTTTCAGTTCTTGTTCTCGGAGTTTATCTTTTAATTGGAGAACTCTTTTTTGGAAATCAGACAGCGATGTGAGGAATAGGTCATTGAGTGTAGACGATTGACTAATGAGCGCTGATATATTTTTTAATTCAGTTTGGCTCTGCGTGAGATCTTCCTCGATTAGAGTTTGTTTCAGAACAGTGAAACGAAGAGAAGTATCTACTATTAATTGAGATTGTGTTATGTATCTATAGGCTAATGTCTGCTCTGGTGTGAGTAGCTTTTTCTTCTGTAAGAGTTTCAATAATTGTTGGGAGCTTTTAAGATCTCCGGTGAATAGTGAGTAAGAAAAACTAGCTTCAATAGAGTTTGAATAATTTGCAGATTTTAGTAGAGCATAGAAAAAACTCGTCGGCATTTTATTGTTATCGGCCTTTATCTCCTTGTCATTCATCATGTAGGAGATCGACTTATCGGAAAAATCTGTTACGCGGATTTTTTTGGAGCCTACTTTTATCTCTTTTTCGAAAAGCAAATTTTTGTTTTCTATGAGAAATTTCTTTGAGGCGACTAAAGCACTAAGTTGTTTTTCAATGATCTGTAGGCATTGTGTTATTTTGGAGGGGCTTAGCTTTTGTGTATAAAGTTTGAGTTCAGAGAGTTGTTTTGAATAAAAGTCTAAGCTGCGGTCATTTTTGTTAATGGCTAAGTAATCATGCCAAGTGTTCACTTTGTCTTGAGACCAGGCAAGATTACAATTTAAACAGATCATTAGTAGAATAATTTTTTTCACATTGGCTCCCCGTAATTCAGTTATTGCTAATAATAGCTGGGCTTAAATTGAAGGGTAGAGGCGCAGTGTAAAAATACTGTAAATTTGATGGCGGTTTTATTGGTGATAACTTGTCATTAGTTAAGTGATTTTAACTGCTCTCATAAGGCAGAAGCGATAGGCCCATGGATTTTTTTTGGCGACTTGTTAAAAAAGTGTGGTGATTTATCTGATATTTTTACGTGAAAAACTAACTATGAATAGAATTTTGTTTCTAACAAATATAGAAGAAATAACTGTCAGCTTATTGCTTCCGAAGCAGGAGTGGATGAGTCGTTTGCTATTGCTCAAAATATAAAATTTTCTGTAATGGAGCTCGAGCAGGGGAAGGCGCAGAAATACGAAGTAAAGGAAGGCCGCCTAGTGTGGTTACAGTTGGCGCGGGGAGAGCTCTTGATCAATGATGAATTGATTAGAAGTGGAGATGCTATGAGTTTCGACAGCCGGCAAAACTTAAAGATTGAAGCTAAGCAGGATGCTGAGGTTTTACTTTTTGATATGGCGAAATAAAAAAGGCCGCTGAATGATCAGCGGCCTTTTTTGTAGTGTGCGTTAAACGATTATTTTTCGTTTAAGCAAGCAACACCTGGAAGTACTTTACCTTCGAGAAGTTCGAGTGAAGCGCCGCCACCAGTAGAGATATGAGACATTTTGTCAGCAATACCGAATTTCACGACTGCAGAAGCCGTGTCGCCACCACCAATAATTGTCGTAGCAGAAGACTTGGCAAGGACTTCACCCATACCACGAGTACCGTGACTGAAAGGTTCAATTTCGAAAACGCCTAAAGGACCATTCCAAACAACAACTTTTGCGTCTGCAACTGCGTCGCTAAATTGCTTTATTGCTGCAGGTCCAACGTCAATGCCTTCCCAGCCAGCTTTGATATCGCCAGAAACAACTTCAGTATTAGCTGAAGCTGAGAAATCGTCGGCAATGACTGTGTCTAATGGAAGGATAAGCTCAACGCCTTTGGCTTTAGCTTTTTCAATGAGTTCGAGTGCAAGTGGAGCTTTATCTTTCTCGAGGAGAGAGTTACCAACATCACGACCTTGTGCGTATTGGAAAGTGTAAGCCATGCCGCCGCCAACAATAATTTTGTCAACTTTGTCAAGCATATTTTCGATAAGCATAATTTTGTCAGAAACTTTAGCGCCGCCAAGAATAGCAACGACTGGTTTCTCTGGAGACTCAAGAACTTTACCGAAGTATTCAAGTTCTTTTGCCATTAGGTAGCCAGAGATAGCTTCTACATGCTTAGCAAGGCCAACGACCGATGCGTGTGCACGGTGAGCAGAACCGAAAGCATCGCCAACGAAGATATCAGTGAATTTTGCGAATTCTGCAGACATAGCTTCGATTTCAGCTGAATCCTTAGAAGTTTCAGCAGCGTGGAAACGAACATTTTCGAGAAGAACAACTTGGCCGTTTTCGAGGGCGTTAACAGCAGCTTCAACATCAGCACCAAAGCAGTCATTGAGCAGGACAACATCTTGACCGAGAAGCTCAGTGAGACGTGCAGCTACAAGTTTAAGGCTGAATTTCTCATCACGTTTTCCGCCTGGACGACCCATGTGAGAAGCGAGGACAGCACGGCCGCCATCAGCGAGTACTTTTTTGATTGTGGGAAGGGCAGATACGATACGAAGATCATTACTGATGGCACCATCTACTACAGGTACGTTAAAATCGCAACGAATGAAGGTTCTTTTACCTTCGAAGTTTACATCATCGACAGTTTTTTTCATTTCTATATTTCTCCAGTTTAGAATAGATGCGCCTATAATAACATGAACTTAATAAAGAGCAATTTATCTTATTTAGATTCATTTACTAAGCGTGGCATAAGCATGGAATAAAGTGACTTAATTAAATATAAATAATCACTTATTGATAATTAGTTATCAATATTTCGAGATACGCACTTGATTGATAATGGATTATCAACTAGACTATATTGATAATCAATTATCAATACTTAAAAAAGGAATATGTAATGTTTAAAAAGCGATTTATCACGACTTTTAGTTTTCTTCTAGCCTCAACGGCAATAGCTGCCCCTAGTGGTAAAGGGCATACGCATACAGCTGATTCAGGGCTATGTGAGCATAGTAAAGAGGAGTTTTTCACCGGTCACATTCATACAATAAACCATTTTGATTTTAACGAGAATAATCAAAAGGTAGCAAAAACTCACACCCACGCTGACTTTATGCTTAACTTTACAGATAAAATTGGTGTATTTGTCGGCTTAAAACTTGAGCAGGATCACTCACATGGTCATGAGGAGCATGGTGGTGGCGGTCATGATGATGAAGATACTGATAACAAGTATTTCGAAGATCACGTTCTATATATTGATCAATTATATCTAGATTTAGTACTTGTAGAAGACCTTTCACTCCAAGCAGGTAAAATGAGAATTCCTCTAGGTTTTGGTTTACATGAATATCCAGGTTATTATGGTTATGAAGTCCAAGAAGAGCTAATGCTTCTTGAAAAAATTGCCTTTAATTTAAAATACGCCATGAATCTAGATAATGGTTCAGTTTTGACCTTAGATGCATCGACATTCTTTTCAGATACCACTCTCAACGAGTCTGCTATTAATGATCGTGATGGAGGAGATATTGATCATAAAGATGGTGGTCCTGCAAATACAGAAGATTTCTCTTCGTATGCTTTAGGATTCCGTCTCGATAACCTCTATTTCATGAGCGATGAATATATTCACGAATTTGTTGTACTCGGTGGTTATGCACTTCAAGCTGAAGCTGATTACAGCGATGAGCATGGTGACGATGAAGAACGTTTTGTACTTGGTGGTAAGTATATTTTCCACTATGATGAAAATATTCGTATGTCCTTGATGAATGAAGTTGTCGATATTTCTTCTGTTGGTGCTGAAAGTGAATACGATATGACTGCGATTAATTGGGGTGCTCAGTTCACGTATTACAACTGGCGTGTAGGTGGTACTTATACTGATTACCTTCAGGACCATGAAGAAGCTGACGAAGAACATAATGGTCGTCATGTTCAAGTATCTGCAGGATATTACTTCGATTTTGGTTTAGGTGTGGAAGTCGGTTATCAAAAGCTCAAAGAAGTTGGAGAAGAAGATGACTCAGAAGGGCCTGGTATTTCACTGTCCTATGTCTATGAATTTTAATTCATGTAACTAGTGTGTTGTAGCCTCGTAGATTTTCTACGGGGCTTTTTTATGGCGGTGGTATAAAGTGCTGAGGTATTTTATCTATGTGTTAGCTTGGAGAGTGTTGCGAGGGTGGAGGATAATAGTTAAAGATTATCAGACTAGATAAGAGGAAGGCAATAAAAAGCCCGGATCGTAAGATCCGGGCTTTTCTTAAGACTCTGAGATTAAAAAATTATTTTTTCTTCTCAGAGAATTCTTTTACTAATTCGTCATGGAGAGTCTTAGGTACTTTAGCGTACTTAGCAAATTCCATGGTGTATTCAGCTTTACCTTGAGTCATTGAGCGAAGCTCACCAACGTAACCGAACATCTCAGAAAGAGGTACTTCAGCGTTGATTTTACAGAAAGTTTCATCTTCTGTAGTGCCAGTGATGATACCACGACGTGAGTTGAGGTTACCCATTACAGTACCTTGGAACTCAGTAGGAGTTTCGATGTCTACAAGCATGATAGGTTCAAGGATAATTGGATTAGCTCTGCTGTAAGCTTCGCGGAAAGCACCACGAGCAGCAAGTTGGAAAGAGATATCGTCCGAGTCGACATTGTGGTAAGCACCGTCTTGGAGATCAACCATAACGTTAACAACAGGGAAGCCAATAAGAGCACCCTCTTTGAGGCAGCCACGGAAACCTTTTTCACAAGAACTGATATATTCTTTAGGAATGTTACCACCAGAAACGTTGTTCTCCATTACGAAGTCTTCTTCAGTTTTTCTGAGAGCACCAACAACTTTACCGTACTGACCACGACCACCAGATTGTTTCTTGTGAGAGTAATCGAAAGGTGAATCTTGTTCGATAGATTCGCGGTAAGCTACTTGAGGACGTCCCACTTCGAGGTCAACCTGGTATTCACGCTTCATACGTTCAACATAGATCTCGAGGTGAAGTTCACCCATTCCAGAGATAATTGTTTCGCCCGATTCTTCGTCAACACGAACGCGGAAAGTTGGGTCTTCTTTACCAAAGCGGTTAAGAGCTTTAGAAAGGTTGGCAGAATTCTTACGATCGTTAAGGATGAGTTTCATGTCGATAACTGGAGCAGGAACGAACATTGAAGTCATGTTATAACGTAGGTCACCGTTTGTGAATGTCGTACCAGTCGCACAGTCAACACCAAATACAGCGATGATGTCACCAGCTTCAGCCACTAGAATATCTTCTGTGTCAGCAGAGTGAACGCGCATGAGACGGCCGATAGAATGTTTTTTGCCGTTAGTCATGTTGTACATAGCGTCGCCTTTAGAGATTTTACCCTGGTAGACACGCATGTAAGAAAGCTGACCATAAGCACCATCTTCAAGTTTGAAGACGTAACCCACGAATGGTTTAGTTGAATCTGATTCAAGAGTTACAGAAGCTTCATCGTTATCGAGGTCAAATGCAACATTGTCAACATCATAAGGAGAAGGGAGGTAGAGTGAAACAGCATGGAGAAGCTTTTGAACACCAACGTTCTTGTAAGCAGAACCCATGAATACAGGAGTCAAACCGAGTGTGATCGTACCTTTACGAGCGGCCGCATTGACCATGTCTTCAGGTGCGTCTTCGCCATTCATGACGATCTCCATGAGCTCATCATCATACTCTGAGAGTGCTTCGAGAAGCTCTTCGCGTTTCTCAGTAGCTAGATCGAGCATGTCAGCAGCGATTTCGCCTTCAGTAACGTTTTCGCCATTTTCGCCTTCGAAGATGAATGAACGCATTTTAACGAGGTCAACTATACCCTTAAGCTCTGACTCCGCACCGATTGGTATTTGAAACATAACAGCGTTATGGCCGAGCTTAGTACGTAGTTGCTCACTAACGATGAAAGGTGAAGAACCAGGGTTATCGAGTTTGTTTACGAAAGCAATACGTGGAACATTGTAACGCTTCATTTGACGGTCAACCGTGATAGACTGTGACTGAACGCCAGAAGTACCACAAAGAACAAGGATAGCACCATCGAGTACGCGAAGTGAACGTTCTACTTCAATTGTGAAGTCAACGTGACCAGGTGTATCAATGATATTAATATTGATTTCGTTACCGCGATCATCTTCCCACTGAGCGAAAGTACATGCAGAAGTAATAGTGATACCCTTTTCTTTCTCAAGCTCCATGTGATCCATAGTAGCGCCAACACCGTCTTTACCACGAACTTCGTGGATAGCGTGGATACGGCCTGTGTAGAAAAGAATACGTTCGGTAAGAGTAGTTTTACCAGAGTCAATGTGTGCAGAAATACCAATGTTTCTCACATTGTCGAGTGGTCTAGACATAATCGTCATTTCCTTAGTTTAGTGTTTTATTATTCAAAATATTTACATCTATATAAAGACGTTAAAAATCGCCTGTGAATGTAAACCGATTTTTAGCCCTTGCAAATTGAAAAATTAGCTCTTTCTTAAAATCACTTTAAAAGCCTGAATTGAGCTAAGTTAAAAGACTTAATAATGAAGAGAGATTAGTTATGCTTTGTGTTGTTTCACCTGCGAAAACTCTAGATTACGAGAGCTCTGTACCGACAGAGAAGTTTAGCCAGCCAAGCTTTGTTAAAGAAGCGGAAGAATTAATTGGAGATTTACGTAAGCTGAATGCTGCGGGGATCGCAAAATTAATGAAGCTGAGCGAAAAATTATCTACTTTGAATGAAATGCGTTTTCATGAGTGGAATTCTGCACATGCCTTGCCAATGGCGCGTCAGGCGGTATTTGCCTTTAAGGGGGATGTTTACACGGGTATGAATCCTTATGATTTTTCTGAGACTGAAGTCGATTTGGCCAATAAGCATTTAAGAATTTTATCGGGTCTGTATGGTTTATTAAAGCCTATAGATCTTATTCATCCCTATCGTCTTGAGATGGGGACTAGGTTTGCTAACTCGCGTGGAGCTAATCTCTATGAGTTTTGGGGGACGAAAGTTACGGATGCAATTAATGCTGAGATGAAGAGCGGCGGACATGACTACTTAATAAACCTCGCGTCGAATGAATACTTCAAATCAGTAAAAAAGGCCTCTTTGATTAAGCCGCTTATTGAAGTTGATTTCCTGGACTGGAAAACTGATAAGTATAAAATCATTTCTTTTTATGCTAAAAAAGCGCGTGGAATGATGGCGGCTTACATAATAAAGAATGATTTAAAGAATCCTGAGCAAATGATGAACTTCGATACCGTTGGCTATGCTTATTGTCCAGAGCGCAGTACAGAGGATAAGTATATTTTTACGCGTAAGTTGTAGGGAGACTTGTTTGAATCTCTTTAATGATATTCCTCAGGACCTACCTGAAGAATTAGTGACGGATTTATTAAAACACAAAAGCTTGCGGATTGAACGTATTGTTTCTCAAGGACAGAGTTCCGTAAAAGATTTTTGGTATGACCAAGGTGAGTCTGAATACTTGTGTGTCTTACAGGGTGAGATAAGCTTGGAGTACCTCGACGGAAGTAAGGTCGAGCTCGCGGTAGCGGATACTTTATTGATACCTGCTCATTGCAAGCATCGAGTGGCCTATACATCTTCTGAGCCCAAGTGTATTTGCTTGGCAATATTCTATAAGGGTGTTTGTGATGATTAATAAGCGCAAAGATTCCGAAGCACAGGCTGCTATGATATTAAGTAGCCACAAAAAGTTTTTGGGTAAAGATTTATTTAAAATTTGTAATGAAGCTTCGTTAGCAGAGCAGATATTTAAAGCGCCAATGGCTATCTTATCTCACGGAGTTGAGGCGGATCCCCTTTTTAATTTCGCGAGTTCACAAGCACTCGAGCTTTTTGAGCTTAGTTGGAGTGACTTGCTTCAGATGCCATCTCGCTTGTCTGCAGAGGCGCCTAATCGCGAAGAGCGCAAAGCTCTTTTGGATCGAGTCAATCAGTATGGTTTTATAGATGATTACCAAGGTGTGCGAATTTCATCTACAGGAAAACGTTTTTTAATTAAGCGTGCCAGTGTCTGGAATCTGTTAGATAAAGAAGGAAAATACTGTGGGCAGGCCGCAGCATTCTCCGAGTGGCAGGACTTAGATTAAAATATTTTTTTATACTTATGGCAATAAGGAGTCTTGCGAGTTTTGAAATAATAATCTTGATGATAAGCTTCAGCAGGCCAGAATGTGGTGGTCTTTTTAATTTCAGTTGCAGGTTTATAGCCCTTGTCTTTTAGTGTTTGGATCAGTTTCTCTATGGTGGCTTTCTGTTCATCATCAAAATAGAAAACAGCAGGAAGGTATTGAGTGCCAATATCTGGGCCCTGGCCATTAGCTTGCTCGGAGTTATGAGTCTCGAAGTATATTTTTGCTAGAGCTTCAAAATTAGTGACCTCAGGATTATAGACAACTTCTACCGCTTCGTAATGACCAGTGAGTCCTGAACAGACTTGTTTATAGGTGGGGTTGTCTACGTGGCCACCAATATAGCCAGAAGTTGCAGAGATGACGCCAGGTACTTGTTGGAGCCAGTATTCTGTTCCCCAGAAGCAGCCCGAAGCAAAGATGGCTTTTGCTTTTTTTGGTTCAGGAATAGGTGTCGGCAGTTTGTCACCCTCAGCAATGAATTTCATAGACAGTGAATTGACGCAGTGACGAGTGTCCTTGGGGGTGAAACCTTCTCCTGAAAAGACGTGTCCTAGGTGACCATCGCAGTTTTGACAAAGGATTTCAGTTCTTCTGCCATCAGCATCAGTTTTGTGTTTAACCGCATCTTTTATTTCGTCATCAAAGCTGGGCCAGCCACAACGAGAGTCGAACTTATCCTTTGATTCGTATAAAGGAGTATTACATTTGCGACAGATGTAAGTACCGCTAGCTTTATTTTTGTCGTATTCGCCTGTGAAAGGGCGCTCGGTACCTTTTTGTTCGATGACATAAGCTTCTTCAGCTGTGAGTTTATTGTATGGCATGGCTTTGTTTCCTTTATCGCTTGCGCCAGGAGTGTTAGTCTCGGCTAATAGAGTGTTGAGAGAAAAGATGAGGCTAATAATAATGAGTATGTTTTTCATGGAATCACCTATAAATTTTTGTATCTAAGATATCGTCACAAACCATGGAGATGAGGGTCGTCCATGATGAGTCAGAGCTTGCGGGCAGTGTAACTATGGGGACGCTTTCTACTATATGGAGTTTTTCTTTAGCATAGTTTAGGCAGTCGGGTGTTTGAACTTCTGTGCTACATATGGGGCAAGTGCCAATCGATCCTTCATGGCTCATTTCGATCTTTAGCTTGTGTGTACATTTAGAGCATTCAAAAGTAAAAGTGGGTTCGTAGCCTTCCGCAGGTTCGGAGAGGAGTGCTACAGTAAATGGAACTGAAAAAACCTTGCGAAGTTTTCTGAGGCTCCTGTGGTTAGCTTGATTAGATGGGTTGTCTAAGGAGGAGATGCAGTAGATGACAGACGCACAAGTGGGGTAATCTTTTTCGAGGTTGCTCAAATAGTGGTGGTCGAGTTTTTGAGCACAGCAGATGAGATCTATGGTTGTACTTTTATCGAAGATAAGGGTCGTTCGTTTTTCTCCCTTTCGTTGTGAGCTAGTTGTCGCATGAACTTGTGAAGAGTTGGCCGCTACTTTAAGCATGGTTTCGAAGGCATGTTTTACTATGATAGGGTTATCACCTGCAAGGATTATTGCAGGGGAGTTGTGATCGATTACGAGTGATGAACTCGCATAAGGTATTTCGGAGAGTTCTTTGGCGAGGGGGAAGGATAGTTTGCTGATCGTATCTTTGCACTGTTCCATGATGTAGGTTGTACGAATACTTTGAAGAACTACGGCATTATCTTTGGTGTAGTTATCAAATGGAGGAGGAGCAATTTTTATATAGTCTGCCTTAATCATCTGATCGATCATCAGGGTAAGATGGCGCTTGTTGACTCTGACAGCATCGTAGATTTCACCAAGACTGAGGCCTGAATTAGCCATGGTTACCACTTGTTTGGCGACTCGGTTACTATTGTTTGGAAGAGATCTCGTTCCATGAATGAAGGCTAGTTCAGTGTCATTCAGGCGTTTTTTTGCGTCATTATATATGTCTACATCAAGTACACAATCCATGAGTGCTGCAGAAATATTTAGAGGCTTAGGTTTGTCGATTTGATCAGGGGCTGATTCATCTTCCGTAAATTTTATTTGTGCAAAAGGCCATGCAAGTATCTCGGTGATGGCGTCTTTTCCCGTGCAGTACTCAGTATTAGCATCAATAATTTTTCCCTTGTGAAGGATGGCTTGAGCATAGTCTTTGGAGTGGGATGCTTGTAGAATCCCTGTGGATTGTTCAGTCTCGAGAAGTTGAAAGATGCCCGGGATTTCTTTGGAATCCATTTGCGTAGAGAGTTTTACGGGGTTGTTTTTTTGTTTGATGGACCAGTTGAGTAGCTTGTCGACTCGGGCTTTGAAGATAGCTGGGGGTGTGGGGCTTGCTGAATAATCGTCAGCACCAGCGTCAAATAGTTCAGGGCATTCCTCTTCTTCCCTGTCGTTGTGGCCGAGAGCGTAGATAGGTACATCGTTAAAGTATAAGTCACTTTGTTTGATTTCTTTAATAAGCTCTAGTCCGGTGCAATCTTCGAGATTGCGGTCGATGATGAGTAGCGATATGTCAGAAATAGCAAGTAGATGAAGGGCGCGTTCACGTGTTTGTCTAACGAGAAGGTTGACGTCTTTCCTTTTGATTTGATCAAAGAAAAACATTCTAGTATCGTAGTCACTCGAGAGGGCTAATATGGTGGATTTGTTTTGGGGCATAACTGAATAATAACTCCACTTAATTCAAAAAAAAAGAAAATCATCAAATACGAGAGGGTGTATTAGCTTTTTTTACAGTTATTTTCACAGACAATTTTAAGAAATAGGTTATGAAATGTTTTCCTTTTTGAATAATCGGAGTGAAAGTGCTCCAAAAACTTATCTAGTGTGTGGCTTAGGCAACCCTGGTAGTATGTATGAAAACACACGACACAATGTAGGTTTTAAAGCGATTGACGTGCTCTTGGAGAGGTTCTCTTTAGTAGTTAAAAAGAAATGGCGTGCGGAGTATGCGGAATGTGAGTATGAGGGGGACCGGTATATTTTCATGAAGCCAATGGATTATATGAATAATTCTGGTGAAGCGATCAAGAAATTTGCTAAAAAAAACTCGATCAAGACTGAAGATATAATTGTTATCTATGATGAGATGAGTATAAAGGTGGGGCGTTTGCGGCTTCGTTTAGGAGGTAGCGCTGGTGGTCATAATGGAGTAAAGTCAATTTTACAGTATTTTGGGGGTGCTGACTTTTATCGTATCCGTATTGGGGTCGACCATCCAGGTAAGGGCGCAGATATTGCAGATTATGTACTGTCGGACTTTACTTTATCAGAAAAGGCACTCATTTCACCCGCGGTATTTGCATCTGCAGATGCTGCACTGATGCTTTGCACCAAGGGGTGTGATGCTGCAATGAACACGTTCAATGGCACGGTGCCGAGCGTTTCAAGTCAACCGAATCAGGAGACAAAAAAATGAAAAAGTATGATGCAATATTCATCTTGAATGACCGCAAGTATGAAGATGGCGGAGAAGCCTTCTCTAAAAAGGTCGAAGAACAGATCGTTGCCCTCGGTGGTAATGATGTTACAGTTAATAACATGGGTAGAAAGCAGTTTGCACGTGCAATCGGCAAGCGTACTTCAGGTCTTTACCTACGTTTCTTCCTTAATCTTCCAGAAGATAAAGTAACTGAGTTTATCGAGAGTTACCGTTTGGATAACACAGTTCTTAGAACTGTAGTATACAACTACGAGATCCCAGAAAACCCAGTTAAACTCGATCTTAATAAGTAGTAAAGGATCTTTACTGGAATAAACCATGGCATCTTTTAATAAAGTATTTTTGATGGGAAATCTAACAAGAGACCCTGAATTGAGACAGTTGGCTTCTGGTCAGGCTGTTTGTACTTTGCGTATGGCTGTAAGCCGACCGTATCGTACCGCTTCAGGAGAAAATCGTGAAGATACTTTATTTGTAGACGTAGTTGCATGGGGACGCCAGGCAGAGACATCCAATACATACCTCAGAAAAGGTTCATCTATTTTTGTTGAAGGATCACTCAGACTAGAGCAATGGCAGGATAAAACTACCGGACAATCTAGGCAGCGTCACTCAGTGACCGCAGAAAGAGTGCAGTTCTTGAACACAAGTAAATCTGATGGTGCTAGTCCTCAAGGGGATGTGCAGGCTTCGTATCAACAAGCCGCATCGGTACCGTCGATGGATGTCCAAACACCAGTTTACATGGCGCCTACTGCAGCACCAACGAGTTCCGCTATTCAACCAAGTGCCCCGATCACAGTTGATCAAGGCCAGGCAATGAATACAGCTCCAGCAGCAGTTAGTACACAAGCGCCTCAAGTCATGCAGGCGGAGATTCCTCCGGCACCTGTATTTGATGTAGATGATGTTGAAGACGATATACCTTTCTGAATCTGGAAAAATTATAATTTATAAGGAATAAGCAAATGGCTAATCCAAGAAAAAAATCAAATCGTAAAAAGACTCCTGTAAGAGCAAAAGTTTGTCGCTTCAGCGAGCAAAAAGTTACATACATCGATTTCACTGAAGCAGATGTATTAAAAAAATTCATGACTGAGGGTGGCCGTATCCTACCACGTCGTATTACTGGCGTAGGCAAAAGATATCAAGCAATGCTTGCATCAGCAATCAAACGTGCCCGCAATATCGCATTGGTAAAATAAGGAGTTTATTATGGCTATCGAAGTAGTACTTTTAGACAATATCGAAAAACTCGGTAAAGTTGGCGACACAGTTAAAGTGGCTAACGGTTACGCACGTAACTATCTTTTCCCCCGCGATTTAGCAGCACATGCAAGCGGTGTAGTGTTAAAGCAAATTGATGCACGTCGTGCTAAAGTTGCAGCTGCACATGAAGCAGAAGTTGTCGTTGCAAACGAGCTCGCAGCTAAAATCAATGAAACATCTATCACTATCCCTATGCAGGCTGGCGAAGATGATAAATTATTCGGTTCAGTAACTGTAACGGAAATTCACGACCTTCTTGAGAAAGATGGTATCGTAGTTGACCGTCGCAAAATTGCTGTTGGCGAAGCTATCAAAACATTAGGTGTACACGAAGTCTCTGTGAAAGTTCATGCAGAAGTTAGTGCTACGCTTAAAGTATGGGTGGTAAAAGCATAAACAGCAGTGGAAAAGAAAACTGATACTGCAGTGAATTTTGGGTCGCTCCTCTCAGGGGAGCGGCCTTTACCGCATAATCTAGATGCGGAAAAAGGGGTCTTGGGCTGTATGCTCAATGACCCTTCTTTGATTGTTAATGCCATGTCTGTACTGAAGACGCGAGATGCTTTTTTCTCTGCGGCTCATCGGTATATATCTGGTGCTATGTTCGAAATGGCCAAGAATGAAGAAGCCATTGATGTACTTACCTTAGCAAATGCACTCAAAAAGGGTTCTGAACTTGTTCAAGCAGGTGGCGAAATCTATTTGTTAGAGCTGATGAATTCAGTGCCGAGTACTGCTAACTTTGATAAGTATATAGATATTGTACAAGATGCCTCCGTTCTTCGTCGTTTGATTAGACGTTCGAGCGAAACTCTTCAGCAATGTTTGCAGGATGAAGCAACAGCGGGTGATGTTTTAGATCAGCTCCATAAGGAAGTTATCGATATTTCAGATAACTTATTTAGGGAAGAATCAGTCGCATTAAAAGCTGAATTAGGCCGGGCAATTGATACTATTTTCAGATTAGCAGAAGGTAATAAGGGCGAGAAGGGTTTCTCTACTGGCTACCGCGATTTAGATGATAAGATTGGAGGGCTTAAGCGAGGCGAAATGATCGTTTTGGCGGCGCGTCCATCAATTGGTAAGACCACACTGGCGATGAATATTGCGGCTAATGTGGCATTGTCACATACTAGAGGTGCATCGGATGAGAAAATCGCAGTGGGTGTTTTCTCCTTGGAGATGAACACGCAGTCACTTGTCTTAAGGATGGTTTCCTCAGAAGCTGAGATCAGCCTAAAAGATGTTGGCAATATGAATGTGACGACCAATGATTTTACGAATATTCAAAAAGCGGCAAACGTATTAGCTGAAACAGAGATTCATATTGATGATTCGGCGCAGTTAGATGTGATGGAGCTACGTGCGAAATCGCGTCGCATGAAAGAAAAATTTAATGTAGATTTAATTGTTATTGATTACTTGCAGCTTTTACGTGGTCGAGGCTTGAATAGTAATTCAAGTCGAGAGCAAGAAGTTGCACAGATTTCAGGGGCCATTAAAGCAATAGCAAAAGAGTTAAATATCCCAGTGATTATTTTGGCGCAGATGAATCGTCAAGCAGAGCAGGGTGGAGCAAATAAAGAAGCCGCACGGCCAAAGCTTTCTCAGTTGAGGGAATCTGGATCTATCGAGCAGGATGCCGATATTGTGATGATTCTCCATAGAGATCGCGGACGACAGATCGAGGAAGATCAGGCGAAGATTGAAGCAGAAGGGATGGTGACTGAGCTGATAGTGGCAAAAAACCGTAATGGTGAGACGGGTATAGTTGAGCTTAAGTTCATGCCGCAGTTCACAAAATTTTTGGATAATGACCCTGTAGCAGGTTTTGCGGGAGATTATGATAATGATCAATTTTAAAGGGTGTCATGTTAACACAAATGTATAAAATATTTTCAATCTTATTACTACTTACAGCAACTGTGTGTGCGAATAGTATTAAAGAAGTCAAAGTTTTTAATGCCCAAGGCAAAGAGATTCAGTCAGGCTTTGTGCTGAATAATATAAAATCAAAACCTGGAACTACTTTAGCTCCTAGGGTGCTTTCGAGTGATATACGTCGTTTGTATCAAACAAATGAATTTATTAATGTTGAAACAGAGTTTGATGAGGGGACGGGAGTTTTAAAAATCACTATAACTCGTAGGCCGAAGCTTTTAGAAATTGTCATTGAAGGTTATGAGGAAATCGATGAAGACGATATTAGAGACGAATTAGAGCTAGTAGTAGGGGAGCCATTAGATGAAACTGTCATGGCATCTGATAAGCATAAAATAAGTAAGCTTTACGATGATGAAGGTTACTACAGTGCCGAGGTATTATTCAATCTAGAAACTACCGATAATCCGGAAGAAGTAGTACTACGCATAATTGTCGATGAAAAAAGTAGTTTGCAGGTAGATGAAGTTAGATTCCATGGGAATACAGTTATTATCGATGATGACCTTGCTTCATCAATTACTACGAAGCCAAGCTTTTGGCGGTATATGTTTGATACCGGCTTTTTTAATGAGCTCATTTTTGAAGCGGACCTTAAGTTAATTAAGCGCCTATATAAAGCGCGTGGTTATCTCGATTTTAAAATTGAAAAAGTTGTGAAAAAAGACGATGGGGAGTATTTAGAACTCGATATATTTATTACGGAAGGACGCCCCTATATTGTCGGCAATGTGAGTATCTCTGGCAATAGTATTTTTTCTACCGTGGAATTAAATAAATTGGTAACAGTCAAGAAAGGTTTTTCTTATTCTAGTTTAGTTGAAGATGCGGATATTGATCGGATTACGACTAAATATCAAAATGAAGGTTACTTAGATCTATATTGTTCGGCTCAATTAAATCCCAACCCACAGACGCATATTGTGGATATAGATTACCGTATATCAGAGGGTGTCCCATCGAGAATCAGAGATATTATTATTACGGGAAATACAGATACAAAAGAATATGTAATTCGCCGTGAATTAGCAATTCAACCAGATGACAAGGCTAATAAGGATTTGATAAATAAATCAAAAACACGTCTTATGAATATGAATTATTTTGAAAAAGTTGATGTAACTCCCGTTAATACTGAAATTGAAGGCTTGAAAGACTTACAGTTAAAAGTGACAGAAAAAAGCACTGGTCAACTCGGCTTAGGTGGCGGTTTTTCTTCTGCAGACTCATTTGTTGGTAGTGTTAATTTCTCGCAGTCAAACTTCGACCTTTATGATGGCTGGCCTTTTATTGGTGGAGGGCAGAGATTTCAATCACGTGCACAGTTTGGTTCTGAGAGGCAAGATCTCACGGTAGGCTGGGTAGATCCTTGGTTTTTAGGTAAGCCATTATCTCTCAGTACATCATTTTTTCTATCTGAAAGATATTATGATGATTATGATCAAGAAAAAGTGGGTTACGAAATAGGTCTTACTAAAAGGCTCTCAAAGTATCCTCTATGGACAATTCGCCATGCTCACCGTCTCTATCAAATTGATATTAATATGGATGATGATGTTTCCAAAGAACTTGAAGATGAAGAAACTTCAGATATTTCTTCTGCGTATATTTTGACCTTGCGAAAAGATACTCGTAATAGTACTCGTCGTCCCAATGAGGGCGGGATTATGGAGTTCAAATCGGAATGGCAATCAGTCGCTATAGCTTCGGATAATGAGTCTGCTAAATTAAAAATCCGTTGGACAACTTATAATGAGGCTTTTGAGGATTCGGTTCTGAAGCTTCACGCAGAGATTAATAGCTTAATCGGAGATGATCCCATTTATGATCGCTATTTTGGTGGTGGTATAGGTCGAGTTCGTGGTTACGATGAACGTGAATTAGGGCCAGTCGATTCGAATGGTGACCCAATTGGTGGAGCGTCTTTTTTACTCTTGTCCGCGGAGCTTGATGTGCCATTTAATAAAACATTTAATGGTGTGTGGTTTGTTGATGTGGGTAATGTTTGGGAAGATTCTTTCGACTTCACGGATATTAGTGATGCTAGTTTAACCACCGGCCCGGGTCTGAGGATCAATCTGCCTATTGGTGTAGTTGAACTTTATTATGGTAAGCCTATCGTGGATAATGCCGCAGAAGAAGATGATTCAGGAAGTTTCCATTTTAATATGGGTTACAATTTTTAGGAGTAATTATGGCGTACGAAGAGATTTTAGAACGTTTCAAATCACAGCTTAAAATCATGAGCTTGAAAGTTACTCGTGAAAGAGTGATTATTCTAGAAGAAGTGATGAAGCGGAAGGACCATTTTGATGCCGATCAGTTTGCTGCAGACTTGAGTGTGGGTGGTGTCAAAGTTTCTCGTGCGACAGTGTATCGTACTTTGGATATTCTTCATGATATGAAGATTGTTCATAAAACAACTTTGGGGCACAAGCACCAGCATTATGAGAATATGGTAGATAGAGCACATCATGACCATTTAGTTTGTCTCAAATGTGATAAGGTTGTTGAATTTTTAGAACCAAGAATTGAAGAGCTTCAAGAGAAGGTCTGCCAAGATCATGGTTTTGTAATTAAAGATCATAGCTTACAGCTATTCGGAATTTGTGGCGATTGCACAGATGATGATGCTGAAGGTAAAAATTAAAGGTAACGCAATGATTTATCGTTTGGAAATCAGTCCACGTACTGGAATGGATGACCCAGCAGGGCATGCTATTCAAAGAAAAGCAAAATCCATTCTCTCTTACGACTTAGCTAAGGTGGATACAGCAGAGATTTTAACTATTGATGCGAATGTTGATAGGAAAGCTGCCGAAGAAGTACTAAAAGAAATCGTCAATCCTGTGCTTCAAGGGGGCCTAATTGGCGCTCGTGAAGATAGAAATTTTGATTGGTTTATTTCGATAGGTTTTTTGGCTGGAGTAACAGACAATGTTTCTCGTACTGCACGTGAAGCTATTCGTGATATAATTGGCCGTCCACTTACGGATGATGAGAAAGTATATAGTTCAAGAGAATATTTTGTTAGTTCAGCAAAGCTCAAGAAATCAGATCTTGAGCACATTGCTAAAGACCTTTTAGCGAATGTACTTATCCAGAGTCTGACAATCATGTCATTTGAAGACTGGAAGCATAATGGTAGTCCCATCAATATTCCTGAGTTTGTTGTTACAGATGAGCCAAAAGTAGATTTCATCAACATTGATGTGAGTGATGATGAGTTGATGGAGATTTCTAACTCCAAGACTTTAGCTTTGCAGCTTGACGAGATGCAGGCGATTCGTGACTATGCGATTAATAATAATGATCCTCGACGCGAAGAATTAGGCCTTAAAGGTAAGTTAACTGATGCAGAGTTGGAATGTTTAGCACAGAGTTGGAGTGAGCATTGTTCGCATAAGATTTTTGCCGCTGATATTGAGTATACCGATGGTGAAGGAAAAGTCGAAAAGATTAATTCTCTCTATAAAAGCTACATCAAGAAAGCCACTTTCGAAATTGACGAACAAGTAGATTGGCTAGTTTCAGTCTTCCACGATAATGCAGGCGTTATTACTTTTAACGAAAAGTACGATTTAGCATTTAAATTAGAAACGCACAATAGTCCTTCAGCACTCGACCCATACGGCGGAGCGATGACAGGTATTGTTGGAGTTAATCGTGATATCATGGGCACAGGCACGGGAGCAGAGATGCTCGTGAATGTTTGGGGCTATTGTCTAGGTTCTCCTTTTGTTGATGAGCAAGAAGTTCCAGAAGGTCTTCATCATCCTCGCCGCATTCGTGATGGTGTTCATCAAGGAGTTATCGAAGGTGGCAATCAGTCTGGAATCCCTTATGGTCTAGGTTGGGAGTACTTCGATGCACGTTATATCGGTAAGCCATTAGTATACTGTGGAACAGTGGGGATTTTACCTCATAAGCAGCACGGTAAATCTGCGTCACTCAAAACAATCGAGACCGGCGATGTTATTGTCATGGTTGGTGGTCGTATTGGTAAAGATGGAATCCATGGTGCCACGTTCTCTTCAGAAGAGCTTCACAAAGATTCTCCAGTTGCAGCAGTTCAAATTGGCGATCCAATTACTCAGAAAAAAGCAGCTGACTTCCTTTATGAAGCTAGGGATGCTGACCTTTACCGCTTTGTAACGGATAATGGGGCAGGCGGTCTTTCTTCATCTATTGGTGAAATGGCCACAGAATGCAATGGTTGCTATGTTGATTTGGCAAAAGCACCATTGAAATATGCAGGCCTTCAACCTTGGGAGATTTTTGTTTCGGAAGCACAAGAGCGTATGAGTTTTGCTGTTCCTACAGATAAAATCGAAGCATTTTTAGCTCTTGCAGAACAGCGCGATGTAGAAGCGGCCGTCTTGGGTGAATTTAATGATTCAGGTAAGTGTCATCTAATTTATAATGATCTCACAGTGGCATTCCTTGATTTGGACTTTATGCATGGCGGTAATCCTAAGCTACAATTGAAAGCTAAATGGGATGCGCCAGTTTTTGAAGAAATCCCGGAAGAATTCGATAGTGAGATATCAGACGATATCCATGAATTACTTGCGAGTTTAAATCTTTGTTCCAGTGAATATAAATCTCGTCAATATGATCATGAAGTTAAAGCTCTCTCAGTCATCAAGCCTTTTATAGGTGTTGAAGCAGATGTAGATTCAGATGCGACAGTATTTATGGCTGAGCCCATGACGCAAGAAGGTTTTGTCCTCTCTTGTGGTATTGCCCCTTCTTATTCAGATATTGATACTTACCACATGACGGCGTCTGTTATAGATATGTGTCTTCGTCGTGTCGTCGCAGTTGGTGGTTCAATTGAGAAAGTCGCAGGTTTAGATAATTTCTGTTGGCCAGATCCTGTAGAGTCAGCAAAGACGCCAGATGGCCAGTATAAATTAGCTCAACTCGTACGTTCGAATCAAGCTCTTTATGATTATTGTAAAGCATTTACACTTCCGTGTATATCTGGTAAAGATTCAATGAAAAATGATAGTACTCGCGGTGGTAAAAAGATCTCTATTCCACCAACATTACTTTTCTCTGTTATTGCCCCTATGATGGATGTCTCCAAATCAGTGACGCTTTCTTCTAAGCGTGCAGGTGATTATGTCTACATAATTGGTGAAACTTTTGCAGAGTTGGGTGGATCGCAGTATGCATCACTCAAGGGTTATGTCGGTAATAATGTCCCAAAAGTTAATGCTGAAGAAGCGAAGAAGATTTATAAGCAAATTCACAAAGCAACAGATGCTGAATTAGTTCATTCTTTGCATGCACCTGTTTTTGGTGGTTTAGCGGCGGCATTCGCAAGGAAGTCTATAGCAGGCCGTTTAGGTATGGATATTGACATAAACTTAATCCCGTCAGATGATTTAAGTGAAACTGAGATATTATTCTCAGAATCAAATAGTCGTTTGATTGCGACGGTCGCACCTGATAAAGCAGAGCAATTTGAAGAGCAAATGAAAGGTTTGTCTTTCGCTAAAGTTGGTCTGGTTACTCTTGATGATGAAGTTGTGATTCGTCAGGGTAAGCACATTGTAGCGGCACTTAATTTAGAAAACTTAGTTAAGTCTTATAAAAAGACATTGGATGGAGTGTAATCATGAGCCGAGTTAAAGCATTAATAATTACTGGTCTTGGTCTGAATTGCGAAAAGGAAACTGCAGTAGCATTTGAGGCGGCAGGAGCAACGGCAAGTAAAATTCATTTAAATGATTTATTGAACGATCCAAGTAAGCTTAACGATTACCATATCCTGGCATTTATTGGAGGTTTCTCTTTTGGTGACCATTTGGGTTCAGGTACAGTGTTAGCCAATCGTATAAAGCATGGTTTACGTGCAGAACTTGAGCAGTTTATTGAGTCGGGAAAATTAATCATTGGCATATGCAATGGTTTTCAGGCCATGACTCGCTTAGGTATTGTGCCATCTTTGAAAGGCCTTTTTAATCAAGAAGTGGCATTGCAGCATAATGACTGTGGAACCTTTCGCGATAATTGGGTTACTTTAAAAGTTGAAGAGGAGTCGCAGTGTATTTTCACCAAAGGCATTCACGTTCTTCCTGTTCCAATTCGTCACGGAGAAGGTAAATTCGTTGCTATGGATGAAGAAACTTTGAATCAGTTAGAGGAGGGCGGTCATGTCTGCCTTCGTTATGCAGATCCAGTTTCTCTCGAGCCAACTCAAGAATTTCCTCTAAATCCTAATGGTGCTCAGAATAGTATTGCGGGTATTTGTGATAAGAGTGGACGTGTTTTTGGACTTATGCCTCATCCGGAAGCTTATATTTCACCATTTAATCACCCGCATTGGACTCAGCAAAAGATCAATGGAACTTTACCTGAAGAAGGTTTAGGGATGCAGATTTTCCGCAATGCGGTTCATTTTGCAGAGACTGAATTACTCTAATTAGAGTTTTCAGTACGACACAAAAAAGCTCATCATTTGATGAGCTTTTTTTTGTGTCGTAAGAGGGCTACTTCTTTATAACCTTTTTAAGGATCATATAGTTTTTTGAGCCTTCACGAATATATAAAGATTCTTTCTCATAGATGAAAGTACGTTTTTCAACGGCACCTAAGGGGTAGGTTATCGAAGTTTTGATGTAATTGGGTCCCACTTCGTCTACTGTGTACTTAAGTTTTTTCTCAGATGCAATTAATAAAACTTCTATTTCATTTTTTTTGATAATGACAATAGAGCCCTCAAGTTGCTCCTTGATTTGGTTTTTCAGCTTTTCAGGAAGAGCTTTTTTAAGTGTTTTTTCTTGTTCTTTAATGGAGTTCGGTATATCGAAGGTCCATCTACCGAGGATGAAATCAGAGAAGTTCTGTTTTTTTGTTTCGGCAGACATGACTTGAAAAGAAGCAAGGGCAATAAGTATGTAAAGAAATTTCATGTTGGTTCCTATTATGAATGATAATAAGTTAATATGCTATTGCTTTCTTAATGCAAAAGTTGATAATGTAATTTTTGTATTGATTAACTAAAAAATGGATCACCTTATGATGACTTGAGCTGAAAGTATCTTTTGTGTATGAAAAATGTAAAGGCTTTCAAGTTTATTAAACGAAGCAAGTCGTTTCCACTTAACATTCATCAATTGAAAACTATATTGGCAGTCAATAGTAATTTCGGAGTTGTTTATATGTCACAGGTGGATTTTCATCAGGTTACCACTTACCTACAAGCCTTACAAAAAAATATTTGTAAAGGTATTGCTGATTTTGATGGTGGGAAATCATTTGAATTTGATCGTTGGGATAAAAATGGAGAAAAGGGCCTCAATGGCTTTGGCATTAGTGCGGTTATAAAAGATGGTGATGTATTTGAGAAGGGAGGAGTTAACTTTTCTTGTGTAGAAGGGCTTCGTTTACCCGCCTCAGCGTCAGCTCACAGAGGAGAAATTGCCAATCAGCCTTTTAAAGCGGCCGGGGTTTCTTTAGTTTTGCACCCACGTAATCCCTACATGCCGACAACTCATGCAAATGTAAGGTTTTTTAGTGCAGGTGAGGAAAATCCGACATGGTGGTTTGGAGGCGGTTATGATTTGACCCCCTACTATGCTTTTGAAGAAGATTGTCGTCATTGGCATCAAACGGCAAAAAAAGCTTGTGCCCCTTTTGGAGAAGAAGTTTATCCTCGTTATAAGAAATGGTGTGATGATTACTTCTATATTAAACATAGAGATGAACATCGTGGCATAGGGGGCTTATTTTTTGATGATCTAAACGAGGCGGGTTTTGATAAGTCTTTTGAGTTTATGCAGGCAATAGGCGATTCATTTTTAGATGCATACCTTCCCATAGCAGAAAAAAGAAAAGATCATCCCTATGGTGAACGTGAGCGTAATTTTCAGATTCAACGACGTGGGCGCTATGTAGAGTTTAATTTGGTTTATGATCGTGGAACTTTATTCGGTTTACAATCAGGAGGTCGGACAGAAGCTATTCTTATGTCAATGCCACCAATGGTAAGCTGGGATTATTGTGCAACTTATGCGGAAGAATCTGAAGAAAGTCGTCTTACTAATTATTTTTTAAAGCCGAAGGATTGGGTATAATGAGAATTTTAAAGTTTTCAAAAGAGGATCTCATCCTAAGTGTAGAGGATGCAAATTCTCGCCTTGCGGACATGGCTAAATTAGCGAACCCGATGCAGGCTTATGGCTTGCATGAAAATGCTTATGAGGTATGGGTGTTTTTTGAGCCTGCAGAAAGGAGCGAAAAATCATTTTTCCAACAGATTTCAATTGATGATGAAGCTGTTTTGGAGCAAGATATTAAGGCTTATTGGCAGGGCAGTCATTTGATGATTGCTACGGTCACTCTCGATCAATATGTAACTTTAGCTTTATTTAGGAAATTATATGTATAGATTTTCACTTTTACTTTTTATCGCGACGTCACTTTATGCTCAGCAGGTTCAAAACCCTGGTTTAGATCGTCCGTCATCGGTTTTATACTACCCTGAAAAGCAGGCTTTTATGGTGAGTAATATGAAGGGGATGGAAAATGTAGCAGATGGCTATGCCGAAATCGTTCTTATTTCGAGTCCTTTTGAAAAGCCTAGAAGAAATGTCTTTAAGGTTTTACATTCCAATTCTGGCAAGCGTAAGGATTTACATGCACCAGTGAAAATGATTTTAGACAATAAGTCATTAATAGTTGGTGACAGTAAGCAAATTGCTTTATTCGATCTTGATGGATTAAGTTTGAAGCCGAAAAAGTTAATTCCCTTGCCGAAAGTCAAGCACTTAAAATCGATGGCTTTGACAGATAATGGAGATTTATATTTTACTGATGTTTTAGCTAATAAACTATATAAGGTGAAGAATTTGTATTCTGCTGAGCCTGAGGTCGAGCTAGCAAGTAATAAAATCCCCAAGCCTAGTGGTATGATTTATAGAGATGGACGCTTATATATTTTAAGTCTCTCCAAGAATTTGATGTATGTGTATAACTGCCAGACCGCTAAGCCTGAGAGAGCAATTAAACTGACATCCAAGACGGATTCCGATGGTGAAGGCTTCTTGGATTTGTGTGAAGGTGCAGAGGGTGAGTTATATCTGTTGCATAAATCTCGAGAAAGTATTTATTTATTTGACTTAGATTGGAGCAGTAAAAGAGGTGTGCGTCTGTTTAAGGATGGGGTAGTAACTCCTCAGTCTATTTATTACTATCCTGAGAAAAATGCTTTGATGGTTTCTCAGTATTTTACGAATACCATTACTTTGATCCCTGCTCTAAAGTCTAGGCCTAGTGTTAAGGAGTGATTTTTGCGAGTTTTATTAACTGGCTTTCCCGATACAAATAAAAAAGCGAAGAAAACTTTAGAGCATTATTCTGGAGTCGCTTTAGATTTTCCTCTGCAAAAAATGAAGATTATAGATGGGTCTATTAAGCTTTTGGGGAAAAGTGATTGGGTTATTTTTACCTCCCCGGCAGCAGTGCGTTTATATATGCAGCACCTCTATCCCCTTAACCACTTTATAAAAGCTGCCTGTGTAGGGCCTGCGACGGCAGGGGCTTTGGAGGAAGATTATGGAAGAGCTTGCTCTTTAGTCCCTGCAAAAAACTACTCGGCAAAAGCTCTGGCAGAAGAGATTATTAATAATTTGAGCTTGTTTAGGGCTAAAAAAATATTGTTTCCCTGTTCTCGTTTAGCAAAAGACGACTTAATGAGGGAACTGAGTGAAGTCGGCTTGGATGTGACGAGGCATAATTTTTATGAGCCAGAGCAAAGTCAAGCGGGGGTGCTGCCCCATTTTGATGCAGTGTGTTTCTTTAGTTCTTCGGCAGTCGAGGCGTATTTTTCTTTAAGTGACCCGGCCGATCTAGCTTTGAAGAAGGTTTCTCTTATAGGAGAATCTACGGCTATTACCTTTCGACAGTACTCAAATGCAGATTTCTTAGTAGCTAATCAGCCTAGTGCGGAAGAAGCTGTGAAAGTTTTATTTTCATAAGTATCTCATGCTATAATGGTTTTTTGATGATCGATGATAGGTGATGATAAAAAAAGTCAATAAAAGATGGTAAAGAGGTTTGCGGAAAAACGAACTGGGGATATTCTAAGGCCTCGTCAGAAACGACGGGCAAACAACGGGGCCGAAAGCGAGCTAGTTGAGAGTAAAAAAACGAAGATTTTTGATAGTTGAATTATATGATAGTAACGGGCTCCTAAATCATTTATGATTTAAGAGTTAATTTTTTCGAGAGAGAAAACTCAATAGAATAAAAAAAGTAATAAGTCAGAATCAAACACAATCAAATTGATTGGAGAGTTTGATCCTGGCTCAGAATGAATGCTGGCGGCATGGATTAGGCATGCAAGTTGAACGAGAATCTAACTTCGGTTAGAGGAAAGTAGCGAAAGGGTGAGTAACGCGTGAATAATCTGCCCCCAAGTTTGGAACAACAGTTGGAAACGACTGCTAAAACCGGATGTGGATATAAGGTCGCATGATCTAATATCTAAAGGAAACGCTTGGGGATGAGTTCGCGTGCCATTATGTTAGTTGGTAAGGTAACGGCTTACCAAGACTATGACGGCTAGGTGGTCTGAGAGGACGATCACCCACACTGGGACTGAGACACTGCCCAGACTCCTGCGGGAGGCTGCAGTCGAGAATCTTCCGCAATGCGCGCAAGCGTGACGGAGCAATGCCGCGTGATCGAAGACGGCCTTCGGGTTGTAAAGATCTGTCAGGGGGGAAAAACGATGATGGTACCCCCAGAGGAAGCCACGGCTAACTACGTGCCAGCAGCCGCGGTAATACGTAGGTGGCGAGCATTATTCGGAATTACTGGGCGTAAAGGGTCCGCAGGTGGTTAACTAAGTCAGATGTGAAATTTCAGTGCTCAACACTGAACCTGCATTTGAAACTGGTAAACTAGAGTATGTGAGAGGTAAGCGGAATTTGTGGTGTAGCGGTGGAATGCGTAGATATCACAAGGAAGACCAAAGGCGAAGGCAGCTTACTGGCACAATACTGACACTCATGGACGAAGGCTAAGGTAGCGAAAAGGATTAGATACCCTTGTAGTCTTAGCAGTAAACGTTGTACACTCGATGTTGGTCTGGTTAGTCGGATCAGTGTCTAAGCTAACGCGATAAGTGTACCGCCTGGGAAGTACGGTCGCAAGACTAAAACTCAAAGGAATTGACGGGGGCCCGCACAAGCGGTGGAGCATGTGGCTTAATTCGAGGCAACGCGAAGAACCTTACCCGGGTTTGACATTGAGCGACGTTCGGTGAAAGCCGAATTCCCTTCGGGGCGCGAAAACAGGTGCTGCATGGCTGTCGTCAGCTCGTGCTGTGAAGTGTTCGGTTAAGTCCGGCAACGAGCGCAACCCATACCCTTACTTGCTAACAGGTAATGCTGAGAACTTTAAGGGGACTGCCCGTGTTAAGCGGGAGGAAGGTGTGGACGACGTCAAGTCAGTATGGCCCTTACACCCGGGGCTGCACACGTGCTACAATGGCCGGTACAAAGGGCAGCAACCTAGCGATAGGAAGCGAATCCCCAAAACCGGTCTCAGTACGGATTGGAGTCTGCAACTCGACTCCATGAAGATGGAATCGCTAGTAAATGGGCATCAGCTACGGCTCATTGAATACGTTCCCGGGCCTTGTACACACCGCCCGTCACATCATGGGAGCTGAGTTCACCCGAAGTCGTTGCGCCAACCTGCTTGCAGGAGGCAGACGCCGAAGGTGGGCTTAGTGACTGGGATGAAGTCGTAACAAGGTAGCCGTTGGGGAACCAGCGGCTGGATCACCTCCTTTTTAAGGAATGAAAAAAGACTAACCTCTATTTAGAACTTCGGTTCTATAACATGAGTGCTTTTTACATGACTTATTACCCCGTTACTATCATATAATTCAAATATTGGACCGAGCGACAGCGCTCAGTCTTCGATATAGATCCTTGAAAGGAAGAAAACAATAGAATGAAAGAGTCAAAGTATAATTGATGTCTTTTGATTTTAATCAAAAGACGCAAAGTAAGAAACAATTTATACCAAGATCGCAAACCAAAGAATACAAGATAGAACGACTTAGTAAGAAATAGGTGTGTCGCCGAAAATGTTAATTTTTTAAGATTTTTGGTGGACAAGCTAGTAAGGGTGTATGATGGATGCCTTGGCACTAACAGGCGATGAAGGACGCGTTAAGCTGCGAAATGCCTCGGGGAGCTGCAAAAGAGCTTTGATCCGGGGGTATCCGAATGGGGAAACCCAACTGGAGTTATGTCCAGTTATCTCTGACTGAATAAATAGGTCAGAGAAGCGAACCTAGGGAAGTGAAACATCTCAGTACCTAGAGGAAAAGAAATCAACCGAGATTGCGCTAGTAGCGGCGAGCGAACGCGCAAGAGCCTAAACCTAAGAGCTTGCTTTTAGGGGTTGCGGGACCTGCAATATTGTATTGAAGAGATAGCTGAATAGTTTGGAAAAACAAACCACAGAGGGTGATAGTCCCGTAAGCGAAATTTCTTTAATATATAGCGGGTATCCCAAGTAGGGCCGGACACGTGAAACCCGGTCTGAATCAGGGAGGGCCACCTTCCAAGGCTAAATACTCGTTAGTGACCGATAGTGAACCAGTACCGTGAGGGAAAGGCGAAAAGAACCCCGTAAGGGGAGTGAAATAGAACCTGAAATCATACATCTACAAAGTGTGGGTCATCTTTATATGATGTACCGCATGCCTTTTGCATAATGAGTCTGCGACTTACTGTATACGGCAAGGTTAAGTTATTAAACGGAGCCGAAGCGAAAGCGAGTACGAATAGTGCGATTCAAGTCGTATGCAGTAGACCCGAAACTGAGTGATCTATCCATGAGCAGGTTGAAGCCCGAGTAACATCGGGTGGAGGACCGAACCAATACGTGCTGAAAAACGTTTGGATGACTTGTGGATAGGGGTGAAAGGCCAATCAAACTCAGTGATAGCTGGTTCTCTCCGAAATAGCTTTAGGGCTAGCCTTGAGTGCTTCTTTACGGGGGTAGAGCTACTGATTTTTCGCGGGCCCTTACCGGGGTACCAACAAATATCAAACTCCGAATACCGTAAATTTATGAGCTCAGGAGTCAGACTATGTGGGACAAGCCGCATAGTCAAAAGGGAAACAGCCCAGATCGCCGTCTAAGGCCCCCAAGATGGGCTAAGTGGAATTAAGGATGTGGAGTTGCTTGGACAATCAGGATGTTGGCTTAGAGGCAGCCACCATTTAAAGAGTGCGTAATAGCTCACTGATCGAGTGATTCTGCGCCGAAAATAATCGGGACTAAAGCCCATTGCCGAAGACGCGACCCAGCTTGCTGGGGGTAGGAGAGCGTTCTATGCAGGAGTGAAGCTTGATGGAAACAACAGGTGGACCGCATAGAAGTGAGAATGCAGACATAAGTAACGAAAAACTGGGTGTGAATCCCAGTCACCGAAATCCGAAGGTTTCCTGGGCAAGGTTCGTCCCCCAGGGTTAGTCGGACCCTAAGGCGAGGCCCAACGGCGTAGTCGATGGACAACAGGTTAATATTCCTGTACTAGTTAAGTGTAGTGATGAAGGGACGCGGAAGGAAAGTGCAAATGAGTGTTGGATATCTCATACCAAGCAGGCAATTCGTAGAGTAGGAAAATCCGCTTTACATAAGAACCAACTGTTACGGGGCGAAGAAACCTTCGGGTAGAAACGCTTTGCATGGAACCATGCCGCCAAGAAAAGCTTCTAAGCGTTTGATGCTTAATTATCCGTACTAAAACCGACACAGGTAGGAAAGTCGAGTAGACTAAGGTGCGCGAGAGAAACCACGTTAAGGAACTCGGCAAATTAGCCCCGTAACTTCGGGAGAAGGGGTGCCCCCTCAGGGGGGCCGCAGTTAAGAGGTCTGGGCGACTGTTTAGCAAAAACATAGCACTCTGCAAACTCGAAAGAGGAAGTATAGGGTGTGACACGTGACCAATGCCAAAAGGTCAAATGGAGAGGTTAGCCTTCGGGCAAAGCTTCGAAATGAAGCCCTGGTGAATGTCGGCCGTAACTATAACGGTCCTAAGGTAGCGAAATTCCTTGTCGGGTAAGTTCCGACCTGCACGAATCGTGTAACGATCCAGACACTGTCTCAACGTGGATCTCGGTGAAATTGTAGTTCCGGTGAAAATGCCGGATACCCGCAGATGGACGGAAAGACCCCATGAACCTTTACTGTAATCTGATATTGTTGTTCGGGCAGATATGTGTAGCATAAGTGGGAGACTGTGAACTTACGTCGTCAGGCGTAAGTGAGTCGTCAGTGAAATACCACCCTTATCTGTCTGGGCATCTAACCCCACGTCCGTGAATCCGGATGGGGGACAGTTTCAGAGGGTCAGTTTGACTGGGGCGGTTTCCTCCTAAAAAGTAACGGAGGAGCTCGAAGGTCTACTCAGTATGGTCGGCAATCATACGTAGAGCGTAAGGGTAGAAGTAGGCTTTACTGTAACACCGACAGGTGGAGCAGTTGCGAAAGCAGGACCTAGTGATCCAGCGGTGGAAAGTGGTATCGCCGTTGCTCATCGGATAAAAGGTACTCTGGGGATAACAGGCTTATCGCACCCAAGCGTCCATAGCGACGGTGCGGTTTGGCACCTCGATGTCGGCTCATCACATCCTGGGGCTGAAGAAGGTCCCAAGGGTCCGGCTGTTCGCCGGTTAAAGTGGTACGCGAGCTGGGTTCAGAACGTCGTGAGACAGTTCGGTCCTTATCCTCTGCGGGCGCAGGATATTTGATAGGAGCATTCCCTAGTACGAGAGGACCGGGAATGAGTGACCTCTGGTGTTCCAGTTGTACCGCCAGGTGCATTGCTGGGTAGCTACGTCGCGAAAGGATAAGCGCTGAAAGCATCTAAGCGCCAAGCCCCCCTAAAGATGAGATATCCCAGGATTTATCCTCTAAAGGCTACAGGAAGACTACCTGTTCGATAGGCTGGAGATGTAAGCATAGCAATATGTTCAGTTGACCAGTACTAATCAGCCGTGAGGCTTGTCCACCTCTTTTTTACTTAGCACTCAAATGCTCAGTAAAAAAGACAATAAGCACACACACAAATTCGAGTTAAGTCGAGTTTGCGATCTTAATCTTTCCACACTAAGTTTTCTTCCCAACATTTTCCGGCTGGTAACCACAGCGGAGGAGCCACACCCGATCCCATCCCGAACTCGGTAGTTAAGACCTCCAGCGCCGATGGTACTGCAGTTAAGACTGTGGGAGAGCAGGTCGTTGCCAGCCTTTTTTTTTTGCTGCCTATTTATAGGCAGTTCGGCTAAGACCGGAAACATTCTAGAGCGTATATTATTTGATATACGCTTTTTTTTGTGCCCAGACGTTGCCGTAGGGGCGATTGAGGCTGTTATATTGATGTCTTGCCATATTTTAGTGTCATTTAACATATGTATTTGTTTGCTAAAGTATTAATAATGAATAAGGTTAGCAAAAAATAAGGATGTCACTTTGTTGAAAGAACGAAATAAGCTTCTTAATCACGATTTGTATACGGATTTATGGAATTCGGATGCTTTGAGAGTTTTTATGAAGTACCATGTTTTCTGTGTTTGGGATTTTCAAAGTTTAATTAAGAAAATTCAAGACGTATGCAGCCCTAGAACGATGCCTTGGATGCCGAGTGAAAGGCCTGAGTTTAGACGTTTGATAAATGAAATTGTATTAGAAGAAGAAACGGATGTTGATCCAACTGGAGGTTATTGTTCTCATTATGAATTGTACCTGAAGGCTATGACCCAAGTAGGAGCGGATAAGAGTTTTCATGAATCATATTTAAATGAAGTGGCAGTTGAAGGTGATGTCTTTGTGGCTAATCAATCCTTGCCTAGATCGCTACAAGACTTTATGGATTTTTCCTTCAAGCTCATTTACGATGGAAAAGATCATGAGATCATGGCCGTCTTTGCAGGTGGAAGAGAGAGTTTGATTCCCGATATGTTTACTTCTATTGTGGAAAAACTCTCAATCGATCTTCCTGAAGAGTGGAGTATCTTTCATTATTACCTCACTCGTCACATTGAGGTGGATGGTGGAGATCACGGTCCTGCATCAGAAAAGTTATTAGATTATTTTTGTGATACAGAAGATAAAAAAAATGAAGCGAATATAGCTGTCGCAAAAGCGTTGCATCTCAGAGGTGAGTTATGGACTTTTATTCTAGATGAAACAAGGCGAGATGATTAAAATCATAAAAAAATGAAAACTCAAGCTTAAGTAATTACACAAATCTATTCGAGCCTTTATATTTAACTCGACATAGTGTCATCAATAAACAAAGAGGAATTTAAAATGAAAAAAGTCATAGCGATATTATTTATTACACTTTTTATCAGTGCGTGTGCAAGTAAGGCAACTTGGGACAATATGTCTGAAGAAAAGATTGCGGCATGGAAGACTCAAGGGGTAGATGCAGAGTTGGCTTCTGAATTGACTGAGAATGCAATTACACCAGAAAAATATGGCGCTTGGAAAGCAGTGAAAATTACTGATCCAGAAACAATTATCGCCTGGAACGGCAGTAAATTCAGTGCTGAAGCTTCAAAAAATTGGATGTCTGGTGGTTTTACACTAGACGAAGCCGTTGATAATCGTGCGAAAGGCTTATCGCCAGTTAAGAAAGAAAAAGTAGTAGAGCCTGCTAAGACTGAAGAGCCTGCTAAAGAAGAAGCTAAGTAAGTTTTTCTTTATTGACTAAAAAAGCATCCATGATTCATGGATGCTTTTTTAGTTTTGTGATTTGTGCTACAATAGGTAAGTCAGCTGGCAGGTAATTATGTAATGCGATGTTGTCTATAGATACCCATTTATATTGAGCATGTACGTGGCAAGTTATTTGCCCTGTATAGCTATTAATTATATAGCTGTGTAAATTTATTTGTTGAGTTGGTGAATCCTTGAAGTATACAGTGTGAAAGTGGTGCCCGATTTTAGCTTTAATTCCAAGTTCTTCCTCGAGTTCTCTCTTAAGTGCTTGTTCTTGACTTTCGTTTATTTCTACTTTTCCACCGGGAAATTCCCAAGCACCATTGAATTTACTTTCACTTCTCTGACAGATTAAAATTTTGTCATTTTTCCTGATGATACCAGCACAAACATTGATTATGTCGAAAGGCATTTAATTAAACAATTTTTAGCATGCCATAAACTAAGCCTGCCAAAATTAGTAGAACCAACACGACAGTGATTGCTGTTTTCTTCCATTCGTAGTCATCCATTATTAAGTCCTGTCCATTGCTTTACAGTGTAGGTTTTTAAAGATAGGGCGTGTAAACCTTGTTCGAACTCTTCTTGTAAGCACTGGTTTACCAAGCGGTGTTGTTTAATTGTATTAATATCGCTAAATAATTCTGAGCAGATATTTATTCGGAGGTGCGTTATTTGTCCGGGGATTGCGCCACTATGGCCTGCATGTTGATGGCTTTCATCAACGATATCAAGGGAGACGGGGGAGAAGGTTTGCTGGATTTTCTGTTTTATTTGTACTAAATCTATCATAGTTCTTCTTATTTTTCTTAGGTTCATCTAGGATAATATGATCTGCTTCTCTCATATTTACAGCGACAACAAACTCCCCGCGCCATCTTTTATCTTTTCCAAGTTCAATAAGTTCAGAAACTGATCCGCGAATGGTTTCTTCATACATTTTTGTCGCTTCTCGAACAAGTGCTACGGGAGTGTTGGGGCCACATATGTCATTTATGTCATTGAGGAGTTTATCTATTTTATAGGGCGATTCATAGAAAAAGGTACAGAGTCCCGTGGATAAGTATTTTTCTAAAAGAACTTTACGTTTACCGGCTTTGGCAGGAAGAAACGCAGCAAAGGTGAAAGAATCAAGAGGGAATGCACAGGCCACTGCCGCAAAAGTTAAGGCGCATACGCCGGGTATAATATTGGGTTCTATTCCTTCGTTGACAGCTTCGCGAACCGCTAAGAATCCAGGATCAGAAATGACGGGTGTGCCAGCATCTGATAAGACAACGACTTTTTTGCCTTCCTTGACTTGTTGAATAAGGTAAGAGGTCTTTTCCTTTTCGTTATGCATGTGATATGAAGTAGTTTTGCATTTTATATCAAAATGTTTTAGTAAAATTCCTGCACGTCTAGTGTCTTCGGCTGCAATTAGATCAGCTTGTTGAAGCGTTTTTACAGCCCGAAAAGTCATGTCGTCTAAATTACCTATAGGGGTGGTAAGTAAATATAGCTGGCCTAGTGATTCTTGACTCATTTTAAGTGCTACCTAAAAATAAAATTAAAAAATTGCAACCGGCTGTAAGCCAGATCCTGTCTTTTGCGAAAAACGCAAATGGACGGTCATTTGACTATGCGATCAGAACCCGGAACTATATTTCCAAAGAAAAACGATACGAGTAGCATCTTTGTTCCCTATTTGATCTTGCACCGGACGGGGTTTGCCATGCTGCTCCGCTTTCGCTAAAAGCACGGTGAGCTCTTACTTCACCATTTCACCCTTACCTTGCAAGCAAGGCGGTTTAATTTCTGTGGCACTTTCCTTCCTGTGACTTTATGGGACACAGTATCCTACTTTACGAAAGGACATCCTACTCTACGGTGTCTGGACTTTCCTCTATGGTAAACCATAGCGACCGTCAACCGGTTGCGTCGCTAACTTAGTTTACTATTATGTCTACGCAATCTGCCTTTGCGTATTTATAGAAGCTTATTTGAGCTTTTATTCTGAATGGCCCAAGTTCTTATCAGGGCATATGATTGAGCGGACTTTTTGCTTTAGGATTTTTAACTCAGGGAAGCCCTGGTTCTTTTTTCGGCAGTGAATTATTTTATCGTTTACGAAAACTTGAAAAGTGCCCGCTATTTCGGATGGGCATAGTGCTAGTTCAGTAATTTCTTTCTCAAAAGTGGTGAGTAATTCTTGGCTGATCCAAGAAGCTCTTGTTAGCCACCTACAGCCAGGGCAGTAAATGATCGTTATTTTATTCTGTTTCATCTTGTTTACGAATTATTTATTTTGCTTAAGTTTGATTTATAAATATGCCACGATTATATCGAAAATATATAGTTTGTTATAAAATTTAATGATTAATTTTATAAAAAGCCAAGAAAAATGCTCTTAGAGGAGCTTTTGAAACCTCTCAGTATACGAATATCGTAAAGCTTTAGCCTTGCTCCCCCCGTATATCGTATATATTTTATGACATTAGCGCTGATTATATTAAAAAATATAAAAGTACGATGAATGGCACTTCGAAAATGTACTAAGGTGTTTAAGTTAGCGTCGAAATTGGCAGTTCAAGAATAAAATAAAGTTTACTGTCGATTAATTAGAGAACTGTTTGTAATACTTTAAGGAAGTCAATTATGATTATAGAAGCTGAATTAGCTATTAGAACAGATGAAGCGAATGACAATCACCATTTGTGGAACAACAATGGTACATGGTTTATCCATTACACGGTATATCCAACTGCTGTGACTAAAAAACGTATTAGACGCTCGTTAAAAACGAAATCACTTGGTGAAGCGCGTCGTTTAAGGGATGATATATTTCTCTCGTTTGAAGTGAAATAAACTTCGTTTTTTTCTGTAAAGACGTATTAAGGAAGTGAAACGCTGTGTAAAGTGTTTCACTTTTTTATTTTTTACAGGGATTACAAAAATATGAATGAAAAACTATTAAAAGAAGCTGATTGGTGTGAGTGGCACGATTTACATGATTCGTTTCTACGAGATATTTTGTTTGCGGTTAAAGAATGTGAAGATTGCTTTGTTTTAGCAGAGTCAATTGCCCAAAATGATAGTCAAGTTATCGTGGGTGCAATAGAGTCTGGTGCTATTTATCGTCCAGATGGTTTTCAAGTTGAGAAATGGAAGAACGAAAAAGTTCGTTTTTTAACTTTGATTGTATCGCCTTTTGTTCTTATTCAGCAAATGAATATGGCTGATTACGCAAAGATTTTAGAAAGACAAGCAGAGGTGCTCAAGAAAGAGCAGTAGGGCATGCTTAAAAAAGCGAAGATCGTGTATTTGAAGTGATCTTGAAGAGAAATATACAGAAAAGCTGTGCTTGGGTTCCTTATGGTGCTTTAGATGAGTTGCAAAGATTTAGAGCCAGTGAAATATTAGAGAATAAATGAAAATAGCTAAGGTTTTTTATGGATACGAACGAAGAGTTAGATCTACGCTTTAAAGAAGTCGTTGAGCGCTTACAGGAAGCAGATAAATTAGAGGACACACTCTGGGAAATCGAAGCCGATTTATTAGATATTTTTGGGGCGGAAAGATTTACCATTTTTCAAAAAGATGAGAATGATAAAGAGATCGTTTCATGGTACAGGACATCTTCAGATTCTGTAGATGAGATTCGCCTCTACACCTCACCATCATCGTTAGCTGGTTACGTGGCGATGACACGTCAGGCCTTGATGGTTGATGATGCCTATGATTCTGAGTATCTAGAAAGTGTTCACCCTGAACTTCGTTTTGATGATGCATATGATAGATCTTCTGGTTATATGTCAGAAGCGATGATTATGGTGCCAATTATTCATAAAGATAAGCTCTATGGTATTTTTCAAGTTATTAATAATATCGATGGTGGTGCTTTTCCAGATGAAACATATTTCAGAACTGTGGAATTTGCCAAAGTTGTGTCTGAAAACTTCCGCTATGAATTAAAAAGTAGTCGCGGAGCCTTTGATCAGCTGGTAGAAGCAGGTGTTATTAGTGTAGAGACTTTTGAAGAAGCAGAAGAGATGTCCAGTGAAGAAGGGATTCCTTTGGCATCGGTACTGAAAAATAAATTCAGTGTTAATGCGGCCGATCTAGGTAATGCACTTTCTGATTTCTATCAGGTTCCTTATCATCCTTTTGACCCTAGTTTTGAGCTTGACCCTAGTTTAATTGAGAATTTGAATGTTGGTTTCTTGGCGAGTAATAGCTGGGTGCCAATTATGAATGATGGTGAGCATGCTGTAGTTTTGATGTCAGATCCAGCTAATGAAGAACTCATCATGGAAATTCAGAATATCGTAAAAGCGATTTACTATGATTTTCATGTTGCATTTAGAGAAGATATCGATCAGTACCTTGGCTTGAGTTCCAAGGAAGAAGAGCGACTTAAAGCCTTTGGTCAGCTTGATGATATAATGGAGGGCGAGTCTGCTTCTGTAGCTTCTGATGAGTTAGGAGAGAGTGAAGAAGATGGTGATATTCTTGACTCAAATGAAGAGTCAAAAATCATTCAATTAGTAAATAAAATTATTGTTAGGGCGACAATGGATGGTTGTTCAGATATTCATATTGAGCCACATAAAGGCAAGCGTCCAGGTGAAGTACGTTTCCGTATTGATGGTGTCTGCAGTAAAGTTTTTGATATACCTGCATCACTTATGGGAGCGGTACTTTCTCGTATCAAGATTCTTTCTAATCTAGATATTGCAGAAAAAAGAAAACCTCAGGATGGTAAGATGGGGCTCCGTTTTCAAGGTGCTACACTGGAACTTCGTGTAGCGACGCTTCCAGTAGTTAATGGTGAGTCTGCAGTGATGCGTATTCTAGCTCAGGGTGAGCCACTTCCCTTCAATAAGCTTATGCTTTCACCTGGAAACGAATCAAAGCTTCTAGACCTTCTGAAAAACCCTCATGGAATTATGCTTGTGGTAGGCCCGACGGGATCAGGTAAAACAACCACGCTTCACGCGGTTCTTGGTACACTTAATAACGAAGAAAGAAAAATTTTAACAGCAGAAGACCCTGTGGAGATTACTCAGGCAGGACTTCAGCAGGTGCAGATGCAGCCTCGTAAAGGCTTAACTTTCGCGATTGCCTTACGTGCATTCTTACGATGTGACCCTGATATTATTCTAATTGGGGAAATGCGTGATGCGGAAACAGCGGAAGCGGGTGTAGAAGCGTCCTTGACAGGTCACTTAGTGTTCTCGACACTACATACGAACTCGGCTCCTGAGACTGTTATTCGTCTGCTTGATATTGGCTTAGATCCAATGAACTTTGCAGATGCTTTAGTGGGCGTATTAGCTCAGCGTCTTATGCGTACGCTTTGTGGGAAGTGTAAACAGCCCGTTAAGCCCGAAAAAGATGATCTTGATAAATTGATCCATTTCTATGGAGAGGAATTCGTAGATGAGCTGGGTTACGATTTTGACACGCACGAGATTATGGAAGCTCGCGGTTGTGATAAATGTGGTGAAACGGGATATAAGGGTCGAGTGGGTATTCATGAACTAATGGAAGCCACTCCAGAGATGAAGAAGCTTGTGGCAAAAGCATCCCCTGTAGCTCTCTTGAAAGAGCAAGCGGTGAAAGATGGTATGCGCACTCTGATGCAAGATGGTGTCTGGAAGATTTTTGAAGGAGTTTCTGATCTTGCTCAGTTAAGAAGGGTGCAAGCACATTAATCATGAAAAAAGCAGCAGTTTTGATTTCTGGTGGTCTAGATTCGACCACTTTGTTACATCACGTAATTAAAAGTTTAGGCTATGATGAAGTATATGCCTTATCTTTTGATTATGGGCAAAAACATTCGCAGGAATTAGTTCTTGCTAAAAAACAATGTGATAGCTTAGCTGAAGTTAAAGAGCATAATGTCCTCGATATCTCCTATATGGGTGGTTTTTTGGGGGCGAGCTCAGCCTTAGTAAAAGGGGGAGTAGACGTTCCTGACTTAAAGGATATTGCAGAAGGCGATTTAGATCAGCCCGTGACTTATGTTCCCAATAGGAATATGATGCTTTTATCTATTGCAGCTTCCTTTGCGGAAAGTCGTGATTGCCGTCAGCTTTATTATGGAGCTCAAGCCCAGGACGAGTATGGTTACTGGGATTGTACGGAAGACTTTTTGGCTAGGATGAATGATGTTTTTTCTCTGAATCGACGTACGGGTGTTCGTGTAGAAGCCCCTTTCGTAAATATGAGTAAAGGGCACGTGGCAAAAATCGGTTTAGCTTTGGGGATTGACTACGCTCAGACATGGACTTGTTACCGTGGTGGTGAGCTGCCGTGTGAGGTATGTCCCTCCTGTGTAGAGCGCGCTTTGGCGTTCAAAGAATGCGGAATTGAAGACCCCTTATTAAAAAGATAAAAAATCTCTAAAAATTGGTTTTGCATTTTTTGTCTGTGCATGTACTATGCTGGCCTACCTAGGTGGTGGCTATAGCTCAGTTGGTAGAGCGCCGGATTGTGATTCCGGCTGTCGCCGGTTCAAGTCCGGTTAGCCACCCCACCTTTTTTTATTTTATGGTGGCTATAGCTCAGTTGGTAGAGCACCGGATTGTGATTCCGGCTGTCGCCGGTTCAAGTCCGGTTAGCCACCCCATTAAAACTTTAACTCCCTTGTTTATTTATGAAAAAACATGCTCTGACTACAAATGAAGCAGCGGGCTTGTTAGGTTTTGCTCGTACGAGTGTTATTAACTGGGTAGAGAAAGGTGAACTCAAATCATTCTTAACTCCAGGTGGTCATCGCCGCTTTGAGATGGAAGATATCCAGGCCTTTGCCACCAAGCGTGGTATTCAATTAGATAGTGAAGAATCAAGCAAAGCAGATACGAATCGTGTATTAGTCGTTGATGATGATAAAGACTTTCGTCAATTTTCTCTAGAGACCTTAGAGCTAGCTGGAAATTTCGAAGTAAAAGAAGCCGTCAATGGTATTGAAGCCGCTTTAATTACAGGCTCATGGAAACCAAATATTATTTTACTTGATTTACACATGCCACAAATGGATGGTTATGAATTTATTGAACAACTTCGACGAGATGAGCAGTTCAAGGATACAAAAATTATTGTTTTAACTGCCTATGCAGATGAAGAAACACGAGCAAAAGTCGGTGATGTACATGACTTGATATGTAAGCCGATAGGAATTAAAGACTTTGTTAACAAATTACGTGATGTATCAAAATGAAAGAACGTGGAATCCCTTTACTAGATGCGATTGATTTAACTTATGCGATTGGGCATAGAATGTTGTTAGATCATATCTCTTTTACTATTCATAATAATGACCGAGTAGGCTTAATTGGTCGCAATGGTACAGGTAAATCAACCTTACTTAAAATCTTATCCAAAAAACTTGAACCTTTTGAGATTTCCGACATTCGTTTCAGTAAAGGTTTAAAAGTTTCTTACTTATCCCAAGATTTTGATATTAATCCTGATTTAACTGTAATAGAGAATATTCGAGAAGGTGCGGGTTACATTTATGAGCTTCTGAAAAAATACGAAAGCGGTGATCACGATTCAGATGAAATGTTTCGCATACAAGATGAGATTACAGATTTAGATGCTTGGGATTTAGATGCCTATGTCTTAGAACTTATTACGAGATTATCATGTCCTAGTCCAGAAACGTCTTGTAAAGATCTTTCTGGTGGAGAAAAACGTCGCGTGAATTTAGCAAAAGTATTAGTGTCAAAACCCGACTTATTGATTTTAGATGAACCGACGAATCATTTGGATTCGCATGCAGTAGAATGGTTGGAGAAGTGGTTAGAGACTTACTCCGGAGCCTTGATAATGGTAACGCATGATCGTTGCTTTTTAGATAGCGTGTGTAATCGAATTTTGGAACTTTGTGATGGCCAGGCTGAGTTTTTCCCGGGGAATTACTCAGTTTATTTAGAGCAGAGTACGGCACGTGATATCGCCTTATTAAGGGCAGACAATAAACGTCATCAATTCTTGAAGAAAGAACTCGAATGGGTACGCAGAAGTCCGAAAGCCCGTTCAACCAAGTCTCAGAGTCGAGTAGATCGTTTTAATGACTTGAATGATAAAGATAGTTTTGCACTACAGGCAGATGCCGAATTGGTATTGCCTCCTGCAAAAGTTATTGGTAATGTCAGTATAAGCTTGGAGAATATCTGTAAATCATTTGGTGATAAGCAGCTCTTTAAAGATTTAAGTTTTGAATTAGAGCCTGGCCGACGCATTGCCCTTATGGGTGGCAACGGTATGGGTAAGACAACTTTACTCAAGATGATTATTGGACAAGAAGAGCCCGATTCTGGTATTATTATTCGAGGTGCAAGTTTAGATTATAATTACGTAGATCAGAGTCGTAGTCAATTAAATGAAGAAAATACAGTTTTCAATGAAGTCGCTGGCGGTGCAGAATCTATACAATTAGGTGCTGTTACTTTGTCGACTCGTTCTTACTTACGTCGTTTTCTTTTTACTGATGACCGTATTAATACAAAGGTAAGTAAGTTATCTGGTGGAGAAAGAAATCGTTTGTTACTTGCGCGTTTATTGCGTAAGCCTTGTAATCTGTTGATTCTCGATGAACCAACCAATGATTTAGATTTGTCGACTCTACAAGTTTTAGAAGAAGCGCTAGTGGCGTGGAAAGGAACTTTGCTCTTGGTATCGCACGATAGATGGTTCGTGAATCGTGTCTGTAATGGTATCCTTGGTTTTGAAGGCGATGGCCAGGTGTATTATCAAGATGGTGATTATGACTACTATCTCGACAAAAAAGCTGAGAGAGGGGAGAGCGTAGCAAAAATTATTGTCGAAACTAAACCGATTGAAGTTGAGGTGCCGAAGCAAGTATCAAAGAAACTGACTTGGAAAGAAGAACGAGAGCTCGAAGGCATGGAAGATTTTGTTATGAGCTTGGATGAAATCATTTCTACAATCGAAGCAGAGATGAATAAACCAGTGTTTTTTCAAAAGACAGCAGTTGAGATTCAAGAAAAAACTGATGAACTCGAATCCTCTAAAGTAAAATTAAACCAAGCTTATGCTCGTTGGGAAGAACTTGAGGCGAAAAAGGCTTAATAGGCCCGCTTGTTTTTAGTAGTTTTTCTCTGTAAAAGTAGCTAAATTTATTGATCTTTTTACAAAAAGATAAAAAACCTTTATAAAACATTCTTTTCCTAAAATTATTGGCTTGAAGCCAGGTAAAAGATAGCTATGTTCAGCTCACTAAATCATCTGATGATGACTTAGATGTCAAATGCCTGAGTGGTGGAATTGGCAGACACGACGGACTTAAAATCCGTTGCCTCACGGCGTGCCGGTTCAAGTCCGGCCTCAGGTACTGAGCCCCTTTCGCAAGATTGGGGCTTTTTCTTTGCCTGGATTAAATGGAAGAATCTAATATTGTTCTATAATTTACTCTTTATGGCGCTCAAATTCAGCTGTGCCTCTCGAGGTGACAGGAATTTTGAAATTATTGAGTTTTAGTGGTCCTTTTTAAATCATGATTTAAGAGTCATAAGCTTCTTGTTATTAAGTAGAAATATATCTTGTGGGGGGTTCTGAGTAAGCAGTCCCAGAAGATGGATTTTTAGGTGTGATAAAAGATAGATTTTAATGAAAGTAACTTTTGCGACTTAGAGCTTTTCGACTATATTTAGCGATAATTTTAAAACAATATAATTAGAGTTCACTAAATCATGACTTACGACCCAAGCGTCAATCCACGCGAAACTAAAAAACACTATATATCTGCTACTGAAGAAGACATCAAAGGAATGCTTGGTGCTCTAGGCCTAGAAAAACTTGAAGATCTTTACTCGCATATTGCAGATGATATTAAATTCGATGGTGATGTAGACATCGCACCAGCTAAATCCGCGAATCAAATTATCGAAGAACTATCTGCGATGGCCGCAAAGAACAATATTAAACCTTCCTTCCAAGGCGGTGGTTTAAAAGCGTACAAAGTTCCCGATATTACAAATATCGTTCTCGGTATTCGCGAACTAACAACTTCTTACACTCCTTACCAGCCAGAGCGTTCCCAGGGCACTTTAACGACTCACTGGATCTATCAATCCTTGATATCTCAGCTTACTGGTTTTGAAGCAGTCAATGCTTCTATGTATGACCGTGCAACAACTCTTTACGAAGCACTTAAGTGTTCACAGAAAATCCAAAAGAAAAAGAATACGGTTCTTCTTCTGCCCTCTCTTTTTCCGAATGACATCGAAGTTCAATTAACTCAGTGTAAAAACACAAAGTTGAATGTTGTGATTCTCGATGATCCCTCTTTTGCTGAAACAGGTCTTATTTCCGTTGATGCAGTAGCGGCTAAGGTCGAAGAAATCGGTGATGATCTCGCATCTATCGCAATCCCGCAAATCAATAGTGTTGGTTCCCTCGAGAACGTTAATGCATTGACTGACCTTGCTCATTCCGCAAAAGCTCTAGCAATTGCAATCGTTGACCCAATTCTGCTCGCGACAGGCGGTCTAGTGCCTCCTTCACAATGGGGCGAAAATGGTGCGGATATATTTGTTGCTGAAGGTCAACACCTGGCGATAGCACCAAACTACGGAGGCCCAGGTCTTGGTATTTTTGGTATCCGCTATAATAAAAAAACGGCTAAGCATATTCGTGCCACTGCCGGTCGTTTTATTGGTAATGCTAAAGATATAGCTGGTCGTGACTGTAAAGTTATCGTACTCTCCACTCGTGAGCAACATATCAAACGTGAAAAAGCAAACTCCAATATTTGTTCCAACGAAGCTTACATTGCTACAGTAGCTGGTGCAGCTATCCTCAATCGCGGTGAAGAAGGAATGAAAGAAGCGGCCACTCTCTCTAGAGTTAATGCGGCGGCAGCGGCTTCTAAGCTCACATCTTTTGATGGTGTCGAACTCGCTTTCCCCGATGCGGCATTCTACAACGAGTTTACGCTCAAGCTTTCTGTTTCTGCTCGCAAAGTTCTCGACAAAGCTAAAGAGAATGGCATCTACGCGGGTCTCGATGTATCGGCTCGTATCGACGTTTCTGCAGACAACTTCCTCATGCTTACTTTTACAGACCTCCAAGAGCAGTCCGACTTCGACGCACTTTACGCAACATTCGAAGCTGTTTTTGGTACTGCTACTACAGCTCAAGAACTCGCAGATAACACTTCCTTCCTCCGTGAAGACGTAGTTGGTATCGCGACATACTCTACGGAAGAACTTGCTAAGTATTACCAAGATCTTGGTTACCAGAATATCTCTCCAGATAGCTCTATCTATCCATTAGGGTCTTGTACAATGAAATACAATCCCTACCTCAACGACTACATAGCGGGCTTAGATGACTTTCAGGATACTCACCCCGAGTCTGACGAGTCTGACGTTCAGGGCAATCTCGAGATGATTTACCAAACGCAAGAATACTTCAAAGCGATTACGGGTCTTGCAGGTGTGACCACTCAGCCAGTCGCAGGAGCTCAAGGTGAATTCGTAGGGATTAAACTTTTTCAAGCTTACCACGAAGCTCGCGGTGATTTCAATCGCGACATAATTCTCATTCCGCATTCTGCTCACGGAACCAACCCAGCGACGGCAACTTATGCTGGTTTTGAAACAAAAACTATTGAAGGTGTTAAATACGGTATAGTTGAAATCGACGCACTTCCATCCGGTGAAAAAGATCACGAACAACTCAAAGAACTCATCAAAGAATACGGTGATCGAATTTGTGGTGTGATGGTGACAAACCCAAATACTTGTGGTGTTTTCGAAACCAACTTTAAAGATATGTCTAAACTCATTCACGGTGTTGGCGGACTCGTTTACATGGATGGCGCCAATATGAATGCAATTGCGGGCTGGATTGACCTCGATAAACTCGGTGTTGATGCAGTTCACAACAACACACATAAAACTTGGTCAATTCCACATGGTGGTGGCGGTCCTGGTGATGCATTTGTTGCTGTATCTGATAAGTTCCTCGATTTCCTCCCGGGAATTCAGGTTGATAAAGACGAGAAGGGCATATTTTCTATGCGCAAGACTGACAAGTCTATCGGTTCAATTCACCGTCACCATGGTAACTTTGCTCACAAAGTACGTTGTTACACTTATCTCCAAGCGCTCGGTTGCGACGGAGTAAAGCGCATGGCGGGAGTTGCAGTCCTTTGTTCCCGTTATCTCTTCAAACGCTTGAGTGAATCATACACGGTTCTCCCCGCGGGTAATAAAATAGATAAAGTAATGCATGAATTTATTCTCACGCTTTCTCCTGAGCAATTTGCGAAGGCGGAAGCTGCGGGCACACCTAAATCTATGATTATTGCACGTGTGGGTAAGCTCTTCCTCGACTTCGGTTTTCACGCTCCAACGGTGGCTTTTCCAGAGGTGTTCGGTTTGATGGTAGAGCCTACTGAGTCTTACACTAAAGATGAGCTCGATCGCTTTGCGGATGCTTGTTTGGAAATCCTCAAGCTCGTGGACACCAATCCTGAAGTCTTACAAACAGTGCCACACTTCACGCCAATCGATCGTGTGGATGACCTTACAGCAAACAAAAAGCCAGTTCTGTCCGAGAAATTGACTAGCCTTCCGGTTATTATCCCGAATCGAGTTGAGCCACATGTTCTTGCACAAATGCCGATTGATGAAATCAAGCAATTGATTCTTAAGGCTCACACGGAAAAACTCGCACTTGTTTAAGTATTTTAATTCTTAGTTTTACTGAGTTCTGACTCAGTAAAGTTAAGTCTGCAATAAAAATTTTAAGAATATATAATAACAGGTATCCACATGGAAATCGATCAACTTCAAAAAACTGCTTTACTCGAAACACATATCAAACATGGTGGTCGTATCGTTGACTTCGGTGGCTGGGCTCTCCCCGTTCAATTCACATCTATGATCAAAGAACATAAAGCTGTTCGTTCCGCGGCAGGTCTCTTTGACTGTTCGCATATGGGGCAGTTCTTTATCTCAGGTAAAGATGCTTATGCATACGTTCAGTACATGATTTCCAATGACCTAGATAAGATCGCTCCTGGTCGTGGTCTGTATTCTGGTTTACTCTATGAAAACGGTACATTTGTTGACGATATTATCGTTTATCTCGAAGATAAAGAAAATATTTTCATCGTCGTTAACGCTAGTAATATCGAGAAAGACTTTGCATGGTTCGAATCTCATAAAGGCAATTTTGATGTAAGTCTCGAAAATAAGTCTGACGAATATTCACTGCTCGCGCTCCAGGGACCTACGGCTTCTGAAACGGTTGAGAAATTTTTCCCAGGTATCTACGATGGGCTCGAGACTTTTGGGCATGCAGCTATCGAATTCGAAGGTCAATCCGGCTATATTTGTCGTTCTGGTTACACGGGTGAAGCCGGTGTCGAAATTATTATCAAAAATGAAGCAGCTCCCGCTCTTTTCGACGCTATCGTTGAGGCAGGTGTACTCCCTTGTGGTTTAGGTTCACGTGATACACTTCGACTAGAAAAAGGTTTTTCCTTATACGGTCACGAAATCACTGACAAGACAAATGCTCTCGAAGCGGGTCTTGCGTGGGTTTGTGCTCTTAATACAAAAGAAAACTTCATCGGGAAAGCGGCTCTTGAGAAAATTAAAGCTGAAGGTAAATCTCGTAAATTGATTGGCTTCACTGTAACGGAGCGTCCCATTGCTCGTGATGGTGAAGAATTTATCGACGAAGAAGGCAATGTTATTGGCCTTATCACTTCTGCGACTCATTCTCCGATGCTCAAGCAGGGTATCGGTCTAGGTTATCTCCCTGTTGGCTACGATAAGGATACCGTTCAAATTAGAACGGCTCGTAAAGTAATCACTGGTACACTTTGTAAACGTATCTTCGTCTAGATTATTTGCAGATAAGCAAAAAGGGCTTTGGATAAATTCCAAAGCCCTTTTTTATTATCTGAGTACGCGGTTTTTGATTCCCGCATTACGTAAGTGAATTAAACTTAACCTAAGTATTTGAAGCGGTCGTAATCTTGTTCTAATGGATGATGATGTTTGTTCCCATGATGAAGAGTACTGACCCATTCAGCTAAGCGTCGGCCTAGGCGTCGGCAGGATTCTTTAACTTTTTCTTCGCGTGGCTCACCGGCACAAATACTTCCGTAGTGTGGTGAGAATTGTTTATCTACATAGTCGGTAACACCAAAAGTTAGAAAGCCATAGTTCATTAAAATAGTGAGTAAAGTCATACAGGTGAGTTCTTGGCCACCTCCCCATGCGCCGCCAGAACTGAAAGCACAGCCGATTTTACCGTCACTTTTCCCCCAACCTTCTGGAGGGAGTTTGTCCCACCACATTTTCATTTGATGAGATACGGTTCCGTAATTAGTAGGAGAACCTAAGGCTATGCCATCGCACCATGTGAGATCTTCGTGTGAGGCATCATCAACTGAAAGGCAACGAATTTCAGCGCCTTCTATTTGTTTTGCGCCTTCCGCAACGAAATCGGCCATTTTTCCTGTGTTACCGTCGTTACTATGGAAAAGTATAAGTATTTTTGACATCATTAATCTCCTGGATTTTATTAAGTATACTTTACATCTACATGGTATAGCTGACGAGTACGAGTCATAGATAAAAAGTATTTGTGTGGAAAAAGCTGTGAACTAAAGCTCTAAGTAATTTTTCTAATACGAGTTCGCGGATTTAGGATTTAGTACAGGATGAAGAGTGATTAGGAAGAAAGTAATCATTTTCACTTAGCTTAGAAGTCAATTGAGTTGTACTGACGATCACTTAATGTCTATATTTCTTTATATTCAGATAAATGGGGGCGATTGTGAAATTAAGTTTCATTGCGGATGGCAAGTTATTTTTTAAAAGAACTGATAATGTTGAAGAGATTAAAAGTCAGTTTGTAGAAGATCTGATATTGAAGTTAGAGAAGAGCGAAAAACTTAGTGCTTGGAAACAGGAGAGTACTAATCCGATGAGCCCGTCAGTCTGGGGTGGTCAGGCGCGAGCCTCGCAACAAATTTATCCACGCTTTATCGATGTATGCAAAGGTGAAGAAGGCTTTATTTTTTATTTGATAAATTATAGCGAGGTTACGGCCTTATTTAAATATGAGCTTGAGACTAAAGTAGAGACTCGCCTATTCCATAAAAATAATTTCCCTCTAAGATCAATAGATTACTCTAGTGAAAATAAAGAATTTATTGGTAGCTTTGTGGAGGAAGATGGGTCGTCAAATCTTATCGTTCTCAATGAAGATGGGAGAATGCTCAATAGTATTACAGCAGGGGACTCTTTGGACTTAAATCCGAGTTTTTGTCGTAAAAATCCTGATCTTATTTTTTATTCTAGTGCGGGAATCGCACGAGATGAAATGGGCAATTATTTAGCGCATGATATATTCTCTCTCCATTCAATCGATAAGAAAACAATGCAAGCAGACGATATATATCGTGGGGAGACAAATTCTCTTGTGCCTAAAACGAATAAATCCGGAGAGTTGTTTTTTATTAGCTCGCCTTATAAAGGAGCTCCGAAAGTTACGATTATTCAGCAGCTGAAAAACATTGTATTATTTCCCTTTTATTTCGTGGGTGCCATTTATAATTTCTTGAAAGTCTTCACGCAAATTTTCAACCATGACCGTGTAGAGGCGGGTGCGGCTCAGCAAACGAAAAAAGAGAAAGAAATTAATCTATTAGGTGAATGGGTTAATTGTTCCAAGCTTAAGAAAAACAAGCAAGGAGAAATAAATTTGGTGCCAGAGAGTTGGGTATTATGCTCGCATGATGGTGCTACGATTTTGGAGCTGAAGAAGCATATTAATGCTTTTGATATCAATACCGATTCATTTGTGTACACAAATGGTTTCAAACTCATTGATAAACTGAGTGATAAGCTCATACACAAAGAGAAATTGGTGGAGAAAGTTTGCTTGCTTTAGTTATAGAGTAGAGGACTGCTTAAGGGATGCAGTCGTCTTTGTGGAGGGAAGTAGAAAAGGCTGATCAATATGATCAGCCTTTATAGCTTAGATACCGTAGAGTGAGCGATAGTTTTTGATACTAGCTAATATTTCATCATTAATGATGACTTTGCCATTAATTTCTTTTTTGTAGAGGTATTCGACAACTTCGTCAATATTTACGATGGGATGAACTGGGATTTGATAATCTTTTTCGATTTCTTGGATGGCGGATAGTTCGCCACTTCCTTTTTCCATACGGTCAACGGAGACAATAATGGCTTCGATACTTAAGTCAGCAGCCTCTTTTAAGATAGGAAGGTTTTCACGCATGGCAGTGCCTGCAGTGATAACATCTTCTACAATGATGACTTTTTGCTTGTCAGCGAGTTTATAGCCGACGAAAGAGCCGCCTTCACCATGCTTTTTCACTTCTTTACGATTAAAGGTAAAACCAATGTTTTTATCGTACATTGTGTAGATAGCAGAAGAAATGGTCACGGCTAGAGGGATGCCTTTATAGGCAGGGCCATAAACTAAGTCAAATTCGAGGCCATAGCGATCTTTGATTGTTTCGGCGTAGAATTCACCGAGCTTAGAAATTTTCTTGCCAGTATCATAGTTGCCAGTATTAACGAAAAAAGGAGTTTTACGGCCAGATTTAGTGGTGAAATCACCAAATGTTAAAACTTGTGATTCTACCATAAAATCAATAAAATCTTTTTTGTATTGTTCCATTAGAGTTCTCTTCTTGAATTGATTGCCATGGCAATGGATGCAGCGTCAGCATAATTCAGGTCTGCCCCAATAGGGATTCCTTGAGCAATGCGTGTTGTGCTTATGCCTTGTTCGTTTAAAAGTTTTGCGATGTATGAAGCAGTCGCTTGACCCTCAATATCTGTAGCCGTTGCCAGGATGACTTCGTGGACATGGCTTTCTTTGCAGCGTTGAAGGAGTTTGTTGATGTTAATATCGTCGGGTCCAATGCCTCTCATGGGGCTTAGTCTACCGTGAAGTACGTGATAAAGGCCTTTGAATGAGCCACTTTTTTCAATCACGGGTAATTGGGAGACTTGTTCGACGACGCAGATTTGTTCACTTAATCGTTTCGGGTCTGAGCAGATAGGGCAAAGTTCGTCGTCTTGTGAAAAAAAACCGCACTGCTCACAGTTATGTAAGTCATGCTGCATTGAATCAATGAGAGTTGCAAAATGTTTCAGCTTGGATTCCGGCCATGAGTATATGGCTAGGGCCATTTTTTCGGCGCCCTTTTTACCGATGCCGGGAAGGCTGGCAATGGTTTCTATGGCTTGTTGGAATTGATCAGGATAAAGTCTCATTTAGTATCTTTTATACTTAAAATTGATGCGGAAAAGAATTCTTGGTAGCGATCAACCACGGGGTTTGAATAAGTATTTGAGTCTGGGTTGTCAGTCGCTGTTGGGCTGCTATTAACGAGATGAAGTTTTAATTCATTTTCGCCAGTCAGGACGGAGAGTTTCTTTTGTATGAATTCGTAGAAGCCGTTCTTTTCTTTGATATTTGAAAGAGTGTCCTGTGAGGCTTGGATGATGAAGCTCGTTCCAGCTTCATAGATGGGTTTACACTGTTCGAGTATCGAACGATTTTGTTCTTTTAAGCCAGTTAAGAGCTCAAACCAGCAATCGGGGGGTGGGATTTCTTTGACTTCAATAATAGGAGTCGTCTTTTTGTGATCCGGAGCTTGTTCAGTGCCTACTACTTTGCTCTGAGGCAAGTGCTGATGGATTTTTTCCAAGCGTATGGCCAAGCTATTTTTTGCGACTGTCGCATTTTTCTTGTCATTTGGTGCGGATAGATCCGCTAGGCGAAAGCGTTCAAGCCCTAGTCCAAGTAAGTCAGATTTGGGCGCTGTATGCGATAAGCCTTTGGCATAGGGACGCTTAGTGTAGTCTGCTTTGAGGTAGAGTGAGATTTCGCTCTCGTCAAAAATATGTCTTGTGAGTTCTTGATCTTCTCGGGGATTTACAGCATCGTTATTATTCGTGTTTAGCTCAGAACTTGATTCAGTACTTGGATTGGAGGAAGGAGGGTTAAGCTGAACATCTTGCTGAACATCTTGCTGAACATCTTGCTGAACTTCTGGGGTGATGGTTTCACTATTTAAATCAAGCAAAGTGTCAGTTATAGGACTTGGATTAGTCATATCTAGAGGGATTAGTTCTTCGGCAACTTCGGCAACTTCGGCAACTTCGGCAACTTCGGCAACTTCGGCAACTTCGGCAACTTCGGCAACTTCGGCAACTTCGGCAACTTCGGCAACTTCGGCAACTTCGGCAACTTCGGCAACTTCGGCAACTTCGGCAACTTCGGCAACTTCGGCAACTTCGGCAACTTCGGCAACTTCGGCAACTTCGGCTTGCTGAATATCAGTTTCAATATTGCGTTGATCATCCTGATTAGCTGTAAGTAAAATATCCGAGAGCTTACTTTGGCTTTGCTCATCTATAAGCATAGTTTCACCTTGAGCTATCGCGCTGTCTTGCTCTGCAGTCGTCTCGGCTAACATTTGTTCGAGTATGAGACTGTTGGAATGAGGCTCCTCGCTGCTTGTCGAAGAATCTTCGGGGCTAGCTTGGAACTGATCAATGGGAGAATCTTCGGTATTTGGAGCTATCTCTGCACTCGAAGCCTCAAGAGTCGATAGCGTGGTATCAGCTGATTCTGTGATGTCAGAAACTATTTCTTCGGGAGTCTTGGTGAGCTCTTCTTCGTAGTAATCATTTTGGGTGTCGCTTGAGCTGCTCTCACTAATGTTGCTGGTGTCAGAGACTGTGTCTGCGGCGGCTTCAACTTTGGTGTCGATAATTGGTTTTTTTACGATGGAGAGTGTTTCAGCATTGCTCAAAGCTTGTAGGGGTCGAGCCTCTACAAAATCATTTTTTTTTTGTGCTAGCTCAACTGGGGGCAGTTCGCCATCTAAATCTTGAAGATTACCTTTTTTGCGAAGGCTTTGAATGTGCTTTAATAAGTCTTCAACACGTAGTGAATGAGCATCTTTCATGATGCGCAAAAGAGTTACTTCTAAATATGTACGCTTATTTAATGTATGGCGGATTTTGCCGTCGTAATCGAGGAAGCCATTTAGGAGTCGCTGTAAAATTTTGTTATTGGCGTTCTGAGCTAAAGAATGCAGCTGTTGGATCTCGATATCTTCAAGATCTAAGATGATACTTGCTTTATGTGGGGATTCCAAAATGATCATCACATCGCGGAAGAGTTGGAAGAGCTCGGAGTAAAGTTGCTCCATGTTACGTGCAGCTTTGGCAAGAGTGTCGATGGCTTCAATTAATGCAGCTGCTTGGTTGCGTAAAATTGCCGATGCTATGAGATTGAGTTCATTAGATGAGCTCATGCCAAAAACATCAATAACATCTTGTTCAGAAATGGTCTCATTACCAGCGCAGAAAGAAATCATTTGATCTAGGATACTTAGGCCATCACGCATGCCACCATTTGCTGTACGTGAGATGGCGTTGATTGCGGAATCTTCGATGGAGACATTTTCTGTGTTGCAGATGTGCTTGAGCCGGCCTGCAATAACATTTCGGGGAATAGGTTTGAGCTCTAGACGTTGGCAACGTGATAAAATTGTGGGAAGGACGCGATGGACTTCCGTAGTTGCAAAAAGAAATTTAATATGTGGTGGGGGCTCTTCTAGAGTTTTTAGTAAAGCATTCCACGCTGCGTTTGAAAGCATGTGAACTTCATCAATGATAAATATTTTATAGGGGCAGCGAGCAGGGGTGTATTGAGCACCTTCGCGAATTTGTCTGATATCATCTACGCTATTGTTAGAAGCGCCATCAATTTCAATGACATCAATACTTGAGCCTTTGGTGATATCCACACAGTTGGTACATTCGCCACAGGGGTTGAGATCGGCTCTGGGATTTTCGCAATTTAAGGCTTTTGCAAATATGCGTGCTGAAGTTGTTTTCCCGATGCCTCTGGTGCCGACAAAAATATAAGCATGTCCAACGCGTTCATTTCTGATGGCATTTGTGAGAGTTGCTGTAATATGATCCTGGCCGGCCAAATCATCAAAAGTTTGTGGACGCCATTTACGTGCTAAAACTTGATATGTCATAGGGTGTACTCATTTGGAGGGGGGGAATTGAAAACACAGCCCGGGTTGACCACCTGCACCCGACATTGTTCCTTATGGCTGCTCGGTTCCCCGCCTGACCAGGTTCGGAACGCAGACGCCGCAGAGGGCCCGGACTGTGAGATTCGACTATACATCAAGACTGTTCTTTTACAGTCGAAATATAGTAAAAAGTGTTAAAATAATTCTTTACTTGCATTTGCCTGATACGTAGTCGAGAATTAAAGCTAATTCATCCTTCAGCTGCTCTCTATGAATGATGCGATCTACAAGGCCATGGTCTACAAGGAATTCCGCAGTTTGGAAGTTCTCGGGAAGCTCAGCTTTGATCGTCGTTTCGATGACTCGAGCACCTGCAAAACCAATGAGTGCATTTGGCTCAGAAAGTATGATATCCCCGAGTGAAGCAAAGCTTGCAGTGACGCCACCGTATGTTGGATTAGTCAATAAGCAGATTAGTGGGAGTTCACTATTCGATAATCTTGCCAGAGCACCGCTAGTTTTTGCCATTTGCATCAAGCTGACACAGCCTTCTTGCATACGCGCACCACCAGAGGCAGTTACTAAGATTACAGGAAGGCGCTTTTCAGTAGCCGCTTCAACTAAGCGAGTGATTTTTTCACCAACGACTGAGCCGAGACTCCCGCCCATGAATTTGAAATCCATGACAACAATGGCAGCTTTCTGATTTTTGATTTTGCCAAAGCCGCAAATAACGGCGTCTTTCGTGTCTAAAGCTGCTTGTTTAGACTTGAGTGTTTTATCATAGCCTGCGAATCCAAGAAAATTAATTGAGTGCATATTGGCATCAATTTCTTCGAAATCAGTCATCAGAGAATTAATTCTATCCATTGCACGGAGAGGACAATGAAAGTCGCACTTCGGGCAGATTGAATGGTTCGCTTCTAGTTCTTCAATAAGAATGGGGCTTTTACAGCTACGGCATTTAGTAAAACCTTCTTGAGGGTTTTCGCTGTCTTCCATAGAAGGCATCGCGGCGGTAGGTGTAGTCTTGTCATAGTTGACAGTAGAAAATTTAGTTTTTCCGAAAATAGGCATTTTCTATCCTCTTGCAATCGTTAATATGGAGATCTCTTTCGGCATTTCTTTTTGCAAAGCTTTGCAACAGGCGTCGAGAGTGGCTCCAGTTGTTAATATATCATCTATAAGCAATATACTTCGATCTTTTATCTTGTCTCTTTTTTTGATAGAGAAAAGATCTTTTACTGACTTAAGTCTCTCTCGCCTGGCTTTAGAGGCTTGTGCTTTACCTAAGTGGTTTCGTTTTAAAAGCGATAGGCATTCAGCCTGAGGGTGATATTTGGCGAATTCTCTAGCAATGAGTTCGCTTTGGTTCCATCCTCGGTAGAGTTTTTTGAAAGGATGCATGGGGACGTAGGTAATGATGTCAGGTTCGGGTAGTTGCGCTTCTTGAAAGCTGATTTCTATTTGTTGGCTTAGAAAAGGCAGTAGGTAAAGGTGCCGTGAGTATTTAAATCGTAGCAATAATTCCCTGCCGAGTCCTTGGAACTCAAAGGCAGAGGATGATTGTTGCCAAGCAGGAGGATGCTGCAAACAGGAAGAGCATAATTGGGTGGCGGTATCTAGCTGAGCATGGCAGAGTGTGCAAGTGTGTTTTAACTCAATAGGGGTGATTCTTTGTGTACAGGCCGAGCAAAGAGGTTTGTCTTTAGAATATTGCTTTTTACAGGCAAAGCAAATGTCTGGGTAGATGTACTTAAGCACCTTTGCGCTGTTTTTTTTCTAAGTAAAACCATGTACAAAGACAGATGATACTTAGCCAGATGAAGGCAGCGTAACCAGTGAATTTATCATAGTTGCCAACTAAGTAATAATAGGGAGACTCTTTGTCTGTCCGAGTCGCGTGGGATGTGCCTTTGATAATGCAGACCCAACCAGCGTGAATTCCGGCACACAAGGCAATATTTCCTCGTTTTAAGGTGAGCCAAGCTAAGAAAATACCTACAGTGACTAGAGTTAAAAAAGAGCCGATGAAGCGAGGGTCGCTATATAAGCTAAAGGCGCTTTTTAAATAAGTGAAACCGCTGTACCAATGTATGATTGCGTAATCGGTACTGGAGTCACCACGAATAAAATGGACGGCAGCATAGACGGTTGAACTAATAAGGATGGCGCTAATGAGAGGGCTTATACGTGAAAGCGCGCGGGTTAAGATGCCTCGGAAAAATATCTCCTCGATTAAGCCAACTGCCACACCAGTAATAATCCCTTTTTGTACGCTCTTGAGTAATCTTGGGATAACAGGGCCACTTTTAAGCGTTCTCAATTCAATAAAATAAAAGAAAAGACTTAAGCACAAAAGAGTGATGGCGCCTAGTAGAAAACCCGAGCCGAATTCCTTCCAGAATTTTTTTCTTGGGATGGCTAAGCCAAAATCGTCTTTGCGAGTGCAGTTTAATTGCTTGCTTAGCGGCCATAATCCAATGAAGGCGACAAGCATAAAGGCGCGGTTACAAACTTTGCCAAAAGAGGCCTTGCCGATGGAGTCGATATTTTGAAGAGGGCTTGAATGGATTATGTTCCATAAAAGTGGACAAATCAAACTGCCGATGATGAAAATGCCAACTATGTATATAGTCAGAGCCCATATTTTTTTACGGTCTTCATTCATGCTTATTTACTTGAATTTATCTTCGAGTTCTTTTAAACGTTTCTCAAGCTTAGAGATTTTCCGCAGTTGAATTCTGTCGGCAATGAATTCCCTTCTAGATGTCGCGGGCATTCCCATGACAACTTCGCCGGGCTTGAGGTCTCTGGTGACACCTGCTTTACCCATGATGGTACAGCCGTCGCCAATTTGTAGATGGCCACTAATACCTGCTTGCCCAGCAATCGTAACAAAGTTTCCAATTTGTACACTGCCTGCGATGGCAACTAGAGATACAATAAAGCAATGCTTACCAATGATGACATTGTGACCAATTTGTATGAGGTTATCAAGTTTTGTACCTTCGCCAATTATGGTTTTACCAAAACGAGCGCGGTCAATTGTAGTGCATGAGCCGACTTCTACATCATCTTGTAACTGGACGATGCCGACTTGTGGAATTTTCTTATGACCATCTTTACCGGGTATAAAACCAAATCCATCAGAGCCAATGACGCATGAGCTATGTAAAATGACTCTTTGTCCTACTTCGCAGCGTTCTCGAACAGCTGAGTTAGGATAGAGGATTGAATAAGCTCCTATGGTCACATGGTGTCCCACATATGCATTGGCGCAGATGACTGAATTGTCGTCAATCGAAGCGCCATCCATGATGATGGCGCCAGGGCCGATATAGACATTTTCGCCGATAGTGGTGTTTTGTCCTATGTGCGCAGTGGAGTCAATTCCAGGAGTATATTCAATTATGGGTGGAGCAAAATGGTCGGCTATTTTGGTGAAAGAAGCAGAGGGATCTTCACATGATACAAAGAGTCGATCAAATCCTGCAGTATCAAAGTCATTGTCAACCAGTATAATCCCGGCTTTAGAATCTTTGATCTGAGAGATATACCTTCTGTTACCAAGGAAAGAAATGGAGTGATTGTTACCATCAATTAATGAACTGACTTCATTGATAATGACATCACTATCCCTGTTAGCTGTGCCCTCACTTATGGCTAGGATTTGACTGAGCTTTAAGGCTTTCATGTTTATTTTTTCGTTTCAGATTTTTTGTCGTCTTGGATTTTTTTAACGAAGTCTTCGTGGCCTTTGTTTACTGTTGCGAGGATCTTTTCTGTTATCGCTAAAGAAGGATTGCTGTGAATAATAAGGTTGATGCCGTTCACAGATTTTCCTGATGAATCAATAACTAAATCGATGGCGTTATCATTTGCATATTTAGTGATTACTTTTTTAATATCTTTAGTGAGCTCTTCAGTGATGCTGCGTCGTTTAGCTACCGCTTCTTTTTGTAGGTTTTGCTGGAAGAATTTAAGGTTTTTGATTGTGGATTGGCCTTCAGTTGCTTTCGCTTCAGCATCTTGCTTTTTTTGAGTCTGAGCACCTTCGCTTAATGCGGGGTTCATGGATTCACGCATAAGCGTTTGGTAGTCAGTCTGTAATTTATAGACTTGTGCTTGCATCTCTTTTAAACGAGATTGGGTGATATCTTTTTCTTTAGCTAGCTTTTTATTTTCGATTAAAGTTCGGTAGTAGTTTTCGAATACTTTATTCATGTCTACAGTGACAATTTCTAGGGCTTGAACGAGTGGTGCAGAGAGAATTAAAGCAAGGAGGAAGATTTTTTTCATGTGTTATCCTAAGGGATTTATGATTGATTTTCTTTTAAGTAAGTGATGATGTCTTGGAAAACAGGTCGGTTGGCGTCGTTGGCATCAATGAGTTCCTGGTGAGCATCGAGAATGTTTTTGTGTTTTTCGTCTTCGCTCATCTTCGGTTTATGAAGTGTGTGCATAGACATTTGTTGGGTAGATGTGTTAGTGAAATTGAGGATCTGGCTGATGCCTAGAGAGGTAAAATTCTTTTTGTTGGCTTCATTTACGTTACTGAGTTCAACAGGACAAGATTTCATGGATCCCATTCGAGAAAGCATCGTGAGTATGCCCATGAATGTACTGTCCATTCCTGAGCACTCTAACATATTGATATCTATTTTTTTAGCCACGCCTTCGATGGCCATCATGCAGAAGCTTCTAATGGCTTCACTGTTGTCAAATGTACCTCTGCCTTTGACGGCAAGGTGGGCAGTGTCTTTTTCAATACAAACGGTAATGGAGGCGCTTTGCATGATGATTCCTAGTTGATATTATGAAAATATTTGAACTAAGAGTATACCCAGTTTTAAATCCGTAAAAGTGGATAGTCATTTTCTTTAGAAAAAAAAATCCTGCGACTTAATAAAGAGCAGGACTGAAATGCTTTATTCTTGCTCTGAAGAATCGCCTTCATTTATAATGGCTTCAATAGCTTGAGAGATCTTTGAGTGAAGTGCCGTTTCAAAGTAGCTACGATCGAGTCCGGGAGGAAGATGGAAGCGCAAATGTAAGTCGAGCATGTTGCCATCTCCTTGGGGAGCTAGTGCGGCATTTTTATCATCGCCAGATTTATCTTCATTGGCAGGGCTAATTTTAGATTCTTTTATTTCTAAAATATGAAGGTTCTCGGGAAGTGAGATTTGATCATCAAGATGTGCAATGTAGAAAGAGCTTTGTGGGTCTTTTTCTAACTTTATAGATGCCTCTTGTAGACTCGCGGCTTCTGCCACAGAGGAAACTTCCCCAAGTGGGAGTATGTATTTTTTTAGTGACATATATGTCTCCGTGAATTGTTTGGCATAAGTAAAAGCACGTGTGGTGCCATCAGATGTTTTTTAGTATATAAAATATTGCCCTATAGATAATTATGTGTTAAAAAACGGTTATTATCAAGTCTTTCAGTCTAAGTAATGGCGTCATAATGACGCATTACAGGGCGGAATGACCATTATTTAGGTAAGAATGGGGTAATGTCTGCCTTCCGACTATTTAGACTGCTCTGTTTTATTGTGAGACAAATGATAGAACGTTTGTCTGCAGTTTTTTTAATTGTACAGGCTATTTTTAAGTGATTAGTAACGATTTGCTTGAGACTCTTGTTTTCTTCAGCATTGCCACCTTCAATAGTCACTCGTTCAATAATGTCGGGGTACTTAGCTGACTGAGTAAATGTACTAAGGAATAGACGTAAACGCGACTCGGCTTGTTCGCTATTTGAACTTATACGGATCCATATTTCATCATATTCATCAGTGCTAGAGCTTTGGCTGCTTTTCGTTTCAATCGTGGAGTTCATTTGCATGTAGAAATCAACTACGGAAGATTTCCTTGCAACCACTTCGTTACTATTGAGCCAGTTGGCGAGTAATGTATCACGATGTTGCTTAAAGCATTTTCGGTTATTGGGGAATAATTTGAGTTGGCTAATCGCGCAAAATTCATTTTGAATCTTTCTATCTTCATAACAAAACTGGTGCTCTTTACTATTACTTAGCCATTGACTGATGAGAACTTCTCTATGATCGAAAATATTTTTGTAGAAAGATGTGACATCTTCGTTGTGGAGGAATTCATTAATCGCGGCTTTAAGGTCGGTTTTTGAAGAACGGTTATATTTATCAAGATTTAATACTTGGATTTCTGTGCGGCAGATAATGCTTTTCATTCGATTGACAAGATTGGCAATGGCAGTCAGGTCTCGCCATGCACATTTGTTAAATAAATCGGTGTCGTCAATAATGGCATTAAGCATTAAAGAATATTCAATGAATTCTCTTTCGGGGTTAATAAAGTATTTCACACCAGACTTATATATGGCTTGCTTCTTTTGGACAAGACGATTTAGGAGTGAGAAATCTTTAGAATGAGGGTCGGTTTTGTTGGTAATCATATCCATTTGATCATCAATAGAGTGAAGGCTCTGATTCTGGCAGCCGTAACGATCATTAATGGTGAAAGCTTGTTCAGCAATGAGCACATTGACTGACTGAACATCTGCAATGGTGATAGTCATACACTCTCTGGAGTCGATTTCAGCTCTGTGGTGATCAATAGCTGAGATAGTACGGACAGAAGGGCCAATTTTGATTTCATCGCGGTTACAGAAATCACGTAAAGTTACCGAACCTAAAGAATCATTAACCATATCTGAGCGATGAATGACGCCTACGGGTATAATTCTTTGTTTCTTGTCAGGAAAGCAAACAGTTACGTGCTGGTAACCTCGAAGTTTATGCTTGATCTCAGTAGGTTCAGCTTTGGTGCTTACATAGTTAGGCGTATTACCTAAGACGTCCTTTTTAATAGCCAAGGCAAGATCCATGCGGTCGTAGTAATCACGGCCAGCTTGAATAGAGGAACTTAGTTTATCAAAGGCTTTATTAAATGTAGCGAATATTTTTGAAGTGGCGAGTGAGAAAGTTTCATTTTGAAAGTCAAAATTTTCTGGCGTAAGGAAAGAATTCATATAATCAACAAATTCACAATATTCGGATTTGGAAACTTTGTCCATAAAACGGAAAAACTCTAAAAAGCTAGTTTTGCTACCATGCTCGAGCTTGAGCGCTTTCTTGAGGTAGAGGTCTAGTAACTCACAGTCATGATGGTGATAGCGTTGGAGGCTCATGTGACTATTGCTAAGGTTAGAATTGAAGCTAGAATCGAGGTAGCTTTGGATTTCTTGCCTGGTGATCTTTTCGCGACTCATGAGCTCAGTGAAAGTAGATATCAGTACTTTTTCATAGGAATGAATCGTGATGTTGAGTAAACGCTGGATTCTGCCGACGGCATCTACATCGGTAACACGCCAGTCACCAAGGAAGTAACCATCGTCATCCACGACAATAATATGATTGGTATTTCGATCATGTTGGAAATCACGGATGTTAGAATCGCCAGTCACTCTTATGAGTTTGTGTTGATTCACGATATCCATGGCCACAGGAGAAATTACGGATTTATGTTTTGCGACCCGACTAAATACATGATTGGTGAAAATTTTATTAAAGTAATGAGATATTAATGGGCTTGGCTCACCTTGAGGAACATTCCAGACAGTAAGTGTTTGGCCTACTTTACATGAGAACGCATCGAGCCAGCCAATGAATGAACCAGTGGTACTGTCCAAGTCAGGTGGGTTGTGCGCGGTGACGTAATGAGAATTGGGATAGTACTTGTCGTGACCAATGGGGAAATAAAGCTGGTATTCGTCTCGTGGAATATGTTTGCCACTGACTTTTCCGCGAATAACAAATTGCTCACTTTCATTTAAACCTGAATGCTGGTTGAGCCAGCGTTCAAAGGCGGTGATGTTAAATTTGCCATCCAAGATATGGCTTTCAGTAATTTTGGCTGTGTAATCAATCACTTCACGCAATAAAAAAGAATTACGGGGAGCCAATTCAATGAGCTCCAAAAGAGTTTTGTTAACGCGCTCATTTCTGATAATGCTATTTTTGTTTAGAAACTCTTGAGTACAAAAGTTACTGATGATTTGGTCGGTTTTTTCAAAAGATTTTCTTTCGAAAACTTTATCTCCTATGAGCATTTTTTTAATCCTTGAAATGAATGGCTTAAGTTGGTGACACGAAAAAATTAAGTTTTAAATTGAATCATGTCATATTTTGGACTAGCCATGCTTAAGTTCAAGCATACTTTCTTACAAAACACTCTTTATTATATGAGAAAAGCTATTTTTTATACAACTCGGTTTTATTACAGTAAAAACTTTAAGAGAGATTAACAATGTCAATTAACCTATTTGTGGCATCAGCGGGCTACGGTAGTCGTTTGCGCCCGGTAACTGATTTATACCCTAAGCCTTTGCTACCAATTGCGGGTCAAAGCTTAATTGATCGAATGATTGATCGAGTGTGTATTGCTTTAGATATAAATGAGATAGGATTAAATGTCCATTATAAAAAAGAAATGTTTGAGCAATGGAACGCGGATAAAGATTATGACTTGTTTGAAGAACGTGAACTCTTGGGGACAGGTGGAGCACTATGGAATGCACAAGATTTTTTTAGTAAACATACAAGTCTGTTAATTAATGGTGATGTGCTAACCGATTTTGATTGGAAGGGGATGTTAGACTACCATCAGAGTTCAGGGAATTTAGTGACTTTAGCAGTGCAGGACAGGGTACATGAAAGACGTGTGGGTGCGAGTGACGATCAGCAATTCATTTGTATTGATAAAGAGATGAAAGATCCTCGTGCGACTCATTGGTATGGCTATGCTTGTGTGGCATTATATGAGCCAGGATTTTCGGGATATCTACCGGCAGGAGAATCCCATGTGGTGCCTTATTGGGAAGAAGCCCTTAAGGCCGGAGAAAGGATTGGCGTATATGATATAGGGAAAAAATCTGAGTGGCTAGATTTAGGGAACGTGAATGCCTATGCACAGGGAGTTTTTGCAAGTCTAGGGTCTGAGCAACGATTCTTTGCGGAACCTTTGAGCATCCCCTGGGATTGCCGTATTGATTCCTATTGTGTGGTCGAAAAAGCTGTGAGTATAGGAAAGGATGTCAGACTCTCAAATGTTATTCTACTAAGTGGTGCGAAAGTCGCAGATGGCAGTCGATTAACAAACTGCGTCGTGGGGCCCCATCTAAATGTACCCTTTGAACTGGGAGAGATGCCTCAGTTTGAAGCTGTGAAAAAGATTGGTAATGGGGGCTCGGATAGAATATACAGGCGTAGCAATGAAGGTGTGGTTTTACACTACTCTGTAATTGACAAGACAATTGAACGACAACAAAAAATAACTGAGATGCTCGTCAAATCTGGAGTGAAAGTACCAAAAATGCTCTCTCATGATCCAAAAGAGAGGAAAGTTCTTTTGGAAGATTTAGGAGATGATACTTTTCGACTATGGGCTCAAGGAAAATCTGAGGATGAGCTGCTTGTTGGAGCGAAATCATGCCTAGACGAAGTGATGAAATTTCAGAATACACCAGCGCCCGTTGATGATAAACCTTTTGATCTTGATGTATTACTATGGGAGAGCTCATATTTTTTAGAGCGTTTTATATTTAGAGTGGCGGGTCTGAAAAAAGCTTATGAAAGTAATAAAGCGGAGATCGATCGTGAATGCTTGTCATTAGCAGAGAAAGTTAATGATATGAATAAAGTGGTGATGCATCGAGATTTTCAGTCGGAAAATGTGATGATTGTTAAAGACCAAGCTTACTTAATCGATTTTCAAGGGGCACACCAAGGTCCATCCTTGTATGATGCGGCATCCTTTATTGGTGATCCCTATATGAATTATTCTGTGGAAATGCAAAAGGAATTGAAGAGTTACTTTTTTAAAAAATTGCTGGACGTAGATAAGAGTCAAAAAAACATGCATGAGGATTATGACTTATGTGCAATTCAGCGGCATATGCAAGCCTTGGGAGCGTATGGTTTTTTGAGTACAATAAAGGCCAAAAAAAGTTTTGAGCAGTATATCCCCGTAGCCTTATTAATGTTAAACAAAGATTTAGAACAACAGAGAGATAGCTATCCGGCCCTATATACTTTAAGTAATCAGGCTCTAGAAAAACTCAAGATAGCTAAAAATCCGAGGGAAAAGTGAAAGTAGATTTAGGACAAACTTTAGTCGTAGCGGTATCAGCGACAGCTTTATTTGATATGAGTGATGCGGATAGTGTTTTTCAGGAGGCCTTCATGAAAAATCCTGAAACAGCAGTTGAGAACTATCGTGGCTATATGTTGAGTCGTGAAGAAGATGATTTGGATGATGGTACTGCGATGCCATTAGTAAGAGCCTTGTTGGGCCTGAATAAATATCAAAAAGAGGGTGATGCGCCTATTGTTGAAGTGGTTGTCATGTCTCGAAATAGTCCTGAAACGGGAGTGGTTGTCTTCAATAATATTAGGAGGCATAACTTAAATATCACTCGCCATGCTTTTACAGGAGGTGAATCGGTGGTGCCTTATTTAGATGCCTATGATGTTGACTTGTTTTTGACTACTAATGTGCGCGATGCGCAAAAAGTAATTGATGCAAAAACTTGTGCTTCAGCAATTGTCCAAGGACCACCCAAAAACTCAAATATTGAAGCTGATCAGGTAAGATTAGCTTTCGATGGTGATGCGGTTCTTTTTGATGATAGTAGTGAAATTGTTTTCAAAGCGGAAGGCTTGAAGAGCTTTTTTGACCATGAAGATGCTCATCAAGATGTGCCGATGCCAGAAGGACCATACGCACAGTTACTTCGCAGTATATCACAGTTGCAGCGTCGCTTACCTTTTAATGTAAAATCATCACCAGTAAGAATTGCCATTGTAACGGCACGTAGTGCTCCAGCTGAAATGAGAGTGATAAAAACATTGAGGACTTGGGGCGTGTACGTGGACGAAGTATTCTTTTTGGGAGGTTTAGATAAATCCAAAATCCTTAAAGCTTTTCGTCCCCATATCTTCTTTGAGGATCAAGACTTACATTTAGAAGAAGCGGCCAAATATGTGCCTTCAGGCAAGGTTCTTTATAAAAGTGAGTCTGAGATCCACAAATACCTTAATTAATTTAATGCCTATCGTTGTACTAATAAGTAAGTGATTAAGGTTTATCAACCATATAATAGTAGTCCTGCTCACCATTGGCTCCTGCGGACATATATGTAGTCGAGTTCCATGCAACGTGACCATCCGCCCACAATACATTTAGTCCATTATTATGACGGTAGCCAATAGCATTGCTTGAAGGGAGTGATTTAGCAGCGTTAGCCCAGTTGTCGCCATCAATGGAGTCAGCGGTAACAACGGTTTCTACAGCGTCTTCTATTTCACTGAGTTGTTTGGGTGTATTCCTTGCATTAGCTTGATTGAAACGTGTATCACCGAAATAACTGTTGTAGGTGGTGCCGGCTTTTTGACTCTCCCAGTTGGCAACGATTTCACTACTTGGACAATGGAAAGGGGCTTCGCCGATTTGGTTGGTCTTTAAATTTAAGTACGGAGCTACAAAAAATGTCCATCCGAGACGACTGTTTTGGTCGGGGTGATTAACAGTGGGCATATATTCGTTATTATCATCGGCATACATTTGAATTGCCACACTCAATTGTTTGTGCTGAGATACGCAAACAGCTTGTTGTGATTTTTTGCGGGCCTTGCCAAGTGCGGGGAGAAGGAGAGATGCTAGTATACCTAGGATAGCAATAACGACTAAAAGCTCGATAAGTGTAAATTTCTTTTTCATTTTGTATTCCTCGGGATTTATCTTGTTACTAGAGGAATCGCAGTGGCTATTCTATTGTTGACAGTAGAGGTCCAAATAAATTTATATTTGTTTAACTATCAAGTTTTTACGCATATGAAAGGGGTGTGTGGATGGTGGACCTTAAAAGAGCTAGATGATTTATCTAGTACGTGCGGGGACATATTCCGAGTGTATAAGGTCGTGATGAGCTGTGTTCGTTAAATATTTAAAGCTTAAGGTTTGTCCATTATATAATAGTAGTTTTGCTCTCCATAGCGGCCCGCAGACATATAGACAGTTGACTTCCATGTCACGTGACCATCAACCCATAATGTATTCAGACCATTATTGTGCCTGTAACCCACTGCGTTACTTGAAGGAAGTGATTTAGCAACTTCTGCCCAATCATTACCGTCAATTGAGTCTACAGTGACAACTGTCTCTACAGTATCTTCTATTTCATTAAGTTCTTTTGGTTTATGTTTTCGATGATTCGATACACTTCCATTAGGATCATAAAAACGTGTATCACCAAAGTTGCTGTTATAAGAGGTTCCAGCACTTTGATTCTCCCAGTCAGCAACGATTTCACTACTTGGACAACGGAAAGGGGCGCCACCGAGTTTATTTGTCTTTAAATTTAAGTAAGGAGCGATAAAGATTTTCCATCCGAGACGAGTAGAGGCAGTGGGGTGATTAACGGTGGGCATATAGTAATCATTATCTTCCACGTACATGAAAATAGCCGTGCCAATTTGCTTCTGTTGCGAGGCACAAACAGCTTGTTGTGATTTTTTACGTGCCTTGCCAAGTGCAGGGAGGAGAAGTGATGCGAGTATACCGATGATAGCAATAACGACTAAGAGTTCGATGAGTGTGAAATTCTTTTTCATTTTGCATTTTCCGGTATTTATCTAGCCTGAATTCAAGTAGTAAGTGCAACACCTACTGATTTTCTTAAGTTAATTCCAGTTAAATTTTCAAAAACTTCATATGGCGTCTTAAATTTCAGACATTTTCGAGGTCTACTATTAAGTTTATCAACCGCAATAATGACTTCATTTTCACTGATACCATCAAGCGCCATAGACTTAGGAAAGTATTGCCGTAACAATCCATTAGCATTCTCGTTTTGGCCTCGTTCCCATGAGTGATATGGTTTAGCAAAATAACTATTACATTCCAATTCCTTGGAGATAGTCTCATGCTGAGTAAATTCTTTTCCATTATCAAATGTAAGAGTATGAACCAAATCTTTGATCGGTGTTAGCAAAGAGATTATTGCATCTTTCACAAGCGTGGCTTTCTTATGAGACACAGGCAATGCTAGACGCAGTTTTGATTTTCGATCATCCATAGTTACAATGGCTCCTTTATGAGCTTTTCCTATAATAGTATCCATCTCCCAGTCGCCTACACGCTCTCGCTTATTAGCTGCCTCAGGTCGTTCGTCTATATCCACACGATTGGGAATCCCATTACGACTATGCTGGTTGCCATAACGTTTGCGATAAGTTTTATTCTGATGACGTAGAAGCTTATATAGCTCACCTCCTGATTCTTTATCTCTAAGAATATATTGATAAACTGTTTCATGATGAAGTAAGATGGATTGGTCATCTTTTAGTCGACCTACAATTTGTTCGGGGCTCCAATCCTTGAGTAAATGCTCATCTATATAGTCCTTAACTTCTTCAGTTAGTTTAATAGCCTTTGGTTTCACTTTGTGTCTTTCTTGAGCAAAGTCATTGGCTTGCTTGTTTCGATAACCACGGAGACCTTTATTACGTTTAAGTTCTCGTGAAAGTGTGCTTGTACTACGATTTAAGTTTTTTGCTATTTTAGTGATCGATGTGCCTGCCTTTAATTCAATTTCAAGGTAGTGTCTTTCTTCAAGACTCAGATGTTCATATGTCATTTCTGACTCCTCTGTTTTAGGTTTGGTCGCTTATAGCAGAGTACATCTGAGTCTTGTTATTCTCAATAGATGTTTATGCTATAAGCAATTAACAGAAGTGTTGCACTTATTATACGAATGCAGGTAGTGACAAAAAGAATCGTATTAAGTATAAGTTTATTGACAGCTTAATTTAAATTAATGAAGATTTAGTCGATTTGCAAGGATGTTAGGAATTATCTGTACTTTTAGTCAAAAATATGTATTCACAAGAGGCTTGTGTAATCACTATGTTAAAAGGGGATGCATCCTTTGGAGACCGAAATTTGAGTATGCGGTAGGAGCATTATTATGTCTGTATCTACAGTGCGGTGTACATTTGGCTATGATAAAGGTTAGGACTCAATTAAACTATTTAGTTACAAGGTAGTAGTAATCTTGTTCACCATTTTTTCCTGCGGAAATAACTGTTTGAGTCGCGCTTTGAACATGACCATCAACCCATAAAAGATTTAAAGATCCATTATGGCGATTTCCTATGGCATTTTCAGAAGGAAGGTTATAAGAGACATCAACCCATGAAGTATCATCGATTGAATCTGCAATAACAACTGTTTCTACCGCTGATTCAATATCGGTAATTTTTACTGCTGGTTTGGCATTAAATCGAAAGTCACCAAATTTAATATTGTAAGTCGTGCCAGCTTCTTGGTTGGAAAAGCCTGTTTTAACTTCAGAGTCAGGGCAACGAAAGGGGGCGGCGCCAGTGTAGTTACGATGTACCTCACCTGCAAGATAAACGACTAAGTGATCTTTCCAGCCTAAACGACTGCTGGTATCGTTGCTAGATGCGGAGGGCATATAATTTTCGTTGTCGTCATTATACATATAGCTAGCCATACCCATTTGCTTATGTTGTGAGTTACAAACAGCCTGACGAGATTTGGCGCGAGCTTTACCTAAAGCAGGAAGAATGAGTGATGCGAGGATGCCAATTATAGCAATAACGACTAAAAGTTCGATTAGTGAGAATGATTTTTTATTCATTTTATGGGCTCCAGTATTATCTTAATTAATAAAGTTTTGTATAAGATGAATAGTAATGCTTTGGTAGACTTGACAGCTTATTGAATGTTTTTTGTAAATTTTTTAGAAAACCCCCGTATACATAGAGTATAGGGGATTTAATTTTAGGGTGAACAGTGCTACAAGCGATAGTTTTTGATATGGATGGAGTGCTCTTGGATACGGAGCGGATTTGCTGTGAAGTTTTACTAAAAACTTTTGAGCAACATCATCAAGAAATGAGTCGTCAAGAATTTATAGAGCTGATTGGACTGAATGGCAAAGAGGTGCGTTTGCGCCTTCAGCAAAAGTTGAATCCTGCAACTGATATAGATAGCTTTATCAAGGTTTGGAAAGATGAGTATCACTTGAGAACTGTAGATAATGCGGCACCCATAAAAGCAGGTGTAGTCGCTTTGTTAGAGTCTTTTCGCGTGCAAGAAATCCCCGTGGCAGTGGCTACCTCAACTGATAAAGTAAGGGCAGAGAAGAAATTACAAAAAACAGCTTTGAGAAAATACTTCCAGGTTTTGGTAGGTGGCGACCAAGTAAGTAAAAGTAAACCAGCGCCAGATATATATCTGGAAGCGGCGCGACAGTTAGGGGTCGAAGCTAAAGATTGTTTAGCCTTTGAGGATTCACGCTATGGAGTGCGATCTGCTTACTCGGCGGGAATGAAGGTGATCCATATTCCTGATATGGTGGAGCTAGGCAAAGAGGAAGAGGTCATGTGCGAATCCATAGTGAAAGATTTGAATGAATATCGTATTCATTATTGTGGAGGAGAGTCACTTGCTTAAGTATTTACTTTTTATGGTGTCGCTCAATTTTATTTTGGCTGATGGCCAAAGTTTAATTGAAAGTAAGTGTTGTCGTTGTCACAAGCCAGGGAAAGAAAAGGGTGGCATGGATTTACAGTCAATATTACCGGATAAGGACAAAAGTTTACTTTCGCCAAAAACATGGAGTAAAGCTCTAGTTTACTTGAAAAGTCATGAGATGCCGCCCGCTGATAGTAAACACCTGGATATAGATGATCGCCAAAAAATGATAAGCTGGTTAGATACAGCCATATATCGAACTTACGCGGCATTGCCTTTAGAACTTAAAACTCCTCAAGCCCGGCGATTAAATAATAAGGAGTACATAAATACTCTACAAGATTTATTGTTTTTAAAAGAAAAACCACAGATCAATCTTCCGAACGATAATTCAGGCTATGGCTTTGATAATATCGCGGAACTTTTAAGTGTAAGTCCTTTATCGATGGAAAAATATCTGCATTACGCAAAGCAGTATTTGGATAAAGCCATAAAAAATGAGCTGCCTAAGCGCAGTCTCTTAAGCTTTGATGCAGAGGGCATGGATAGGCGACCTGAGCATAGTGGACGTGTGATTAACGGGGTTCATTATATTTGGTCCTTAGGCAAGCTGAGTACCGAATTTCCTATTGAATACTCAGGGAAATATAAACTAGTACTAAGAGCCGCAGGTGATCAAGCAGGTGAAGAGCCGGTTCACGTCAATGTAATGATTAATGAAAAGTCAGTGGGATTAATAAAAGTTTCTGCCATGAAAGGGCAACCCCAAGATTATGAGTTAAATGTTGATTTTAAGCTAGGGAAAAATAAAATCGCCTTAGCCTTTGTCAATGATTATAATCACCTCATTAAAGGTGATCGAAACTTTCATTTTCATAAGTTGAGTGTTTCTGGGCCGAATAAACTTCCTCTATTGACGAAGAGCCATTTGGCTTTAGTTCCTAACGATGAAGTAGCTGAACAAAGCTTGAAGAGGTTTTTATTACGGGCCTATCGTAGGCCTGTAACTGAAGCAGAGTTAAGTAAGTATATGAAACTATATCACAAATTAAAAACGAATGGTCAAGAACATTTACTAGCAATGAAAACTTGTTTTTTAGCGGCCTTAGTATCACCAAAATTTCTGTTTCGAATAGAAGAACCACCCCTAAAGGGTATTGAGCCAATCAGTAATTATGAATTGGCTTCTCGCTTATCATATTTTTTATGGTCTACAATGCCTGATGAAAGGCTGTTCTCTTTAGCTAAACAAGGGAAATTGATTGATGATGAAGTCTTGTCCTCAGAAGTCGAACGCATGATTAAATCCTGTAAGAGTAAGGCTTTTGTAAAAAACTTTTCAGGGCAATGGCTTTATGTTCGTAACTTAGATTATTTAGATATTGATAAAAAACAATTTCCTAATTGGAATGGGCCTTTGCAGTATGCTATGGGGCAAGAGGTTTATCATTACTTTTCTTATGTTTTACAAAATGATTTGCCCTTAGATTTTTTTATCCGGGGAGATAAACTTTTTGTCAATGACAAGTTAGCCAAGCACTATGGTATACGAGGCAAGTTTAGTGGAGAATTCAAAGAAACATCAGCGATTACAGGGAGAGATAGTATTTTAACAACGAGTGCAATCTTGACGGTCACTTCGGAGGCTTCGCGAACGAGTCCAGTAAAGCGCGGTAAGTGGGTGCTAGAAGAGATTTTAGGCTTCTCGCCACCATCACCACCGCCAGATCTACCCTCGCTTGAGGACTTGGAGGCTGATCATAAAAAGAAGACTATTGCAGAGCAAATGGCCATTCATCGCGCAGATCCAAATTGTGCAGTCTGTCACGTGCGGATGGACCCTATCGGCCTAAGTTTTGAGCACTATGGCCCGCTTGGGAAGTGGCGGGCATCTTATGAGTATCATGCTATCAATGCAGGAGGTATTTTACCTAATGGTGTGAAGCTGAATGGTGTGAAAGATGTCCAAGAGTATTTATTGAAAAATAAGGATGTGTTTCAGTTTAACTTCATTAAAAAATTAATGATATACTCATTAGGAAGGGGGCTGGAAGAGGGGGATTATCAAACTCTTTATAATATTTATAATGACACAAAGGTAAACGATTGCCGCTTATCCCAAATCATTCTTCAATTAGTGCACTCCAAAACATTTCGGGAGAAGTCATGAATTTTAAAAACCAAGTCATTTTGAAGAAGAGGTGAATAATGAATACCTATGATCATTTTAGTAGGCGTCAATTGATTAAGGCTGGTGGAGTCGCAATGAGTTTTCCGTACTTGGAGAGTGTTGCTTCCGCAAAAGCTATCGAGTCAAAAAAGCGTGCCGTATTTATTTTTGCTCCCAATGGAGTCTGGGATCCCGATTGGAAAGTACAGGAAACAGGGGCTGATTTTCAGCTTCCGAGAAGTTTGGAAAGCCTAGCGGATCACAAAGGCCAACTTAATTTTTTCAGTAATTTAGGTCATGAAAAAGCTCGCGCAAACGGAGATGGAGCAGGGGATCACGCCCGCAGCAGTGGTACTTTTTTAACGGCACAGCAAATCCGTAAAACATCGGGCAAGAATATTCGCGCAGGGGTTTCATTTGATCAGGTTTTAGCGGCTAAAAAAAGAGGTCTGTGTGCTTTTGATTCACTAGAGTATTCGATGGAAGATGGTGGAATTGCAGGCCAATGTGATTCAGGTTACAGCTGTGCCTATGTCAATAACATATCATGGAAAAATGCTCAGCTACCGATGTCCCGCGAAAGTCGGGTGCGCGATGCATTTGAAAGATTGTTTGGTGATCCTGAAGCTCACTTAGGTAAAAAGCAGCAAGCGCAAGCGAGGATGCGCGAGTCGTCGGTATTAGATTTAGTACGAAGTGAGAGTAATGATCTAATGAAAAGGCTTTCAAAATCAGATCGTGAAAAGATCGTCGAATATCAAGACTCTTTACGTTCACTAGAAAAGCGTGTGCAAAATTTAGATAAAATCGAATTTGATAAAGATTTTAAAACTCCCGATTTTACGCGTCATCAAATAATGGATTATGAACGTAAAGTTAAATTGTTTTATGATGTAATGACTTTGGCTTTACAGACTAATAAAACCCAGGTTTGTTCCTTGATGTTAGGGCGTGGAGGCTCGAATTTACGCTTTGGTTCAATCGGTATTAAAGAAGGGCATCACACACTTTCCCACCATAAGAATGATGAAAACAAAATTGAGCAATTGAAGAAAATTGATCGCTTTCATATTGAGAATTTTTCGTACTTCCTATCTAGGCTTAAAGAAGTACAAGAAGGTTCGTCCAACTTGTTAGATAATTCCTTAGTTTTGTTTGGTTCATGTATCCGTGATGGCAACCGCCATGATCATCATGATCTACCTGTAATCTTAGCGGGCAATGCAGGCGGTAAAGTCAAAACAGGTGAATCACGAGTCTTTAATGAAAAAACACCTCTTGCCAATTTATTTTTGGGGATGTCCTCAGCGCTGGGGACAGCCATTCAAAAGTTTGGCGATTCAGATGGCCTTATTGATTTGAACTAAGAGGCTCATTTTCTGAGGAAAGTAATTCGATAATTTCTTTGGCTGAGTAGCTTAGTTTTGTTGCGTTTGTTAATTCATTTAAAAAAGAAAAATCTTCTCCGCCGGTTAAGAGTGGGGGCTCAATAAAGTCTTTACGCACTTGACCGAGACCTACGGTGGCAAAAAGAGAATTACATAAGCATTGTCGTCCTTCGGTTTCTTCTAGGGTGCCGCCTTTTGCGAGATAATTCTTTGTGGACTCAGCAGGGCAACGGTATTCAAGCTTACCTTTGTCGTCGACAGTGGCTTCCCGTAGATAGCCGAGGTCACAGACTCGTCTGCGTTCAGGTGCATGTTCTGCTTTCTTCCAAGTCTGCTTGATGATTTTAAAGGGATAGCCAGTAGGAGAAGCTTTGAAGTCAGTATAAATATTGAGACCTTTAGCTGCATTTTCTTTAATGACTTGTTCTTTGATTTCGGGCTTAATTCCCGATTCGTCGCAATAGGCAAAGGCTGAGCCCACTTGAATGCCATAAGCACCCAATTCTTGAGCTTGCTGCAAAGCATTGTGTTTGCCAAAATTACCCGCTAGCCAAAATGGATAATCGAGTTTCTTGAAACGTTCAAGGTCGACGGAATCTTTATCGCTGAAGGCATCATGGCTTTGTCCTTTTACTTTTCTAGGAGGAGCGTTATGGCCACCTGCAAAATGAGATTCAATAATAAAGCCTTCGATAGAACCAGTGGCGCGTTTAATCATTGTTTTAGCCACGATTTCACTACTGATAATCCCCAAAAATGCAGGGCGTGCCAGTCCAATTTTATATGAATACTGTTTCGGGTCAAAATCTAGGGAAAAATCTTGATCATTACTTTTTCCAGTTACGGGTACAGATAAGCGGCATGCCTCCCCTTTACTAAGTTGGTCTAGGATGCCAGGTATGGCGATGGGGATACCTGCGCCCATCAATACGGCATCAACCCCTGCAAGCATGGCTCCATAGAGTGAGGGAAGTAAAGGCATAGTGATTTTTTCTAGATAGTTAATACCAACCTGACCACCGCTTTGTTTAGCCATGTAAATTTCACAAAAATTAGCTACGATTAAGAGCTCAGTTAGCTCTGGCTTAAGTGGAATGGATGTGAGCGGAGCAAGACGATAGGGTTTGTCTGCGGCTTTGCCTTCGGCAATATAGTATTTCGCGATGATCTTTTGACTTAATGTTTCTATGGGGAAAGCCTCTAGTGCTTTTACTGTCTCTGTATGGCCGTCTTGTAAGCGACGAATCATAACATTTTCAATGGCAGTTCCTGAAACAACGCCTAGTTGTCCTGCTTGAGCTACAGACTGGGCAAGTTTCCAATCAGATACGGCAATGCCCATGCCACCTTGGATTATTTTTGGTAAGTTAATGTTTTTCATAAATTCCTCATGTTAATAAAATAAAATGAGGATAGCAATTTTGATTACATAGATGAGGTAATAGTGTATAACTTATTCTTGATAAGTTATTTGTGTATTAATCAAGGCTCGGTTTTAAGAGTCCGTTTATGGATACTTCGTTCATAAACGGATAGCAGGATAGAGAAAAACATGAATTTATCTCAAGGAGAAGTACATGGCTTTATAGTTTGTGATTAGGCGTTCAGCAAGCGATCTCATACATCAGTTCAATCTCATCTTCATGAAGCTCGTAGAAGATTGTACTCGCTTGAGTCATTTCTTCAAGAGAATCATCGTGAGCGGTATGGTAGTGCTTGATTATGACCGGCTGATTATTGATATAGCCATCGTAAGCCGAATCTTTGTTAGCCATTTTAAGTGCGCTGTGGTGTTCAAGAGCCAGTTTTTGTAGAATGGCATGTTTAGCTTCAGTTCCAATGAAAGAGTCAGTGATTAAGCGTTCGCGACAGTAATTAGAAATGTCTTCTTGTTTGAGTTGTGAGAGAGATGTAATCATACACTCAATCATCAGTGTCATTCGTTGAGTTTCACTTTCTAGAGAATCGTGCATTTGCTCTTTGTACCAAGCTTCCCAATCAGTTTCATGACCGAGTCCTTCTTCCGTTTTCAATTCTTTCATAACATGAGAGAGGTCAGGTTTGTGTGCGGGTAGAAGTCGAGCTCCAATATCAAGTAGATGAGAAAGCAGGTCTTCGCTATGGAAGTGACCTGAACTTGAGAGTATGGAAAACTCACTATTGCTTAAATGAAGATGATTCATGATAAACTCCTTTACTATTAATGAATAGTAAAAGGAGGAATTGGGCAATACCTGAGGAGAAATTTTACTTACTTTAGAAAGAAGCCAGAACTTCTGAATGCGAAGTTTGGCTCTTATGAGTCCTAATGATTTACTGAGGCGCTTGCTGCTGCTGTTGTTGACGGCGTTGTTCGCGCTCTTGTTGTTGCTTTCTTGCACCTTCAATACGTTGAATAAAGGCTTGTAGCTCGCCATAACCAGGATAGACCTGTAAACCACTACGATAGATTTTTAGGGCTTGATCGTGTTGTCCCATTTTTTCCATGCTTAAGCCCCAGTTACGAAAAACCTGTGGAGGACAGTTGGGCAGAGCTGCGGCTTTCGCAAAAGATTTTTGTGCTTCCATGTAGCGTTTTTCCTCAGCGAGAAGTTGGCCAAGCATGTATTGGAATTGTGCGAGTTGTGGATACTGAGAAACAATGATTCTTAGTTCCTTCTCTGCGAGATCATTTTTTCCTTGGCGAGAATAAAGTGTGGCCATTGAGCTACGAGCGGGATGGAAAAGAATGTCGACTTTTAAGGATGCTTGGTAGAGTTCAAGAGCCTTAGCGTGATTGCCTTTACGTTCTTCGAAAATACCAAAACGAAGGAGGCTGCCAGGTGAGTCAGCAGTACTTTCGGAGGCGAGTATAAATTCATCTTCGGCATTTTTTCGCTCAGATTGACTTGCGCTTGGGAAGTCTTGATCTGGAATTGCCGAAAGAATAAAGGCGACTTCTTGTCGAACACTACGAGCTTTATCTTTAAGTATAGGGACTAAGAGACGCAATTTTTCGGGATTAGAAAGAGGGTCGCAAATTTCAACAGCCGCATGGCGTACAAGTGAAGAAGCATCCTTTAATTGCTTTTCGATTGTCATGATGACCTCAGGTGAATAAGTCGCGGGTAATTCTGAAAGAATAGCGGCGCGTCCCATGACGGGTGTGAGTTCAGGCGTTTTGAGTAATTGAATGGCTTTTTCAACTGAGCCAGGTTCATTATTGCGTAAGCTTAGTAAGACTTCACTGAAATGTGCTTTTCTAGTAGGGCCATAATTTTTTTCGATAGCTTGAGCAGCCCATGTGAAGTTGCGATCGGTATGGCAGTCATTACAGGCATTAGAAGTACTGTAGCGGCGACTAAGGTCGGGGCGAGGGACACGGAAGGAGTGGTCGTGACGGAAGTCGACACCCATGTAGAAACGTCCCGGCATGTGGCAACTAATACATTTAGATCCTTCAGGATCAGTATGGAATGTGTGCTTCGGGGTATCGTATTGATCTGGAAGGTGACATTCAGTACAGGTTTTATTTCCAGGGAATTTAATTTTACCTGTATGTGGGTTGTGACAATCAGAGCAGCGCAAACCAAAGCGATGGTGACGACTCTGAGTGAAAGATCCATAGACAAATACTTCCGTTAAAATTTGACCATCAGCTTGGTATTGACCATTGCGGGCTAGGTTCATTGCATAAGAATCACCAATTGAGCCATGAGGATTAACTGCTTGGTCTAAGCGGCTACGAAGACCGTGGCATGGAGCACAGCGGTTGAGTTCTTCTTGTTGAGTTGCGCCGGATTTTTTAGTGAGTTTTATGAGGTCATCAACAATTGATGTATCGCCTTTATAGTGATTTACATGATTTTTCCCAGGGCCATGACAGGCTTCACAAGAAACGTTGCCTTCGGAATAATTGGTATTGAAGGAATTGCTTGCTCTATCGTAATTAATTTGAGTGTTGGTTGTGTGGCAATCGGCACACTGTGAATTCCATGTCATGCCTTGGCCTGTCCAGTGTAACCAGTCTCCTGCAGGAGGATTTTCGTCTTTGTAGAGGTGGTACCATTCTTTTTTCGTGGTGTTCCAAGCAGTGTGTAGGCATTGGATTCTATTGCCAGGCAGTTTTACCATATATTGCTGTAAAGGTTCATAGCCTAAGACGTATTCAACTTTATAGCTCGTCATTTCACCTTTTTCACTATCGGCTTCTACCATGAAATCGCCATTTTTGGCGCGATAAAAACGGTGAGTGACACCATTGATTTCAAGACTTTGATTATCGAAATTCCCTAAGACTGATTTCTCGGTGGCGGGGGCCATGGCATTCTTATGGTCGGAACCAAGCCATTCTTCATGTTCTGTCTTGTGGCATTCTGCGCAGGCTTGATGGCCGACAAAGTTAGCATGAGGGTCATTGGGGTTTGCCGCTATTTCAGAATTTTGAGTGCCTACTGTGTTCAGTTTGGCAGAAGAAGGGCCTTTCGTGCTTTGGTTATCGCATGATAAAAAAAGAAAGAAAATGATAGAAAGTGTCAATGAAGTGAAAAACTTGCTCACGTAATAGATCCTAATTAGGTTTTTCATAAAAAAAGAGAAGGCTCCAAGAGAGGAGCCTTCTGCAAAATAAGTGTAAGTTGGGACTAATTCAATCGCTTAAATGTTGAGTGCATAAGCAGATTGGAAGATATTTACTTTTTCTTTGAAGGAAAGTTCAACATCGCCAATAGCTTTTGCACAACAAGTGAGGATCTCGTCCTTGGCAAGTTTGTACATGCTAGATTCGGTATTCTCGACATCACCTTTGATTACAGTGGCTTTGCAGGCGCCGCAAAAGCCTGAGCGGCAGCTGTAATTCACGTCGAGGTCTTGAGCTTCGAGTTCTTCAAGGAGACTAGTTTTTCCTTGTGCTTCGAAGCACAAATTATCTTCTATGTAAATTTTTGCCATACTTAGAAATCGAAATCGTCGAAGGCATCTTCTGAGACTTCGTTATCAATTTGCCCGACGAGATATGAACTCAATTCAACTTCTTGAGGAGCCACTTGAACGGCGTCGGATGAGAGCCAGCTATTCATCCATGGAAGTGGATTTTGAGTCGTAGGGAAGACATTTTTATATCCAGAGGCTTTGAGGCGAACATTAGTGATATACTCGACATAGTCACCGAGGATATCAGCGTTTAGTCCGATCATAGAGCCATCTCGGAAGAGGTATTTCGCCCATTCTTTTTCTTGCTCAGCGGCAGAAGAGAAAATCTGATAGACTTGGCCTTCACATTCAGCGGCAATTTCAGCCATCTCAGGGTCATCTTTTCCATCGCGGAAAATTTGAATCATCTGTTGAGTACCAGTGAGGTGAAGTGCTTCGTCGCGGGCAATGAGCTTTATGATCTTTGCATTGCCTTCCATTACCGCACGTTCAGCAAAAGCAAAACTGCAGGCAAAGCTGACATAGAAACGTATGGCTTCGAGAACATTGACGGAAACAACAGTTAAAAATAAGCGGCGTTTTAGTTCACGCATACTGACGACTACAGGGACGTCATTTATCATGTGTGTGCCTTCGCCAAGAAGGTTGTAATAACCCTGTAATTCAATGAAGCTATCATAGTAATGCGAGACCGAAGATGCACGCTGGATGATATTCTCATTATTGACGATATCATCAAATATTTCTGATGGATCATTTACAATATTGCGAATAATATGAGTGTAACTACGCGAGTGAATTGTCTCGGAAAAAGCCCAGGTTTCTACCCAAGTTTCGAGCTCCGGGATAGATATGACAGGTAGGAAAGCCACGTTGGGTGAACGTCCTTGGATACTATCGAGAAGCGTTTGATACTTAAGATTTGAGAGAAAAATATGCTTTTCATGGGGAGGGAGCTTTTTGAAATCCGAGCGATCACGACTGAGATCGACTTCTTCAGGTCTCCAGAAAAAAGAGAGTTGTTTTTCGATGAGTTGCTCGAAAACAGGATGTTTTTGTTGATCATAACGTGAGACATTCACGTTATTGCCAAAGAACATGGGTTCTTTGAGGGGGTCATTTGCGACCGGATTGAAAATTGAATACTTCATTATTTATCCTATTGAACTCTTTAAATTTTGCATGCGCCGCCAGCACAGTCGTCGTCTTCTTCTTCTTCTTGATTATCGCCAGCACCGTCGCGGGTATTGTGATAATACAAAGTTTTGACGCCATATTTGTAGGCAGTGAGGATATCCGTAAGAAGTGTTTTCATAGGAACCATGCCACCGTCAAATTTGGAGGGGTCGTAGTTTGTATTGGCAGAAATTGTTTGGTCGATGAACTTTTGCATAATGGCAACTAACTGGAGGTAACCAGTGTTGTTGGGCATCTGCCAAAGGAGTTCATAGTAAGATTTATACTTGTCGATTTCAGGAACGACTTGCTTGAGAATGCCATCTTTACTTTGCTTAACAGTAATGAGGCCACGAGGTGGTTCAATGCCATTAGTTGCATTAGAGATTTGGCTAGAAGTCTCAGAAGGCATGAGTGCAGATAGCGTACTATTACGCATGCCATGTTCTTTGACGTCTGCAGCGAGTTTGTCCCAGTCGAGTTGGAGCTCTTCATTACAAAAGCTATCAACAGTCTTTTTGTAAGTGTCTGTGGGCATGATTCCTTGTGAGTAAGTTGTTTCATTAAACTTAGGACATGGGCCAAGTTCTTGAGCCAATTTACAGGAAGCTTTGATAAGGTTGTATTGAAGTGACTCAAATGTTTTGTGCACGAGGCTATTTGCACTGCCATTGGAGTAAAACACACCATTTTTAGCGAGGTAATAAGCAAAGTTAATGACCCCAATGCCGAGTGTGCGGCGGTTAATAGATGAGTTGCGAGCTGCTTCGACAGGGTAATCTTGATAGTCAAGAAGACTGTCTAAAGCTCTGACGGCTAGTTCTGTTAGCTCTTCCATTTCGTCTAAGCTATCCAAGGCGCCAAGGTTGATCGCTGAAAGTGTACAGAGTGCGATTTCGCCATTGGGGTCATTGATACTTTCTAGAGGCTTGGTGGGTAAAGCGATTTCTAGACAAAGGTTACTTTGTCTAATAGGAGCTTTGTCGGCTTGGAAAGGACTGTGAGTATTGCAGTGATCAACATTTTGCAGATAAATACGTCCTGTACTCGCACGCTCTGATGCAAAGAGTGAGAAAAGCTCAATCGCTTTCATTGTTTCTTTTTGAATCGTAGGATCGTTTTCGTATTTAACGTAGAGCTCTTCGAATTTATCTTGATCCTCGAAGAACGCATCGTAGAGGCCAGGGACATCGCCAGGACTGAAGAGGGTGATATCGCCTTTTTTGACTAAGCGCTCATACATGAGTTTGTTGAATTGAACACCATAATCAAGGTGGCGGACACGGTTTTCTTCAACGCCACGGTTGTTTTTGAGGACTAAGAGTGACTCAACTTCACGGTGCCAAAGAGGGTAGAACACAGTTGCAGCGCCACCACGAACACCGCCTTGAGAACAGCTTTTGACGGCCGTTTGAAAGTGTTTGTAAAAGGGGATGCAGCCAGTGTGAAAGGCTTCGCCATTACGAATGGGACTGCCAAGAGCACGGATGCGACCAGCATTGAGGCCGATTCCTGCGCGCTGACTTACATATTTGACGACAGCACTAGCCGAGGCATTGATGGAGTCAAGTGAGTCACCACATTCGATTAATACACATGAGCTAAATTGACGAGTCGGCGTACGTACCCCCGCCATGATAGGCGTAGGGAGGGAGAGCTTGAAGCTTGAGGCGGCATCATAGAAACGGACGATGTAATCCATGCGTGTTTCTTTTGGATACTTGGAGAAGAGGCAGGCGCCAACTAGCATGTAGAGAAATTGCGGGCTTTCGTAGATCTCGCCAGTAACACGATTCTGAACGAGGTATTTGCCTTCGAGTTGTTTAACTGCGGCGTAGGAGAAGTTGAGGTCGCGCCAGTGATCAAGCGAGTTTTCCATTTCGTTGAATTCGTCTTCGGTGTAGTCTTCGAGTAAATGTTTATCGTACTTACCTGATTCAACTAATTTAGTGACGTGATCAAAAAGTGGGGGAGGATCAAATTGGCCGTATGCTTTTTTGCGTAAGTGAAAAATGGCTAGGCGAGCAGATAGGTATTGGTAATCGGGGCTCTCTTCGGAAATCAAATCTGCCGCGGATTTGATCATAGTCTCATGGATGTCTTCAGTTGTAACACCATCGTAGAATTGGACATGTGATCGTAACTCTACTAGAGAGACACTTACATTGTTTAGATCTTTTGCGGCCCAATCGATAACTCGATGGATTTTTTCAAGATCGATTGGCTCGCGAGTGCCATCTCTCTTTGTGACTTGGATGTTTGAAGTCATAGTTCCTGTGCTCTCTTCTTTTTATGGCTATTAAAAATAAGCCTGTTTCTTTTTAAGTGCTTGATTTCGTGTTGCATGGGTGACTTTTAGCAAGAAAAAAGTCTTCATAGTCAGCCTAACTGACAACGGATTTTCGCGATGAAAAGTTATGAAGAGTTTTGACAGCTCTGGTCATCCCGTATTAAGCTTATCATGCTCTGAAAAATGGTCAATAGTCAAATATTAGGAAAATCAAAAAAAAACAAATTTTTAACAAAACCACTATATCTAGTGTCAGTACCGAAAATAGACACTGTATCTAGTGTGAGGTAGTAAAGTGCCTTTTGAGTCTACAGGAACTGGCAAAAAGCTTAAAAAAAGCGGATAAAGTTATCAATTCGGCCCTTTTAAGGCTTGCACAAACGGAGGTTTGAGGTATCGGCCCTTTTTTTTCTTATCTAGTATTATCAAAAATTAGGACTAAGTTTTTGAGAATTAAGTCGAAAGATCGAGAGATTGTAGATAAATAACTAATAAATATAAGCATATTTTATGTCGATTAATAGCCAGTTTTACCACGAAAAGAGTTGCACATACATAAATGAAATTGCTAGTGAAGCTAAGATATATGAGCACCCGAAAAGTGGTGCAAAGGTACTCTTTCTAAAGAATGATGATGATAATAAAGCCTTTTGTATAGGTTTTCGTACGGCTCCGAGCAGTGATAACGGAGTCGCACATATAATGGAACACTCTGTATTGTGCGGTTCTCGCAAATATCCTGTTAAGGAACCTTTTGTCGAATTGATGAAAGGCAGCTTAAACACTTTTCTAAATGCGATGACTTATCCCGATAAGACAGTTTATCCGATAGCGAGTTGCAACGAAGAAGACTTCCATAATTTAATGGATGTCTATCTTGATAGTGTCTTTTTTCCTAAATTGGATAAAGGGGCATTTTTACAGGAAGGTTGGCATTATGAATGTGATGAATCAGGCAAGCCTTATTATAAAGGCGTGGTTTACAATGAAATGAAGGGTGTGTACTCGTCGCCAGAAAGTATTTTGTTCCAAGATTTAGATACCCACTTATGTCCTGATACGGCTTACCGTTTTGATTCAGGTGGAAAGCCCTCTGCTATTCCGTCTTTAAGTTATGAAGAGTACTGCGACTTTCACAAAGAAAAATATCACCCCAGTAATTCATGGACAGTGATCTACGGCGACGTAGACGAAGAGCGTTGCTTAACACAGCTACATAATGATTACTTCAATCATTATGAAAAGAAAGCCGCGAGCAAGGAAGATCAGCTCTATCAAGAATTTTTTAGCGAAGAGCGCAAAGGCAAACTGACTTATGCCTCAGGATCTTTAAAAGAAGGAGCTGAGCAAACTTTTTTGGCAATGGCTTATTTATTGTGTCCGAGTGGTGAACTCGATGAGCTCATGGGCTTACAAGTTTTAGAGCATGTCTTGACGGGTACCTCAGCATCGCCTTTGCGTAAAGCACTCAATAGTTCTGGTCTTGGTGGTGACGTGATTGGTTACGGCATTAGTGATCAAAGTTTACAGTTGACTTGGACCGTTGGGATTCGCGATAGTTTAGAATCGCGTCGGGATGATTTTATCAAAGTTGTGGACGATGTATTTGCGAACCTGGCAACAAATGGCATTCAACAAGATTTGATTGATGCGGCGATTAATTCTATTGAGTTCCGTTTGCGGGAAGCTAATTATGGTTCGACTCCCAAAGGTGTAGTTTATGCGCTCAATGCGATTTCATCTTGGAATTATGGAGATGATCCTCTGGAGCGTTTTTACTATGAAAAGCAATTGAAGCAATTGCGTGAATCATTAGCTAAAGGTCCGTATTTAGAAGATTTGATTAAAAAGTATTTCATTGAAAATTCTCATCGTGTGACTTTAGTCTGTGAACCTGAAGAAGGTTTGGGAGAAAAAGAAGCTGCAGAAGAGCAAGAGCGTCTAAATAAGTCATGGTCAGATTTTAGTGAGGCGGAAAAGAAAGCTGTCAATGAAGAGGCAAGTACGCTTTTAAAAGCACAGGCAGAAGCTGATTCAGTAGAAGACTTAGCGACAATTCCGCAGTTATCGCGAAAAGATCTGCGTCGAGAAATCAATACAATACCTTTTTCTGTTGAAAAAACCTCAGGTGTTGAGTATTTGCGAAGTGCGCAAAACTCTGGCGGGATCCAGTATGTAAAATGGGCCTTTGATTTAAATGATTTCTCTGTAGAAGAATTGCCCATGGCAAAACTTTTTGCCTTGTCTTGCTTGAGTTGTGGAACAGCAAAGAAAAGCTTTGAAGAATTAACGACTGAACTGGCAACTTGTGCTGGTGGCGTGGGTGCTTATTTTAGTTTGCCTAGCACTCTAGAGAGTGAGCATAAGCGAAGCATGTTCATTAGTGCGAAAGTAATGCAGGCCCGCGAGAATGAATTTCTAGCTTTACTGAAAGAGATTGTTGAAGATTTAGACTTCTCCGATTCAGTGCGTCTCAAGGAATTGTTGACTCAGCAGATATCGAAAGTTCAATCCTCCTTTATTAGAGGCGGAGAATGGATTTCGCGTCTCATTCTTAATAGCGGTATTAATGAAGCTGATTACTTAGATGAAAAAGTCAGTGGACCGAGTTTTTTAAAGTTTTTGCAAGCTTGCTTAAAGCGCGTTGAAAGCGGTGAACTTGGTAAAGAACTCTTAGCCTTGAAAGCACGTGTTTTTAATCGTAATAATTTACTCGTGAGCCTGACAGGAGAGGAAGATACCCTCGACACAGGTATTGAAAACTTAAAAGCTTTTACAGAAGTCCTTTCAGATACGCCTAAAAAGTTAGTTACACCCAAGATCACTTTAACAAAGACTAATGTAGGCCTCGCCACTGAGGGTCAAGTTCAGTATGTGAGTGTGGGCGTGAACTTAAAAGAATATGGCGTAGAAGATGATCCACGCTTTGTGCTCTTAAGTCAATTACTTTCCACTGGCTACCTTTGGGAAAAAGTCCGTGTACAAGGGGGCGCGTATGGTTGTTTCCTCAGTTATGAGAAATTCGATGGCGTACTAAACGTTTGCTCATATAGGGATCCCAATTTAGAAGAGACTTTAGACGTTTATAAAGGCATAGCCGACTTCATTCGTGAACTCGATTTAAGCGAAGAAGAATTTGATAAGATCTTCATTGGTACTTTTGGACGCATAGATTCTCCGATGACCGTATCGCAAAAAGCGGGGGTCTTGTTGAGTCGCTATATTGCCGGGATAGATGATGAGTTTTTGCAAAGTCGACGAGATATCCTCCTTGATTGTACTTTAGAAGATATTAAAACCCTGGCACCTTGGTTCGATAAATTAAATGTGGAGGGGCAAGTCTGTGTTCATGGGGGCCATAGTCGAGTTGAGAAAGCAAGTGAGCTTTTTGATAAGATTGATTACCTCGCGGGAGCAGGAGGGGACGAAGATGATGAAGATGACGACGAAGATTTTTACACAAGTCATTGATTTTAACTCCTTTGAAGGCCTAGGTTAGCCATCTTAGGATGGCAAAATTATAAGGTCTTTTTAACTGTCCTAGCTTGGAATTTTGTTGGATCGGTCAATAGTTGGGCTGATTTAATTTATAAAGCTAAAATAATAGGAATTTCACATGTCACTTCCTGAGCATCGTGTTACACACCTGAAGGCGCTAGAAGCGGAAAGTATTCACATTTTCCGTGAAGTTGCAGCTGAATTCGATAATCCTGTCATGCTCTACTCAGTAGGCAAGGATTCTTCAGTTCTGCTTCACTTGGCACTCAAAGCCTTTTTTCCCGCAAAACTTCCCTTTAAACTTCTCCACGTTGATACCAACTGGAAGTTTAAAGAAATGATTCAATTTCGTGATGAATTCATCAAGAAGAAAGATCTTGACCTCATCGTATACAAGAACCCTGAGGGTCTTGAAATGAATATCAACCCCTTTGTTCACGGTAGTGCAGTTCACACTGATATCATGAAAACTCAGGGTTTGAAAAAAGCTTTAGATATTTACGGTTTTGATGCCGCTTTTGGTGGTGCTCGTCGCGACGAAGAAAAGTCTCGTGCAAAAGAACGCATATTCTCTTTTCGTGATCGTAATCACCGTTGGGACCCAAAAAATCAGCGTCCTGAACTTTGGAACCTCTATAACCCGCGCGTTCGCAAAGGCGAGAGTATCCGTGTCTTCCCAATGTCCAACTGGACAGAGTTAGATATCTGGCAATACATCTATCTCGAAAATATCGAGATTGTCCCACTTTATTATTCTAAGCCACGTCCAGTAGTCGTTCGCGACGGTGTAAAAATCCTTATTGATGATGACCGTCTTGAATTGGCAGAAGGTGAGCAAGCTACTATGGAGAGCGTACGCTTTAGGACTTTAGGTTGCTACCCACTTACGGGTGCAGTTGAATCCGAAGCAGCAACGCTTCCGGAAATTATTCAGGAAATGCTTCTCACTAAGACTTCTGAGAGGCAGGGCCGTGTCATCGATAGCGATTCATCTGGTTCCATGGAAAAGAAAAAAATCGAAGGGTATTTCTAATGTCACATAGTTCAGATCTTATTGCAGAAGATATTCACGCTTATCTTAAAGAGCACGAAAACAAAGAGCTTCTCCGTTTTTTGACTTGTGGTAGCGTAGATGATGGGAAATCAACTCTCATTGGTCGTTTATTGTATGATTCAAAAATGATTTATGAGGATCAGTTAGCTGCGATTCAGAAAGATTCCAGTAAGTATAACACGACCAATGAAGACTTTGACTTAGCACTCCTTACAGACGGCTTACAAGCTGAGCGTGAGCAGGGGATTACAATTGATGTAGCCTATCGCTATTTCTCTACAAATAATCGCAAGTTTATCATTGGTGATACTCCTGGTCACGAGCAATACACTCGCAATATGGCTACAGGTGCTTCTACTTGTGATTTAGCCATTATTCTGATTGATGCTCGTCATGGTATTCAAACTCAGACTAGACGTCATAGTTACATCGTTTCACTACTTGGCATTAAGCATGTTGTGATTGCGGTAAACAAGATGGATATCGAGATTGATGGTGAAGTTTTCAACGAAGATGTTTATAACAAAATCGTTTCCGACTACACAAGCATTGCCGCTGAGCTTGGTATCAAAGATCCCATTTATGTTCCTATGTCCGCTCTCAAAGGTGATAACGTAGTGAACAAGAGTACACAGACACCATGGTACAAGGGTCAATCATTGATGGAAGTCCTTGAGACAGTTAAAATTTCTGAAGATAAGAATTTTGAAAACTTCCGCTTCCCAGTGCAGTATGTGAATCGTCCCAACTTAAACTTCCGTGGTTTCTGCGGAACAATTTCCTCAGGCGAAATTAAGCCAGGTGATGAGATTGTTTCACTTCCTTCGGGCATGACAAGCAAAGTCAAAAGCATTGTCACTTATGATGGTGAACTCGAATGCGGTTTTGCGGGTCAAGCAGTAACACTCACAACTGAAGACGAAATTGACATCAGTCGTGGAAATATGCTCGTGAAAAAAGATGATCAGCCTGAAGTGACAAATGCTTTTACTGCCGATCTTGTTTGGATGGCAGAAAAAGCTCTTGAGCCTGGTCGTGAGTACTACTTCAAAGTGGGTACAAAGACTGTCTCTGGTACCATTAGTCACATTGAGTATCGTACTGATGTGAATACTTGGGAAAAGCAGTCAGTTGATTCATTACAGTTAAACGAAATTGCTCGCTGTGTTGTTAATCTCAGTGAAAAAATGGCTGTTGACGAATATAAAACTTGCCGTGCAACGGGGGCTTTCATTATTATTGATCGCCTCAGTAACACAACTATGGCAGCTGGCATGATTGCCTCTGTACTCAGTTCTTCTGAAGCAGAGATCAGACGTGAATTTAGCGAAGATGAATTAACACTTAATGCTTACGTACGTGAACAATACCCTCACTGGGAATGTATTGACATAAGTAAACTTAAGTAAGTTTAACTTCCAGTCTTTAAAAATGCACCCACTTCGGCGGGTGCTTTTTTTGTTTCCGAGTTTAGTCTAAAAAGACGGAGACGCTTATCTTTTATAGAGTTTAATTCCGTACCCTCCTATGCGGGTACAAATAAGCATGTGTATTTGTGAATCGATTTATGGGCGGTAAAATTTGATAACTTCATTGCGATATGGCGGCGGATAATAAAACATTAAGATGGAAGGATTATGAGTCTTTATTTTTCCCATACTTAAACCATCCTTGACTTGAGCGACAGACTTTGACTAGCATCAGCATGAGCGGCACCTCAATCAGAACGCCAACTACTGTGGCTAGTGCGGCACCGGAAGCAAGTCCAAAGAGCATGGCCGCGGTGGCAATTGCGACTTCAAAATGATTCGAGGCACCAATCATCGCCACGGGTGCAGCATCTTCATACTTGAGCTTAAAGAATTTAGCCAAGATATATCCAAACGTAAAGATAAGCACAGTGTGTAAAAAAAGTGGAATAGAAATCCATAGAATAGTTAAGGGATTGGCAAGTATGGTTTCGCCTTTGAAGCTGAACAATAGAACCAGTGTTAAGAGCAAGGCTGAAATTGTAATCGGAGTCAGTCTGTGTAGGAACTTCTCATTAAACCAATCAATACCCTTCTTGGCGATAATCCACTTTCTTGAAAAGTAGCCCGCGATGAGTGGTAAGGCTACATAAATTGTCACTGACAGAAACAGTGCCTGCCAGGGAATAGGAAGCTTACCAAGTCCTAGTAAAAAACTACTTAGAAAGCCATATAGAAGCAGCATAGCTAAAGAGTTGATCGCTACCATCACTAAGGTTAATCCATTATTAGCCTTTGCCAGATAGCCCCACACTAGTACCATGGCAGTACAGGGAGCAATCCCCAGTAAAACACAGCCAGCAAAATAACTGCGCCACAGGGGGATCTCAAGCATTTTAATGCCTTCTTGAAGAACGACAGTTCCCGCGCCATGTTGAGCACCTACGGATAGATTAAGACCGAAAGGCATCTTCACTATATCCATAGCCTCGGCACCAATCATTCCTTTTAGTAAAAAACCGAGAAATAGCCAAGATATGGCGTACATGGTGAATGGTGCGATACACCAGTTGATGAATAGCGTAAGGAAAACTGGTTTGCCACTTTTTCCTGCTTTTACCACACTAGAAAAATCGATTTTTACCATGATAGGATACATCATAAAGAAGAGGCATATCGCAATAGGGATAGAAACTACAGGTGCACCATTAACATTGATGGATAATGAATCGAGCGTTTTTGCCAGATTTGGAGCCAGCTTACCAATGATGATGCCAAGGACAATACAAAGAACAATCCATAAACTTAGATAGCGTTCAAAAAGGCTAGTCATTTTAGGTTCACAAGGTATATCGCTAGTCATAAAGAGATCCTTTTTTAAGCCTGCTTTAACATTTTTAATGAAATTACGAATTTGATCATGTGACAAAGTACTTGACCTAAGCAATAAAAAGAAGAAGCTAACTTTACTGTGGTGAAAATAAATGAAGATTTGTTACCTTTGTAAAGGTCAGAATTCACCTCTCTGGAGCCCTAGGATCCTAGAGTAAATTCATCAAATTAAATAAGACATGGCTATTAAAATGGAGAGTCAGCATGACTTTAAATAAGCTAGTACTTCTAGCACCAGAGGATAAACACTACTCATGGTGAATTGTAGTTAGTTAACTAAACTAAGAGCTACTTGTTCTTCGAACAAGTAGTGGATTCTTCATCAAATGAAGGAGTAAATAAAGTAAAACCTTATAGTTTAGCTATCTATAAAATATTTGTGAATGGGCACTTAGTGTTTGCAGAACTTAAATAACTACAAGGTCTTTTATGCATCATAATAAACCTCCTAATAAAGGTTTTCTTCGTTTTACCCACACTATTCGTTACTCTATTGATGGCCTTAAAGATGCCTGGAAATATGAAGAATCCTTTCGTCAAGAAGCCATCGGCTTTCTAGTTCTAAGTCCTTTCGCCTTTTTTTTAGGCAATACTCTTATCGATTATGTACTACTCTTGGGTAGCCTATGGTTCTTGCTTATCGTTGAATTATTAAACTCAGCAATTGAAGCGGCTATTGATCGTATTGGTCCCGAGTTACATCCACTCTCTAAGCGAGCCAAAGATATCGGCTCTGCAGCCGTAATGCTTACGATTTTAATGGCCTGTGCTATATGGATTTCGTATTTAATTAACTGGCTTTAATACATTAGCCACAATATGAAATTTACTGTCCAGTGAATGATACTAGCAAGGAGTGAGTAATGGCGAAAATGAAGTTTTGGGAAAGGTTTAAAATATCTTTTCGTTGGGTAGCCTCACTCCTGGTTTTTATGGGCCTATTAGAGTTTGTGAATCACATGACTCATTATGCCTTGAGTGTCAATGGTGGGATTATCCCCCGTGAGCCTTCACGACTGTGGGCAATATTTAGCGCACCCTTTTTACATTTCTCTCCAGAACATTATTTACTCAATAGTATTTCATTCGCCATATTGGGTGGCTTGGTAGTCTTAGAAGATCGCCGTATTTTTGTTAAGCTAACGCTCTTTAGCTGTTTTTTTGCGGGACTCGCAGTGTGGTGTGTGGGGCGACCCGCTTCAGTTCATGCGGGTTCGAGTCTATTGATCTTTGCTTATTTTGGCTTTGTCGTCGCTTCGGGATGGTTTGCTAAAAATTGGAAAGCCTTTTTTCTGGCAATTTTGATTGGCTTACTCTATGGAGGCATGGTCTTTCAAGTCTTGCCCACCGAGGGCTTTATCTCATGGGAGAGTCATTTATTTGGAATGATCGCAGGGGTTTTATTTGCCAAGATATTAGGGAAACGTCAACGTTAGTTTTAGCAGCTATGTATTTTGCTTTTAAATCAGCTTCTCGTAGAAGGCCTGTCCTCTATTTTCTATTCTTTGATGGCTTTGTTAAATTTTATCCACGCAGATCAATGCTAGACTGAACGGAAAGAGAGCCCTTGATAGTATGTGTTTCATAGGTACAAAACTTAATTTCTCCGATTTCCAGGCTATCAAATTTTTGTACGCAGCTTTCCTCGCCCGTCATTAGAGTACTATCTATGGATGTAATAGAAGAATAGTACCCCAAGGTAATATGCGGGTCGAAATCACTTGAATCATCACCAAGTGAAATCAAATGAAGTTGCTCTCTAATCTTCGATAAATAGTTCTTCGATGAAGAAACACGAACAATTGGAGAGTGAATATAAGAAGAGACAGCCTTCCAAGACAAACCGATTTTACTTAGCTTCAGCATCCGTAACAATTTTATCTGACGATTAGCAACACGCCAATTCTCATCGTTCATCAAGCCAACAGTTGCAATGGTGACATGCGGAAAGCGCTGATAGCCATCTTGAAGAAATGGCTTGAACGAGGATTTTACACAATTTAAGCGATCAATCCAAGAACTATCCTCAATTTGAACACACCAAAAGCCGTAAAGAGCAATTCCACCATGCCACTCACGATAATCTCGATCCACTAATACATCTGTTCTTATTGATGGCATTTTAAATTTAACGACCGAGATTTGAGCGAAGCGAAACTTTTCACTGTAGCCCATGCTTAACATTGTTTTTAGGAGATAAATCTACTATTCGAAATTAGTAGGTAACTGTCTTTCAATATCAACAGTTTCATGAAGAATACGGCCTAATTCTATTTGCTGTTCATTTTCGTTGATACGGTAAAGTAAAAAATGAGAAGCCCTGGATTTAGGGTTACTGATATGATAAGTTCTAGCATCTGCAGCCAATTCATGGCGTGAACGAGAAGCTACATGTAAAGGGGTTTCAGTAATGAGAGCTATGGTTTCTTTAATTAAATCACGGTAAATCCAGTATTGACGTTCGCCAAAACTGTCAAATGTATATTGTAATACATCTAGTAAATCGACTTCAGCTTGTTTTGAAAGAACAAGTGTGTAACTCATCCATGTTTCTCATTGATCGATAGACATACAATACTATCAGCAATATCATCGAATGAACGAGAAGAAAATTCACCCTTATCCATAGCCTTAAAGGATGCTTGAGTTATATTTTGTAAATTTTTCAACTTTAGTTGTTGTTCGTTTTCTCTATCTTCTAGTAAGCGTAAACCCGCACGAACTACTTCGCTTGCATTTTGGTAACGACCTGTGGTTACCGAACTTGCTACGAATTGGTCGTAGTGTTCAGTAAGGCTGATATTTCGTGTAGACATAGTTAATACCTATTATTTTTAATTGCTTTAATATATTGTCAATAATTGCCAATTACTAATTATTCTCATAAAGTTCAATAGGTAAATCTATATACGTAGTTCATTGTGTTGGGGTGATTTTTTAATTTTTATAGTAATGACCGAGATTTGAGTCTAAGCAAAATCTCACTAAAGCTCATACTTAGGAATGCATTTTTATTTTAGACGCTTTTAACTCAATCGACTAGTAATTTGATTAGTTTTCTTAGCTATCTAGCAACTAAACGAAAAAGAGCCTAGTTAGAGACTCTTTTATTTAAACCAGCCCTCCCAGAAGGCCTGTCCTTTATTTTTCATCCTTTATTTTCAATTTTCCGTGGACGCAGGCCAAAGCTCCGCCAGGAACAGTAAATAGATATAGCTGATGATTTCTCTCAGGAAGAAAGACACGCTCTATCTACCTTTCTGTATCACCTCGTCGATAGCCTTAAGAATGGAATCTTTCGATTCATAGGGAACATCCAAAGAGATCTCCCAGGTAAAAACACCTGCATATCCGTTATCTCTGGCGTAGCGGGTCTTTTCCTTTATCAGAGGAACACCGCTGTAGTGATTGACCTTTCCTGAAGACGGTTCCTTCCATGTATTCTTTCTGGAATCAGCCCCCTGCTCAATCATGGTGCGATAAGCAGTACCACCTTCGCTGCCGTGCTTGCGGGCATCGAGTGCACCATAGAGTGGAAGACCAAGTAGAATCCTGGATTTCGGCACGGAAGATTTGGAGTGAAACGACTGCAGGATATCTCCCATCTGCTTCACCGACCAGCTGTTGGTAGTGCTGTAGTAGCACTGAATATTTACGTAATCCGCATACTCCTTTGTCATCCTCGCTTTGACGATGTAATGCCCGTAGGTGCCGACCGAGATCGCTATCTTTCTGGAGGGTCTGAACTCCTTCGACAGTCGTTTGAGAATTCGCGTGTAGTCATCGTTGTCAATATGCTCACCTTCCCAGTCGACATCAATACCTTGGAAGAGGTAGGTCCTGCACAAAGAGTGAAGATCCTTGATAAACACATCCTGTTTTTCTGGGTCTTTCGCGATATTGTCAAGGGTACCCAATCCAAGCCAGAGTTCGGTTTTTATACCCTTAGCACTCTTGAGCTTGGCCAGCTGCGCGACATATTCCTTACTCGGTTTAAGGTGTCCTTCCTTATCCGGGACAAGCTTAAAGTAGTAGAGTATGCTGACATTTTTAATAGCCTTCTTATCAATCGCTTTTTCCGCGAGCCTATTCCAAACGTAGTATTCCACGTGTTTAAACTTCTCTTTGGCACTGCAGATGCCACAGATAAGCAAAAGCCCCATTCTCAGGAAAACTCTGATTTGCTGTTTCATATTCTTATTTGCCCCTTTTAAGATTTTGTGTGATGAACTGAAAAAGCATACTGCACTTGAGAGCGAAATAAACGTTCCAAGAAGGCCTGTTCTCTATTTTTATTTATTTTTTAACCCTTTTAAAACGAAAAAAGAGCCTAGCTAGAGACTCTTTCAAATCAGCCCTGGTTAGAAGGTTTGTCCATTAATGGTCCCTTTATTTATCTCTCGCAGAAAGTCTGTCCTTTGGATTTTATGTTTTTTGCTTTTGTCTCTATTGTGTTTTATAGTCTCTGTACTGTGGTAAGGAGATAGTTATGGCTCACAATCGCGTTAAGGAATCTTGTTCGGATCAAGCAGTTTATTATTTAGTAACTAATCGTGTTGCTGGTGGTCGCATGTTAATCAAAGATCAGGAAAAACTGAAGCTTAAAGAATTACTTTTTGCGGGATGCGCAAGATTCAGTTATCAAGTAATTGATTATGTCTTTATGGATAATCATTTTCATTTATTGATTAAAATTCCAGCTACTGCTGAAATGAGTAAGGTAGAATTGTTAGAGCGTTATCGTCTTCATAAACAGAATGATGAGATTAATTTTATTAGCTCAATACAAAGAAATGATTTCAGGGAAAAGATCCACGATATTTCATTTATTATTGGAAACTTTGAACAGAGATTCGTTCAATGGTTCAACAAAGAGCACAGCTCTTGGGGGCGCTTGTTTGGACAACGATTTGATTCGGAAATGATTGAGGTTTCAGCTCAATCGGATTCTTTACTTCGGGTCATGGCTTATATATCTTTGAATCCAGTACGAGCTGGAATTGTTTTAGATCCAAAAGACTTTCATTTCTGTGGATATTCAGATCGTTTGGCAGGAGGAGATGTTGGAAAATTAGATCACGAGTTCTTTGATGTGTTTTGTCGTGGAATTGAAGCTCATGTCACTAGAGATAAGCAAAAGCATTTTAGAGAGGTTTTGAGGGCTTATATGCTCGGCTTACGGTGTTATAAGAATGCCGATTCAAAAACTGTAAAGGAATATCTGCTAACAGAATCTAGTTCGCTTCCGGAGGCTCTCCAGTGGGATGATCTTTTTATTCACAAATGCAGGTTCTTCACCAAATGCCTGGTCATTGGTTCGGAAGCGTTTGTTCGGGAGAAGTTGGCTAAGTTCTCAGGCAAGATGAAATGGAAGAGAATTCATGAGCCTTACACTGAGGCTGAATGGAATGATATTTATTCTCTCAAGCCTCGACGACGGAGAGCCTCCGTTGGCTGAATGCATCTCATCAACTTTTAGTAGACAACCTTCAATATATCCGCCTGTGTGGCAGCACTGATTTACAACCGTCTTGAGTTCTTCGTTTTTATTTTAGGCGCATTAGTACTCAATCGACTAGTAATTTGATTAGTTTTCTTAGCTCTCTAGCAACTAAACGAAAAAGTGGATTTTAGCATTCACTTTGACACTCTTAAAACGAAAAAATCGCCAAGGTTTGAGGCTATTTAAACCATTTTAAACCAGCTCTCGTAGAAGGCCTGTCCTCTATTTTCTGCCATTTTAAACCAGCTCTCGTAGAAGGCCTGTCCTCTATTTTCTGGTCCTCTATTTTCTGTCTAGCAGCTAAAAGAAAAAGTGGATTTTAGCATTTATTTTGAACCTCTTAAAATGAAAAAAGAGCCTAGGTTTGAGGCGCGTTCAAATCAACTCTCCAAGAAGGCCTGTCCTCTATTTTTTATTTTATTATCCAAGAAGGCCTGTCCTCTATTTTTTACTCTATTTTTTATTGAATTAATACTCTTTACCTACTCGGAATCAAACCGAGATCTCTGCATTCACAGTGTCTTTTCAAATTAGACGACAGGTCCGTAGGTAAAGTATAGATATTTAGGTTATTTTCAAATTATTTATTTACCAATTTGGGAATCCATTATTTATAATTTTTGAAATAGACATTACTAGTATATCGTACATGTAGTAGTCGCCAATTTTGACTTTTCTTTCTTTACTATTATTTCTTGGGGCTTTAGGGACTTTTCCGGAGTGTACAGCCACAGAAGTTTGAGCGTAAATCCGTTTAAATTTTTGTTTTACTTTACTAGATTCAAATTGGTTTAAAAGAACTGTAGCCCTCTGGGCAATTACTGCTTCTTTCTTTTCTTTGGGAGCATTAAAACAGTTTTCTAAAGCGACCCTGAAAAATATAGCATGTTCATAGTTACCGTTCACCCTTTTTATACAAATCTTAGATTTGTTTAAATACATAAGTGCAACCTCAATACAAACTTTTTCCTCAGGAGTTCTCTTCGTAAACTCCTTTATGTTTTCATTTATGTTTGTCAAATCAGTTACTTCTAACCTTTGTCTTATACCATAGTTTAAAATGTTAGGAACACTCCATGTACAATAATCAGACGCCGCTAAAATTTCTACACCAATAGTGCCTCTAAGGTTTAAAGAGATTATTTCGGAAGTAAAAACTCCTTGTTCAAATAATTCAGCCGTGTAATTTTCTTTTTCAACTGATTTATATAAAACATAAGAATCATTATTTCTAATAATATTCTGAACCTCATTTGAGATAGCCTTATCGGGTAAATCATTCAATTTAGATATTGTGAAGCCATTGAAAAAGGTGAAAGAATTGTCAATTGACACTCCATTTACGAAAATTATCATGGTCTTTATGTTATGAGGCTTTATATGCATTGGATTTATTATTTTAAGTTAGCCTAACAATTATAATTGGTAGCGAGCTCATGTGAACTGCTGTGTTTTAGGGTCCGTACTTAAACTTAGTGAAGAAATGTGTTTTCTGACCTTGTTGATGAGTACTGAACTAATGATGTTATTGGGTAAAACATGATCCGCGTGAAAACTTATCTGAGAAAAAAAAACGCAGTGATTTATATATGATAATTGACCTCCAGTTCCATATCTTGATGATCTTTAAAGTAATATGATGAGCTTTTCTTTACAATATTATTTGAAGGGAATTCGCCCTAGAATAAGATGAAATAACACAATTTCTCATGATTATGAAAAGGCATGTTCTTAAGTCCCGTTCCATTAGGATTCTACGTCTGGCAGACGAGCTGCGCAAAAATGTTCCTAAAAACCCTGCCAGTCCTGGACCAGGCAATACTAACTTTAACAGAGACTTAAATTCGACGGAATAGGGTGCTTAAAATGATACTGATTAAAGCGAAGAGGGCAAAGATATTAAGAGCACTTTCTTGAGTTTGGATGGCTTCGCGTTTTTCTGTGAATGATTGATCATTAAGGGGTGTGAGTTTATCAAAGATATCCGCTTTATTGGAGGCGAGTAAATATTCTTTTGGGTAGGCGGATATTTGACTGAGGGTTTTGATGCGATTATTAGTCTGATCATGGAGGCGAATGGTGTAGTTTTCATCTTTGGGTTTAGCAAAATAACTTTGGTAAGTACCGAAGCCAGTTTGTTGAATCGTAAGGGGCTGAACTTTGCCATTGTTATCCATGAGGGTGGCTTCCCATGAGATGTGATTTTCGGGAGTGCCATTTTCATTACTACGATAAATTTGTAAGTTCATTTCTTTGTCACTAGCCAGGAGTTCACTCGTGAAGCCCTGAGCTGATTTGTTGCGAACAATGGAGCGAATTACTTGCGCCCAAAATTTACCAAAGTTATTCCATTCAAGCCATTCACCTGCCCAGAGCTCAGTGGTATCCGAAGTGAAGGCAACTGATTGGCCTAAGCCATAGCGACCTGAGGCGAGCAAGGGATCACCGTTTTCGGTAAGCAGCTGGATTTGCGCACTCGCTTTTAGCTTGGTCATGACATAACCAAGCAAAAGCGGAGTTTCGTCGATATTGATACCCTGCAGGTAATCCGAGTCATTGATTTTTATGGGTATAAAGGGCTCTTCTTTGATGGCGGAGCGAGAAGCTTCCATGGTTTCTTTGGTGAAGATGCGTGGCATTTCTTCGGCATTATTGGTGACGTAAGCACGACCATTGCCAATTTGAGCAATGGCCGCCATTAAATCTACTGCGGCCCCCTGACCTAATGAGACCGTGGAGACCGTGACGCCCATTTCGGAGAGTTCAGAAGTGACACCCTCGAAATCGCCACCTTGGCTTTGGCCATCACTTAAGACAATCATGTGTTTGATTTTGGAACTGGCAAGGCCGAGCATATCTCTGCCCATGGCCATTGCGGGATAAAGGTTAGTGCCGCCACCAGCGCCAATGCCGTCAATTTGTGAGAGGACGTCGCCTTTATTGGCGGCGGAAGTTAAATCTGAAACGAGTTTGGCATTGCCATCAAATGCGATGACCGCAACTTGATCGCGGGAAGAGAGCAGTTCCACCGCAGCTTTTGAGGCTTCACGGGCTAAAGCAATAGGAGCGCCGCCCATGCTGCCGGATTTATCGATGATGAGCATTAAAGCTAAAGAGGGTTGCTCTTTTTCTTTTTCATAACGAGAAGTGACGGGTAAAACTTCCTCAATGGGAGTTTTGTAATATCCGCCGAGGCCAAAACTATTTTCTGAACCGGTCATAATTAAGCCACCACCAAATTCAGTGACGTATTTACGGACGTTATCCATTTGACGAGAACTTAAACTTGTGGCTTCGATATTGGCAAACATGATGGCGTCGAATTCATTGAGATCTTGAAGAGAGGCAGGGAGACCGTATTTACCGCGAACATCCATGGAAACACCTTGCTTAGCAAGAGCTTTTTTGAGTTCCCGTAATTTACTTGGAGTCTTATGCAGTGCGAGAACTTTGGCTTCTCCTTGCATGATGAGTGAGCAACGAGCGATATTATTAATCGGGAAGTAATCCTTGGGTGCGGCGATTTCGGCTTCCCAAATGCCACTCGTGGTTTCGTTACTTGTGACCTGAAAATTGATTTGCTTTTCTTTATCTTTCTCAAGCGCAATATCGACAGTATGAACAATCACACCCTGAGAAATGAATTTCACTTGTGCTTTGGTGCTATAATTACTCAGCACGGTAGCGCTCATTCTCACCACTTCACCACGATAGGAAATGGGTGTACTGGTCTTAAGTGAAACGACTGAAATTTCGGGGCGTTGGATTTTTTGTAAGTCGGAAAAGCTAATCTCGATTTGTTCATCTTTCAGACTCGCAATAGATGAGAGCACTTTATCGCCGGTGGAGACACCATCTGAAAAGAGCAAGAGTTTTTTGATTTTATTGGCGGGATAGACCATTTTGACGACTTCGAGTGCTGAACCAATAGAGGATTGACTTCTGAATTCATCATCAGCAAATTTAGTGCTCCAGTCATTGAGTGTCTTGCTCAAATTACTAGGACTTATTTTTTTGACGCCATTGGCAAACATGTAGAGTGAATAAGAATCATTGGCTTTTAGGACTGCGATATTCTTTTCGATGGAAGCAAGAGCTTTTTTGGCATCCTCTAAATCAATTGATTGTGAGACATCTACTAAGTAAACCACGTGGAGATCTTTTGAAGAACTCGAAAAATAAGGGTGACAGAGGGCTAAGATCACAGAAATGATGGCTAAGATCCGAAAGCTATTAGCCGCGAAGCGTTTTTTAAGCGGGCGGGTCACTAAGCTAGTATAAATAAAATAGGCTAAAGGAATTAAGAGTGCTAGCCAGAGCAGGGGAGTGTAAGTGGTGAGAGTCATTATCCGAGCTTCCTTCTGTGGTAGAGCATAGCTTCACTGCAAATGAGTACGAGTGCGAGAATCATGAGGGCGTCACTTATGGGGAAGCTGGAATCAATGGCTTTCACCGTTGATTGACTCAGTGTATTAAAAATACGTGATTCAAATTTGTTGTTTAAAGAGACGGCAATTTGTTCTTCTTTCTTATCTGAAGTGATGGAGTAGAAGCCGGCCTCATTGAGTTTGGCGAGGTTATTGATTGTATCTTTGGGACCTTTGGGACCGATGAGCTTTTGCGGACTAGAAATATTTAGGATTTCTCCCGTTAAGTAATTAGATTTTTTAAGCGTATCACGGCCAATCAAATCATAGGAGAGTGAATAAATCATAACGGGGAAATAGATATTGAAGTAGAGCTGTGCTTTGGCAGGATCCATGTTGATGACAAAGGCGGTGGTATTATCGACCGTAGTTTTATAGAGCAAGGGAGTGTGGTCGGTACTTTCAACAAGAATAATTGAATTTTCGGGAGCGGAGATTTTCTGGGCACCTTCAAAATCTAGCGTATCTAAAGGACAAAATTTGATGGCGGGGTGATCAGCTAAAAGCACTCTTGGTGTGGCCGATTCTAGTGGACTGGCGTCTCCTTCCCAAAAGGGGGACTTACCCTTGGGCGCAAAAATTATTTTATTGACGCCGGTATTCTTGCCATTGGAAGAAATGATAATCTCGGGGGATTGATTAACGGCTTTCATAACTTGTCCGGCACTATGGAATGAGTCAACGCAACGTTGGAAAAAGGCTTCATTTTTATCGAGGTCTAATTGAATGCGCACCGGTGAAGGTGGATCGACTTGAGCGTAGGCAATATTATCTGATGCTAGGGAATCACTAACAAGAAGTTTGAGAAACCAAGCGCCATAACGCGAATCTTTGAGGTAGAGAACCTTAGCGGCATTAAGTCCTGGTTCGATAGTGATAGGGATGATTTTCACGATTTGGTCGGCTTCACCTTGAGCAAGGTGAAGTTCCAGCTCTTGTCTTTGTTCATAGCTACTAAAGACTTGAAAAAAGATGCCTAATTGATTTTGTTTTCCAGGGATGGGCCTGATATCGAAAGCCGTAATACCAATATTCGAAGTTTTAGAGCCAATTTTCAAGAGCTCAAGCTCAGCTGTTTCTTGGTAGCCCTGAAAGCAGCTGTCTGAAATAAAGATAAAACGCGAATTTGGAATGATGCCTTTATTTTTTGTAATGGCACTGAGTTCTTGAGATTTTAAGGGAGCCTGACTTTGAGCAATGCCATCGATCCCCTTTAATAAACTGCGGCGATTGCTAGTGGAGTCCACATTGATTTGTAAAGAGTCGGAGATTGAGGTGATGAGTGCCGTCTGTGAGCTGGAAAGACTCTTGACGATATTTTCGGCACGTGCTTTAGCGAGATCTAAGCGTGACTTACCTTCTTCAAGATTTGCCATACTGGCACTATTATCAATAATGATGACGAGGTTTTGTGTTTGGTCATCCCAATTGATAGTGGGTTTTGCCATGGCTAAAATGATCGCGGCAAAGGCCAAGAGCAGAATCAAAAGACTGATGAGGTCACGCAGATTCTTGAATAAACCATTTTGTTTTTTTTCTTCAAAAATTTGATTCCATAAAAAAAGCGCCGAAGTCGATTTCTTTTGTGGACGTACTTTGAAAAAATAGAGAGCAATAAGCGGAAAGATAGATAAAAATGCCCAGAGAGCTGCGGGATTCGCAAAGGTCATGCGACAAGGCCTCCACGACGTAAGATACTTTGAATGACAGTTTCAAAAGAAGTTTCCGTAGTCGTTTGAATAAGGCCGATGCCTGCTTTGGCACAATCGTGCTTGAGCGTTTCATTCCATTGGGCCATGAGTTGATTATATTTTGCCGCTTCAGCAGGACTCACAGTGACTTTTTTTAAGGCTTTTGACTCGACGCATTCGAGCTCTAAATCACCTCGTAAATCACAGTTGACTTCGCTGGGGTCAAGGACTTGAATACAGAAGACATCATTTTTTGCCCAACGTAGTAAATCGAGAGCTTTTTTATAACCTTCTTCCACTAAGAAATCTGAAATGACAACACATACCGCGGGACGTTTTTTCTGTGCCTGTAAAGTTTTGATTGAAGTCAAAAACTTTGTATCCTGGCCGAATAAAGTCGAATTTTCAAGGCTATTCAACATCGGGAAGATTTTGCTTTTTCCATGGCTTGGCTTGAGGATGGTTTGCAGTGAATCGGCAATGCCGTAGACTGTGAGACGATCGGTATTGCTGAGGGTTATGTAGGAGAGTGCCGCAGCAAGCTGCTTGGCGTAAAGTTGTTTCGAAGCCATCGAGTGACTGAGGTCAAGAAGAATGTTAATTTGTACGTCTTCTTCAACTTCAAATAATTTAATCACGAGTTGCTCTAAGCGCGCGGCAATATTCCAATCAATATTACGCAAGTCATCGCCTTGTGTGTACTCTTGATAATCGGCAAAAGTTGTACCACTGCCCTTTTTATTACTTTTGCGATCGGCTTTGAGTTCTCCATTGAGAACTTTACGAGCCAAAAGCGCGAGCATTTCGAGGCGTTTAATGAATTGTGGGTCAGTTAAGAGCATCAGATTAATTGAGTAATTGAATGATGTCTTTAATAATTTTCTCAGTAGTAATACCTTCGGCTTCACCTTCGAAACTGAGTAACATACGGTGCCTCATTGCGGGGATCGCAACGGCGTTGATGTCTTCCTTGGCGACGTGATAACGCCCGGAGATGAGTGCGTGAATACGAGCCGCTAATAAAATAGCTTGCGCGGCACGGGGAGAAACACCGTAGCGGATATACTGTTTGACGACCTTTGGAGACTCGTCCTTTTCTGGATGAGTTGAAATGGCGAGCTTAATTAAGTAGTTTTTGATGTCCTCGGCAATGGGAACTTGGCAGGCGGTTTTACCCATCTCAATGATGCGTGCACCGTCGGTAATTGCGTTAATCTCTGGTTGTGTGAGTCCCGTGGTACGATCGAGGATTTCGGAGAACTCCTGATGATTGGGCATTTCGACATTTAACTTAAAAAAGAAACGGTCTAATTGAGCTTCAGGGAGAGGATAGGTGCCATCCATTTCGAGAGGGTTTTGCGTGGCCAAAACAAAATAAGGTTTATCAAGAATATGAGTTTTATTAGCGACGGTCACGGTTTTTTCTTGCATGGTTTCAAGAAGTGCCGATTGAGTCTTGGGTGTGGCACGATTGATTTCATCGGCTAATAAGATATTGGTGAAAATAGGGCCCTTTTGGAATTCGAATACTTTTTCGCCATTGCGCTCCACGAGGATATTGGTCCCGAGAATATCGGCAGGCAAAAGATCTGGAGTGAACTGAATGCGTTTGGAGTCCAAATGAAGGACTTTTGAGATGGTATTGACTAAAGCGGTCTTGCCCAAGCCTGGAACACCTTCCAACAGCACGTGACCACCAGCAATGATTGAAATGAGAACGTGATTGACTACCTCATCTTGACCGACAATAAACTTGCCAATTTCCTCTTTTAATGAGCTGAAGGTTGTTCTGAATGCTTGGACTTCTTTTTCTACCGCTTCGTTTTCAAATGTAACTGACATGTGATCTCCTAATCTTTGTGAATTCGTTTAAAGTATTCTTTGACGCCGGACTTCATGGCTTCGGGTATATTTTCTTGTTCAATAAAGGATTCCATTTGGCGCTTGTATTCGATCTGTTTATTGGAAGGGTCAGTGGTTCGAGAAATGCCTGTTCCACTACTGGCTTGTTCTATTTGAGTTAAAGAACTGCCTTCTCCCTGTTGCCCTTTTAGTTGAGTATCGTAAGCGGTATCAATCGTTTGTGTGGTGGTGTTTTTTGAGTCCTGACTTCCTGCACCCACGCCTTTCGCCATTTGCATGCCTTGCATTTGTGACATGCCATTCATTTTGGCTTGTGACATGGCTAAGGCTTCTTGCATTTTGTCGAGTTTTGCCATAAAGAGATTCTTCGTTTCATTTTCGTCTAATTTATCGCAAAGACTAAGTACAGCTTTTTTCATATCTCCACTACATTCTTTCGCTTCACCCATATTGCACTGCTTGGGATTTTTACAGATATTATCCGATAGCTTTTTACTGAGCTCAGCCATTTTACTAATATCCATCTTCATTGTGCTATTATTAGCCTTGAGATTTTTGGCGGCCTCTTGCATCTTTTGACTCATGTTTTTCATTTCATTCGCTAATTTCTGAGCTTCTTTCGAGGCTTGATTTTGTTCGCTCTTTTTAAGTGCATCTTGAAGCGCCTTCATTTTATCTTTGAGTTCTTTGGCGGCATCCTTGTATTGCTTATTAGCGAACATCTTGCCCATTTTGTTTGTGGCGCGATTTTTCTCGAGTTCACGAGAGATTTCATCGAGAAGTTTTTTATCATTTTTGGTATTCATTTTATCCCCGAGCGAGGAGATCTCTTTTTCTAATTTTGCGTATTGGCGCAAAGCGTCGAGTTTATTCTCAGTGGATTCAATATTCTTGAGGACTTGCTTGATCTTGGTAGATTTAAAGAGTTTCCGTTCTTCTTCAGTCATGCTTTCTTGCAGTTCTTCGATAGTTTCTTCAAGATCTTTTTTGTTTTGAGTACTGGTTTCTAAAGTGCTTTGTGCCAAGAGTTTTTGTGCTTTGATTTCATCTGAGTCATCAAATGAACAAAGGACTAAAGTGGTGATGATTAAGAGTAATGAAGCAATTATTTTTTTGGCTGAAAAACGTACGGGAATAGCGGCTATTTTTTGACCTTGGCAAAGCTGACTGGTTTGCTGGAGCTGGAGCTGATGAAATTGTTTTTGAGTGTCGTCAGTGGCTTCACGAGAGAGGAAATCCAAATGGGAGCTTAAAGCATTGCGCAAATCAAAGAATGAATCCGCATAATCAGCCGCTTCTTTTTTAGTAGGCTTCTTTAATACACTAAAAATAATATAGCCTAGAGCAATAAGGACTGTAGGCAAGAGCAGTAGCTTGGTCTCAACTTTATAACCCTGGGAGACAAAGTAGAGGGCGATTAATAAGTTGATGATACATAAGCCGAGTAGACTAGGGCCGAGCAAGGTCGCAAAGCGGGCTTTCAGGAGCCTTGCTTTTACTTGATCAATAAAGTGATTTATTTCATTCATAGATTCACCCTAATTTGTGATTTTTAGACGTTTTTTAACTTTGTCAATTTCTTTTAAACGCTTCTTGAACATAAGTTTACATGCGGGGGATTCAAGAACTTTTATCTGTGTGGCTTTTAAGTTTTCTTGGCTAATAGCCTCAGACCACTTTGGCAGGGAATTCAGGATTTTGTAGAGTTCGTATTCAGTAAAACGTTTTTGGTATTTCTTCGGCATTTTCTTAATCCAGTTTTGGGCATCTACGGGTGTATTGTTAATAATGTTTTTAACTGACATAAGCTGTATTAAGGAAGTGAAGTGGTAGGGGTGGTCATTGGATTTGAATAGGGCATTAGCCAGTTGCTTTACTTGTGTATGTCCCTCTTGAGCGGAAAATTTCATATTTCCTGAACAGATCTCTTTAACTAGCATGGTTGAGATCTCTTGTAAGAAGGAATGACAGGAGTTTTTCAATTGACGGTTGCTATTGGCCAAGTTGTTAATATCTTCGATTTTTTGTATAGCGATAGCGCTTTTTTTAGTATCAATGAGATTTTGAATATAGAGTGAATAGCCAACGCGGTAGTGGTGATTTTGTTGTTTGACAATTTCTTCTAGACTTAAGGTCTTTAAATAGTCGATCACGTCATCTTTTGCCAGTTCACGGCCCTTAGTTCGCAGCATCAATAGGAGTGCAATAGTTTGTTTTATTTTAGGCTGAGTAAATTGAGTTTTACTGAATTCTACTGCGACTTGGTCTAGAGTGTTGCCTGTACCTTGGGTATGGTTGTAGCGGTAAAAGGAGAAGTCTTTGTATATGAGTCTTGATTCGTTGTAGTAGATGGCTTTCGCGAGCAGTTTGAGCTCTGGGGACGGAAGCATTTCAATACTGGCAATAAAGTCTGGATCGCGCTCTTTACTTGGTTTGAAAGCATTTGTGAGATGCTTGAAAAGCTTGATTTTCTGCCAGTTGGTAGAAAAGAGTTCGGCAAATTCTTGATGCTTACCGTTATAGATTAAGGATAAATAAGTCTCCTTGAAACTGAGGATATCTTCGGAATTTTCATAAGGTTTATTCAGTAGGATTTTTATATCTCGCAGTAAAATCTCATTGATTTGACCTTGATCGGAACCCAAGTCGGGCTTGTTCACTTGGAGCGCCAATAAGTTATTTAAAGTTGTCTTGTGGCTAGTCGTAGATGTATAATGCATAGCAAGCAAAAGCAGCTCATGAAACGCTCTGTTTTGAACATGGCTTTCAGCAGTACTCTGCTTAAATAGGGGTGTGATACTGTCGATGATGATGGGGCATTGTGTAAAGCTTGAGTAATTATTGTAGAAAGCTGTTAAGCGTTCGTTTACAGGTGTTTTTGCATTGGCAAAATAGTTCTGGTAGTACTTGATAAAAGCAGGGGGACATTGTGCCGCTTTTGCATTAATGGCTTTTTGGTAAATCAGGTTAATTTCTAATTCTTGTAAGTAATCAGCTTTGTTCTCTAGCGTCGCGAGGTAGGCGATATTCTTGTCGAGTAGATTTTTATTGAGTGACTGAATGAAGCTACGCATGCTTTTCGCAGATAGGTTCTCACAATTTGTGAGCGATTTATACGCGGTATTAATGGTGACTTCAAAGGGGTCAATATCAGCTTTCTTACTATTTTCTTTATAAAGGCCTTTGAGCAGCTGCCAAAGTTTATATGACTGCTTTGCTTTCACCAACTGAGTCGCAAGCTCAGGGGGATACGCTTGGAGGTCCTTGAATTTCTTAATGCTATTAACGAGTTGCGATGAAATGTCTTCTTTTGCTTTCTTTCTGCTTATCTCGGTAGTGAAAATGATCTCTAGGTGAGGGCTGGTGAGGTAGGAGCTTTTGGCTTTGATAATTTCAGTATTCTGAGCGGGGATTTTTTCGTCATAGATTTTAGTATAAAACTTAAGTGCATCACGAAGATTAGAGCTGCGCGAGTTTGAGAAAAACTCTTCTGGGAGGCTCTTTAACCAAGTATTGGTAGCTTCGCTACCTTCATAGTGATTCATGATGATATACGTCACCGAAAATAAGTCAGCTATATTATTGGAGTTTTCGGCGAGTGGAACCAGTTTCTGCCCTAAAAGCATGAGTTGTTTTGCCTGAGTTTCAAAATCTTCTGAACTTGATTTACTATCAATAAATTGGTCATAAGCTCCGGAAAAAGATCTGACTAGGTTGAGTGCTTTGTAGGCATAATCATCATCTAATCGGGCTTCTTTAATTTTTTTGCTAATGGTATCCAGGTCGGCACTACTTAGCTTGCTGATTTGAGTCATTATGTAATTCACATAAGACTCATTTTTATTGTGATCATCAGAGTAGATGATGGGTAGGGGATCGATGGAATCAAAAAGTTCTGCATTATGTTTTTTGATCAAAACTTTCGTTTGATTATTTTTATTAAAGGCTTCAATGAGAACTTTTCGGAGGGCTTTGTTTTGAGGGTTTTCTTTTTCAAATTCTTTAACAAGCTCTAGCTGAGTTTTACTATTTCGTGAAGCGAAAGCGGAGAAAACTTTTGTTGTGTAGATACGTTCTTTGTCAGCTAGGGCCGAATAAAACTTCGGGAGTTTTTCATCAATTTTAAACTTGCGTAATTGATCCCAGAAATTGTTAGGTGAATCCATCGAGTGCAGATTAGATTTAGCGAGACTTACTGCCTCTTCGATACGGTCGTTGAGGATCAGGATCCATAAAGTTTCGAAGCGATCCTTTAATCTGAGAGCGGATTTATTAAGATAAATTTTTGCCTTGCTATCTTCATCAAGTCTATAAAGGGTGTCTAGGAACGCGAAGAGTGATGCATTAAAGGAATTTTGGTGAGTATTAAAGGAATCGGGATCTTGTTTTAATTTCATCTCGCTTAGAGTGACGACTTGTTTAGCTGCTTTTTTCCAAGCATCATCCTTTTCGGTGATGACAAAAATGTGTTCCAGTAAGGGTTGATGATAATAGTCATACTCAGAATTCTTAGTTTTTGAGCCAGAATCACAAAGTTGATAAAATAGTTGATTGAGTTCTTTAGTTTGTGGGGCCTCATTAAAGAAGGAAGTGAAGATTTTATTAATCGCTTTGAATCTGGTATTAAGGGCAATTTTTTCATCTTTTAAGTAATCTGAATAAAAAGTAATCAATTCATTTGGGACAGGAGTCTTACGATTTTTCTTCAGTAGGATAAGATAATCACAAAGTAAGCGGAGCTCGGTGTTCTGCTTATGAAGTTCATTACTTTTTAAGTAGCTGAGTATTTTTTGGAGCTCCGCGCTAGAGGAATTCCTGAGTGTACGATCGAAGAGCTTCGCATAAGGAGTTTCAAGGTTCTGTATAAGTTCGGTATTATTGAGTATCTCGCTTAATGCGAGATAATTAGCTTCTGCTTTTGTTTTGCTATCACTACGGTAGGCATTGCACAAGTCATTTATTGTCTGAGAATAGATTTGATCGAGAGTATTGTGAATATTGGAGCGCTTGCGTTGACTAAATTTCACGACTGGAATAATGGATGTTAAAAAGCTTAATTTTTTGATGCTATAGCTATTTTCATTACGGATTTCATTAAATAATTGCTCAGAGAATGAGTTGCCGCCATGGGACTGTGAATTACTACGCAGCTGAAATTTTCGTAATTGCTTTAAGCTATGATCCCAGAGTATTTTGGCTTTGTTGATATCCTTGTTGATAAATTGACTGATGATATTGCCCGCCTCATTTGTGTAAGCGTAGGAATCATCACCTACTTTTAGTTCGAGAAAATTGGTGTAGGTATCGCCTGAATTTGAGGAAGTGAACTTAGTTTGGTATTCACGAAAAGAGCCTTTGATATTATTCATATTGTTTTTAAAGGGGTATTGCTTCATGATTTGATCGAGTGACGCTAAAATGCCCGCTTGTTGTGACTTGGGCAAGGCTTTGATAGCGGCTAATTGATTATCAAGGAAGGCATAGATTTTTTGTGGTGACTGATGCTCAAGTAGGTGAGTCATATACTGAATACCAAAAGTCTGCTTGGGCTCTTTTTTTAACTTTGCGAGGTAGGTTTTTTTCAAAGAACTATTGTTTTTCGTCTTATAGATAAACTCTTTGAATAGAGAACTCGCATCGCGTGATTTGGGTAGTTCAATGCTATCAAAGTTTGCGAGGTCCGCAAAGAATGGAGTGAGTTTTAAATCATCATAAATATCATTACCCTTGCCAAAAATATTTCGAAGTGAGTAGGAGATATTAGAGTTTTTAAAAAGAATACTTTCTTGACTGAGCTGATGCTGGCTGAGTTGTTTGAGCAAAGTAATGGTATTACTTAAATCTGAGTTGAGGCATTCAGCAAAGATAAGCTGCATAGAAGATCCGAGCCAGTTATTGATCGGTGAATGCCTATTTGTATCATTTTGCTTAGGGAGTTTTTTGATTTTAGTCGCGTAAATGAGGCAGATTTTGTCAAAGAAATCATTGAGCTCATCATTGTCTTTTTTAATGAGTACTCGTGTCCAGGAAGCTAAGTAGTTTGGATTATTTCCGTAGATCACATTAGAATTGATATCATTTTCAAATTGACTTATAATGAGAGCAGATAAGGAGTGACTAATAGCTCGACTTTGATGAGCCTGAATCAGCATTTCACTCGCTTTCAGCTGATTATTGCTTTTGTTGTCTTTGATGAAAATTTCGGCAGTTGCTATGAATTTGTCATCAGTACACTCGTAAAGGATTTTTGTTTTTTTGATTTTCTCGCGAATGATATTGCCGATGAAATTAAGTGAGTCAATAAAAGCTTTTTCTTTCTCCAGTAAATTATTCGAGAGCACATGATTAAGATAGACTTGTTCTGCTGATTTAGCTTGGATCTGCAAATTATTGACATAGAAGCTTTGAGAGTGGTTTTGGTAGTGTTGACCTTGGCTGGACGTTTTTAAAACTTGTTTAGCTAAGTCATAACTATTTTCTGTTTTGAGCCTACCTTTACTGATTAAGTATTCTAAGCGACCAAAAGCATAGTTTGAAACATTTGGGAATTTGAGTGAGACCTTACAGAGATCTACGTAAGTTTTTTCACGCTTGGCTAAAATGATTTTGGCTTTTTCTTTGTTTCTGGAACGGCCAATGCTTTGCTGGGGATCAAAAAGGTGGGGTAGTTGAACTTCACTCGAATGAAGGTTATTTTCAAGTTGGCTCAAAATATTATTTATCCAATATTGATCTTGATTCGGAGAAACTTTGGCCTCTTTCAAAATATCGACAATGATTGGATAGATATCATAAAGACTGAGATTGCTACGCATATTATTGATGATTGAGCTAATGACAGGCCCCACAAAATTGATGTTGCTCCCCGTGGCTTTAAGCAGGTGAGCTTTTGCACTGGCGGCATCTGAATCAGCAATTAGAAATGCCAGCCTGAGGCTGGCAGCTTTGTTATCCTCATTTTTTTCTAATACGGCTTTGTAGTCGACGATAGCCAGATCTTTTTGTTTCAAGAGTTCGTGAGCGAGGGCACGTTCTAGGAGTATACGTGCAAAGGTATCTTCGCTTTCGGGTGTTAAAGCTTGAGTGAATTTGTCATTGAGACGTTTCTCTAAAATGAAGCGCATGAGGTTTTTGAGATGCCAAGAACTATTGCCCATTCGTTGTGCATTGATATTGAGTTCACTCTTAGCCAGCTTTCTATATTCCCTGATGGCGAGTTCTAAAGCTTTCTCAGTCTCATCTTTCTTGAAGAGCTCACGGACTTTCTGTGTGGGGTCCGTATTTCTATTGCTTGAAGAAAAAGATGTTCTGCTCGTGGTGTTGGTACGGCTGACGACTTTATCGATTTCTTTGTCTAATTTTTCAGCTAAGTCCTTATAGCCTAAGTTTTCCAGTGATGAAGCCAGTTGGCCTTTCTCTTGGACACTTAAACGCAGGGCAATGAGCTTTTCGGCAGCCATTTTAACTTCCGTCTGCAGAGATTTATCTTCACTAAGTTCGATGTAATAAATGAGTGAGCCATTTAATTTTTTGTGCTCACTTTTTTTCGAACATAATTTTCGTGCTTGGATAAGGGTAGTGACAGTTTCTTTTAGCTTATCATTTTTGCCGTACCAGGCGGCAATCATGAAGGTCGTTTCGAGAGTTTTTTGTTCTTTGAGGATGGTGTTAATTATTTCGCTGGCATTCTCTAGGTCTTCACAATAGTCAGCAATGAATAAACGCACGAGAGGATCGTTGATCTTGGGAAGTTGCTTTGATAAAAGTTCTTTATCAATCGGTTGATTCTGATTGTAATAGCTTTGGTCATTAAAGAGTTGGATGACAAAAGCAGGGATAGTTTTAATATTCTTGGGGGGGAATTTAATAGCGGTGATTAAAGTGGATTGATTATTGCGACCATAAGAATGTCCATAAGAAAGAAAATTTCTTGCTTGAACTTTGCTCGTCTTTTGAAGTTCAGTCTCATGGTTCACTATAGTCGTGATAGTTGCATAATCTTTCATTTTAATGAGGGCGAGGATGATTTGGAAAGGGCCCCATGGATTAGCTTTTTTATCCTGCTTTAGGTAAGTGCTTAGGAGCAGTTTCTTTAATTGAGCTATTTGTTCATCTGCGAGTGATTCATTCATCATTAAGCCAGCGATGCGGTTACTACTTAATTTGGCAGGGTCTCGCGTAAGTAATGTAGTGACTGCAAATTGTAGTTGCTTATCGTCGATTTCAACTTTGCGCCTAGCCGCATTAACAATCATATTGACGGCGAGTAGGGGATGGGCATTTTTCACGTAATCGAAGTGTTCGATAAACTCTTCTTTTGTGCGACTCTGCATACTCAAGTTGTAGGCATAGAGTGCTTCTACCGTTTTATCTCCTTTATAGCTTTCAATGAATGACTTCCAAATTTCGATTTGGTTGCGTTGACGACTCCTTTGGTTAAATACTGAAAGTTTTAGTTTGGCATATTTGACTCCCGCATCATCAAGCTTTTGTGCTAAGTCATTTTGCTCGTCAGGATTGAGAGACATATAAATTGTGGAGAGGTGGGGAAGAATGAATTTTTCTATATCTTCATATTTTTGTGGCATGGGGAAAGATGCCTGTGAACCATAAGCCATCATCGAAGTGTGCCTACCACGATTATTTCTATAAGAGTAGGCACTATGAATCGTATTGCTATTTATGATGAGTTTGATGGCCTCTTGAGGGAGGTATTCCCCAAGCTCTTTATAGTAGTAGGAAGTATTTTGACTATAGGGAGATGGATTTGTAGATGTTTTTTTCTTTGGAATACTGAGTTCCTTACTGCCATTTAAAACATTGATATAAGCTAAGGCTGTCTCTTGATTTATACCTTGTTCTTCAAGGGCAATAGCGTAGAGAAAAGCAATGCGGTAATCCTCGGGGTGCTTGAGTAAGTAAGGACGGAGGAAAGCTATAGTTTTCTCTGAGTGCGATTTAATTAAGGACATGGTCGTGGCAATGATCTCTTCGACGGGCATATCTTTTCCTCCGGCATTTTCAATGATTTGTTCGAAGGCAAGGTCTTCTTCTCCATTGCGCATATAGAATTGAATAAGCAAGGCATTGGATTTTTTCGTTTTATCTAAGCTAATGACTTTTTTCAGGGTCTCTAAGGCGCGGTCGTATTGGCCTTCTTCTTCCTCGATACGGGCAATTTCTTTGAGCAAGCCAATATCATTCGGTTTAATTTCGGTGGCTTTAATTAAAAACTTACGTCTATCTTCGTAAACGCCTGAATAACGATTGAGTTCGGCAAGTGCGAGAGGAGGGAAGATGCTTTTTGGGTTATTTTCTAGACGATTTTGTAGCTTGGTCGAAAGTTCTTCCGTACTATCATCATTTTGTGAGAGTTGGATGATAGATCGTACAAGAGCCAGTTTTTCAGAAAGATCTTCGCTTTTGTTCGCCATGCGCCAGTAGACACTTTTGGCATCTTTTATTTTTCCGGCATAAGTAAGGTCTTGTGCTAGAACTCGAGGGAGGGTTTTGTTATCGGCGAATTTAAACATGGCTTTTTTCAAGACTTCAACCGATTTTTCATAATCCATCTTACTGCGATGGATGGCCGCTTCTTGAATATATGGTGAGGTTGAGCTAGCAGAGGTTTTTTTCCAAATCGCAATCCACTTGAGGGCTTCTGCCGTTTTATCTGCTCGAAGAGATAAGTCGACTAAATCTTTAATGCGCGTGGCTTTGTGCCTTGCAGAAAGTTTACTTATTTGAGTAAGGGTGTGGATGGCTTGATCCCACTTTTTATTCTTCTTGTAGAGGTAGAGCAACTGTTCAAGCAGAAGTTCTTGTCCTGGATCTTGTTTGAGTTGAGTTTCAATCAGATCGAAAGATGCATCAATTTCACCCATTTGGTCATAAATCGTGGAAAGTAAAATGAGGTCTTTATTGTTAGCGGATGATTTGTTTTCTAAATCTTCTTGGAGCTTAGCTAATTGCTGTTCTTTCTTAGCAGTGAAAATGATATTGTTCGTGGCTTTGCTAAGTTCGCTAATAGTACTTGCCGATTGGAGCATGAGCGCAGAGGCTTTTTTTGCCACTTCGACTTCTTTGAGTGCATTTGCGCTACTAAAGAGCAAGTCATTGTATTTGTAACTACTTTCAAAATTCTTGTGCTGCGCCAGTAAGATTTTGTAGGAATTAGCTTGTTCTTTTAAAGTATTAAGAGTGCTGATTAAACGTTGGATTTCGGCGATGTTTTTTGTTGCCCCTAGAGCTATATACTCTTTTATGGCTTCGTCTTTTTTACCCAATTCATAGAGGTTGAGTGCGTTGAGAGTTTTTCCTTCACGACTCTCGGGAAATTTAGTGATCAATTGTTGATAGATTTTGTCGGCTTCGTTTTTCAAATCAAAACTTCTCAAAAGGTTAGCTGATCTCATGTAGGAGTATTCTGAAGACTTATCTTTTTTGATGTAGGCCAAAAATGAGGCTAGGCACTGCTTATTATCTTTGAGTTCTTTGTAGAGCTTCGCCTGATTGATGTAGAGCTCTTGATCATCGGGGTATTGTGTGATGAGTGCATTGAGAAGCTCAAGGGCCTCTTTGTATTTTTTTGCCTTGCTGAGTTGAGCTGCGTAAGTTTCTTTGTTCTCTTTACTTGTGGGAGTGAGTTTGACGATCTGTAGGTAAGCCTGGAGAGACTTGTCTTTTTCGCCGAGTTCGAAGAGTAGTCCTGCCTGACGTTTCAGTATCTCGATATTATTTTTCTTGGTTTTGATAATTTTGCCAAAATATTCCGCGAGTCCGTGAAGGTTATCTTCTGAGCGAAACACTTGTTCGATTTGAGACAAAATTTCTTTTTCTAACCACGAGCCCGTGCCGATGCTATCAAGCGTTGCGGTATATTTTTTCAGGGCTTCATTTTTATTTCCCTGAATTCTGTAAATATCTCCCAAGCGTAAAGTGAGGGTGATTTTTTTATGCTTATCTTTAGTCTCTTCTAATAAGCTAGTAATTTGTGTGCGAGCTTCGCTAAATAAACCTTCATCAATCATGAGTTCAACGATTTCTTCTAAGAGGTCTTCATCGCCAGTTTTAGTCGCCATCTCCGTCCAAACTTTTAAACCTTCTACCTTTTTTTCATCACGAATATAGATTTTTCCCAGAAGCTTGTTGATTTGGATCGTGAATTTTTCATTAGTCGAGAGCGCACTAGCCTTTTTTAGGTCGGCAATCGCTTTATCAAATTCAAGCGTACCCACTTGGAGTTTGGCTCGGCGAAAAAGTAGTGAGGCAGAACTTTGAGTTGATATGATCTCGTTATAGATATCTAAGGCTGCGTCATTATTGCCTTCGGCTTCTAGGTAGTAAGCTTTAATTTGCTTGTAGATGGGCAGTTTACTTTCTTCAAATTTTTCATTTAAGAATTCTTCGAGGTCCACACTCGTAGCATTTTCTAGCCAAGAACTATAGAATTTATCGAATAAGTAATCCGAGCTAGGCCGCTTAATGAGTATTGATAGGTACTTATCAGTTTTGCTCGAAACTTCAGCTTGAGCAATCGTGCCCATAAATAAGGCTATAAATAAAGTGCGTAGTGTAAATTTGATATCCATTTTAACTCCCATTAAATGTTATGTCTCCAAAAATCGTGGAGTGAGCCTAGCTTAATTTTTTAGCTTTTACCAATGAAGGATTGTAATAATTGTGTAAAGCTTGTGTGAAATTTATTGTTTAAGTCAGCGTGGGCTTTGGCTTCAGTTCGAGCTACGGTTATTAGCTATCTTCAGCGGGAAGCTTAATTTCTTTTAGAGTAGACGATTTTTTCTTAGAATGAAGAGAAGATAGATAAAAACGATGACTAGCCTCAGAGGAATTGGGCGAAAAATTGCACTCATTCGATTTCAGTCAGTAGCTTTAAAAGAAAAGTTTTTTATTTTTTACGATGAGTTAGATGATGCCGTCGATTTATGGTCTGGTGCTTCGCACACGAGGGAGCTCTGCCCCTCGAGCTCCCTGCAAGGACCTGCCGGCCCTTAACTCGGCGGATTGAGTACTTCGTACTAAAATGATTAATCGTAACTTTTTTTGCAAAAGCTTGTAATAAAGCTCGAAGTTCTTCGTCTTAGCTTTAGATAAACAGGAAAAATTGATGAGTGATAATGAATATGGTACATGCTGAAGAAATAGAAGTCTTGATGACTCAGCTAGAGCGAGGACTCGTGGCATATGGCTTTTCTCTGTGCAGCGATTTAGAGCAAGCACGTGATGCGGCCCAGTGCGCCTTTATAAAATATGTGCAGTTTTGTTCTCAGGCAGATAAGAAAGTCGAAAATCCAAAAGCTTGGCTTTTTCGAGTCGTGTATAACTCGATTATGGATGATTTACGCAAAAACAAACTCAAACAAAAATATGCAGATGAAGTCATAGCAAGTCAATCATTACACGATCCGCACAGCCCCTCAAGAGAGTTGGAAATGAAGACCATGAAAGAAAATCTAAAAGAAGAAGTGAAGAAATTAAACGAACTAGAACAGCGAGTTTTTCAGTTGCGCGTTTACCGCGAATATAGCTATCAAGTCATTGCGGAAGAAATGGATATAAAAGTGAGTCATGTCGGGGTGATCTTACATAGGAGCTTAAGAAAACTTTCGGGACAACTAAAATCAGAAATGAGCGAGGTGCTCAGATGAAAAAAGATAAATTAAATTGTGAAGAAATCTCTGCTTTATTACCAGCTTTGTGCTTTTGTGAACTCGAAAATGCAGAGCAAGATGAAACCCATGATCACTTGGCGGATTGCGATCAATGCATGGAAGAATACTTATCCCTAGCTTTAGCCTTGGAGAAATCCAAGCAAAGTTTTGATGAAGCAGACTTGAGCTTAAATAAAAATCAACGAAGTGAAATTCGCAAAGTAGCCTGGGCCGCAGAACTCAAAATTGAAAATAATGACTTTGCGCAAAACGCAAAAGAAGAAGTTGCCGTAAAAGCTAAAAAAATACATAAACAAGCTAAATCAGAGGAAGAGATTTTAGAAAAGAAAAGAAGCTTTTCTTGGGGCGCTCTCGTAGCACTTTTTGCAACAGCCTTTGTCATGGCCTCGCTACTACTACCTAGTTTAGGCACAGCGCGCAAAGATGTAGTGACACAAGTGAGTATGAGGCAAGTGAAGGTGGCTCCAAAAATGGAAGAATCGGTGGAAGAACCAGCTTATGAAAGCAATTATCAAAGTCTTCATGCGGATAGGTTTGAAGCTAAAAAAAGTAAGAAAAAAAATCAGTTTCATTCGCCATCACCACCGCCAGCACCGGCTTTGATGACTGAGGGTGATATGATTTTAGAAGAACAGATATTTAGTAGTGAAGTAGAGGATCTTTTAGTAGAAATAGAGGCAGTTTCAGATGAACCACCAGCCGCGGAAATGATTTCAAATATTAAGCCATCGACCTCCCCATTACGTTCTTCAAAAGTGTTTTCTGCGAGAAGTAGTAAAGCAAAAGAATTTGCTTTAGGCGAAGAAGATAATGATATTTTCAGTGATGAAATACCTGTGATTAGTTCTCGGGATAAGGGGAGCAAGGATGATCGAGCTAAGCGTGAGGCAAGTGTCGGAAGAGATGTCGGGACAAGTGAAGCGCGTTTCAATCGGCCTTCGACTTTGGCTTCGAATGAAAAAAAGAATCAAGATCAAAGTATTATGCTCAATAAACTCGAGCTTCAGGACGCGAGTTTGGATGAGCCCTTAATGGAGCTTAAAGAAATCTCAAAAGATTTGGATGATGGAAATATAAGGCGTTCATCAGCGCACGCACTTGAGCGCCAAAGAGCTTTGCAGAAGCAAAGTTCCGCCTTGCCTAATGTATCTTTGCCAGCACCGATCTTTTTTGAAGGTATGATCGATAGTAAAGAGACGAACTTGAGTACCTTTGCCATTGATGTGGATACGGCGAGTTATACCGCGGCACGAGCGGAGATCTATGCAGGAAAAAAAGTGCCGCCCAAGCAGATTCGCTTAGAAGAATTTATCAATCACTTTGATTATCATTATACCTTGCCAAAAACGGATGCGTTTAGTATTGAGAGTGAACTTTTGGAACACAAAGTGTATCAAGGGATTAATATTCTACGTGTCGGAGTTCAGGGCCAGCGCATTGGTGCTGACGCTAAGAAATCAGGTTCTTATACTTTTGTGATAGATAATAGTGGCTCAATGGCTGCGGAAGATCGTTTGCCACTCATTCAAAAAACCCTGCCGAAAATGTTTAAGGCCATGAATGCGAATGATGAAGTGACGATTTTGACTTGTGAGGATGGCGTTGTGAATCTAGCGAATCAAGTGAAAGCGCATGAGCATGATAAATTAGAAGCTATTATCAAAAGTGTTGAGGCAGGTGCAGTTGCCAACTTGAGCCAAGGGATCACACAAGCCTATAAATTAGCGGCGAAAAACTTTCGCTCTGGCGCGGTCAATAGAGTGATTTTACTTTCTGATGGCATTGCTAGTATGGGGCAAGAAGAAGCCCAAGAAATATTAAAAACTGTGGATGTCTATCGTCGCCAGGGGATCGGCAATACGGTAATCGGCGTGGGTGCGAAAGACTTTAATGACGACTTTTTAGAAACGCTGGCGAATAAGGGTGATGGAGCTTATTACTTTGCCGATAGTAAAGCAGAAATGCAGCGAATTTTAGTCGATAATTTTGATGCCTCATTCAAAACAATTGCCCGAGATGTGAAAATCCAGCTTGAGTTCAATCCTAGCATGGTGCGTTCCTACCGTTTATTGGGATACGAAAAAAGACGATTGGCGAATAAAGATTTTCGCAATGATAAAGTCGATGCAGGTGAAGTGGGTGCAGGGCAAAGTGTTACCGCTTTATATGAGTTAGTGCTTGAGGAAAATTCTGAGCCAATCAATAAATTAGGGACAATCAATTTGCGCTATAAGCAATTGGAAAATGAATTAGTTACTGAGATTAAGCAAGACGTAAAAATTGGTGCGAGAAAAAGTTTTGCACAAAGCCATGTTTCGACACGCTTAGCTTGGTGTGCAGCGAGTTTTGCACGCTTATTAAAAAATAATGGCAAGGGTGAAATCACCTTTGATCAACTGGGTGCTGAAGTAGAGAAACTTCGTCAGGCACGTCCCTACGACAAAAAAATTCAGGAACTTAAAGATTTAATCATACGCAGTCAATCCTTGTATTAGGACTGCGGAAAATTCAAAATGGAGAAGCAAATGAAAACACTAGTGATATTAATTTTTAGTCTCTGCCTGAGTGCAGATGCCTTTTGGCCTTGGAGCCAAGATAATGAGAAGATAGCTAATAAACTAAGCATTAGCGAGCTCAAATTTAAAATTGCAGAACAGCAACTCTACACGGATGTTAAGTATTTGGTGAGTGGGATGAAGGGGCATGAATTTGAATTGGCGAGTGGTATGGAAGCGCAATCATTTTCTTATCATGAAGATCTAGAAATCACTAAAAAAAAGACGACTTATTGGCTTAAACTGAAGAAAAATGTGAAAGCACAAGCGTACTTCGTGAAGTACCAAAAGGCAGCCTTACTACGGGGCAAGGATTATCGAGTGGACTCAATGAGTTTGCCTGCGCAGGCCTTGCGTCCCTTTGAACTGCATTACCCGAAAGTTTTAGAGAAACTTCATTTTAATAATACTTTATTAGAAGCTGAGAGGCTTCGTGAGCATGAAAGTGAAAAGATTTATTCGGGTGCCTTGCCGCTACAAAAGTTTTTTTCCTTTGCTTGGGCAGAAAAAGCAGTTGCGGTGGTGGATTCCAAAGCCTTGGATGTGGTCAAAGTTAAAGCTCAAGTGACTTTAGTCTCAGGCGCCTTGCAATATGATCTCCAATATGATTGGTCAGTGATTAATGGCAAAAGAAAAATGATGCGTCTAGAATTGCCTGCGAATTTTGTACTCACAAATTTTGCGGCAGAAAATTTTGAAGCCAAAGAAGAAGAAATTGATGGGGCGCGTTATTTACTTATCTACGGTGATGAGGCTCAGAATGAGATCATCATAAAACTCAAAGGTGAACTTACCGTGGATCAAATTCCTGCGAATTATCAGATACTTTTGCCGCTTCCGCAAAAAGTACTTAAGAGCTCGGGATTCTTGCGGGTGAATACGTCAATTCCGGTGAAAATCATTCCAGAAAAAAGTGAAGGGCTGATTCGTGTTGAGCATAAGCAAAACAAAGGCACGTATCTTTATTCTTATCCATCTTTACCCGTAAAATTGGACCTGAAACTGAAAGAAATAAGCCCCATTGTCGATGTTAATACTTTCCATGATTTAGTGGTTAATGAAAATGAAGTACGCCATTTATCTAGTTTTAAGTTAGATATACGTGAGGCAGCCTTAAGTGAAATAAAATTTTTAATTAAGGGTGATTTTATTCCCGTTGTGGTGAAAGGAGTGACGTCCTACGAAATTGAAAATATGGGTACACATAAGGTGTTACATGCTCGCTTGGCAGAAGTGAAAGGAAGTCATAACATAAGTATCGAACAGGAGCGCGCGGTATCTTCGTGGGAAGAGAGCCTTGTTTATCCAAGTGTGACTTGTTTGAATGTTCGATCTGAGCGAGGAGTGATTAGTACCGCGGCGACAAAGGGTTTTTCTATAGATTTCATCGAAAGTAAAGGACTCTTGAGACTCCCGAAAGATGCTCTTGCACAAAGGCTTAAGGGGCAACTCTCGACATGGAGGTTTAGAAAAAGTGGCTGGGAGACGAAGTTTAAAGTAGAAAAACTCAAGCCAAGAATTAGCGCAGAGGCACTGCATATGTACTCCATAGGCGAAAATACCGTCTATGTCAGTGCCTTATTTACAATGAAGATTTCAGCGGCTCCAAGCAATAGTATTCGCTTATATATTCCTGCTACAATTAAAAATCCTGAAATTACCGGGGATCATCGCCCGCAATTAAAAAAGATTGCCGATGAGGAGTACGAAGTCAGCTTAAATAAAAGGATTATGGGGGATTATAACCTTCTGCTTAGTTATGATTTTCCGGCGACATTAAAAGGTCTAGATTTAGACTGCGGTGAAGTAAGTATACTCAATGCAGAGAGTGAGAACGGCTACATTACTTTAAGTGGTGCCAATACGATTCGTAGTGGTGCATTTGAATCCCTAGATTCTGTTTTTGAGATCGAAGAAAATCAACTTCCCGAGGCTTATAGGATTCTTCATTCAAACCCATTGATTCGCCTCTTTCGCTATACAGCGGCACCGCACCGTGTGAAAGTGAAGGTACAGACTTTGGAAGATTCCGAATTGATGGGCAATGTAGTATCTAGTAGTGCCATCAAAAGTGCGCTTACAGAAGATGGGTCGATTAGTCACAAAGCCATTTTTATGCTTCGCAATCGCAATAAGCAGTTTTTGTCGGTACGCTTGCCTAAGGAGAGTAACTTGGGTAGATGCAAAGTGGAAGGCGTGCAGGTGCGTCCCATTGCGGATGGTGAGTTCTTAATGATTCCTTTGAAGCGCAATACGGATCCGAATAAACCTTTGAAAGTTGAAATGAATTGGACTGAAAAGAAAAATCCTTTGACAAAAGATTTGGAGCTTTCACTACAGGGGCCGAGTTTGGATGCCGTAAGCTTGCATTCTGAGTGGGAGCTGAGTTTGCCCCAATCGTATTTGCTGAGTGATATCGATAGTAATATTCTACCTCAGGGACATTATGAGCGAGGTGGAGGCTTGGATTTTTTAGGCAAGTGTAAAATGGTTTTAAGCAGGATCAATTATTTAAGTTTATTAGTCGTCAGCTTGCTGTGTTTTGCGCTCAATGCATTGCCCGCTTTGAAAGGACGTTTATCATTCTTGCGCGTGGTATTAGTGCTGACAGTTTTTTTCATCTCCTTGGCGTATTTTTCATCAGTAAAAATAATGCCTCAGCGAGGCATGGCCATTGCTCAAGAAGTGTATACATTTAGAGGAACGTCGCTCAAAGAAATGGCGAGTCCTTATATCAAATCAAGTATTAGTAATGTTAATGATCAGCCTGTGGCCGGAAAAGCTACGTTGAAGAACTATATCTACCTATTACTTGCTTTGACAGCTTTGGTACTAGCCTTCATCAAGCGTTGGGGCATTTGCCTAGGATTTTCATTTGTTTGTTTTGGTTTGGGAGTTCAAAATTGGCAAGTAGGAGAATTTGTTTTTCTCATAAGTTTACCACTGATTTTATGTATGGGGGTGGCGATGTTTATGGGGCGTTGGGCTAAGTATTTCAGGCTGAGAAAAGTTGTTAATGCGCTGTTGCTATTATTATTTTGCTCTGTAGGTCAAGGCCTAGAAGCAAAAACTCATGTGAGTAAGGAACTCAGAAGCGAATGCCTTATCCCTATTGTCCAAAGTAAAATATTCTCCGATGTTGAGGTTGATGTCGAACTTAAAAATTTGGAAGCGGAGATGAAAGTGGATGTGAAAGCTCAACTTCGAGGACTTCAAGGGGATAGATTTGATTTGATCCCAGTATTCCCAAGTCATTTATCTATAGATCGTGCCGTGAGTTCACCAACGATTGAAGATTTGTCCTATGATAAAAGCTTAGCCGAGATCAAACTCAATGCTTCAGGAGCCATGGTATTACTACTTAAAAAGGACGTGAAAAAATTAGAATTTCGTTATTCCTACCGAATAAAAGCGGCGCATTATAGCAAGGAATCAAAGGCGCGTTTAAAGAATGAGAAAGCCTATTTCACAGAATTGATTAATTTTAATTGGGGATTTTTACCGCGAGCATCTGTTCGTCGAGTGACGCTTAGCTTAGCGGGGGCTGACTGGAGTGCGAAGAGTTCATACGCGATTCCATCGGAAAATAAAGAGGGGCTGAGTGTCTTTACTTTGCCAGGGATCTTTCCGACAACTTTTCAAAGAGAAAGGCTGGATAAGGAATTAACGAAACCAGATTTTTATGTGGAGCAAGAAGTTTTGCTCATGGCCGAGGAAGGCTTGCTGAGTGTTGAACAAGAGATAAGCCTGCGTTTAACAGCGGGTATTTTACCCTCGGTATTCTTGAGTATGCCCCAAGATTGGCATTTAGAATCAGTTGAAAGTTTGACGAGTAATAAAAAAATCACTTGGGATTACGATGCAAAGACAAGGAAGCTTAAAGTTATCTTTCTCAATAGCGAAAGTGATAAAAATCTAAAATTCAAAATCATTAGTCGACGAACGGATTTGCGACTTCCGCAAAAAGTGAAAGTTGAATTAGCACGACTTGAAGGGGCGCGCTCAGTTAGGGGGCGTATCTTAGTGGCTTCTCAGCCAGGAGTTGCGATGCGAGTTGCAGACTTCAGCAATTGTCGAAAATTAGCAGGTCGACCACTGATCGATATCCCCACTGAAAATGAGTCAGAGTTATCTGCATGGCAATTCAGTTCAAAAGGGCTCAGCATGAATTTACAATTAGCCAAAGTAGAAGCGGAGCTTGACCTTTATGGAGATCATCATTTTCATTTATCTTCTTCTCGCTTGAGTCTGAATTCGACCTTGCAGGTAAAAGTTAAGCGTCGAGGGGTGTTTCAATTAGATTTTAAGCTTCCAAAAGATTATGAAGTTGAGAACGTTCAATGCAAAAATTTATCTTATTGGGATGCGGAAAAAGGGGTTCAAGATCAGTTATTAAGTCTGTATTTTGATCAGAAGATTTTCGGACAAGTTCAAGTGCAATTACGCTTAGTGAAAATTGTTGCTGAAATACCTTCACTAGCAGAAGTGCCTCGCGTAGTACTATTAGACGAAAATCGTCATTCGGGGGTTTTGAGACTGTCTGCAGAGAAAGGATTTGGTCTTGATATTGTCAGTAGTGAGAGCACGTCGACCAGCTCTATGCAGGAAGATGGAAGTCAGTTGGTGCGTCTCTTAAAGTCAAATTGGGAACTCGGCCTTAAAACTCGAAAACTTAGTGCCAGTACAGAGCTCACTTTTATGCAAACTATGAGGCTGGAAGATGATTTGTTGAAAGGGATGATGGGGGTCGACTTGGTGGTGGAGCACGCACCGATTAAAGTACTTAAGTTCACGAGTGATCAAAATCTAGAGAATTTGAATATTCGCGGTAAAAATATTGCTCAGTTAAGAGAAATCGATAAAAAGCATTGGGAACTCGATTTGCTAAGTCCGCAAATAGGAAAACTGAGTTTTGAAATTACTTGGCAAGTTTCTGTTAAGGATAGCTCTTTAGAAATGTCATCAGTTTATCTCGACGGAGCCTCGCGTCAATCGGGCCATTTAGTTTTGTTTGCGCCCTCAAATGTGGCCTTGAAATATGAAGGCTTACAAGGCTTTAAACAGATTGATTTTCGGGAGTTTGATAGTGTGCGCTCACCAGCAGATTTAGCGAGCTCGAGAGCTTGTTTTAGAGTTTTTTCTCAGAAGAGACAGATGGCGATAGAGTTTGATGAGAAGTCCTTGGCGGATAGTTTGCCTGCGGAAGTCAAAAGTGTGAATTTAACGACACAGGTGGGCGTAGATGCTTCACAGGTTTCTCAGCTTATTATGAAAATGGATACGGGAACAAAGCCGTATTTAAAAATGGTCTTGCCGAAGAAGTCGCGTTTAATGAATGTGATTATTAATGGCGTCGCGGTAAGGCCTGTTTTGCGAGATCAGCAAATTTTAATTCCTCTCAAAGGACGACCAGACAGTTTGCTTCAAGCAGAGATCGAATTGAAGGTTTTGTACATTACTGAGCCCGAAGAAAAAATGAATTTTGAAGAGTTTAAGGGGCCAGCCTTTGACTTGCCATTAAATAATATTGCTTGGAATTTATATCTACCTGAGCACGGGGATTATACGGAATTCTCCGGAAACATGAAGTATTTGAGCTCTTACAAGTTAACAAACTTGGTAAGTGCGGCCGAGCTTGTGAAACAGAATAGTTTTCTAGGGAGATCACAGATTCAGGCGGGGAGTAGGATCAGAGAGGGATTAGTTTTGAGTAAAAAAGGACTCAATGTAGAGGCGCGAGCGCAACTTGAAAAAGCAGTAGAGGAAAGTTTAGGTGATAAGGGCAAGCAGGAAGATGCACGTATGCAGCTGAATAAATTATGGCGTAATCAAGCTCAAATGGCGATTGCTAACAGGAGGAGCAATTTGGTATTGACTGGTAAGGATCTGAAATTTAATAAAAATTATACGGCAGCGGATGTATCGAAAACAGTTCATGAGCTACAGGATAATGATTCTGCTGCCTTGGGAGTTATCGGAGAAAAAATATTTTCTAGGCAGAAAGCCGCGCGTAAGCGTGTACAGCCTTTAGAGCTAAGTTTACCGATGCATGGAAGTCAGTTAGAATTTAAGCGAGAAATGATGGTTGAAAAAAATAAACCTTTAATCATTAAACTCCATGCTCAGTTTGAAAGTAAAGAACTTGAGAAGCCTTATGGATTCTTAAAAATCATGGTCTTATTACTAGGCTTTATAGCAGGATTATTGATAATTTGTAAGCCTTCTCAAGGCCTCCTCAGACGTAATCTATAATTTACTTACGTAAATAAATAGAGTTTACATCTTTTTCACACAGAGCTAGTTGTCAGTTTTGATATGCTAAGTAATGTGGCTTTGATATTTCAAATTTAAGTGAGGAAAGAGATGAAATTTATTATTATGAGCCTAATGCTCTGTCTCATTAAAGTGATGGCGGCTGATGCGACTATTATGGTCAGTCTAGCAGATTTAAAGGCGAATCAAACTAAGTTCTCGGGTAAGCGAGTTATAACTCAAGGAAAACTATTTTTCACAGATAAGAAAGTGACGAGCCGTACTAAAGTGTATTTGAAAGATGGATCAAAATTTGGTAAAACATATTTACTGCAATTGAAACCCGAAGAATTAAAAAGTCCCGAGCTAGTGAATGGTAATAGTGTGACTGTTGAAGTCTCAGTCTACGGTAGTTCCTCTATGCTTAGGTCCTGTGTCTTTAAATCGTTAGATGACAAGACTCTCGCAGGAAAGGCTCTCAGTACACCCGAGATGTCATTTAAGGAGTTTGCCGGAGAGCTTGATAACCTGCATCAATGTAGAGAGAAATATAAAGGTAAAATATTGAACCTAACGGGTTATTATCCGCTCCAAAATAATTATTCGTATTACTCGAGTTTCAGTGGGACAAATTATACCTATTTTAGAGTTAAAGATTCTTCATTTTATATTTATTATGCAAAAGATACTTTAAAAGATTTTGAGGGCCTACGTCATGGAGATAAAATTAATATTAAAGCAAAATTATCAGATGATGAAAGACAATTAGATGTAGCTGAATTAAAGGTCTTAGAAAAATTTGCTGATCGAAAAGCTATGAAAGTGGATTTGGGTAGAGTTGTTGATGCTTATAAAAAAGATATGATTAAAGCTGATGATAAATATAAGCAACAGAAGCTGTCTTTTCGAGATGAGATTTATGATATGAGTATAGAGGCCAGTGGTGAAGCAAGTGTTACCATTAGAAGAAGTTACGAGTATATTTATTGTAAGTTTTCCAAAGAGCAGACGAGAAGATTAGCTCGCTATTCAAAAGGTGACAAAATTCGCCTCGAAGGTTTTCATCGTGGTGGAGATCTTAACTATCTTTATAATTGCCAAGTTAAGTAAAGGCCATTTAGATTTTATAGAATTGGGAATTAGCGAAACGTGGAAAGAGGCTGTGATCACCACTTTCTAAATTAATCATGGTCACAGTATCCGCGTTTGATTGTAGCTGTGCCACTTGATAGCTAATTCCAGTGTAGGCATGGTAATAAATTTCTCCAATTTTAGCGTCTTCTAAATCTACTGTCTCACTTGGCAAGAGTTCTGCTTCCTCTAATTTTAGAAAGTAACTTCCGCTCAATTCTACTTCTTCTCCGGTGACCAAGCTGCGGACTAAGTGCTTTTCGGGCTCAATAACTTCATAGAAAGATTCTTCGGGGAGGGTGAAGCCTAAGCGCTTCACTTCATCACCAACGTGAAAGTCTTTAAGTCCTTGGTGTGGCTTTGGGAAATTCATTTCTTTATCTCTTGGTTTAGTTTTATGAAGCTAGTTTTTGTACAGAGAAAAACAAGTATCTATCTGAACTTTGTCAGGTCGAGATGTTTTTCAAAATGATCTGCTAAGCGATCTATGGGATCAAGGCTCACAGGAGTGGTACGATACTCTGGCTTAATAGATCGGAAAAAAGCTTTGCGAAAATCGCTAGAGTCGAAAACCCCATGAAGATAAGTCCCAATGATATTTTCATGGATGATGCCATCTTTTATTTCTTCACAGAAATATGAGGATTCATTTGTAGTATGTTGACTATGGCCATGATGGATTTCGTAGCCTGAAACTTTTGAATTAAAAATATTTTCGTTAAATGAAGTCTGCTGAGTTATTTTTGTGCTGTGTAATTCAGTTTTTAGTGGGATGAGTCCTAAGCCTTTATGAGTGCTAGGCTTATCTTCAATTCCATGGGGATCAGCGATGCTTTCACCCAATATTTGCATGCCACCGCAAATGGAAAATATTTTACCCTGATAGGATTTTAGCTCCGCGCTCCATTCGTGAGCATACACAAGATCGCGAGGGACATTTTTGGATCCGGGGAGGATGATTAAATCATAGTCCTTTAAAGAGCAAACTTTACTGAGGTAGTGGACTTGAACTTGAGGATCATTATCGAGGACTCGAAAGTCGCTAAAGTTAGATAAATGCGGAAAAAGAAGAATCGCAATCGTGACTTTATCAGGGCTTAAATCTTCTGAAGGCTCGATCTTAATTTCGGGGCTCAGGCCATCTTCGCAATCAAGTTCGAGTTTATTTAAGTAGGGGATAACACCTAATACGGGGAGTTTTGTTTGTTGCTCGATATATTTCACGCCATCAGTGAAAAGATTTATATCGCCACGGAATTGATTAATGATAAAGCCTTTTACTCGTGCGCGGTCTTTTTTGTTGAGGATGGCCATGGTGCCAATGATCTGAGCAAAAACACCACCTCGATTAATATCGGCAACAATATAAACATCAGCATCAGCTTCATGAGCGGTATCAAAATTGACAAAGTCACGATCCCGAAGGTTCACTTCGGCACATGAGCCTGCGCCTTCAATAATGATGACTTCATGTTTTTGTTGTATAAGAGCTAAACTTTGATAAGCTTTAGCGCGTATAGCGGAAGTATCGTTAAAATACTCACTCGCATTTTGATTGGATAAGACTTTACCTTGTAAAATGACCTGTGCAGCGATTTCTGATGAAGGTTTTAGGAGTACGGGATTCATGTGCACAGAAGGTATTTGACCCGCAGCTTCTGCTTGTAGAACTTGGGCGCGACCCATTTCACCACCAGTAATAGTCACATAGCTATTATTGGACATATTCTGGGCTTTGTAGGGGGAAACGTTTAAGCCTTTTCTTTTGAAAATTCGACACAAGGCAACTGTGCATAAACTTTTACCGACATCAGATGCGGTTCCAAGGATTGCGATATTTCTCAATGAATGACTAGTGTACGTGAGAGTAAGCGAGTGCCATTTCAGCTACCTGAAGAATGGACTGTCGAGATTTTGCAGCGCAGACAAAGGCAGCATGATGGCAGAATACGCCATCTTTGATTCCTAAAACACGGGAGAATTCATCATCTCTTAGACCTGCCCATTCAGAGGGGAGTCGTTTGCGTGGGGTGTAGCTGTGAGGAGTGCGACTTACGCAACGTAAGTACCATTGATTGTTGTGTGGGAAAACAACGAAAAATATTTTATGAGAGCGGTCTAGTGAGTAAAGGGCTTCTTCCCATTTCATTGACCCTGGCAACTCCATGAAGTTGGTATTTTTCTTTTCTGCATAAGCAAAAGCATGGCGAACCATTTCTCTCGATTCAATTCTTTGTCTTGAGTTGTCAATGAATCGACCAATTAAGCGTCGACACCAAATGACTTGTTCTAAAAAGACATCATCGGCTTGATCAATAGAAGAAGGGTTCATTACGGCAAGAACTGCCGAGAGAGAGAGCATGTTAACTTCGGGGGCGCCTCTTTGGCGACAATGAATCGCCACACCATTATCAGCGGCGTCGACTGGGCGTACGAGTGAATTTTTGATGTTTACCACGATTTCGGGATGGCCCGCGATTTGAAGACCAAATTTTTGCCAAACTAAACCAAAAGATGACATGAGAAGACCATCGTCATAAGCAGGTCCATTAGAGAAGTGATGATCAAAACGATTGCAGTCCTCGTCGTAGATGCCTCCGACATCAACTAAAAAGTCACATTCTGCTAAGATTTGTTTGTCGCGTGAGCGGATGATTTTGTGTTTCGTGTAAATCATTGTCAATGCGGCCACAGCAAGACAGTCGTCGGCATGAAAAAAGCCATTGTGTGTACCAATGGTGACTTCCTGATCGGGGCTGGGGTGTGAAGACATTTTAAATGATCCTAATACAAAATATACGAGTTACACTATAACAATATGCAAGGAGAGTACCAGTGCATAAGCAAAGCTAGGGAGGATTAAGGAGAGAAAGAGATTAAGTTCAAATTCTCATGGGTCGTAAGCTTCTTTTACTGTACTTTTATATCTTGTTTAGAGGGAGTCTGTTCTGTCTTAGGAAGAGGGGTCTGTGGTAGTTTAGCACTTGTAGATCCCTCGGCTTTAGCAAGAGCATCCGAGGCGCGCTTAGTGCTTTGGAGCAGCATGTAGAGTTGGTTGAGACCTCGATTCATTGTCTGTAGATTGGCACTTAATTTATTATTCTGTGTTCGAACAAGATCATTAATTGTACGAGCTTTATCCCGGCTTACTTTTTGACCATCTTTTCCGCCGTACATGATTTCTGCAATACTATTTTGTAAAACTTTGATTTTCATATCGATGGCGCTGATTTCGTGGGATATTTGACTGAGTTCTTTTGTGGGGTTTGGATTATCAAAATATTTATCGAGTTTAGTTCGCTCAGTTTCTAGATTAGTGATGCCTGTATTGATGTCTTTAATGAGCTTATTGCGAGTTTTATCAGCATCTCTAGTGTTGTTTCGGTCTCTGCGGAAACGATCTGAGATGTCGTATATCTCTTTATATTCGCCTAGGTGTTTTGTGATGGCAACGATTTGATCGAGGCGAGTCAGCATTTTTTTGTCTAAAAAAGCGAGGAGTTTCTGCATGTCTTCAGCGCGAAATCGTTTCGTGGTGAGCTTTAAATCATTGGCAATTTTTTTGCGTTGATCAGAGTAGAATTTGATGGATGCACGTAGGTCTTTGATGAGTTTTTCTTTATTGCCAAGGACGCGTGATTTGGAGTCATGTGAATCTTTGAATTTATTGAGCATGGTCACCATCGAAGTGATTTCTTGTTCAATTTTTCCGTCGACAATTTTCAAATGAGATACGAGTCGTTGAACTTTGGCCTGGCTAGCGGTGAATTGTTGTTCAAGTTGAGTGATTCTTGCTGTACTGGCGGTCTGCTGTGAGAATGCAGTTGTGCCTAAAAGTAGAGTTAATGCGATGGTTAGTTGCTTTTTCATTATTGACCTCGTTTATAATTCCGATCAATATAGTGAAAGAAAATTATATAACAATGAAGGCTTTTTTAAAAAACGGTGAGCATAGCCATACTTTAGTATGATTATATCTCTATAAAAGTTATGCCGAATGAATGGCGACAATCGAGGGGCGTTTTAATTGGCTTTGAGCGCTAAGTAATTTTTGTTCATTTTCAAAAAGAGCAAAACAAGTGGGCCCGCTTCCAGAGATGTTACTGGTGTAGGCGCCTAAATTGATAAGCGTCTCACAGCATTGTTTGAGCAGAGGGAACTTTCGCGTGAGTGGAGTAGCGAGGTCGTTATAGCTAAGGGGGTGTTGATGATTGTTGAGCTGTGCAAGGTAATCTGAACAGGTTTGTGGGCTAAGAGAAAAGCCTGCTTGTCGGTGTTTATATGCCCAGGATGCAGCAACAGGGAATTCAAAAGGGACAAAAAGCATGTATAATTTTTGCTGGATATGGAGAGCTTCAATTTCTTCTCCGATGCCTTGGACTCGTGCAGGGGACTTTTCAAAAAAAAAGGGGATATCCGCGCCGATTTGGATGGCGAGCTGCTTCATGGTCGTGGTACTCAGAGGGTGATCATAAAGTTCATTAAGGGCCATGAAAGTTGAGGCTGCATTTGAGCTACCGCCTCCCATGCCACCGGCAACAGGAATGTTTTTCTCTAAATCAAAATGCCATTGAGCTTCGATATTTGCGGATTTCGCAAAAGCGCAGGCGGCTTTGTGTATGAGGTTTTTGGAATCAAGAGGGACTCCAGGGTGTGAGCAAGAGATACTTATGCTAGCTTTATCTGTCTTGCTGACCGTTAGGGTGTCGGCAATGTCCTGGATGGGAAGGAAGATAGATTCGATTAAATGGTAACCGTCATTTCTTTTTCCGACAACGTCGAGGAAGAGGTTGACCTTACCGGGGCATGATACTGTAATGCTTGACATGGCTAACCCATATATTTAAAAAGTGCCTAATTTCGTAAAAAATTAGGCACTTAAATTTTTAAGCTAAATGAAGTTTAACCGAGTAGGTTTTTGATAACTTCGCGTTCGCTTTCTAATTCTGCAACAGTTTTCGCTACGCCATCAGTAAGGTGTTGGTCGAGTTCGAAACCAGGAACGATTTCGTAAGTGCCATCACCATTTGAGCGACATGGGAATGAGAAGATTAAACCTTCTGGGATTCCATAAGGGTTGCCGTCAGAACAAACACAGCTAGAGAATACTTCGCCCTGAGGAGTAGGAGTCAATAGGCTTTTCACGTGATCGATAAGGCCGTTAGCAGCAGAAGCCGCTGAAGATTTTCCACGTGCAGCAATAATGGCAGCACCACGCTTCGCTACGGTAGAAATGAATTCGCTTTGAAGGTAAGCAAGATCGCCAATGACGTCAGTCGCAGGCTTGCCAGCGATAGTCGCATTTTTGTAGTCAGGAACTTGAGTCGCAGAGTGATTACCCCAGATGACCATGTTCTTAACTTCAGTTACAGCAACACCAGCTTTTTCAGCTAATTGAGATTTCGCACGATTTTCGTCTAGACGAGTCATAGCGTGGAAGCGATCACGAGGAATATCAGGAGCATTGTGCATCGCGATGAGGCAGTTTGTATTGCAAGGGTTGCCAACAACAACAACACGTACATCGTCAGCAGCATGATCGTTGATTGCTTTACCAGTGCTAGTGAAGATTGGGCCATTCTCTTTGATGAGATCGCCACGTTCCATACCTGGGCCACGTGGCTTAGAGCCAACAAGTAGTGCCCAGTTCACGTCTTTCATGGCGACATTAACGTCGTCAGTCATAACGATTTCTTCGAGGAGTGGGAATGCGCAATCATCTAATTCCATTGCGACACCTTTAAGAGCGTCGAGAGCTGGAGTGATTTCTAGGAGGTTGAGAGCTACTTTTTGTTCAGTGCCGAACATCTCGCCGCTAGCGATGCGGAAGAGAAGGCTATAGTCGATTTGGCCGGCAGCGCCGGTTACACAGACGCGGATTGTTTTTGACATGATCCGTGATCCTTATTTAGGGTTAAGTGATATGTTTGTAAAGTCGCGTCAAAAGCTAAACCATAGTGCTGAAACTTCAAACAGGATGGCTGTTGAATTTTATCTCTTTTCAGTTATCTTTGCTTCAAAAATTAAGGAAAATTTATGAAACTAATCATGGCAGCTCCTCGAGGCTTTTGTGCTGGAGTAGAAAGAGCGCTAAAAATTGTTGACGAAGCACTAGAATTAATGCCTCATCCTATCTATGTAAATCATGAAATTGTTCATAATTCGCACGTTGTGGATTATTACAAAAAGAAAGGAGTCGTTTTTGTAGAGGATATTAAATCTGTTCCAGATGGAGCCAGTTTTATTTTCAATGCTCATGGTGTGCCTCCAAGCTTAGTGAAAGCCTCAAAAGATCGTGGCATGAAAGTTGTGGATGCGACCTGTCCACTGGTTAGCAAAGTTCACTTCGAAGCCATTCGTTATGCTAAGCAGGGTTATAAAATCATTCTTATTGGTCACGAAGGTCACTCAGAGGTTATTGGTGTTATGGGAGAGGCGCCGGATTCGATTTTCTTAGTTGAGACGCCCGAAGATGTAGATAAATTGACTTTTTCCGATGAAGATAAAATTGCTTACATCACTCAAACTACCTTGTCGGTAGATGATTGTGCGGCAATTATAGCAGCCTTGAAAAAGCGTTATCCGAACGTTTCAGAGCCCAAGAAAGCCGATATTTGCTATGCTACGACGAATCGACAAGAGGCCGTGAAAAAAATCGCTGAGCAGTGTGATGTTTTTATTATTGTGGGTAGTACGAACTCATCTAACTCAAATCGTTTACGTGAAGTGGCGCAGGCGGGGAATGATATGGATGCTTATTTAGTGAATTGTGCAGAGAGCATAGATCCTAGATGGTTCGACGGGAAACAAGTGCTAGGTTTAAGTGCGGGTGCATCAACGCCAGAAAAAGTTGTCAGCGCGGTCGTGGATCGTTTGAAAAGTGAATGTGGCGTCAATGAAGTTTCAGAATTTATTGCTCGCGAAGAGAGCGAGCATTTTGCCTTGCCCAAGATTCGAGCATGATAGACTTTTTTAGGAAAGTGGCTTTTTGGGAAGGAATATCTTATCTCATACTGCTTTTTGTGGCGATGCCTTTGAAGTATGTTGCGGGTCACGCAGAAGCCGTGCGCATTGTAGGCATGGCTCATGGAGTATTATTTGTACTATTTTGTGTACTCTTAGCAGAGCTTTTAAGAAGAAAGGAACTTGCGTTTGGTTTTGGTGTATTTGCCTTTGTGATGTCGCTTTTACCCTTTGGGACTTTTGTTTTAGAAGTGAAGATGAAGAAGTTAAAAGCTTGAGTTCTTTAAGATTTCTCATATAATTCATGGCAACTATCTTTAAAATTAATATGAATCCTCTATATTCACCGCCATTTCACATAATTTACAATTCATAATTTGGAGTCAGACTAGTGCGTGACCACATAAAAATTCCCGAAGTATTGGCTATTGCTGGCTTAGGTCAGATGGGAGCTTCTTTTGCTATGGCCGTACGGAAGTATATCCCGGGCGTGAAGTTGACGGGTTGGGCGCCGCAACAGTCAGAAGTGGATCAAGCCTTGGCGCTAGGTATTGTAGATGAAGCGAGTGTTAATAGTGAAGAGATCCTCAGCCAAGCTGATCTGGTGATGTTGGCGATGCCTATTACACCATTAATTGAATTTGTGTTAGAGAAAGTAAATGAATTTAAAGAAGGCTCAATTGTTACTGACTTAAGTTCAGTTAAGTCCGATATTGTCGATGGTATTCGCCCTGCATTATGTGAGAACGGGGTTCACTTTATTGGTGGGCACCCGATGGCGGGAACAGAAAAAACGGGTATGGAAAATGGCGAAGCAGACATGTATAGAGATAAAGTCATCTTTTTAACTCCATTCTGTACCGATGACCCCGCGGCCTTGACGATTGTGAGAGAGCTTTGGCGCGAAATAGGTGGCAATACTTTTGAGGTTGACGCGGTTGACCACGATGAGACTTTGGCGAGATCTAGTCATGTTTTACATATAAACTCAAATATAACGACACATGTATGTTTACAGGCACCTAATAAAGACTTAGCGATGCTGGCCTGTGGAGGGGCTTTCAGAGATACGTCAAGGATATCTTCTTCAAACCCAGATTTATGGGTTAACGTAACAAAGCATAATAAACAGGCTATACTTAAAGCAATGGATGAAACTTTGGATCAAGTGAGTCATGTACGTGGCTGGATTGAAGGTGAAGATTGGGATAGTCTTTATAAGTTTTTAGAAGAAGGTAAAGATTTGCGAGATAACTGGTGGGACTCGTTTAACAAGTTGGATAAAAATTAATGATAACGCGCATTTTAGATAAGATTAAGCAACCAGAAGATCTCAAAGAATATAATATAGACGAGTTAAAAGGTCTGTGTGAAGAAATTCGAACATACTTGGTTGATGTATGCTCAGCTCACGGGGGACACTTAGGTTCCAATTTAGGCGTGGTTGAATTGACTGTGGCCTTGCATAAGGTTTTTAATTCACCAACAGATAAGATTTTGTACGATATAAGCCACCAAGGTTATGTGCATAAAATTTTGACAGGGCGTAAAGATTATCTCAATACCCTAAGATCGTACCAAGGATGTAGTGGTTTTTTACAAAGGGAAGAAAGTCCCCATGATCACTTCGGAGCAGGCCATGCAGGGACGGCGCTTTCAGCTGGACTGGGCTTTGCGGCCGCAAGAGATCAGAGAAACGGTAGTGAAAAAGTTATTTCCATTGTCGGTGATGCTGGCTTAGGCTGTGGTGTGTCTTTGGAGGCACTCAATAATATTGCCGAAACGACTAAAGATATGATTGTAATTCTCAATGATAATAAGATGTCGATTTCTCCAAATGTCGGAGCTTTATCCAAATATCTTAATCGAATTATTACCGATAAAAATTACCGTCATGTTCGCGAAAATGTTAAACAATTTCTAACGAAAATTCCTCGTTTTGGTGATGCAATTCGTTCTGGCGTGGCGAGAGTCGAAGATGCGGCCAAAAGTATATTAGTTCCCGGGGCTATCTTCGAAGAATTAGGTTTTCATTACATAGGGCCAGTTGATGGCCATAATCTTGATTCTTTAATTCCAATTCTCGAAGCCGTTGCAGCGGATAAAAAGCCGGTGTTACTACACGTAATGACTGAAAAAGGGCATGGTTTTCATGAAGCTGAATCTTGTCCTGAACGCTTGCATGGATTTAAGAAAAAAGTTCCTGCTGAGCCTGATGCAGTACCAAAACCAGCAGACAAGTCATTTTCCCAATCCTTTGGTGAAGCTGCTTGCCAACTAGCGGTAAAGGATTCAAGAGTTGTTTCTATTACGGCAGGAATGTTGTCTGGTACAGGGATGACTACCTTTCAAGAGAAATTCCCAGATAAAACTTATGATGTGGGCATTGCCGAAGAGCATGCGGTTGTCTTTGCTGCAGGAATGGCGGCGAATGGTCTTAGGCCAATTGTTGCGATCTACGCAACCTTTATGCAAAGGGCAATGGACTGTGTTTATCATGATGTGTGCCTACAAGAGTTACCCGTTATTTTTTGCTTGGATCGAGCAGGTTTAGTTGAAGATGGCCCGACGCATCATGGGATTTATGATCTCGGTTTTTGGAGAACGTTGCCTCATATTCATATTATGCAGCCGCGTGATGATGCCGAAATGAAAGCCATGATGGATTTAGCGCTTATACTTGACCATGCCACTGTGATTCGTTATCCTAAGTCATCAGCAGCTGATTTACTTTGTCCAAGAGCAGATATGGCCTTAGGTAAATCGGAAGTTATTCGCGATGGTAGTGATGCAGTTATTTGGGCAGTTGGCCGTGAATGTGAGCTTGCGCTACGATTAGCAGAAGAGCTACAGAAAAAAGATTTCTCTCTTAAGGTCGTTAATGCTCGTTTCTTGAAACCTTTTGATGAAGAAGCTTTTTTAGAAGATGCTAAAAAAATGCCCGTCATTACATTGGAAGATCATGTAAAATCAGGAGGCTTGGCTTCAATTGCGAGTGAGCTTTTTATCGAAAATGGTATTAGGACTCCATATCTTGCAAAAGGGTACCCCAAAGCGGAAGTTATTACCTGGGGAAAAGTTGATACGCTTCGTGAGCTTTACGGGATGACTTATGGTCAACTACTAGAAGAAATTCCTCAGTTTTTAAATGCTTCAAAATGATCTATTAGAAAAGGCGAAAGCCGGTGATTTTGAAGCTGTTTTAGCTTTGGATAAGCTTGGTTTTTTTCCTTCGTCTACTGAGAGCCTGGAAGATTTTTCCCAGCGCTTGGAGCATCTGCGCAGCGCGTATGCTGATCTTCAGAATGACTTGGAAGTCCAGGGCTTTATTGAAATAGAAGGAATTAAATTTAAGAAAGAAGACCTTATTCCTAAAAAAATGTTTTGCGATGCTCGCAAAGGTAACCTCGAGCTTTATGGCTTTGATCTAGATTGGGTTCCGGGCTTTTTTTACTCTCCTGGGGCATTATTTGGTGGCTGTGCCTGGGGTATGCCTCCGCATTATCTAACTTTATTTATTTTACGTCCCAGTTTCCGGGAGCGCGATAAATGGTATATTTATGGAAGGCAAGAACTTATGGCGCATGAGATGTGTCATGCCGTACGTTTTCCATTAGAAGCTGATAAGTATGAAGAGATGTTTGCTTATCAAACGTCAACTTCAGCTTTTCGAAAATTATTTGGTCCCATGGTCCGAAGCCCGAAAGAGACTTATATCCTCATTGCTTTGATCTCCCTATTAATGGGCGTACAAGTATGGATTTATAATCAAGAATACGTAGAAAGAGCGTATTTCTTGCCCTTGCCAGTCTTTATTCTTATGAGTTTGATGGTCGGATATTTTGCCTTTTTGATGATGAGGCAGCATCTACAAAATAAAAGCTATGAGCGTTTGTTGCAGATGTTTAGTGAGATAACGGATGCACCGCGATCTTTGGCCTTTCGTTTAAATGACAAAGAAATTGATTGTTTACTACTGGAGAAAACTTTAACTAAAACTCTCTTTGTTGACCTTTTGGACCAAGCCGGCGCTGGGGATCTGAGGAAAAAGATTCTTTTCTCATACCTTCGTGACTGAGAAAGTCACGTAACTTCTTCAAGTTTACATCTATATAACGACGAGCCGTTAATTTGGGCGCACCATTAGTGATAACGAGACGATTGAGATTGAGCTCTCTAAAGGGTTCTTTACTAGATCCTGAATAGTGGAGTATTTTTAGTTCCTTTACAGAGCTACCAACAAGTGGGCTAATGTCGCTGATGATACCGAGTTCTAGGCGGTTTATATTGATATTTTTAAGCTGCTCAAGTTTAATATCGGTGTTGACGATTTTAAGAGACTTAATATTTTTCACGACATCAATATTTGTGACAGAAGTTCCACTTAGGTCGAGTTCATCGAAAGAGAAGGGGCTCAAAGGGCTAATATCTTTTAAATTGATTTGATCGGACAAATCCAGGTTGATGAGTCCATCTTTTATCTGGTAATTATTGGTGTTGATTTGAGTGATTTTATTTAATCTAGAGAGTTGTTCAAGTGCTTTGTTGAGCTTATTACTAAGCTGATCATTCGTGTGTGGAAGAATGTTGGATGATATTGGTGTTTTATCTACACTGGGGTGGATTGCAATAATGTCGCTATTTGACTTGTTTAATACGGGCTCATTTTTAGGATCATTAATCAACTTTTCAGGTTCTAAAGGAATGAGTGCTAAAGAAATTACACCAAGTAAAATAAGGGTGAGTATGCCGCCAATAAGAGTTTTTATAGGGAAGTTTTTTTGTGGATCTTGGTGGTCAGTAGAGGCTTTTTTCTTTTTTTGATTATTTTTACTAGTGACAGGGTGGTGATCGTAGATCTCTTTGAGGTAGCTTAGGCCTTTACCTGTCTTTAGGGTCTCGAGATCCTCGAGGAGTTCGTCGCAGTTTTGGTAGCGCATTTCAGGGCGCTTTTCCATCATTTTTGAAATGATGTTTGCGAAGTCTGGGGACATGGTGGGTTTTCTTATGATGGGGTGCTCTAGTGGTTCTTGAACGTGTTTCATCATTACTTCAAGAGGGCTTCTTCCTTCGTAGGGAGTGGAACCACATAGAAGGTGGAATAGGGTAGCCCCTAAAGTGTAGATATCAGATCGTTGGTCTGCAGTGGCGGCGTCTAAGGCTTGTTCAGGAGCAATATAATGTGGAGTTCCTAGGGCGATGCCAGTTGCGGTCACATTGAGTTCGGATTCTTGGTCTTTGGCAATGCCAAGATCGGCGAGCTTACTATGGCCTTTAGGTGTCATGAGAATATTTTCAGGCTTTATGTCACGGTGGATAATGCCTTTGCTATGGGCGAGTTTAAGTGCGTGGCTAATACCCACTGCGGTATCTCGTACAAAGCCTTCTTCTAATCCGTTTGGACTATTTTTTAAGAGCCCCCCGAGGTCGGGGCCATCAATAAATTCCATAGCGATATAATTGCGACTGCCATCCGCGCCGGCATCGTATATACGAACTAAGTTTGAATGTTCAATAGATGCGGCTAATAAGCCTTCGCGTACAAATCGTTGTTGGAATTCTTCCTGATCAATCGAGTTGTGAGGTTCAAATATTTTTATAGCTAAAGGGATATTGAGAAGAGGGTGGTGGCTGAGGTAGACTGCGCCCATGCCGCCACGGCCAAGTAATTTCTCTAGTTTGTAGTTCGCGATAGTATCGAGCATTTAGCTATCCATTTGTTTGAGAACAGGTTTAATCCTTTTGAGCATACGGTGCTTTGCTACGTAGACAGCGTCGACATTGATATCGAGTTCATCCGCAACTTGTTCGGGACTATAATACTGTTGGGAAAGTAGTCGGAAGATTGTTATAGTTTGTGCTTGGACTTCAGTGCTAATGTATTGAATAGCTTGTTCTAAGAGGTGTTTTTGCCATTCTTCGTCCCAGTGCTTTTCCGCATTGTCATAATCATCAGAACTGAGTACGATACCTTTGTCACTGAGATCATTTAAACTCTCTAGGGCATTTTTTCTTTTTCTGATTAGATCAAAGCTTCTACGATCAATGATTGTTTTTAAGTAATCTCTGAAGCGCCCTTTGGTGCCATCGTATTTGAATATGGAGTTTTGTTTGAAGATGTTGATTAAGACAGTCTGAATAAGATCGTCTAGTTCGTCTTCCCGTAATCCACGGTCGCGACCCCTTAGGAGTATGAGTTTCCTGTAGGTTTGATCAAAGTCAGCCCAGGCAACTTGACTGCCTGCGTTAAGCTTTTGGAGTAGAGTGCGACGAGTAGTGAACATCTTAGTGGTTTACTCGAAACTAAATACTTTATCCATGTCACTATTAAAGTTTTCTTGGCTTTTGTCACTGCAGGATGCGAGTGCAAAAACGGCGAAACTAGCGATGGAGATGTAAAGAATTTTTTTCATGGATTTTGTCCTATTTATATTATTAGTTCTATTGTACAAGAAGCTGTAAACAAATGCAACATATAATTGTAATTAGCTTTAGTCGAAAGAAATTTTGTCTCCAGAAAACTCTACAAAAAATGATTGCGGAATGGAGTGGGCTTGTTGTGGGCTCTTCGGAGAGAATTTCCAGCGCACCTTTTTGTCAGTGAAATTTTTGTTACTAGAGGTGATTATTTTTGAGGGAGTATTGATGGTGAAATCAATCTCAACTTGGCTAAGTCTCTCTAGCGCTTTTTTATCTTTGATCGTTTTGAAGTCGTAGGGAGTCGAATAGCTGAATAGCCAGTTACCTTCGTTTTTGCTGAGGTGCGCATAGGGGATGAGCCCTGCGTTTAAAGCGGTACGTAAATTGGAGATATCAGCTTTGATTTCAGTGTATACCCTAGTTTTATCTGCATAGACTCGAACGGAATGAGACTTGATTTCTTTAAAGGAGTCTAGGTAGCTTTCGATGGCTAGTTCATCGAAGTACTGAATTGTCTCCTTAGTACTAGCATTTTTAGCAACTTTATTGAAATCCTCAAGGCTTTTGAGTGTTTTCTTATCGATTGAATAAGAAATATTTAGTGATGCTGAGCCATCACTAAATATATTGATTTCTTGCTTGTAGATTAAGCATGAAAAAAGAGTAAAGCTAAGGAGTAGTACTAAGCTTAGTTTACCTAGCTTCATTTCTTTTTTGCGGTCTTTTTGATTTTGCGGATGCTAAATAAGAGCGATTCTTTACCTTTCTTCACAGTTATGTGTTGTGAATTAGTTATTTTTCCTTTTAGGATTTCTTCAGCGAGAGGATCTTCTAAATGACGTTCCACAGCTCTTCTAAGAGGGCGCGCACCGTATTCTGGTGTAAATCCTTTCTCGATAATGTAGTCTTTGACTTCTTGATTGTATTGGATAGTGCAATCTCGGTTCTCAAGACGCTGCGCAATTTTCCCAACTTCGAGGTCAATTATCTCTTGCAAGTCGTGTTTGGCGAGCTCGCGGAAGACAATGATTTCATCCAGGCGATTGAGGAATTCAGGTTTAAAATACTTACGCGCGGCAGATTGTAGCTTTTCAACTAGACGTGAATAAGCAAGTTCGGTGTCGGGATTAGTGAAGCCAAGGACGCCTTGTCCGTGGGCTTGTGAAGCACCTACGTTCGAAGTGAGGATGATGATGGTGTTGCGAAAGTCAATTTTCACGCCGTTAGTATCGGTCACGAAACCCTCTTCAAGTATCTGAAGGAGTATGTTCATTACGTCAGGGTGAGCTTTCTCAATTTCATCGAAAAGTACGACTGAGTATGGGCGTCTCCGGACTTTTTCCGTAAGTTCGCCACCTTCGCCGTGGCCGATGTAGCCAGGAGGGGATCCGACTAAGCGTGTGACGTTGAATTTGTCCATGTATTCAGACATGTCGACTTGGATAAGTGCGTCGTGGTCGCCAAACATCATTTCAGCAATAGTTTTGGCAAGAAGACTTTTGCCAACGCCAGTGGGACCAAGAAAGATGAAGCTACCGATAGGGCGCTTGGGATCTTTTAAGTCAGCGCGCGAGCGGCGCAGTGCTCTTGTTAGCGAGTGCGCGGCTTCAGGTTGACCAATGACAACTTTTGCTAATTCTTCTTCTAGGTGAAGGAGCTTTTGAATCTCACCTTCCTCAAGTTGACGAATCGGGATGCCGGTTAATTTTGCGACAATATGATGGATATCATCCGAATCTACAGTGACGGTTTTTTCATGATTGTTTGCGCGCCAATTCTCGAGGATGTCTTCAATTTCTTTCTTGAGATCTTTTTCTTTATCACGCAAGGAGGCGGCGAGTTCAAATTTTTGTTTTTCGATAGCGTTTTTCTTTTCGACTTGAACTTCATCTACGTGATCTTCGAGTTCTTTGAGGTCAGGAGGGCGAACCATGGAACTAATTCGTGCTCGTGAGCCAGCTTCGTCCATGACGTCGATGGCTTTATCGGGGAGTTGTCGACTCGTTATGTAGCGATTTGATAGAGTGACGGAATCTCGTAGGGCCTTATCAGTGTAGCTCACATTGTGATGTTCTTCGTATTTGCCCACAATGCCTTGGAGGATTTTGACTGCGTCTTCAATGTCTGGTGGATTGACCACGATGGATTGGAAGCGGCGTTCAAGGGCAGAGTCTTTTTCGATATACTTTCGGTATTCATCCATTGTTGTGGCGCCAACGCATTGGATTTCTCCACGTGAGAGGGCGGGTTTGAGGATGTTTGAGGCATCAAGTGCGCCTTCGGCAGAACCTGCACCTACAATGGTGTGAAGTTCATCGATGAATAAAATAACATTGCCGCATTGTCTGATTTCAGCCATTACAGCTTTGATGCGCTCTTCAAATTGACCGCGGTATTTAGTGCCGGCAATCATGCCTGGAAGATCGAGAGCGATAATGATTTTATTGCGTAGTATTTCGGGGACGTCGCCGTCGACGATAGATTGAGCTAGGCCTTCAATGATGGCTGTTTTGCCTACACCGGCTTCGCCTATGAGGACAGGATTATTTTTATTTCGGCGACAGAGTATTTGAATAATGCGTTCAATTTCGTTATCTCTACCAATGACAGGATCGAGTTCCCCGTTTGTAGCCATTTCGGTTAAATCACGGCCGAAGTTATTGAGGTTTTCCATTGATGGAGCATTTGATGCACCGGCTACGGGGCTGTTGTCATTTGGTCGTGTATCTGCAGGAATGTAATTAGGATCAAGAGCCTTCATGATTTCATTGCGAATAGATTCTACGTCGACATTGAGTGAACGTAGAACTTGCGCGGCGATACCTTCGCCTTCTTTTAGTAAACCCAAAAGGAGGTGTTCAGTACCGATGTAGTGGTAGTTGAGGGCTTTGGCTTCACGTAGAGCTAGAGCTAATGTTTTTTTGACACGAGGGGTGAAAGGTATTTCGGTGTCGGGTTCAGGGGGGTTGTCCGATGAGGGGGAAAGTTTCTCTATCGCAGTCCTAATTGTTTCAAGGTCTACGCCCATGTTGACGAGTGCGTTTACAGCGACGCCGCTGCCTAGGACGATAATACCTAATAATAGGTGTTCGGTACCGACACAATCGGCATTGTAGGTCTTGGCTTCATTTTTAGCAAGAGTAATAGCTTGTTGAGCTCTAGGTGTAAGGTTGTTGAGGGCTGATTCTGACTCATCCATAATAGGGTCCTTCTGGTAAGTTCTTTGATTATTTCCAAATTATACACCTGTGGTCAAGAAAGACCAATGCGATTCAGGTTCGGATCGTGTTTAAAAGCTGTTCAAATGTGTCAGCAGCTATATCTGTGTCTTGATTTTGCTCTGATTTAATTTCACTAGTAGATTTGTCGTATAAGCTTGCGTGGAAAATTTTGCTCAGTTTATCATGATCAATGTTATCAGTATAATCAAAGAGGCTGGCGCAAAAAAGATCTTCAATAGAGTGTTTATATTCTCTTTTTGATAGACTTGGACTACTGCCTAAGGACCAGTATGCGCTAGAGAAATATTTGTATGGAGTGGAGGTCTTTTCTAAGGAGTTGAATTGGGCTTGGTTTTCTGCGGCATTGATGACTTGGCTGAGTTCTATGGCGGATTCAAGTGTTTCGCTAAGACTAGTGCATGAGCTAGAGTTATTCTCGATAGTGTAAAGCAAGGGTGTAGTTTTATCGGGATGGGTGGGTGAAAGAGTGAAGCCTATTTCTTGGCAAGCACGTTGGAGCTTGGGTATTTGCTGGTCAAAGTATAGGTGAGGGAGCGCGAGGGTGACGTTAAAATTAAATGCTTGGCCTAGTCTATTCAGTTCTGGGCCCAGGAAGCCAAATTCATCCTGGAAAGCGAAGGCAGTTTGTTTTTCAATTTGCTGTATTTTCAGACGGAAATCTTCTATTTTGGTGGTGTCTTCGCTGTGGTCAGTGAGGCCATAAGTTATATGATGATTAGTGAGGAATTTTGTGTATTCGTTATCATCTATATATATAAAGCTCTTTTTTGTGGCTAGGTGATCACGGACTTTTAGGTCTGGGTGTGCGACTGATAGTGCGTTCACTAGAGCGAAAGGAAGTTTTAGGTTTTCTTTGTTTAAAAAGGTGAAGTTTTCTAGGTTGCGATGAAATTCTAAGGTATAAGAGAGGAATCCATGCTGCTGTAGTTTGATTTTGTTTTGGTCGCAGAGTTCTTCGGCTAATTCGTATTGCTCAGCGGAAATAAGTTCAGCTAATCGCCTGGGGTTTAGCTTGTGATAGTCACGGGGGCTATGGGGCGCGGAAAGTTTTTTCAGTAAGTCCGAAAAACGATGGAAGCAAGAAGGGCAGAAGGCTTGGTGCGACAGAGTGATTTTCTTGGCACTACTTTCGCATTTCGGACAAAGTGGCTCGTGATCAGTCGTGTTAATCATAGTGAGATGTGTTAAAAAATAGTAAATATGGTCAAAAGATGTCTTAATTGACTTTATGCTTGGGAAAATGAAAGGGCATTTTTTTGAATTTGTTAAGTTTTGAGTTATCTTAAGGGAGTTAAATAGTTTTAGTGTTAATAATGGGTGCCACGAATGAGAGATAGTAAGCGAGTTATAATCTGTACTGACGATATGTTCAGTTCCAGTAGTTATACCAAGATTTTACAGGGCCAAGGCTATGAAGTTTTTAGTGCGTTTAATGGAAAGGATTTACTTTCTCTTTTTGAGAGCCTTCACTACGAGTTTGATTTGATAATATCTGACGTCAGGATACCGGGCTTAGAGAATTTTGATATCGGTGATTATGTCGCCTTGCAGTCGGGTGATTTTATTCCTATTGTTGGTATAGCGGTATTTCCTAGAGATGAAGAATTGATGATGAATGCCTCAGAAGGTTACACAACCGTGTTAGAGAAAGGCTTTACGGCGGAAGAATTTATTGGTGCAACGAATTCCCTCTTAGGTTTAGATTTGTATAAAGAGGAGGCTATTTCCGATGAGCAAGTCAAGGCTAAAGCTCAGCAGCTTCAAGATACAGCAACGGTTGTTATTGATAATTCTGAATTCTCAGAGTTCCTCAAAGTGTATGGTCAAAACCGTAGTCGCAACACTATGATGGACGATATTGCGAGTAATGAAGAATAAGTATAAATCAATCCTTTAAAAAATTTGGAATTCTGTAGAACTAGAATTTCTTTTATTAAGCATCAACCAACAAAACAAAAAATTAGGAATAAAACTATGAAAAAATTATTAGTATTCGCATTTTTCTTCGCGTTCTTCGCTGGCTCAACAGCATTGGCTTGTGATACTTGTGCAGCACACAAAAAGACTGACAAGAAAGTTTGCCCAAAAGAATGTGCTAAAGAATGTTGCACTAAAAAAGCTGAATGTAAAAAAGATGCTAAAAAATGTGATAAGTGCCCAACTAAAAAATAGGCCTTAGCAAATTTTGTTATGAAGAGCAATCGTGAGATTGCTCTTTTTTTTTGCTTATTTAAAGCTCTTTTTTTACTTGCTTCAGCTCGTGTCTGGCATAGTTTTTAATTAATGAAAAATTGGCCTTGCAGGTGTGTGGTAGCGCTTTATATTGCAAGTCATTATAAATAGTAAAACGTATATAAGGGTTATTTAAATGAGCGCATTAGCGACATACATTAAAGATATTGTAGCAAAAGGCCAAGAGCCTAACTCGGCAATGGTAGGATACTTAGCGAACCTTGAGCAGGTAGCTAAAGTAGATAAATCTATACCAGCGGCAATTATTCAAGAGCTTGAAGATCAGCGTTCTTATTTGAAGATGATTGCGTCTGAGAATTATTGTTCACTCTCTACGCAGCTAACTTTAGGTAATTTGCTTACAGATAAATACGCTGAAGGCTTTCCGAATCACCGCTACTATGCGGGATGTGATAACATCGATAATATTGAAGGACAAGCCTGTAAAGAAGCACGTGATCTTTTTGGTGCTGAACATGCTTATGTTCAGGCACACTCAGGAGCTGATGCAAATTTGGTCGCCTATTGGGCTATCCTAAATAAAGTTGTACAGAAGCCTTACATGGAAAAATTAGGCGAAACAAATCTTTACAATTTATCTGATGAGCAATGGGCGGAACTTCGTGCCGCATTTGGCAATCAAAAACTATTGGGTCTTAATTACTATTCTGGTGGTCACTTAACTCACGGTTATAGGCATAATGTTTCCGCTCGTATGTTTGATGCCTATACATATGATGTGAATCCTGAGACACAGATTTTAGATTACGATGAGATTCGCAAACAAGCTGAAGAAATTAAGCCAACGATTCTTTTAGCAGGTTATTCTGCATACCCAAGAAAAGTAAACTTTCGAATCATGCGTGAAATCGCTGATAGTGTCGGAGCAGTCTTTATGGTTGATATGGCTCACTTCGCAGGTTTAGTTGCAGGTAAAGTGTTTACTGGTGATTTCGATCCTGTCCCATTTGCAGATGTTGTTACGACAACAACACACAAAACTCTCAGAGGACCACGTGGTGGCTTAATTCTTTCTAAGAAAGAATTTGGCGAAATCATTGATCAGGGTTGTCCAATGGTACTCGGTGGTCCACTTCCTCATTGTATGGCAGCAAAAGCGATTGCTTTTAAAGAAGCGAATACTCCAGAATTCCGTGAATATGCTCAAAATATCATTAAAAACTCACATGCCCTAGCGGGTGCACTTACCGAAGGTGGTGTGACTTTAACTTCTGGTGGAACAGATAACCATCTAATGGTTTTGGATGTCACTAATTTTGGTCTTACTGGTCGTCAAGCGGAAGATGCAGTGCGCGCCGCAGGTATTACGCTGAACAGAAATTCAGTCCCATTTGATCCTAACGGAGCTTGGTATACTTCTGGCTTAAGAATTGGTACGCCGGCACTGACAACACTCGGTATGGGTGCTGAAGAGATGAAAGAGATCGCTGAAATCGTCGTGAACATTCTTAAAACTACTACGGCAAATACTATTGCAAGTGGAAAGAATGCGGGTAAGAAATCGCTAGCGAAAGCTACTGTGGATGACGCCGTTATTGCAGATAGCCGTGAAAGAATCAGTAAATTACTTTCTCGCTTTGTTCTTTACCCAGAGCTCGACACGGAAATTTTGAAACAAGTTTTAAACTAGGTTAAGTTAATGAACGCAGCAGAAGCAGTAATTAAATGTTTGGAAAAGCATGGTGTAGAGTACATTTTTGGCTACTCTGGCGGTGCCGCAATTCCTTTCTTTGATGCTCTGGTTACAACTAACACTAAGATAGAATTCATTCTTGTTCGTCATGAACAAGGGGCTACCCACATGGCCGATGGTTATGCAAGATCAACGGGTAAGCCAGGAGTCGTATTAGTAACAAGTGGACCGGGTGCTACAAACACAATAACTGGATTGATCACGGCGCAGATGGATTCCGTGCCAATGATTGTTATTACAGGTCAGACAATAAGTCCAATGTTAGGCAAAGACGCTTTTCAAGAAGCGGATGTCTTTGGTATTTCACTACCTGTGGTTAAGCATAGTTATCTGGTGCGCTCACATGAAGATATGACTAGGACCGTTAATGAAGCCTTTTATATCGCTACTACAGGTCGTCCTGGACCAGTTATTATTGATGTTCCCAAAGATATTAGTTCGACTGAAGGGGTTTTTGACCTCGATGCGAAGATGGATCTTCCTGGTTATAAAGTACCAGGCCATGGTGACAAAGGCGAAATTGAAACTATCGCAAAAGCCTTTAAGAAATCACGTAAACCCTTGCTCCTCATTGGTCATGGCTGTGTCTTATCTGAAGCGGAAGAAGAAGTACGTCAATTAGCTGAAAAGTTAAATGCTCCAGTAGTGACGACTCTTTTAGGTAAAGGTGCGATTTCCGAAAAGCATGATTTATCGCTCGGTATGCTTGGGATGCACGGTACTGCTTATGCTAACTTCGCCGTGAAAGATTGTGACTTGATTTGTTCTATTGGCTCACGTTGGGATGATAGGATCGTTGGTAAGCTTGAAGAGTTTTGTGCAGAAGCAGTAAAAATCCATATTGATATTGATGCTTCTGAATATGGTAAAATGATCGTGCCTGATTACTGGTGTGCTGGTGATGCCCGTTTAATTATTGAAGAGTTATTATTGCATATTAAACGCTGTGATTCACAAGCATGGGTTGATCAGGTTAAGGGATGGCGTACAGATTTTCCTCTGAAGTATGACAATATAGAAGGTGGTCTAACGATGCAGGAGGTTCTTGCTGAATTAGATAAACAGAGTGATAGCGAAGCTATTATCGCAACTGACGTTGGACAACATCAGATGTGGTGTGCTCAGTTTTGTAAATCAACTCAAGGAAAAAACTGGTTGAGTTCTGGCGGAGCTGGAACAATGGGTTTTGGCTTCCCTGCAGCTATTGGTGCACAGTTTGGCCGTCCGAATGATTTAGTTGTTTCTGTTTCAGGTGATGGCGGCTTTCAGATGACTTTGTGTGAGCTTGCGACCGCAGCAATAAATAAATTGCCAGTTAAGATTTTAGTACTTAATAATAGTTACTTAGGTATGGTTCGTCAGTGGCAGGAATTGTTCTTTGATGAACGTTTATCCGGCGTTGATATGGAAGGTAACCCTGACTTTGTTAAGCTAGCCGAATCCTATGGTGTTAAAGCCTTCCGGATGGAAACTAGTGACGATGTTGCAAAAGTTTGGAAAGAAGCACTCGCTTATAATGAGGGTCCTTGTTTGATTGAGGCCGTATGCAATAAAACTGATAACGTTTACCCCATGATCCCTGCAGGAGCTAATTACGATAAGATGTTATTAGAAGCTCCTACAGTAAAATTGGAAAAACCAACAGGTTCAACCTAGAGATTAAGTTATGAAAGAATATCCTACACATACAATAAGTATTTACATTACCAATAATCCTGGCGGATTAATGCGCATGTGCCAAATTTTTTCTCGTCGCGGATTTAATATCGATTCCTTAGTAGCTTCACCTGCAATGGATGGGCGCTTTTCTCGTGTCACTATTGCGGCAAAAGGTGCGGCTGAAAGTCTCAAGCAAATTATACTTCAGCTTGAGAAATTAGTTGATGTTATGCACTGTATCGAGCATAAGAATTCGGAAGCCATCGTTCGTGAAATGGTTTTAATCAAAGTTCTTGCGAATAGTGCAAATCGCGGTGAGATTTTGCAGATCACGAAGCACTTTGGTGGAAAAACAGTCGATTTCACAGATAACTCTCTGGTGATTGAGTGCTCAGGTGCCTCATCAAAGTTAGATGCTATGATTGACCTTTTAGAGAACTATGAAATTGTTGAAATGGTCCGCAGTGGTCAAATGTTAGTTGCACGTGGAGATCAACCCACTTAGGGTGAATTGCAATGGCAGCTCACCTTACTGGAAAAGTTTACGCATTATCAGATCTTCTTTGTCGTCGTGATGAAGACTTTGATAATCTATGCAATGTCCTGCTCAAAAGCGATCTCATTGATTTACAGGAAATGACCATGAAAATGGAGGAGCTCGAGTTACCTGCTAAAGGAATTTTGAGTAAGCTTCTTCATACACGTCGAGTGAATGAGATTAGTAGAAAGATTCAAGGATCATTTGAAACAGCAAATGAAGATTCTTTTGAAAGTATACTCATTTTAATTGATACCTTAATCTGTAATAAAGATCAACAGAGTGCAATTAAAAAAGGGATTAAAGCCTTGGAATTAGAGCTTGGAGAAAATCCGAGTTTTGAAGACTTTAAAACTGTTTTTGAAAAATTTAGTGCTAAAGGGATTAACTATCAGCTAGCAACTAATTGCTCTTTATTTAATTTATTAAAGACACAGCAAGGTATGCCTGTTATTATTTGTGCTTTAGTTGTCTTGTTGGCGAAACGCAAAAAACTAAAGTTCTTTGGCGTTAACCTACCAGGATATTTTATTCTGGCGCAGGACTGTACAGATGGAATCATCCGGTATTATGATCCATCGAATGAAGGCTTTAATGAAGTGAGTAAAAGTGAATTACGCCAATTAACTAATCACTATGGTTATGACTTGCAGGACGAGATGCTAGATCCTGTTGGCGAAACAGATATTTTAATAAGAATTATGAACAACTTGTACCGTATTTGGGCGAAGCAGAGTAGCAGTCTAAAGTTTCGTGCAGCAGGAAGTATCATACAAATGATGAAAGGAGTATAGATGTCTCTATCAAATGATTTTTATACGAAAGCCAAAGACTTGATTCCAGGTGGAGTCGATTCTCCAGTGAGAGCTTTTGGAGCAGTAGGTGGTGATCCACTTTTTTTTGAAAAAGCCAAAGGTGCTTATTTAACAAGTGTCGATGGTGACGAGTATCTAGATTTTGTCTTATCTTGGGGGCCTGCTGTACTCGGACATGCTCATCCTGAGGTAGTTGAAGCCGTGAAGAAACAGGCTGATGCCGCATTTAGTTTTGGCATGAGTTGTCCTCTTGAGTATGAACTCGCTAAACTTATGTCTGAGACTATTAAAGGCTTAGAGATGGTGCGTTTTGTGAGTTCTGGTACAGAAGCCACTATGAGTGCAATTCGTCTTGCGCGTGGAGCTACAGGCAAAGATCAATTTATTAAGTTTGAAGGTTGTTATCACGGTCACTCAGATGGCTTACTTGTCAAAGCAGGTTCGGGTGTTTCTACATTCGGAACAGCGAGTTCAGCTGGAGTGCCAGAAGGTTATACCGCGACAACTCGTACGGCTATTTATAATGACTTGGAATCTGTAGAAACTATTTTACGTGATGGTCAGACGGCAGCGATTATTTTAGAACCTGTTGCAGGTAACATGGGCTTAATACCTGGAGATAAAGATTTTATTTTAGGTTTGCGCCGACTATGTGATCAGTATGAAGCATTGTTGATATTTGATGAAGTTATGTGTGCTTTTCGCGTTCATGAAAAAACAGCAGCAGATCTTTATGGTGTGACTCCCGATTTATTCTGTTTTGGTAAAGTTATCGGTGGTGGTTTACCTGTAGGTGCTTTTGGTGGTAGAAAAGATATTATGCTAAATCTTGCTCCCTTAGGCCCCGTGTATCAAGCAGGAACACTTTCAGGTAATCCTTTAGCAATGGCTGCAGGGATTAAGAACTTAGAGGTATTCCTCCGTGACAAAGTATGGGAAAAGACGAATCAATTAGGACAGTACCTCAATGATAGAGTGCAAAAAATCATCGAGGGTCGTAGTGATGTTTGTTTCAATCAACTAGGATCGATGTTTACTTTATTTTTCAAAGGATCCTTACCTAAGAATATGGATGAAGTAGGTGAGTGTGATTTCGATCGCTTTGGTCGTTTTTTTCAATTTGCTTTGAAGAATCATATTTTACTTCCTCCGTCACAGTATGAAGCAAACTTTTTATCAAGTGCACATACCGAAAAGGATTTGGATCATTACCTATCCACATTAGAACAATTTTTAAAGGAAGATCAATAATGGGTTTATTATTAGACGTAGCACAAGGTAAGAAATGTGAGAGAACACCAGTTTGGCTAATGAGGCAAGCGGGGCGTTATATGCCAGAGTATCGTGCAGTACGTGAAAATTTCTCATTTCTTGAGATGTGTATGCAGCCGGAAAATGCAGTTGAAGTTACGATGCAGCCTATTGATATCCTCGATGTTGATGCGGCAATTCTCTTTTCAGATATCCTAACTCCACTTATTCCAATGGGTTTAGATTTACAATTTTATGAAGGTCGTGGGCCGGTTATCCACAATCCAGTCGAGACAGCTGAAGATGTAGATCGTATTATCGTTCCAGATGTTAAGAAAGGATCTGATTACGTCTATGAAGCGCTCTCTATGATTCGTAAAAAACTTCCAGCAGACAAAGATTTAATTGGATTTTCAGGGGCACCTTTCACAGTGGCTTCTTATGCGATAGAGGGTGGTAGTTCTAAGACCTATCTCAAAATTAAAACTTTCATGTATACTCAGCCTAAGGCATATGATCAATTGATGAATAAAATTGCTGAGATGACCTGCCATTACTTGCTAGAGCAATATCGTGCAGGTGCACAAATTATTCAGATTTTTGATTCATGGGGCGGTGTATTAAGTAGAGAAGATTACTTGAAGTACTCACATCCTTATACCTGTAAAATCATTGATTTCTTGAAGAAAGAAACCGGTGGTAAGCCAGTGATTCATTTTGTTAAAGGTGCCAATGCCTATTTTGATTCTGTGGTAGAATCACAGGCAGATGTTTTAGGTACTGATTGGACCTTACCTCTCACAGTTGCAAAAGACTTATGTAAGAACTCAAAGGTTCTCCAAGGAAACTTAGATCCGGCGGCACTTTTCTCCAATAAAGAGATTTTGGCTGAAAAACTTGAGCTCATTAGAGAGCAGGCCAAAGGACTTAAAGGGCATATTTTTAATCTCGGTCATGGCATTATGCCCAAGACTCCAGTAGAAAATGTGAAGTTTGTTGTGGATACGGTGAAGTCTTGGCGTAATAGGTAGTTGATCTTGATCAACTAAGGCTTAAATTTTTAAAACTTTTGGAGAAAAAAATGAAATTAATTAAATTGCTTATTGTATTATCTTTCCTATCCCTTGTGACACAATCATGTCAAAGTGATCCAGGTGAGTACTCTTCTATGTCAGCGTCAAAGTATAATTATGCTCCGTATTCCGCTGAAGAAGCGTGGAGTCAGGCAATGCAATTATTTGATGATAAGCTTGTGGCAGATGATAGTGCAAAACTTAGCCTCGAAGTGAAGTACTTTGAGACTGTTGTGAAAATCAATTTTGAGCCATTGACGGCAAGAAGTTCTAAATATAAAGTTTCCTCACGCCGTTACTTAGTGGTGGGTGCTCAAGATTCTGTCAATACAGTTTATAGTGAGTTAGAGCGTCATTTTAATCAGTAGATTTTACCGATAGATGCAATAAAAAGCCGGCTTAGTTGCCGGCTTTTTTTATTGGTGAGCGAGCATGTTAAATAAATAACGTGTTGCTAATCAGTGTCTTATGTTATAAAAGTTAATTTTCCATGAAAAACCCCATGTGATATGGGATGGATGTCTGAATTTTTTGTATTTCAAAATTCGCCCTAGTAGGTTTAGTTCAAAGAAAGATTTTTTTTACTGAAAATGTGGAGCTTATTATGGCCTTTATGCCTTGGTTTACAGTGACTCCGACAACTCTGATATGTCTTGCCGGCTATTTAAAGAAAGCAAAATATGTAGATACAATGGTTGATGTTTTGATACCTACGTATAATGAAGAAAGAAATATTCTACTTTGTTTGGAATCCTTAAAAGAACAGATTTTTAAGTATCGTAAGGTGCTTTTAATTGATGATAACAGTACCGATAGAACGGTGGAGATAGCGAAGGGTTTTGCCGATGATATTGGCATGGATTTGGATGTGATAGTACGTCGTGAGCATGTGGGGAAAACTCCTGCTCTTAAATTTGAGGCTAGATCGAGTGATGCAGATGTAGAGTTCGTATTAGATGGAGATACAGTTTTGACTCTAGTTCTTATTTAGAGCGTGTTGTGCAAGAGTTATATAAATATGATGATGTGGCTAGTGCGTGCGGCGTGGTGTTGCCAGAAAGTTTTCGCAAGCGAAAAAAGTATTTGAGTGAGGAGCATGTAGCTAGGTATAGTTTAGAGCATCATGTACAAGGAGAAATGTCCTTGGGGTTATGGCATCATATGAGTCGCTTTATAAGTAATTGTTATAGAAAAATAATGTATCTCTTTTTGCAGCGCTTTATCTACAAAGCTGAAATGAATTATTGTGGCTCGATTGTTAATCCCATAGGTTGTGCGGTGGGATATAAAAGGAAATATTTACAGAATATTTTTGATGAATATGAACCTATACTCGGGGATGATTTGACGGATTCGGAGGATATTTTTATCGGCTTTGCCCTGGCAGAAGAGGGCTATAGAAATGTTCATATTTCTGATGTTGAATCAAGAACGATTGAGCCAGAGTGTCAAAACGTACCCAAGCAGGTGATGATGTGGTCCTCCTCATTTCTTAAAAGTTGCTATTATTTTGATAGCCTTCTTTATTCGATCTTCAAATTCACCAAGCGTCACCCTTTAAAAGGCAATAAAAAGCATGATGAAGTTTCAGCAGAGGGCATTTGTTCAAATTCGCATAGTGATGATGGGCACGAGTATACACGCTTATATGGACGAGACATTGGCGTGATTATTTTCACGGGACTTTGCGAAAAGCTTGCTTTTCCTATTGTTTTTTTGATTACTTATCAAATGTGGGAGCCTCTTATTTTAACAATGATTGGGGAGGCTTTAATTAGTACAACAATTTTAGTTTTCTGTATTAAAAAAAAGAGAGTCAAGATGTTTTTTGAAGCACTCTTGATTACTCCCATACGCTATTTAATGATGCTATTTGATATTGTTGTTATGTTTCGTTTTGCTCGTGATATATGGATTAGTAAAGAAAGGCACTGGCGCAAATGAAACTTACATGCGGCACTTTTTTTTTAATGATGTTTATCGGTGTGATAAATGCTCAGGCATTAAAAAATGAAGAGACTATTTTTGATTACCAACTTCAAGGTTTTGATTCGTCGAGTTCAAGTGTTGAGGATCAGCAAGTTCATGAAGAGAAAGTTACAGCTCAAGAGATTTTGCAATTAGCTCTGAATGCTGAGTTTAAGAAAGATTATGCTATAGCGATTGAGAACTATCATGTTTACTTAAAGCTTAAGCCGCAAGGTATAAAAACGTATCTGCGTTTGTCAGATATTTACAATTTACAAAAGAAACATGAAAAAGCCCTAGAGGTTCTTCTGATAGCTCATGGAGAAGACAGTCGCAATTTGCTCGTTCTACAAAAAACATATCAAACTTATTCGGCATTAAATGATGCTAAGATGGCGTTTGATTTTTGTGAGAAGGCCTTGGAATTAAATCCTGATAATGAAACCCTAATGACTGATTATTGTGTATTAGCAGCTTGGGCAGGATATATGGATAAGGCAAGGGAGGGCTATTTAAAATTACTTAGCAAAGATCCTAATAATGATGAGGTGAAGTTTAAATTATATAAGCATTTAAGTAATGAAGGGCGGTTAGATGAGGCCATCCAATCAATGAGGGATTTGCTCGAGAGATATCCTGATAAACTTGAGTATCGTCTAGAGTATTCACGGTATTTGCGATGGGTAGGAGCCTATTACGCTTCTATAAGTGTTTTGAATTCTGCACCTCAATCACAACAAGGAGAAGTTGAGTTGATTTTGGAAAAAGCGAGAACCTATGCATGGGCAGCTTATGCAGAACATTCATTAAAAGAATTAGAGCAGTTGGACCCAAAAGAACAAGATGCTTTTCAAGCTATGTATTCAAAGATCGTTGCTTATCGTCAAGCAGGTTATAGGTCAGATGCGAGTTTAGAGTTACAAAGAATTTCTGTTCCTGAGCACCAAGTTGAAATCAAATACTTGAAAAATGCCGAGAAAATAGACAATTCTTCCGGTCCTGAATTTGAAGCACAATATGCAAGAGATAGCGATGAATTAGTGCGTTTTGATGACCGGGTAGGTTGGAGGACGGTGGTTTCGCCAGATTTAACCTTAACTTTGGATCAAGAGCATAGCTACTTACAGGCATCACGTAGTTCCGAATTTGATCGAGAAGATGGTGAAAAAAGTATTGATATTTATCGCTATATACTAGGAGGTGTCTATCAAGTGGATAGAGACTTACAATTAACTACTGGAGGAGGTTATAGTTATCATGAGTCTGATCATTTGTATATAGCGGATTTACGCGGTGATTTGAGAATTAGTGATCAGTTATCAGTGTATTCAAGTTATAGACGTCGTTACTTTGATGTATCACCTCGCAGTGTTTCTTTGAATATTCGTAATAATAGTTATGAAGCAGGGTTTACTAGTCAATACAAAGTTGAGCATTTTGTGCGTTTTAGTGCAGGTTACGATGACTTATCGGATGGTAATGGTCGCTACCGTTTCGCTTTAAGCCATAGTCAGCCACTATTAAGGAGATTAAAATATGATCTAGATGTGGGGCCGATGATTATAATCTATGGTTTTAATAACGATGAAGAGGAGAATGGGTATTATGATCCTGGCTTTTATCAACGTTATTCATTGATGCTTTGGGGGCAATATGAAATCGATGCAACTAAGCAGTTTAATGCTAATTTTGCTTTAGGTGTACATCGAGATGAAGATATGAATAGTTTTGAACCAGGAGGAGATATTAGCGGACAATTTTTAATGGGGATCCAGACGGATGTATTTTTTAAAGTTCAAGCAGGTTACTCTTTGTGGTATCAAGACCCAGGGGAGTATTCAGCATTTTATGTTGGGTGTAGTTTGTACATACGTCTGTAATCAAACCTAAGCTTAGCTCTTATAGCTTAGGTTTAGGAGAGGAATTCTATAAAGTTTTTCCTTTATTCTTGGTGTTGATACCAAACTGTTCTTTCATTCTGTTGACGTAGCCGTTGTGATTGTAGTTACAGGCCTTCATTGAATCTAAATAGAGCTTTGGGTCGTCTTTGATCCAATCAATGATATTGAGGATCTTTAGCGATGCGTAGGAGTTATTTTTCAGTAAGGAATTCCAGGTGTTTCTTGCGGTGACCTTGTCGCCATTTTTGTAAGCCATCCAAGCAGCCATGGCGCGAATATGGTGTGATTCATCATTGAGTAAGGAGTCTATGATTACGGGATTGATTGATATTGTATCTTGTAAGTTAAAGAGACCGATAGTTGCCCAGTAACGTACTCCAGATTCAGTGTCCTTTGATTTATCTATGAGGATACTTAGGTTTATCGGGTCATTTTGTAATGCGATGTCAGATGTTTCTAGATAATCATTGAGCTTATAGAGTTTGGGTTCGCGTACATATTCATAAATAGAGAGTTTCGCTTCTTTTGCTTTTTCTACGATTTCACTTTCAGGAAGCATCCCCGCATCATAAATAGCTTTTTGCTGGTTATTAAGAGCAGTGCGAAGTTCTTGGATAATTTCTTTGTATTCAGGCTGATTGATTAAGTTGTTGATGTTATCCGCATCTCTACTTGTGTCGTAGAGTTCTTCCATGGGTTTGGTTTTAAAGAAACGTCCAGTGATGTCGTTAGTCTTATTTTCTTTATTGTAAGTATCCCATGCTTGAGTGGCTTTCATCTTCCAGAGGTAGGTTAATTTTTGTCCCCAAGGGGCGTAGGGCATATAGTTGCGGATATAAAGGAATTGCTTATTGCGAATAGCGCGAATATTATCACATCGTTCATCCATGCGGGTGCGAAAGCTGAAGTGATAGGGGCGTTCTTTTTCTTGTTTTGGACCGAGGAAAACATTGCCTTGGAGGTAGTTGGGGGTTTTGGCGCCTGCTAAGCTGAGCCAAGTTTTTGTCATGTCTACAAAGCTGACGAGATGATCTACTTTTGCATTGGTCTTTGCTGCGGGCCAGAGGTGCTTGAATTTTTTAGGTATACGGATGATAAGTGGGCAGTGAGTACCGCTATTAAAAAGAAAGCGCTTACTCCGTGGTAGGACTCCTCCATGGTCGGAGTTATATATTACTATCGTGTTTTCTACTAAGCCATTTCTTTCGAGGTCCGCAAGTGACTTTCCGATATCGTCATCCATTGATTTTACAGCATCATGATAATGATTGTAGTTTTGGCGAATCGTTAAAATATCTGGATGATATTTAGCAAGCGTAACATTCTGAGGGTCTCGCTTGGATTTAGTGACGTCACCAAAGGCTTTAGATTCATGTGATTTTGTACTATTAATAACTTGGAAAAAAGGCTGTTTTTGTTTGAGGATCTTCCAGTTAAGTTTGTTTGAGTCCCAGCAATCCTTATCTGAGCGACCTCCTATATTATAATCAGTTTTTGTGACATTTGAGCAGTAGTAGCCGGCGTCTTTAAGAAGGTCTGGATAGTACTTGATTATATCGTGGGGTATTTCGTAGCGACTGCGCATGGGGTGTGTTCCCATGGAGAGAGCGAGTACTCCAGTAATCCATGTAGAGCGGGAGGGAGCACAAACGGGGGCATTAGCATAGGCGTGGGTATATAAGAAGCCTTCTTTAGCGAGCCCATCTATATTGGGTGTGTCAGCGTGAGGGTTGCCGTAAGCGCCTACCCAGTTGATATTGTTGTCTTCGCTTGTAAGCCATAGGATATTGGGCTGCTCTTGAGCATTTAGTGAGCCTAAGAGTAAGGCGGTTAGAATAAATATTTTGTACATAGTGGGTTCCGTTAATAGAGTGATTACATTTATACTACACGGCAGAATTGCCGAAAGTGATACACTTGTATGTCTTTTTTTAATTTTATTGCGCAGTAAACTCAGAGGGGGTATAGAAATCAATAGGGAAGTGGCAGAGATATTTTGTTTTAATGCGTAATACCAAACTGCTCTTTCATCTTGTTTATATAGTGGCCATGCTGATATCGACAGGCTATCATCGACTCTAAGTAGATATTTGGATCGTCTTTAATCCAATCGATGACATTAAAAATTTTCAGTGAAGCATAAGAGCTGTCTCGTAATAATTGATTCCAAGTATTTCTAGCAGTGTTTTTATTGCCATTCTTGTAAAGTATCCAAGCGGCCATGACTCGGACGTGATGAGATTTATCATTGAGCAGAGGCTCGATGAGCTTTGGATCAATAGTTATTTGGTCCTGTAGATTAAAGAGGCCAACTGTTGCCCAGTAACGGATACCAGAATCATTATCTTGTAGTTTATCTACAAGTATCTTTAGGTTTACGGGATCATTTTGTAAAGCGATTTCAGATGTCTCTAAATAAGAGTTAAGTGGATAGAGTTTTGGATCACGGACATAATCGTAAATAGTGAGTTGGGCTTGTTTTGCTTTTTCGACGACCTCACTTTCAGGAAGCATGCCAGCATCGTAGATAGCTTTTTGTTGATTGTTAAGAGCCGTACGGAGTTCTCGGATGACTTCTTTGTATTCAACTTGATCGATTAAATTGTTGATGTTGTCGGGGTCTTTACTTGTATCGTAAAGCTCTTCCATGATTTTGGTTTGGAAAAAACGGCCGGTGATTTCATCTGTTTTGTTTTCTTTGTGGTGATATTCCCAGGCTTGTGTGGCTTTCATCTTCCAGAGATAAGATAATTTCTGTCCTCTTGGAGCGTAGGGCATATAATTGCGTATATAGAGGAACTGTTTATTGCGAATGGCGCGAACATTGTCACATCTTTCGTCCATGCGGGTGCGAAAACTGAAGTGATAGGGGCGTTCCGGTTCTTTGTTCGGTCCGAGGAAAATATTCCCTTGAAGATAACTGGGTGTGTTTGAACCTGTTATACTTAGCCAAGTTTTTGTCATATCTACAAAACTAACGAGGTGATCTACTTTGGAGTTTGTCTTTGTGGCAGGCCACAGATGTTTAAATTTTTCTGGGATACGAATGATTAGAGGACAGTGAGTGCCACTATTATAAAGGAAGCGTTTACTACGGGGTAAGACGCCACCATGATCCGAGTTGTAGATGACAATGGTGTTTTCTTCTAGGCCGTTTCTTTTGAGTGCGTTAAGTAATTTTCCGATGTGATCATCCATGCGTTTTACAGCATCGTGGTAATGGTTATAGTTTTGGCGCATGACTAAAATATCGGGGTGATATTTAGCGAGCCTTACATTTTGAGGGTCTCGCTTAGATTTGGTGATATCGCCAAAAGCATGTGCTTCGTGAGATTGTGCACTATTAATGAATTGGAAAAAAGGCTGTTTTGTCTTGAGAAGATTCCAGTCGAGTATCGTAGAGTCCCAGCAATCATTGTCTGCACGACCTCCTATATTGTAATCAGTTTTCACTACATTTGAACAGTAGTAGCCAGCTTCTTTAAGAAGGTCAGGGTAATATTGGATTTTGTCGTGGGGGATATCATAACGACTACGCATGGGATGTGTGCCCATGGAAAGTGCTAATATACCGGTAATCCATGTGGAACGGGAGGAGGCGCAGACGGGGGCGTTAGCATAGGCGTGGGTGTATAAGAAACCTTCTTTGGCGAGAGCATCAATATTGGGGGTGTCAGCATAAGGGTTGCCGTAAGCGCCTACCCAATTGATATTGTTATCTTCGCTGGTGAGCCATAGGATATTTGGTTGTTCTTGAGCCAAGATAGATCCTAGAATCAATGTCGTGAAAATAAATAATTTGTACATAGCGAGTTCCAGTTATCGTGTAATTACACTTATAACAACATAGGATTAGTGGATGTGCTACACCTGGAGGTATTATTTTTACTATTATTTATTTCAGAATGAAGATCAGGTAATCATTTAGTTTGTCGTAGAAATTCGGAGGGAAGGAGTGTCCCAGGCCTTTGATTTTACTGTAGCGTACAATTGCTTTGTGTTTAGTGAGCCATGTGAAGTTAGATTTGCTCAGTTCTAAGTTGCCTTTGTGTTCATTGGAACCACAGATGATCACAGCTTTTTTCTTGCTTAAATCTACGGATTCTTTTACTTTAGGTAATTGAGAGTCGTAGCGAGCTCCAGGGCAGAGAGTGATAATACCTTTGAATAGGTGAGGGTACCTGGCGAGTAATTCAGTAGATAATTGTGCTCCCTGAGAAAAGCCGATTAATATTACAGGGCGTTTTTCTTTTTTGAGATCAATATTACTCTGCTTTAAAATTTGAAAGATGTGTTGTGAGTCTTTATCGATGTCCTCTGACCACATGAATGAGTTTCGGCCTAAAGGAACTGAGCCACTGATACCCATGAAGGTCACTTTGTGTTTATCGGCAAAACCTTGATCTTCGTCACTCGCGAAGTCCTCTGGTACGGAGCCGTAGCCATGGAGTCCGATTAATAATACCTCAGATTCTCCTGTACTTGGTTTAATGATGGGGGAACGAAAATATTTACTCTCATGCCAGCTAGAAAAGCACTTTTTTAGCCAGGGTCTGAGTTTCTCCCAATATTTTGAGTTCATGACAGGGATAAGGTCTTTATCCTTAAGTGCCCAAGAGTAATCGACACCTTCATTGAGAGCGGCTTTTTGTAGGAAGTAAACAGAGGAATCAATATCTTTGTTTAGGGCATAATAACAAGCTAAGTCATAGAGTCCTTGGGTCTCATCTATGTTGCATGCCCAGTACTGGAATTGTAAGGCGCTCTGCAGTTTTCCTGATTGAGCATGTTGTGACGCTGTGTGTCTAAGAGAGCTCGGGGAGAGCTTTCTTAAATGGTGCTCATTAAATTTCTCTGGTAGAGTCTGAGGTACTTTGATATTGAAAATGGGCTTGGGTAAACTTTCTAAGGACGAGCTTGCAGATAAGTGGACAGTGATGAAAAATAGAACGAGAAAAAAGCGCATAAGTATCCCTATTATTTGGAAACGAAATAAAAAAGTGTTGTTGTATGCTTATTAACAAAGGGAAGTAATTGACCTAATCTGTGGTGAAGATTACTAATGAAAATTTTCGACCTCGAAATAATGAAAGCATTATCTCGAGGTCTGTATCTTCTCATTTCTCAGAGATGTAAAGATACCTTTGTTAAGTAAGGTAAGTGGGTAAAACTTCATTAATTAAGATTTGCTCCATGCTTTCGCGTTGGCGAATGGTGTGGGCCTTATCTTGATTGTCCAAAATTAGTTCAGCGACTTGTGGAAAGGAGTTATAGTTTTTGAGTGACATCGAGGCGCAGTAGGCTCCTGCTCCTTCTATAATAAGGGTATCGCCAATCTGAGCTTCGGGTAGAAGACGTGGTTCTAAGGTGTCGTCTGCTGAAACAGAGAAGAGGTCGCCGCTTTCACAGCAGTGTCCCGTAATGACGTATTCTACTTCATTGGTAGAATCAGTAAAAGGAATACAAGGGTGGTGGGCTGCGTAGAGGGCAGGGCGTGTGAGCATATCCATGCCAGCGTTGATTTTTAGGAAAGTGTAGCCATTGTCACCAGTAGTGGTGATGTCGTCAACTGAGCAGATGAGTGAGCCTGCGTTAGCAACGAGGAAAGTTCCAGGTTCTAATTCTAGGTGGTATTCACGTCCAGTTTCTTGAGCTTCTTTTAGTAACACATCGGCGACAACTTTGCCAACGGCTTCAATTGAAGTTGAAACTTCTCCTGCATGCCTAGCGACTTTGAATCCTCCGCCAAGATTGAGTGTTACAACTTCGGGAAGTTGGCGTGCAACGGCTAGGGTGAGGCTTGCGGCACGTTCCCAGACAGCTGGGTCTGCTCCTGATCCAATATGAGAATGAAGGCGAGTGATGCGAAGTCCGCAATCGGCAGCGAGTTGTTTTGCTTCATCGACTTGTTCAAACCAAATTCCAAAAGATGAAGAAGGGCCACCAACATTAGTTTTACGACTTGATCCAGAGCCGAGGCCCGGATTGATGCGGATAGATATTTCACTGCCCCGAGGTGCTAAAGTAGCGTAGCGACGTAATTGCTCGAGGGAACAGGCATTAAAGCGGACACCCTCTTTGATAATGAGTTCTAAGTGTTCAGAGCTCATTTCTTGAGAGGTTAACTGTATTTTGTCAGCTGAGATACCAGCCTTTAAGCAACGAATGACTTCATATTCACTAGAGGCGTCAAAATGGAATCCAGTATTTTCGATGACCTTTAAGATAGCAGTATTGGGGTTAGCTTTGATCGCGTAACGAGCCGTTAGACCAAAGGGGGCAGGGATAGAAAGTATAGTTTCACACTGTTGTTCTATAGTATTTTGTGAATATATATAGAAGGGGGTGCTGTGTTCTGCTGTGAGTGCAGAGATGAGTTCTTTGTTGAGGAAAGTAAAATGTTGCATAAAAATATTTTGAATGACTTGTTTAATTAATTAATCCGCCTAATGTTGCATCCATTCCATTCCCCGCAAGATCTAGACATAGATAAAGCCATAATAAATGTTGTTACAGTTCAGAAAAAAAGCCTATCTAACTTTTTTACTAAGCTCGTTTTGACAAGTGCATAGCTTCGGCTATTATATGCGCTTATTATTTAGGTTTTATGTGTATTAATTTAGGACTTGTGTAAACAAATCCAAAACAGAGTAAAATTTTTAGGATTTTAAAAATGAAAGTTAGAGCTTCAGTTAAAAAAATGTGTGAACATTGCCGCGTAATTAAGCGGGAGGGCGTTGTCAGAATCATCTGTAACAAGAACCCTAGACACAAACAGAGACAAGGGTAGTTATATGCCAAGAATTATGGGTGTCGATTTACCGACAAACAAAAAAATTAAAATCTCTCTTACGTATCTTTATGGTATCGGTGCTGCAACTGCACTTGAGATTTTAAATACAGCAAAAATTAATCCAGATAAACGTGCATCAGAACTTAGCGATAGCGATATTTCGTCTATCACTAAGTTGTTAGATTCAACTTATGAAGTTGAAGGTGATCTCAGAAGGCAGCTTGCTCTTTCTGTACGTCGTCTTCAAGCGGTTAACTGCTATCGCGGTATCCGTCACAAGAGATGTCTTCCTTGTCGCGGTCAGAGAACCAAAACAAATGCTCGTACGAGAAAAGGTAAGAAGAAGACTATCGGTGCGGTACGTGACAAATCAGCACGTAACCAAATGAAATAATCTCCTTTAGGAAAATATATTATGGCAGATTTTTTAGAAGACGACCCAAACGCTATTCAGCTTAAACAGGTCACAAGAAAGAAGGGTGCAAAAGGTCGCACTCCTGTAAACGTAACAAATGGTATCGTCCACGTTGTTGCATCATTCAATAATACTAAAGTATCAATTTCTGACGTACACGGTAATGTTCTTGCCTGGTCATCAGCAGGTAAAATGGGCTTCAAAGGTTCTAGAAAGAGTACTGCTTACGCAGCTCAACTAGTAGCAACTGAAGCTTCTAAGCGTGCAATGACTTACGGTATGCGTGAAGTTGAAGTAAGAGTTAAAGGTCCTGGCGCAGGTCGTGAATCAGCGGTTCGTGGTGTTAGTGCTGCAGGTCTTGACATTAGTTTAATTAAAGACGTTACACCCATCCCACACAATGGCTGTCGTCCACCTAAGAGAAGAAGGGTTTAGTCCACATGGGTAAGTATTCCGGAAATAAAGGTAAAATTTGCCGTCGTTTTGGTGTCAACCTCTTCGGTAACATGAAATATGATAAAGTTCTAGCTAAGCGCCCGAATCCTCCTGGTGTTCACGGTGCTAACGCTGCAAGAAAGAAGCTTTCTGAGTATGGTAAGCAGCTTATTGAAAAGCAAAAACTTAAAATCACTTACGGTCTAAGAGAGAAGCAATTCCGTATTACTTTCGATCGTGCTGCAAAGCTTAGTGGTGTAACTGGTAACAACTTGATGATTCTTCTCGAAGCTCGTCTTGATAACGTTGTTTATCGTTTAGGTTTCGCTCCAACTCGTTCAGCTGCTCGTCAATTAGTTGGTCACGGTCACGTTCGTATCAACGGTCGTCGTTGTAATATCTCATCATACAGTGTTCGCCCTGGTGATGTAGTGACTCTTAAAGATTCTTCTCGTTCAAAAGCTCTCGTTCAAAGACACCTTGATGGTACTCGTGGCGAAACTCCTGAATGGGTAAGTCTTATTAAGGACGAACTAAAAGGTGAAATCGTACGTCTCCCAGAACGCGAAGAAATTCCTTCTGTTGCAGACGAATTGATGGTCGTAGAACTTTACTCAAAATAATATTACTAATTGGAGATCTATATGGGCTCTACAAAAGCACAATTTGCTATGCCTCAAAACATGGTTTTAGACGAAGCTACAGCTACTGAAAAGTACGGTAAATTTATCGCAGAACCATTCGAGAAAGGCTTTGGTCACACTTTAGGCAATGGCCTAAGACGTGTACTATTGCACTCATTAGAAGGCGTAGCAGTTACGTGGATCAAGATTGACGGCGTTCTTCACGAATATGCTCAAGCAGCAGATGTAGTGGAAGATGTTACTGAAATTGTATTAAACTTCAAAAATGTCCGTTTTACTGCAGATGGTGACCTTCCTCGCAAACTTGAACTTCGCGCTAATACGAAGGGCCCAGTTACTGCGGCAGATATTGTTACTGACGGTGTGACTCAAGTGGTTAACCCTGAGCAGTATATTTGCACTTTGGACAAAGATACCCCACTTAGAATAGAATTTGAAGTGGCTTCTGGTCGCGGTTGGAAGTCTGCTGAAGATAATAAACCTTCAGAAGCACCAATCGGTTTAATTCCTGTCGATTCATTATTCAGTCCAATTGAACGTGTAAGTTACGATGTATCTGACACACGCGTTGGTCAAATGACGGATTATGATAAAGTTGAATTGGAAATCTGGACAGACGGTCGTATCTCACCTGAAGATGCGCTTAGAAAGTCTGCAATTATCCTTCGTGATCATCTCTGTGTATTCACAGATGACAATCCGGAAGATAGTACTGCAAGTCTTATTCAGACTCCTGAAGACGAAGCGATCCTCAGTAAAATGCTCATACCTGTAACTTCAGTAGAACTTAGCGTACGTGCTCAGAACTGCTTAAGAAATGCAGAAATAAAGTACCTCGGCGAATTGATTCAGAAAAGTGAATCAGAAATGCTTAAATACAGGAACTTTGGTAAAAAGTCACTCGATGAAATTAAAGATAAAATGCTCGAGATGGGTATTACCCTCAACATGAAACTCAAAGATGAAGTTCGTGTGGCTTTCAACAAGAAACTCGAAAAAGAGGAGATGAAGTCCGATGCGTCATAGAAAGAAAGTTTTCAAGATTGGTCGTTCGACAAGTCACCGCAAATGTATGATGGCTAATATGCTTACTAGTCTCTTTACACATGGTCGTATTAAAACTACCATTGTAAGAGGCAAAGAATTAGGCCGTCAAGCATCTAAAATGATTACATTAGCGAAAGCTGGTGATCTTCACCAACGTCGTCAAGCAATTTCAGTTATCCGTGATTTGGATGCTGTAAGAGAGCTTTTCGACAATATCGCCCCTACATTCAAAGATCGTAATGGTGGTTACACTCGTGTGCTCCGTCTCGGTAAGCGTCGTGGTGATAATGCTGAACTAGCACTAGTTGAGCTCGTTGGTTTTGAAGCCAACTTTGAAGCTGCAGAAGAAGTTGAAGAAGTAGTAGCTGATGAAGCTGCTGCAGAAGAAACATCTGAAGGCACTAAAGAAGCTTAATCGCTTTTTAGCGTAAAGCTTTTTAACCGCTGGGTTTATTCCCAGCGGTTTTTTTGTTTATGGAAACTATTATTATAATTCTCAAGGTGGATGCAAGTAAGGGAAGAGATTTTCTTGTTTGGGCATTATCACCTGATTTGGGTCGTTTGGTCTTTGTGTTTAAGCGCAGTAAAGATTTTTATGAGCCAGGGCTTTTTCGTGTCATGAAGGTGAGTTTGGAAAAGCAGCTCAATAAAACTACTTTACAGCTAGATGATAATGCTTTATATAAAGGTGAGTGTATCGAGCTTATACATAGTTATGATATACTTTCTGAATCGTATGATAATTTCCATAATGCCTGTGAGTTATCACAGACAATTTTACAGTTAAGTAGTCAAAACCATGCTTGTCCTTTAACTTTTAAAACATGCCTACAAGCCCTTGAGGACTTTTTAAATGATGGCAACTATTTAGCTTGGCGGGTTTGTCTTTTTATTAATTTCCTAAAAGATTTCGGAGCTTTGCCTGAGCTTAATAATTTCACTCCACAGCAACAGAGCTTTTTGAAGCGCTTAGTACAGGCAGCAGAAAAAAGAGAAGCCATTCCTGATTTACCTCAATCAAAGTGGTTAGAATTTGAGTTCTGGGCCTTACGACTTTTGGATGAAAGCGGAGTTCGAGTTCAGATTTAACATTAACATAATCTTCATTTTTTAATCATGAACTCTTGTAATTTTCTTTCTTGTGGGTAGTTTACATATAGGTCGTTGTCTATGTATCCTCCTTTCCTCCATACCTCCCCTCCATTTACATAGGCAACGGCTTTTTTTTGCGACCGCTATCTATACAGATTTGTACTATTTATAGTTTTTGTGAGAAAAAACACCAAGTCTATTTGTTAAATTATCATCAAGGAACATAGTGTGTGTATGGACTGTTACTTATGCTTATTCCTATCCTCCATACCTCCTATCCTCCTCCTAGCGTAAGTAACAGTCTTTTTTATTTCCCTCTGTATATCAATTGATTTTTTGATAAATTTTATTACCTTAATAAAGTTTATCTAAGAGGAGAAGAATCATGTGTCGCGTATTATCTGGGCCGCATTTACGACGTGTTGAAAAGGACTTTATTTCGGTACAGATTATCCTTGAAGAAGATCTAGATCTGACGCTTCAGGTCTTTAAAAATGATAAAGCACTCACTCTAAGTTGCGATGTCCGCAAGATTCCCTTCGCCAATAAAATATTTTTTTATATATTTCGAGCGACACTTCAATTAGACGAAGGCTGTACTTATCATTACGATATAATAAATAAACAAGAGAGTATAATAAGTGACTTATCTCTAAGTTTAGATGGATTGAGTTTGCATCCATCCTTTGAGTTTGGCTCAGAACGTATTTTGACAGGGTCCTGCCGCAAACTCTCATCTCATGAAGAGGATTGTCTCCCAAAGATGTTAGACGCGTTTACTCAGGGTGGTGAGCGTCCGCAAATGTTGATATTGACTGGAGATCAAGTTTATAGTGATGATATAAGTGATGGCTTGTTTGCGAAAATCACCGAATTAGTAAAACAGTATGGATTTCCTCAGACTAAGGTGTCAAATTTAACTAATCGGAAAAAGCTCTGTAAGTCTATCGGTTTAACAAGTAGAAAATCTAAAAATCATTTATTGTCCTTAGGTGAATTCATCATCTTATATCTTTTGTCTTGGAGTGATGAGCTTTGGGAGAAAAATGAAAAGATCATTAATCGCAGTGATTTAACGAAAGTTCGAAAACTCTTTGCCAATGTTCCTGTTTATATGCAAATGGATGATCATGATGTAAGCGATGACCTTAAAATCAATAATTTTTGGTTAGAGAACATAAACGAATGTGGATTTCAAGTTTTGGCAAATGCTTATGCGGTAGGCTATTTGTTTCAATCAATGGGAAATTACGGTGAGTATGGTGAATACGATCAAGTAATAGATTCATATGTAGGGCTTCAAAGTTCTCAAAAAGACTTGTCCTCACGTCTTGTTGACGAAGCTGATTGGTCATTTAGCTTATCTATAGCTGCACGAGATTTTATCTTTCTAGATACTCGTAATCATCGCTACGGGGGTGAGACAGCTCAGTTGCCCGCAGGATTATTGAAATTGAGTAAAATTGACGAATTACTAAGAGATGATAATCAGAATAATGACTGCATTCTTGTCAGCCCGTCACCAATTTATGCTTATGAGGCGATAGAGCGTCTTCAGAGTTTATTAGCGTTTCTACCGTCATCCGTTTCTTTAATTGATCGAGAAGGTTGGCATGCTGCTGATCAGGTGAGTGATGAATCGAATTCATTGAGGTACTTAGAAAAAAATATTTTGAACTCAACTTACAGGAAAATCATAATTCTTTCGGGAGATGTACATTACTCTTTTGCCAGAAAATTAGAGCTTAATGATAAAAGTATTATTCAATTAGTGGTGAGTTCATTAAAGAATAAACCTCCAGTAACGATACTCGCCCGTTTGTGGTTTCGTCTATATAACTCTTTTTCTCGAAATGGTAAATACCTGACTTCTTGCCAAGGGTCTAAGATTTTACATTATTCTAATTACTGTTATTTCAAATTAGAGAGTGAGATTAAAATTAGCATGTATAGTCGTGGGATAGAACATAAATTTAATCCAAATGTAGAGAATGATGAATTGGCTCAATAACTATAATAATGTCCAAAAAGATAGCTCGTTTTATGAATTAAAGGATTTTTGTCTGCTTGAGGTCAAAGGAGATGATGCTGAGGCTGTACTACAGGGGCAGAGTACCAATGATGTTAAAGAATTAAATGATAAAAGTATGCATTTATCATCTTTATTGACTCCGCAGGGAAAGATTATTTCACATCATTTTTTACTTAAGATTAATAAGAATAATTTTTATCTTCTGTGTGCAAGATCAGTGGTGAATGATGTGAAGGCACACTTAGAGAAGCACATCATTATGGAAGACGCAGACTTAACTCTGCGAAATGAATTAAAGCTTTATCATTTATATAAACTTGATGCAAGTTCATCGATGATGAAAGAGATGGGCATTCAACAAGTAGAAGCTCGACGTATCTACGAGCATAATTCACAATATTTATTAACAGCAGGGTTCCTAGGTCTGGATAGTGCGATTTTAATTACAGCAGAAAAAACGCCACCAGCGCTTAAGTTAGAAATGTGCGATGAGACATTTAAAAGTTTGCGAATGGAAGCGGGTTTTCCCATTCAAGATGCTGATTATAATCAAAGTACCTTATTGCCAGAAAGTGGTTTGCAATTGCATTGTGTATCCTATACCAAGGGATGCTTTACGGGACAAGAAATCGTTGCAAGAGTTAAGTATAGAGGCAATGTGAATCGTTACCTTAGTGCCATCCTTGTTGATTCAGTTCCTGCTGAACTCAAGCAAAATGATTTCTTATGTACAATAGACGGCAAAAAAATTGGACTTTATAAAAGTCAAACTTGGTCACCAGTCTTAAAAAAATTCATTCTTTATGTCTATCTAAATAAAAAGTTTCGTGAACCTGGCATGAGTGTGAGTTTTATTGATAGTGAGTGTCAAGAATATAAAGGGAATGTGAGTTCTTTGCCTCCTGTTGCGGAAAGCAATGCAATAGAGCTTGCGCGCGAATGTTATTATCAAGCCCTAGAGTTATTTGCGACATCAGATGAAGTACAAGATATTGCCGCGGAGCCTTTATTGAAGCGGGCCTTGTATTTAGATCCTAGTTATCAAGATGCCTATGAGGCTTTGGGTGTCTTGCTTTCACGGCATGAACGTTTTGATGAAGCAATAGAACTGATGAAACGACTTAAGGAGCTCAGCCCCAATACTGTAATGGCCTACACCAATCTTTCTGTTTTTTATATGAAAAAGGGCATGATAGATGAAGCTGAAGCAGAGAAGCAAGAAGGGACATTGACCACATTTCGCATAGCGGCTGCTAAACGTAAGCAAAAAATTAATAATAAAGATTTAGAAACAGCGGCGAATGCTGAGCGTGAAAGACGTCGAGGGATGTTTAATGAAGTCTTAGAAATAGATGTTGACGACTTAGCGGCTAATTTTGGCTTAGGAAAAATTGCCTTAGAGCTTAAGCAGGCAGATGAAGCAATAAAATATTTAGAAAAATGCCTGGAGCTTAAAAGAGATTATTCCGTTTGCTGTACTTTGCTAGCTCGAGCCTATATACTAGTGAAAAGAGAAGAAGAGGCTAAGTCCCTCTTGTTAAAAGGCATTGTAATTGCACATGAGAAAGGTGAGTTAATGCCAAAACAAGAAATGGAGATGCTTCTACAACAATTAAACTAGGGCTTAGTATGTATTTTATTGACGAGAGTGTGCGCAGTTATATGAATAATATAGCAGAATTACCATTAATCTCTCGAGATGATGAAATAGAACTAGCAGAATTGATTGAACGAGGATCAGAGACCGCAAGGGAACAACTAATAGTCGGAAATTTGCGTTTAGTTGTCAAGATAGCACATGATTTTAAATCTTTGGGAGTCCCTTTAGCCGATTTAATTTCTGAGGGCAATATAGGCCTAATGAAAGCGGTCGAAAAGTTTAAGCCAGGCATGGGGGCGAAATTTTCTTCTTATGGAGCTTGGTGGATTAAGCAAGCTATTCGTCGCTGTGTTGCGGAACAAAGTCGTGTCATTCGCATCCCCGTACAATCAGCAGTTAAAATGTATAAAATTCAAAGAGTTGCCATGCATTTAGCTGAAGAACTTGGTAGAGTGCCAAGTGAAGCTGAAATTGCGGAAGCCGCAGATATATCCCCGCGATCGGTACACAATTTAAAAGTAGCGGCAACGTCTCCTGCTATATCGCTAAGCACAAGCTTGAAAGATGGCGAGGGTGGCGTTTTAGAAGATATGTTGCCAGATTTAATGGCATCGATTCCCGGTGGGGAAATGGATGAAAGAGATGTTAAAAACCTTCTAGAGGAATGTGTAGAGAAGCATTTATCAGAAAGAGAGAAGCTTATTATCAGTATGCGCTATGGCCTCGATGGAGGAGATCAACATACTTTAGACGAAATAAGTGAGCTCATCGGACGAACTCGAGAGCGGGTAAGGCAAATTCAACATAAAGCCTTGAAGAAGCTCTCTCGGCATTTGGATGAGATTAAGAAATAAGTGGTTTCTGCTGCTGTTGTTCTTGGCATATTTGTTTAATTCCACCTAAAATATAATTATACATATTATCAATCATCTCATCATTATTGATGGGGTCATTTGTTTGACTTCGTTTTTTATCACTTAGGTGATCATTCAAGCGAATAATGGGGCTATTAATAAAAAAGAATATTTGCGCCAAAGTAGAATCAGATAAGCTCTTATTTGACAGACGATTGGCTAAGTTGAGAATCCACTTACAACGCTGTTGAATATATGTTTCATATAAGTAGTCATAGCTGGGGCTAGGGCTGTTGAGTTCATAAGAAATAAGCTTTGACAAAAAGCCTAATTCACCTTCATCAGAAGTAGATTTCACGCGATTACTGACAAAGTGACGAAGTTGTAGTTCAGGATCGAGGTCATCTCGGAAGATTTCATTGTTTGCATCCTCATTTATTGTATACAGATGAGTCCATACTGTTTTGTAGAGATTTTCTTTGCTTTTATAATGGTAGTTAACAGCGGCAATATTTGCATCGGATGCGGTGCAAATGTCTTGTACAGTGGTGTTTTCATAACCTTTCTGAGAAAAAACTCGTGAGGCAGCAATCAAAATTCGCGTTTTGGTGTTTTGTCGTGAGTAGTGGGATAGATCCATGTGATAATCTCCGAATTAGTTAATATTAACTAAATCTTAACATAGAATAGCATGTATTCAAATGGATACTTCAATTAATTTGTTTTATTTACTTAAATCAGGCTTTTTTTTGGACTTCATTAAAATACTTAAATCGTTAACGATTAAATACATAGCAGGAGCAAGTACTAGCATTACGACAGTGGCGAAAACGATTCCTAGCCCTAAAGATATAGCCATGGGTACTAGAAAACGTGCTTGACGGGAGGTTTCTAGGATCATGGGTCCTAAACCACAGAAGGTAGTGATAGTGGTGAGTAAAATAGGACGGAAGCGTCTTATTCCTGAAAGGAGTATGGCCTCTTCGGCATTCTTACCTTTTCTTACTTGCTTGTTAGCATAGTCGATAAGCACTAATGAGTCATTGATAACAACTCCAGAAAGTGCAATGATACCCATGAAGCTAATTAAGCTTAAAGGAAAGCCCATTATTGAGTGAGCAAGAACGGCTCCACCTATGCCAAAAGGAATACATAACATGATAATAAGTGGTTGAATATAACTTCTGAAGGGGATAGCTAGCAAAGTATAAATCCCGAAGAGTGCAATCAAAAAACTAACTTTAAGTGAGTTGACGCCTTCTCGTAAATCTTTTTGTTTACCCCTAAACACTTGTTTGAGTCCAGGGTATTTTTCTTGTAGTTTAGGGAAGTCCTTTTCTAAGACTTCACTTAAAATAAATTCACTCTTACTCTTAGGGGTGACATTGGCTTTGATTTGTATCGTTCGATTCCCATCAAGGCGATTAATTTTTGTGTAGGCGCGGCCACTTTTGAATTCAACAACTTCTTTGATAGGAATGCGTTTTCCGTTACTGGTTTGAATGAGCATCGAGTTCAGATCGTGTTCGGTGGCCCGCTCTTCTTGCGGGTATCGCAAAAGAACTTTAACTTCGTTGCGACCTCGTTGTTGACGTAGAGCTTCGGCACCATAAAAAGCTTGACGGATTTGCTTGGCGACTTCAGATGAGTTGAGTCCTAAAGCAAGTCCGTCAGGACGCATGGTGAAATCAAATTGACGTTTGCCTTGAGAAAATCCGGGGTCGATATCTTTGACGATGGGATAAGCGGCTAGCGCCTCAGACAATTCTAAAGATGCCTGCTCGAGGATATTATTATCTGGATGGGTTAAACCAATACTGAGTGAAGATCCCGAGCCCGGCCCCCCACGATCTGATTCGAAGACAAGTGATTCTAAATCTTCAATTCCACGACTTTTTTCCCGCCATAAACTCGTGAATTTTTCGGTGCTAATGGGTCGAATTTCAGGATCTTTGAGGTAGACAAGTACTTCTGTGACATGGGGTCCTGATTGACCAGTACGACTACCTCCGCCAATTTTTGAGTAGTAGCCAACTAATAACTGATCCCCACCATTTTCGGCAACGACTTCTTTAGCACTAGCGAGTAATTGTTCTTGTATTTTTAAACTTTTTTCTTTAGGGGCGCCATAGGGGAGTGAGGCAGTGACAGAAGCAAAATCTGATTCAACCGACATCATGGGGACGACGCCAATTCGTTTACTGTTTACAAAGCCAATAATCCCAAACATAAAAGCACAGGCCACGGCGAGTACAATATAGCGATTTTTGAGGGCTAATTTTAGGATGGGGCCGTAAATCTTATTAACTGCACGCATGAAGAGCTGGGAGAACTTTTGTTGGATATTAAAGATGATTTTTCCAATGAAGAGTCGTTCACGTTTTTCCGAGTGGGCTAAGTGCGAGGGGAGGATGAAGAGGCTTTCGAATAAAGATATAGCAAAAACACTAATGACAACAATGGGGATTGTGTACCAAATTTTGCCGATTGTACCGGGCATATACATGAGAGGGAGAAAAGTAACAATATTAGTGATGACACTAAAGGTGACCGGCACAGCGACATCTTTTGTGCCATTAATGGCAGCTTGAACGAATGTTTCTCCTCGTTCTCGATGTTCATACACATTTTCACCTACAACAATCGCATCATCGACAACAATGCCTAAAGCCATGAGGAAGGCAAACATAGAGATCATATTGATGGAAATGCCAAACATTGGTAATAGAACAAAGCCACCAAGGAATGAAATTGGGATGCCCATCATCACCCAAAAGGCCAGGCGTGCCTCTAAGAATAGCCCCAGAGAGAGTAAAACTAAAGAGAGACCTATAAGTCCATTACGGCTAAGGAGGTTCACTCTTTGCATATAGGTCTTTGATTTATCCATGCGAATGACTGACTGCACGGTTTTGTTTTGAGCATTGAATTCATCAACAATGTCGTAAACATCAGAAGAGATTGATAGGGGAGTTTCTTCGCCGACGCGATAGATGCTAATATTGAGTGCTGGCAAGCCGTTCCAAAAAGTGATTTTATCCTGGTCTTCGTTAAAGCCATCTTTTATACGTCCTAGATCCTCGAGTAAGACGACGTCACCATTGGCTAGACTAATGATGGGGATTTTTGCAAATTGTTCGCCATAATCACGCCTTTCTTTCATGCGTAAGAGGAGTTCGCCATTCTCAGTGCGAATTCCTCCGCCAGGGATTTCGACACTTTGTTTACGGATGATGGTAGCCACTTGATCAAGTGTAAGTTTATAACGATCTAAAGTATCTCGACTGATAGATATAGTGATTTGGTGATTGCGCATGTCAGTAATGTCGACTTGGCTAATTTGATCACTGCTGAGCAGGCGGCTACGTAAGATTTCTGTCTGATCGGCCAAGAGTCGTTCATTAACATTTCCATAGACTGCGATGTCAAATACATCTCTGCGGTGACTGCGTAATTTGACTTCAGGTCGTTCAATCTCTTCGGGAAAGGTACGGATGCGATCGACTTCTTGTTGAATATCTTGATAGACCTTCATTCGTTCATGGCCTTCAAGCAGTTCAATTGTTATCGAAGCATTGCCTTCAGATGCAGTTGAGTTGACTTCTTTAATCCCTTCAATGCCTTGTATATTTTCCTCAATGGCGCGGATAATACTTTTTTCGACTTCTTCAGGACTTGCGCCAGGGTAAGCAATCGATACCGAGACCGTATCTAAATCGAAGTCAGGGAAAACTTCTTGTTTAATTTTATTAGCAGTGAAAAGTCCGCCAACAAGTAGCGCAATCATAATGAGATTGGATGCAACGGGGTTTAGCACCATCCATGCGATAGGTCCTTTCTCTATATCTTTATTTGAGCCTCGGCTCATTTTTTATTCCTAATGGCTTCAAGCTTTAAGCCTGGGACAGCCGAACCTATGCGAGTCGTCACGAGTAAATCACCATCTTCAAGACCTTCCTGAACATAAATGTATTGCGCGTCTGACCAAAGGATCTGCACTTCTTTGATGGCGAGTCGACCCTCTTTGTTTATCAAATGTAGCTTATTGCCTTCATGAACAATGTTTGCCGGTATTTTATAGATATTTTTAATTTGGGGACCAGCAATTGTAACTCTCACATAAGCATTGAGTAAAAGTGGCGTATCGTGTTGTTCTAAGGGGGCCTTAACGTCAATGAGGATTCGTGCTCTGCGTGCATTTTCAGAGATGTTGGGTAGCTTGCGCAGAACTCGTCCTTCCCAAGTAAAGCCTTTTGAAATAACGCCACTGGGGATAATAGAGGCTTTCGCACCGAGGGAGTCTTTTGTCTTCGTCTTTATCCATGGGAGTCTTTCGTAGGCAATCGAAGCTTCAATCCAAAAGGTGTCAGAATTTACCAGTTCCGCAATGGAGCTTTGAAGATTCACTTGTGAGCCTTCAGTTATATTACGAGTGATAACTTGGACATTATAAGGCGCGCGAATTTTTGTTCTGGCAAGGTTGAGTTCGGCCTGTTTAAGCTGAGCTTTTGCCGCGGCGATATCGGCCTGAGCTTTATCGAGATGCGGGATACGCAAAATGAGTTGTTTTTCTAGATCGCTAATTTTGTCGCGATCTTCAAGGAAATTCCATTCGTATTTAGCCACATCTTGCTCCCCCCGCTCAAGCTGATAATTAAATTCAGCTTCACGGAGTTCACTACGGGCTTTTGTAATAGCAATTTCGAAATCAGTAGGATCAATTTCAACAAGAATTTCTCCTTTTAGGATAGAGCCACCTGGATGCAGTGATGGATGGATTGAGATGATTTCTCCGGTAATCCGAGGTTTAATGCTGAGTTTTCTCTCCGGAATAACTTTTCCACTAGTGTAAAGGACGATGCTCTCGGTCGTTTTTTTGAGTTCCATGAGTCGTACGCGGACGGCTCTTTCCTTGCGGGGCTTAATTGAGTTTTTTGGTGTAGTGTCCATTAAGTACTGGTAGTATTTCCACGCGGCGATAATGATGGCAACTACGATAAGTACCTGAATTACTGAAGCTACAAAAGATTTTACTTTCATGTTATTTATTCCTTTTTACGGCTTCTGGAAGAAGTTTCATATTTTCTTCTAAATCCCATGAACCACCTAAGCTACGATGGATTTCAATGCGATTGACAATGAGTTGAGCGCGTACTTCTGTTAAAGTTCGTTGGGCCTGTTGGTGAGTGGCTAATGCCGTAAGTACTGGTAAGTAATCACTTAATCCTTTGCGATAACGTCTTCTCGTTTCATCAAGAGTATTTTTAGCATAATCCACTTCAGTTTTCACACTGGAAATTTCTTCAGCACGCCATTTTTCAGCATTCAAAGCCTGCTCAACTTCATTTAAAGCCCTTAGTGCGGTCTCTTTATAATTGAGGTAATTTTCGTCGCTTTTCGCTTTCGCAAGAAGTTCTTCGCTTTCCAGTAAACCGCCATCTAAAATGGGAGCCGTTAAACCCGCCATTATATTGCTGAACCAATTATCAAAAAGACGACTGAATTTTTGGTTGTTGAAATTAGCTTGGGCGCTGAGCGTTAAACGTGGGAGCTTGGCTTTCGTGGCACCACTGAGACGAAACTCACTGGATTGAAGTTGGAACCAAGATTGCTGGACATCTGGTCTTTGACTAAGAATCTCTGAAGGAATGCCGCTATTGGGCAAAGCCTTTAATTGGGGTAGTTGCAACTTGCCTAAGTCAATTTGAGTATCAAAATTTTGACCAGAGAGTAGAATTAATTTTAATCTTAGACGATCTCTTTGCTCTTCTAAGTTAGGGATCAAACTTTTGACACGAGCGACTTGTTGGCGTTGCTGGAAGAGGTCAACAATATTTGCTAAGCCGCGTCTTTGGCGATGAGCAATAATATCTAAGCTTTGTTCGTTCGTTTTTATTTGTTGATTGAGTAAGTCGAGTTGTTCTGAAATAGCTTTGTAGACCATCCAACTTTCGACCACTTCTGCCGATAAGAGTAGGGCGGTACTGTGCACGGCTAATTTTTGTGATTCATAATCCATTTCAGAAGCGCTAGTCTGATCACTGATTCTATCCCAAAGGTCAATTTCGTAACTTGCTTTTAATCCGATTTTATATTCTTCGCTACCAGAAGTTTCTTTACCATCGTTGCCATCGACTTTTCTTTTATTCCCTTGTGCTTCAGCAATTCCATCAAGTTTTGATTTTTGATCAGAGCGACTTATGCCTAGGCGTGCTTCCGCCTGTCGCAAGCGTGCCCAGCTTTGAGCTAGGTCTAGATTATCACTAAAGACTTTGTCCATAAAATCATTTAGCTCGCTATCATTGAGGCTTAACCACCATTTTTCAGTGATGTCTAGAACTGGAGAAAGGTTTTCTTCGGAGAAGGTCTTTGGGCTAATGAATTCAGGTCGGTGTTTTACATCCCTTTCAATGTTATTGCAGGCGACCAAAAAAACGCATATGATTAAATGTTTATAGGGCATAGATGTGTACTTTTTAACTACTAGATCTTAAGCTGAGCTCTTAATCTTTCATTTGACTAAGAAAAACAATAAACTTAACGAAAAATTAAAAAATCCTATTTCTGTATTTTTACCAGTCGATTTATTAACAAAGAGATCATTAATAAAATACTTATTTTACTATTAAGGGGAGAGCTTAGTTGTTCTAGTCCTTACAGGGCTTGACCAAGTTGAAAATTGAGCCAGTTTTGATAAAAGGAAATATTATTAATGATTAAAAGTGAATTTTTAAGAATAGACAAACGTTTGGTCCTCTTCAGTGGTGGTGCGGATAGTATGGCACTGCTGCATCTGATGAAGGATCTAAAACAAGTCGATTTAGTACTTCACTTTAATCATAACTTACGTGGTGCTGAATCCGATAAGGATGAACTCTTTTGCACTGATTTTTGTAAAAAACATCAACTCCCATTCAAATCGGTGAGTTTAGACTTAGCGAGCGCACGTCAAGCAGATGAGGGTGATGAACAAGTCGCACGTCGCTTGCGATTGGCGTACTTAGAAGAACATTTTACTTCGTGGAATATTTATTTGGGGCATCACCAAGATGATGTGCAGGAAAGTTTTTTCATGCGTGCGATGCGAGGGGCCAATAGCAGTGGTCTTTGCGCTCTTCGTAAGCAGAGAGATTTAGGCAGCCTACACTTGATCCGTCCATTACTTACTTATTCACGAGAAGATTTACGAGCTTATCTCACCAAGCATGAGCTTCAGTGGAGAGAGGATGCCAGTAATCAAGATGCCGACTATTGTGATCGCAATTATTTGCGCAATGACTTGATCCCCAAATTAACTCAATTGGGTAAGGGACTCAAGCATACTCTTAAACATATAGCTGAAGATGATGACTTTATTCGTCAGCAGGCAGCTAAAGAATTATTAGAAGGTCTAAGTGTTGATGGATATCGAAACTTACACTCAGCATTAAAGCCTCGCGTTTTACGTCTATTTCTGGAACAACAAGCAGTTCACTATGTGCCCACGGCAGCGTCTTTACAGAGATTAGCCAAAGAATGTGAGAATTTACCAGAGGCTTATAAGGATATTCCTCTGGGTGAAGGCGTAGAATTGCGAATCTGGAAGAATGGTGAGATCTCTTTGCCTCCAAGAACTCAAAGCATTGAATGGGATTGGGGAAAGCAGGAATCAATTGAGTTTGAGGGATATAGATTATTTCTCAGTACATCAAAATCAGCGGAATATTTTAAGCTGAGTGAGTTGCCGAAACAATTTGTTTTGCGAACTGCGCAGAAAGGCGATAAGATGAAAATTTTGGGACGCAAGAAAAGTACCTTGCTAAGTAAGCTTTTTTCAGATGCTAAACTCAGTCAGCAAGAGCGTTGCTCTTTCCCCCTTCTTTGTACTAATGATGAAATTATATATTTGCCTGGCCTTCGTCGTTCAGAGTTTGCTGCTGTAAAAAAAGAACACGATCACATTGGGATTAGCTATGAAAAACTTTGATTTAACTGCAATAGCAAAAGCTAGTGGAGCCATTTCGGTGGCTTGCCTCGACTTAAATGACCCAGAACTACAGCTAGCACTAAAGAACCAGGGAAAATCAAGTCAAGTGTGGTTAGATGAGGGCTATGGTGCTGACATGGTGTATTTGCAGCGCATGCTCGAAGATAAGGTGAATCTTCAGGGGACTTTTCCTGGAGCTCAATCCGTCATTATCATTACTTTTACGAACAAGTGGGGGATGGAAGATGCTGAACACCCTTTCCCTCCTGTCGCAGACGATGCTTTACGGGGATATATTTCTGGCTATGCAAAAGAACAAGATTACCACAGAACAGGCCATGAGATTTTAACTGAGATTCACCAGAAACTGAAATTAGAGCTAGGTGACTTTGAGGCGATTCCTGCAGTGGATACAAAGCCTGTATTTGAACGATTTCTTGCTGCCTATGCAGGTTTAGGCATTATAGGGCCAAACGATTTATTAAGAACGCCAGAACGCGATGTTCGCGTCTTTATAGGCTCTTTATTCTGCAATGTAAAAATACCCGAACTAAAATTAAAACCGGAAATGCCATTCCCATGTCATTTTTGTCGTGCCTGCGAGAAACGAGGTTGTCCTACAGGGGCAATAGCAGAAGGCAAAGCTTTTGATTCCCGACTGTGTATTTCTTATTTGACAATAGAGAAAAAAGGATTGTTAGACAAAGGGCAGCGAGATTTGATGGAAGAGTGGTTATTTGGCTGTGACTGGTGCTCGGTTGTTTGTCCACCTAAGGAAAAAGAGGATAAACGTATCCCCGTTGATTTGGATTGGTTACTCAAATCAAGTGCGGGCGAAATTCGTCGCCTCATTAAAGGAAGTGCCGTGGAATATGCCGGAGTGCAAAAACTGCGTAGGAATGCAATCGTGATTTTGCGTAAATCGCAAGATGAGCGTGCTAAAGAGCTTTTGCAGTGGTGCCGAGAAAATATGCAGAGTGAGTTGCTCTTAGGGCAAATTGATTGTGATTAGATAAACACAAAAATTCATTGAAAATAGAAGTGTAGATAGTTGCTTTGGAAAGTAAGTTCACGTATGTTTAGGTATGGGCTGCTGACCCGGTTCCACAGCCGTATATCATTCCTTGGTCAGTGGCTCGTTTTTATTCCCTGAAATCAAACAATCTAAAATATATCAAGACTCATTCTTTTACTTTGAAAAGTATTTGTATGACGTAGTTAATGGTATAGATATTTTAGATGTTTTTTGATAAAGTATAAATTTGGATAAATAATGACTGACTCCCCTCACAAAGAAGATATGAAAAAGCTCCAAAAAGAGCAAAGAGAAAAAGTAAAATCAAAATTGATTGATCGCGGCATTCTTATTGTTAATACCGGTGATGGCAAAGGTAAATCCACGGCAGCTTTTGGCACTGCAATGCGAGCAGTAGGGCACGGTTATAAAGTTGCCGTAGTACAATTTATCAAAGGCAATTGGTCTACTGGTGAGCAGAAGATTTTTGAGAAGTTTGATGAAATCACCCATGTAGTATCAGGAGATGGTTTCACCTGGGATACTCAGGATAAGAGCAAAGATATCGAGTCCGCAGAAAGTGGCTGGCAAAAGGTAGAGGCATTAATTGAAGAATGTCGTGGTGACAATCCTAAGTATCACTTAATCGTTTTAGACGAACTTAATATCGCGTTATCTTACGGCTATTTAGATGTAAAAAAAGTTGTCGATGTCCTCAGAGATAAGCCTGAGAACCTCAATATCATGGTGACCGGTAGAGGCGCTCCAGAAGAGCTTATCAGTATTGCAGATACTGTAACAGAAATGAAACCTATTAAGCATGCTTTTGATAATGGGATTCAGGCACAACGGGGTATTGAATACTAAAGATTAAAATCTTTGAGTAGCCTTATTACGATGAAAGAATCAATGCCATTTAACGAACAAGAAAAAGAATCTTTCTATAGATTGTTGAATGCACGTCGTGATGTGCGTTCGGGTTTTTTGGATAAAGCGGTTCCCGATAATGTATTGCAAAATATTTTAGCTGCGGCCCATGAAGCTCCTTCAGTGGGTTTTTTGCAGCCGTGGAATTTTATTATCATTCGTTCGCAGGCGACAAAACAGAAAATAAAAGAGGCCTATCTCCAAGCAAAAGAGACAGAAGCCGAATTATTTTCTGGAGCGCGAAAAGATTTATATGAGAGCTTAAAGCTCGAAGGAATTTTAGAAGCACCCCTCAATATATGTGTGACCTGTGATCGCAAAAGAGATGACAATAACCAGCTTGGTCGTTCGACTCAAGGTGAAATGGATATCTATAGTACAGTATGTGCTATACAAAATATGTGGCTTGCAGCCCGAATAGAAGATGTGGGTATGGGCTGGGTAAGTATATTGGAGCCCATGCAAATTCGTAAAACTCTTGATATACCGGATTCAGTAGAGATTGTGGCTTACTTGTGTCTTGGTTATGTAGATGAATTCAAAGATAGTCCAGAACTTGAAACTAAAGGCTGGAATAAACGCTTGGATTTAGAAGACCTTGTTCGATATGAAACATGGTGAAGTTAAGAAATAAAAAGGGCTAATGATATAGCCCTTTTTATATTATAACTTTAAGCGAAAATCTCTTTCAATATACCGGTACTATCACCGAAGGAATCTGTTTTGATCCCAAGAGCTTTCAGTACGGAATAGTGCATGTTATTCATAGGTAACTTATCTTCATAGTTGGTGTAAGAACCATGCTTTAAGCCCATGTTGCTACCGCCAGCAAGGATGAGCGGAAGGTTCTTGAAATTATGAGTCGAGCTACAACCACTGCCAAATAATAATATAGTATTATCTAAAGCCGTACTTTGACCTTCTTTAATGCTATCTAGGCGTTTCATGAAGTAGGCGAGGCGTGATACGAGAAATTGGTCATAGCGTGACCAATTTAGATAGCCACCTTCGTGATTACCTCCATGAGAAAGGCTATGATGACCACCGGTTTTTAATAATATTGATGAGAAGGTATCAGCAATGCCCATGCCATCTTCACGAGTCATCATAAAGGTCGCAGTACGTGTGAGGTCAGCTTCAAAAGCCAGGCTGATGAGATCAAACATCGTTTCATAGTATTTGTCTGGCTGGATAGTCATATCGACATCTAAGTTTAAATGACTCGAATCGACATCTTTTATGGGGGTGTCAAGCCATTTGGAACTACGATTGACATTATCTTCTATTTCACTTACAGAACTTAAGTACTGCTCCATTTTTTCACGATCATTCTTGCCGAGTTTTTTATTGAGTTCGCGAGCATTGTCAAGAACCATATCTACAAGTTTACCCTCGTAATTGAGTTCTTTTCGTTGTGCATCAATAGAACCAGATCCTTGCTTGAAGAGACGTTCGAAAATTCTTTTAGGATCATTTTCCGAGGGAATAGGTCGACCATTGCGATCGAAAGAAATAGTTCCTATACGTGATTTGAAACCAACACCACCATCACAAGAGATGTTGAGGTGAGGAAAGCGAGTTTTTGAACGGAATTCAGCTGCTGCCACTTGGTCAACTGATATAGTGTTGGCATACTCGCTACCGCCTAAATTAGCTCCTGTCATCCAAAAATCACTACAGACGTGAACATCTGCTAAGGCTGCATTGGGATGGTGAAGGCCACCGACGATACTTACTTTGTTGCGGAAAGGAGCTAAAGGTTTTAGGGGCTCTGTCATTGTATAGTTTGAACCCGTTTCGTGAGGGAACCAATGCCAGTCTTTGTGTGCAGGGTTACTTTCTGGAGGTAGACTTACTCCATTGCCGAAATACATATGGCAACTGCGACGAATATTGTCTTGTTCCTTTTGAGCTTCTTCGCCCATAGCTTCGAGACAGGGTAGGGCAAGAGATACGCCAAGGCCTTTGAGAAAAGTCCTGCGTGGTAATTTCCATTTAGAGTTTTTCATAATAATTCCTTTAAAACTTGAGGAATAGATCGCTCTTCACAATCGATTCAATTATTGAATGTATTTGATAGTTGGATGATTTAGCGTCTTTGAGAATAGCTTTGATTTCATAGTCATCAGCAAAGGATAGTGAACGTCCCATAGCATAAGCACTTAGGTGACGCACGAGAGAACGTGAAACGAGATCGGCTTTTTCATTGATGAGATAGGCTTTCAATTCGTTTAAACCATTAACCTCAGTGCCATCAGGAAAGACTGTGTCAGCTGAAATGAGTTCCGAAGGAGCTTTAATTCGGCCCGTCGTATCATAATGCTCAAAAGGCAGTCCCCAGGGATCAATCTTCATGTGACAGTCACGGCATGCGGCTTTGTCGCGGTGAAGCTGGAGCTGTTCTTTAATTGTGAGTTTTGCTAAAGCTGCATTTTCTTCATCAAGCGCAGGGACATTGGGTGGTGGTTTGGGAGGAGGTGAATCGACGAGCTTACGGGCGAGCCAAACACCACGTTTAATGGGGCTAGAATGTGTTCCCGTAGAAAGAGCTGTGAGTAGTCCGCCATTGGTGATAATGCCACCTCGTTGATGCTTTGCTTCTACTGGAGTCGCTGTGAATCCTAAGCTATCGACTGGTGGGAGATTATAGAATTGAGCTAAACGCCAGTCAAGAATCGCATAATCCGAATCGATAAAATTCATAATGCTAAAATTATTTTGTAAGACATGTTGGAAGAAAGAATAAGTTTCTTTTTTAAAACTATTTTTAATATCTTGATTATAACCATTAGAGTGTTTTTTATCGATCACTACACGCTCTAAACGTTCAACGTCTAACCACTCACTTGAGAAGTTTTTGGAGAAGTTAAAACTGCGTGGATCTTTGATCATACGCTTGATCTGTTGTTTGATATCGCGATGTAAAGTTCCATTTGAGGCAGCGCTAAAGAGTTCTTCATCAGGCATGGTATTCCATAAGAAATAAGATAAGCGAGAAGCTAATTCATATTCTGTTAGCTGCTTACTTCGAGTTCCCTCGGGTTCATTGATATAAAGGAATTGTGGTGAACTCAGAGCAATCGCCAAGGTTTCTTTGATACTTTCATTAAAATCTTTTTTATGCTTGTAAATGATAGTCCAAAACTTGTGATGACGCTTGAGTTCTTCTTCGCTGATGGCGCGTCGGAAAGCTTTCGGAAGGAAATTAGCTAGGATTTCTTTAGCATAAAGGGCTTCATTAGTACTGTTTTTCGATTCAATGAATATTTTTTTCTGCTGTGCACTTGGCCATGTTTTATGAGCATTACTTTCAAATTCAATTGAATGAATAACGAGATCAGTATTTTTATTTTGGTTCCATGGTGTATTCCAAAAACCAAGGTGCAGTAGATTAGCGAGATAGTTTTTGTTTGTAGGGTCATAGGCAGGAAGGGGATAGTCATCAATAAAAGTGGTGAACTCATATACTTGAGGAGAATCAAGTGGCGCGTTAACTTTTTGTATTTGCTCAACAATTCGAAATTCTTGGCCGTCATCGCGACGATTACCAATATAAGGACGTAGATATGAATATTGGTTTTGAGAATATTCATTGAATTCTTGGACGGTTTGTAAGTTGCTGACTTTAGTTAAAAGTACATCGCTTACAGGGATATCATGTCGAGAATAAATATGTAGGTGTTGATGGCCTTTCGATAGTTTGATTAAGCCAGCAGCATAGATTTTTTTATCATCTTTATAAGAAAAGTTAACATTCTTAATCGCTGCATTATTGATATGTATATTAATACCACTGCTTGGTTTCTTTTGTAGTTTAAGCTCGACTTGATACAGGCCACCTTCATCTGCTAAAGAAAAACTATGGTTAATAGTATGGTCAATAGGTTTAGGTAATTCGTACTCGCCTTCTTTGATAGCTCTTGCCGGACTTATGTTAAAGGCTAGAGCGTCTCCTGTAAAAGTACCCGTTTTATCATTAAATTTTGCGATCGTATTTTTCTTGTAAACCATAGCTAGATCTTTGGATTTTCTGGTGGCTTTCTTGAGACCTTTAATTTTGCCATCAGTACCTTTTAATGGCGAAAGAATGAAGTGAGCAAATTGAGGTTTTGTTTTCGCGGTTATTTGGATGTTTATATCACCCTTCTTTAAATTACTAATAGCGATGGGGACGATGAGCTTTTGGGCACCTTTTTTCACTTTAATATTTTGTAGTAAGGTTTTTCCAATGCGAAGATTGATGGGACCATCAAGTTCACTAAGAAGTTGTGCATCGATTTGATAATGACCCGCTTTTTCTATCTTAAGTGTATCTTCAATGATGAACTTAGGTTTTTCCATATTGGCATTAGGTGGGTAGGAAGGGATGCACTGTAAGTCAGGTAGAATAGTACTAAAACCATTAAAGTTTTTAGTTTCTTCATTAAAAGAAGCAGAGGGGCTTAAGTTAGTGTTTTTCATAAAAGTTGAGTTGGGACCCATAGAGGCTTTTACTCGTATCGTTATCGGGCCAGACCTGGGATAATCCCGCAAGACGAGCTTCATTTGGCCCGAGGGGCCATTGCCGCCAGCTTTGCCAAAATTGAGATCGCCACGAGGACTTAAAGTTACGCCCTCTTTAATGACTTTGCCCTTATTACTGCGCATTTCAGGGTACACTGCGTGAAATAAACCTTTAAATTCTTTGTCGCCTTTCACGGTGCTATTGCCTTTGTAGCCTTCGCTGAAAACGTAGTCCGTTTTAAGTTTCCGATGAATAAAGGGGTACTTATGTATGGGGGTAGGTTCGCTTACTTTATATTCATGTGTAGGAATTAATTGAGCGCCAGGGCCCATGGTAAGTTGTTCACGGTGTGAAGGGTTAGCGCTGCTCCCAAAATCAATTTTGAAGTTCATGATTTCGGGTTCTTTTTCCGAAGAAATAACTTTATTTAAAGCCTTGCGAGTAATGTCTAAATAGTACTCCATTTGAAGTGTGGATACATCTAAAGTATCGCCGTTGTTCTTAAAGCCTTCAGGAGAAAAAGCATCTTCGGGTAAATCGCGCGCAAAGTCGAAGTCAATGCCTAAGAGATCTTTGAGTGTATTGTTATATTGGTCGTTATTAAGGCGACGCATGACCGTACTGATTTCACCCTTGCGAACTTCTTTTGCTTTTTGGAGCTCCGCAGTCAGAGTTTCAATCATAAGGCGACGCTCTTTATCGTGGAGTTGGTCGGCTTTTTTTGGAGGCATTTCACCGAGATTAATAATGTCGAGGACTTCGTACCATCTTTGAGCATGGATACCATGAACGAGGTCTTGATCCATGTTATCAATACGGAAATCGCCTTTTTGTTTGTCTTCGTTGTGACATTCGATACAGTACTGATTAATAATTGGAACTAAGTGTTCAAAAGTTTTAGTCTTAGCTTTCATTTGAACCACTTCACCTTTCGGCTCTGCTTTATCTTCTAGCTCTAAACCTTTTGGCCATTTTGCGCCTTCCGCAATCCATGTTTTGATCAGTGTGATTTGATCTTTTGTTAAAGGTTCGCCTTTTCCTTTTGGAGGCATGATATCATCGTCGTCGTGATCAAGGCTAATAAGATCGACTAAATAACTTTCTTTAATATTGCCTGCTTCAACGACATCACCTTCGATCATGAATTTGTGAGTATGGAGTCTGAGATCACCTTTGTCTTTTTCTATGCCGTGGCAAGCGATACAGTTTTTTTCTAAGATGGGTTTGATTTGAGTCGTGAAATCAATAGGCTTAGCCAAGGCTCCGGAAGAGCATAGCAAAGCAAGGGAAATGGCGATTTTTTTACTGATCAAAATGATATCCTTTGGTTTGAGCAAGTTTGTATTATACTTAATACGACCGAGTGCATACATTAATTAACAGTACAGATGAAGAAACGTAACTTATTTTAGAAAAAATAGTGAGTAGTTCCTTAATTATCGACTTCAGAGAGATGAGACTTTGAGTTAAAGAAAAGGCTTTTTATAGTAAGCGAGAAATTAAATTTAAAGGTCATTATGAATATCAGAGAAGAAGAAGTTCTAGTTCCCACCGCAACAGTTCCCATGCGCACAGTTATTTTTCGCCCGCAAGAAGAGGGTGAGTTCCCTGGAATCATGCTTTATTCAGAGATTTTCCAGTTAACGGGTCCCATTTTGCGGTCAGCGCAAATGATGGCAGGTCACGGTTTTATCGTAGCGTGCCCCGAGGTTTATTATGATAATTTGGAAGCAGGTACGGTTCTAGAGTATGATGACGAAGGCAAAGAAGTGGGTAATAATTTAAAATGGGAAACAGCTATTGAGAGTTTTGATGGCGGTGCTCAATCACTAATAAAGTTTCTACAAAAACAAGATTATTGCACGGGTAAAATTGGAACTATGGGTTTTTGCTTAGGAGGACATCTCGCTTTTCGAGCTGCATTAGAGCCAGAAGTTAATGCCTGCGTAAGTTTCTATGGTACAGATATACATACAGGTACTTTGGGCAAGGGGAAGAATTGTGATACTTTTGATCGTATTGGTGAGTTAAGCGGAGAAACGATGATGGTTTGGGGACGCCAAGATCCACATGTTCCTAAAGAAGGGAGACAGCTAATCTACAACAAGATGTGTGATGAGTTAGTGAGTTTTACCTGGCATGAATTTAATGCGGCACACGCATTTATGCGCGATGAAGGTGAGCGTTATAATCCACAATTAGCTCGTCAATGTTACGGCATGGCAGTGGATGTTTTTACTCGCAATTTAAAGGCTTGAGATGTTCCAGCTAAAGAATAATAAGTTTACAGTCGAGATTTTAGACCCCAAGCAAGATCAAGACCTGTTGGGCGCGCGTTATTGCCGCGGGGGTCAGATTTTTCAAGTGAAGAATAGCGAGGGGAGAGATTTGTTTTCTGGTCCGGTCTACCCAGAAGACTACAATCCCTTTGATTCACAGGGACTTCCAGATGCTTTTAATTCCTATCCTAATCTAGAAGGGGCAGAACTAGGCGATGATATATTTGTTATAGGAGTGGGCTTGGTTAAGTACAGTGACCCGATAGTGAATTTCTTTGCTTGCGAAAATAGAGAAGTTAAGAAAGCTCTTGAGTGGAAGATTACTCAAAATGATAATCAAATTATTTTCACATGCACAGATAGCTATGATGCATGGTCTTATGAATTGGTGAAAACGGTTGAGCTCAAAGAGGGGAAGCTTGAACAGCGCTTTAGTCTCAAAAATTGCGGAGATAAAATTTTACCCGTTTCTTGGTTTGCCCATCCCTTTTTCTTTCATCGTGAAGATGGTCTTATCGGGAAACTACCGGTGAAGCTGGAAGCTAATGACAATTATACATTAAATAAAAAAAATGAACTTCTTACTCAGATACCACAGGATTTTGATCCCGTAAAGCACAATACTTTTGCAATGGGCAAAGCGAATCAAAAATCAACGAGTCTGAATTTGCCCATCCAGCATAAAGTCTTAGATGATTTCTCAATAGATTGTCATTTTAAGGTCGCGCAATTACCCCTGTGGTATAATGAGAAAACAATAAGTCCCGAACCATTTCTGATTCAGGACTTAGGTCTTGCTGAGCAATTAGACTGGGGAATAACTTATAATTTGTCTTAAAAAGAAAAAGGTAGGCCTTTTTTCTTAAGCAACTCACTACCCGTTGTTATAAGCGTAGATTTCAAATCCGATTGCCAATCGGCAACGACGTCAAGAGATTTTTCTAAGATCTGAGGTTGAGATTTGACAAAACCTTCACCAACGGGACTTTTAAAGAATTTGATAAGAGATTTCAAGTCGTCTTCACTGACGTATTTTTGGTATACGGGAGAGAGGCTGTTATTAAGTTTTGAGATTTGTTCGCCAAGTAGTTTAGTGTATTTTGAACTGTCGGTGGAGACGCCAAGCTGTCCAGCTAATTTAGCGACAATATCTTCGTGTCCAGCAGTTACGCCAGAGACTTGTAAGAACTCACTTAAAGTAGTGGTGTATGCATCGTCTGCTTGACTTGTAAAAAGAGTACAGATAAAAAGTAGTAAAGTAAGATGGAGTTTCATGTTAAACCTGTTAATTAATTGGATGATATAAAGATAAGCTCTCGTCAATAATAAAACAATTTTGAGAGTGCTGACTTTCCCTGAAAAATAATTGATTACTTGGCAGGGCTGTTAGATTTTTGAGTGTTAGGATCAATAAAGTGGCCAAGATCTTGACCCATTTGAACGGCATCTCCAGCTTTCAGTGAAGCTTGAACTTTGAAGGAATCTTTTTCAAAGAGCATGATGACTGTTGAGCCCATGGCAAAATAGCCCAATTCATCACCTTTGGTGACTTCTATGGGGGTTTCAAAAGTTTTAGCCATGGCCAAACCTTTGTTTGATTCTGCTTTGTGATAAGCCAATTTAATTTTGCCCACAACAGTAGCACCCACTTTAACGATAGCGGATTTCTGACCAATTTTATTTTCAATATAGGTCGTGATACGTTCATTGATGGGGAAGAGGTTGCGCACGTTATTAACGGCAAGCACGTTCACGGGGAAGAGTTGTCCTGGGATGACTCTCATCTTTTTGATAAAACCAGAAGCGTAATGATGCATTCTATGATAATCAGTCGGAGCTAAATAAATGGTCATGTAGTAGCCATCTTGAAAAGCTTCGGCTTCCATAGTGGAGCCAATCAGGTGATTGAGTTGATAATCGAGACCTTTGGCTTGAATGAGAGTGCCGTTGATGATCTCGCCCATTTGAGCGATTTTACCATCTACGGGACTAACGACACTGAGAGGATTATCGACTTGATGGATAGGACGTACACCTGCTTTGAGGTGACGCGTAAAAAATTGATTGAGGCATGGATACTCTGAAATATCCTTTTCCGCTTCCTCTAAATTAATATTGTAGCGTTTAGCAAACCAAGGAATGAGAGTTTTACTCATGGGCAGGTTAGCGAAAAAGCCAATGAAGCGGCTAATAAGATTTTTTGGTAATAAATTGAGTATTGTCAGCAAAGTGCGGTCCATTAATTAAACTCCCTAATCTTTTGTGGATCATGTGTGAACTCTGAATGGCATTATCTATATCATCAGTTAAGTTATTTCCCAATTTTACAATATAGATTTAAGTAGGTTATTTATGGGATTTTGGAAAAATCTTAGCCATTGTTTGACGTTTAGACCAATGCCGCTCGCTCAAGAGTGGATAGACTTCACTATGGACAAATTTAAAGTTCATGAGAAAAGTCCAGTGAAGCTTACAGAATTCACTTTGGTACCTGAACCGATACTCATGCGTCGTTACATCTCGCCTGAGTTTATGGAAGATAAAATACATGAAGTGGAAGATCTTCTTATGTATATGTGTAGTCGCGATTATCATGAAGGCGGGGGCTTTATGCATCTTGCAGAAGATGATGAGTCACGTGCTTATGGTACAATTGCAATTAGTATGATAGGTGGAAAAACAGGTAAAAAGCCTGGTCTTTTTATTAAAACTCAAGATCATATGGATGAGGCTTTTGAATATAATTTACGAGCTGCACTCAAACCGATCTTAATGCCTTTTAAGTTAAAGCCAGAAGTTGGTTTAACACTGAATTTCCAGCTAAATCCTATTCACCCTAAGTGGAAGGTGCCAGCAAAGTACAAACAACTAGAATTTTAAGATGAAAAGTGAGCGAGAGTTTAATTGCCAAAAAATTGGTGACTCCTGCTTACTTTTTGTATTTTTTGATCGAATTTCGATTGAACATAGTCGATTCATACTAAGTCTTTTTCGCTCTTTAAAGAGTGAAAGAGACTTTTTAGATTTAGTACCTGCCTATTGTGACTTAGCGGTACATTTTAATCCTCAGATAATTAGTTCACAAGAACTTACAGTGATCGTGAGAAAGCATATAGAGAATTTATCTCTCGAGCTGGAAGCGAAAGTAAAGCTTCATAAATTCCCCGTGATCTACGATGGAGAAGATCTAGAACGTGTCGCTCAGCTCACTAAATTGCATCGCAATGAGGTGATAGCTAGGCATGTGGCGGCAGAATATACGGTAGCCATGATTGGTTTTTTGCCTGATTTCCCCTATTTAATTGGATTAGATGAATCCTTACATGTGCCACGTTTAGAAAATCCTAGAGCGAAAGTGCCTGCAGGTTCTGTAGCCATAGGCGGAGAGCAAACAGGTATATACCCATGCAACTCGCCCGGTGGGTGGAATTTAATAGGACGTATGGATAATGAGGGCTTAAAGCTTTTAGAGCCGGGAGATAAAGTCAAATTTTTTGAGGTTGAGCATGAAGATCAATTGTGATATAGGCGAAAGAGGAATCGCGAATTTACTTGACCGCGAATTAATGACTTTGATCGATATTGCCAATATTGCCTGTGGAGGTCATGCGGGGGATCTTGAGTCAGTTAAATTTTTTCGTCAGCTCGCAAGAGAAAATGATGTGCAAGTAAGCGCTCATCTATCCTATCCCGACAAAGAAAATTTTGGTCGTGTAAGTGTGGTGCTGACTGATGATGAACTCTTGCTTTCATTAGATGAACAATATGAATTGATGAATGATGTTAAATGGATAAAATTTCATGGAGCCTTATACAATGATCTCAATAATGATCAAAACCTGGCGCGCTTAATCTATACTTGGCTAAAAAAGCACGAGATTGAATTTGTACTTAGCCCACAAAATTCTGAATTAGCCAAAATCTGTAAAGAAAAAGGGCTTATTCAAGTTGTTCCTGAAGTATTTGCTGAGCGAGCTTATGTTTTTGATCCCCTTAAAGAGCAATTTTCTCTCATGCCCCGTGCTAGAGAAGGCGCGGTTTTAGAGGAGCTTGAAGACGCCTTGAGACAGAGTGAAGATTTGATAAAAGGTAATGTCTTAAGCCATGAGGCTGATTCTACATGTATAAAGCGTGAAATACATGGTGAGACGATTTGTCTACATTCCGACGCGAAAATTGCTTTAGAGCTTGCTCAGGGGCTAAGGAGGATGCTTGCTTAAATTTATCAAAAAAGGTATGAGCAATCTTTATCAGCCTGATGAATGCTTGCCAGTTTATGGAGAACAGCATCGAGGTCTGAGTCCTAAAGGCGTGATGGATCAAGGGGCCTATAATGAGGCCTGTGTTCTATTAGGGATGAAAGCGAGATGTCTTGAATTTAGTTTAGCGCCAGAAATTGAGTTTTCTGAAGCAGGTAGCATCGTGCTGACGGGTGCGCCTCATCAAAGCGTTTTACTCGATGGTGAAGCTTTATCTTTTCATAAAGTTTATCATGTGAAGAGTGGACAGGTGTTGCGCTTTTCGCAAAGACTCAGGGGCTTTCGAACTTATTTGACTTACACCAATAAAATTACTGAATGCGCTTTTGATCCAAGTTCTTATTTAGAAAGAAACCCTCAAGCGGATGCGCAAGCTTATATCCGTTTAATGAAAGGACCTGAGTTTGCGAAACTCGCAAATCCCAAAGTTATTTTAGATCGTGATTGGCAAGTGGGAAGTCAATTGAGCCCCATGGGCATGTCTTTAACGAAATGGGCCAAAAAACTTAAACTCAAAGACCAGCAGAATATGATTTCTTCTGCGGTTGCAGATGGTACGATGCAAATGACTCCGTCAGGGCCTTTTATTCTGCTACGTCATCGTCAGACAATTGGCGGTTATCCACGTATCTTCAATGTCATTTCTGCGGATATAGATCTGCTCGCGCAATTTGGGCCACGCGACTTCATTCGCTTTAAGCTATTAGATTAAAGGTCTTAGGATAAATTAATTTGGATCTTAGTAGCGCTGTGTACAGTATTTTCGATGAGCCCTAATTCTGTGAGTACTACAACCATAGGGCTAATTAGGCATGCTGTACTGCGTGTGGGTGTTGCTCTTGATCTTCTTCGACGGCCATTTTGTGATCAATGGAATAAATTCCTGAGCCGCGAACCGCGAAAAAAGTCAGTAGCATTAGCGTGAAAGTTGCCAGCGCAGTTTCGCCGGTATTAGCAATGAGGTGCGGATTGAGTGGATGAATGAAAAGTACTGCACCAATCAAAATAGGTAATTGCATCAGCGCCGCCCAGCGAGTTCCCATGCCGCCGATGAGGCAAATCCCGCCAAATAAATGTGCGAGGAAGACATAGTGCAACCACGCGACAGGAGCAAACCAAAATTCGCCAATATTAGCGAAGTACTGAATAAAAGTGTTTTGATCGAAAAAAAATCCGATACCCTTCCATAAGAGAACAAGTCCGACGAAAATTCGTAGTGAGGCAATGAGACTATCTGCGGGTTTTAAGGGGCTATTTTCATAGCTTTTTAGATGCTTCATAACAAACTCCTTGCTTGCTGAGCCGGTCAAATTTGATCAAACTCAAATTTAATACCCATCCCTAAGCTCCTTCTGACTTTAGTTTACTATAAAACCACGGGGGATTAAAAGCAATAAAGCCATTTTTAAAAGGCCCAGTATCTGAGGTATGTAGTTCAAGTTTTAGCTTGCGAATAATATGTATGCTGAATAGGGGTGCTCTGCACTCTAAAGAGTGGACTAGCTACCTAAAAAAAGCATGTAGTATCAAGCTTTTACTTGTGAATAAAAGTCTGCCAAGCTGGTGCTCGGCGTACCCAGATTTGCGGAGGTCGCATATGATTGGGTAAGAGAGCTACTAAAATTAGCTATCCCCGCTTTTTTCCAAAAACTAAGCTCACAAACACTCCATAAGAAGTAATTGACTGACTCAGAGAAAAGTCACTTGATGAGTACTTTAAATGACCATCAATAAAAAACTTAAATAAAGTCGAACAAGATATAATATATCAACCTAAGATAAAACATGCTACCAGCTCCCATTACACCCCGTAAAGAAGTACGGACAAAAGTATGAAATGAAAATTAGTCATCATTTATTTAATAAAAACAGACATATATATCAATTACCTGAATCCGTGAACTGGCTTTGGAATAATCTCGTAGGGATTTTATTTTCAGAACTTTACAACTTTTTGCAGGAATACCCGTAGGTCTTTTGAAAAAAGTTGTAAGTCAATGAAGGTGAAAGACCAAGATGATTAACTTAATGTAGCTCACTGATTCAGGAATTAGCTAACTCTAGGTGTATGGAGAGCTTATATGATACCTTAAAAGAAAGCAAGAGGTCTGCTTGTATAGTGCTAAACAGAATTTAATTTTTATACACTGAAAATGTAATTGGAGGAAAGAGGTGTTATGACAAATATATGTCCAAGTTGTCAGAAAGAGTTAAATGCACATGATATTTTATGTGTTGATTGTGGAGTTTATACTAACGGCAAAAGTATAAACTCAGATTCTGAGGAAGTAATTAGAGAAGCCATAAACATAGTTCCGTATGGCGTGATAGCACTCGTAAGTATAATAATTGGGCTAGTATTAAGCTCGATTTTAACTTCGGTAACAGCTCATATTCTAAATTAGATCTTGTCGCTCAAGATTTGAACTACGAGAAAGTGTTTAGTACATCTCGTTTACCAAATTTAGATTTCACACGTGTAGATAGAGAGCAGTTTGTGGTAGTGTACTTGAAGGAGTCAATTGATGTTGACCAAACAAGTAATCTGTCAGTGAGTTACATGCCTACAGGGTATTTTTCTAGAAAAATTTATACACGTCCGTTTATGTTTGGTAATATTGATCCTGATAAAATGAGTAATGAGCTTGCTGAAGATATAAAGTTTAACCTGCGACCCAAAACGGTGAATGTTCTAGTTTATACAGTTCCAGCGTATGTTGATAGAGTTTTTACTTTTAAGCAGGATGAAGCGCATAAAACTTTAGCTTTTACTGCACAGGCCGGTGTAGAGGAACGAATTGGTCAGAATGCAAAGGTGAAGAACCTCATTGCAGAAAACAAAGTATTAAAAGTCTATAAAACAAAGGCTGAAAACAGGGGGCCGGAACGAGTCGTCGTTGTACAGACAGCAAAAAAATCTACGAAATCACATACAACACAGGCTTTGAAGAGTACGGCCAATAAGAGCCAGAAACCTCAAGCTTTAGTTAATGATGACGCTCCTAGCGAAAAGGTAGACGCGCAAGTATTATATGAGGAATATTTTGTTGATTTGCCGGGAGAATTTGTACGAGCCAAAAAAGCGCTTGGAGATAAATATTGGGTTGTTGAATGCGCGGATAAAAAATTGTATTTGGTTAATTTGGAAGAAGTAAAAAAAGAGAATGAGCCTATTCCATTAATTAGTGAGCAATGGACTGCGGGTGGAAAATATGCCTTGTTTGCATCGAGTATAACGCGTGATTTTACAGTAGTGGAGTTGACGTCTGGCAAAATAATTAAAAAATGTGACTGGGATTTTAATGGCGAAGTATCCAGTTTTATAATGGGGTCACATAACTCGCGCTACGTATTTGTAGCAGTGAGAAAAGATTCTCATATTATGTTTTGGCATTTATATGACCTGAAAAACGGTAAAACTTTTAGGCATGGGGAAAGTTCTGGTTACACGCGTTCTGGAGGGCCGAATTTATTTGCATCGAAAGATCTTAAAACAGTCGGCTATACAAATATATCTGTTTCTCCCACAGGTATTAACACTATAGATCCGTTCAATGATAGTAAAGTACAGAATATTCATAGTTCTACAAATTACATTCATTTCGAAGGTGATGAGCGAGGGTTCATTGCTAGAAATACAGTATATAAGAGAGGGAGTAGTCGTTCGCGGGATGATGGCGTATCCTTAACAAGTAATACAGAGGCTTTTTTACCTGATGAAAACGGTGCTTGCAATATTCGCATTTCTACAATTGGGGACTGTAAGCTTTATTTAAATAACTACTTTAAAGATTCAAACGAAACTAAGGAATTTTGTTCTTTAGGAAGGTTGCCGTGGGTGGCTAATACAGGTAGACGACATCAATCTTTATTTGTCAGCATACACACAGCACGAAAAAATGACTCAAAGGATTCGAAGAAATTTAAAGGTTATGAATCCTTATTATCTCGTATGGTATTCGATAGTGAATTAGGTTTTTTTGCCTTTAAAAATGAATTTAAAAAAGATGGAGTGACAATTCGAAAATTTAACCTTAAGGATATGATGTCCAGTGAAATTTCGAATGAGTATTTAGTTTTACAGTCAGAGTTAAAAACAAAACTTTACACAGGGAACTCTTATGAGCAGCAATTAAAGCTCTTAGGGAAAGGGGGCGTTGAAGTTAAATTGTTAAAGGGGCCCTCTGGTTTTTCAATCAGTTCAGATGGATTAATTAAGTGGGATGTGCCAGGGAGTTTGTCCAGTGTAGGTAAAACACGAGTCGCTTTGGAGTTTAAGAATGGTGCAGGAGAAGTTAAACAAATTGGCTATGACATTGATGTGCTCCCTAAAGTGGATTCACTTAACGCTACGGCAGTTGAAAGTGATGATTCACAAGAGCATGCACCAATATATAAATTCATCTTTGAGGGTGAAAACAGTTGTAACTTTACGGTGTTGTCGAATGGCCTGGTAGCTATACAAAATAATCTTACTTTATCAGTTGTTAACTTGAGTTCTAATACCTTAATAAAGAAAATTCCCTTGAAGCATAAATATAATGACCTGTTGGCATGTGGTGATAAAATCGCAGCCTGGGTCAATGGTCAGTTAGATATTATAGACTACAGATCGCTTAAACCAGTTAGGAGCTTTAAAATCGGAGGCTATGATCTTAAAGATGGGGCCTTTGATAAGGTCAATAAGAGGATTTGGTTTGCTTCTCTTAAGGGGGGAGAGGATGACAGAATTTCACAACAGAAGATCATTTATTTTGACTTTGTTAAAGGCGTGTTCCGTTTTTACGATAATATTCTCGGAAGTAAAGTAGCCGTGCATCCGTCTGGTAAGATTTTGTACTCCTATGTAAAAGTCAGTCATATGCAGAGGGAATTACTACGTGATTACTTTGGTGGTCAGTATGTTAGAACCATATCCAGTAACGATCAGACTTTATTTGCCTTTGCGATTAAGAAAGATGATAGCTTAGATGGTCTAAGATTAAATTCTAGTCCGGGCTCCAATGCCAAGGACTTGGTGGTAGACCCCTTTGGGCGAGGTGTGTATTACGTTTCGGGAGGTGGGTACCGAAGTGGCCCGAAGGAAATGAACGGTTATACAATACCTCTGTTTGATCCAACAGATGTCAGTAAGGCAGTGACGAGTTATAATACAGGATCTTACCCGTCAGGTGTGGCAGTAGACCTTAGTACAGGAGTAGTAGCGACGTATAATGGTAAAAAAATCACCTTACATAATTCAAAAACGGGCATTCAAATCACTAAAGAAATAAAACTTTCTCTAGGCGATCAGATTCAAAAAATGCTTTTCAGTAAAGATGGTCAGCATTTATACATTTTAGCAAAAAACACCAGCTTATCACGCCAGTCAGGTGTATCTCAGAAAGGCGATTTATTTACTGTACTCGATTTATCTGGCTTATCTGCAGCGATGGTAAAACACCAAAATACATTAGTGACAAAACTGCCGGCTACTTCAGTTATAGTTTCTCAGATAAAAAAGAATTTATCTGTACAAACATCATTAATTCCAAAATCGACTTTGAGGATTTCTCAAGAGGAGATCAATAAAATTAAGGTCGACTCAGTGAGTAGTAAAAGTAGAACTTTACAGAAGGCGAGTCTTATAGCTAAAAAGTATAATCAAGCAACTGTTTTGATAAAAAACAACAGAGGCTCAGGAACAGGATTTTTTATCAATAAACGAGGCTTGATCCTTACCTGTGCACACGTTTTATCACAGGAGAATACGGTGCGGTTTAAGGACTCCAAAGGTGATGTAAAAACAGTTAAGGTAGCAATTGTTGGTACAGATAGTGTTAATGATCTGGCCTTGCTGCAGACAGTGCCTTACATTAGTAGTCCTTATGTAGGTTTAGAATTAAAGCGAATGCCGGAAATGGGTGAACAGCTGGTTGTTATTGGTAATCCTGGAGCAGGCAACCTTATTTTGAGTAATACTATGACGACTGGGATTGTGTCAAATAATAATCGCATTCTTGATGGTAAGAAGTATATACAAACCAGTGCGGCCATTAATCCAGGGAATAGTGGAGGCCCTATTTTTGATAAATATGGTAATGTGTGCGGCGTGGTGACTATGAAGGCTAGAATGGAAGGTGCCGGTTTCGCCGTACCCCCAGATACAATGCTCAAATTCCTTAAAGCTGCATTGAAAAAGAAATGATTCCTAAGTGAAGTTATCCTAAAAGTTGGCTACGCTTATCTCGAATATTAATAATATGCAAGGTAAGCGCGGTCAACTAATAAAAGAAAAGCCTTCAATGACGAGTCACAATCACCTAATAAAGATCTAGAATCAAAAAAGTGGTAGTTAGAAAGCGAGACTTAATGAGTGCCTTCGGCGATCGGGGAGCTCCCGAAGCCGTGTTGATTTTCATGAATCAGATCAGGAAATAATAGTTGCCCGTACCGCCATACACGTCAAACTAAGCTCCAAGACTCAAAAGCGAGCTCCATTTTTTCTGAAAAATTCAACCGTTTCCCCTTGTCGTAGGTACAATATCTCGCCAGAGAATTCAGTAGAGGTTGCTGTCCATTAGTCTTGAGTAATACAGATATAATTTCAGCGGTTATATTTTTGTTATTCAGTTAAATAACGCGTTAATTTTATCAGGCTCAACCTTCTAACATAAAATATGCTCCCAGCTCCCAGCTCCCAGCTCCCAGCTCCCAGCTTCCATTACGCCCCATAAAGAAGCACGGACAAAAGTATGAAATGAAAATCAGTCATTCGAGGTCGTAGCAAGTAAAAGCTATGTAGTTCAAGCTTTTAAGAAGTGTAGTGATATGATTTTCGCTACTCTAAGAGTGTGCTACATAGAAAGCAAAAACCCGACTTCTTACGAAGAGGGACTTTAGTAAGAGCGATAAGCTTACTCTGGGAGCTGAGCGCTATCCGCGCGAGTACTTAAGTAATTCACCTTCAACAAGCGTCTGCCTGGCCCTTGACATCATACAATAGGGCAGCAAGGGCAGTTTTATTTTGAGAGTGAAGTTTACTGATTTATGAATTTGTGTCTTCTTGTTCGGGCTTCAATCAAGGCCGAGTAGAGCTTTTACTTTTTGACGGCAGTGAATGAGGTGATGATCGGGCATGTCGACATTGCCCATCATACTCAGCATGGAGGCTTCATCGACATCGATCAAACCGACAATGCTAATAAGTTCTTTTTGATGAGGGTCATCAGTTGAATTCATTAAGTCCACCGTGCGGTGATCTTCTTGGAAACGTTTTATGGCCCAGTAGCTGAGTTCTGACTCGGGTACCTGACAAAAACAATGCTTGGGATGCGAATGAACGCCACTCATCTTAGGCACTTTTTTGGTGAAGTAAGCTATTGAGTTGATCAACAATGACACACCAGTCGGCATCCTCATTCCAGGACTCACTAATGAACTGTGCTTGGGAAGTATTCCAAAAATTTGCTTTTTCGATGGCCTGGTTTTTACTGAGTTGGTGGCTTGCAATAAATTCACTCATAGCATCATCGCTATTTTTTAAACCCAGTTGAAGGAAGAGCATTTTTAGTGTGTGTATACTTGTGTCCATGATATATATCCTTTATTAAAATGTACGACTGCGGAGCAGCGGAAACAAGTCTAGATGAGTTAAAGCTTGTAGTGCAGCGGCCTGAAGAAAAATTCCACCATGAGCGAGGGTGTTTTTACTGCGTATCGCTAGCAGATACTTGTGATGAGTAGCTAGAAACTAATGATGAGTACTTATGCGTAAAATTTGGCATAAGGGATCCTTGATAAAAAACCACGCAATCGGGGAGCTTGCCACAGCAAAGAAAAAACCCGAAGCCATTAATTTGGCTTTCGTATTTTTTTGACGATAGCCAAAAATTGTTAAAATAGTTCCAATTAAACCCAAAGATACTGCGACGATGAATAAATAATTGACGAGCAGCGAGATTATATAGACTCTTTGACCGGCATAAACAATGAAGGGCACGGGACTGCTGAAAAGTAAGGATGATGCAAAAGAAGAGAAAATGATAGTTTTTACAGATGATTTTTCTAAGTCACTTTTATAGCCTTTGATCGCTAAGTAACTAGCAGGAATCACGGCAGAAAATAAGATTAGAAAGAGGGGGACGAGTATGATGCCCATTTATTCTCCTTGATTTAAAAAGATAAATTAAGTATTCTTGATAGGAATAGCAAGCCCAGAGATCAATTTATATTTTGAGTTCATTGGCTTTAGGATGCATCCTTGTGAAAGGCATGGAGTTGAAGCTTAGCTTGCGTATAATGTGCATACCGAATAGGGGGTGCTCTAGCTACTTAAGAAAGGCATGGAGTTTAAGCTTTAGCTTGCGAATAGGAGCCTGCCAAGCTGGTGCTCGGCGTACCCATATTTGCGGAGTTTGCAATTTTTTGCCAAGCTTGCGGAGTTCGCATATGACTGGGGATAAGGAGACGTCTTCGACTGTGACAGCAATACAAGAAAAGCCCCGACTTCTTGCGAAGGCGGGGCTTTAGGAAGCACAGTAAGGTGAGTTTACTCTGGGAGCTGAGCGCTATCCGCGAGTACACTTACCTGATTGTCGTTCACTTCAACAAAGCCGCCGTCGAGCTTGATGCTCTTGCGTTGGCCGTTGACATCATACTGCAGGGCACCAATGGCAATACCAGAGATGAGGGCTGCGTGATTGTCGAGTACACCAAAATCCCCGTCGAGTCCTGGGAGGCGAACTGAATCTACAGTGCCTTCAAAAACGAGACGTTCGGGAGTAATGATTTTTAGTTGAAATGACATGATTAACCTTCGAGGTTTTTAGCTTTCTCAAGTACTTCGTTGATACCACCAACGAGGTAGAATGCTTGCTCAGGAACATCATCATGCTTACCTTCGAGAACTTCTTTGAAGGACTGAACAGTATCAGCCAAAGCAACGTATTTACCTTTAAGACCGGTAAAAATTTCCGCTACGTGGAAAGGCTGAGAAAGGAACTTCTGAATTTTACGAGCACGTTCTACAGTGAGACGGTCTTCTTCAGAGAGTTCATCCATACCTAAGATGGCAATGATATCCTGAAGCTCTTTGTACTTCTGGAGGATCATTTTCACGTCAGTCGCAACTTGGTACTGTTCTTCACCAACAACTTCAGGAGCCAAAATGGTCGAAGAAGAAGTGAGTGGATCTACCGCAGGGTAGATACCGAGCTGAGATAGCGGACGAGAAAGTTCTGTCGTTGCATCCAAGTGCGCAAATGTAGTTGCAGGAGCCGGGTCAGTGTAATCATCGGCAGGTACATATACAGCTTGAACAGAAGTAATAGAACCATCTTTAGTTGAAGTAATACGTTCCTGAAGTTCACCCATTTCTACTGCAAGAGTAGGCTGGTAACCCACGGCAGAAGGAATACGACCAAGAAGTGCAGATACTTCGGCACCGGCCTGTGTGAAACGGAAGATATTATCAACGAAGAGAAGTACATCGCGTTTTTTCACATCACGGAAGTATTCCGCCATTGTGAGTGCAGACAGAGCTACACGAGCACGAGCACCAGGAGGCTCATTCATCTGACCGTATACGAGAACAGTTTTCTCGAGTACGCCAGCTTCAGCCATTTCTTCGTAGAGGTCAGTACCTTCACGAGTACGCTCACCTACACCAGCGAAAACGGAGTTACCACCGAATTCCTGTGCGATATTATTGATGAGCTCTTGAATGAGTACAGTTTTACCAACACCAGCACCACCAAAGAGACCAATTTTACCACCCTTACGGTATGGAGCGAGAAGGTCAATTACTTTGATACCAGTTACAAGTACTTCAGTACCTGTATCTTGCTGATCGAAAGCGGGAGCTTCGCGGTGAATTTCCCACTGCTCGTCAGTTTCGACGGGAGGTTTATTATCGATTGGTTCACCGAGGAGATTCATGGCACGGCCAAGAACTTCATCACCAACGGGAACTTTAAGGCCCGCGCCAGTGTCGGAAACTAAAGCACCACGATGAAGACCCTCAGTTGAGTCCAAAGCGATAGTACGCACGACACCTTCACCCAAATGCTGGGCTACTTCGAGAACAAGATTGCCCTCGAGGTCGTTAATAGAAGGGTTGGTCACTTTCAAAGCGTTGTAGATACCAGGGATAGTTCCACCGGAAAATTCTACATCGATCACGGCACCCATGATCTGAAGGACTTTACCTTTAGTTGATTCTGACATAATAGTTATCCTATTTTAAACTTTCAGCGCCGGCAACGATCTCGGTCAATTCAGTCGTAATGGCTGCTTGACGTGCACGGTTGCGCAGAACAGTATATTTCTGTATGAGGTCTCTCGCGTTGGAAGAAGCTGCATCCATAGCAGCCATTCGCGCAGCGTGTTCACCAGCGGCATTTTCAAGAAAAGCTTTGAAAACTTGGAAGTTTACGGTCTTGGGAAGCAAGTAGCTCAGGAGTTCTGCTTGACCAGGTTCGTAAATGTAATCTGTCGCGTTCTCAGTCGCTACAGCTTCAGTAGGGACTTCGCCTGTAACAGGGAGGAGAGTACTGATTATAGGAATTTGAGAAAGGGCAGATACAAAGTTATTATTAGCAATGAGTACTTGGTCGTATTCACCGTCAATAAAGAGCTTTTGTACCTTGTCGCCAATTTCGCGAGCAGTATCAAATTCGGGACTTCCTGTTTTGTCGTCATAGTTGGCAATTACTGTGCTGTCCTTACGGATGGCATTGTAACCGCGCTTGCCGCAAGTAATGAAATCAATTGTTTCATACTTATCGGCACTTTCACGTCGGAAGTTGTTCACGAATTTGACAAGGTTATTGTTAAAACCTGCACAGAGACCTTTGTCTGATGTGAAAGCAATAACAAGAACCTTTTTTACTTCGGGAGTTTTCATAAGGGGATGAGAAAGCTCGCCACCAGAGGCAACTAAACCAGCAATAACCTGGTTGAGTTGATCTGAATAGAGTCTTGAGCTGCCCTGAGCATCTTGAGCTTTACGGTACTTAGAAGTGGAGACCATGTTCATGGTCTTGGTCACTTTCGCAGTATTACCGAGGCTCGCGATTTTTACGTTATATTCTTTTTGACTGGGCATAATTCTATCCGCTTATTACAGTGAGCTACTGAAGCTTTCTGTGGTAGATTTAACAATGTCTGTCATTTCAGCTATAAGACCTTTAGAGAAGTCATCATTGTTGACTTCAACAGCGAACTTGTCACTGAAATCTTTGTAGCGAGTTGACAGGGATTCATTGAGTGAGGCAGTGTATTCAACAATTTTGTTTACTGGAATATCGTTGAGGTAACCATTGGTACCTGCATAGATAAGACAAACTTGTTCAGCCACTGACTGAGGCTCATTGATACCTTGCTTACATACTTCCATCAAACGTTGACCTTTCTCGAGCTGAGCACGAGTGGCAGGATCTAAGTCAGAAGCAAACTGGGAGAATGCCGCGAGTTCGCGGTATTGAGCCAAGTCAAGACGGAGTGTACCGGCTGTCTTCTTCATAGATTTAGTTTGAGCAGCACCACCAACACGTGAAACAGAAAGACCCGCGTTAATAGCAGGACGCTGACCAGCGTTGAAGAGGTCAGATTCTAGGAAGATCTGGCCATCAGTAATCGAAATTACGTTTGTGGGGATATAAGCAGAAACATCGTTCGCTTGAGTTTCAATAATCGGGAGGGCAGTAATAGAACCGGCGCCTTCTGACTCTGAAAGTTTAACGGAACGTTCGAGCAAACGTGAGTGAGTATAGAAAACATCACCTGGGAAAGCTTCACGTCCTGGAGGACGACGGAGGAGGAGTGAAAGCTGACGGTAAGCTTGTGACTGTTTAGTCAAATCATCATAAACGATGAGTGCATGGCCGCCTGCAACGCCTTCAGTACCACCGAAAGTCGGAGAACCGAGGTAGCAGTAGTGTTCTGCCATCGCTGTACCTGAGTACGGAGCGAGGAACTGCATAGGAGCAGGATCAGAAGCAGTAGCTGCAATAATAGTCGTGTATTCTAGAGCGCCATGCTGCTTAAGCGTTTCTGCGATTTGTACCACAGTTGAACGTTTTTGGCCCATAGCTACATAGAAACACTTAACGCCTTTACCTTTCTGGTTAATGATCGTATCGATAGCAAGAGTAGTCTTGCCAGTTTTACGGTCACCAATGATCAACTCACGCTGACCACGACCTACAGGAGTGAGGGCGTCAATAACTTTAACACCAGTCTGGAGAGGCTCATGAACGGATTTACGCTCCATGATACCAGGTGCTTTAAATTCAATTGGACGTGAGTTAGTAGTGTCGATTGGACCTTTGCCGTCAATAGGCTTACCCAATGCATCAACTACACGACCGAGGAGAGCGTCGCCAGTGGGAACAGAAGCAATAGTTTTGGTACGTTTTACTTCCATACCTTCACAGATTGATTTGTCTTCACCAAAAATCGCTACACCGACATTGTCTTCTTCGAGGTTCATCGCCAGACCCTGGAGTCCACAAGCGAACTCAACGAGTTCACCGGCCATGACATTCTCTAGACCGTATACGCGGGCGATACCATCACCAACGCTTAGGACTTTACCAGTTTCGTAAGTTTGAGCACCTGACTCAAAAGCAGCGAACTGCTCTTTGAGGATGGCTGAAACTTCTTCTGGTTTAATATCTGTTGCCATAATTATTTTCCTTTACGCGTTAACGATACTCTGTTTGAGGGAATTGAGTTGTGCTGTGATGGTGTGATCAATAACTTGATCGCCGATCTGAATTTTAAAACCACCCATGAGTGAAGGATCAACTTCAGTCGAGGCTTTGATAGTTTTGTTCAGTTTAGCTTCCATTTTCACTTCGATTGCCTTGACCTGAGCAACACCGAGTTCGGCAGCTGAGGTAATAGTGATGAGCTGTACATTAGCAGCCTCATTACAGAAAATTTCGAAGTAAGCACAAACTTCAACGAGGATCTCTGAGCGTTCTTTCGTATTAAGGAAAGTGATAAAACTCATTGATACCGCGTTGATTTTTCCTTCAAGCAGAGACTTCAAAAGTTCAAGCCGTTTTGCATGGGCTACGAGTGGAGATGAAAGAAGTACATTGAATTCTTCCGACTGAGTAGAGAGATTGGCAATAGCTAAAAAATCAGCTCTTACTTCATCTAACTTGCCCTTGTCCTGCGCCAAGCTAAAGAACGCTCGTGCATATCGTTTGGCTGCTTTTGAGGTCAACATGATTAAAGATTATCGATTAATTTATCAGTGAGAACGCGGCTCTTTTCAGAGTCCAGGTTTTCGCCGATGAGTTTACCTGCAAGTGTTACAGCTAGGTCTGCGCTTTCGCGACGGAGGCTAGAAACGGCCTGTGAACGAGCGTTCTCAATATCTTTGAGAGCGCCATCACGAAGAGTTTGTGACTCTTCTTTGGCTTGTTCGTTAATTTCCTTAGCGAGCTTTACTGCTGTTTCTTTGGCTTCAGTAATGATAGCTTTTGCTGATGAATCGGCGTCAGAAAGAAGTTTCTTTCTTGACTCTTCCGCGTCAGCGAGTTGGCTTTCAATACGAGCTGCATTTTCGAGAGATTCGCGAATGCGAGTCTCACGTGCATCAAGATTAGCGAGGATAGGCTTCCATGCGACTTTTCCGCCGACAAAGAGGAGCGTGAGGAAGCATACCCAGGCAATAATTGCCATAGGTACAGCGGCGTTTTCGCCGTAAGCTCCCGCATCGCTACCGCTTGCCATTGCTGGCATAGCTGTTAGAACGAAGCAGGCAAAAGCTAATAATTTAACTTTTACACTGTTCATAAGAATCAACCGCTAGCGGATTAAAGTGCTGCGAGAAGACAAACAACAACACCGAAGAGTGAAACACCTTCGATAAGTGCAGCAGCAACAATCATTGCGCCTTTGATATTGTCACCAGCTTCTGGCTGACGAGCGATACCTTCCATTGCTGAAGCAGCAAGTTTACCAATACCAAGACCAGCACCGATTGCTACGATACCAGCACCGATTGCTGCGCCAGCTTTAGGTCCGATAAGAGCTGTTGCTTGAGATACTGTTTCTAGTGCTACTGTTGTGTCTGCTTGTGCGAGGATTGAGTTGAACATATTAGTTCTCCGTTTTTTTTATTTTTGTTATATTAGTTTTTGTTAAAGATCTTGTTATTCAAGAAGTGGGATTTAGTGAGCGTGCTCTTCGTCGTGACCATGTGCATGGTGAAACATTTCGCCGATGAAGAGAGCTGCTAAGAAAGTAAAGACATAAGCCTGAAGGAAAGCTACGAATACTTCGAGTGCGTAGATGCCGACTGCAATGGGGTAAGCCAAGAGTGCATAGTAGCTGAAAACGTAGAGTAGGGCCATGATTGAGAAAAGAACGATGTGACCTGCAAGCATATTAGCGAAAAGTCGAATTGTGAGTGAAACACACTTAACAACAAGGCCAATCATTTCGAGAGGAGTAAGAAGTACGAGAACCCAGCCCGGTACACCTGGTGGCATAAAAGCTTTGATGAATTTTACGGGACCATATTTAATAGTCGTACCAACTGTCATACAAAGGAAAACAATAAGTGCGAGTGAGCCTGTTACCCAGAAAGTACCAGTAGCAGTTGCATTACCAGGGATGAGGCCAAGAAGATTACAACCAAGGATAAGGAAGAACAGGCTGCAAAAGAAAGGAGTCCAAGCTTTACCATCTTTATCACCCATGTTCTTTACGGCAATTTCATCGCGAACATAAAGTACGAAGGGTTCAAGGAAGTTTGTCATTCCAGTAGGGACTTCTTGTTTCTTGTTATAGATCACGCCGAAAAGGATAAAAGTGATGACAGTACTTATAATAAGAAAAAGCGATTGAGTTGTGAAGTTATTAGAAAAAATACTTTCGTTTGGTATTTCAATGAAGCCAGTGGGTGACCAGTGATTTCCTGCGAGAGTCATGTGATCTTTGATCCAAGCAATAACTGCTTCCATTTTAGTGGGGTGACCGCCGCCAGAAGCTGCGAGGAGGTTGTTGAGTATATTCATAGTTAAATAACTTTGGTTTTAAGGTTTTGTTTTTTGAGTGATGCAGTTTCACAAATCATGGTGGCCGCAAAGCCAATCAGAAATGCGATACTTAGAAATTGGGGATTGTTTACTGACTTAGTAAAGAGGAGGACGCCGAGGATAATGATCATTGCGGCGGATTTGGCAAACTTGAGTAAGATGCCAATAAAAAGTTCTTTTTTTAGTTTGAATGCGAAGTAGTCGAGGACAAAGACAGCTGCCGTATTAAAGAGGCAGAGTGCGATTGCGAGGAGGAATTCTTTGGATGAAAAGGCAACCTTGCTGAAAATTGCATAAGCAGCAATTAGCAGTGGACCGAGAAATAGAGCTGTAATGTGAAGCGGATTAAGTGTCGCTTTCATTGCTTTTATTTTCATCCTTCTTAGGTTTCGGTTTCGACATCATTCTTACGAGTTTCCAAACTGCATAGCCTCCATATATAAAGGAGAGGGCAATTCCAATTAATAAAAAACAAGGGCTAGTACCGTACTTCTTGTCGGCCCAGTAACCTGCACCGCCAAATAGGAAAATTGCGACGGCGAGTTCTGTTCCAAGACTGGATCCCAAAATCACTGGAGATCTATGTGGAGGTTCAGCTGCTTTGTTTTCTTTAATCTTCTCTTGGTTATTCATAATTGGCGCATAAAATAATTGATGGAATGAGGAAATCAAGATAGGCTGTTAAATATTTAACAGATATTTTATAAGATCATTCAAGTGCGTGAAGAACATGGACTTATAGATTCTTTTACGAAAAGCGTATGGTTTTATGACATACTTACACATCTTGTAAAGGTCGGGTTTTTTCTAAAGGGGGTCTGACACGAAATTTGTCATGTTTTTCGTTCGCCAAGGCTTTTTTTCTTGTGCAATGATTTATATTAATAAAAACAGGAGATTTATTAATGAATGAGACTTTAGAAAAATTAGAGCAAGAAATTCGCAATGCGGACTTAAGTGATACTAAGAAACAAGAGCTGGAAACCTTAGTTGCGAAACTCAAGACTGAGCAAGAATCAGAGAAAGAAGGCTTGGTAACAGATTTAACTAAGGTGATTGAGGATTTTGAATCCTCGCACCCGCAAGTAACTGGTTTGCTTTCTCGTGTTTCAACTTTCTTATCAAATAGTGGTATCTAGTTAGCTTTATTTAATTCTTACAGAGAGGGGTGATAGTATCATGCCCTCTTGTTTATAGAGCTAAGTAATATTTGAAGGGGTGAGGGATTTATTCCTGAGCCCCTTTCTTTTTATGTGAACCCGGTTTGCCTTTGCGCTTGTTGTGCTTCGGTTTTTTCTTGAGGACTTCTTTCTTCTCGACTTTGGCGAGTTTGGCCTTGGCCTTCGTTTTTTTGTTGTGAGGCTTGGTTTTGCTCTTCTTTACAGGATTAGCAGAGTCTGTTAGGGCTTTAGGCTTCGTGGCAGTCTCGTCATTCTGAGTGCTAGCATCGCTTTCTATAGCGTCTTGATCTACGAGTGGTTTGGGTGAGAAGTTGCGGGCTAAATTAATTTCTTCGAATTTGAAATCCATTTTCTTTTCGAATCGACCCATGTAGTGTAGGTCTTTTTCAGTGACGACAAGGTAGTTGGCGCCATCTTGAGATCCGCGTGCAGTACGACCGCTTCGGTGCTTAAAACTTTCTATAGTGATCGGGCAGTGGTAGTGGATGACTGCGCTATCTTTACAGTCAAATCCTCTGCTGAGCAGGTCGGTTGTGATTAAGAAATTTATTTTGCCGTTTTTAAAGTCGTTGATTCTTTCTGCTCGCGCTGTTTTACTTATGGCGGCTTCTAGGAAAGCGGCTTTAAGTTGGTTTTTCTCAAAGAACTTCAGTGCGTGGCGTGTGTGTTCAAAGCTATTGACGAAAATGATCGCTTTTTTGATTTTCTCACTTCTGATTAATTTCATTAAGCAGATATCCCGTCTATTGGGGTTGGTGAAGATATAAGCGTGTTTAATTTTTGCCGTTTCGGTGTTCTCAATAAGGAAAAATTCAGGGCGCCAAAAGTTGAGTAATTCTTCCGTTGAGCGGATGACGGTAGCAGATGCAACAATACATTCATGGGTTTCTGGGGGCATCAGTTCCATGAGTTCGGCGACTAAGTTCTCTATTCCTTCTCTGAGTAGTGCGTCGATCTCGTCAATAATGAGCATGTTGAAGTCTTGTGGCTTAATGATGCCTCTGAGCATAAAGTCGCGTAGGCGTCCTGGTGTAGCGGAGATGATTTGTGGACGCTTCTTAAGTTGATCTTTTTGACGATCGGTACTGACGCCACTGATGACGGCAGTGGCTTTGGTTTGTGGCAGGATGTCGCGAATAACTTTAATATTTTGCATCGCCAATTCAGGGGATGGTGACAGTATGAGGATGCGTGCCTTTGGATTCTCTAGTAATTTCCTAGCTACGGGAATGAGGAAGGCAATCGTTTTTCCCGAGCCAGTCGGGGACGAAATGATAAGTTGCTTTTCTTCGTTTGAATGTTCTACGACAAGTTCTTGGATAGGGAGAAGTTGTTCGAAGTCTTGTTTGTTTAACCAAGATTGAATAGTGCTAGGGAATGAGTCGGGTAGTTGCATAATGGGCCTCAATAAAAAAAGCCGACCCAAAAGGTCGGCTTTTCAAAGATTTTTTTTGTACTTATTCTGCTGTTGCAGCAGTCTCTGCGTCTGCGTCAGTAGCGGAAGCGGAGCGTGTAGCACGTGTTTCTGCGATGTAAGCAAGTGCAGTACCAGCAGGGCTGAGGAAGTCAACACCTTCAATTGCAGGTAGTGAAGCAACAGTAATAACATCAGAGAATTTCTGAAGTACAGAAATATCAATTTCAATGAAAGCAGGAAGTGCTTTTGGTAAAGCTGACAGTTCAAGATTTGACTGAGGAGTTACTAAGATACCGCCAGAAGTAACGAGAGGAGACTCACCAGTAGCTTTAACAGGAACAGAAGTTTTAACTGGAGTGTTCATATCCGGAGCGTAGAATTCTACGTGGATATAATGCTGTTGGCTTGTTGTACGAATGACTTCGCGAAGAAGTACTTCGTGTACAGTTCCATCAATATCAAGATCGATGATATTAGTTGTACCAGCTGCTTTGATAGCAACTTGGAGGTCTCTTTCTGCGAGTTGGATGTTAATGTTCTCGATTTTGCGACCTTGGAGGTTGCCTGGAACGATTGCTTCGCGACGGAGTTGCTTGGATTTTTTGCCAACGATTTCACGTTTAGCGGCTTTGAGTATGATAGACATGTATTTGTCCCTATAGCTTAATTCATATAATATTAAATCTAGACTCGATGGCACGTCGTTTGGTATGAGAGAGCTGGTGCGATCAATTGAAGAGTGGCTAAGGTATCGTAAAAAGTATTTCCTGCAAGGGGCTTAGATAGAAAAAATGCGATTAATTTTTGAGGACTAAGATATATTAAAAATTCATTAATGTGAGCCTTGAGGTGGGTAAAAATCTTGCCTTGTGTAATTTGATCTTGTAGAATTATGCAACCCTAACAAAAATAAAGAGGTAGTACAATGAAAAAATTCGTATCGTCAATCTTATTCTTTGGTGCAGTAAGCGCGTTTGCAGTACCGCAAGACAACGTTGGTGTTGGTGTTGGTACAATGATCTTTAAGGATTCAGATGGTCTAATGTCTCAGACTGCAGCTGTAACAACTAATCATATTTTTTGTAATCAAACATTTGCTATTACTTCTGGTACACTAGATGCTGAAAAACCAGCAGAATTTTGGGCTCAAGAGCAGATGAATATTTTCATTGCGGGTAATATGGATAACGTAGCGAAAGATATCGCTATGGGCGAAGGCGAAGCAGTTGATACAATTGCAGGCATTCTTAAAGTTGAAGACACAGAGGCTTTCAGAGCTGAGCTTCAAGAAAACTTTGCTAATATCTACACTACAAATGAAGTGACTCACACTGAAGTTGTATCCAATATCATGGATATTGCTAAAAGCTAAGTCTTAGCTAACTTGTAGTTGATAGCCATCGATGAAAATCGATGGCTTTTTTGTGCCTAGATAGCGTGTTATTACTATTTAAGTTAGACAGATAAAGTATATTGAAAGAGATCAATATATTAAGGGGTATGATGAAGTATTTTATATGCTTCCTACTGACTATTTCGGTAGGTGCGATGGACTTAGCGAGTTTAAAAGAGCTCGCAAAAAATAGAAATGTAGCAAGTAAGGATCATTGGTTAAATTTACTTCATTATGATGATGGTTTTTTTTCACAAGCCAGTGTTGTTGATGATGAAAACTTTTTTTTATCGCCGACCGGTAAATTTAATCCACAGGCAGAGTTAGAAGCTTGTCTTGAGGCTTTCGCTGTAGGTGATCCAAGTGATAATGAGCATGCGATTAATCTTTTTCCTGCACGTTTAGATTGGTTGTTAGAGGAGCTTCCTGAAGCTAAAAAAGTTTTTGTAGCAAATTACAGTCCCAAATTTGCAAGGATCTTGAAAAATATAGATCCAAACAAAGTCCAGTTGATTTTTCCGAGTCAGTACATGAATAACCCCTCTTCCTTATTTGGTCACACTTTGTTGAATATTGAAGGTAAGCGCAATAAGAAATTAATGGCGTATTCAGTGAATTACTCAGCAAGGACTGAGGAAACGGATGGTTTAAAGTTTGCTATAAAAGGCGTGTTAGGCATGTACCCAGGTACGTTCAGTATTGTTCGATACTTTGAAAAAGTCATTGAGTACTCGGATCATAATATGAGAGATGTGTGGGAGTATGATTTTAAGTTTACACAGAAGGAAGTCGAAAGAGTTTTAATGCATGTTATTGAAATGGAAAAAATTCGTTCGGATTATTATTTCTTTGATGAAAACTGTTCTTATAATTTATTGTTTGCAATTGATGCAGCTCGACCTGGAATGAATTTGGCTCGGCAAGCCAATGATTATTGGGTATTGCCTGTGGATACAATCAAGTTAGTTAAAGTTAATGACTTGGTTGAAATGGGCCGTTATCGGCCCTCTAAATCAACTAGAATACGTACGATAGCCTCTCCTCTTAAGCCAAGTCAAAAATATCTCTCAAAAGTTTTATCGAGAAGAGTGGCGGATGAAAAAGATGAATTGCTTTTGTCGAGCTACGCTTTAGATGAGCAAAGGAGAGTTTATGATGTCGCGATAGAGTTGATGCTGATTCATTTAGCTGCGGGAGAAATGACACAAGAGGAGTATCAAGACCTCTATTTAGAGACCTTGCGTAAGCGTGCTAAGCTTGGGCGAAATGAAGTGCCTTATACTTTTGAAAGACCCTTTGATCCTGCAGAAGGTCATGACTCGATGAGAGTAAAAATGACAACGGGTGCGTATGATGATCAAGGTTTTGTGGGTTTGAGTCTAAGGGCGGCATATCATGCTCTAGAGGATGATTGGGCGGGGTATTTGAAAGGTAGTTCCATTGAGGTGCTCAATACTGACCTATATTACTTTTACGATGATAAAGATGTGGAGTTAAGAAAGTTTCAGCTGGTGAGTATAAATTCTTTAAGTCCTGTGGATGAATATTTTAATCCTATGTCATGGATTGTTGATATAGGAGCGGAATCAATGCGTTTGAGAGAGGATGATGACGATTTGCATGTGGCTACTTATGTGGATACGGGTTTTGGGCAGAGTTCAGAGTTGAATGATTCTTTTTTGGTTTACGGTTTGTTGCGTCCATCAGCGCATTTTTCAGGTGTGCTTAATGACAGTTATATGCTTTCTATAGGCCCAGAGTTAGGGACTATATATTATATCAATCAGCATAGTTCAGCTCAGTTATCTGGAAGGCAGTCTTGGGCGGTTTTGGGTCAGAGTAATAAAATGACTGAGCTAAAAAGTAGTTTGAACTGGAGCCTAAGTAAGAGCTTAAATGTCAATGGTTTTTTTAAATGGACTGATTCCTTTCACCAAGATTGGAATGAGTTTGGTTTGAGCTTTAATTATTACTTTTGATTATGTTGCCATTAGCTATAAAAGTAGTAGGAACTTAGGCCCATAGAGATAGGCTCTGTAAGAAATGGCCATTCCTCATTAGGCAATAATGAGCTTCGTTCACCCAGGGCAGTTAGAGGGTCTTAGCTAAATGATTTAATTACTTTATCTCGTAAGGGATAGGGATATTAAATTTATTTACTAGGTGTCGTAGTTGGTTTTTGATATTGGTGTCAGTAGGGTCGTCGGTTAATTCGCCTAATAAGTATAAGATTTTATGATGTCCCCAGTTCTGCGCAAGGCTCGCGCCTCCTTGAGCTGACTTTTTGAAATCAATTTTAAAGGTGATTTCTTCAAGGCCTTTTGCGCCTTGTCCTTTAACTTGAACAAGGGTGGAGTTTTGATTAGGATTAAATTTCCCATAAATAGAGAGTGTTCCACCTCTATATAAGTGGGGGAGTTCCTTAGGAAAGATTTCGTCTGAGTCAATCTGTGAAGAAAAGCGATAGTTGAGTTGACTGACTACGGTGTCGGAATAGGTTTTGATAAAATTTTCAAACATGAGGCCAGAGCCTTCAGGCTCTTCTTGCAGGGTGCTAAAACCGCGGTTTCTTAGTGTGAGCAAATCAAGGAGGAAAGGAGATGTGTCGTCGCCATTGCTGATGGCAAAGATTGATGTGCGAGCTTGGTTTTCTTGGGTGATTTTACTGATGATCTCGACGCCTTCAATTCCCCCTCGTCTAGTGGTGTTGCCGTCGCTGGCTAGGTATATAATACGGGGATAGCCACGTTTAGTACCTTGTGATATGTAGGGGCGTAGGCTTTTGTAGACATCTGTTTTGCCACCTCTTTTGGTATTGCTTAAAAAGTCAAGTGCTCTAGTGATATTCTGTTCATTAGCGGGTGCATAATCAGGGAAGCAGCGTCGGTCTTTGATATTGAAAGTTACGATATTAAAACGATCTTGAGGAGAGAGGCTTTCAATACCTTTCTTTATGGCGTAAGTGAAGTTGGTGAATTGTTGATAGCGAATACTGGTGGAGGTATCGAGTATGAACATTATTTCTTTTGCTTGTGAAATAAGGCGTTTAGAGTTTTTGTCTAGAGTTATATCAACGCGAAAATAACCTTGTTGATCTCGTGGATCAATATAGGTTTGTGGAGTTATTTTCAAAACGTCATCGAGCTGCCCTTGTGTCTGTTCATTAACGGAAATTTGGGGAAGGCTGGGCTTATTAATAAGGCTTAGTGAGTTCTGTTTTCGAGGATCAGTGGGAGCAGATAATTGAATTGTCGGGCGAATACTATTTACAGGGAGAGTAATAGAGGGTGTTGAGAGAGTTCCAGATCCAGACCCATCAATGCCGTTGCCCTGGTTCGCTTTAAAAGACAAGGGTTCAGTGGCGATGTCATCTGAATCAGGAAGTCTTTGATCAATTAAGCTTTTGTTGGCTTCGGATAGGTGTTTGTTTGAAATTAAAGGTTTAATTTCATAGATCTGTGGAGGAAGTTGTGTGGAGAGTGATTGACCAGGGATCTGTGAACTTTTATGCATTTGAAGTTCTGCGAGTGAAGAAGAATCTACTTTAGGAGCTATGTCAGCGTTGATTTTTAGATCATTGAGATCTATTTTTGCGGGAGTTAAAGAAGGTCGTAGAGCATTTTTGAGTTCATTCTCAAGTTCTTTTTTGTTTTTTGCTTTCCATTTTGTAACTTTGGGAGCGGGGCTACGGTACTGCTCTTTTGGAAGTGGTTTTGTGTTGTTCGTCTGTAGGGTATTGAAGACGTGCTTTAGTTGTGTGGAGAAAAGAAGAGCTAACAATGCGTGAAAGGCTAGGGATATGATTACAGAGGAAAATAAGTAATAGGTGTAGTTTTTTTTGGTCATAATTTATGAGGTGCGAAAGCGCAAAAGTTTAGTTTTTTCTACAGTTTTTTACTCTTGAAAAGCTAATTAAGAATTAGCCCATTATCAAATAAGTCTACTAAAGTATCCGATTTCTGTGGAATTACTTACTAATCCGACTAAAATCACAAAACAAAAAATATTAGAAGATATTTATGAAAGAAATTTTTTTAGAGTTCGATCTTTTTGGAACACATATAACACTACGATGGTTTCAGGTTATGGCTGCCAGTGGCTTTTTGGCTGCTTTGTTTCTATTAAAGAGACGATCAAAGCTTTATGGACAAGATCCAGAGAAGGTGGAGACCACGCTTTTTTACTCTATGATTGGGGCTATTTTGGGTGCACGCTTATTATTTGTTGTGCGTTATTGGGAGGAGAATTTTGCTAATCGCCCATTTTCGAAAGTTTTTGCTTTTCAGGAAGGAGGCTTGGTTTTTCAAGGAGGCTTGATCGGTGGTTTGATAATTGCCTACTTTGTCTGTAGACGTAATGGGATCAAGTTTTTGACAGCTTTAGATATAGCTGCGCCCTGTATAGCCTTGGCTCATGCCTTTGGGCGAGTGGGCTGTTTTCTTAATGGTTGTTGCTTCGGCGGGAAATGTGATATACAAGCTTTAGCAGTTCAGTACCCTAAAGGGAGTTTTCCTTGGTCAGATCACTTAAAGCGAGGTTTGATTGAGCCGAGTTCAGACTTGTCAATGGCAGTGCATCCAGCCCCCTTATATGCAGTGTTTGCTTTAGTGAGTATTTGTATTTTATTATGTTATGTAAGTAAGAAGCTAGCAAAGCCAGGGATGATTTTTGGATTATATTTTTGTGTTTATAGTCTTTGGCGCTTTACAGTAGAGTTTTTTCGTGACGATCAGGATTTAACTGCTGGTTTGTCTTTGGCGCAATATATTGCATTGGGTACATTAGCACTTGGTTGTGTAATAATTGCCTTGTGTCGTCGTAATCGGGAATATGATTTTCCCAAATTAGAGAAGGATTAGTATATGGAAATTCCAGAAGGTTTTACTCATGGATGGGTTGTGGATGAGATTTCCGAATGTCAGCGTTTAGATAGATATATTTCGGTACAGCTACCTGATCGTTCAAGAACGTTTTTACAGAAAAGTTTAAAAGAAGGTGCTTTTGAGCTCATTCGTTCAGGAGCAAAACTTCCTGCGCGAATATCTGAGAATGTGATTGAAGGAGATTTGGTTTATTATAAAATGCCAGATGAACAGGAAGAAAGTGCTTTGCTTCCCGAAGATATTCCCTTAGATATTATTTATGAAGATGATGATATTTTAGTTGTGAATAAGCCTGCTGGTATGGTGGTGCATCCTGGTGCAGGCAATCATTCCGGTACATTGGTTAACGCTTTGCTTGGCCGTGATTTAGCGACCTTTTCTTCAATGGATGAAGGTAATAGTCGTCCAGGTATAGTTCATCGCTTAGATAAAGAAACTTCCGGAGTTATTATTGTTGCGAAAAGCGCAAAGAATCTTGATAAATTAAGTCGCTCTTTTGCCCGTCGTGATGTAGAGAAGTACTACGTAGCACTTTGCCGTGGAACAATACGTGTAGGTCGTGATACGATTAAAACGAATATCGGTAGATCTCGCTCAAATAGGCAGAAGATGGAAAACACAAACGATGCAAATCGTGGTAAGGAAGCCATTAGTCATTATAAAGTTCTTGCAGATAATAATGGGGCCTCTTTGGTGAAGTTGAAAATTGATACTGGGCGAACGCATCAGATCCGAGTGCATATGGCGGGAATTAATCATCCGATCGTCGGCGATAAATTTTACGGAGTAAGACGTTTAGATGAAAAAGAATCTCCCGATCGCCATATATTACATGCTTGGAGAACGAGAATTATCCATCCAGGAACTCAAGAAATCATGACTTTTACAGCACCTTTACAGGATGATTTCAAAGAGATTTGTGATAATTTCGGGATCAAATTTGACGCTTAGTTTTACTGAGGCGTTGTACGTTCTTCTGTAAGAGGGACGATTTTGATTGCATTGTGGTACTCTGGACATACATGAGTACAGAGACCGCAGCCATTGCAAAGCGATGATTTGACGCGCATACGTCCTTGAGAATCTGCTTGTATGGCTTTTTCGGGCAAAGGACAAGCATCTGAACAGGCGGAACACTCGGGATCCTCTCCGTTCCATGAATAGCAATGATCGATGTAGATCTGTGCTTTGCCGACAATGGGGGCTTCGCCTTCATTTAAGACTAGTGCGCCTTCTTGGCAGGCAGTGACACAGGGTGTGTCGACACAGAGCTCGCAAGGGATGACCTCTTGGGCAATGATGGGCGTTAAGTTTGCTTTTGAGCTTGGGTCAAAATGTTTATAAATAGCGCCGGGAGTACAGGCTTCCATACAATCGTTACATTGTGTGCATTTATTTAGAAAATCATTCTCAGGTAAAGCCCCAGGAGGCCGAAAAAATTCGGCAGGAGCTTGGGGGTTCTTATTTTCTTCTTTTTTAATTTCTTTGTGCTCATGTACAACATCACGCATGAGCGAGCCAAAGTTTTTAAAACCTCGAAATAAACTGCGTCGATTTTCCATTAGGCCTCTATGATTAAATCTGATTTGGGTTTAAAAGAGCAAGAGAGGATATTTGGCGGAGATTGATTCGCCATTTTATCACCAAAAATATGTTCCACTTTACCTTTTATTAAAGGCACGGAGCAAGTGCCGCAATGTCCGCTACGGCATCCTCGACGTATGTTAAGTCCTGCTTTATCAGCTAAATCTAGGATTGAGTAAAAACTATTGGCCTTAGGGTCGTATGCTATAGTTTTTTTAGATAAGCTGAAAAGTATTGAGTAAGCCATTTTAGTTCCTGCGTTTGGATAAATAATATCACAAAGTTTAAAAATGGCTAGTTTGTTCCTCAATACTTTTACTTGTAGTGTGCTGAATCGGAGGTGAAATAGTTCTTGTCAATCGCATTAAGTCCTTGCGACATTCACGAAGAATAGTTTTTAAAGCGCTCGGATTTCCATAATCAAATTTATTAATAAGTTTCGAACTTGTACTTAGCGTTGATTTTATATTGTGAATCTCGCTATTGATAAACTGGTATTTTTGTCTAAATTCAGGTGTCATTTTGGCTAGGGATGGATTCTTTATGCTAAGTATTGAGTTGGCGGTCATCGAAGCGATTGTTTTTAGGCTGGTTTCAAGTTTAGATGGTAAGGGGTGGGAACTGTATTGTTTATCAATATATAAAATGCCGATCAGTTTTTTTTCTAATTTTTCATTTGTATGACTGAGTGGGATACAGATGACTGTTTTTATATCGAAATCGAACATAGATTGTGATTTGTTGTTATTGCTATCGGCATTGCTGATGTATACGGAATTTTGGTTATCTAAAACTTTATTTACTATGGATTGAGAAATGGTAAAATTCTTTTCTTTGATAGGCAAGAAATTTGAATTTTTTGCTATGATCTCTCTGAGATTCATTTCTTCGTTATTATTTTCAATGAGAAAGCCATAGGCACGTTCTAGGCCCGTCATCAGTAAAATAGTATCCGCACTTAAAGAAAAGATATCTTCCGCTGAGTAGCAATCCATTAGTTTGTTTTTGAAGACGATACTCTGTAATTGACGAGTTGTGGATGTACTTACGGCATTATAAGCCAGGTCTTGGAGTTTAGGTTTTTGTAGTTTTGGGCTGCGGTTTTTTTGTTAAAGTAAATAAGTTCAAATTCCTCATTGGCGAAGCTTATTAAGCAACCGTGCTCAAGTCGGTATTTTTGGTTAACTTTAATGGCTTTGCCGTTGAGTCGAATAGCCAAATGACTTGCTGGAGAAGTGATGGTGAATAAGTCTCGTGAAAACTCCAAGTTACAATGATGAGCGGGAATGTCATTGAGGGGTAAGAGTACGTCAGAATGAATGCCTGAGCCTACAGACTGTTCAATGGGGAGTAGAGCGAAGAGGAAATCGCAGGGTAAAATATCTTTGCCGGTGCTTCTGAGAGCAGCAACTGCGGCAGGGGTTTCGCAATTATTACAAAATTTTTGATTGTAATTATTGACACGATTACAAGCATGGCATTGATAAGTGCGGTTAGACATAGCAAACTCATTAAGATTATTGACGGCTTTACTATACTATAATGATTTGTATAATTAAATACTTTTCAGTTAATATTGAGGGAAGAATCCTTAATAATTATACTTATTTTGAAAATAGCTACGTTATATTACTGATCATTACCATGGATCATATGGTCCCTATACAACGACTGAGTAGTGAGTTTGCTGTCCTTGTATGGTGCATTCAAGCGTATCCTTAGCTTTGAGTTCTGATACACCTTTCGGAGTCCCTGTAAGGATGATGTCTCCCGCGTCAACAGTGAATTCCTGTGATATGAAACTTAAGAGTTTTGTACAGGGGAATATCATATCACCGGTCCATCCTTGCTGACGGTATTCATCGTTTACTTTAAGAGAAAAATATAAGTTTTGTAAATCAGTGTTTTGTGAGATAGGGATAAAGTTGCTTATGGGAGCGCTACCATCAAAGCTCTTAGCTCGTTCCCAAGGCAATTGTTTTGATTTCAAGTGATTTTGTAATTCTCTTAGTGTGAGGTCGAGTCCTAAGCCAATGCCAATGATAGCTTGTCGACATTCTTCTTCTGAAGCATTTTTTAAAGTTTCTCCAATGAGCAATGCAATTTCTAGCTCATGATGAATTAAGCCACGATTTTCAGGTAAGGAAAAGTGAGGACTTAGGGAGCTTATTGCGTTTGAGCCTTTCATGAATATCACGGGTTCTTGAGGGAGTTCATTGCCTAGTTCATGTGCGTGGGCTTTGTAGTTGCGACCAATGCAAAAGATTTTATTATTTGAGGATGGTAGAGGCGTGTTGTCAATCCAAGTGAGAATCTTATTCATGGTAAGTTTTTATTTGTTAGATTTGGGGTAGATGAAACGTAGTGGTGTTTAATTACTAACTATAAAGGATGATTGCGCTATGTGTAAACTGTATATGATTATTTTAATTTTTTCTGCTGTGATATTAGAGGCAGGAACAGCTAATTTGATTTCTGATCCCGCTTTTAAGAAAGCCGAGGATAATTGGTTTTTACGAAAATCAAAAGAATATAAGAGTGTGAAAGAGACGTATAAAAAAGGTATTTTTTCTTTTTTTACGCCAGCATCTTCTGCTAAAACTTATCTAGCGCTTTATCATCAATTGGAGCTTGAGGAAGGCGAGAAATATATGTTTACAGTTGAGGTGAAAACAAAGGGCGAAGGCGTGATAACTTATGGGTATGGTACTTATGGGGATATTTTTGGAGGGAAACAAAAGAAAAAGAAAGTCAAATCTAAGAAAGAGCAGAAAGGACAGAATTTGGGGCTAATGGCTTCGCGTACAGATTTTTCTCCTGAATGGAAAGAGCATGTTTGTTACTTTACTGTACGTAAGAAAACAAGTGACTTACCGACCTTTATAAAAGTATTGTTAGGTGAATATCAGGGTGACTTTGCTATGCGTAATCCGCAATTAATAAAAATTGATTCTTTGCCAAGTGGAGTAACGCAACGAGGTTCGGTAGAGATTAAAGAGCTATAAATATATTCCATAGATTTACAGAATCCTTCTATGAGGGTTTATTCTATAAATTTAATTAGGAGATATATAAATGTCGAATCTATGGACAAAGATTTTTATGGCAGGAGTTCTTTTTAGTGGAGCTTCCTGTGTGAGTGAATATCAACAGCCAATCAAAGCAGGTGTATTTTTAGGGGATGAAGCACAGTCTTTAAAGGGCAAGCAGTTACAAGATATTTTGAAAGTTCGTAATGAGTTTAAAGAGAAGCTGCAAGTGAATGATATTTCACGTATCGCAAGTCAATCAAAACGAGCCGTTTTGAATTTGTTTATAAATGGTCAATCACAAAAAAATCTGCACTTGTTACCATCTTTTTTACCGGGTCCCAAAGTGAAAGTAGCCGTTAAGGGGCAAAGCCTAGGGTCTGGTTTTTGTATTCATCCAGATGGCTATATTATCTCTAATGAGCATGTCGTTCGCAATGGGGAGGTTATTTCCGCCATTGACTCTATGGGTAAGCGTTATGAATTGGAGGTTTTAGCAGAAGAGCCTAGTAAAGACTTGGCTTTATTGAGGATAAAAAATTTCCAGGGAGCATTTCCTTATTTAGAGATGTGTTCTGTTAATCGAGACCTTGAAGGAGACTTGGTGATTGCGATAGGTAATCCCTATGGTTTTGGTCATTCAGTTACAATGGGGATTGTCTCTCAGCAGCATAGAGATTTATCTAGTTTTATGAATGAAGAAGCTCAGAATATTTCTTATCTCCAAACAGATGCAGCCATAAACCCTGGCTCTTCAGGAGGGCCTTTAGTTTCTTTAGTGCGTGGTTGGGTGGGCGTGAATACAGCTCAGATTCCTGAGACGAATAGTTTGAATTTTGCGGTGCCAAATTCAGCCGTAGTGGAGTTTCTTTTAAAGGTATTGAAAGAAGTTAATTAATCGGAGCTCTTGATATAGGCAATAAAAAAGGCGGTCAAAAGACCGCCTTTTTTAATAAGTAATTCTTTCTATTAGAAAGAGTAGCTTAAGTTAATACCACCGAAGATTTCTTCGTTGTCGTTACCATTTGCATCTTTAGCATCTTCGATAAGAGCAGTATAAGATACGAAAGGTGACATACTGAGACTTTCAGTTAAGTCAAAGTTGAGTGAAACAGTTGCAGCAACATCTGTGAAGCCATCGCCTGAGCCATAAAGGAAGTCGCCACCATCGCTGTTTGCCCAACCAATTGCACCACCTACTGAAAGGGTAGAGAAACCGAGGTCGAAATCGTGACCAATTCCAGTACTGACATAGATAGCATCGCCATCAGCTTCTTCTACATCGTAGTAGACAGTTACTGATGGAGCAAGAATAACGTCAAGAGCAACAGATGCATATACTTCAGTTGTTGCAGCATTACCAGAGCCAGTTTCACCAGGGAATTGGTAGTTGATTACACCAGCACCAAGAGTAATGATGTCGAAAGATTTTTCCCAACCAGCGTAGATATCGACTTCTGTGAAGTTGAGTTCTTCGTCGTTGACTTCATCAGTAAGGTCGAGTGTGCCCCATAGGCCTAGGTTGAATGAACCGATGTCACCAGCGTCGTAAGTTGCTGAGATGTCAGCTTGTGCTGATTCTTTACCAAAAGTAAGACCACGCCATACATAACGGCTCGTGTATCCAATAGTAGCATTAAGGCTAAGTGCAGACTCTTCTGATGTTGTCATTTCAGCTGCAGGAGCTTCTTCTTGAGCTATAGCGGCGAAAGATGACGCTGTGAGTAGTGCGAATATGAATTTTTTAGTCATTGCGTATGTTCCTTATAGTGTTGTTTGTTTAGGGTGATTCTATTCTAAGTGGATTTAATAAGAGGTCAATAGATTTATTGTATTTTTTTTGGAAAAAGTGCTAAAAAGTTACGTTTTTGTTCAGCTTTTCGGTATCTGTGCAATAAATCGTACTCTTTTTGTTAAATTTATTTAAATCAAAATTTAGCGTAAAAAAGAGGGGAATCAAGCGAGTGACTCAGTGGTGCAAGAGCTTGTGTGTACTAAGTTATAGTTGAAATCATCTTATAGGGGGCATCGATAGCGAAATGATTTTAAGCAAGAAAATTTAGAATCGATAAGTAAAAGAGCGAAAGAAAGCTCTTATGAAATTCAAAACACTTGTCAGAGAGCAAAGTAAAGGCATATTGCAGCAAATTTTAGAGAGCCATAAATGTTTCAAATTAATGCAGAAGATATCCTCCTTATATATTGCATCTTAATCGTAGCGATATTAGCTGGCTTATGGATTTATAATGAAGTTAAGCGAGCTAAGCCCAAATCAGATCTTTCTATGGAGCGTCTTTGTCGATGTAAAAGTTGTTCGCATATTCATCTGATATCTCGTTATGAGACAATGTCACGCTGTCCTCAGTGCGATGATTTAAATCACGTTACAGATAGGACGAAAATATAATGAGAATAATAGGTGGGGCAGCAAGGGGTATTCGTCTGGAAGCAGGAGATAATCCTGCCACTCGTCCTACAACGGATCGTTTGAAAGAAACTCTATTTAATATGATAGGTTGTCTCCAGGGTGATGTGGTAGTGGATGTTTTTGCCGGTTCAGGAGCATTGGGTCTTGAGGCGCTTTCTCGAGGAGCTAAAAAAGTTTATTTTATTGAAAATGATCGTCATACTATGCGGGTCATTGAGAATAATTATGAGAAAGTTAAGAAATCCATGCGAGCAGAATGTGGAGAGGTGGTGTTTCTTAATAGTGACTGGCGGCAAGCATTAATGAATATATCTAATGAGGTAGATGTTTTTATCAGCGACCCGCCTTATGGCGAGGACAGTGAATTAGCTAAAGAACTTATAGAGAGTGAGCAATTAGTTAAAGCGGGTCATGGAGAGAGTTTTTTGGTGATTGAGCATTTAACAATAAGTCAATTGATATCAGATAGGTGGAAACAGGTGAAAGTGAAGCATTGTAGACCCACTAGTTTTTCATTTTTTACGCGAGTTGATTCTCGTGGATAGTATACAGCCAAATGATGGTTGGGATGAGTTTGATTGGGAGCGTGTCATGCGTCAGTCAGATTTATATGCAAATAAGTATATGAAGCTGTTTAGCGAATTTGGTGAAATTACTGATGCGGATGCTTATATTATGGAGCAATTAGAAGAGTTCCAGTTGCCAGGAATGGAGGAAGATGACCTTGATTTTGATATAGAAAGTGAGCCTTTTGACCCCATAGAGATGAATACGCCAGCGTACTTTTATGAAAGGGATAAGTCTTACCTCTTATTAAGACAGGTTTCTGTGGGTTGGTGTAATATTTTTTCTACCTTGTTGCTAAAAGAAGATCGCGACTTTGGAGTCAAGATCATTTTTCATTTAGGAAGGTCTTTGGCCTATTATCAGGGATCCTTAGCCGATGGTAAGTACGATCTACCGGCGTCATTTATTTCAGCAGGAAAGCGCGGGTTGCAAAACCTAAATGATGCTTTGGGTTTAATGGAGAGGCTAGGTGAACACAATAAACGATATTTGACTATTACCGTAGCTATGATGGGGCACCTTCGTCAAATACATGACCAGATGATAGGCCACCTCACTAAGTTACGAACATTAAAAAAATGAAAACTTCGGGTGAAAAATGGCTTGTTTATAAAATGAGCCTCACTCAGCTTCAAGTTTATATCATTAAACTTTTTGCAATGGCACCCCAGTACTTTACACCCTTTCATATAGCCAAGATTTTGCGGGATACGCAAATAGATTTTTCTTGTGTCTTAGGGACTGATTTAATCAAAGATGAGATTAAGCTTCTGCGAGAATTGGAAATTGATGTATTTTCTTTTTCAAATAACTTTTCTAGTCTCTTTCAAAAAGAGGTGCTTATGGAAATGCTTGAGGAGAAGAGCTTAGAAGATTTTTATCTAACGTGCATAGGACCTCACTTGGGATCCATTAGAGCTTGGGATATTGCAGAGAAGCGACTATATCTTCGTTATTTCTATCTTTCGGGCCAGCCAAGTAAAGAGATGAGAAGAGGGGTTAATTTTTACTCAAAGACACTAATAAAACCTCAGTGTGAAGGTTTTGATTATACGGCGAAGATTAATCCAGGCTTACTCAAAGATTTTTGGTATGAAATGATGGCAGATGATTTTTTTACGGGACATCTCCCGCGAGATTACAGTGAAGAATTTAAGTCGTGGATCGCACGAGATGTGGACTTACAAAATGTTTATCTCATGGCTAAGTATCTTCACGAAAATGAGTTTCATCAATTAAGGGATTTGGTTTCTTGTTGGGAGCAGGCTTGTGCCGCTGATTTGGCTAAAGCATTGGATTGTTTTTTTAAAGGTGATTATCGTGAAGCGTCCAGAGGTTTAAGTCGTTTGGCAAAGGAAAAATTAGATAAGTGGAGTTATTTCCCTTCTTATTTAGATGAGATTTATCTTCGTTGTCTAGCCTTAAGTGGGGCTCGCGGAGACCGCAAAATCCTAGAGTCTCGACAAATGAAAAATTCACAAAAACAGGCCTTGTTACATCTTAATGAATACCGGGAAACGGCTCAATTCCCGCCTTCTCGTGAAGTTATGTTGCGAGGGGTGGAGCTTAATTACTATAAGGCTTTGCGGCTTTTTATGGAAAAGAGAAAACTCGTAGGTTCAGATGAAGACTTCTGTTGGGCAGCGGCATTAAATGATCGTGATAATCGTTTGCTTTACCGTGAGTGGCTCTCCTTGTTTCAACTTGCAGGTTTTCGCATAAACGAAAATGAATTGGCATCTTTAGAAGCTCAATTACCATTTCCTTCCTTTGTGTCCTTTTTGGAGATTAAAGAAGCTTGGGAAAGCGGTTTAGATTTTATTGAAAAGTTTTTTTCTCCTGAAGAACAAAGTCGCTTGATTTGGCGTTTTACTTTGAATGAAGCGGGCTGGGATTTACGTCCTTTTGAACAAAAACAGGGCAAGTCAGGTTGGCTCAAAGGCAAGCAGATTAGTTTTGATAAAGTCCAAAATAAAACTTATTTAAGTGAGCTTGATAAGCAGATTCTTGCAAAAGTCGTTTATCAAACGGGGAGTTATGTTGAGTGGAGTGGGAATGAGGTTTTAGAATTAGTAGCCAAGCATCCTTTGCTTTATGATCTATATGACCTAGATGCTCAAGTAAGTCTTGAGGTCGAAGAGGGGGGGATTTGTTTAGATGAGAGTGATGATTTCTTTATTTTAGATTTGCCTGATGAGTATAAGAGCAATGTGATTTTGAAAAGAACGGATGCGTATAAATATAAGTATTATCGTTTTCCAGAATGTTTTGAAGAGCTTCAGCAGTATGTGACCCATGAGGGTTTGAAGATTCCTAAAAGTCAAGGATCGCGAATTAGGGGTTTATTGCCTCGGGTAAGTCAGTACATGCCAGTTATGAGTAATTGGAGAGATGAAAATACCAATGCCGGGCAACTAATGGAATCATTCTGTGATATTCGTGTTATTGCCGAGCCTATGGTAGAAGATGAGGGAATTAATTTTCGCTTACGTGTTCCTGTTTTTGGATCTGGAACTCCTGAGTTTACTCCTGGTGAAGGAGCTGTGGTTATTTGGAAAGATGGCAAGCAGTGTTTACGCGATGTAGATCAAGAGCGGCTGAATTTAAAAAATATAATGACTATGATTCCAGACTTACCTGATTTAGAGGAGGATGGATTTTTATCAATTTACGATCAGCAGCAGTCGCTAGATTTCTTGATGGCTTTGCATGAAAAAGAAATTGAAATCTTTTGGCCAAAGAAATCATGGAGTGTTAAGCAGCTAACTGGGCGGATGTCGGTTAAAATCGAAAAGGATAGCGATTGGTTTAAGCTTTCGGGTGAAGCGGAGTTCGATGGTCAGGCTATGCACTTCGCCGAGCTCTTTGAAAATTTGTCTAAAGATGGCGCTTATGTAAAGCTAAGCGATGAAAGATTTGTGAAATTAAGTAGCCAGCTTAAGGATCAGATTCAGATTCTGAAAGCTAATTTAGGGGAATATAATGGAGCCTTAGGTTTTTCTCGGCTAGGTCAAAGTGAAATTGCTCAAGCAATTAATACAATGCCAGATGTGGTATTACCTCAGCACTGGGATGTCGACTTACGAAATCTTCGGAAAATATTTAAGCATGATGTCCCTCTTCCTGAGGGTCTGAATGCCGAATTGAGAACTTATCAATTGGAGGGTTTTCAGTGGCTTAGTCGTATGGCAGCTTGGGGTGCGGGTGCATGTCTGGCGGATGATATGGGCTTGGGGAAGACGATGCAAGCCTTAGGTGTGCTCCTAGCGCGTGCAAAATCGGGTCCTAGCTTAGTTGTCGCGCCGACTTCCGTTTGTAGTAATTGGGAGGAGGAGATTACGCGTTTTGCCCCTCAGTTAAAAAGTAGGATTTATGAATCGTCTCTCAATGCGTCGATCATTGAAGGGCTGGGTGATTTCGATATCTTACTTTGTTCGTACACAATGTTGCAAAGGGATTTAGATAAGCTTAAAGATGTACAGTGGAATGGTTTAGTATTAGATGAGGCTCAAGCAATAAAAAACCCCATGAGCGGCAGATCCAAGGCTGCGCGTGCCTTGTCCGCGAAATTCAAAATAGCGACCACGGGTACTCCAGTTGAGAATCATCCGGGTGAAATTTGGGCTTTATTTGATTTTCTTAATCCAGGTTATTTAGGGAATCAGCGAAGTTTTGGTAAAGAAGTTAATTCCGGTGGTATGACCCATGCAATGGGCGGTTTAGGGGATCGTCTTCGTAGGCGAGTACAGCCATTTATTTTACGAAGAATGAAGAAGGATGTCCTTAAGGATTTACCTGAGAGGACGGACGTTAATCTTAGGATTAAGATGGGGGATGAAGAGCAGGCTATTTATAATGGCTTGCGCGCTCGTGCTGCTGAACGCTTGGGTAAGCGTGGGAGGGATGGGCAAGATAAGTTCTTTATTTTGGAAGAAATAACGCGTTTGCGACAGGCTGCTTGTAGTCCAGGTTTATTAGATAAGCAATTTAAGGCAAATAGTGCCAAGGTTAATCGTTTATTGGCATTGGTGGAAGAGATCAAAGCTTCGGGGAATAGGGCTTTAGTTTTTTCTCAATTCACAAGTTTTTTGGATATTGTCCAAAAAGCTTTGGATCAAGAGTCTTGTGAATATCTGCGTTTAGATGGATCGACGCCTGCAAAAAAACGCCAAGGCTTAGTGAATGATTTTCAGCAAGGGGATGTACCGATTTTTTTGATTAGCTTAAAAGCAGGGGGTTTTGGTCTTAATTTAACGGCAGCTAATTATGTGATTCATATGGATCCTTGGTGGAATCCGGCTGTGGAAGATCAGGCCACTGATCGGGTCCATAGAATTGGTCAGGATAAGGCCGTCACGGTTTATCGTTTAATTAGTGAAGGGAGTATAGAGGAAAAGATTCTTGATTTGCATGGAAGTAAGCGAGAGTTTGCCGATTTTTTATTAGGCGGGCAAGATACGGCTTCAAAAATGAGTGCCGATGAGCTTTTACGTTTGCTGAAGTAATCTAATTATGTAGATGTGTAGCAGGGGACCAACTATGAAATAGGGTCATTCGTAGCGACGCTTATTTAAGTTCAGTTTTAAATGAGGCTTATAAGCGTGCGAAATAGAATATTATTTAATAAATGTTAGATGTTTTAATTCTATTATTAAATAATAGGGTGCTGAGGGTATGTGTTATTTGTGTAGCTAAGTCGAATGACTTTGCTTATGAGAGGAATGGAATTCGACTCTAATCTTCTTGTGGTGTGTCTTCAGAAGGGCTTGTTTCGCCATTAGCTTTGTCATTACGGGCAGCTAATTTTTTCAGACGTTTTTCTTCTTTCTTTTGCTTTTTAGCAAGGTCTTTCTGTCTTTTTTCAAATGCGTAATTGGGCTTGGCCATTGAGTTCTCGTATATTAGTATTGAATAATTTATTGGAGGACATGACGTGTGCACCTGTGGGTGAATCAATGTGCCAACTATATTTATAAAAAATGAAGGACGCCGAATGTTAAGTATATAAGCTTGAATAAACAAGCTATTATCCGTTTCGGCGTCCGATCAATCGTTTGTTGAAGCATCCCTAGAAGAGATGCTCAAAAACTTTTTACTGTGGGTTTACGTTAGTTGCACATGGGCCTTTTTGACCTTGTCCAACTTCAAACTCAACTTTTTGGCCTTCAGCCAATGTCTTAAAACCACTTGTTTGAATTTCAGTGTGGTGTACAAAAAGATCTTTGTCTCCGCTATCAGGTGTTATAAAACCAAAGCCTTTATCATCCGCGAACCACTTAACTGTACCAGTTTCCATAATAGAATCCATATATATTTTAATTAAAAACGCACGAAATATTGTGCAGGGATATAATAATGTGTAATTCTTAAAAAGCACTACCGTTATTCATTTATTATTCATATTAGGGCTAATATTGAGTCTATTGAGGTCAGAAAAGCACTTCTTGTACTCATTAGTAAAATTTCATTTATGCCTTAAAACACCATTTGGTAGATATTTGACTTCCAGAAAAATGTACACTATGACAGAAGTAGTTAATGTGCGAGAGGATTTTTAAGGAGTTCATTAATGAAAATGAATCGCGAGAGTATAGGAATATTTGAGTCTATATAATAATAAGTGAACTTCTATAGACGTATAGAAATGAGCAAAACTACTGTATTCGGACAAGTATGAGGGGGAGTGCTCTGGGGCGGATTCGAACCGCCGACCCACAGTTTAGGAAACTGTGTATTTACTAAGTAAAATTAAAAAGTCCATATCAATATCCATATTAAAGTTGGGAATTCTAGTTATTTGTTATATTGTGATGCAGGATAACGAAAACCAAGCGAGTAGATAATGAAACAGCGTAGAAGAAAGGGTGATGGGACACTTTTTAAGAATAAGAAAAGTAAGTATTATTATATACAGTATTACATGGATGGTAAACTTAAGCAAAAAAGTCTACGAGTAACTAATAAAGAAGAAGCTGAAATAAAAGCCAAAGAATTCATGGCTTTACACAATGACCTTGAGTCTAAAGGTGACTTCATTGAAGCAGTAGCTAAAAGTAAAGGTTTAAAGTCAGAGCAAATTGATTCCATTAAAAAAGTATTGGATAGGCACACAGGTAAGGATATAAAAATGGCTGAAGCTTTTCGGATGTTTCTTGCTGAGCCAGATAGACCTACTCCATCAAATGAGGTGATAAGGCAGTATAAACACCATTGGGAATTATTTGTATCCTTTATTGGTGAAGAAGTATACCTACATGAAATCATGGCAAATGATGTGAAAGAATTTGGCAAACATCTATTACGTTTAGATGAAAAAAAAATAAGAGTTCATTCGGATTCAAATTATAATCGCATTATTAATAAGTGTAGATGTATAATAAAAACATTAATGGATACAGCTAATTTAAACTCAAATCCTTTTCAGAATATGGGTAGTAGAACCGTAGAAAGGACATCTAGACGTAATTTCACTAAAGAAGAAGTTGATAGATTACTAGAAGCTACAGAGGGTGAATTAAGGTTGTTATTTGCCATTGCGGTTTATACAGGCATGAGGCTTAAAGACGCAGTTTTATGTAAATGGGAGAATATTGATTTTACTACAAATAGTATTCATATAAAACCAGCAAAGACTGCGAAATATAATCAATACGTGAATATGCCTATCATATCACAGCTTAAACGTGAATTGAAGTTGTTTGGTTATAGTGATGAGTCCGAATACATCTTACCCTCATTATCTTCACGTTATTTGTCGCATAGATCCAATCTTAAGAAAGACTTTAAAAAAGCATTTAAGGATGCAAAGATTAGTTCTGACGAACTGGGTTTAGTAGGCTTTCATAGTCTTAGGCACACATTTGTTTCGGATTGTGCGAAAGCAGGTGTACCTCTAGCAATAGTGCAAGAGGTAGTAGGCCATAGTAATACAGCAATGACTCGCCATTACACAAATATAGATGCAGAAATGACTCAACAGCAGATAATGAAACTATCTGACGAGGGAAAAGCAATGAGTCTCGAAGAAGTTAAAAAACTTGTTTCTCAAATGAATTCTGAGAACTGGGAAACAATTAAGAATCAAATTCTGAAAGCATAGATAGCATTATTGATGGGGTTCTTAAAAATCATCTTTTTGTATTATGGAGTTTGCGGAAATTGCAAAAAAAAGCCTATAAAAAGATTTTGTGCTATTTTCATCCATTTTCTTAAAATATATTGTATAATTTCTTTGATGTTATCTTAGAAACATAGCTCATGGCATGGCACGGTAATTACATCTCAAGCAATGAGATAATTTAAAACCTAGTGAACCAAGAGGCAGTATAATGAATAAGAGTCAAGCATTTGAAACAGCAAAAAATATCCTGAAAGACCATATCCCTAATTTAACACTACAAAAGCTCTCGATTCTTGAGAGTAATGAAACGTCAAACTTTGAGCAATTCTACAAGATCAAAGAAGTTGCTGATAAGTTACATTGTTCATCACGCCATGTGTGGAATTTAATTGAACGTGGTGAAGTAGGTGCAGTAAAGATAGGCGGAATCACTCGTATTAAACATTCTGAGATAGAAAGATTAACAGCTTAAGTGCTGTGCTAAGGAAGCTGAGTATTACGCCTTCCTTATAGTTAGACCTGACCTCGAAAGAGGTTATCCCACTCCCTAAAATAATAACGCTGAAAAATTCACTTTTGTTGAATTGCGCATGAAAAATACCTATAGGATATAAAATGGATAAAAAAAAGAGGAATATTAAAATCATAGAAATGTCTTCTTCTATGACTCACAAACAGATTGCAAAAGAACTAGATGTAAGTGTCAAGACAGTTCAAAGGACAATAAAAAATGTCCACCTAAAAATGTCCACTTCGAAACCTAAAAATGTCCACCAAGGATGTCCACCCAAAATGTCCACCACGGATATCAACCAAGGATGTCCACTGGACAAAAAAGGTCTGACTATTGAAGATTTCACTCACCACAAAACAATTTTGTTTGAGGGATGCTCAATTAATCAACTTGAAACTGCGGTTTATCATCTAGAGGGTAAGTTAAAGAACATGCTAACTCGTTCTAGATAGTGTGGTTATCATGACACTTCTTAATTTAAGTCATAAGAATATGATTTACAGTAAGTTATCCATAACTTCATCCTTATGTAATAGAAGAGGATTAGAGGGGTGTGTGGAATGAGTGGTTGTAGTAGAATAAGAGATGTTGAGTTTAGTGCTCATATCCTTGATGAACCTATTGTTATGTATATTTTAACCAAATACATAGATGGTAGTAAAGCTTTAAATAATAGAATTATTTCTCGAAGTATTATAAGGCTTGTGCAGTCTATCCTTGATGATAAAGAGGAAATTCAACATCAGCTTATTGATGGTGCTTATTATTTTTACCACAAAGACCTTAAATTAAATTTTGGCGCAACAGAGTACAAGAAATTGATTGCGAGGGAATCTGCTATTAATAATTTGATATATCGTGATTTAGTAGGGCGTAACACAAAAATGAGTAAGTCTTTAATGGCTGGTCATGGCTCAACTTGGAAGACTACAGTTGAGTTCCAGAAAGCATTACAGGATATAAAAATGCGAATTAGTCTATCAGGTAACTATAGACGATCTATAACAGATAATAATGATTGGTCGAAATCCTGTGCTATTAAGGAGTTAGATATTAAACAACCTCCTACTGACAAACACTTGGTTAATACATTCTTTAATTTGCCCGAAGTTAAATTCATCGATTCACTGGATATGCATTTCTATATAGCCAAGCATAAAGGCTTTGTGAATGAGAATAAGATTATACAGCCTTATAAGCACTGTAAAACCGACACAGGTAGGATGTATGGTATCACATCAGCTCACATACAAAACAAACCTAAGCGATTCCGTAATGAAATATGTAAAGGGATGAGGTCAATTGATATTGAAGCTTGTGCACATACAATATTAAGCCAAGATTACTCACGCCAAACTGGAGACAATCTGCCTTACCTTTCTATGATGGTGAATGATAGAAAAATAGTAAGAGAACAACTGTCTAATGATATATTTCATCGAAGTGATGGTAACTCTATAAAGTTCATAAAATCTACGATTATGCCTTTAGTGTTTGGTGGTGAGGTACATAAACATAAGCCAGCAAAGAAAAAGAATGATTACAGACTAAATATAATGTCGTTAATGCAATGTAATTTTGAGCAGGCAGGGAAATATATCGAGAAACTCAAGGCACATGAATTATATAAAGGTTTACTTAGCGATATTAAGTGTGTTTATGAAAATCTAGAATTTGATAATTACCCTTCGCATAGATTAAACAGGCCTGAGCAAATATCTTGGTACTATCAAAATAAAGAGCAATTTATAATGAGTTTTGTTAAAGAGTATTTAGGCAATGAGAATATCCAAGTAAATATGCACGATGGACTTATTATATTAAATGAGGTCGATACTTCATTCATTGAGAACTTAGTTTTCAGTAAAACAGGCTATGAGGTTAAATTTGAGCAAGAGTTGATAGCGTAAGCAAAATAAGTTAACGATATTTAAAAGCTATTGTAGAGCAATCTATGAGGCTTCAGTGTCAATAATAGATACTATTAATCTATCTCGATCAAGTCAATAACCCTTTTGCCGTGTAAGGCTTCTTTGGTAATCTCATTTACTAGAGCGTCCCACTCTTCACTTGAGTGCGCCTTACCTTCTTTGATGTATTTCCTGCATGCCTCGGTAGTGATATTAGCTTTTGCCATTTGAAACTTCTGCCACTGCTCGCTTGTAAGCTTCGATTTAATCTCCACTAAGTTAGCCTGTCTAGCCTCTGCGCTCTATGTCTTTTATCCCTAGCGTGTGCATGTAAGTATATATGCAATTAATGGAGTGGCCCAATCTCATGGATACAAAGACGACAAGTCTATCCGAAAGAAAGACCCTAGCACTAATTTCTATACTGGAGATCTCGGAACTTTTATAGACTTGGCTCTAAAACACCCCAAATAAAAACATGCCGTGACCCTAGGGAATGGTTATATGATTTACAAATAACCTGGACTTTCCCTTTCCTGCTTTTGGGGGTGGACTAGCCTGTATCGTGTTTTGAAAAATCGTATAATTTTGTATGGGGTGGATTAGTATATATGGATGGAGCTTCTGGGGCATCCCCCCCCTCACTATCGGGTTGGTATTTGTTTGGAATGGTTATTCATTCTCAGCAGGTCTAGCACCCAGTAGAAACCTTCGCCCAAGCTTTTAAACAGCTTTGTTGTGTCGTTGGTGAATTCACAAGTCCTTTTTTTTAGCCCAAACTGGCTTAGATTTAAGGCATAGAGCAATCACTAAGATGATAGCAAACATCCAAAAATCGCTATTTCCTGAAGACTCACTTGAGCCCCCCGTTAATCTCCCGTTATAGCCTTCATATCGAGATTCACCAGTATAATCATATTGGTAATCACTCGAATGAGGAGCGCCAGCCAGTAGTGTTTTCATTAGTATTTAGTCCTTTTTTTAGCTATGATGATGTTTCAACGGTGTGTGGCTTAGTTACCTGCTAGGATGGTCTTGGGCCAATGGGTCTTGGCTCTACTCTTGTCGGTTGTTCTAGTCTCGGTTTCACCCTCAGTTTCATCCCTTCTTTTAATTATTCCCACCTTCGCCCATTTTTCAAAATCCTGTAGTTCAAAGATTGGAATGAATAAATTTAAAATTCCCCATTTTAAAATAAATAAACCCTAACTAACTCGCCCGTAAGTTTTGAGTGATTTCATAGAGGTCTAGAGGTGATATAAATCATATCATTAAATATTTCATGATAGCAGGATGTATTAAAAACATATTTTACTTCATAAAGGATTTAATGCCATTATGACTTACTTAACTAAAATCAACTTTATATGCTTATTTTTACTAGGGTTAGTAATTTGCTATTTAATTATAATACAAAAGGATATAAATAAGTTAAATTTAGACTTAGTTAGTTACGAGTAAACTAGCTACTGATTATGGAGTTAATAACTGTAATAATAGTAGAAATTAGTGATGTATCAGGACTAGTTTTATTAAAAAAGACTTGAGTGATTACAGATTTTCCTTTATGTTCTATGCATAAAAGCTATTGCCACTTAATAAATGCTAGTGGAGTATAATTAATCTTAGGGGATGTGATGAAACTAGAGAAAATCTTAAATAACTTAAATTCGTTAGAAAAAAACTCATTTATTAAAGTAATAGACGGTATTATTGGAGCAAAACCTAAAAATATCAAAGCTATAGATAAGCTTATTTCAGATACAGATAAATCGGGTCTAAAAGGATTAGATAATGTAGTTATATCAAAGATTTTTTCTTTAGTGGAAGATGAGTTTCTCCAAAAAATAAATTCTGAATTTGTAAATATTGCTTCTCAATTAGATATATTGATTGATATCATCATCAGGGATGGTAATTGCATTATGAAACAAGATTGGTTTGCGAGACTCTACGAAAAGGAATTAAAAACTTTGAGTTTGAAGATCAAAGAATTAGAAGCTGATATCGAGAATCCTAAATCAGATTTAAGTGATATTAGAAAGAGAGATTATAGTATATACAAAGCCTGTATATTTACAGCTTTCAATAATGATCTAGCCTCTAATAGAGAAGCAAAAATTACAGATGATGAATTATCTATTTTATTGACCTTAGCTAAAGAAATGGAATTCACACAGAGTGAAGTAAGGTTGATGAATTATAACGTACTACCACCCCAGAAAGCTGAAATTGACGAAGTGTTGGCTGAGCTGAAAAATTTAGGTATTATTTTCATATCTAAAAAAACTAGCACCATCTATATAGCAGATGAAATGGTTAAGCTTTTAAGATGTGTAAGAGAAAAAGAGATTGCCGATAAATTCTTTAGAAGAGTATTACGGAGTATTAAAGAACCTCAGATAAATGCAGTATGCAGAAGGCATAATATAAATACTAAATCTCTAGATCATGAAGCAAAAATTAGAAGTGTCATAGAAGAGGGGATCTCTTTTTCTAGTTTTCTGTCAGAAGAAATTCATAAAGAAGGATCAAATCTAACGAGTAAAAAGAAGACTATTAATGACTTGTGGAGTGTGAATTTAAAATATGATACACCTTTAAAAGGAGTGACTTTAGAGGAGAAAATCTATAATATAATCTTACACTTTGAGCAGGTAGAGAGAGACGATAAAGTAGGTATTTCGATTGATGGTTATGAACAATTACTGACTGATTTGGGAGATTTCTTGCCTAAATTAAATTTAGCCGTTAAAAATGAATTTGAGTTACAAGAAGAAGTTGTTTTGAAAAGTGATCTTTTACTCGATTATAATATTAAACCTCGAGATATTTTAGATTTAATTAACGGCGTGGAGTTACAAGCTTTCTGTAAAGATAGAGAGCTGAAAGTGCGTGGAGATAATATTCAAAATATATTAGATGGTTATAAAGACTCTGAAAACCTTTATTTGGAGAACTATGCAAATATTGGTTTTAGAAATCTAAATGAACTAAAAGAGAATGGTATTGTAATCAAAGAAGCAGAATTAGGAATTAAATTTGAGGATTTAACCAAATCAATTTTTGAGCAATTAGGTTTCAATGTGGATGAGGTTTTAAAGAAAGAGCTTAACACAAAGAAAGATAAAATTGATATATTGCTGAACTTGGGTAATAATGAACTTATTCTTGTCGAGTGTAAGACTATCAAAGAGAGCGGATATAATAAATTCAGTGCGGTTTCAAGGCAGATGCAGTCATATACTAAATTGGCAGAGGGTATGGATTGTAAGATTATTAAGTCGCTTTTAGTAGCTCCTGATTTTAGCGAAGATTTTGTAGAAGAGACGGCTGAAGAATATGAACTTAATTTATCATTGATTACAGCCGAATCTTTACTAAAGATTTTAGAGGCTTTTAAGTCTACTACAAAGCATAAAACCTTTCCTTATAAGTTATTGTTAAGGGATGTATTGATTCAAGAAGATCGTATCATTAAAGCTATTGGGAAATAACTGGTTTAAATCAATATGATTATTTAAACTTCATTTGTATTTGATGGTGTTAATATTATAAAATGGTAGTGTAATGAGTCGTAAGGATGATTTTTTTGGCGGAGTACTAATGCTCTTGATGATGGCGAGTATGCTTGGTTTTAGCTGGTTATTTGGGGCGATTGGCTTAGAGGATGCAAATGAGACGTTAGCAATTATACTGAGCTTCTCCTTACCTATTATTATTATATTCTGTATAGCAGGTCGGCGTGATATACAGAGATGGTTCCTTAATCTCAAGAGAGATATTCAACTCTCGGATAGTTTTAAAGATTCAGTAAAGAAAGATGGGAAACACTTAGTTTATATGACAGAGGTTATTTTTACTCGAGTTAAAAAGAAGAGTCTGAAAGTGATTGAAGGTATCCATAGAGAGGCCAAGGAGCTTGAAAAAAAAGAGAGGTCACAAAAAGCTAGTGTAATTGCTAAAGAAAGATCCATAGAAAAAAAATATGCACAAGAATTACTTATAGCAAGACTTAGAGATTTAATAGCAAAAAAGGTTAATGATCGGTAAAACTGTAAATAGTTTATTCGCATTATAATCATGTTAATAAACCTATTCTAGTACTTACCAAATTTCCCTAGCAATCAATACTACTTCATCATCCTAGTTGAAATAATAGTAATCACTATGTAACTCTTGTATTTATGACTGCTATAATAATTCCAATCACAACCATGATACCACCTATAGTGGGGTTAAATGCGCCAACAACTAAGCCGAGTAACAATAGAAGACAGCCACTTCTTTGTTTATTGTCGTACTCTTTGTTTTTTGCTTTCTTCTGTATCTTCTTGTTAGGATGACCGCATGATGGACAAGCGTGTGCTTCAGGTGAGATACTTTTGTTACAGGATTCACAGTTTATTAGCGTAGAAGTCTTATTGTTGACTTTGCTTGCTTGTGAGTCTCTGCGAGGTGAAACTTCAAATGCATTGCCACAGTAAGGGCAGTCCATAGTTAAGCCGATCATTGATTGCTCCGACTTTACAACATCACCACAACTTGTGCATAATGTATCAATACTCATCTATCATACTCCATTGTTTTTTATTTATTCACCAAACTTAATTAGCAATCAATGCTCAATCAAGTCAATTACCCTTTTACCGTGAAGGGCCTTTTGCATATCAAGTATTTCTTTGACACTCTTGCCATCAAAGGCTTTTTGCCTAATATCGTAGATTAGTTGATTCCATTCTTCTGAAGATAGCTTCTTTTCCATTGGCATGAGCTTCTTTATCTCGTTTTGGGTGACGGTCGAAAGCACTTGCATAAACCTCTGCCATTGCTCCTTAGTAAGAGTTGCATAAATATCACTAAAGCTATCATTCATGGCCTCTTCACTGGAGTAGTCCAAAGTGAGTTCATCTAGCTTGGGTTCACTGCATGAGACAAAAAGAAGCATGAGTATGAATGCTATTGTTTTGTTCATCTCCCTCCTTTTATTATGTTTTATTAGCTTTAGCAATTCTATCTTGTGAATTATGTATACTCCCTATAATGCCAAACATAATAAAAGCATATAAAATACCTAATATAGATAAACCTATTCTTATTCTATCTCTATTGGATTCTGCGATTTCTCTTTCTAGGGAAATTATTTTTAATTTAATTTCTACCTTGTCTGATTCTAATTCAATAATGCTTTTTAGTTCTTCTCTTTTGATGTCGGTATCAAAGAAATAATCATAACTTATCCATTTACTTAATGGACTTATTCGCTCTGCATATTTTATACAAAGAAAAAAAGCTAAAACTATCATTGGCCACATAAATGTTTTTCTTGCCATTGTGTATACTTTGTCACTTTGTCTAGCTAAGAAGTAGCTAGCTCCAGATACTGCTATCAGTACGGTCACTAAAGTATTTAGTATATCCATTTCCTTTCCCTTTTTTTGATTACTCCCAACTTAGCCCCTTTTTCAAAATCCTGTAGTTAAAAGATTTGAATGAATAGATTTAATATTCTCGAATTGAAGCGTGTTTGTATAAAACTAGCTCGCCTCTAAGTTTTGAACCATTTATGGGTAGGGTAGAATATAGGTATGTAACTATTAATATTCTTCAGATAAATAGCTGTGTAGAAGGTTTATACAGATGAATAGAGAGTTTTAATGGGTACTCTCATGTTGTGGTTATCACAGATAAAGCGACAGACACAAAGCTTATATGATCGCACGCAATAAGTTTTTGAAAGATTGTAAGGTCGTCAATATTAATACGCCAATTCTCAATACAATAACAATCTAAAAACAAAGATTAATCCTCTGCGATTTCTCAGCTCTTTTAATTAGGAGTTGAGTTTTTTTTGCCCAAAGCCTGTTATATTCGTGAAACGAAATAGGGAGAGGAAAAGATGACTGAAGAAGAGTTTAAGAAAAAAATAGAGTTAATAAAGTTAGAGCTTGAGAAAACTAACCGACTAAAAGATGATTTTTACTATAAAGCTCAAAATGATATCGCAATTAGAAACGCCTTTGCTAATGAGCGTCTTAACTTAACTAATCAACATAATAGTAATCACGATAGAACTGCTAGCGCATTTTCTAATAATAATAAAGCCAAAGATCAAATGATCATAACGATCTCTGTGGGGTATATCCTATTTGCGTTTACTACTGTCAATAACTCCCCTTATTTAGTTGTAACAAACGATTTTCAGTTTGGGATATTTATGTTAATAGCAACACTCGTATTTAGTCTTGCCGATTTTACCTTTTCTAATTATGTTTTATCCAAGTTACAAAAGAAGGATGATGAAGGATTCATAAATTCTTTAAATGACTTCAATAGCTTACAGAATGAGTTCTTACTCTACTTTAAATCAGCTTGTAATCAAAATTATAATTTAGCTTCTGAAAAATATGATTTTCTCATTAATACTATTGATAAGAACTGGGCTAACAACAAAGATAGAGTAACCGAGGATCTATTCCCAATATCTAAGGGTCATAATTTTAGCGATCAAGATTCAAACAACAGGAAAGCTGACGATAAGAAAAAATTATTAACTATCGAAATGACTCTAAGAAATATACAACTAGTAATTGGTTATCTAACGTTATTATTTTTCTTAGTTGGCTGTGGAACTATTAGTCTTTACTTAATTAAGTATATTTAATATTTTATGGTTTTCATTATTAATTTATTACCACAGTTCACTGGAGATTAGGCCTTCAATTTCCTCTTCTTTCTCATCCTCAAGCTTAGTCAAAAAATCTAAACCTGTAAGAGTCTTCGATAATATCTCCAATAGTTTTGGGGTCGTCTAATTTTTCACAAATCCCTATTAAGTCAGAGTGTTCTTTATAGCTGTAACTTACCGATTGAGCCGTAGTACGGGGTAAAAACGGTCTTTTATTATAGCGATAGATTTTCTAGTTGCGTCTTCTGTCTATAAAATATTTAAGTGATTTTATTACTTTTTCTGCTGAAATGATATTGTCGAATCCTTCTGTTTTATAGTCAGGCACAATGAGGAAGTCTAAGTAGTATTTACCTCCAGAAATAGTTCCTCCGCCTGTTGTTGTTGTATGACTGTTTAAATATAATGTATTATCATTTATGTAGCCATTGGTATGAGTGTTTTGATAGATAGGCATCCCGTAATGCTGCATGCTCATATCTTGATCAATAATGTAGAAAAAATTATGACCGTGCTCTTGTGTTAATTCTGCGGCTCTGTATAAAGCAACCTTATGTAGGTTATGATAGTCCTTAGGCCATGCTTGACCTGCATACACTTCATATCGCAAGTCACTGATTTTTGTTTCATCATAGCCAATGACAGCTCTGTTTGATCCAGGAATATAACTTTGTTTACGGTATTTAAGTTGTGTTGACCATGAAGAGCAACTTGTTGTAAAAGCAATAATTAAAATAATTAAAATGTATTTCATATTATATTTCCTTTTTTAGCTAATATTCTAATTTTATATAAAAGTATGGTTAGTGTTTACTTCCAAATATCAGTAGCAATCAATGCTTCAATGACTTCTTCTTTTTCGTCTTCAATCGTAGTTAAGAAATCTAACCCAGTTGAGTCTTCAATATCATTTATTGACGTTAAATATCTAGCATGAAAGTACTTCTTAGTGGTAAGACTCTTTTTAATGTCCTTGTGTGGATACATAAAAGCCAATGATTTAATTTCTTCACCATCTAAGCGAATAACGATCTTCCAGAAGTATTCAGGTACTGCAACTCTTTCTTCGCCTTCATCACCAATCCATAGAGAGGGTTTCTTATCTTTATAAGCACCACCACATATAACCCATATTCGCCCGTACTCATCAGCCCAGTCTTTGGTTTTATTCTCCATATCTAACCAAACACCAGTATTGAACTTAGCGTGTTGTGGAGAAGCGTTAATTGTCGTGTGAGTATTCCAATCAGCATTAGCTCCCAGCCTCCAAGCAATATGTTTCATACATAAGTGACCTCTATGAAAGCCACTGTGTAAATATGATTTATCATGGGGTGCTTCATCGTTGTATTTATCATCTTCAATCCAAGTAGAAGGACGATTAGGAGCTTTACCATCAGGCATGTTTGAAGGTTTAGCTCTCATCTCGTATGCTACCCAGTCGGGGTTACGGGTTAATATATTGTCAGAGTTATCATCAAAGCTCACAATGTAGGCTCTAAACTCTCTGACGAGTTCTTGTGGCTCAGTAGTCCATTTGTCATGCTCGTAGCTCTCAGTGAGCACGATTGGCTTGTAACCGCTCTTTAATCGCTTATCAGTTGTCTCGTAATTAGATTCTTCTTGGACTACCTTGTTAGGAGTGGCTTTAGGAGAGTTATTGTTGATTGCAGTACTAACGGATTCACTGACTTCAACAGCTTTAGTTTTAGTACGTTCAGCTATCTCTGGCAGTTGGTCTTTATTGCTATAGGCTACAAAGCCAATTATACCAATTAAGATGGTTACTAAGAGTTTATTAATAATTGATTTCATAGTGTACTTCAATCTCACCTATAATTGATACGAGTAATACTTATTCTTTTATTCAATTTAAAGCTATAGAATCTAAATGATTAATTGTAGAAGAATTGTTGCTCTTTATTTTGTCTTGAGATATTTAATGTTAATTTCTTGAAATTTTAGTTGTCTTTCCATAGGTGTCATAGTTACATAGGCATAGGCTTCTCCAGCTATGTTCGAACCTCCCGACTTCAATGTTAGGGTAGTTATTTCAAAAAGATAAATCCAATCACCTGAATTCTTTTCTTTTATGTATTTTGTTTCATAATCATCAAGCATGTAATGTTCCATGTGATTATTCAGATGAGCTAACTGAGCCCTAACCTCGATACTTCTTCTCTTTGCATCTTCACTACCTGCTTGGATTGAGCGTACGTATCCTGAACGTGAACGTGAAGCTCCTGTTTGAGGTAATGGTTTATATTTAGTTTTTTTACACCAAGATCTTAATTTTTCTCTCGCTAATACCCATCCTTGTAGCTGTTGATTAGAGTCTATCTTTTTAATGTCGTCATCAAAGTTGTCAATATAATCTTTAACATCTTGAGGGCATTCTGATTTTAAATAACGAAAGTGATTCGTGTAATAATCGTTAGTTAATTGTGCGCTATTTCTCTTAGATGGTATTTCATCTGCGTTTAAGAAAGAATTGTAAAGATCTTTAAACTCTCTTTGGTGTGCCATTTTAAGCTTAGAAGTAAGTAAAGCACGGTGTGTATCTGTAGCATTGCGTGGGTTTTTGGGAGAATGAAGAAGACTCTCTTTAAAAGTATTAACCCTTTTATAGTAAAGTGTATTTAGGTACTTCTTGTAATAATCATACCGTTTCTTCTTATCTATTCTAAGTTGTACGTCTTTGCTAAAAAGATTTAATGAATAACTATTGTCTTCGATGATAATAGTTTGTTTGCTAACAGACTTTAATTGACCCTCAATTTTCACATTATTTAATTGTAGATCTACATTGTCACCAATCTTAATGATTGGATACTTTGAATTGAATTTCTTCTTTAAATCCTCTAATGCAGATTTTGGATATTTTTCACTAACCAATTTGTCTACAAGAATAAGGTAGTCAGATATATCAGTTTCTGTAGGTACAGCCTTAAGGTTCAGCTCTGCTAAGACTTCTTTTTTTATCTTATCTTCATCTACAGCATTACAGGTAGATGCAATAAGAATCAATATAAAAATATATCGTTTCATTTTATATCTATAACTCATGTCTAAATTAGTTCGGTGTGTTGTTCTTATATCCATTATGAATCCTCCGTTATTCTTAGTAAGCTAAAAGCTCTAACTGATTTTCACAGTTTTATTGAGTACATAATTGTGTTTTTATCGTATATAATATTTTTGAGCTTAGATATACGTACTTATCTATTACGTCAGAGTAAGCGTAAAGCTGATTGCTTAGGGTGAATTGATATGTTTTTGATGGCTAATAATTGAATAGGTCGAACTTTTTTCAAATTCCCCATATCGAAACAAGAATTTAGCATACTTAACCCTCTAAAAAAACTCGATGTAAATCCGAAGGTACACAACTTTATTTAGCGTGATAAACTAAAAGTGTGATTTCATTAGCAATGTAGGGATGCTAGTCCCTATTAAAGTCCATATCATTTGTCTTGTAATATGTAATGCATGTAGGTGAAGTTTGTGCTTAAAAGAGTGCTCTGGGGCGGATTCGAACCGCCGACCCACAGTTTAGGAAACTGTCGCTCTATCCTACTGAGCTACCAAAGCGTGTTTTTAGAGAGTTTTGTTTTTGAAGCGCTGTAAGGTGCGGTCGTTATCGCGATTTTTCATAGTCTGGCGTTTATCCACGGTGTTTTTACCACGGCAGAGAGCTATAGAGACTTTGATTTTACCTCTTTTCAGGTGCACACCCAGGGGGATGACGGAGAGGCCTTTATGGTCAACTTCGCGCATGAGTTTTTTGATTTCGCGTTTATGGAGCAGTAGGCGACGTTTGCGCTTGGGCTCATGGTTATTGCGATTTCCTTGTTCGTAAGTAGAGATATGGCATTCGCGCATCCAAGCTTCTCCGCCTTCAAAGGCAATGAAGGCTTCGCCAATAGAAATCGATTTTTTACGGCAGGATTTAACTTCAGTACCCTGAAGTTCGATTCCAGCTTCGTATTTTTCAATAATTTCGTAATTGAAGCGAGCTTTTTTGTTGTTGGCGAGTTCCATGTGTGTCCTTAAAAAAATTAGACCTTAATATAGGTAAGCTTGTGGATGGGTCAAGTAGATAAGTGGACTCTTTAAGTTAAACAAAAACTGTCTTAAGATAGTACTTAGTAAAGGATTACTTTTAAGGCCTTAAAGTGAGAGATGTTTTATCTTGATTTTGTGAGTGCCATACGTAAATAAATCATGGGGATGATAAGAGGGTAAAGATATCGCAGCTTGTTAGGGAGCAGTACTTGTCGCATGACCTGTACGCTGGGATGAAAAAAGACAAAAGTACTAGAGCTTATTTTTTTTCGAATAGAGTAATGATTAGAGGTAGAGTAAAGAAGGAATCTTATCGCTTGTGCTACCCGCGTTAGAGAAAGTGCGGGGATATTTATTACAGGTTGAAGATCTTCGGTTTTTTGTTCAAGTTGTTTCCAGTTACAAGGAAGTATTCTAATGATTTCAGTGGAGGTCTGCCAAGTGGGCTTAACTGATTGAATAGAAATCAGGGTTTTCGCAATGACTTTTTCAAGTTGGAAGTGTTGACTAAGCTGAGCGAGTTCTTGCCAGTTAAAAGTGTCTTTTTCGCTGAGGCGGATAAGGTCGAGTAAATGACAAAGTCTCCTTTGTGGTGATTTTACACGGTGGCAGGATAAGACGAGGAATGAAAAAGCTTCAGTCATGATGGGGTAAGAGTAGTTCTGAATTTCGAGTTTTTGACTATGTTGTAGGCAGTCCTCAAAAGAAAAGTTGAGTCCGGTGCGGGGGTGATTAGGACGCCAATGCAGATCAAGAGTGATTTGTTTATCAGGATGGAACCATTCTATCTCCGAATCGGAGGAGATGAAAAGTTCTTTATTCCAAAGATTATTGTCACGGCAGAGTGAGTAACCAAGTTCAGTAAGGATGAGTGTGACTTCTTTGAGGTTTTCCGGGGATACAATAATGTCGAGATCAGAGGACTCACGTAAAGAAAAATCTTGGTAAATAGCCTGAGAAAGGAGTCCGCCTTTGTAGAAAAGGAGATCAATATGGGAATCTTTAAAAGCGGTATTGATTTGTTGTGCAGCGGCTAAAAAAGCGAGGTTGCGAAAGGCCCATTGCTCGCGATGTGATTTGAGGTAGGATCGGAATTCTGAGGGTAAAGAGGGATTGTTTTTAAGCATCTCATAAAGTTGAGGTCTGATACGGTGATAGCTGCAGAGTTCTTGGAGCTTATCGAAATCATAAGTGGTGGAGAAGTCGTAGTTTTGCGGATCGCGCAAACAATTTAGCAGGGTTTGCTCTTCTTTAGATTCACTTAGGGTGGTCATGTCTACACTCATTTTGTTGGGATAGTTTACCCATTGTAGGAGAGAAAATCAATTCACAGGACTAAGGAGAGAGCGAGTGACGAGAGTTTTCTTGATACTTTGTTGATGAAGTAGTGAAAACTTAATGAGTGGAGAAGTCAGATATGATTTCTAGCAGGCCCATGCGGTAATGTGCGAGGTGGGAACTGGTAATGGGGATGTCTTGGAGTTTGAGTCGAGCCATGAGTAGGGCGCGGCTCTCGTATGTCTCTTCCCTGGTTTCTCCGCTTTTGATGAGGTAAAAGGCTTGACGATGGGGAAGTGCAGGGATTTTCACTTTACTTGTTTTTGGTTTCGCATTTTTCTTAGTAATAAATTTTTGTGAGGAAGCTAAAGCAATAGGTACAGCAGGGATCTTAAATTCCCCTTCAGTCAAAGAAATCATTTCACTTTCCGCTTTGAATATGGACGCAAAGAGTTCCTGCCTCTGGAGAAGCAGTTCTTGCAAACGGATGTGATCATTAGGCGTCATAGTTAAGGGCTGGGTTTATTCAGCTTTGTCCTTACTTACAGTATTTTTGATTTTCTCTTTAGGAGTGTCTTCGATAGGATCTTCTGAATCGGTATCTTCATCACTATTAAGTTGAGTTTTATTTGTATTTGAGCTAGTCGATTTAGTAGGTGCTTTTTTCTTGGGTGATTTACCGCCAAAAGCGACGTCGAATTCTGGTGCGTCAAATTCAAAGGTGCCTTCGTCGCCCACTATATTATTGACTTGTTCTTCGAGTTCGGCAATTTTGCGATAAGCCTCGTGTCGAAGGACGAGCAATTCATCGATTTTACTACGGGCTTCTAGAGCGGCGCGCAGAGTATCGGTATCAGCGCCAGTGACAAGGTCAATGAAGCTAAGAGTTTTTTTAGCCATGTTTTTAGTCCTGTGTTATTTGAGATTGGGGGATGAGTTCCTTAGAACTCAGGGCAAATTCGCGGATGCTAGGAAGTGAATCATTAACTAAGTCCTGAGCAATGAGCCCGGGTAAATCGGGACAAGTAAAGCCGCGTTTTGCTAAAATAAAAATGAGAAGGCGATCAGCATCTGAAAAAAGTTGAGCAATTTGGCTCGAGTTGAGTTCAGCATAAAGTGCCAGGGTATATAAAATTTCTTTATTGCCACGTGAAAGTTTGCGAATGATATCGGGATGATTTTCCGAAGTGATAATTAATTCTTTGGCGAGTTCGGGTTTTGCGTTGTCAGCAAGTTTTATTAAAGTTTCGATTTCAAGTGATTGAGTTTCGATTAGTAAAATAAGGGCGTCAGTTTCTGCTCCACGAATAAACTCAGCCAGGACTTGCGGACATATTTTTTGATTTTTGAGCATAGATTCGAGCAGTTGCGGATGAAAACTAAGAATGCCAGCTTGGTCGGCAGGCTTAAGCTCCATGAGTTCTAGTGTGCGCTGAGCTATGTCGAAGTAAGGGCTAAAGAGCATGGGGCGTAGGATTTGGGAGCTCAAGTTCTTGCGTTCTAATAAGGTACTCTGAATAATATGATCATTGGAGTGAGCGAGGACGGCGAGAAATTCATCATCGTATTTCCCCGTTAATATAGCCTTGATCTTGACTTGGATATCGAGGTCGAAGCAAGCGCGTTTAAAGGCATCTTCATCGGCGAAGCGTTGGAGGCCTGCTATTCTTACTACTGGTGACTCATCAAAATGTAGGTATTCTCGAATCCGCAGGAGAGTTTCTTTGTTGGAAGCTAAGGTAGCGCGGACATTAGGCCCGTCATCCTGTGCTAGGATGTTGGCGGCTTGCGGTGAGATCGCGGGGTTAGCGGCTAGGGCAATTTTTTGGCTGATGTGTTGGCTCTCGCGAGCAATTTGCACCATCGCAGACACGGGTAGTCGAGAATGAGAAGCCAGAGCAATAGCGGCATTCTCCTGGAGTTCTTTTTTGCAGAGTTCCTCGATGAGTGCCGAAGGAGTGTCATTAAAAGAAGCAAGAAAATTTTCAAATTCAGGACAGTTGTGTTCATGAAAAGCGTCTTGGAGGATACGAGTGGGGATATAGTCATCTTTGAGTGAATCGAGAGTGCCTTGCAGGTCACGCTTGACTTCGCTAATGAGTTTTTTTGCTGTGATATCAATAGGCATAGTTCACTTAATCCAAAAAGATTTCACGTTTACCACCAGGTTTCTGGGGGCCTAAAATGCCGCGAGCTTCTAATTCTTCAACAATAGTAGCCGCTCGGTTGTAACCGATGCGCAAACGACGCTGAATATAAGAAGTTGATGATTTCCGATCTTGGCGAATGATATTAATAGCTTGGTTAAGAAGCGAGTCATCCTCGTCGATCTCTAGAGTTTCTTTGTTTTCTTCGTTCTCTTTGGGTGCTTGACGCATGAGGAGTTGAGCTAGGTCATTATCAAAATCGGCTTGAATGAGTGATGAACACTCTTTGACGAGATCTTCGATTTCCTCATCGCGTACGAGGGCACCCTGAAGTCGTTCGCTGGAAGCGCCACCCGGGGCACGGAAAAGCATGTCGCCTTGGCCAAGAAGTGATTCAGCACCTTTGGTATCGAGGATAACACGAGAGTCAATTTGAGAGGAGACTTTAAACGCAATGCGCGTGGGGTAGTTGGCTTTGATAATACCAGTTATGACATCGACACTTGGACGCTGGGTAGCGACGATAGTGTGAATGCCTACAGCACGAGAAAGTTGAGCAATCTGAGCGAGACAGCCTTCTGTTTCATTGCCGGCAGTCATCATGATGTCGGCCAATTCGTCAATGACTATAACCATATAAGGATAGCGTTTTGGCGTACTAGGGTCTTCGTTATCTTTGCTCGTACGTGAATTAAAGGCTGCGATATTTCTTGAGCCAACACTAGCAAGCACGCTGTAGCGACGTTTCATTTCATCAATCACCCATTGTAGAATTGCCGGAACTTTCTTGGGGTCGTTAATAACGGGCATGAGTAGGTGAGGCACTGTTCCGTATACGCTGAGCTCCACAACTTTGGGGTCGACTAAGATAAGTTCGAGTTCTGCGGGAGTGAATTTACTTAGGAGCGAGGCGAGGATGGTGTTGATACAAACTGATTTACCGCTGCCAGTAGAGCCCGCAATTAAAAGATGTGGTGCTCGCGCTAGGTCTAAGATAATGGCTTCTCCCGAGGTATTTCTACCTAAGACAAGTGGGAGGGCATCTTTGTTGTTTTGCCAAGTCGAAGTTGTGAAAAGATCGCGTATTGCCACGGGGTTAGGATTGGGAGAAGGGATCTCTAAGCCGACGTAAGGTTGCCCAGGTACGGGGGCCAAAATTCGAATGGATTTGGAATGTAGCTCCATGGCGAAGTTATTATTTAATCGGGCGATGTCGGAAACCTTGACGCCAGGAGCAGGGCGGATATCGATGCGAGCAATACGTGGGCCGCAAGTTAATTGCTGAACAACGGCATCAATGCGAAAGCTGTCGAGGGTATCTTGGATGGTCTCCATAGTTTCTTGCTTCCATTGATCGGAGGTATGAACGTATTCATCTGAGTCAATGAAGCAAGAGAGATCGGGGATTTGGTAGTTTAGGCTTTCTTCTTCGCGCTTATGAAGGTGGTCGCTTATGAGCGCTTCTTCATCAAGGCTTTCTTCAGCAGGGGTATCGACTTGTATCGGAGCTTCTTCAATAATATCCTTGTGCTCATCTGCGCTGAGGCTGAGGTGAGCAATGGTATCTAAGCTTGGTTTGGATAAATTGACTTGACGATAATGTGCAATGACGACTTGGGCTTGGTCACTCTGTAATGTGTAACTTTCTTGTTCAGCTTTGTATTGTTCGATGAGTTCTTGATAGCTCTCGATTTTTGGTGCAATAGCGGTGTTTGGAGAAGGTGTAAGGTCTTCCTTGCTGATAGCCTCAGTTTGATGAGGAGAAGGAGGCTGTTTTTCTAGTTTGGGAGAGTGATTTTTTTCTGGAAGAGGACGCGGTTCATTAGAAAAGAAGTTTTTCACAAGTCCTTTCACGGTGCGAAAAACTTTTTTCGCCGCTTCTTTGTCTTCTTTATTGACCATTAAATGATTATTTCCCAGGATGATTTCTTAGCAGGTGCTTATTTTAGATTGAGCTTGGCTAAAGTCAATTCACGTCGAGTAGAAACATGAGCTAGTAAATCTTTAGTTGATTTGAAAAGATGGCAAAAAGGAGGATTTTCTAAAGATGATATTAAGAATTTTATTATATGAGGATAAAGATGCGTTTAAAAGTTAGTAAAATCATTGAACATAGTTCAAGCATTAAAACTTTTTGTTTGGATCCACTGGATAGCTATCAAAAATATTTTGCAGGCCAGTATCTAACAGTCCATACGGGGAAAGATGGAGATGTATTACGCCCTTACTCCTTAAGTAGCTCACCGACAAATCCTGGAACTTATGAGATTAGTGTGAAATTAATTGAAGGTGGTTCGGGCTCAACTTGGATGCACACGCAAGTAAAGGAAGGTGATGAACTGATTTGTGATGAACCAGAAGGCAAATTTACACTTCAGCAGGCAGCTTTGACGAGTGTATTTGTGGCTGCTGGGATAGGCGTGACGCCGGTTTTATCTATGGTGAAATACGCCTTGGGAATAAATGATACGCGTAAACTCTTTTTCTTTTATGCTTCGCGGCACGAAGAAGATCTAGTCTTTCATCAAGAACTATTGGCACTCGCTTCTGAGCATCCAAATTTGATATATGTTCCCATAATAAGTGGTGATGTAGGTTCTGCATGGGAAGGTGAACGTGGCCGTGTGACAAAGGAATTACTAGAAAAAACAGGTGTAATTTTTAAACGTGCAGAAATTTATACCTGCGGACCCGATGAAATGATGAAAGACTTAGAAGATATGTTCTTGGCTAACAAAGGTTCCAAAAGCAATTTCCATAAAGAGTTATTCATGATTGCGGCGCCCGTGAATTCGGGTTTCTCTGGTAAGCTTACGGTGAATTACAAGGGTGTGGATTATGAGTATAATAAAGAGCAGAGCTTACTCGATTTTTTACATAGTAAAAAAGTACGAGTTCGTCATTCATGTAAATCAGGTATTTGTGGATCTTGTGAGGTGCAGCTTAAAGAAGGAGAAGTTCGTCACCTCAATGAAGATTTCTTTAGTGAAGAAGATTTAGCTGAGGGGCGCCGTTTGGCTTGTGCTTCATTTCCAATTACGGATGTGGTTGTAGATAAACATAATTAGTTTATGTGAGGATGCCGAATCGAGCTTAGTGTCTGACTTGAGATGTTTATTATTAAAATAATTCGGGTTGGCTTAAATCATTTTTAGTGAATTTGACTCCGCAGCCTAAAAGTCTGACGCGCAGTTGATTGCGTTCTAAAGCTTTGTTGAGTAATAGCTCGATTTTCTGCCAATCAAAATCTAAATCAGCGCACTCTACGGTGGTGGAAGTGAAGTCTGCAAATTTGACTTTTACCACAGATGTTTTGATTTTGTACTGAGGTTTGGCCTGTAAATATATTTTGAGCTTTGATTGGCACTCTTTAAAAATATTTTTTAGGGCGTCAGCGCACTCATGATGACTGAGGTCGTGATCGAAAGTTCTTTCTCTGGTATAAGATTTCCGTTCGCGATTGGCCTTAACGGGGCGTTCATCAATTCCGTGGGCGAGATCAATGAGTTCCTGAGCTCGATTTGTTCCTAGAACTTTTTCAAGATTCTGAGGTGAGATTTCTTGTAGGTCCGAACAGGTTACTAAGGCGAATTTACTGAGTTCCCGAAGGGTTTCTTTGCCGACGCCCCAGATCTTTTTTACCGGTAGCTGTTTAACAAACTTTTCGATGTTTTGAGGGGGGATGGTGTAGAGGCCATCGGGTTTCATCCAGTCGGATGCGATTTTTGCTAGGAATTTATTGGGCGCCACTCCTGCGGAGGCTTTAAGCCCAGTCGTAGAATAAATGTCATCTTTGATCGCTTGAGCAATGAGTGTGCCACTGCCGTGATGGAGTGGGCAGTCACTGACATCAAGAAAAGCTTCGTCGAGTGAGATGGCTTCAATGATCTGTGTGTACTTTTTAAAGATTTTGAAAACCTCAGTACTGACGTCCTTATATTTAGCCATATTTCCTGAGATAATAACAAGATCGGGGCAACGCTTGAGTGCCATGACGGTGGAGAGTGCGGAATGAACTCCAAAGACGCGAGCTTCGTAATTTGCGGTGGCAATGACCCCGCGTCGTTTAGAGGAGCCGCCGACGGCAACGGCTTTGCCTATTAGATCTGGGCGGTCTCTGATTTCAACGGCAGCAAAAAAGCAGTCCATGTCAACGTGAATAATTTTTCTTATATTTTCTTTCATCTTTAGTGCCATTTCATGTTAATAAGAAAATGCCTATTTTTTTAGAAAAAGAAAATGCTTGAGTCGGAATTTCACTTATTATTACTACTTTAATTCACTAAGAAATATTTCCGTCAATAAACTAAAAGAAGTGTGTAGCAGGGGATTAGCTTGAGATACAGAGGTGTGTTCAATGAAAATTAAAAGTTTGCAAGTAAGTGAGATTAAAACTATTGCGAGTACAGGTAGTGGTGAGTGGTGGGATAAGGAATGGACGACGGGCTTTTACAAAGTGAAGGTTGAGGGGGCTGTGTGGTTGGGCTATGAAGGTTTTAGTGATGATGGACAGGCGGATCGTCGCAATCATGGGGGGAGTGATAAAGCTGTGTGCGTATATTCGGCAGAGCATGATAATTATTGGCGTCAGCATTTAGGGGAATTTGAAGGTGGAGCTTTTGGTGAGAATTTGACTCTTTCTGGAGGAGTAGAGAAAGAAGTGTGCGTGGGCGATATCTATAGAATAGGCAAAGATGCTTTAGTTCAGATCTCTCAGCCTCGCCAGCCCTGTTGGAAATTGTCGCGAAGGTGGAAAATTAAGGATCTGACTAAACGAGTAGAAGTGAGTGCTTATACAGGTTTTTATTTCCGAGTTCTAAACTGTGGGTATGTGGAGGCGGGGCAAGAACTCGAACTTGTTGAGCGAGGTCAGTACTCGGTAGATTTCTGTAATCAAATAAAATACAAAGATAAAAATAATCGTAAAGCTTTAGATGATTTAAGTAAATATGCGCCTCTCTCAGCAAATTGGAAAGATGGCTTTGTTTCGCGCTTAAGGAGCTAGCTTTGCGTATTTCGCATAGCCATGATTTTCTTAACTTATTTTAGTCCTTTGACTAAATCTCCAATAATGAAGAGAAAAGCTAAGATTTGTATTGTAAGTAATGTTGCAAACATGTGTCCCTCTCTAGTGTTTTATTCCGCCCTATAGATTTAATACGAAGCAAAAGCTTAAGATTTGTCACAGTGAGGAGATAAACTTCAAACTTAGCTAGGATGTGAAGTTTGCATCTAAGTATTCTTTAATGAAAATGGATTATCATTATTGCTTTTTATTCTAAAGCTTTTAGGTTACTGATAATTAATTATCAGTAAGGAATATAATGAAGTATCTATTTTGTATAATTACCCTTCTAAGTTTTCAAGTATTCGGACTTAATAAAGTGACTATAGAAGTGTCCATTCCTCCATTGCAGAGCTTGGCGAAAAGTATCGGTGGTAAATGGGTGACCGTAAATAGTTTAATGAGCGAGACTCTTGATCCTCATAGCTTTAGTGTTAGTCCCGGACAAATTTCTCAAGTTCGTCAAGCGGATCTTTTATTGGTCGTGGGCTCAATGGACTTTGAGCACAAATTGATAAAACTACGGGAAGAGACACTAAATTTAGCGGTCAATATCAATATTGAAAATGAGCATCTATGGCTCGATATATATTTTTTAAGATCGGCGGCAAAGTCAGTGGCCAAAGCCATAATTAGTAAAAAGAGTGCAACTAGGGTCGATGTAGAAAAGAATTTGACCGCTTATTTAAAACGCTTAGACGAATGTGAGAAATTAATCAAAGAGAAGCGCAAAAAAATCACACAACCCATGTTTTATTCTTACCATGGTGTCTTTTATTATCTTGCCAAAGAGCACGATTTACAAGAAGTTTATATTCAGGTCAATCAGAAAACCCCAACTCCTAGAGAACTCTTAAGCATCATTAATAAAGCCAAAAAAGATAAAGTTAAAGTTATTTTCATGCAAGAGCAATTTAATGATCGTCCAGCCAAGATGATTGCTTCGAGAACAGGAGCGAAAATCATTAAAATTAATCCTTTGCAAAAAGATCCTCTCGCACTTCTCAAGTTAGCGATCGAGTCTCTCTAGCTTATGCATTCTTGCCAAGATCACAATCACGAAAATCACCATCATCACTGCCATGATCTTAAAGGCCCCGTAATAGAGATTAAGGATATGTTTTTTTCTTATGGAGATAAAAATATTCTTCAAGATATCAATTTAGAGGTTAAACACGGAGAGAATATTTGCGTCATTGGTCCGAACGGTGGAGGCAAGACGACTCTGCTCAAGTTATTATTAGGCTTTTTGCGCCCTGGCTCTGGAACGGTTAAAATTTTTGGTACTGCCGCCCATCATACTTGTGATCAAATTGGTTACGTACCACAGCACGTGAAGCTCAATGGCAATTTTCCGATTACAGTGAAAGAAGTCGTTTTAATGGGCTGTCACTTACACTCGATTTTTAGCCGTCATAAAAAAGCTTGCCATGATCAGGCTCAAGAGGCCATGGAGTTTATGCGTATAGGGGATTTGGGCAAGCAGCAATTTAATAGTCTCTCGGGAGGTCAACGTCAGCGCGTATTGATTGCTCGAGCAATCGCATCTCATCCTGCGTTATTATTGCTTGATGAACCGACTGCAAATGTAGATCCGGGCTCGGCAGAAGATTTTCGTGAGCTGATTAGTAAGCTTAAGGGGCAGGCGACTGTTCTAACTGTATCACATGATATTTCTTTTATCACGGGTGATATTAACCGTGCCTTTGTAGTGAATCGAAACCTACAAGATTTATCAGCCGCGGATATCCATGAAGATAAGCTGATGAGCTATTACCGGGGTACGGGTCAATGATGGAATTATTTAAAGAATTGCTTCCGGGCGGCTTTCTCTTTTGGCCCTTTTTAGCAGGCCTAGTGGGGAGTTTTTCATTTGGGGTTGTGGGTTCCTACGTTTATGTTCGTAAGCTTTCCTATGTAGCGACAGCTATCGGCCACAGTTCTATTGCGGGTATAGGTATTACTTATTTTATTCAGGATAAAACGGGCTGGTTGATGCATCCCTTTATTGGAGGCGCATTTTTTACGATATTGATGGCCTTATTTATTGGTTTTTGTACTTTGCGTAATGAAGAAAAAGGCGATTCAGTTATTTCATCGACAATGGTCGTGAGCATGGCCTTGGGTTTGATATTACTACACATGGTAGAGAATGTGCAGACCTTATCTACCACGGCTATATTTTTTGGGGATATCATGTTTGTAACCAAGCAAGATGTAATTGTGATCTTATGGGTGAATGCCGTGGTGATTTTCTGTGGGGTGGTGTTTTACAACAAGCTAAAAATGGTATGTTTTGATGAGGAATATGCGCGCTTACGAGGTGTGAATTCAGCTTTTTATTATTATCTATTACTCAGTATTATTTCATTGTCAGTAATAGCGATGACTGTTATTGTAGGTATCGTTTTAGTGATTGCCTTAATGACTCTACCTGCTGTGACAGCAGCTTTGTTGAGTAAGCGCTTATGGCAATGCATGGTGTGGGCATCGATTTTGTGTTTGGTATCGGTAACCCTAGGTTTTATTTGTAGTATTAGCTGGGATATTCCTACTGGGCCTTGCATCGTTTTGATTTCATCGGCGCTTTATGTATTTGTTTACGTCATTACAAGCGTTTTCCTGAAGACGGCAAAAGCCTAGTTCGTTTCTGAGTTAACTGAAATAAGACTTACTTAAGTTCTTTGCCATATACCTGAATCCGTGAGCCGCATTTAGTTAATTATCTTGATCTTTGGTCCTCATTGACTTATAACTTTTCTCAAAAGACCTACGGGCGTTCCTGTGAAAAGTTATAAAGTTCTGAGAATAAAAACTCTATGGAATAACTCTAAAGCCAGCTTGCGGATTCAGGATATAGGCTGAAGTTGATTTGCGAGCCTAGTGACTTAAGGTTTTAAGGGTATGACGGTGCGAGTAGATTCGACAGTACATATAGGCACTTTACGCATGTTGAGGAACTATGCTCACTTGTTTGAAGGCTTACTGGAATGGTTGTAGTTCTTTATATGAAGCCATAAAAAAGGCTGAATGATAAATCATTCAGCCTTTTGATTCTCTAAATAGAGATCTTAGTCACGGTCGAAACGAACAACAGGACTTTTGCCTTTGCGGTTACAAGAACGGATGATGCGTTCAGCATCTTTCTCGTTAGTTGTGAACAAAGAGAATTTATCAAAAACTTTAAGGTTATCAATTCCACGAGGTGAAACTTTACTCTTGTCGCAAATGAAGCTGATGACTTTTTGGACATCATGCCATCTCTTTTACCCATAGCAAAGAAAAGTGATTTAGTGTCGCCAGAATTAGTATTACCACTGAAAGTACGTGAGTCACGATTTTTCTTTTTAGCTGCAGAGCAGTTGATGTCAGGGTAATTACCTGCATCAAGTTTGTTACCGAACATTTTAGAAAGTAAGGCAGTGATGATATCTGCTGGAGCGTTTTCTTCGAGAAGTTGTGCTACCACGTCTTTGACTGGTGCTAGAGATTCTAGTTCAGCATTGTTTTCTTGAAAGTGAGTGAGTTCCTTGCTAAGCTTTTGGATTCTAAGCTTAATCATGTCATCGCCAAAAGGAAGTTTAAGACGTGTAGTCTTTGCATTGGTCTTCTTTTCGATGAAGCTCATCTTGCTACGTTCTTTTGGCGTGATGAGAGTTATTGCTGTTCCTTTTTTGCCTGCGCGACCAGTACGGCCGATTCTGTGGACGTAGGATTCGAATTGCTCAGGAAGTGAGTAATTGACAATGTGTGAAAGATCAGTTACGTCAATACCACGAGCAGCTACATCAGTAGCGATAAGTAAAGATATGTTACGATTACGGAAGCGTTTTAAGAGGCGCTCACGGCTTTCTTGGGCTACATCACCATGGATGTAGTCAGCGGAATAGCCATCGTTCTTAAGACCTGCAGCAACTTTTTCTACTTCTACTTTTGTACGACAGAAAATGATACCATAGAAATCTTTCTCAAGATCCATAATGCGACAAAGAGCGCTGAATTTATTCTCTGGATAAGCTTCGTAAACAACCTGATCGATTGTTTCCATCGTCATAGTTTCAGATTTAGCTTTAATAGTGATGCTGTTCTTCATGTAAGATTCAGCAATTTTCTTTAAGCGAGGAGGCATTGTAGCAGAGAACATTAAGATAGTGCGATCATCAGGAGATGCTTTGAGAACTTTCTCAACATCTTCAACAAAGCCCATGTTAAGCATTTCGTCGGCTTCATCTAGTACTAGGTATTGAAGTCCAGTAAGATCGAGTTTGCCATTTTCTATAAAGTGTATGCAACGGCCCGGTGTAGCAACAACTAAATCAACACCCTTTTTAAGTGCGCGTTGTTGATCCATGATCGGTGCGCCACCATAAAGTGTAACAGTAGTGATGCCACGGCCTTTACAGTAACTTTTAATTTCTTCGTTAACCTGAAGTGCAAGTTCGCGAGTAGGGCAAAGAATGAGGGCTTGGGGTTTATTGAGTCCGGGTTCGATTTTTTGAACGATAGGAAGACCAAAAGCAGCAGTTTTACCTGTACCAGTTTGAGCTTGACCAATGATGTCGTGATCCTGAGCTAGTAGTACTGGAATAGCTTGTTCTTGAATAGGAGATGGCTCTGTGAAACCTTTTGCTTCTAGACATTTAATGATCCAGGGCTCGAGGCCCAGGGCGGTGAATTTATCCATAATAGATACCTGTAATGTTAGGCTCACCGACAAAAAAACAAATAAACAGAAGTGCTTATTTCTTATATCATAAAACCTTACGCCAGTCGAAGCTGGACTCTTATCGGTATGCCTCAGTTTTATTTTGCAGTCCTCCTAATACTTTAACAAAATGATAAAGCAAGCTGGAAACAGGAAGGGCTAGTGTTTTTTTAGTGTTTTGATGGTTTAAATAGGCTTTTTAAGCTTTGAGGGAATCTTTTATTTGTTCGGTAAAAAGTGATTTGTGATAGCTTTGTCAATAAAGTAGCCATTTGAAATTGGCAGAGAAATTCGGTTAATTAAAAATAAAAACAAAATAGTTCTTTATTCATGCAAGATTTTCATTTATACTTAAGATTAAGTTAGTAAGAGCTCTTGGTGGCTTTGAACCTAAAGAAAAAATAAAAAGGATATGAAGATGAAAACATTATTGATGATTTTAATTATGAGTATGAGCACCTTATTAATGGCTGAAAATAAGAAAGGCAAGGCAGGGGATGATTTCCGTGCGGCGGGAGCTGCCTATGAACAAAAAGCTAAGGTGAGTTTAGATAAAGGCAATGCGGAGGCATCTAAAATTTATTATCGTTTAGCGGCCATTAAGAAGAATGCGGCAAAGTTAGCCGATGAAGGCAAGTGGGATGCGATTTCTTGGGATGAGTACCATGAGCTCACTAAAAAACTACATAAAGTAAAAGGAAATAGTAAAAAGCAACACAAAAAATAATTCTATTCACAACTATATAAAGGGCCTCGTTTTTACGAGGCTTTTTTATTGTGCTAGAACAGAGCAAGAAGGTAACTATACATAATCGGGATGAAGCATCATTCTAGGATATTTAGAGAGCCCCTTATATATATGTGTAAATACCAATATTTGGGTAGGGCGAAATAAAGTTTTTTATTAAAAGGATTTGTATTTATTGATCATAAACACTATCTTTTGCCAACGTTGGTATTTTATGGAGTTTTACTTATGAAAAATATTTTACAGAATTTGAGCAGAGTACATATTCAAATTTCTATCAAGTCGCACATACTTGTTTTGTGTACTCTGTTCGGATTCTATTTAAGTGCATTAGAACATCCGAATATTATCCTCATGGTAGCAGATGATCACGGCTGTGCTGATATTTCTGTTTTGGGGATTCATGATGATGTAGAAACACCCGCGATAGACAGACTCATCAATGAAGGTACTTACTACACTCATGCTTATGCGAACGCTCCTATTTGTAACGTATCAAGAACAGCATTGATGACAGGTATTCATCAAGCAAAACTCGGAGCTTATTGGTATAGTAACCCTGGAATGAAACATAAAACAAGTGCAAGCTTGGCAGAATTTTTACAGGGCCAAGCTTACGCCACGGGCTATGTGGGAAAAGTTCATTATGGAAGTAGTGATCCTCATTCTGTGGATTTCCCTTTAAATCACGGTTTTGATGAATTTTTTGGCTTTTGCGGAGGGCGCAAGCATTATTTATCTCATGATGATGAATTAGAGAGCGAATTTATCGCAGGACAAAAGCGAGCAAATCGCTCAAGTGCCAATCCCGTCAAAGGAGGCACGAGCCTTGCAAAATTTGAGACATTAAAGAAAGGGAGTTTTTGGAGGAATAAGCAGAAAGTTGAAGTCAAAGGTTTTGCGACGGAGATTTTTGGTAAAGAAGCTCGAACTTTTATAAAAAAGCATAAGCAGGATAAATTTTTTCTGCACTTATCGTTTAATGCGGTGCACAACTTTACTCATCAGCTGCCGAAAAGCTATTTGAGTAAGCATAAGCTTAATAGTGTACAGGATTGGGACCCCGAAAAAGAAGATTATCTGGAGTGGTATAAAAAAGGACGTTATCCCAATAATCCTCAGGGTCGTGAGTACTATCTAGGCCATCTCGAATATATGGATCGTGAAATTGGCAAAATTTTAGATATCTTAAGTGATTTGGAAATAAAAGAAAAAACGATGATTATTTACGCCAGTGACAATGGTGGATCCACGCCAATTTATGCCTCAAATGGAGCCTTACGAGGGAGTAAATATACCTTATACGAAGGAGGGATACGGATTCCTTTGATTATTGTTTACGCTAAGGGTTTTCGAAATACAAGACTTGATCAAAAAGTAAGTCTTTTAGATATATATCCTACTATTGTAGAGCTTTTAGGCGAAGAGAAAAAAGATTTTTTAGATGGTGTTGCTCTGCAGTTATTAGATGATAAAGAGCGTAACTTTTTTTGGCATAGTGGGCATGAGAAAGCGATGCTCCGGGGTGACTGGAAGTATAAATCGGTGAGTAATAATGATGATGCAAAACTAGAAATGGTGGAGCTCGAATTAGGTGAGTTCCTCTACGATTTAGAAAAAGATCCTGGAGAAAAAATCAATTTAATTAATGATTACCCCGAGAAGGTGAACGAAATGCGTCGCCGTTTTAAAGCTTGGGAAAAAACTTTAGTCCAAAAAGATTAAAAAGAGACTTCGGAATTGTCTAGTCTCTTGTGCTTGGCTTCAAAAGCTTTATTTTAAACAAAGGAATGAAAATGAAAAACATTTATTTATCAATCTGTGTAATTTTATTATTCGCATCATGTCGAACAGAAACCCAAGCGCCTTCTAAGTCTCAAAGAACTGAGGATGTCGGCTATGAAACAGATGTAGATTCAAAGATTTACCAAGCTTGGAAAAAGAAAGCGGATAAACGCAGTGTCTTTTCTTTTGAGAGTGATGATGATTTTTATTACTTCACAGCGGAGAACTCCTCTATTTCTGCGAGTAAAAGAAAAATCCAGTTTGGTGAAAGATCATTTCAATGGGATTGGAAAAAGAATGCTCAATTAGAAGTGAATGGAATTCGTGCGCTCAATAAAGAAGAAAGTAAGGTTGTAGGGCAGGGGTCAGCACAGAGTCCAACTTTTATCATGAGCTTATACAATGAAAAAGCGATAGATGAGAAAATGAATTTCACTTTCTTTGGTCCCGAAGGTGAGCAAGCAGATTTCGATTTAAACCTAAATTTTGTGGGTTGGCGAACTCTATGGATTCCTTTTTACGACATGCGAGGGGGCCCAAGTAAGAAACGTCAAGAATTTGAAATTGATACTTGCATTATAAAAGCCCCTCAAGGCAGTGATGGTGGACGAATTTATTTCGATGATATCGTATTTTCGCAGTTTGCTGATGATCGTCATCAGTATCAGTCATTCCAAGCGCCTTTTGTAAAAAAGGATCAAGAGATAAATAGCGATCATTGGATGCCTCATTTAAAGCTGATGGGACTCATTGATCAAGCAGTAGCTGATGAAGTCAGTGAAGTTGATCAGCAAAGTATTGCAAGATTGAAATCCAATTTAGATGAAGAAGTTAATGTAGTGTCGAAACGCACTTATGCAGAAGCATTGGCTAGTTTAGAGAGTTTAGGTTTGATGTATAAGCAGGGTATCATTACCAGCTTGCCTTTGAAGCTAGCAGTTCAGTATAAAACTATTCATTATAAAAGAGCTAAAAATCTACAAATAAAAGCGGTGGATTTTGATGCTTTTTGGATTTATCAATTAGAGTTGGCAAGGTCTTGGCGGACAGCAAATGATGATGACAAATACTTATTTGAAGAACTTTTTATAGCGGGATTGAGGTATACTCGCGACCAAGGATTTCAGTGCGGAAGCTCACAGGGGACACTGCATCACTTGGGTTATCAATTCCGCAATTACGTGAGGGCCATGTATATAGCACGAGATTTAATTGCTTCACATCATTTATTGGGAGAGGTTTACCGTGATCTTTGCTGGTTTATGAATGCAGGAGAAGTATATGCAGACGAAAGTCAATTTAAAGCGAATATTGATTATCTTAATACAATAGCCATTCATCGACTCATGGCCTTGTCGATCTGTCCCGACCAAACAAAAGCTTATAGGAATATAGAGCTATTTAGTTATCATTTGGGAAAAACGTTATCTTATACTGATGAGCGTGGAGTTTTTAAAATTGACGGTACCTCCTGGCATCACCGAGGGCATTATCCTGCTTATGGTGTAGGTGCATTTACCAGTGTGGGGAAACTTTTTCAGGCATTTCACGGAACAAGTTTTAGCATATGGTCAGAGGGGCACAGCAATTTCCGTCGAGCCCTGCTTGCGTCAAGAGTATACTCCCAAAAATTTGATTGGGGAATTGGGCTTTCTGGGCGTCATCCTTTACATGGTAATATTAACGGACTGAAGAATAGCTTTTTAAGTTTAGCTCTAGCAGGGACTCCTGATGGTCGTGAGAGCTTGGATAAAGAACTTGCCGCAGCGTATAGACGTCTCTGGGGAAATGTAGAGAATGCGGAGCTCGCAAAAGTTTTTGAAGAGGAGAAGATAGAAGCGGAAGTTTTAAGTGGCAACTGGGCTTTTCCTTATGCAGACTTGATGGTGCATCGCCGTTCTAGTTGGATGGCATCGGTGAAAGGCTATAGTAAAAACGTGTGGTCATCTGAGATATATACTAAGGATAATCGCTATGGGCGCTATCATTCCAATGGCAGTGTCCAGATTATGAAAGAAGGTAATGAGGCCGATGGCTATGTTGAAGCGGGTTGGGATTGGTGTCGGGTACCGGGTGCTACAGTCATTGAATATCCCGCGGAAAAATTGGAGCCCAAAAAAGATTCAACACTGATGTATATGTCTGGCTCTTCTTTTGCGGGCTCACTCAAAGTGAATGATAATGGTGTTTTTGCTATGTATCTAAATAGTATGGGCTTAGAAGGGCGTTTAAAAGCATTTAAATCTGTCTTTGCCTTTGGAGATCGGCTGATTTGTCTAGGGAGTCAGGTACGCAGTCGCGAAGAGGTTTATCCCACGAGTACAGTTTTATTTCAGCATGCTTCAGAGGATAGTGTAAAGCTTGAAAATAGTTTTGGAATAAGTGCTGACGTTCAGGTGCCAGAGCAAAATATTCAAGTGAAACAGGGCGATTGGCTTAAAGATGGTAAGGGCAATCTATACCATTTTCTAGAAGCGGCAGATCTGAATGTACGCATTAAAAAACAAAGAAGTCCCAATAATAAATATTCTATGAGGCGAGATGATATGCACCGTGGTCGTTTAGGGCAAGAGAAGTTTGGGGAAGGTTTGTTTGCATCGGCCGTTATTGATCATGGGAAAAACCCCCGTGGCGGAAGCTATGCTTATGAGGTTTGGCCTGACGCTATATTGCGGGATGGAGTGAAGACAAAAATATTACGAAGAGATAGCAAGGTGCATGCAATATACGATACTCAGTCAAAAACTTTAGCAATGGCGGTTTTTGATAAAGTTGAATTTGAAAAACTAATAATTAAGAAAGTTTCTAATCCCTGTTTAATCACGATGCAAAGGTCGCAAGAAGGTATCACACTTTCTGTAGCCGATCCAGATGTGAATGATGCCTTGGCTGAGGACAAAAAACGGCTTTCTGGCAGAAGTTTAGTATCAAAGATAAATTTGATCTTGAAAGGTGAGTGGGCGAGTGAGGAGCCTGGGCTAGTGGTGAACTATGATAGAGGTGTGAGTCTATTGGAGATTGAATGTAAGTCTGGTCTTAGTAGATCTTTAAGTTTAAAAGAAATTAAATAAAAGTAAGTAGAAAGACTTGACTTTCGATGGTTTTGGTTGTTTAATATTAAAAATGCCAACGTTGGCAAAAAGTAGATAAGGTGATGAAAATGAAAAAGAGATTTAGCTTAATAGAGTTACTAGTTGTGATCGCGATTATTGGGATTTTGGCAAGTTTACTTCTGCCTACATTGGGGAAGGCGAGGGATAAAAGCCGTCAGAGTGTCTGTGTAAATAACCAGAAGCAGGTGGGTGGGGCTTTTTATAGTTCAGCCATTGATGAAGATGGCCAGATATATGTATCGAGTTCATCGTCACTACCGACTCGTAGTACTTATGCCTACTTTTTAGTTAATAATGATTATGTATCAGCTGAAGTTTTTCGTTGTCCAAAAAATGAAGCGGAACTTTCTGATAATGGTTGGAATGCCTATGGCGCACGTTATTTACATAGCGCACCCTATTTAATGAAATTGACGGATTATGATTCTTCGGATGGGCTTCTGGCTGATTCATATAAAGCGAGTTCTAATGATGCCATGTTCCGGATGACAACTGGGACGAGTACGGGCTATGCTTGGCCACAACTTATTCACGGAGATAAGGCGAATGTACTTTTTTTTGATGGACACGTGTCAGGAGTGTCAGGAGTTTATCTGAAGGCAGGAATGAATTTTAGTTCGCTATTTAGTGAATCGGGTGATGAGATTTGACTCAATTAAAATTTTGATAAATTTTGTACAGGATATAGATTTAGTAAAGGTACATTGATGAATAAAAAATTTACACTTATAGAATTGTTGGTCGTAATTGCCATTATCGGCATCCTAGCCAGTTTACTTCTACCTGCGCTGGCTAAGGCTCGCGCTAAAGGGCGTCAGACAGTTTGCCTGAATCAACAGAAGCAGGTGGGCTTAGCGTTTTTTACTTCAGCAGAAGATAAAAATGGGTATATCTATGCCAGTAATACATCTTCATTACCTACAATAAAAACTTGGTCCAAGAATCTTTTAGATGAAGGCTACGGAAACTTAGAGCTTTACCGTTGCCTTGAAATGGAAGGCGAGATGAGTGACAATGGCTGGAATAGCTATGGAGGACGTTATGAAAATAACGATCCCTATTTAATGAATATGGCAGATTATAGCTCTGTAGATTGGTTAGTAGCAGATGCGTATTTCGCAAGCGATGATGATTCTGTTTTTCGTATGCACCCAAGTCAAACAAATCTTTATAGTCAGCCTTATTTAATTCATGAGGATAAGGCTAACGTCTTATTCTTTGATGGCCATGTAGAGAGCCTATCGGGAGTGACGCTAAAAGCTATACATGGCTTTTCGTACATTTTTTCCCAATCAAAAATTTCTTATTAGTTAATAAATCAATAAAATAAAAGGAAGAATTATGAAAGCATTTATATGTTTACTGTTTGCCTGTGGTGTGATTTTTGCACAGGAAAAGAATGAGTATGAACTGGCGAAAGGGAGAGCTGGATCATTTGAGAAATCAGCAGCTGACTTGAGCTCATTTGTTCGTGAAGCCCAGGGTGAACTTTATTACGATCGGGTGAAACTTGAAGTGGCACTCAAACAAGTTAATCGTGAATTTGAAAAAATTCATGAAAAATATGTGAAGCGACGAGAGAAATTTACGAAAGACCGTAGCAATGAAGAAACGAAACAGCTCTATTATAAAGAACTTAACGCTATGATTAGGCAACTTTATATCATTTCGAAAGATGTAGAACAGGTGACTAAAGAAAGAAAAAATTTATTAATTTCTTTAGATGAATACCGTACTTTAGTTTTGCAGAATTTACCTGCTGAAAAGCAAGCCGGATACTCGGCGCAGCTCGAGATCATCGATCAAGAGCTGTGTATAAGAGCTGGCTTAGATATTTAGTTTCAATATTACCAAGACTGAGTAAGCAGTTGAGAGCATTTGCTTAGTCTTGGTGCTTGAGGTATGACCCATATAAAGAATGCTGTGTGGCTCGTTCGATTTTAATATTGATCATATCACCGACTTTGATGTTTTCTTGAGGATCAAAAATAACAATCTTATAATTGGTGGTTCGTCCGGCCCATTTCTCATCATTTCGCTTGCTCACACCTTCGACCATGATTTCTTCAACAGTGCCGACACGAGCTTCATTTTTTGCAATGAGACGTTCTTGTAAGTCTTGTAAAAGGATCTGATTACGTTCAATCTTAATTTCCTCGCCTAATTGATTAGGCATCTGAGCAGCAGGAGTATTTTTTCTGGTTGAATAGCGGAAAATAAACTGTTGGTCAAAATCTACTTCATTACAGAGATCACGGGTAGCCTGAAAATCTTCATCAGTTTCACCTGGGAAACCGACAATTAAATCAGTAGAAAAGGTGATGCCTTCAATGCGTGCTTTCATTTTGTTGATCCAAGAGAGAAATTCTGCGGCCGTGTGACGACGACGCATAACCTTGAGTAAACGATCGGAGCCAGATTGAAGAGGAAAGTGAATAGCACGACAGATTTTTGGCTCTGCGGCAATAGTGTTAATTAAGTCATCGTTGAAATAACGAGCATGAGGAGATGTAAAGCGAATCCGCTTAATGCCCTCAATTTTTGCCGTTTCGCGAAGTAATTCTGCGAAAGGGGAGATTTCTTTGTCAAAAGTGCGATCACGGCGAGCTTCAATGAGGCCATAGGCAGTGATGTTTTGGCCGAGGTACATGACTTCGCGAACACCTTTTTCGGCGAGTGCTTTGACTTCGGCAATGACAGAGCCGATGGAGCGACTCTTTTCTTGTCCTCGAGTAAAAGGGACAATGCAATAAGTACAATACTCATTACAGCCACGCATGATGGCGATGGACGCATTAGTTTGCCCTTCGGGGTGATTGTCTAAGCGCTCCATGATATCTCTAGAGAGGCCCGTTTCGATCAGTGCAGTTTCAGATTTTTTTGATGCGGCGATTAAGCTGGGGATTTTATGGAGTTGGTCAGTGCCTGCGACAAAGCTCACATTGGCATGTTTATCTACGATGTCATCGGCACGACTTTGAGCCATGCAGCCGATGACGCCAATCTGTAAGTTGGGTTGCTTGCGGAGTAATTTTTTTAAACTACCTACTTTACCGAGAGCTTTTCTTTCTGCTTGATCGCGAACCGAGCAAGTATTTAAAATGATGACATCCGCTTCTTTTTCTTCAGAGGTAATCTCATAGCCACTTTTGATGAGGTCCATTTCTACGGCTTCGGAATCACGGTCATTCATTTGACAACCGTAAGTTTTAATAAGAACTTTTTCTTTTGACATTTTTTGAGCTGAGCTTGTGGGGTTACTTATTTTGAGACGGCAATAATTTCGAATTGCGCTCTTCTATTATTGGCATGATCCTTGATCGAATCACCAGGAGTAGCGAGTTGTTCTTCTCCCATGCCAATGGTATGGATTTTAGTCGTGATATCGTAATATGATAAAAGGACTTCTCTTACGGCGAGTGCGCGCTTTTCACTTAAAATTCTATTGTACTGTTCGGAGCCTTTTTCATCGGTATGTCCGTGAATGATCAGATGAAAGTTTTTGTTGTCAGCGATGTACTTGGCTAAAATTTTCAGAGGGCGCAAATTACTTTTATCGATGGCGGTGGAGTTGAAAGCAAAATAAACAGGAGAGAAATCGTGGTGGATTTGCTCACCTTCGATTTCAAAGGGATTATTCGCGCCCTTGTTGAATTGGCCGTCGCTTATGTCTTTTAATGGGTTGAGTTCAGGGGAATGATCCTCTGGTTTAAAAACTTTACTTGCGGGGTCTTCTGCGGTGTTATTTGCGGTGATCGCAGACGCATTAGCTGAAGTGCCGTCTCCATTTGTGGATTGGCAGGCAGTCATTAAAGTTATGACCGCCACGAAAGCGCAGAGATGTAAAGTTTTAAAGTTCACGCTTAGTTCGCTTCGTAAACTTCGAATTCAGCACGACGGTTTTTTGCATAGGACTGACTGTCTGCACCAATGACGGCAGGTTTTTCTTCGCCATAAGCGACAGTTTCAATGCGAATTTCTAAATCAGGTGAGATACTAAATAATGATTCTTTAACTGAGAGTGCACGTTTTTCGGAGAGTGAACGATTGTATTCATCACTACCACGTTCGTCACAGTGACCACCAATAACTAAAGTGAAAGTTTCGTTCTCAGTTAAAAATTCTGCAATGGCTTGGATTTTTTCATCTTCAGCACTGCGCACTGCCGCACTGTCAAAAGCAAAGTATACAGGTTCAATATCGTGAGCTACTGGAGTTCCGTGAATATTGCCATTGATTACAGCACCAATTGTTTCCTCTCCAACAAATACACCTTCCTCTATTTCAGGTAATCCACCATTCGTATCATCGCCTTCGCCATATAAAGGGCCTGATCCGCCTGGGATTGTAGCTACTGGTTCACGAGTATTGTTACGAGTGTAGGTATTATCGTCGTTTGCACAGCTGGCGAGTAGAGCAAGAAGAGTGGAGAAAGTGAGGTACTTGAAAAGTTTCATGAACAGCCTTTTTTGAATGAGGTTATATATTATAAAGATGGCTGAATATAGGAGCACTCGACAAAAAATCTCCCGCGTTTTTTGATTGAATTGAAAAAAGTACATTTTTTTTGATGAACTGTCTTGATAAAAGGCAAAATCTTTTTATACTGACAGCGCTTAATAAGCACCCATAGCTCAGCTGGATAGAGCGCCTGGCTACGAACCAGGAGGTCTCAAGTTCGAATCTTGATGGGTGTACCAAATAAGCAAATGCACCCATAGCTCAGCTGGATAGAGCGCCTGGCTACGAACCAGGAGGTCTCAAGTTCGAATCTTGATGGGTGTACTTGAGGGCTTATTCCTTAGAGGATAAGCCCTTTTTTTATTTAATAATCAAGCTGCTGATTTTTGTAATTTAATCTTGGCGCACTAGTTTGATAAAAAGTTCTAAAGTATAGGATCGAAAATTGGAAATAATTGAAACTGCAGTATTGGGCGGCACCTTTGACCCAATTCATCAAGGCCATATAGCCTTAGCTTACGATATTCTTGAGCGTGAATTAGCTCAGGAAGTGATGTTTGTTCCCAGTGCTCGTCCCCCTCATAAGAGCGAAAAGAAAATCAGTCCATCAGCAGATCGTTTGGCAATGCTCGAGTTGGCGGTAAAAGATGAAGATCGTTTTTTAGTCTCTGATTACGAGATTGAAAATAATTATCGTGAATCTTATACAATACATACTTTGACGGCTTTAAGAACTGCGATGCCTTCAAGACGCTTTAAGCTAGTGATTGGTATGGATAATTTAGCGATTTTTCACACATGGTACAAATATGCGGATATAATTAAGAATTATCCGATTATAACTTATGGTCGCCCAGGAGTGAAAAAACAGTTTCAATTTAACTTGATCGAGCATTTTGCCGGTAGACAAGTAGAAAACTTGATGAGTGGAATAATCGATGATGGTCCACAAAATAACATTTCTTCTTCTGAGATACGAAAAGGTATTGCAAAAGGGAATGTCAATAAAAATTTAGTGATTCCAGAAGTTATGGAATACGTAAAAGACAAAGGATTATATTGTGAGTCAAATTAACTCTGAGGCTAAAGCAAAACTTATTGCAGAGCTTTGTGAAGAATCAAAAGCTGTTGATATAAAAACAATTGATGTAAAAGAAACTTCATCAATTACGGATTATTATGTGATTTGTACAGGTAATTCTGAGCCGCATTTAAAAGCTATTGCCAACCGTATTCACCTTGAGCTTAAAGATCAAGATATGGATTATAATACGGTTGATGCCGATGAGCAAAGCCATTGGGTTGTTCAGGATTATGGCAATGTAATTTTACATATTTTTCACCCTGATGCTCGTCGTCATTATAATATTGAAGAATTTTGGAAACGCAAGTCAGATGAATTTCCTTACGAGTGTCCTGAGAATCAGATTCTTCGTGATGAATTAATGCGTCGTAATACTCACTAATTAATGAAAGTGGGGTATCTAAAACTGCTCTTTTTACTTATTTTTTTTACCCAGGTAGTTGCTTCTGGGCAAATCAAGTTAAAGCTTGAGCCTGTTAAAGTATTATCCTACAACCTCTATAATTATAATCCCTCACAATCTTCATATCAGTTAAAAAGCTCTGTTTCACGTAAGGCGACAGCAAATATTATTGCTGGAATTGATGCGGATATTGTCTTATTATCGGAGCTGGGGCATGGTGAAGCGCTAGAGGAGTTACTAGCGGATTTACTTGCGAGGGAAGTTAATTACTCGTTTAGCTCCATTGTGAAGGGACCTGATTCCTTGCGTAGGCTATGTATACTAGCTAAATCTGCGCCTAAGAAAATAGATCATCGCACACGAGTGAAATTTAAGCTCAAGGGTAAAGATGTGTTTGTCTCTCGTGGTTTTGCTTATTGTGTTTTTGAATGGCAAAATGACTATCGTCTTCATTTTATCGGCGCCCATTTAAAGTCTAAGATACCCACTGCTTTAGGGCAAACTGATATGCGTCGCTATGAAGCTAGGCAGTTGCATTATTTAGTTGATAGCATACTAAAAAATGATCCGCAAGCTAATATTGTAGTGGCGGGTGACATGAACGATACTTTTGATAGTTCTCCAATAAAAGAAATTCAATATCGAAGATATAGATACGAGAAGCGTTTATATGATTTGCGTCCCTACGACAAGAGCCATGCGTCGTGGACTCATTACTATGATAAGAGTGATGAATATTCACGTATTGATTACTTCTTTTGTTCATACAGTATGTTAGGTGAAATAGATTATGATCTTTTGAGTATCCCTCATTCTCCCCATTGGTTTATTGCTTCGGACCATCGTCCATTATTACTTGCTTTCACTCCTGTGGAGAAAGAGGCAAATGAATCCTTTGCGCTCTTTGAGAATGCTACGCGAAAAAATATCCGCCCTCAGTATCAAAGCTGGGAGCATTTCGAAGGTCCTAGAAAAGCTAGTAAGGAAAAGAAATGAAATTCGAAAACCCTTCAGCCAAATACGAGTGTCTACTTTTGCATGGTTTATGCGAGCATGAGGGGCGCATGTATGATTTAGCTAAATTCTTACAGAAGAATGATTGCCAGGTACATGTGCCCACGCACCTTGGTCATGGTGAACGAGCGTTGAATAGCAGTGCGTTTAAGGATATTCAAAATTTTTATCTTAATGATTCAAAAGATTTGGATTTATTACGTCATACTCATAAAGGCTCTGAACTTGAAAAAGAGTATCAGTACAGTCGTGCCAATGTAAGTATGGCTTGTCATCTACAGGAGTTAGAGGGTGACCTTAAAGCAATTGAAGCTCAATCCGATAAGCCTATTATCATTGTGGGTTTTAGTATGGGTGGCTTACTTGCCCTGGCTTTGGCGGAACGATATATATCTAAGCGAATCAGTAAACTATTATTACTTAGTCCTGCTTTACGAGTGAATATTCCTAAAGGAAGAGGCGTAATGAAGCCGGTTCGGCTAATGGCTAATAGTGTTTTGCAGGTTTTTCATGAACTGCGTTATTTGAATTTCCCTGGGATGAAATCTTTAGGTAAATATTTGAGTAAGGCGAAGTTGAGTATCCCTTGTAATGAAGTGACTTCTAATGTATGCGAGTTGCGTCGAGAGCAATTTATTTTCCAAAATGATCCTTTAATTGCTAAGCGAGTCCCCTTGTCTTATCTCAATGCAATTCAGGAGCTTATGTTAGAGTTAAGGTCTAAAGACATGTCTGAGCTTAGCCGTAAGATCAAGATTGGTTTGGCGTGGTCGTCGGGTGATAGTATTGTTAATCCCAAAGAAATTAAACGCTTTAGTCGATATTATGAAAATAGTCATCTTTGTATAGAGGATCATGCATGTCATGATCTTTTAAGAGCGCCATGTTATGAAGAAGTATATGATTTTATAGGTGGCTTTTTGAGGTCATGAGCGGTCCTCAGCACGTAAAATTTTTATATGAAGATGAATACTTGGTGGTAGCTCAGAAGAATGCAAAGTTTAGTGTTCACCGTTCAGAAATGTGTCGTGATAGGCGGACTTTGCAGAGTATGGTGCGCAATAAACTTGATGGTCAATATGTTTATGCCGTTCACCGTTTAGATAGACCAGTTTCTGGGCCGGTGCTCTTTGCAAAAAGCCCTGAAATGTGCCGCGAATTACAGCGTCAATTTACAGAGAAGACAGTTGAGAAAAAGTACATTGCACTGGTAAGAGGCTGGCTTGAAGCGAATGGTGAAGTTGATAGGCAGCTAATTAAGAAAAGCAATGGTGCGATACAGGACTGTTTGAGTCGTTATCGAGGACTTGGGACAGTGGAGCTCGACGAGGCATTGGACGGATATCCGACAGTTCGCTATTCTTTAATTGAATTAGAGCCGGTAACGGGACGTTTTCATCAGCTTCGTCGGCACATGAGAGGCTTAGCACATCCCATAATTGGAGATAGTACGGATGGTGATTCACACCAGAATCGTTTTTTTCGCGAAAAATTTAATCTCCGCCGTTTGATGCTGCACTGCTTTTTCTTGAGTTTCAGGCATCCGATTACGAATGACCCAATTAAAATTTACTTAGAAGCGGATAAGGATTTGAGAAATATTTATAAGGTTTTAGGTATGGATGAACAGTATAAAAAACTTGAGCGAGAGTATAGCGATGAAATATAAACTTCTGATATTTGATTTAGATGGAACTTTAGTAGATACGAGAAAAGATTTAGCTGCCGCAGTGAATGAGATGCGTCGCTCCTATGGCTTACCGATTTTACCCTTAGAAATAATAGTTTCTTATGTAGGTGATGGCGCTCAAAAATTAGTAGAGCGCTCTTTGCAAGGAGAAAATGTAGATCCGGTTGAAGCGTTGAAGCTGATGCTTGATTTCTATAAAAAGAATATCTGTGTCTTTAGTCATTTATACGAGGGCTGTAGAGATTTCTTAAAACTAATGAAATCTAAGGGTATAGCTATGGCTGTTTTGACTAATAAGCCCCAGGCGATGACTGATATTATTTTGAAAGAATTAGATTTGGATCAATACTTTAATCCAATATTGGGGCCAGAGGGTGCGGGATGTCATAAGCCTGAGCCCGGAGGTGTTTACAAATGTTTGGAAATTCATCAAATCGAAGCAGCTCAAGCACTGATGGTGGGGGATCACCATACAGATTTGCGAGTAGCGCAAAATGCAAAAATTGACAATGCGTTTTTTACTTCGGGAATGGGTAACAAAGATGGGGTAATCCCCACCTTTGTCTTTGATGATTATAGCTCTTTAGAGGATAAACTTCAGTCTTAATTTTCGAGTACAATCCTGTAGCGAGCTTTGCCTGATTCCAAGTGAGCAATAGCTTCGTTGACTTCGCTCATTGGAAAAAGTTCTACTTTTGCTTGAATGTTATGGAGTTTGACAAAATCTAGCATTTTAGCGATGGTAGCAGGGCTGCCAACAGGAGAGCCGGATATTGATCTTTGTGCCATGATTAGGGAGAAGGCTTGTATCTCTATGGGCTCGAGAGTCGCTCCGACAAAATGGAGTCTTCCTTTGGCTTTTAAAGTATTTATGTAGAGTTCCCAATCTAGTTTTACATTGACGGTAGAGATGATGAGATCGAAACTGCCTGCGGCTTTTTCAATTTCATCGGAGCTTCTAGAGTTTAGGGTATGATGCGCACCCAGCTTTAAAGCTTCTTGTTTTTTATCTTCACTAGAAGTAAAGGCAGTGACTTCGCAGCCCCATGCATTTAGGAACTGTAGCGCTAGATGACCAAGGCCACCAATTCCTATAACGGCAACTTTTGCCGTTGGAGGGATATCAAATTGAATGAGTGGATTGAAAACGGTAATGCCACCACAGAATAGAGGTCCGACGGTAGAAAGATCTAGACCATCGGGAATGGGGATTACGCTAGTGGCTTGAGCTCGAAATTTGTCAGCAAAGCCACCGTGATGTGAGACAATAGTTCCTTGTGCTTGTGAGCATAAGTTATGATCGCCTTCAATGCAATGAGTGCATGTGTTACAGAAGCCGGAATGCCAACCAATGCCTACAGTCTGTCCCAGTTTTAAATTTGTTACTGAGGGGGCGATTTTAGTGATCGTGCCAACAATTTCATGGCCTGGGACTAGAGGGTATTGACTAATGGCCCAGTCATTATTGATCATGCTGATGTCACTATGGCAAAGGCCACAGTATTTCACGTCTATTTCTATTTCACCAGCTTCTAATTCGCCAGGGGAATATGAAATTTTACTTAGTGGGCCACTGGGGATTTGTGCTGCGTAGGCTGTTGTCATAGGATGTCCTGTTAATTGTATTAATGCATAAAAAAGCCAAGCAATTAAGCTTGGCTAATTAAAGGTATGGGGGATTTATTTTTTACTTTTTTTGATTATATCTTCGATATGCTGAATATAATTTTTTTCACCACCTTTTTGGTAGCCAGTTTTTTGGATGAGTTTTCCATCAGGATCTAGAATGAGGATAGTCGGGTAGCCACGTACACCAAACTCTTTGGCGAGTTTTTGGTTTTGAGCTTTTTCTTCCTTGCTTTGTTTTCCTTTTCTGGGGAAGTCAAGTTTGACTAAAATGAGTTCTTTTTTAGCGTATTTCTTAAACTTACTTGTATCAAAGACTTCTTTGTCGAGTTTGATACACCAGCCACACCAATCTGAACCGGTGAAATTGAGCAATAGATGTTTTTTCTCGGCTTTAGCAGTTTTAAGTGCTTTTTCGTAGTCGGTGACCCATTCGTCTTTGGCACTTAATGTAGCTGTAAAAATCAGGGCTAGTGATATGAGGCCGAGGTGTTTAATCATTTTTGTCATAGTGACTCCTTTTGTTGACAGATTAAAGTATGTGTCAGTCGAGCTTAAAACAAAAAATAATAAGTTAATTTTCTTTAAAGATCACCAAAATAATCATCTTCAAAGAGTTCAGAGTTTTCTGAGATTAGTTCACTCACTTGATAAATAGGAATTTGATATCTTGTAGATATGACGTGTGCCTGCTCTGAATTCATTTCTTTACCGTCGGCATCAATAAGGTTTTGGCAGATCGCGGCATGAGGAAGTTTGCTCTTAAAGCAGAGTGCAACAGCGGCTTCCGGTAGGCCTGGTCTAGATGATGAATTAGCACCATAGATTTGTAAAGGGTTGATGTTACCAGGGGTCATCCAGTCGTCAATAGTCAGCTCGTCGGAGCAAAATAAGCTAATGGATTTTTTCATAGCCGCAGTTGTGTAGTCGTGTAGTTCATTGGCTCTGTGGTTAACAGGGAGTAAAAAGCGACGTTCTTCTGCTTTAGTATTAATAACTGGAGCAGGAATAAAAAGTTTTTCGGCTAAGCCTTCGGTGACAGCTACGGTGCATGGAGTTCGGGATAAAGAGAGGGCAAAACTGAGGTTGCGATCAGTGATTTTTTCAGCTGAAGAGCAGAGCGCGAAGCTTTCCTTATTTTGAATAAGAAGTAAACCGCCTTTGGTGTAGGTGTCGATGGCGGCTGCTATGGTATCAATTTTATCAGAAATGGTTTCTGCTTCATTAGCTAGGTTAATCATCCCTGATTTGTCTTGAAGAGCTCGGCTACTAAAATCTACTTCTATATTTAGGGCGTCGCCAGCTTTAAGTTCGCCGAGGTGGGTAAGGCGTAGGGTTTCTGGGATTAATGAGATGGCAAATGAGTTTTCGTTTCGTCCTGTGATGGTCAAGCTGACGCCATCAACAGCAATTGAGCCACGAGCTGGAATGAGACTAGAGTATTCAGCGGGTAAGGCAATCCAGATTTTTAGCTGACTCGCATTATCAACTTGGCTCATAGATACAATAGAGCCGACAAAATCAACATGGCCTAATACAGGGTGGCCCCCAATAAAATCACTAGCTTTGAGAGGGAGATCAACGTGGACTTCTTGAGCGATTTTCAGATCAGCGAGAGTTGTTCTTTGTAGAGATTCCGGCCATACGTCAAACTTGAGGATCGAATCAGAAATGATTTCCGTAACAGTTAAGCAAACGCCGTTTACTCCTACGGAATCCCCGATTTGAACTTGTGAAACAATAGAGGTCTCTAGCTCAAGAACGATGCCATTAGAGTTGTTGCCAGAAATTGAATGTACTGATCCGCTGTGTTTTATTATTCCGCCAAACATGTCATGCCTCTTTGTTTATTTTTTTTAAACGCTCGTTTTTTAATCTTTTTGCTCGTTTTTTAATCACGTTCTTTTTTGTCCAGAAATAAGCGAGTGTTCCAAGGAAAAGTCCTAGGATGGACCCACCTGTGATAAACATTAAAATGGTACTGCTGCCGAGTTCCCACCAATCTAGATTGAACCAAAAAGAGAGTTCGAAAAAGTGTTTTTGGCAATCGGCGAGAAATTGTTCGTTGCCAGGGATGAAGAAGGAGCCAATGTAAAGTGCGCCAAACCAAAAAACCGGGTAGCTTAATGGATTGGAGACAAAAGTTGATAAAGAGGCAATAGTTTTGTTCGCTTTAAAGATCCATGCGATAAAAATGGCGACGGGGATCTGTAGAAGAGGGACAGTCAATCCCGCAAATACGCCACAAAAAACCGATCGAGCAATATACTCGGGGCTGCCTCCAGAGCGGAGGATTTTAAAGAATTGGATGCGGTAAAATCGCGGACTTAGGATACTCATTAATTTTCGCTTGTGGGATCTTCTCTAGTAGGGTTATTTTCGAGCTATGAATATAATCGGAAAGTGCTGTTGTTAAAGTGGAAAAGTAAAGTTTCTTATTGAAGAAAATAGGCGAAGAGTTAGTGTTGCTTTTATTAGATAAGAATATGTATTGATTAGAGGGGGAATAGTGCAATTAAAGCAAGATTTATTAAGCATACTAGATTGTCCAGTTTGTAAGTCTGGAGCAGGGTTGGAGCAAAGCGAACAAGTGTTGCGTTGTACGACCTGTGAGCAGGCGTTCAGGTTAAAGGCATTAGACGGGCCTGATGGTGAGGGTGTTTTGATGCCAGATTTCCTTGAAATTGAGGGGGAATAATGCGTTGTCCTGAATGTTCTTCCACATCAAATAAGGTCCTAGAAACTCGTTTGTCAAAAGATCGCAATCTTTTACGTCGTCGTCGCCAATGCAATGGCTGTGAAACTCGTTTTTCCACGCAGGAAGAATTAGTTAGAGGCGACTTGATGATAATTAAATCAAGTGGGCGTAAGGAAGACTTTAATATTCAGAAAGTGAGAGAAGGGCTACAATTAGCCTTGAGGAAACGTCCTGTAGGGGATGATGCCATTAATGAGGCAGTAGAGAATATCAAATCCAGAGTGTCAGATCGTCTCGATAGGGAAGTTTCCTCTCATGAAATTGGTGAGATGGTGATGATGGAGTTAAAAGGCTTAGACGAAGTGGCCTATGTTCGTTTTGCTTCTGTGTATCGTGAATTTAAAGACGCGTCAGAATTTATCGAAACGATTCAATCAATGCAGGCCTCGGATTATGATTCAGATAAATGATAAACTTATTCCTGTTGATCAAGATGGGCGGATTATAAGTGTTGATTTGGGGGACTATCAGCCTGTTTTAGAGGCTAGTTTTAAGAAGTGTGGTTTTCATGATGTGTTTCTGATTGATGATATTCTTGTTGCAATGAGTTTGTTTGCTCGTAATAAAATTGTTGAGAAAGATGATTTAGATCATTTGTTGTATCGCGTTTTAATCGATAATGGTTTAACGGATGTGGCAGCTCATTATCGTGGAGTCTATAAAAAAGAAATTCCCTTGTTACCTGAAAGGATTAAGGCTAAGTTATCGGCTTTAGATAAAGATTTTGATGAAGTAATCTTAGTCAAGATTGAACAAAGAATTGACCGCGCGGCTTATGTGAAAGATGATTTGAGTGATGTTTTTATTCATGCTCTATGCTTAGAAGAGTTACGTCTCAGTAAAATAGAACAACGGCCTTATCGTTTGGGTGAAGGATTATTGATGCCTAATCAGAGTTTTCGGTCGGTGCTGAATTTTAGTGCAGATCAGGTCAATTGGAAAACAAGTCAGTTGCAGATTGATTCGGGAGGGTATTTGTTTCAATCTATCCATCTTGAGGTTTTTGTGGATGAGATATTGCATGATTTATCAATGCCGCCTTTACTTGATTTAGTGTTTTATGAATACGTAGAAGACTTATGTGAAAAGTCAGTTATTTACTTAGAAAAAGCTTTGGGCGATTATTTGAAGTCTGGTGGAGAATACGATTATTTATCGGTGAAGGTGCGATCTATTCGAGATAAAGAATTGAGAAAAGTCTTTAAAAAGAGCTGTAAAAAGGGTTTTGAGCGGATTTTGAAAGAAAAATACCGTCCTTTTGCAGACTTGAGCCGCCTAGTCTTTCACTTAGATTAATTTTAGCATATATTAATCAAGTCTAAGAAATTAAGGAGTTCGAGTGAAGCATACTGAAGTCATGTTGCATTTTATCGCGGGGCCCTCTGCGGGGAAAAGTATTTCAGTCAAAGAGAGTACGACGATTGGGCGAGCGCTTGAATCGAATATTCCTGTTGCTGATAGGCGCATGTCGAGAACTCATGTCAAGATTTTTTCGAAAGATGAATTGTGGTGGATAGAAGACTTAAAAAGCTCTAATGGGACATGGTTAGGGACTGAGCGTATAACAGGGACGCATGAATTAAAAAATCTTCAGCATATTCGTATTGGTTCTTCAGTATTAGAAGTTGATTTTCCAGATGACGATCCGCGCTCTAATTTGCGAATCTTACACAGTATAGATCCTCTCCATCTGCGTAACCTATCCATGGCAGAAGATGAAATGATGTACCCTTCTGAGCATAGAAGATTAGCGGCTATTTACGGTCTGACTGACCTTATTAAAGGAGTGCAGGATGAAAATGAACTTTTTTCATTAGTCACACGTTATTTAATCCAGTCCATGCCCCAGGCAGAAAAGTGCTGTATTTATCTTTTAAAAGATAATGGGGAATATCTCACCCCCGCGGAAGGGATTGATAGTGAATATCAGCATTTAGAGTACTCTGAATACCCAGTGAGTCGCAAAATTTTAAACTATGTTTCCATGAAATTACGCGCGATTTTATGTGTGTATAACATGCAAGAAATTAAAGATGCGACGCAATCGGTTGTTATGGGTAGGAATCAACAGTTCCTTGTGGCGCCATTAATACATGAACGCGAGTTGCTCGGCGTTGTGTGTCTGAGCTCTTCTTTTGTGGTGAATGAACTGAGTTTTACTGAGGGAGATTTGCAGTTCCTGACAGGAGTGGTATTTACGACGGCAAGTCATTTATTTAGTGTCAGGCTTAATCAGCGTACAGTAGAATCAGAGCGTTTAGCAGCCTTAGGTACAACTGCGGCTAGTTTATCTCATTATATAAAAAATATTTTAACGGGTGTAGATGGCTGTCTCTATTTGATGAGGATGGGGATTGATGAAGAAGATTCAAACTTAATGAATGATGCGTGGAATGTACTCTCAAGGAATCATAAACGACTGACGGGTTTAATGCTAGATTTACTCAATTTAGCTAAAGAATCGAGTCTCAATATACAGCCTCATTCACTCACGGAAATAATAGTGGAAGTGGTAGATCTCTTGCAACAAGGTTTCGAGAACCGTGGGATTAAGCTTAAAGTGAGCGACCAAATTCGCTTTAAAAGCCTCGTGGTAGATCTGGATTCAATGGCGATACATCGTGTGTTTTTAAATTTATTAAATAATGCGGCAGATGCAATTGTAGGGAAGTACAAAGGAGAAGAGGGAGGAATGATTGAGTTGAGGGTAGATTTATCTCAATCGGAGCAGTTACTAGAGATTGATGTGATTGATAATGGAGAAGGAATTCCAGAAGAAATGAAATCTCGAGTATTTGAAGTCTTTTATACGGGGAAAGGGGATGAAGGTACAGGCTTAGGTTTAGCTGTGTCTAAAAAGATAATTGAGAGTCATAAGGGCAATATAAGTTTTTCATCAGACCCCAATGGGACTATTTTTTCTATTCGTTTACCGCTTCATCAACGTAATAATAATACTCGACTCATTGATTTGCCAGAAGATTTTTTAAGTCAACTTAATGAAGGGAAAGATCGGGGTGATACAAAAACGTTTGATTGATCTTACTTCATGAATCCATCAATCAGTTTTTGATATAGCTTATAGAGTGAAGTGTACTTTAGTAGCTCAATCTTTGTATTTTGACTTTTGTTTGAGCTAAAACAGAGGTAGTGAAGGAATTTAGAAATAGAGAAGTCTTCCATGAGTTCACTGTAAAGGTGAGGAGCCATGTTGGGGAAATTCTTCTTTATTTTTATTTGTAAAGCACCTTTTATGTTAGCCTCTTCCTCGCTAGAAATAAATTCTTCATCAAGATAAGAGAGTAATTGGTAATCACTACTTTGTTCGTGGGCCTTAATGAGGTTTGGCTCGTTGAGGCTTGCTCTAGCGTAAGCTTTTACGAGTAGTTCCCAGTGACCATCGGCTTTCTTGTCAAAATTTTCTATACATACGAGGCTAGCGGTATTATATAGTTGTGGTTCTAAGCCTTCTTGTTGGTAGGCAAGGATCAGGTTTCCGGGAGAATCAAGGAGCTTTTGGATAGTTTCCTCGTAGTGATACGGTATGTCTATGCGTGTTTTTACACCGGGGAAAATAATGGGGTTGTGGATCGGGATGAGGTAGAGTTTTTTATTTAACGACATTTGAACTGTGGCTTATGGTTTTGCGTATTCTTGCGCTAAAAATTGATCTTTATAACTTTGGATGATATCAAAAATCTCTTCGAGGTTATGCTGGAAGACATCTATTTTTAAATGACTTGAATCAGCATATAAAGCTTCTCTTTTTTTCATCATTTGTGTGATATCATTTAAGCTTTTGTCACCTTTAAGTAGGGGACGATTATTTCTTTTTGCGGTGTACTTTTGTACGTTTTCTGGGCTTGTGTTGAGCCATATGACTAAACCAGCTTCTTTGAGGGCACGGCGGTTTTCTTCGCGAAGTATACAACCTCCACCAGTAGCTATTATAGTGTTGTGATAATTTTTACAGAGCTTAGTTACGTAAGATTCTAAGTCGCGAAACGCTTTTTCGCCAACGGTTTCAAAGATTTTAGGGATGCTCATTTGAGCTCTTTTCTCAATTTCAATATCAAGGTCAAGTGCCTGGCGTTTTGTACGCGTAGCCATATATCTACTCAGGGAGCTTTTTCCGCTGGCCATAAAACCCACTAAAATAATATTCATATTAATACTCTATGGAAATCTTCTCTTTTTTATAAAAGGCCTCGACAAGGTCAATAACTTCTTGTTGCGTAGAGCACTGTAAAGCTTTTCTTGCTAGCTTGCTACATTTTTTCGAGTCAAGCTGAGAGGTGAGGTGTTTGATTTTACTGAGTTGCATAGGCGTCATTGAAAAATCTATTAGGCCGATTCCAATAAGTATGGGGGTGGCTAATGGATTGCTGGCTATTTCACCACAGATCGAAACTGGTTTATTCCTTTCGGTACATGAATCAATGATTTTTTTCAAGACACGTAGGATTAAAGGGTGCATCGGACAGAAGTAGTTAGAGACTTTTTTGTTGCCTCTATCAACTGCAAAGAAATATTGGACTAGATCATTTGTGCCAATACTAACAAAGTCGAAGTAATCAAGGAGTTCGTTGAGTTGGCAAACAGCAGAGGGCATTTCAATCATGGCACCGAGGGGCGGAATTTTAAATTTGCGGCCGTAAATTTTTCTTAATTCAGCAACTTGTTCTTTGATGACTTTTTTGAGTGCAACCACATCTTCGTAATGAGCTATCATAGGGAAAAGTATCTTCATGTTTCCTCTCTGTGCTGCACGTAACATAGCGCGAAGATGTGGGATGAAGACCTCTGGATGCTCAAGTAAAATTCTTATGGACCTATACCCTAGCATGGGATCAGTTTCTGTGCCGTGATCAAAGTAGGATAAGGGTTTATCTCCACCAATATCAAGTGCACGAATGACAACTGAATTGGGTTCGCCTAGTTTGGCGACTTGGCGGAAAATTCTATACTGCTCATTTTCAACAGGAAAATTTTCATGCATCATAAACATGAACTCAGTACGGTAGAGTCCAACTCCGTCATTTTGCACTTTTTCGAGCAGCTTAAAGTCACTCACCATGCATATATTACCACGCATCTTAATGGATACTTGATCCTTGCTGAGTGTAGGTAGGTTGACGGTAGGGTGTTCGATATTAACAACGCCAACACTTAGGCGTTCTTCGTACATTTTGAGGATTTCATCGCCAGGATTGATAACAATAGAGCCGTTATCTCCATCGACCAAGAATGTATCGCCTGCTTCGCATAGTTCATCAATATCGTTAACACCCATGACTGCAGGGATTTGAAGTGAACGTGAGAGTATGGCGGTGTGAGAGGTGCTGCCGCCATGAGAGCAGACAATAGCTAATATATTTTCATTTGGAATGCGAACGAGATCTGAGGGCATTATTTCAGGGGCAACAAGAATGACTTTTTGTTGGCTTACTTCTTGCTCTAAGCCGAGCCCTTGCAATTGAAGTATAAGACGGATGCCGACATCAAGTAGATCGAGAGCTCGTTCACGTAATTGGGGAAGGCGTGCTTCTTGGAATTTTTTTATGTACTTTTCGACAGTGTTTTTTACTGAGGCTTCGGCCGTGTAGCTATAAAAATCTATGCCAAAATACATATCTTTAATGAAGTTCTCATCTTCGAGGAGAAGTAATTGAGCAAAAAATATAGAGGCGTCAGCTTCTATGAAAACTTTTTGAGCACGTTCTTGAATGTGAACAGTTTCTTCGCAGGAAAGCTTTAGGGCTTCCTCAAGGCGCCCTGTTTCAATTTGACGATTTTCGCCTGTTTCAAGTACGATTCTATCCCAGATTTCTCTTGTGTTGAGCATGCGAATGGGGCCGTGAATGACACCTGGGGAGACTGCTGAGCCTTCAAGTTTTAAGTCGATGTGACTATCTGGTTCATCATCTTCCAAGGCTTGTGCAATTTCATCGCGGTCTTGAATTGTGTGATCAGATAAAACTCTTTGTAGGCCTTCTTGTGAAATGAGTGTGGCCATTTGCGAAGCTAAGGTATTGGCTAAATCCACGGCAGATTCATCAAGCATGGAAGTGAAGCGAGTTTGGATCACGAAGCAGCCAAGGGTTAGTCCACTACTATCAATCATAGGGATGCCGAGGTATGACTGAAATTTTTCTTCACCGATAGAATTAACGAGAGTGAAACTGGGGTGATCCATGGGTTTGGTCAAATTGAGGGCGTTTTGTTCGCGATAAACAAGTCCGGTTAAGCCTTCTTTAATGGAGAATGAAACTTGTGTTTTCTTGAGGAATCCGGTGTTGGCTCGAAGGTTGAGCGTTTTTTTCTTGCTATCAAAGGTGTAGATACTGCAAACATCCAAATGTAACTTCTCACATACTAACTCAGTCACCTTCTGTAAAATCTTGGAGGTGGGGTCATGGTTTAGTATTGAGTTGGTTACTTCTTTAAGTATGTCAACGATATCACTCAATTGGTCACTCTTGTTTAATTAATTTGATTTTTCTAGGCTAATTATAGCATTTCTTTCATTAGAAAAAAGAACAGGCTAGGCCCTTATGCCTTAGAAAACTTTAGATTTCTTGATTTATTAACAGTAAAAACTGTGATTGGTGAGTTTTTTATGCTTAATCAAGACTTTAATTAGATATACAAGTGTGTATGTATTTATTTATTCCCAGCAGAATTTTATGAAAAATAAGGCTCGTATTTGTTTTTTTGACTGTGTGCGGGAATAATCAAATAATACAGGATGGTCAAATAAACGAGGTAAAATGGAAAAGTAATAGTGCTGGTTGCTGGAAGATTTATCATAGAGTAAGCTCCATAATAAAGAAGAGGAAGTTGATGACCGCTTCTTGGAGCCTTTGATGGTGCCGAATAGGAAAGAGTATTCATATGCTAAGGGGTCATTATATATGTAGGCGATTAAGGGGATGTAAAATTGTGAGGCTTCAGAACTTTGACTGGGATGAAAGTTGATAGCACGAAGCCATTGATCAGGAGCGTTTTTTATGAAGCCTTGGCTTATTAATTCGCGTTCAATATCGGGAGAGTGAGCTGCTCCCCATGGGATGAGGACTGATTGGATTTGATCTTTCTTGAGTTCTTCATTCATCACAGTAAATAATTTTTGATTTCTGCTTGAGATGATTCCAGGGAGAATCGCGTGGTCAGTTTCATCTACTGAGCGCATGTTTCCAAAGAGTAGCTTGCGATTATTGCTAATTTCTTTAAGTTGAAATTTTTTTGATAAGCCTGCACCACTAAGTTGATATTTACTGTATAAAGCGAGGTTATTAACTTCGCCGCCAATTATGATAAAGGGCAGGGAGATAAGCTGTAAAAACGAGGTAAAAAAGCCTCCCTCTTTGGAGAACTCTTGTAGGCTTACATCTGCATTGCGTTCTAAGCCTCCAGGTTGGAGGAATAAATTTTGTGGTACGAGGCGATTGTAGTAATTGATGCGCGAAAAATAGGCACTTATGTATTGAACAAGAAAATGGTGAGGTGAAATGCTTGCTTTGCCTCGAACTCCCTCAGTTAAGGTGATATCATGTTCAAAGGTGAGGTGATGAATTTGATTGTAGAAGGATCCGTCTGCCATGTGAATCATGCCTAAGACAGAGACTGATTTACCCGATTTGGAATGGGTGAAGCGTGATAGCTTGCATGAAATGGCCTCCGGTTCACCTTTTTTCCCTAGAGCGTAAATGTAGTTTTTTTCGGGGATGTCACGCAGTGTCGCTGCGTAGATGGTCGAATCGTTCTGGCATGATGAGCATAGCCATAGGACTACGCTCAAAAATGCTAAAGACTGAAGCTGATGTCTTATGTTATAGGCCACCGCTCACTTCTAAAACTGTACCCGTTACATAGCTGGCTTGTTCTGAAGCAAGGAAGCTTACGCAATTGGCCACTTCATTGACGGTGCCAAAGCGTTTCATTGGGATTTGCTGCTTGTATTCATCGACTAATTTTTCAGGTAAATCTGAGATGAGATCAGTTCCAATGAAACCTGGTGAGACGCAGTTAACCGTGATTTTTCTTTTGGCCACTTCTTTGGAAAGAGAGCGACTAAGTCCGATTTGGCCTGCTTTTGAGGCAGCGTAATTAGCTTGGCCCGCAAAACCGAAATGTGAGCATGGTGAGGTGATGTTAATAATACGGCCATAGCGTTGGCGTGACATTTTCATGACGGCGGCCTTACACATATTGAAAGTTCCTGTAAGGTTTATATCTAGGACCTGTTGCCAGTCCTCGTTCGGCATCATAGCGACAATATTGTCTTTGCGAATTCCCGCGTTGTTTACAAGAACGTGGACTTTTTCAAAAGGAAGGCGAGTAAAAAAGTCTTCACAAGCGGATGCGTCAGCTACGTTGAAACAATCGATGAAAATTCTGTCTTTATACTCATCGTTTTCGGCTATGAACTCAAGTGCAGCTGCTTTATTTCCACTATAAGTGACGAGGACTGTGGCGCCTAGTTCGAGGAAGTTTTTGGCTATGGCTTTGCCAATACCGCGGGTACCACCAGTGACAATGATATTCTGATCATTAAATTGCATATTTAGTCCTGTTGTTCAGATTTGAGTATAAGGTGCATGAGTGTCGGAAGGTTAAGTAGGGGTGGGCCTTCCAGTTCTTCGGGTTTAATGTTGTGAGCTTTTAAGGAAGCTTGGATGATTCTGTTTTTGAGGGAATCATCTAGGGGTGAAGCTTCTTGTAAATGCTTGAGTTGTATAATCGTCTCTGCAGGGCTTTGTTGAGATGCCTTCCAGTAGAGATGGAGGATCAAATCGCTTATGGAGGCGGGTGCTGTTTTTAGATTACTCTTTAGGGTAATGACACTATCAGCTAATTGTTTTTCTTTATTATTTAATTGTTGATTTCTAGTGAGCTGATGATAGTAGATTTCAGCACCACTTTTGCTGTCAAAGTCTAGGATGGCATTGGACTGATCAATTTGTAATAGGCTAATCATTCGGAGGCGAGCTAATTGTTCATTGGCTTTTTGAGTAAGCTTTTTCTTTTGCAGATAAAACCATCGTTTCATTTTTTTTGTTTTAAGGTCCGAGTTTTTCGGGAAAGTTAGCAGCATTTCATTTTCGATTTGATTCACTTGCTTGAGAGTCAGGGCTAAACTATCTTTAGTTTGCAGTTGTGCTTTTAGTTGGTGGATTTTTTCTAGTGCAGTTAAAGTTCTAGATGCATCTGCGAGAGATTTTGAGACGCCATACTGTTTGGTGTGTTCTGTAATAAGAATTCGGGCCTGATCAAATTCTTTATTTTGAAGGAGTTGATTGCACTGGTGGAGGATGTCGGCTTCACCATGACTCTTTAAGAGTTTTTGAAGATGGAATTTTTCCTCCACGTTCATTTGTTCGAGTTTGGATTTAAGCTTTTCGGTTTTGTTTTGCTCAAGATGATTGAGTAGCTCACTATAATCCTGAATGGTTTCAGAATAATCTGTGGTGCTTTTTTGCTCCCGCTTACAAGATAGGAGGCTCAGCAGGATGAGGCAGAAGAAAAAGGCGTGTAGTTTTGTGCTCATAAGGGGTGTTTTAATCAATGAAAGAAATTTGGAGTTTCACGTTTTTTTATTTATCAAACAACTTACCTTGAGGGAACTAAAAGTCAACTTAAAAGGAATGCTAAAATGAGAGTAGATGGACGTCAAAACGAGCAACTAAGAGAGATTCGCTTCGAGCGTGGATTTGTAAAGAATTCCCTGGGATCAGCTCTTTCGGCCTGCGGTCTTACCGAGGTTATTTGTACAGTGAATATAAAAGAAGGTTTGCCATCATGGAAACGTTCTGGTTCAGGAGGTTGGTTGACGGCCGAGTATCGCATGCTTCCGGGAGCAACTCATACGAGATCCAAGAGAGAAAGTGCAGTTGGCGGGCGCTCGTCAGAAATCCAACGACTCATAGGTAGGACTCTGCGTGCAGCTGTCGATTTGGATAAATTAGGTGATCGGACGATCCAAATAGATTGCGATGTACTCAATGCAGATGGAGGTACAAGATGTGCTTCTATTAATGGTGCAATGCTAGCTTTGATGGTGGCTTTGAAAAAGATGGAAGAGCAAGGGCATAGTATTGAAGGAGTTATAAAGAAACCACTCGCAGCTATTAGTGTCGGCGTTGTTGGTGGTGAAGTAATGTTAGATTTATGTTATAAAGAAGATTCAGCTGCTGATGTTGATATGAATGTAATTATGACGGCAAGTGGTGATTTTGTCGAGGTTCAAGGGACAGGGGAAGAAGCTGTGTTTAGTCGAGCAGAATTGAACGCCTTGCTTGATGCCGGAGAAAAGGGTACGAGTGAAATTAGTGCTGAACTCGCAAAAATTTATCCGGAATTCTTTCTCTAGGCCTGGTAGCTGATGATAGCTTCTTTAGCAGATTTTCTGCTAGAGAAGGGGCCGGAAATTTCTTCCATGCCTTCTAAGTTATGTAAAAACCATTTGCCGCGTTTTCTGTAGACGAAAACGGGTTCGGGGACATCGAAGGCGCCCTCGCGATAAGTGATGTAGACATAGGGGAATTTACTGACTAGATGCATTTTTCCTTCGCAATACTTCTTTTGTAGTTTTTTATGCTCTAGAGGGAAAGATTCGAAATCGTTTCTTTCATGGGGGAAAAATTCAAAAAAGCCAAGTTGTTTAACATCGTCACTTAGCGTTTGGGATTTGTGCATGGCCTTCGCGGCTTTTCGATGCTCCATGAGTTGCATACTTTTAGGATCAAGATCATTTAAATCAGTAATTTGTCTTAAACGAATAACTGGATTTAATAAAAAAGTTAAAATATCTAGAATAGTAGCAGGATCACTTTGGTATTTTTCATAGATCTCTTCATAGCCTGTATAGCCCCATTCGGCGTAGATGTCTGAAAGCTCAGTAGAGCTCCAAGATTCTATTTGATCATAATCACTGCCAACAACGGCGTAGAGTTCTATGCCTTTATTCACATCTAAAATCAAGCTTAAGCAGGGTTCAAGGCTCCAGTGTGTAGAATCGGAGACTTGTAGTTTTCTAGGGTTGGCTTCGTCGTGCCAAGGGCTCACTCCCCAGACCCAGAATTTAACTTGAGGGCGTCCCAAGACGTCATCAGATACACGGGCAAAAGCCAGCTGATCATTAAGGCGAAAAAAGCCTGAGATGTAAAAGTTTGCTAGCATAATTATAGTGTGAGTCAGCCCGTGAGTTTATTTAGAAGCAACAAGTATAAAGGCTTAATCCGGTATGACAAATAAGCTTATTTAGAAGATAGTATGATTTTTGCGGCGTCCGCAATTGTCTGATTATGTGAAATTTGATAGAAGCATCCAACTTCGGCGGCTTTTGCAGCTAAGCGATCACTCTCTTGGTCACCCAACATTATGCTGTTTCTTAAGTCAATGTCATCAAAGTCCTTTGCTGCTTGCAAAAGCATCCCCGCTTGGGGTTTGCGACATCCGCAATTTTCGTGTCTATCGTGAGGACAGTGATAGATTTTGTCGAAAAATCCACCTTCGCTTTTTAGCTCATCTTGCATTTGTGAATGTAAGTTATTTAAGCCGTCCAGGGAAAATTTCCCTAAGTTTATGCAACGTTGGTTGGTGACTAAGATTAAGCGGTAGCCAGCTTTTTTGAGGAGTGCAATTCCTTCTATAGCACCTGGCATGAATTCGAAATCATCCCAAGTCATTACCCAATTACCGACTAAACGAACATTGACGCAACCATCGCGGTCAATAAAAATGGTCTTCATTTTAGGAGAAATCTCCAATGTTTCCTGCTTGAGTAGGGCATTGCGCTCGCCATCTTAGCAGATGATCCGCAATAACAATGGCACACATTGATTCTGCAATTGGAGCAAAACGTGGAAGCAAGCAAGGGTCGTGGCGGCCACCAGTAGAGATATCGACGGCCTCACCTTTTTGATTGACGGATTTTTGTGTGCGTGATAGTGAGGATGTTGGTTTTACAGCAGCACGCATAATAATGGTTTCACCACTAGAGATGCCACCTAACATGCCACCGTGATTATTCGTACAGGTATGAACCCCATTTTCGCTTGGTTCAAATAAATCATTATGCTCCGAACCGCGCATTCCCACAACAGCAAACCCTGCGCCATATTCAAAGGCAGTTACAGCGGGGATCGACATGATGGCTTTGGCTAGATCAGCTTTCAGTTTATCAAATACAGGTTCGCCGAGACCAGCAGGGACACCAGTAATGACCATTTCAGATAAGCCACCAATAGAATCTTGGTCCTTGCGGACTTCTTTAATTAAAGTGATCATTTTCTCTGCTGCATTTGCATCGGGACAACGAACAATATTGGCTTCAACTTGTTCGAGCGTGATTTGAGCAGGGTCTTGGATGTCCGCACTGATGTGACCTACTTGTTTTACATAAGCGAGAGTATTGATGCCATATTGGCCAATGATTTTCTTGGCTAGGGCACCGGCCGCTACACGGCTAATCGTTTCGCGAGCAGAAGATCGTCCGCCTCCGCGGTAATCGCGTAAGCCATATTTTTTATCAAAGGTGTAGTCAGCGTGGCCAGGGCGATATTTATCAAATATTTTAGAGTAATCACGACTTCGTTGGTCTTCGTTGGGTACGAAAATAGCAATACTTGTCCCAGTAGTTTGACCTTCAAATACACCAGAAAGGATAGTTGCCGTATCAGATTCTTTACGTTGGGTAGTTACCGCACTTTGACCTGGTTTTCTACGATCGAGATCAGGTTGGATATCTTGCTCAGAGAATTCTATGCCTGGAGGGCAACCGTCAATGATCACTACATTACCTTTGCCGTGAGACTCTCCAGCGGTGGTGACTCTAAAAGCTTGTCCAAATGAATTGCCAGCCATAATTGTATACCTACGTAAAATTTAGAAATTACGCCTACTATAGAGCTGAGTTCCTAAGCATCAAGGAGCCTTATATACTGAGTGTAAAATCTAGATGGATTTCCGGCCTTGAGGCAAGTTTTTTGTAGTTATGTTAAGAAATGGAGCAATAATTTTTTCTAATTCTCGAGCAAATTTTGCTGCACCATCAATACCTAAATGTACAGGGTCAGAAGATTCAGGGCGGAGATTTTTTTCGGATGTGATGCTATCTCCGGCAATGAAATGAATGTTTTTATCGCCTTCTTGTCGTTTTTGATTGATGAACTGTTCCAAGGCAATGCGGTATTCGTCAGGAGTGATTTTTGTCTTTGGTGATGCAGTGTTTTTTGTGAAGAGTAAGCTAATACAAAATATTTTGGCTGTGGGTTGAGCCGTCCGTGTTTTTTGAATGAAAGCATCGTATTGCTCGATATATTGATTGACGGACTTTCCTTGGAAGTTTAAATCGTTATAGCCTATGAGTATCGTGATGAGTTTAACATTTTTAAAGTCACTTAAGCATTCGGCGACGGCAGGTGATATTTTTCCTCCTCCAACTGCAAGGTTATAGATTTGTAGATTTAACTTTTTAGATAGGATAAAGGGGTAGGTTTTATATGATTTTGAATCTTGTCCCACGCCATGTGAGATAGAATCACCTATCGCTAGATATTTCTTTAGTTGTTTTGATTTATCTGCTCTTAAATAAGATTTGTCATCAATAGTAAAGCGCTCTAGAATAGGGTTAGAAAAGCTTGGGAGCACGAGTTCATAACTGGTTTCATCTCCAGGAAAGGGATTAGCCATTTTAATTTGTATGGACTCAGTTTTTTTGAAACTGTAGAGTCTTTTCGCTTGTCCATTGATGTAAAGGGCGAAGTCAGATCCGCGGTTTTCACTTTCTTCGGGGATGGTGAAGCTAATGCTGATTTTTGCACTATTTGATGTGAATAAAATACTGGCGCCTGAAGTTGTTTCGGCTTTTTTTATGTTAAAACCTAATTCTCGAGAGTTCAGTTTTTGAAATTCTAGCGGAAAACGTCTAAATTCCATGCCTTGATCTATCAATCGGCTATAGTTAGCACCTCTAATACTATAGGTGTTGCTAGATGCTGATAGGGTTTGATCAGCGAAGATGAGTTGGGTGAAACTAAGGCTGAGAAGTAAAAATAATTTCATATGATTCCTAGATTTTAATTTCAACTATTTTATCTTTATCCAATTGGATTTTTTTCGTAAATGATTTTCCACGATATTTAAAACTAATGGTATACTGCCCTTTGAAAGCACGAGTTTTAATGAGTCCTTGAGCATCGCTTTTTATGCTTCCTTGAGTAACCCAAAGTTGTTTGAAGAGATATTTCCAAACTAAACCATTAGCTTTTAAGCTGCCATCCTTATTGATCATATAAGAAGAGTGTCCCCAGCTTGGTTTCCCGTTGACTTCAGCATGAGTTGAGGACTGAAATATCGTCCAAACATAGAGGCCGTGAACCAAGCGATGACTAAAATAAGTCGCAGCAACTTCAAAAGTGATTTTGGCTCTTTCTTGATCAGAAAGCTTTCTTTTTAAATCAGCAACTTCGAATTCAGTGCCTTTGATGGGGAGTTGAAATTTACTGAGACGTTCTAGTGCTTGATAAATTTGCTCTGGTGTAAGATTGAATTTATAGCGACTTTGTACTCCTAATCCATGGAGTGGCGCACCTTGATCAAGGAGCTTCTGGACATTTTGCTCATATAGATCTTTAAACTTGTCTTTAGTACCTGAGATGATTTGGTACTCATTGAGGTAGAGTTTTACATTGGGGTTTTTAGACGATTTTTGTGCGAGTTTAAACCATTTAGCTTCTTCACCTTGGCCTAAAGTATCTTGAAGCAAGTGATTAGTTCTGGGTTCATTGATGACATCCCATTCGTAGAGGTCCCACTTCTGAGCCCAAGTGCGAATTACTTTGTTGGTCGCCTGACGTAATTTCGTCTTGTTATTTTTGTTCGCTAAAATTTCTTTGGGTAAATGTTTTTCTCCGGGCCAAATTAAGGTGTGACCACGCAAGGGGATGTTTTTTTCTTCTAACCATTGTTTTGCTTTTGGGATAAGTGTTTCATGGCTTTTTTTGAGTTTATATTTAAAGGCATTATTAAAGCCCGTAGCATTGTAAAGTTCGAGGAATTTGGAACGATAAATCTTAGGGTCGATATAAGGTTTCCCAGTTTTACGCTCCCCATGAAACTGCCATAGACTGATAATCCCACCGTGATGGAATTCGTGGCTATCTAAATTGATTTTCACGTCAGTTGGAGTGAGTCTTTGACCATTGGCATCAATTAAAACGAGCACGAGGTCAGCTTTCCTATGTTCTTCAATACGTTTTTGAGCTTGTTTGAACCAAGGTTTAGCTTTTTGTGTTTCAATGAGTCTAGAAATGTCTTTGTATTGCTTTGGGATTTGACCCGATCTATCAGTCAGCTGACTATAGGCAATTTTAGCAGTATTCGCTAGCGTTACTTTCTCAGGTTTATTTTGGTCCCAGAGAAGACAGAGGCAGATAAAGGAGATGAGAATAAGGACCAAAAGGATTTTGACCCCTTTCAGTAAAGGAGAACTTGTTTGTTGGGGTTTCGTCTTAGGTCTCCGTTTGCGTGCGCCTTTACTTGGATGTGCCATTTTACTTGACTTTGTACATAAGTTTACAGCCTTGACCATCTTCACGAAGTTGTGTACTGAGTTCTTTGATAAGAGCGGCGTAATCCTTGTTAGTAGCTAAGTTCAGCGTTTCGCCGGGGTCTTGTTCGTAATCATAGAGTTCTATGGCATCGACCTTATTGGCTTTGATCCATTCGATATAACGGTAACGTTGAGTACGGTATGAGTAACCTTTAGCACCCTTGCTTTTGAAGAAACTAATAGCGCCATTCTGATGTTGTTTCTCAGTGCCTTTGATAACTTTTAAAAGACTGTCCCCTTGAACGATTTTCGGTGTAGTTATTCCTGCGGCATCACATAGGGTGGGATACATATCCATGAGTTCAGCAGGAGTCGAACTCTGATTCGCCGTTTGCCCAGGAATATAAATGATTAATGGAACTCGTGTAGCTTGTTCCAGGTTGGTGTGTTTACCCCACATATTGTGATCGCCCAGGTGGAAGCCGTGGTCGCCCCATAGGACAATAATGGTGTTTTCTCTTAAGTTTAGATCATCAAGTCTCTTAATTAAACGGCCAACTAAAGTATCAATATAGGAGACACAAGCCAAGTAACCATGGAAGGCTTCTTTTTGGAGTTCCATGGGGATGGGGCCTTTTTTAGGGATGCCGTCATAGCCTCTCAATTCATTACTATCATGCCAACCATAAGGACTCGCACCTTGAGCTTGCTCACGAAAAGAGGGAAGTGTAAGGCTATTGCGATCATATAAATCCCAGTATCTCTTTGGTGCAACAAAAGCTAAGTGAGGCTTTTTAAAACCAACGGCAAGGAAAAAAGGCTTCTCTTGTTCATTGGCCTGCTTAAGTAGTTCTAAGCCATTTAAAAGAATTTGACCGTCAGTTAAATCTTCGTCAGCAATATCAGGTGCTAGAGCAAAGCGTTTTCCGTCTTTAAGTTTAACTTTTCCATAATTCACACCTTTGTAAGGGATGCTCCAGGATGCGGCATCATCTTTTTCTCTGCCATCGACACATCGTGGGTCATAAATTTTTCCGGTGGCGGCAGTGAAATAGCCCGAGTTCTTGAAATGTTGAGGCAAAGTGAGCACGTCCGGGTTGATAGAGCGCATTTTTGTTTTTAAATCCATAACGCCTGTGCTCTCTGGGTAGAGTCCCGTCATTAAGCTAGCACGTGAAGGTCCACAAACAGCCCACTGACAATGGGCATTAGTAAAAGTAGTCGCGCTTTTGGCTAGTTGATCAATATTGGGGCTTTTAACTTGGGTGTAGCCGTAGGCACCTAATTCAGGTTTTAAGTCATCAATAGCAATGAATAAAATATTAGGATTTTTTGCACTCAGTGCAAAAGGTAAAAGTGTACAAATAAGTATGAAAGTTTTGATCATGGAAGTTCCAAATGGTTTGTTTGTATGAATAATGTCGCTCCTTAAGCATTTTTTGACATGAACTTTCATCTAAGTAGCCTTTTTATTTAGCTGAAAAGTGATTAAGGCTGTCAAACTTATTATATTGTTAGCGATTATGTATTATGAAATCAACAAACTATACAGGATGATCAAGTCAGTATGAAAATTTTAACATTATTACTTTTTAGTTTTACACTATTCGCTTCAGAGCAGCCCAATATAATTCTATTCTATGTGGATGACTTTGGGGTAAAAGACCTTTCCTGCAATGGTAGCTCATTTTACGAGACGCCCAATATGGATCGCTTGGCTGCAGGTGGAATGAAATTTAATAACGCTTATACAGCTTTCCCACGGTGTTTACCGGCGCGTCAGGCTTTGTTGACTGGTAAATACCCAAGTCGTTTTGATGTCCAAGCCTACCCCAAGCAACATTTGCCGTTTGAAGAAATAACTTTTGGTGAAGCCTTAAAAGATGCAGGTTATTCCACGGCCTATATAGGTAAATGGCATTTAGGGCATGAAGGTCAAGATCCCAGTAAGCAAGGTTTTGATCATATAGTTCACACGGGACATGCTGGTGCAACGGGAAGTTTTTTCTATCCCTTTCCAGTGGAAAAAGGTCATAGTGTTGAAAATCCCGTTAAGGGAAAAGAAGGTGATTATCTCACAGATTTACTACGTGATGAAGCTTGTGAATTTATTCGTGAGAAAAAAGATCAGCCTTTTCTATTAGTCATGGCTCCTTATGCGGTGCATACCCCTTTAGAAGGCAAGAAAGATTTAGTAGAGAAATATCGTCAAAAACTTAAAAGATTGGGCCTGTCTGAAGGTGGGACTAAAGATGATGCAGATTTAGTAAAAGATGGCACAGGTATTTATAAGACTGTGCAGAATAATCCAAATTACGCTGCCATGATCGAAAGTGTGGATACCAGCCTAGGCAAAATCATGCAAACTTTAGAAGATTTGGGAATAGCGGATAATACAGCCATCATTCTGTCCTCAGATCATGGAGGGCTCTCTTCTAGAGGTTTGAATAATAATCGTCCTTTAGCTACATCAAACTTACCTTATCGCCATGGCAAAGGCTGGGTCTATGAGGGTGGTATTCGAGTACCACATATCGTGAGATGGCCTAAAAAAATAAAAGCAGGAACAGTGAGCCATGTTCAAACAATTGGAGTGGATCACTATCCGACAATCTTGCAAATGGCGGGCTTAGATCTTAAGCCTAAACAGCATATAGATGGCAGAACTTATTTTAAAGCTTTAAAAGGAGACGATTATCAACGTGATGGCATGTTTTGGTATTCACATACAGCGCGACCGGATAGTACTGGCGATACTCGCGGAATGGCTTACACAGAAGGGAAATATAAAATTCATGAATGGTTTGATGAAGACTCTATAGAACTTTACGATTTAGAAAATGACCCTGGTGAACGTAAAGACCTGAGTAAGCAAATGCCTGAGAAGACAAAAGAGCTTCATGGTAAAATGCTAGCGATGGAAGAATCGGTAGGCAATTATCGCAAGCAGGGTTTGCGATCAACGCAAAAGCGTTTAGATCGCAAGAAAAATCCCAAAAAGCCATCAAATAAAAAACACTAGTTCAAATTTTCCAGTAGTGATTTTTGTAGAATCTACTGCTGGCTATCGAACCAAGAACCTTGGAAATTACTTAAAGTTGAAGAAATCGGGGTGCCTTCTAGAACTTGATAAGAATTCATTCTTCTTGAACTGCCATCCACTAGGCTGAAGTTACTCTCGCCTTTACCAAAATGATTAGAGACTTTATCGGCGGCCGCTGAGTTGGGATTGAAGATGAATTCCCGATAAAAATAGCCTGAAGTTCCATGGGATTGATCACCGCCTCCACCTGCAAAGTTCCATTTGTTCCAGTGTTCCCCGAGGACAATTGTACGACTCGCATTGCTTACGGCTGTGATTTGCATGGACTCCGAAAGACGATCTTGACTTGGATTTGTATTGCCACTGTCTTCACGACCGATAACACCGACACTCCAGTTTCCTGTGGAACGGTAGTCATTGACGATATAGGACTTTCGAAACCTAGCAGCGGATGCCGATTCGACATTATCTGAAGGACATTGCAGTTTGGTATAGCTATAGTTGGTATTAGTCATGGCGATTTCTTGCTTATCTGCATCAGTCCATGGGAGTCCGTAGTAAGATGTGATCATATCATCCCAGCCATAATTTCCGTGAGCAGCGGGATAATAACTCTTATTATCCGACGTATACATTTGAATAGCAATGCCAATTTGTCGTTGTGTACTAAGACATACGGCCATTTTGGAGGTTTTGCGTGCTTTGCTTAGAGCAGGGGCAAGTAAAGAAGCTAAAATCCCGATTATAGCGATAACAATTAGCAACTCAATCAGTGAAAACTTTTTCATTTGTATTCCTTATCTAGTTCAATCGAAGGGCGATTTTTTTTAATACGAGTGAGATGAAGCCAATCTAACATTAATTTAATAAATGATTGTTTTGTTCAAATAACTCGTATTTGATAAGTACTTCGTTTTAAATTACCTGTTGTGGACAAAGTTTTAGTATTCTTTATATCTTTTTAGAGACCTTGGCAGAGGCGCGGTGAAATAGGAGATGCATATGTTTCATTCCAGTCACTTTGGCTTTATGTAGACGCCATTACCATGCCAGCGGGATTGTAAAAGTTCTTTACTCCAATAGACAGGTCCTTTTTCGGGATCCCAAACTTCATAAAACAGTCCTAAGTTATTGATGTAAAAATTGTCGATTTTCTTCATAATAACTAAGGCGTGTTTTTCTCGGCCCAAGGGAGCATCCACAAAGAGCATACTGGGGTATCTCAGATCTTTGATCTTAGTATTGTGGAAAATTTCTGCATGAAACCCTAATTGACGAGCACCCAGAACAATTTGCGCGGGTGAGCTACCTTGCACAGTAGTTTTAATGGCGGTGGCGGCGTCTTGCTCGCTAATAGGCATTTGGTAATAGGTAGAGATGTTTGATAGGGAAGCGGCCGCACAACTCATGGCATCACTTTGTAGTGTCATGACACCATACTTAAGGTCTTTGATTTCTGGACTTCTCGTGTGATAGAGATAAATACTATTGATTGAAAGAAGAATGAAGCTAGTAGCGATACAGGTACTTAGGCGATCACTTTTTTGTTTAAAAACAATGAAAAGTAATAAAGTCGAAGAGAAGACGAGTAGAGAGTTTAAGCCAAAAATGAAAGTCTCAATAGCATAGGCTTGGGCAAGTAAGGGCAGTTGGTGAGCATAGTTGTAATTAAGAGATAAGACTCTTAAAATGAGACCGAAGAAGGCAATAAAAACAAAGATGGAAACAATCGCAATATTTTTATGGACCGCATTATTCCGACTCAAGTATTCTTTTTGAAATATAAATTTTCGCCTGGCTAAAAGGAAGGCAAGCAAGCTAGAAATTAAGAGAATTATAATAGTCATAGCTTTAATATGTGAAGTTTTATTTTTTTATAAAGTTTTCTCTGACTTTATGAGGTAGAAACTTAGAGATGACGCTATTTCGCGAGTTCTAATAAGCCGCTTAAAGTGAAGTGAGGCGGGGCGAGCTCAGCGTCGGGGAAGTGTTTTTTGAAAAACTTGGCATCCCCACCGGTGAAAACAATGGTCATGTCGGGGAAGTTCTTACTATTATGCGTGATCAGTTTTTCGATTGCACCAATTAATCCAAGGTCGACACCGCTTTGAATAGCTTCCATAGTATGGCGACCGGGGCTTTTAGCAAGACTTGAATTTAGTGGGGCCAAGGGGAGTTGGCCCGTGGCAGAGGCAAGGATTTTTCGTTGTAAAAGGCGACCTGGAAGGATGTTTCCCCCTTGAAATTGATTGCTTTTATCAATGAGCTCAGTCGTCACACAAGTACCACAATCAACGACCATCACAGGTGCACTATAGTGTTTTTGTGCGGCAATCGCATTCGCAATCCTATCCGCACCAATAGAAAAATGATCCACATCAGCAAATTTAATAGATTTTGCGAGTTCAGCATTAAGCAGGATGAGTTTTTGTCCAAAACGTACACAGAGCTGACCAGTAACTTTGGGGACAACGGAGGCCACAACAAGGCGGTCAACCTCATGAGCGCGATAAGCTAGCTCTTTCATGATATCTACGGTCTTGATGATATCTACATTGACGAGGTTATCCCAAGCAAGTTCAGAATGGGTATTTCCGATGTTAGCAAATAGTGTTTTCATTAGATCCATTGGTGTTTGTGATAACGCCTAGCTAAAGCAGGCTTTATCTCAGGATATAACCCTGACCAAAAGTTTTCAAGGTTTTTAGTGACCTGAATAGGGCGATGATTGGGGGCTAATATCTCAAAAGTGAGTGGAATACGTGCCGGACCGATCAAAGGAGTCTTTTTTAAGTCAAAAAGCTGTTGGATAAAAGCCCTTACATAAATCTCTTTTCCGACTTGGTAAAAAATCCGCAATTTCTTGCCATTACCGATATCAATATTCTCTGGTACGGCGTCTTCAATAAAGCATTGTTCATCCCATGATAGAAGATTTTTTAAATAACTCAAGCAATCCATATCACGGACTTCTTTGGCTTTAGTGAGACCCGAACACATTTCCATATAAACAATTTCTAAATCTTGAGGGGAATAAGTGATAATGCCCTTATCGGGATAAATCTCGGCACATTTACGTACGCGCTCAATCCAGTCATCTAATTTTTCACTCCATTTATTGAGCTTGATGGTGCCATCAATGATTTTGTTTGCGAGTACTTGTTCCGTCTGAGCATCGGGCTCACAATCGACTATTTTTTCTTCTATGATGAGTGAGCGAAAGCAACTTTGTTGAGCTCTGCGGGCAGATTTACTGCTAGGGTCCCAGATGACTTCATCTTTACTGAGCAGTTCGCCGGGGAAAGTGTGATCCAAGAGTTCGGGACTTATTGCAGTGAGTTGCGAGAGTTTAGTTTTTGCGCCAAGGCTTGTTGCGATATCCGCAATACTAGTAGCGAGGATAAGCGTCGCTTTCTTCTGTGAACTAAAGCGGTCAATCTCTCCCTTTAATTGATTTCCGAGGCTCACTTGTAGAGAACTCGAGTCACGGCGTTTTGCGAGGTAGTCAGGAAAGGCGCGTAAAAGGCAACAATGAGGATGCATGTCATTAAAGTTTTGTAGGCGAGGCATGGTTTCGCAAAGTCGTAAAAATTGCATGCGAGCTAAATCAGCCGAGCGACAATTATTGGCGTTGAGAGAATATTTATCGCATTCTTGAACTTGGAATTTACAGCTTTTGGCAATGAAGAGCATCTCGGCCATAAGGTCTAAATCGGAACTGAAATCTAATTCTTTACCAGGAACTAAGTCAGTGAGTTTCTTTTTGTTGCGATTGAGGATAATGGAAGGCTCGGAAATTAAAGCCGCATAAGTACAGGCCTTATCCATTTGATCGGCTTGAGTGCCGTAATAAAGTAGGGCCGCCAAGCGAGGAGAGCAGGGCATTTTGGAAGCGTGAATTCCTGCAGTACTTAGGCTTCCTTGGGAATTCGTGAAACCCAAAAGTTCGAGCACTTTCCATGCTTGATCGAGTTCTTTTGGGGTATCAATCAAATTCAATTCTTCAAGATCAGAAAAACCTAGTGCGAGGCATTGCAAGAGTAATTCAGAGGGGTCACAGCGCAAAATTTCGGGCTCAAAATGCTGCATTTTTCTAGTCTGTTCAGATTTTGACCACAGGCGCAGGCATTGACCCGCACTCGTTCGGCCGGCTCGACCAGCTCGTTGCTCTGCACTCGATTGTGAAATACTCTTGGTGTAAAGTGTATTGATTTGCCGCTGTGGGTCATAGGCATTTTGACGAACTAAGCCAGAGTCGATGACGGCGGTGATATTGGGGATAGTCAGCGAAGTTTCAGCAATATTAGTGGAGACAATAATTTTTTGCTGTCCCGTATTCTCAATAATGCGATCTTGCTCTTGGGGATTTAATTGTCCATGAAGAGCATGAACCGGAACTTTAAGGCTTCTCTGGAGTTCATTAACAGTCTTCATGATCTCGTATTTTCCAGGCATGAAAATGAGTAAGCTACCCTTGGTAGTTTGCATGATTTTTTTTGCGGAATTCGCAGCGACTTCCCAAATCTTTTTTTGTCGGTCGGGAATGAGGTAATCAATATCGACGGGGAAATTGCGGACTTCAGTGGTGATCAATGGGCATTGTAATGCAGCTTGGAGCTTGTCGACGTCTAGGGTTGCACTCATCAGCATGATGTGTAAGTGACTTTGTTTTTCTTGGACTTTGCGACAGAGCGAAAACGCCAGATCCATTTGCCAGCGACGTTCATGAAATTCATCAAAGAGTACGGCGCCAATTCCCTTGAGTTGAGGATTGCTTTTTAGTTGTTGTAAAAAAAGTCCATCCGTCATGAAAATAATTTTCGAGTCTTTGTTAACTTTTGAATCGTGGCGGATGCTATAGCCGACTTCGCTTCCGAGTTTAACTGAACGGAGAAATGCGGTATGATGAGCGAGGAATTTGGCTGCTGCTCGGCGCGGTTGAATGACAATGATTTTGCCATCGATTTTACCTGAGTCCAATAAGATACCAGGTACGCAAGTGGACTTGCCTGAGCCTGTGGGGGCCGAGAGTAAGAGCAGTTTGTCGCGCACAACAGTCTCAATGACTTGTTCGGCAACTTGGTGTATGGGCAGTTGAGACATGTGATTAGGGTATAAAGAAGCCCGACTATGGAGTCGGGCTCAAAATTCCACTTAGTCTAAGTAAGAACAGCAGTAATCGAAACCGTCTTCGATTTTGAGTTTGAAGCTCGAGTTTGCAGGAACATCGAAAGAGCTTCCAGCTTCAAAAGTTTGCCAGTCATCAGAACCAGGAAGTAAAACAAGCGCTTTACCGCCAAGTGCTTCCATGATTTCGGCCTTTTCAGTACCAAATTCATAATCGCCAGCATTCATGTAACCAAGAGTTTTTTTAGTGCCATCAGCAAAAACAACTGCACGGCTTGTGACTTTGCCATCAAAGTAAACATTGGCAGCTTTGATAATAGTAACATTATTAAATTCAGACATGTGAATCATCCTTTTATTATTAAGAGCGTTTAAAATACTCGTAGAGTCAGATTTTTAAAGGATGATCAAGGGACGAAGCGTACTAATTTTTCTTGAGATGATCAAGGATGAGGTGAGCACATTTTTCGCCGAGGCCAGGCACAGCATCGGCAATATCTTGTGGAGAGGCTTTGCGGATTTCACGAACGGAACCAAAGTGCTTTAAGAGCGTCATTTTTCTCTTTTTTCCAATGCCAGCAATGTCGTCTAATAGAGAGTTGGCGACTTGCTTCTGTCTGAGTTTTCGATGAAAAGTAATCGCAAAGCGATGTGACTCATCTCTGAGGTGCTGTAGCATCTTTAGACCAGCGGAGGAACGTGGTAGGATTTTGCCTTCGGAATCATCACGACTATAGAGTAATTCATATTTTTTTGCCAAGCCATAGCACGGAATCTCACCAATGCCGAGTGCGTCAAGAGATTGTAGTGCTGAGCTGAGCTGACCTTTGCCCCCATCGATTAAAATGAGGTCAGGCAAAGGACGATTCTCTTTGAGCAGGCGGCTATAACGCCTCAAGACAATTTCTTTCATCGAAGCGAAATCGTCGGGGCCTTCAACCGTTTTGATTTTAAAATGACGGTAGCTTTTGTTATCGGGCTTACCCTTGACAAAACGCACCATCGAGGCAACTGCATGGGTACCTTGGAAATTGGAGTTATCAAAACATTCAATAATCGTAGGAGAGTCTTTCAGCTCAAGTCTTTTCTTTAAGTCCGCAACGGGGTCTTCTTTGTGCTCCGGGTTAATGGAAGCATTAACAAAATTTCGTCTTTGTTTGAGGGAAGACTTAAGATTGGTGATGATATCTCGATTGAGAGCTGCTTTTTCGAATTGCAGCTTTTCGACATGATTTTGCATGGCTTCGGTGAGGTCGGCAACGATTTCGGCTATGTGGCCATCGAGGACCTTTATCATATCATCGACACTTTCACGGTATTGCTCTTGGCTAACACTTTGGTCACAAGGAGCGGAGCAATTGCGTAAAATCTGTTCTTTGCAATGTTTGCGATCACTCAAGTCGGGGATACGACTCGTACAGGTACGCAGCTTAAAGTAACGCGTCAAAAAATCTACCGTCGAGCGAATGGCACTAGAGCAGGGGAAAGGGCCAAAATAGGCCGAGTTATCATCCTTTCTTACCCGGGTGAGTAAAAGTCGCGGGTAGGGCTCATTAAGAGTGACTTTGACCAAGTAGAAATTTTTATCGTCACGCATTAAGATGTTGTAATGAGGAGAATACTCTTTAATAAATCTTGATTCGAGTAAAAGCGCCTCTGATTCAGAATTAACTTCGTAGGTTTCATAGAAGGCAATGCTATTAATGAGTGAACGGAGTTTTGGGTCAGCAGTCGCGAGTCGCGAGGCTTGGAAATAGCTCGATAGACGCTTGCGTAGTGATTTGGCTTTGCCGACATAGATAACTTTGGCAAAGCGGTCACGAAAGACGTAGACACCCGGTTGGGGAGTTATTTTTCGTGAGCTAAATTCGTCGCGTTCATTCATTTTACGTTTCCTTATAAGTGAAAACTATGCGTTGAGCGCAAAAAGACAAGTTTAACTTAGTAGGCTGTTACTTGATATAGCAGCTAATTTGGGCACAAAAAAAGAGGCTCAAAAATGAGCCTCTTTCAAAATCGTAAGTCTAAAAACTATGCAGCGCTATAAGCGGCTAAAGTTTTTTGTGGTGACTTGAGGTGGTCGCGTAGTTGCTTAGTATTCATTTGTGCAACTTTAGCTTCAGGAACACCAAGAGCGATTACGCGCTTTGTGTGTTCAACGATACGACGTTTCTTTCTAGCGCCAGATTTTCTTGGGCGACTAGTGTTTTTATTCTTTTTACCAAAAACTCTTTTCATGTCAAAGTCCTAAAATATTGTGCCTACAAAAAGGCGATTACTACAAAAGTGGGGCCGAAGCCAAAAAAATGCTTGCGTAAAATCCTCTTAAAAGTTAATAATTCAAGTCCTCAAATGAAAAAAGTAAGTTGATAGAGTTGTAAGTGCCCACGCTCCCATTATTATCCATCAAAATAATTTAATTTAATAAGGACATATTGAGCATGAAATCACTCCTCGCCCAATTAAGAGACAAGGTCAGTTTGGCCGTTAATGCCGTAGCTGGTGATATTGAAATTAAGGGATCCATCTTAGTTCCTTCCCAAAACCCTAAGTTTGGTGATTATCAATGCAATGTGTCCATGGAACTCGCGGGCAAACTTTCAAAAGCTAGTGGAGAGAAAGTCAATCCAAGACAAATTGCTACGGCAATTATGGAAAAACTTGAAGTCGCTGAGTTCAGTGAAGCACCTGAAATTGCGGGTCCTGGTTTTATTAACTTTAAATTAAAGCAAGAAGCTTTAGCGGATTACGCAAGACAAATGCTTCGTGATGATCGTTTGGGAATGGCAAAAACTGCTAAGCCTGAACGTGTTTTAGTAGATTTCTCAGGTCCTAATTTAGCCAAAGAAATGCATGTGGGTCATTTGCGCTCCACTATTATTGGTGACTCAATTGCACGCTTTATGGAATTTGAAGGTCATGATGTTTTACGTATGAATCACGTCGGTGACTGGGGGACTCAGTTCGGAATGTTGATTCAGTATATTCGCGAAACACGTCCAGGTGCTCTGGATAATCCAGAATCATTTGAGATTGCGGATTTAGAAGACTTCTATAGAGAAGCAAAAAAACGTTTCGATGAATCAGATGACTTTAAAGATGCGGCTCGTCGTGCGGTTGTCGACCTCCAATCCGGTGACAAAGCCACACTCGCAGTGTGGGAAGTCTTTTGTGAAGAAAGCCTGAAGCATTGCCATGAAATTTATGGACAGCTCGATATCAAAATCAGCGATCGCGGGGAATCGGCTTACAATGATATGCTCAAAACTGTTGTCGAAGATTTAAAATCTGATGGCAAAGCAGTCCAGACTGAAGGTGCTTGGGGTGTTTTTCTTGATGGTTACAAAAATAAAGAAGATGAGCCTTTACCCACAATTGTACAAAAATCTGATGGTGGATATATCTACGCAACCACAGATTTAGCCGCGATACGTTATCGCTTTGCTGAGCAAAAAACCGATAAGTTAATCTATGTAACTGATGCGCGTCAAAAAACTCACTTCGATCAAGTTTTCGAGATCTCAGAATTGATGGATTGGGCGCCGAAAGACTCCATGGGCCACATTGGCTTTGGCATGATGCTTGGTAAGGATGGCAAACCCTTCAAAACAAGAACAGGCGGAACCGTGAAACTCAAAGATCTCTTGGTAGAAGCCGAGAGCCGTGCAGATATCTTAGCACGCGAATTATCTCCAGGACTCACTGAAGAAGAGTATAAAGAGATTGCTTTTGCAGCGGGTTTAGGTGGCGTGAAGTATTCCGATTTGAGTCACAGCGTTGGCACCGATTATAAATTTGATTGGGATAAAATGTTGGCCACCGATGGCAATACCGCGATCTATATCCTCATGACTTATGCACGTACCCGTGGTCTATCACGCAAAGCGGGAATTGACGTAGATAGCCTCGTTGATATCGAATCCTTACCTGTAGGTTCTGAACAAGAATTGAAGTTAATTAAAAAGCTTGCTTCAACGCCAGATGTTTGGCAGGGAGTAGTGAGTGATTTAGCTCCTCACCTCTTACTCAATCACCTCTATGAAGTGGCTCGTGACTTTGGTTCATTTTGGAACTCTTGTCCCATCCTTAAGATAGAAGATGAAGAACTTAAGCGCTCTCGCTTAGCTTTGGCAGGTGGTGTTGGACGTGTGCTGAAATGGGGACTTTCCATGGTCGGTATCAAAACTTTGGACAAACTCTAGGCACTTGTTGTATTATAATTACAATGGATCACCTTTTGAAATGAATTTCACAAGGAAAATATGAGAAATAGAGTTCTATCAAAAAAGGTTCTCCTGAGCTTTATCCCAATGGGAGCCATTATTGGGGTATTTGTTCTTAAGCCTTTGGTTATTATGCTGATTTGGTTGGAATTTAAACTTCCCGCTAATCCTGACGTACCTTTGCCCACTTATGTGGTTAATAATATGCTCAAATCATTTTCATTTGAAATGATTTTAGTGACGCTAGCTTTCGCTTCGATTGGAATGATTATTGGCTTGGTCTTTTGGCTCTTTTTGAAAGAAGTAGCTAAGCGCGAACAAATGATCGATTTTTTGACCAATCAACCCGGCAATGATTTGGCGGCTTTAATTGCAGTAGGTGAAAATGATACAGTAGAATTTAAGTCTTCCATGCGCTGGGATTATCAGAATGATAAGCTCAATAAAGTTCTGGAAGTGGTGATTATAAAAACGATTGCGGGTTTTTTAAATACCCGTGGTGGTACGCTGCTCATTGGTGTTGATGACGATGGCCTAAGCCTTGGCTTGGATAAAGATTACTCGACCCTAAAGAAAAAAAATTCCGATGGTTACGAACAATATATCAATGGCCTTATCTCATCTTATTTAGGTACGGATTTATGTGCAAAAATCAATATCATGTTTCATCAATTAGATGATAAAGAAATTTGTCGCATCTTAATCTTGCCCGCTAAGTTCCCCGTCTACTCCCAAAATGGCAACAAAACCCAGTTTTTTATGCGTGCCGGTGGCGGAACCCGTGAACTCAATATCAAAGAAGCAATGAAATACATTTCCAGCCGCTGGGAAAGTAATTAATACCCTGGGAGCGCCAAGCACCAGCTCGGCCTAGCCTCAGGCCCATCTCCGTTTACTTTTACCTGCCAATAAATACATTGATTATTTTTAATGCCCTGGGAACGCCAAGCACCAGCTTGGCCTAGCTTCAAACCCCATCTCCGTTCTTCTATTTACATGCCAATAAATACATTGAGCATATTTAATACCCTGGGAGCGCCAAGCACCAGCTCGGCCTAGCCTCATGCCCCATCTCCGTTTACTTTTGATAGTTAATTGTGCTTCTATTTACATGGAGCATTAATAGTTTTTTTGAGAGGAGTGAAATTCTTGGGTAAGAGAGTGTTAAAAAAATCCATAAATATCGCATTTATTTTTTGTAATAGATTTAACGGTTCGGTTGAACCGCCCATTACCGTCTCAATTGAGGGCTTGGTTTGCCGTGTCATTACTATTCCGACATCATCAAAAATAATAATCCTAAAAAGCTGTCAAATATCACATAGTCACTCCTATTTCTAGGGTAAGAAAAAACCTAAAGGAACTATGGATATGAAAAAATTCACACTTATTGAGCTCTTAGTCGTCATTGCCATTTTAGGCATTCTAGCCTCTTTGCTTCTCCCGGCCCTCGGTAAAGCTCGAAAAAAATCTCAGCAGGCTGTGTGTAACTCACAACAGAAACAAGTAAGCACTGCCCTTTATATGTACGCCGAAGATAATGATGAATATTTCCCGGCTGTAGATCACCCTACATCAAATACTTGGAAAGGCTGGCAGCTTGCCATCGGTGGGTACCTTAAAATTGACACGTCCAATAGAGATAACTTTGAGGGCTCAGTCTTTTATTGCCCAAGTCAAGAAAATATTACGGGAACAATCTACCAAGCCACAGGTATAGCTTATAATCGCTATTTTGGGTCCAATCGCTATTACTCTAACGGAGCTGCATTTAATACCTTTAAGCAGCTTAGCTCTATTGAAGATGCGACAGAAACAGTAAGCACCGTCGATTCTTTAGATAATACTGACTATAACACAGCTTCAAATACTAAAGATAGTGATGTTGGTTATCGCCATAACGGTGGTGTTAATGTCGCCTGGGTAGATGGTCATGTCTCTTGGAAGTCAACTGAGTTAATGTCTGCAGGTAAAAATGGGGCAAACGATTATTACTACCTCATAGATAAACCTTAATGTTATTTTAGGTATTAAAAGTCACAATCAAAAGTAGAGCTAGATGGTCGATAGCCAGTCATATTACTGAAGAAAATTTAAGAATAAAGCAAGGATAAACACAATTACCCACACTAAGCGGCAAAGCCCTAGTCGGCTGGATGGGGCAGTGTCCATTTCGTGTGTGGAGAACCGTGTCCTTTTACCTGGTGAATCGTAAAGATATATGTAAATATGAAGAGATGATGTAAGAGTATTAGAAACAAAAAAAGCGATACTCAATGACTAGGAAGTTAAATAGCAAATTTCTCCCTCACACAAATTTTTCATCATTCAGTTTGTATCAATTAAATTCACAGAATCTAATGCATTTTATTGAAAAGAGCTCTGATGCGACTTGATCGCTTTGTTTGTAAAAGTACCGACTTCACGAAAAATGAAGCGCTACAATTGATTCATGCAGGGGAAGTCCTCGTCAATGATGAGGCGATCATAAATGAAGCCACTCAAGTGCATGAGAATAATACCATAATACTTCATGGCAATCGCCTAAAAACACGTGCCTTTCGTTACCTGCTCATGCACAAGCCAATCAATACCATTTGTTCAAATATTGATGAGAAATCTTATCCATCTTTATTCAATTTATTAGATGTTGCGAGAACTTCTGAACTCCATATTGCCGGACGTTTGGATGCGGATACAAGTGGTTTAGTTCTTATGACTGACGATGGTCGTTGGACATTTAATATTATCAGCCCGTCAAAGAATTGTAAAAAAGTTTACCGAGTGGGTTTATCACGAGAGATTTCTGGAGATGTCGTCGAGCAATTTAAAGAGGGTGTTCAATTACAAGGAGAAACAAAGCTCACTCTGCCCGCTGAGTTGACGATCATCACTCCTAAGGAAGTGCTCTTGAGTTTAACTGAAGGCAAGTTTCATCAAGTCAAGCGTATGTTTGCTGCTGTGGGCAATAAAGTTATCTCCCTCCACCGTGAAAAGATAGGTGCAATCTCCCTCGATGTTGATCTTGGCGAATGGCGTCACCTTACGCTGGATGAAGTTAAAGCCTTGCGTTCTTGAGGAAAACTTTAAACCGTACTTAGAAACTAAAAAGGCTCCCTATAAATAGAGAGCCTTCTTAAAAGATGTTTTGAAGTATTATTTTACTTCAGGCGCTTTTGGTGCTTCAGGTACTTTTACATCTTTAGCAGCATCTTCAGCTTTTTTCATTTCGCCTTCAGCATCGCCAGCGGCAGCTTCTGTTGCAGAACGAGCTTTGTCAGCTGATGATTCTTCTTTGCATGATGCAAAAGCAAATACTGATGCAAAAGCAAATACTGATGCAAATACCATAAGGCTCATAATAAATTTTTTCATAAAATATCTCCGGTCTTTTTTTGATGACTACTTACTTGTAGCCTAAGTATATAATTTAATTCAAAATGGATTATTTAGTATGTCTCTTTTGTGAAGAGGGAGCTTAAACGTAGTATTTAACTAGCAAATAGCGGCTGTAATATTCCAAGTGATGATTATTAATTCAAAATTAAACAAGTCTCGATTAGCTAGAATAGAGTTCCTTATGCTTCGCATACGCGAGAGGTGCCTCACTCTCTAGTAATGAATTACCTCTTGAGCAAGCGATTAGTGGTATAGCGCCGCTTCCTGAGTAATTGTAAAAAAGTATACAAAATGATTGAGGTCATTTATCATTACATAATGATTAAATAGAAAATGAACATAGTCAAAGCAATGATGAGATTTAGGAAAAGTCTTCAAGAAGGAGCCGACTTGGAGCTCTTAATGAATCCTTTATGAGCAATAAAAAATCTATTCTAAAAGCACTTTTTCGCCGTCAATAGTAGCGCTTATCCCATCGCGATCCATGTGAACTCTTTTATATTTAACTTCTCGGATAAGTTTACCTTGCTTATTAAATATTCCGCTTAAACCATTGCGAATCACCACTAAATGATTCTTTGATTGATAACACCTATCAAAAGGTTCATCATGAAGAGCCTTGCCCTCAAAAGTACATAAAGACCACTTACTATCTGAAAATGCGCTAACGAAACCATATTGATAAGAAAGGTTGGATTTTGGATATTTTTTGCTTAATATCTCACCATTACGGCCCACAAGGTAGCCTGTTCCATCGGGATCTTTCGCCACCAGAGTTCCTTTATAAAAACCTTTATGATTATCAATATAGTAATGATGCCAACGCACCTTTCCCTTATCCAAAGAAACCGCAATTTCACCATTTTCATCAAAAATGGCTGTTCCACCTTCACGATAGGTACCACAAAAGAACTTTTTGCCGTCGTACTCAATTTTTTCAAATTGACTTTTCGCTAAAATTTCTCCATTGAGTTTTACCAGACCCCACGCTTCAGAGCCATTAAAAGAGAAAATGCCAGGAGCGACTTCCTCTCTCACTGCTCCAAGTTTGAGTTCGGCCACTTTATTATTTTTTAGATCCAGTAAAAATGAGAAACTATCTTTGATGTTGTGGGACCTAGTGAAAACGACATATCGATCATTTCTCAAAGCCAAGCTAGCCTGGATAAAATCTGCGAGTTTATTCCCCTTGCGATCAAGTATGCGTACTTTTTGATCATCATGAGTGGCAAAAAGACCTTTAGATAACAAGTCGATTTGATCATAGTCCATAGGGAGAACTAAAAGACCACTCTCGGTATCAATACATCCAAATTTACTTGAAGTTTCATCGCTTTCGATTAATGCAAAGCCGAAGAGCAGGTTACGTGTATTGGGATTGCGAACTTCGCCCTTAAATGTAAAGAGCTTCTTGCTAGCGAAATGATAAAGATAGGTCGTGTGTATGGAATGAACATTTCGTTTTCTCACATCATTGGGCCCCACAGCTCTTGCTGTCACAACGATCAAGGAATGTTCATTCGAGTAACGAAGATGCCCTTGAGGGAACTCATGTATGATTTTACCCTCGCGATTAAAAATCCGACAGACTTTATCTTTCGTACCCATGACCAAGTTTTCATTAATGATTTTCATAGAGTAATAAGCATACTCGATCGGAAGGATAAATTTATCTTCCTTTAAATCATAGCAACCATATTTGCTTCCTCCCCCAACCATGGCCATATGGTTTTGAATACTAGCGACGCTCTTAAAACTAGATGAGCTAGTTTTTTGATCTGCTTTCGCACGAATTTTGGTCTCGCCCTTTACCGAAACAGTTTCATACTCCTTTTGGTAGGAGTCAGCCGGGGATAAAAAGGGGGTGATTAATAAAAAGAAAATTAGCTTATTCATGATCTATCTCGTGAAATATGAATCGTTTTTGACGACATTAAGAAACTTCTCCTTGAGTACAGAATCCTTCTCATCCTGTAAACAAGTTCGAAGCACACTCGCGGACCTAAGTCGACAGTTTTCGTGTAAAAAGCGGAAGACGGCTAAACGCTCTGTATCCACTTTGCTATTTAGTAAAACACGTAAATCCTGATAGTTGTGTGATATTTTTCTATGCTCAAGGGTTTGAATCATCTCGTTCGTGCCACGAGTGATTAACATATTTGCACTGATATTTGGGAGCAGGCTCATGAGGAATTCTTTTGTGGGAAAGAACATTGAGGAGTTTTTGTTATTTTTGATAGGCGCTTGTGAGCTTTTTTGATATAAATCCAATAAAGCAGTCATCATTTTAGCGTCATCCTGATAACAATTAAAGGCTACTAAAATTAGACGTCGATCATAGCTCTTAACCATCATATCGAAATCCTCAGTCGTAAACTCAAATTCACTATTTTCATTAAATTTAAGTTGCTCTAGTCTCTCCGCGCTTAATAAACCTTCTTCTTGAAGGTCAAGAAGGCCATATTGCTCAAGTTTTTCTTGTTCGGTCTGATAGCCTTCAATTACATAAGTATAGCGTAGGAAAGCATCGCGACTTTTGAATTTGTCATTAACTAAGAGTTCGATGAAATCTGTGAATTGTAAGCGACATTTACGGTCATAGCGCGCATTAAACTCACTTATGTAGAGCTTAGTTAGGCAAATGCTCGCTGCCGCTGAAATCGACTTATCTTGATTAAGAGCTAGCTTTGTAAGCAGTTCGAGGTCTTTATATTCAGCTTTAATTCGATATAGAATTGCACTACAAGTCTCAGGATATTTAAGAAGTTCCCTCGAAAATACCACTGCGTTGGAACCACAACTTGCGATGATTCTTATTTGCTCTTTTCGTAATTCTCCCGCGGCAATTTTCTTGATTAATACATTGCGCACTTGCTGAGAGGGTTTTTGATTAACGATATAACGAAGTGCAGCGGCATCGAGATTATGCATTAATCTTGTCGCGGCTTCTTCATTTGACTTCTTTAAAAAGGCCTCTCGTGCGTTCTCCACCGCTCTTGTTTCAGAGAGCTGTTTAAAACGCTGCGAATACTTGACGATACTGACGGTTTTTTTACTTGCGAGATCTTCTATAGTCAAATTTAACTTGATATGACCTTCGCCAATAAAAACTTTTTTTTCGGATTTATCCTTTTTACTGGGTTTTTCAATAGTGCACTTAATTCGAAATACATCCTCGTTCGTCCTTAAGCTTTTTATGATATCGTGCCAAAGGCTTTTAGCCGTAGCCTCCTTAATTATATTCTCCCATTGAGCATCATTTGAACTGACTTGCATTCCTTTAACTTTCGGGGATTCCGAAATATATTCTTCCGAGCAACTACTCAGGAAAAGTACACAGGCAAATAAATTTATTATACGTAAAAACATAAACTCTCCAACTCCATAAATGTGCACTCAATTTTAATGAGTACGCGATTAATAATTGTATCAAAAATGAATCTATTTCAAATTTTAAAAGTGGATTTACCCTCCCTCTTGCACAAATTCAAAACCCATCCTAATAAAATAGAAACTAAGCAAATGAAATTTCACGGCCAGTGCATAGCAATAAGGTGATTTTTGCCTTTTTTTCACTGCTTATAAATAAAAAAGAACCAAGTCATTCGAATTGGAACTTTATAGATAATAAAAAATTAGCACAGGCCGAAAAAAGTTGCAGCTATAGATCCGAGTCAGCTAGCGTGATTATGCCCCCACTTAGAGTTTTAAAGGGGAATTGACTTTTATTGAGGAAGTAATTGGATGTAAGTATGGCAGCCTGATTCCATTAAACTTTTTAATTGATTTAAGCTCATATATTTGCATGCATATGCCACTTCGTGTACTTTTATCAGCACTGTTTTGTGATGAGAGACAGTTAGGTCTTGGCTAAGATAGTCATACCATACTTGATGGGTAGTATTTTGACATCGTCTTTTGGCTAATTTTTAAATCTAGGAAACTGCATATCATGAGTGAATCAATTGAACAAAGCGAGAAATCAAACCGTCAATTCGTATTGGCGGAGCGCCCAGTGGGCGTACCTAATGACGATACCCTTAGATTAGAAACTACTGATCTACCGATAGCGCAAGAAGGACAGATGTTATTACGAACGGTATTTCTTTCCTTGGACCCGTACATGCGTGGACGGATGAGTGATGCACCTTCGTATGCACCACCAGTTAAGCTTGGCGAGGTGATGGTTGGCGGGACGGTGTCGCGTGTTCATAGCTCGAAATTGGTGGGGTTCAGTGAGGGGGATTGGGTACTGAGTTTCAATGGCTGGCAAGATTACGCTTTGTCCGACGGTGCGGGAGTGACGCTATTGGGAAGCAACCCAGCGCAACCATCTTGGGCTTTGGGGATTATGGGCATGCCCGGATTTACTGCATGGGCGGGACTTTTGAAAATCGGTATGCCAAAGGCGGGTGAAACGATTGTCGTTGCGGCAGCCACAGGTCCAGTAGGTTCGACAGTGGGACAAATTGGCAAAATCATGGGTTGCCGAGTTGTTGGTATCGCTGGTGGGGCGGAGAAATGTGCGCATGCCCTAGAGCACTTGGGGTTTGATGCCTGCATAGATCATCGTTCGGAGGGTTTTGTCGATGAGTTGACTAAAGCACTACCCGATGGGATTGATATCTACTTTGAGAATGTCGGAGGCAAAGTTTTTGATGCTGTGCTGCCGCATTTAAATGCTCATGCGCGGGTGCCAATTTGTGGTATGGTTTCACAATATAATGTAACAGAACTTCCCGATGGACCAGATCGAATGGGGTGGTTGATGGGGCAGTTACTACGTAAGCGAATCACCATGCGTGGATTTATTATATTTGATGATTTTGCACCACTATATCCTGAGTTTGCTAAAGAAATGACGGGATGGTTAGATTCCGGACGTATTCACTATCGTGAAGAAATAATTGATGGGCTCGAACAGGCCTTAGATGCTTTTGTGGGCTTGTTGCATGGAGCAAATTTTGGCAAACGCGTAATTCGCGTGGGGCCCTCAGAATTGGCATTATAGAAACTAGAGGAAAAGCCTTGGGGATTCAATAAATATTGCTTAAATACACACAGCAATTTACGAGGGTCCAAGAAATTCAGATGGCTAGTAATTTTCGAGGGATATTTTTTTCGTATAAAATAGCTGTTTAGCTGTTTAGAATAGTCTTTCTTGATTCAGTCTTATATATAATATATAAAAATAAATCATGAGTACTTATGAAAAAATTCACAAAATCTTTTATCTCACTTGTTGCCTTAACAACTTGTCTCCAGGCAGCGCAAGATGCTAAGACTTTAAAATCACAAAGATTTTCGGGACCTGATAAAACGCCTTGTCCTGCCGTGATTGCGGCCTCGCCTTACGGCGATGTCTTTGTTGGCGTGGACATGCAAGGATCTTTGGGCAAGAAAATAAATATGGGCATGATTAAACGTCTGCGAGATAAGAATAATGACGGTATAGCTGACGAACTTACTGATTATGCAAGGGTGGATAATCCTCGTGGGATTGTCTCGATTGGTAATCAGCTCATAGTTTTACATTGCACCCAAAAAGATGGTAAGGTCTATGGTCAAGATATTTCGCTTTTTGTCGATGCGGATAATGATGGCGTAGCCGATGGTCCGGGTAAGGTTTTAGTTAAGGGGATCGGCAATCCTAAATTCATTCAAAGTCGCGGTGCGGATCACTGTACCAATAATATTCGCTTGGGCATTGATGGTTGGCTCTATATTTCTATTGGTGACTTTGGCTTTGTGAATGCCGAGGGCGTAGATGGCAATAAACTCACGTTTTATGGAGGTGGAGTGGCGCGTGTTCGTCCTGATGGAACAGAACTCGAGATGTTTGTTCACGGTACAAGAAATGTATATGACGTCGCTATAGATCCTTTCATGAACGTCTTTTCACGTGAGAATACGAATGATGGAGTGGGTTGGTGGGTACGATTTAATCACTACATCCAATCAGCTGAGTACGGTTATCCCTGTCTCTATAAAAATTTCATCGAAGATATGATCCCTGCATTGGGAATGTATGGCGGTGGTTCAGGAACGGGCGCACTTTATCTTCAAGAGCCAGGCTGGCCCAAAGAATACAATAATAAGCCCTTGATGGCCGATTGGGGACGTTCCACAATCTTCATTCATGATGTTAAAACAGATGGTCCAACATTTACCGATATACCAAGTGAATTTCTAAAAGTCTCTCAAGTAGCCGACTTGGATGTGGATGCCTCGGGTCGTATGTATGTGGCGGCCTGGAATGGTGCGGGTTATAAAGGCAATCCGAATAAAGGTTACGTGGAACGCTATGTGCCTGCAGGCTGGAAATATAAGGTTTTCCCAGATTTAACTAAGGCTTCGAAGACTGAACTCTTAGGCTTTATTGATACGGCGAGTGCGACTGCAAGGGTTTATGCTCAACAAGAAATTTTAGCGCGTAAGGATCAGTCCTACATAAATGATTTAGTTCAATTAGCGAAGTCCGCAAAGACTTTGGAAGCACGAGTAGCAGCAGTTTATACCTTAGCACAATTAGCTCAAGGTTCTGCTTTTACTGAGCTTGTGAAATTAAGTAAGATAGCAGAACTACGTGAGCATGCAGTGCGTTTGATGGGGGACAGGAAACCTTTCAATCAAAAAGCAGACGTCAAGCTTATAAGCAGCTATTTAAAGGATGAGAATCCTCGTGTTCAAGTAGCGGCAGCCGTAGCACTTGGACGCATTGGCAAAAAACTTGTAGGAGATGACTTGATTTCGGTCGCCACTCCACCTCAAAGAAAAGCATTCGCACAAGCGGAAGTAAAAGCTGAAGTTAAAAGCAAAGTTGCTAAAGAAGTAAAAGAGTTTGCATCGGTAAAAGTTACTTACAAAAACAATACGGTAGAGATTAAAGGTGATATAAGCACTTATAAAAGCTTAGTTCTTATTGTTGATAGCCTAGGAAGCAATGGCGGAGATCACGCTGCTTGGATTGAGCCGACCGTGATTCTAAAGAATGGTCAAAAAATTGCTCTGACGTCAGTGAAATGGAAGAAAGCGAAAGGTGGCTGGGGCAAGACCGTCGTGAACAAAGATTGTCTTGGCAAAGAACTCAAAAATCTGAAAGGCGAGACTCTGAAAGGGATTGGGACTCACGCGAGTTCAATGATCGAGTATAAGCTTCCAAAGGGAGCTAAAAGTTTCACTGCCAAAGGGATTTTAAGTTCGGGTGCACAGAAAAGTGCAACAGTTAAGTTTATTGTGAGTTCAGCAGCTAAGAAAAGTTTACAAAAGCCAACAAGTTCAAAAGATGCCAAGACAGAATGCTCAGCGCCAAATCCGAGTATTATTCTTCCTCATATTGCTCGCCAAGCACTGGTTCAATTGAATGGTTATGAAGCGGCAATAAAGGCTTTGAATAGCAATGATAAGATTCAGCAAGAAGCAGCGTTAAATACAATGAAGTTTATGCACGAAGTTAATGTCGTTGATGCCTTGATTGAGCGTCTTAAATCTGCTGATCCAGAGCTTAAGAAGAAAACTTATAGCGTATTGATGCGTCTTCAGCAAAAAGATGTGGACTGGGATGGAAGTACTTGGTGGAGCACTCGTCCAAACCCCGCCGGACCCTATTTTGAACCGACGCCTTGGGCACAATCTGAGCGCATTGCTAGCGTACTGAAAGCTTATTTAGCGAGCCAAGCAAGTGAAGACAAAGAGCAGATTTTAGCGGAGCTTAAGAAAAATCGTTGTGTACTCGATGCAAGTGCCAAAGTTGCAGAGCCTAAAAAGCCATTAAAAGCAGGCGATATCAAATTAGCGGATTCAGCAATTGAAGATGTGATAGTGTACTTAACGAAGAATAAAGGCAATGCTAAACGTGGCCAAGAACTGATTAAAACAGTGGGTTGCATTGCTTGTCACAATACAGAATTTGGAATGGCAGTGAAAGGACCCGATCTGAGTAAATTAGGTAATATGAGCAAGGCGGCATTAGCCGAGTCGATTATTAGGCCGGGTGCGAGCATCGCTCAATCTTGGAAAACAGTGACAATGGCAGATGGTACGGTTCATATTGGTACAGTGGTCAAGCAAAGTCCCAAGCAAATTGTACTCCACAATATCGCCGGTATAGCTACTAAATTAGATACTAAGCAGGTCAAGAAAATTGAGCCAGGCTTAAATATGATGTCCTTGCATCTCGTAGATGGACTCAGCCTCCAGCAGTTTACTGATTTACTTGAGTATATTCAATCAATGGATACTAAGCGTAAAAAGTAAGTAGGAGATCAGTAAAGAGTTTTTTCATGCCTCAGTTTTGAGGCATGAAAGTACGAGTTTTAGGTATTAGTATTTTAATAATACCTTACTTAATTAAAGCCACTTGCTCGGGAGTCAAGATCGCATCGTAGATGAGGATATCATCGATGATACCGTTAAAAAATGCAGCATCCTGCTTTACTCCGTCGGGGTAAGGGAGTTTGGCGTTGCCATCGGCAAATGCAAAAGTGGTATTACCTCGTTTGGCCTCAAGGCCATAAAAAGTTTGAGTTCCTAGGATTTCTCCATCGAGATAGGTGGTCATCGTTGCAGTCGCTTGATCAAGGCTGACGACAGCATTGACATAAGTTGCCGACGTCTTTGAATTTTGATTCACAATGGCTTTAACTAAGGGAGTAGAAGAAAAACTACTCACGATTTTGCCGTCTATCGTGTTCCAAGACGCAAAATTGATTTGTCCTTTTTCCAGATAAATCGATAGCCCGTTTTGAGTTTTGCCTTCCTTATAAAGAATTTGACGCTTCTCGGTTTCGAGAGGACGAAAGCGTATCGCAATAGAAGCTTGTTCCACGGCGGTCTGGTTTTTGAGAGAAGTAGTGATGCCGTGGCTGCCATCAAAATACTGCTTAGAAAAGGGGAGGTGGTGAAAGCGCCAGTCGAGTCGAAGTTTATCTTGGGGCAGACCTACGGGCTGTACATCTACATGAAAACCTTTGATGTGTGTGCTGCCATTACCCAAATAAACTTCGTTGCCTAATTCAAAAGCACCCAAGTAATCTGTATCTAATAAAAGACCCTTGCGTTTAATGATCTCGATGGGCTTCATGAAGTTAATCATGCCTTTATAAGCAGGTGTTTGAGCAATGAAAGTACAAACTGTAGTGCCTTGGCCACCTTCAGTTTTTGGCTTGAGATTCCCCACATAGAGGTCCCATTGAATACCAAAAAATGAATAAACGCCTTGGTGGTTATTTCCACCCACAGGATATTGTTCGTTACGATTAAACCAAAGCATGATTTCGATGCGTTTTTCATCGTCGTTATTGATTTTATCACGAGCGAACCAAACATCATAGGCGAGATTACCTTTGGAACGATCAAAATTTTTCTCATCGATTTCTAAGTCACAGTAAATATCACAGACAGCAATATCTTTTATTTGAATGGGTAATTTATTTGTTGTGCTATTGGGTTTTGTCGCCCATAGGCGATCGCCGTAACCCATATAGGGGAAGATGGGTGTTTCAAATTTGTCGAAGATAGTCCAGTCATAAGCAACATTGCAGGGAAGAGGTCCATTCGCCTTATGAAGATTGAATTGGAAGGGAGGGGCATTTTCTTTCATGGCACGTGCACCCCAAAGATTGCTGTGAACGAGATACTCATCAGTGTAGTAGGATATATCGGTCATATCCTTATTGGTGATAGTATGGATTTCGCTCGTTTCGGAGGCAAAAGTTATTTGGTTTAAACAGGCTAAAGTCACTAAGCTGAGAAGTGGTGAAATTTTCATATATATCCTCGGTTTTGATTGAATGCTATTATAGAAATAATGCAGATAAGTTAAGCAAAGTTGACAAGCCGCAGGCTTTATTTATAGAGAAATTTTAAAACAGTATCAAGATCAGACTTTCTGGGAAATTGATAATAGCTCCTGAAAGGACCTATTCGGATTTATCGTCAGTTCCTTGTTTTACTTAATCAATTAAATCACGGCATTTTTCGATATAGAGTTCGCCAAAATTAGTGCCAATTTTTTTCATGCCTTCATAATTGTAGTGGCTTTGGGGATACATAGGATAGACATATTTGCCTTCACCCTTTTTGCCATCGTGACGCAAGGCGTAAACATTTTCCATTTCACCCGCAATTTCAGTCATGGGCAATTTGCCGATTTGAAGGCAAAAGAACGGTAATTGGGGTTGTTTGAGATCGCTGCGAACCTGATTGATCAATGTAGTGAGATTTTTTTTGTAGTTTTGGGAATATTCATACTTGGGACCTTTCTTCATGCCAGGATTATCTGACTCGCCTTGAACCCAGACCATACCGACAATCTCATATTTACTCATATCGAGTGTAGCCAAGACTTCTTTAACATAATCAATCCAAGTGTAGTAGAGGCGAGGACGTCTTTCATCGGGAGTCCCTTTTGCGATGTCCGCAGACCAATTGATATTCCAGGCGGCGTGTAAAGAAGACCCGCCTACAGCATGCTTGATGAAGAGAAATTTTTGATTGGGCCATTGTTTGCTGAGCTCCATGCCCATGAACATTTCTGGGCCAAAAAACCATTCGGGGCCATATTTCTTGGTATCACCTGGGGCTGCCTTGAAACAATCCAAAGGTTTAAGCGTTTTTTTGCCATGTTCAAAAAGAGCCAAAGTGATTTGTTTTTGAGCCTTAGCGAGTATGGCTTTATCGTTTGCAGTCAATTTTGAGAAATCACCTTTGCCACGGCAATTTGATTGACCCGCAAATAAAATTATTTTGGTTTTTTCTGAGGAAAAGAGAGAAGTTGAAAAACTGAAAAGTAAAAGACCAAGAAATAGAGTGCGAATTGACATAGTAACAGACCTGTGTTGAGTTAGATATTATTCTATATAATGGTTGAGGGTTATGGAGAAATGACAGCTAAATCAGATTAAAAAGAGTTTTTATAATCACGATTACCCATAAAGAGGAACAAAGCTTCTGAGGCGCCTAGTTAAGTCCGCCCGCCGGAGGCGTTTATATATTTCTGAATCCGTGAGCTACATTAAGTTAATCCTCTTGATCTTTCGCCTTCAGGATATTTAAATCTTTAAAAGTATCGACCCGAATAAGGGTTGTATATATTTCGATCGTTTGAATGTAGAAGTTTCCGATGGTTTTGGCTTTACTTTGATATCAATTTTAAATGCATGGGTAATTAATGATGTTTCAAACAAGGAAAAAATTCTCTTTGTGCAAGAGCTGTGATTCACTCGACTCTAAAGTAAGTATTGGTGCCTTAGCCGAAGACACTTTAAGCTTATTTCATAAGCCGTTTAATACAGAGCAAGTTTTTAATGCTTTCGAAGCTTTGTTGTGCATCAAACGGGGGTCTTAAATTCCTCAAATGATCTTTATTGCTGTTAACCCGACATACTTATAGGACATATTGTAAATGATTAATCTTAAAATTTTAAATATCCAAAGGATTCATAAATGAAAAATAAATTGCAAATCATGCTATTGCTGGGGCTTGGAACTCAGCTTTCCGCATATGAAGTCACGCACTATGATAAAGAGATAAAACCGATTTTAGAGAAATTATGTGTCCGTTGTCACGGAGAGAAAAAGCAAAAGGGTGGTTTTCGTATAGATCAATTAGCGGATGATTTTTCTGGCAAGAAATTATTTTCTTGGGAAAAAATGCAACACGTACTGACGATGCCACTGGATTCGGATGAAGTGATGCCTCCAGAAGATAGTAAGCAACCAACTGTGGTACAACGCTTGGCGCTGACGTCGTGGATAAGCGAGAATTTAGATGCAGGACGTTTGAGAGCAGCAGAAAAAAATGGTTCAGTGCGCCGCCTGACTAAAAGTCAGTATCGCAATACCTTGCGTGATTTATTAAAGTTAGATGAAAATGTGGGCCGAGTTTTACCAAATGATGCGGTATCCCCAGAGGGCTTCACTAATGATGGCGGATCGATGCAGCTTTCACCAATGCAAATGGAAAGCTACTTTTCGATTGCACAAAAAGCTTTAGATCTATCAGTAGTTAATCCCAAGGAAAAACCAAAAATCCAAAATTTCAGTGTGAGTTTTGGTGATAATATTAATAAAGAGCCTATTGCCGATCGACTTATACTCGGCGCAGGTAGCAAACAACTCCAGTTGAAAAATTTCCTGTATACCGAATTGCTACCTGAAAAACCTTTTGCAATCGAACCTTATATTATGAAAAAGAAATATCGCTTCGTTGAGGGTTATAAAGGTAATAGCACGGTTAGGGGATGGCTTGATTTTGATAGTATTTATCACGCGGTTTTCGCTGGTGTGAGTGGCCCCAGAGCTACTTACCCTAAAGGAGATCCAATAAATTTTGCTGAGGATGGAATGCTGATGAGGCCATCGATTCCTGCAAAGGCCGCTTGGTCGCCAACTATGGTATGGTCACCTCGCTTTAAGATTTCATTGCGTGAGTTGCCCAGTACGGGCAATTTCAAAATTAAAGTTAATGCCGCTAAGTACCGCGATACTTTAAACCTAGATAAAGCATACCCCGCGATTAAAGAGGATGAGAATACACAAATTGTATCCTTCAATGAAAGCTCAAATAAAATCAACTTAAACAACAATGAGCAGTTTAAAATTGAAGGAATGAGCGCAGGTAAGAGTGCTGCGCTCATAACGATCACAGGCTTTGAAGATGAGAAGCTAAGTTCATTTCAAATTGCCCTTAAAGGAAAGGATATATATTTAAATCTTTCGGAAATTGAGTTCTTCGATGCGCAGGACAAGAAAATATCGAATGTGAAAATAACGATGAGTTCACTTCTGGATAAAAAGTATGATACAGTGAATTTGACGGATGGTAACAAAAATAATTTTGCTCATACGCGATTAGAAAGTAATCCTTGGTTAAAATTTGAATTTCCTAATGGCGCGAATTTAAGCTCTGTGAAAATTTATAATAGAAAAGGCTTTGAAGAGCGATTTGATAGTGCTGAATTTACCGCGGTCAATTACTTTGAACCTACGCAAAAAATGTTTGCCCTTAAAAAAGCAGGTGTTTACCAATTGGACTTTAAGTACCTAGCCAATAATAAAAATGCTAGCTTAAATTTCAGCTTAGGTGAACAAAAATTATTTATTCCCGTTCAAGTCGGTAAAGGGAAACAGAAGGATTCGAGTATTGTCATCAAAGGATCGACAGGTAAAGAAGTTAATTCACTGCTTATTCAAGTGCCAGGTAAAGATAAATTTATCAATCTTACACAGCTCGAGTTTTTTGATCAGAACAAGAAAGCCATTAAAAATACTAAAATCACCATGAGCTCAACTTATTCTAATAATATGGGGCCAGATAAACTGACTGATGGAAATAAAACTACCTTAGGACATACACAGCAGGAAGATAATCCTTGGATTAAAGTTGTTTTTGATAAGCCTCAGGTGATTAGTGTCATTAAAGTCTACAATCGCAAAGATTATGAAGATCGTTTTGATGGAGCTGAATTTTCGTATTCACAAGATGATGTCGTGATAGCTAAGCGCTTCCTCAGTGACAAAGAACAAGGTGACATGCGAAATGAAGGGATGAAGGTGCTTCGTTTAGAGGCAGGTCAATATCCTGTAGACTTCACAGCTTCTAAAGGTTTTCAACTCGATAGTGCATCTCTCAATCTTCTGAGTGAAAATTCCAAAACGTATAAAAGTTTTGTTGCTTTTGAAAAGCGTAACCCAATGGTCAATCTACAAATGGGCTTCCGTCGTGATGATGGCAGTACTTTAAATGAAATTGGTCCTAGTCAAGAAGTCGATTCTTACGAGTTCAAAAAATATGAATTCACTGGAAGTATAAATGACTTTCCAAGTCCAGTACTCAATAAAGCGAATGCCAATTATTTAGCTGGAGTGAGAGAAATTGGTTTACGCCATGATTACGTGACTGAAATTGATGTTCCGCGTTTATTGGTCAAATCAGTGGAATTTGAAGGCCCTTATTACGAATCATGGCCAACTAAATCCCACAAGACGGTGTTTATTGATTCAAGCAATAGTGCAAAGCCAGAAGTCTACGCAAAAGAAGTGATCGAGAATTTTATGTTCCGTGCTTATCGTGGGGAAGTCAATAATAATGACCTTGATATTGCCTACAGGGTTTGGCAAGGTAGTTACAAAGAGAATCAAAATTTCCATGAAAGTGTGAAAGATGCTCTCTTAGTCGTTTTAACTTCGCCTCAATTCTTATTCATTACTGAAAAGTCTGATTCACCTGAAAAAGAAGCTCTCAATAATACTGAGTTAGCCTCTAAGCTATCTTATTTCCTATGGAATAGCCCACCTGATGCAGATTTGTTAGCGAAAGCACAGGCACAAGAAATTAGTCAAGACCTAAACAAGCAAGTTGATGAGATGATTAGTGATGCTCGTTTTGCGAATTTCACCGAGCGCTTTACTCGTGATTGGTTACTACTCGATAAGTTCGATTCAGTAAAAATTGATCAGAAACTCTATCCCACTTTAACAAAGCGTATGAAGCAGCAACTTCGTCAAGAACCGGTAGAATTCATAAATTATCTCATTCAAGAAAATTTAGAGTTGAGCAATATTATTGATTCAGATTTCACCATAGGCAACGATTTAATTGCCGAGTATTATAAGCTTGAGAATAAAGATCCCCAGGGCTATAAATTCCGTAGAATGGAACTTGTGGACAAAAATCGTGGAGGTCTGCTCACTCAGGCAAGTATCTTAGCCGGCTTATCCGATGGTCATGAATCTCATCCCGTTAAACGTGGGACTTGGGTGGCGAGGAAAATTGTAGCCGAGCCACCAGGGACTCCACCACCGAATGTTCCGGCTGTGGATGAAGAAGATAAGACCCTGACCTTGAGAGAAAAATTAGAAGCTCACAGAAATCAAAAGGGTTGTAAAAACTGTCACATGAAAATCGACCCCTGGGGAATTCCTTTTGAGATGTTTGATGCCGCAGGATTTGTGAAAAAATCCTATGAATCAGAATCAGAATTACCAGATGGTACCGAAGTCAATGATCTCAATGCAATGAAAAAATATCTCATCGATGATCGCATGGATCAAGTCGCTTTTAGTTTTATGAAACATTTAGCGATCTACGCAACGGGCGGCAGCCTGAATTTTGATGAAGTTGCGTTTTTAAAAGAAAATGCGCAGGCACTGAAACCCACAGGTTACAAAACCCGTGATGTTCTAAAGTTTATTATTAACAGTCATATTTTTAATACTAAGTAAGGAAGTTTAACGATGAATAAATCATTCAATAGAAGATCAGTTCTCAAGGGGATTGCAGGTATTAGTTTAGCCCTTCCAGTATTAGAAATTATGGGCGAAGAAGTTCTTAGTGAATCGAACCGTGCCAAGCGCTTCTGCGCTATGTATACAGCTAACGGAATGTCCTTGCCACAAGAAAAAAATAAATTAGATGATTGGAGTTGGTACCCTAAAGAAACAGGCCGCGATTTTAAATTTAATCAATCGACAAAGCCTTTAGAGAAATTTCGTAAGGAACTTACTTTTTTTGGTGGTTTCGGTCACAAAAATGCGATCTTATCAGATCCACATGTGTGTTCAGATATGTGGCTTACAGGAGCACCATTTCACGATCCAAAACCAGGTCAATATAACACAGTTTCTCTCGATCAAGTCATTGCCCGTAATACCAAGCAGCATTGTCGCCAAGCATCTTTAGTGTTATCGATTGATAATGGTGTGGGTTTCCTCTCTAGGACAGGGACAATTGCCTACAATAATGAGGGAAAGCCGATTCCAGCAGAAAATAATCCAAGAGACGTTTTTAATCGTCTTTTCTTGAGTTCGAAAGACTCTATGGAGCAGCAACGCGTACTCTTGAAAAAGAAAATGAAAATTGTTGATGCTGTTCTCGATAGTTCGCGCGATTTTAATAAACGTCTAGGTTCAGCGGATCGTGAAAAAATGGACCAGTATCTAACCTCTTTAACCGAACTTGAATCCCGCTTCGAAACATCGGAAAAATGGATTGATATCCCACTTAAAAAACAAGATCATAGTCAACTCAAGTTTGATTATGATCTCGAACAAGATCCAGCGCAATTTTATCAGACAATGCTTGATGTAATTACCTTGGCTTTTGATGCTGATATTACACGGTCAGTTGTATTTATGCTTAATCGTGAGGATGGTATGGGGATTTCCAATACCTTCCCAATACGCTTAGGTTTAAGCAAAGATCATCATGGTCTTTCACACGCGAAAGATAAGAAGGGGCAAATGGACTTTGCGAAATACGATCAGTTCCTTGCAGGACAAGTTGGCTATTTTCTGGATAAGTTAAAAAAGACAAAAGAAGGTAATAGTAATTTACTCGATAATTCTTTAGTCCTCTTTGGTAGTGGTTGCAGTACCACTCATAACGTCAAGAATATTCCGACGCTTTTGGCTGGCGGAAAAAATATGGGACTTAAACACGGCTCGTATTTCCGTCGCGATGGTGAACAACTCAGTAATTTACATTTGAGTATTTTAAATAGTATGGGTATTGAAGAAAAGAGTTTCTCCGATAGTACCAAGCGTTTAGAAGAAGGGATATTTACCTATAAAAACGCTTAAGGTATATGGCTAAATGAAGCCGATGTTTTTATTCTTTAGAGTGCTTTTTCTTGTGTCTCTACATGGAGCCTTATTTGCGGATGCGAATAAGGTGAATCCATCGCAAGTGGGTGCAAAAATCTTTAGTAAAGTTTGTGCACAGTGCCATGGTTTAGAGGCGGAGGGTAATAGCAGCTTAAATACGCCCGCCTTAGCCTCTCAATCATCTATTTATATATCAGAACAACTCCACAAGTTTAAAAATGGCTTGCGTGGAGCGGACTCAAAAAAAGATGCAACGGGAAAATTAATGGCTCAGCAGGCTAAATTACTTAGTAGCAAAGATATTCAAGAGCTCTCTATTTACCTTTCTGCATTAAAGAGTCCCGTGCTCAAAGTTGATACGAGTGCATCGGCCTTACGAGGAAAAGAGCTCTATCAAAAGAAAGCGAACTGCATTTCATGCCACGGACTCTATGGAGAGGGAAATGAATCTATGAAAGCTCCTAAGCTCAACATTTTATCGCCGGCTTATATAGAGATAGAACTTAATAAGTTCTCTAGAGGTCAGCGAGTAGGCGCGAAGACGAAAGATGTCACTGGTCATCTCATGGTAAAAGTTCTCAATGATTATGGACTCCAATCAAAAGATTTTAAAGATTTAGCGAATTATATAAGTGGTTTAAAAAATCCAGACTCAAAATCAAAATAAATTCTGAATATGCCCTGTAGTGAGGGGAGAAATCTTATTGATCTAGGAATTAAGATTTGAAATTGAATTCAACTTTTCCGTCTTTTAGGACGAGTGCGGCGCTGAAGCGTTTGCCTGCTTTTGATCTAAAACCTTTGAGTTCTTGGCTGCGGCCCTTATTGATTAGAACTTGTGCGAGCGCTAGGGAAGTATTTCGCCCGGCAATTTTCTTCCAGATAACAAAGTCGCAGCTATCGCAACTATAGCCTTTGTGTTTATCCATGACATTGCCCCGGCATAGAGGACAAGAGCCAATCGCATCGGCATTAATTTTTTCTTCACGCCTCAGTAGACCCATTTGTCCTTGCTTATCCAGAGTGATGTAGGCACTGAGCTCATTTCCTGTGGCGTCAGTAAGTTTTCGCGGGCGATTGAGACGCCCAGCACTGAGTAATACAGGAACATCATCATCTTTAATTTTCGAACCAAATTGTTCGGCGTGAAAACGAAATTGACAACCCGTTTTCCAAGCGGAGCACCCATAGCCAGTCTTTCCTTTAATCACGGGACTACTGCATAAAGGACAGGGGCCGAAGCCCATGCTTTTATCCATTTCTTTGGAATTGAGGGTGCCGATAATTTGTTCGGCGTAGGAACTGACTTCTTGCATAAAGTCTTTGGCACTCAGTTGGCCTTTTTCCATTAACTTGAGTTTATTTTCCCAATCACCAGTGAGATCAGGCGAAGTAAGAGTCTTTTGGGCCGAGAGTAAACGAATCAGGTCTTCACCTTTGTCGGTGGCTAGAAGCTGACGTTTTGATTTGCTTATGTAATCGCGTTTCACTAAAGTTTCGATAATATTAGCGCGGGTGGCAGCAGTGCCTAGACCTCGATCCTTCATGGCTTCTTTGAGTTCTTCGTCATCTATTTCTTTGCCGGCGGTCTCCATCGCACTGAGTAAAGATGATTCGTTGAAATGCTTGGGAGGCTTAGTTTGGCATTGTTTGATTTCAGCTTGATGGGGGCCTGATTCACCCACTTGAAAAACAGGAAGAATTTGCTCGTCATTATCTTGTTTTTTTCCACCACCATAAAGAGCGAGCCAGCCTTCTGTTAGGATGGTAGTACCCTTGGCTTTGAAAGTCTCTTCGGCCACCATGGCACTTACAGTCGTATGTGCTTTTTCACAGGGAGGATAAAAAATGGCAATAAAACGAGTGACAATTTCATCGTATACACGAAGTTCATTGCTATCCAAAGACGCAGTACTATGCCCAGTGGGGATGATTGCGTGGTGATCACTGACTTTAGAACTATTGAAATAATTGCGTTGCTTAGCTAAATTATTTAGGTCGAGTAGCGCAATCTCTTTGGTTTTATTAGCGCTGAGTTTCTCAAGGATCTTACCACAGGTGGGGTAGATATCATCACTTAGGTAGCGACTATCAGTTCTGGGGTAGGAGATGAGCTTGCTCTCGTAGAGTTTTTGCGCAATAGCGAGAGTTTTTACTGCTGGTAAGCCAGCTTTGCGATTCATCACTCGCTGGAGTTCCGTTAAATCAAAAAGTTGTGGGGCTCTTTGAGTCGTTTTTTTCTCACTTAGATCGGTGATTTGTAGGGGCTGATTAATGACCCGATTAAATATTTCTTGAGCTTCTTCATTTTTACTAAAACGATCTCGTTGATGCTTAAATTTAACTTGGCGATAAAGAGTCCAAAGTTCCCAGTAGTTCTCAGCTTTGAATTGGCGTATTGCCTGGTCGCGATTGACTATCATCGCCAAGACGGGCGTTTGTACACGTCCCACACTAAGCACGCCTCGACCATGACTGTGTTTCACTGTGTAGGCTCGAGTGGCATTGAGACCAATGATCCAGTCCGCTTCAGAGCGGCAACGTGCGGCATCAGCTAAAGCATCAAATTGCTTCAAGGGTTTTAAGTTGGCAAAACCTTGCTGGATGGCACTATCTGTAAGGCTATTGATCCATAGGCGTTTTGAGGGCTTGTTTTTGACATGACAGAGCTGAGCAATGTAGCGAAAGATTAATTCACCTTCGCGTCCCGCATCAGTGGCACAGATGATTTCAGTGGCACTAGAAAAGAGTTTTTTAATCGTGTTGAATTGCTTTTTGACTCCTTTCATGGAAGATATTTCCAGTTTAAAAGAACCAGGAATAAAGGGCAGGGGAGCTAAAGTCCACTTTTTGAGTGAGGCATCATAAGCGTCGGGGTTTTGCAGCTGAACAAGATGACCAAAGGCCCATGTAACTAAATAGCCATTGCCCTCTATATAGCCATCTTTTTTACTGCGAGCACCGAGTACTCGAGCAATATCCCGTGCGACCGAGGGTTTTTCTGCGAGGATGACTTTCATGTGCTCACCAAATTTGTCTTTTAAAAATCTTCTAGTAAGACAATAAAAGAAAAAGCACCCACTTACAAATCAGACTAATAAATAATATCTACTTTTTATTTAAAGTTGAGTGTATTAGCTAAGGTGGGTTTTAGGGAGTCCAAAATTCATCAGTGGTTTTTAGTGTGTTACCAATCAGTAGAATTCCGGTATCAGAAATAGATTCCAGATGACCATCGAGATATGTGAGGTTCAACTTATTGTCATGCCTCGCCATTTTCATCTCAGAACTGGCATTGATGACTTTGTTTATACCTGTAGAACCTTTGATATGATTTCGCCATAGAATATTTGATTTATTGTAAGCATCAATGAGCATAAGAGTGGAAGATCCATTTGTACTTTCAAGAGGTATGGGTGAATATGTGGAACTTTTAAAGCTTAGTTTGTAGTTCATCGCATAATTAGTTTCATAGTTCCAATTGAAAGCAACGCCTTTAGGGCAGTGAAATGGATGCTTATCACTTTTATTGGCTCCACTTAAATAAGCAGATTCAAACAAACTTTTATTCCACTTTGTTTGGCCATTTGTGCTTTCAAAAATCCTGGAATTATTATCATCTGCATACATGAAATTGGCCATAGTGGCTTGCTTTAGTTTACTCTTACAATTGGCTTGGTGAGCTTTGTTCCTAGCTTTGCCTAGTGTAGGTAATATTAAACTGGCTACTATGCCTATAATCGCAACAACGACGATCAACTCGATCAGTGTGAATTTTGCTTTCATTTTAAACTCCTTATTTTATATTAAGGAGAAGTAAAGAAGAATGTGATCCTAAGTCATTGTTTTGTATATATATATATTGTTTTCAATGGTTTATGTTTTTATTATTTCATTTAATATTGAGTATATGTGTATATAACCACACGATTTATTCACTATTTGTGCCCAATTAATAGAAAGCTTAGAGTCATTTGAAATGACATGACTATAAGAATCGACAGTGTGTAATAAATATTGATACAAAACTTGGAATTGAGTAAATAGATGTTTGCCCACAATAAAAAAAGCTCTAATCACGTTTTTTAAACGGACAATTATGGTGCAGTGTTAGAGCGATAGCATCTGTTTGTACAGAGCACGGTATTTTCGTGTCTGTATGAATTATATAAAGAAACCCTACGAAGGTAGCGTCGAATTCCTTATTTTAGACTCATGGTAAAATTTTGTTATTTAGGCTTTAGTACCGACAAGTAGGCTTGAGCTCTTTAAATATATTTTTTTAAGTGTGAGGAATCGTTTTTGAAATTTACTCATATTATTCTCCGTATATAAATTATCTATACATATAATAACAAGACAAAAGCCCCCATTGTTACAAATTTCTCAAATAAACATGCAAGTAAATACAATTTCATGGTGGGGGGTTAATAGCTTCAGTAGTAATTTTTTTGAAAAATAATAATACGGAAAGTTTATTTTCTGAATGGAAATTCTTGGAGAATAAGTTCGAAAAGCTGTTGATTCAATAGAAAAATAGAAAAATGACTCACTATGGAAAGGGTGATGATAAACTGATCTAGGCCGAGTAGAGGATCGGTTTCCACAGCTTATGAATAATATTTTGATAAAAAATACTATTTTGTTTGGGGGGATCCACCTCACTCCGGCGGGGAGGTGTTGCCACACGGGCCCGGCTGCCACCGTGGACGGATAAAAGGAAGAGCTGAAGGGGGATGAGTAATTTTTTACTCGCCTCTCAAGGTGGGCACAGCTTGCAGGGAAGGGGACGGTGTCCCAAGGCTTTAAACAAAAAAAAGGGGGATTAATCCGCCTCACTCCGGCGGAGAGGTGTTTAATGAGTGGGAACTTAAGAGATGTTTGAGCTCGAAGAGCTTAGGAATGTAGCCATGGACGTAAGTCCGTGGTGTTTGAATAACAGCGTCGTGCGTGCCGAAGGTACGCTGCAGAGCGTTTCCTTCATACCTTCGGCATGAATATCATTTTTTTAACAATACCCACCGGATAAATCCGGTGGCTACCCTACTACATACCTTCGGCATGTGCTTAAGTTCCCACTCATTAGGCAGGTGTTGCCACACGGGCCCGGCTGCCATCGGGGACGGATAAAAAGGAATAGTTGAAGGATGACGGAGTATTATTTATCAAGTAGAAGTCATGTATTGGCGAAGTGTTCGTATTAGCTACTTATATAAAACTGTAAGTATAGTGAATATAAATGAGAATTAGTGTACGCTCGAATCGTTACATACTTTGAGGGATTTTGGAGAGGGTTCTTATAATATTTTTAATACACAAAAAACATCAGTAGCTTCAAGATTTCTTATTTTATTAAGTACCACCAGTGATGTAGAGTACAAAAAATTAATGGATAGCTATATGAACTTCAGTAAATTGATTATTTTAGCGAGTTTAAGTTTGAGTTCTTTTGGACAGCATTGGCCACAAGCTTCTGGTCCCAATGCTAATTACCAAGTGCAAGGCGAAGCACCCTTGAAATGGAGTGCGGTACGCAATGAAAATATTAAATGGCGCACACCTATGCCTGAAGCGGGGCAAGCAGCGGTCACAATCTGGGGAAATAAAGTCTTCACGACTATCCATAAGCCGATAGATAATATTAAAGAGAAAAGTTCGGTCAGAGATATTATTGCGTACTGTATGGATGCTGAAACGGGAGAAGTCCTGTGGACAAAAGATCTCCCTGGTTCAGTAATCATTGATATTGCCAATGGTTTTTCCGATGCGACTGTTTTTGCTCCCTTATGTGATGGAGAAAAAGTTTGGTTTTTTAATCGCTGTGGACGGATGGCCTGTTACGACATGGAAGGCAATGAGCAATGGGTGCGAGACTTTGTGCCGCGTTATATGCACAAGAATCGTCAAGCGGAACCTTTTTTTGTGGGGGATACAATCCTCTATGTTGAAATGGCTGATAAAAAGGAAGAGTTCACAAGTATTGACAAAAAAGATAATAAAGGGAAAGCCGAAGCGGCTAAAGACAAAGGATTTTGGACTTATATTCATGGTATAGATAAGAATACTGGAAAAGTTTTGTGGCGTGAAAAAACCGGCACAGTTGTCCATTGTAACCCGGTGCTCAATACGCTAAAAGATGGCACCCAAGCGGTGGTTCAACAACGCGGAGGTCCTCATGCTCCAGTTGAAAAACCAACAGGCATTACTTTGATGAGCTTAGCGAAAGGCAAAGAAGGACAAGAGATTTGGTCAAAAAAAATCAATGGTCTTTTCACCATGTCGAATGTGCATTGGAATCAAGATTTCATTCCGGTATTAGTCGGAAATGAGTGCCAGGTATTAAGTACTGATTCTGGTGAATTGATAAGAAAAGTCGACTTCATCAATGACGTTATGGTTCACCGCAAGGAGCAAGAGGGAAAACAAGAAACGATTAAAGCCAACAAAGGTAAGAGGAACATTACTTACAATACCGAGATTTTGGTAGGCAATGATTATTATTTCTTGTCTTTTGGAGCTCCTTATTTAGGAAAAGTAAATATCAAAACCGGCTCAGTCGAATACTTGGCACTTCCCGCACAACTCATCGCGAGCCCCAAAAGTGCTCAAGAAGATAAATATATTGCGAGCATAAAAAAAGTAAAAAATATTCCAGTCAATCAAAAAGGTTTAGAAGTTGGTGCTAAAGGCCATAACTCAGCGGGTTTTGGTCACATGTGCTCAGCAAGCCCTATCCTTGTGGGCAAGCATTTGATTATTCCAGTCGTTACTGGCACGGTTTACGTGATTGATACGACTAAGCCTTTTAAAAATGGGGAAGCCTTAGTGGCAGTTAATGATTTAGGAGAAGCCAACAAGACTTGGACCTTAAGTACTTTTGCTTACTCGAAAGGAAGGCTATACACTCATACGATGAAAGAAATAATTTGTATTGAAAACAAGGATAAAAATTAATGAGCTTCAATAAAATCATAATGGCAGTAGCAGGTTTAATGACTTTAAACCTTAGCGCAGCACCAAAACCTAATATTATTTATGTGCTAATGGATGATATGGGGCAAGGCGATGTCAGCTGTTTTAATTCATCATCGAAAATACATACTCCCCATATAGATTCGTTGGCGGCAAACGGCATGATGTTTACAGATGCTCACACCAACTCTGCAGTATGTACGCCGACTCGCTATGGTGTGCTCACGGGGCGCTATGCCTGGAGAACACATTTGAAGCGTAGTGTGATTGGAGGGACATCACCTTCGCTGATTAAACCTGGTCGCATGACTTTAGCCTCTATGCTGAAAGAAAATGGCTACCATACCGGAATGATCGGCAAATGGCATCTTGGTTGGGACTTTAGTTTTCATCCGGATAGCGTTAAGATTGATCCGCTTTATTGGGGTTACACTCCGGGAACTAAAATTGATTATGCCAAAGGTGTGAAAAATGGTCCTGATGTACACGGCTTTGAATACTATTATGCGATTCCTAGTTCACTCGATATCCCCCCCTATCTCTATGTTGAGAATGGCAAAGTAACAAATTTAGAAATAACTGAGCGCAAGGGAGAAGAGGGCGAACGTCTTTGGCGCGCTGGACCCATGGCGGGTGATTTTGATATCGAAGATGTGACGCCCAATTTTTTCCGTCGCGCGAATCAGTTTATCAAGAAAAATGCTCAGGCTGAAAAGCCCTTTTTCCTCTACCTACCTTTGCCATCACCACATACACCGATATTACCCATTAAGAAGTTTCAAGGGATGAGCGGTATCAATGCCTATGGCGATTTTATCTTACAAATTGATGCTCATGTAGGTGAATTGATTAAGACACTGAAAAGCACGGGCATCTACGATAATACGCTCTTGGTATTCACCGCTGATAATGGCATTTCACCACGTGCTGATATGACGACAATTAATAACGCGGGACATTTTTCGAGTAACGGTTTTCGTGGTCGTAAAGCAGATATATTTGAGGGTGGTCATCGCGTTCCTTATATTGTGAGCTGGCCAAACGGCGGAGTCAAAGCGGGTTCTATTTGTGATCAAACTATTTGTACGACAGATATGTTGGCAACATTAGCAGATGTAGTGGGAAGTACTTTGCCGATTAATGCGGGTGAAGATTCCTATTCTACCTTAGCCTTGCTTATGCAGAAGCCTTGGGATTTTAAAAGACCTGCGACCGTACATCATTCAATCAATGGCTCATTTGCTATTCGCCAGGGTGACTGGAAGTTGATTTTTTGTGCAGGTTCTGGTGGTTGGCCGAAGAGTGACCTGACTCCAGAAATGGCAAAATCTCAGGGCTTGCCCGTGATACAGCTCTATAATTTAAAATCTGATCCAGCTGAAACGAATAATATTTTCAGTTCTTATCCACATATAGTCGATCGCTTGACGGCTTTGATGCAGAAATATATTCAAGATGGCCGTAGTACTCCAGGTAAAGCCCAAAAGAATACAGGTGAAACGCCTTTTCTTCCCGAAGGTTTTGCTGAACTTTCAGCTAAGCTAGCACGTCAAGAAAATCAGAATGTAAAAGTAGACGGAATCAAATAAATGAAAGTACAAAGCTTTTGTTTCTTCGTTTTGTGGGCGAGCTTTGCGCTCTCCGCAAAGCAAGCGCCAAATATCCTACTTATTATGGTAGATGATACCGGACGAGAATTTTACAATAATTATGGATCAAAAGAGAATTTAACGCCACAAATTCAAAAGTTAGCAGAAGAATCCGTCTTATTTACTAATTGTGAATCGACGCCTATTTGCACACCTTCACGCGTAAAAATCATGACCGGACGTCATACTTTTGCGAACTACACAAAATTTGGACGCTTAGATAAAGGCAGTAAAACTTTTGCGCAATTACTTAAAACACAAGGCTATCGCACAGGCATTTTTGGCAAGTGGCAATTGAGTTCGGATAAAGGCTCTGTCGCAGAATTTGGCTTTGATGAGCATTGTCTTCATAATTACTTGGAGGATAAATCACTTGGAAAGAGCCGCTTTTGGAAGCCGACACTCACGACCAATGATGAGATCAAAGAATATGGATCGAAGGATTTTGGTCCTGATATTCTTAATCAAAAACTATTAGAATTTATTTCAGCTGACAAGAAGAAACCATTCTTGGCGTATTATCCTATGGTACTCGCTCATTTCCCTTTTGTCCCTACTCCAGATAGTCGCGATCTTCAGAGTCGTGATTGGGATAGTAATTTCCGCGATATGGTTGCTTATACCGATAAATTGGTGGGCAAAGTAATTGATCATTTAAAGCAGCAAGGAATTTACGATAATACACTCATTATCTTCACTGCCGATAACGGAACTTACCCAGGGCTTATGAATACACTGAAGGATGGTAGTCAGGTGTATGGTGGTAAGAGTATGGGCAATAAGCGTGCGGGTAATTGGGTTCCGCTTATCGCACGTATGGGCAACAAAGAAGCCAAGGTCTGTGATCGACTGGTGGATTTTACGGATATTTTGCCAACACTTGCGGAGAGCGCAAATATTACGGTTCCAAAACAATACGATAATCACGGATTTAGTTTTTTAGGAGATCTTAAAGGCAAGCCCACAAGTAAAGATTATCAATTAGCTTTTTATCCATCCGTAAGTATGAGAATTGATAATGCCTCACTTTATGTGCGCAATAAAAATTATAAGTACTACCCAGATGACTACTTAATTGATATTGATAATGACCCTGAAGAACTATCTCCTCTTTATGCTCATGAGGATGATAAGATTTTAGCCCAAATACGTCAAGAATTGAGTGCTGAACTCGAGCAAAAGCTACTTCAGTTTCCGCTTTTGAAAAAGAAGTGGCAATCAATACGTGAGCAATTTAAAGGCAAAATCATCGGTGCTTGGGATTCAAGTGAAGTGGCTTTTCACGAGACCCGAAGTTTGAGCCTTGACGTAAGCGAATTTGTAAAAAATAATCACCCGAGTTTTGAGATTTTTCATCGTCGCGGTTATGCAATGGCGGAAGTCAGTGGAGTACGTCTCTTAAAGAATGGTGTGGAGCTAGTGCGTGATGATCATGTGTCCTCCTCGGGAATGGCGATTTTTGATCGTAGTGCAGGAGCAGATTATGTCTTCTTTAGTCTCAAGCATAAAACACAATATGATTTTCGTTTTGATACTTATGAAGCAGCGAACTATCGACTTGAGTACGATGTAAAAGTTTTACCCATAGAGGAATACAAAGACAAAATCACGATTCCACTCGGGCAGTTTTTAAAATCAGAATCCCATAAAAAAATCGAAAATAAAGCGGGCACGGTACGCTACCGAAGTTCTGGAGTCATACGCGTTTTAGATTAAGAACTTTTAGGAGAACTGCTATTAGTGAATCATGCGAATAAAAAATATTACGATTAAACAGATGAAAGGTCATTGTGCTCCGCACACGAGATGGACGCTGTCCCCCTCGACCTCCCCCAGCAAGGAATTGCCATTCCTTGACCAGGCGACTAGGGATTTATCTTAATGTTAGATAAACGTACAAATATTATGTGCATAAAAACCAAGGGTGAACAATGTTTAAATATCTACTTCTTTTGTGCTGCTCTTTTGCTCTAAGCGCGAAAGAAAAACCAAATATCATCCTAATCATGGCCGATGATATGGGCTATGGTGAATTGTCTTGTACCGGCCATAAAGATTTCAAAACCCCTCATTTAGATAAGATGGCAAAAGACGGTGCCTTACTCACTGACTTTCATTCCAATGGCGCGGTTTGTTCACCTACTCGAGCAGCTTTAATGACCGGTAGATATCAGAATCGTTCGGGAATTGAGGGCGTCGTCACAGCGGTGGGACATCGCCATACAGGACTCGATTTAAAAGAGTTGACGATGGCAGAGGCCTTGAAAGCTCGTGGCTATAGTACCGCGATGTTTGGTAAATGGCATTTGGGCTATGATCCCAAATTTAATCCCGTTCATCAGGGCTTTGATCATTTTAAAGGTTTTGTGAGTGGCAATATTGATTACTTTAGTCATATCGACCAAGTAGGGCATGAGGATTGGTGGATACGGGATAAAAAAGTAAAGACGCCAGGTTATTTAACGGAAATTATTACAGATTATGGTATTGATTTTATAGAGCAGAATCAAGAGAAGCCTTTCTTTTTGTATTTAGCTCATGGTGGACCTCACTATCCGTATCAAGGGCCTAATGATGGCGCTTACCGTACGCCTGGCAATCCCGAACCAATCTATGGCGCAGTAGACGATAAAGAACGTGCTTATAAAGATATGATGGCATCAATGGATGCCGAGATTGGTCGAATATTGAAGAAGGTAAAAGACTTGAAGCTCGATACAAAGACTTTAATCATTTTTTGCTCAGACAATGGCGGTACTGGCAAATACGGATCGTCGAACGCTCCTTTTCGTGGTACAAAGAATACTTTCTATGAAGGCGGTCACCGCGTGCCGGCACTATTCCTCTGGCCCGGTAAAATAGAAGCGAATCAAACAATCACAGATCCAGTGATGACGATGGATTTTATGCCGACTTTGATGACTCTTGCAGGAGAGCAAGATATAAAGAACTTAGATGGTGTAGATTTGAGTTCACTGCTGCTTAAAAATAAAGCCTTAGCTCAACGTAACTTGTTTTGGAAAAAGGGAAAAGATTTTGCTGTGCGAGAAGCTCATTGGAAACTAATGAGCCACAAGGGGAAGCTAGAGTTATTTGACCTAGAGAAAGATAAAGCAGAAAAAAATGATCTCAGTAAATCCAATGTAAAACAAGTTGAGCACATGCTTAAACTTTATCGTCAATGGGAAAAAGATGTGTGCTCAGGCGTCGCCCCTAGAAGCTGAAAAATTAAATAGTTAACCAAACCAGGAACTCTAATGAAAAAACCTCTCACAACTGCATTGATCGCGATGATTTTTGTTTTTAGTCACACTCTAGCAACAAATGAATTATTTGCCGCACCCAAGAAAAAGACTAAGGTGGAGAAATATTCCTGGACCTTGGGATATACACCAGATAAGACAGTAATATTCTCCAAACCAACTGAAGGAAAGCCTTTGAAGTTGGATATGTTCCTGCCGTCAGATAATTCAGAACGTGCAGATAAAGGCTGTGTTATTTTCTTCTTTGGTGGTGGCTGGAGTGGGGGTAATACCGATCAATTTTATGGCTTCGGTAAATATTTTGCTTCAAGAGGCTTAGTGGCAATTTCGGCTCAATACCGCACGAAAGCTAGTCATAAAGCAATTCCCAGAAATTGTGTAGAGGATGGCAAAGAAGCGATTCGCTATGTGCGTACTCATGCAAAAGAATTAGGAATTGATCCGGATAAAATCATTGTTGGTGGAGGATCGGCAGGCGGCCATGTTGCAGCAGCTTGCGCCATGTGTCCAAAAATTGATGCCAAGCCTGAAAGTTCAGTATCCTGTAAGCCAAATGCCTTGATGCTATTAAATCCTGTATACGACAATGGTCCTGATGGCTATGGTCATGACCGCGTAACAGAGTACTGGAAAGAGATTTCACCTTTCCATAATATTGTATCTGGCCTTCCGCCAACGATAACATTCTTCGGGGATAATGATAAGCTTACTTCAGTTGAGGTTATCAACACCTTTCAGAAAAAAATGGTAGAAGCGGGAAATCAGTGTGAAACTCATGTTTATGAAGGCTCAGGTCATGGCTTCTTTCACATTCAAAAGGGCGGTAGAAAAATATTTGAAGATGTACTTGTGAAAGCGGATGCCTTCTTAGTTAAGAATAACTACCTATCTGGAAATAATACAGTAGTCGAATGGACCGCTAAAAGTATCGCCAATCTTCCTGCACCGACTCCTAAGAAGAAAAAGAAAAAATGAGAGTTTTTTAGTCTAAGGATTTGGGAGAAGTTGCGAGTCCTACACAGTCGGCTCAATGACTTCTCCAACTCGGAGAAGAAGTATAGGACTCGCAAGCATCATCTTAAGGCTAAAAATGGGGATGTCTATAAGTGATCAAGAAATAAACTAAGGTAATGAGTTAGTCACCATTATGTGTAGTATTTTTATAAGCCGTGATTATAGAGAGGAATGCTTCAAATTACTTTACTCAATAATGATTTCGATATCTTTTCTTTTGTTGAGTCGCTTTAAATGATCTTCGGGAATAGGGCCCGTTAGATAGATTGTTTTAAGACTATTGGAATGCAAGAGGGAAGAAAATTTTTCGAAATTCGTCTCTCTCAAATCAAGGCTTTCCAAGTGAGGGAAATTTTGAAAAATAGGCCATTTATTTAAGTTGCTCCCACGTAAACTAAAGGTTTTCAGAAGGGGATGATCTTGTGGGGAAATAGACAAACTGGGGGAAGTTTCTGATTGTTCAATAATTAATTCAATCAAGTTTCTAGTAGTTTTTAAAGTATTCACTTTCCCATTGTAAATACTTAATTTTTTAAGTTTAGTCAAATGATTAAGAGAACTCTGGACTTGTGAATTAGGTCCTAAATACAAATTTTCTACTGGTAAGCCACAGAGGATATTCAGGGACTTACTGGCAGTTTTTAATTTAATTTCGAGATTTTGATTATCTAAAATTTGAATGCTATAAACTTGCTTTGAAAATTTTGAGGCCATAAACTTTTTAAAAAATTCAATTTGCTCATGAATATTTTTTGTGGAATAAACTTTTTCAAAAAGAGCAAGCGCGACGGTACCTTGTTTGACATTGGAAGCGAGATTTAAGTAATCATCATCATTTAATTCTCTTTGTTGACTCAGCTTTAAAAAATGATCGCTAGCTTCTAAAAAATGAGCTATATCCGGATAGTTAGGGTCTTGTTTTTGAACTTCAATGAAAACCTCTTGAGCTTTTTCAAATTCAAGCGTAGCAAATTTTAAGCGTGCGTAACGAAAGAGGATTTCCGGGTCCTTTGAATCCATTCTCATGAGGAATTCCATACTGCGTAGAGCTTCCGAGAAGTCTAAATCGTTGACATAGCGCCTTTGCTCAATCAGAATTCCTGGCTCGAGCTTTTTAATGAGCTTATCTTTTTCTAAGGTTTCTAGCTGTAAATCTGCGAGTGCTTGTTTAGTTCGCTCAGTTTCTTCAAGGGCAATAGCTTCACTTCCTTTGATTTCACTAAAGGAATAGAGTGTGAGTGTGAGTATTATGAAAGAGGCTATTAAGCCAAAAAGACATAGCTGTTTATGACGTTTAATAAAGAACTGCAGGTGTGTTATGGTACTAGGGCTTTCTGCAGAGTTGGCAAAGCCATCCAAATAAGAGTTGATATCGTTATTTAAACTTTCCACGGTCTTATAACGAACTTCAAGATTTGTAGCACTACTTTTTCCGATAATTGATTGAATCGATTTGGGTACTTTTTTAAGGTTGTCAAAGGCTTCACTTTGTGGCATTGCGCTTGTCAGTAAGCAACGCAAAATTATACCAAGTGAATAAATATCGGCTTGAGGTGATGGCGATGTTCCATCTCTACTTTCAGGGGCCATATAGTCGGGTGTACCACGGGAATGACTTTGGAGATAGGGTTCAATGGCCTCGTGGAGCTTAAGTTGTTGTTCGCTGAGTAAGCTGGCGTTGAAAACACGCGCTAAACCCCAGTCAATAAGCAAAATTTCCCCGAACTCACCAACGTGAATGTTGGCGGGCTTCAAGTCTAAATGAACGACTCCTTTGGAGTGAGCATAGGCGACTGCATCGATAATTTTTTTAAAGATTTCAAGTAGGGATGGGATAGATTGTTTTTGAGCACTTTCAGATTGTTTTTTTAACCAATCTTGCAGGTTCATACCACGAAGCATCTTCATCGAGAAGTAGGGGGCTTGTTGATCATTAATAGCGACTTCATAGACTGGGACAATATTGGGGTGCTCCATGCGTCCCGTCGTCCAAGCTTCGTTGATAAATAGTATTTTTTGTTTCAGGTCCTCACTATCAGTTTTCATAGAAGCAATAGCTACTTCGCGATTCCCCGAAGGATCCCAAGCTTTCTCAATGACTTTCATTCCTCCCTCATCAAAAAGATTGATGTCGCGGTAGTTTTTGAAAGATTGTGGAAGAAGAGTCAGTATATTTGTATAGGTTTTACCCTCCTGAGATTCTTCTTCATGAACTTCCATCAATGATTCTTTTAGGAAATCAATGCTTTGGGTAAAGTTGTCTTCGAGAGAAGGTTCTTTAGAGGAGTTCATTTTTCAAACGCCGTATTTCGACTTTTAATCTATCTTTAACTCGTTTTTTATGAGCATAGACAGTTGAAGTTTTAACCTTAAGTTCTTCAGCAATGAGCTCGACATTCATACCTTTAGAAAGCATTTCAAAACCTTTCAGCGTCACTTGATCAAATTCATTAGTGATGTTATTCCATGCTTTTTTGAGTAAGTAACTTTCCCATTCTTCGGTAATGATTTGCGATAAATCAGAATTTAAGGAAAGCCCTGCAGCATCTTCAGAAGGACTTTGTAAGCGGGGGATTTCACGGTGCTTTTTTTTGATGTAATCAGCAGCCTGATTCCTCACAACAGTTGCGAGCCAAGATCTGAATTTACCACGATCTTTATCTAGCTCAAAGGAAGGCAGTTTGTTCCACATTTTGAGCAGTACGAGTTGTGAAATATCTTCAGCTTCACTGGTGTCCATATTCATTCGTCGTAAGATATTGTAAAGATATTGCTGGTAATAGGTGCAAAAGTCTTCCCAAGCGTCTTGGTTGTTGGCTTGTTTAATCCGTTCAAGCAAGGTGATGCGAGTTTTCCATGGATCGTTTGACGTAGACATGTTATTAAGCCTTTGATATAGAGTGTCAGTTCATAACACTAAAAGATATTCTATTATAGTCAAGGCATATAGAAATCAAACACATTAAACAGAACTGTATAAAAATTAAAATATACAAAAAAATATTAAGCAGCTTCAAGATTCATTTATTTGTACGGTACCACTAATAAAGAATTTAAAAATCAAGAGGCCTAAATATGAGCAAGAACTGGAAAATACCCCGTAGAACATTTTTAAAAGGTTTAGGTGCCTGTATGGCATTGCCCGCTTTAGAAGTTATGGGTGATGAAGCCGTGAGTTCAGAATCTCCCAAACGTTTTCTTTCCATGTTTATGCCCAATGGCGTTTATCCCCCCAACTGGGATATGACAGGTCTTGGTAAAGGCTTAGCTTATTCGCCTATTTTAAAACCTTTCGAATCATTTGATGATGATATAAATATTATCTCTGGTCTCGATTCAAGTGGTAAAGGCCATGTCGAAATGACCAACTCCTTTCTTTCAGGTGTATCAAGAGATAAAGCAAAGACGCCTTCGATTGACCAAATGATCGCTCAAAAAATTGGTCAAGATACACGCTTACCTTCTTTGGTGGTCGGCACGGAGCCGCCCCGCGGTGGTAAGGTGATGGCCAGTACAGTTTCGTGGAGTTCTGTAAGTACAATGATTACACCTGAACTCAACCCGCAAAACATTTTTGATTCCATGTTCAAGTCCTATGATACGCCAGAAATGCGTCATTTGATGAATCGTCGTAAGAGTATTATTGATGCGGTATTTGGGCAAGCGAAGGATTTACGTAAAAACATTAGTTCTGCGGATCGTGTGAAGTTTGATGAATACATTAGCGGAGTTCGCGAAGTTGAACGTCGAATTGAAAACCTTATGAATCCAGCTAATAAATCAAGTAAAACGACGATGCTAAGACCGGGAAGTGATATTCCACGTGATCGTAACGAGCACATGGATTTACTTTGTGACTTGATGGTATTGGGTTTTATGACTGAAACTACCCATGTTGGAACCATTATGATGGGGCATGGTTTTAGTCGCAAATCCTTTACTTTTCTAGATGGTGTTTCACTTGATCATCATACTATGAGCCATCACAAAAATAAAGAGAGCAATTACGATCAATATACCCGAGTATCGCAATGGCATGCTGAGAAAGTAGCTCGTGTTCTAGCGAAAATGAAAAATGTAAAAGAAGGAGATAAAACCCTTTTAGATAATTCCTTAGTTCTTTTTGGCGCGGGTATGAAAGATGGCAATGGCCATATTAAAACTGATTTGCCCCTCATTTTAGCAGGTCGTGCTGGTGGTGCAGTGAAAACTCAGGGGCGTATAGCCGATAAAGCAAAAACCCCTTATGCGAATCTATTGAGTTCAGTTCTTGAGGCCTACGGAATTAAAAATAAAGGTTTTGCCGATAGCACTGGCAAAGTCGATATTTTAGCCTAAGGAGTTTAAGTATGAATAAATATATTTTATTAACGTTCGGACTCACTTCTATGCTTCAAGCGAAGGATATGAGTCATCTAACTTACCAAAAAGATATCGTCCCTATATTAGATAATTACTGTTATAAATGTCATGATAGTTTGGATGAGAAAGGTGGGATTGATTTCGAACTCTTTGAAGATGATCCACAAATTGCCCAGAATATTGAAATTTGGAAGAAAGCCATTGAACAGGTTCACACCGGTGAAATGCCGACAAAAAAACCTTTTCCTACCGAGGCAGAACGTCAGATATTAGTTGACTGGCTTGATTATCAACTAAAGAATATTGATTGGAATAAGTATAAAAATGCAGGCAACGTAAATATCCCACGACTGACCAAAGAAGAGTATCGTTACACAATTCAAGACCTCTTTGCGTGGGATTATGATGCTTCAAAAAAATTCAATGAAGATGCAATCGGCGAAAGCGGATTTAATAATGACCGCGATGGGCTGTTTTTATCCGCTACTCAAATGGATAAATATTTTGTTGCTGCGGAAGATTTAGTGAATAAGTATTTTCCCTCAAAAAAAGTAAAACCTTTGAGCATGAGTAAGAAAGCGAATACGCTTTTTAATACAGATGAAAGTACCAAGTCCGATGATCTAGGTTATTTTATCTATCGTGATCAAGATACATTATATTACTATCAAACGATTGAAACTTCTGGAGTTTATGAACTCTCAATAGACGCCCATGGTTATCGACCAAATAATACGACAATGGTTGCCATAAAAGTTTTAGTCGATAATCAGCTAATAGGTTCAACATGGTTAAAATCACGAAATGAATTCTCTGGTGACTACAAAATTTTACTCTATTTGGAAGAAGGCAATCGTCAGATCAGTTTTAATGCGATCCCTTCTAAAGTTCCGCAAGAACTGGCGAAGGCATCACCTACAGGAGATATTTACCAACCGAAACAAATGTATCCAAAGCCAACACTAGGCAGTGTGGCGATGCGAATTTCTGAACTAAAAATCGAGGGACCTTTATATAAATATCCTGAAGGTAGTTTATTGGCGAGTACGATGCCCACTCGTGGAAGAGGAAAAAGTCCTAAAGTCGATAAAAGTAAAACCAAGAAAGCAGCAAAGGAAAAATCGGTCAAAGACAAGAATATTTCAGATGTCGCAGTGGTCGCTGCAACAGACACCTCAGGCAGTGCTGCTCCAGTATTAAATCCCAAGAAAGGCCCTGGTGGAGTCGAGTGGATTCATCGTGCACAATATTTGAAGCTCCCAGACAAGCCCGATTATGCGAAGCTTAATATTGCCAAACCCAGTACTAATGTATCTCCTCGGCAAGCTGCGGAGATTATCGTCAAAAACTTGGCCAGCCGTGCTTATCGTCGTCCAGTAAAAGATCTTGAATTGAGCAAATTATTGCAGATTTATGATTCTGAATACAAGCTTCGTAAAAGTTATATAGAGGGGCTAAAAGGTGCTTTTATTGCGGTCTTAGTCTCACCTCAGTTTCTTTATCGCATCGAATCTTCACGTGAAGGACTCCAAAAAATGGGTGACTATAAATTAGCCTCTCGTTTATCGTACTTCCTATGGATGTCACTACCCGATGATGAGCTTATGAACCTTGCCTCAAAAGGAAAATTAAGTGATCCTCAAGTTATGGAGTCACAACTTAAGAGAATGCTACAAGATCCGAAAGCTAAAAGATTCACCTCGCTTTTTTCGAGTCAGTGGCTGACGCTTACTTCTTTGGGGCGTAGTCGAACTCCTGATGCAAAAAAATATAAACAGTTCACACCCGAACTGATGGATGATATGGTGGCGGAGACAGAAAATTTCATCTCGGCAATACTTATTGAAAATAAATCAATTCTCGATATCCTTGACTCTGATTACACCTATATGAACGAAGATTTGGCAAAGTTTTATAAAGTCAAAGGTGTAGTAGGAGATGAATTTCGTCGGGTTCAAATAAAAGATAAAAACCGTGGTGGTGTATTGGGTATGGCGGCCGTTTTAACAGCGACTTCACAACCACTTCGGACTTCTCCTGTAGATCGTGGCTTATGGGTCTTAGAGCGTCTTTTAGGTAAACATCTTCCTGAACCACCAGCCAATATACCTCCCTTGCCAGAAGGTGCAGGAGTAGGCAAAGCTAAGTTGACTTTACGTCAAGAATTAGAGAAGCATAGAGATGATCCAAACTGTCGCTCCTGTCACGATAAAATTGACCCTATTGGTTTTGGACTCGAGAACTTTGATCCTATTGGCAACTATCGTAAAAAGAACGGTAAGAATACTATTGATTCCAATGGAGTACTCCCCAGTGGAGAGGCTTTTTCAAATCCTCATGAATTACGCAAGATTTTAGTGAAACGCAAAGCATCTTTTGCAAGAACTTTTAGTGAGCGCATGCTCAGCTTTGCCTTGGGTCGTCAACTTCAGTATTTTGATGAGCCAGTCATCATGAAATTGACTGAAACTCTTTTAGAAAATGATATGAAACCCCAGCCAATGCTTTTGGAGATCATAAAATCTTATCCCTTTACACATAAAGAGAGTGAAGAACTCAAAGAAGATAAAAATTTGGTGAAGAGTTTTAAGTAATTTTTATCCATGGGTGAATTCTTGTTGGATAAGAATTCATCCGTAAAGCATTATATGTTAATCTAAGTAATTCAGCATGTATAAACTATGCTTAGATTTATTAATGATGAGTGTTGTATATTGTAAGATTATTGAATAGAGATCAGTATAATTAAAATACATTGCAGCCATTTCAAAATATAATTAAAATCACAAGGGATTTCCATGAGTTTATATCGTTTATATATTGCCATTTTTATTTGTTTGAATGCCCTCAATCTATTTGCAGCACCAGCGACTAAGCCAAATCCTAAAGCGGCAAGTGATAAGGCTTATGTTCCCGAAGAAGGTTCTGCGGAAAATAAAAAAAAGAGAAAATCGAAAAAATCCAAAGTTGATCCCAGTCTGCCGATGGTGTTAATTATTGGTGACTCCATTTCTATTGGCTATACCAATACTGTTCGTAAAAAATTAAAGGGTAAAGCAAATATTAGCCATAATCCAGGAAATGCTCAGGGCACAACTCTAGGTGTCGAAAAACTTGATTCTTGGATAGGAGATACGCAATGGGATGTCATTCACTTTAATTGGGGACTTCATGATTTAAAGCGAGTTAAAGTGGCGGGGACGAGTGAAAACTCAAATGAGGCCAATGACCCTCAACAAGCTGACTTAGCACAATATACAAAAAACTTAACTTTATTAGTTTCAAAATTAAAAGCGACAAATGCAAAGCTTATTTTCGCGACAACTACACCTTTTCCTGCGGGAGTAAAACCCTATCGTGACCCCATTGATGCCGGTAAATATAATACTGTGGCAATCGCAATCATGCAGAAAAATGATATTACAGTAAATGATTTGTATAGCGCCGTAAATACAAAATTAAGCGATTTACAAAAGCCTAAAAATGTTCACTTCAACACTGCGGGTTCCGCATTCCTGGCTCAAAAAGTTGTAGCATCAATTACGGCTCAATTACAATAGGGTATTCAGTTACCTCCTTGCTTTGGGATTATCTAAAAATATAAATGGTAGTTTCTATGTACTTGAATGATGAGAGCGTCAACGTTCCTGCTCTATCTAGGTATCGAGAGTCTTTATCAAATTCTTGTCCCAATCATATCGTGATTGATGGCTTATTTGATGAAGACAAGCTGAATGAAGTAGTGAATATTTTACAGCAAGAGGATTATTGGCAGACACAAAAGCACACTTACTCGGCTTTATATGTAGATGATAATCAATGGCAGCAAGCCAGTAAAGATGAGCGCTTTGTTCAGCGAGGTATTTGGCAATGCGATGAGCTTAGTGGCAATAATGCTCAGGACTTTTTGTCATTTTTGCGAGGGGATGAATTTATGTCAGTTTTATCCTGTATCTTTAATGTCCAATTAACCGACATTACTGTGGAAGATCCAGCTATAAATACCAATTACTTTCGTTTAGGTGCTAGGGATTTTGTGGAGCAACACGCCGATGACTCACCGGGAAGGGAAGTTTGCATGTTATTGTACTTAAATAAAGATTGGGCTGAAGCAGATGGAGGTGAGTTGGTCTTTATCGGTGAAGATGATGCGCCAGTTCGTATTGCACCTTTATTTAATCGCTGTGTTTTATTTGATCCTTCCTCAAAAGGCTCTGAGCACTGGGTGGAGAAAATGAACCCTAAGAACACCGAAATCTATCGCTATAACATAACGAGTTGGTATTGGTCGGTATAGTACTCACAGACTTAGGATATCCTCTCATCAAGAAGCAAATCACTTGTCACTCAATCCTGGGATCGCCAAGCACCAGCTTGGCCTTATCACCACTCCTCAATCATTCAAACTCCCCCTGGGATCGCCAAGCACCAGCTTGGCCTTATCTACTCTCCTCAATCATTCAAAATTCCCCTGGGATCGCCAAGCACCAGCTCGGCCTTATCTATTCTCCTCAATCATTCAAAATTCCCCTGGGATCGCCAAGCACCAGCTTGGCTTTTTTTTGTCCTCAATCAGTCTAAGTTTCTACATGTATGCACAAGTTCGAACATGTACACGTACCTTCTGACGTAGCTAAAATAATGGTGGAGGCTAAAACGGCGGGTGAAGTTCCCCTTTCTGAAAAGTATAAATCATGGACTGTTTTTCAGCTTACTGAAAGGAGATAGGGAGGATGTCTATACGGAAATAGTTCCAGGTGTATCTTCAAAGACTTTTTGGTGCTATCAGGACTTGACATGATATAATCTTCTTTGGAGAAGATCTCTGATCATAGTTGTTGAGTGTATTAGCCAAAGCCGTGAGTGTTTGCGCTGTTTCAAATGGCCAGCGGGGACCATCCCACTAATACTCAACGCCCGTTTTGTAATCTATAGTGAAAATTAGTTCTGAATAATTTTTACTTTCTTGGGTACACTTTCCAGAGCTTCTTTTGAGAATTGCCCTTTATGAATTACTAGTTCTTCTAATAAGTTAAGTTTATTCAATGGACTTAAGTATTGCACTGAGGTATGGCGAATGTTTAACTTAGTTAAACGTCTAGGGATATTTGTAAGCTGGTTTACTGTTGTGTTTGATATATCAAGAGTGTGAATTTTTGATAGATATTCAAAGCCTACTTCAGTTAAGGCTGAATGACTGGCATCGACCTCTAGCAGAGGCATGCCTGTAAATGAAGAAACATCAGATAGCTTGGTATGGGATATATTGATTCGAGTTGCGGGGAAGTTTCTAAGGCACTTGGCCCAGACCATTTCCTTATTATTAGAGATATCAAGATAAGTCTGCTCAGGATTATAGTTAAAGTTTAATGCAGTCAATTTAGGGTTAAATATCTCGAGGAATTTTTGAGTGTATTTTAATCGTAGTTTAAGTGGGCTATTTTTTTTGAAAAAAGAATAAGAAAAACCATCCAGAATAATAGAATGATTTGAGTAGTACTCAGTATAAAGATTGCGAATTATCTCCAACTTAATATTATCAGTGAGTGATTCTTCCTGATTTAGGTGTGTGTGGGCTATTTTGTAATACTTTTCAATAATACCATGACCCTTTAAACTACTGTCATTGAAACCCTGTTGCTGTAAAAAGCTCAATGCATTAGTAAACTGAAATTGACTGACTAAAAGTCCTGCTTTAATTTCGATCGCTTGATTATTTTTAGGATTTAGGATTAAGGCCATATTTATATTACTCTCAGCTGAATCAATCTCAGATTGATTCCACGCTTTAACACTTTTATAAATAAATTGAGGTGCAGAAGTTTTACCCCTGCGCTGACTTTTTATTTTTTCTGAACGGTAACGGTCTGCTAGATCAAGAGCTTTATGCTCTGATACACGTGCGGCAATAGTGGCTTGTTCTGCCTTATTTTTAGCAATATTAATATTTTTAATAAAAATGGAAGTTGATAAGATTAATAAAAATATAGCGCTTAAAAATATACTAGTTATTTTTTTATTTCTTTTGATGAGTAGCGTCAAGGCTTTTAAAAGAGTGGCATCCTCGATACTGGTTAAGTAACCATCTTGATAAGCTTCTATGTCATTTTTAAGGGCATCTACACTAGCGTAGCGGTTCTTGGGATCATTGTTCATAGCTTTTAAACAGATGGCTTCAAGTCTTGGTGGGACAAGGGTGATTGCTGATGGTTTTTTAAACTGCCCATTTGCAGTGTTTTTGAGAAGAGTTTTAATTTCTCCTTGGAAAGGTATATCACCACAAAGAATGACATACAGGCTAACGCCCAATGAGTATATGTCAGTCCAGGTACCATTATCAAAATTGGTGAGACCAGTCTGTTCTGGTGCCATAAAGCCTGGGGTTCCCTTTATCTTCCCATGCAGAGTCATGTTATTGAGTATATCTGAATCACTGATTGGATCCTTAGAGAAGCTTTGATCATCAATTATTTTACCAAGCCCCCAGTCGCAGACTATGACTTCACCAAATTCACCAACTTGAATATTGTCAGGCTTTAAATCTAGGTGAATGACACCTCTTGAATGAGCATAGGAAATTGCATCACAAACCTTCACGAAAATAACTAATAATTCAGCTAAACTAGACTGCTTTTTTTTAAGTTGAGAGCCAAGATTTTCACCATTCTTTAAGTCCATGGTGAAGAAAGGCCTGCTAAATTCATTAAGGCCTATCTCATGGATTTTTATGATGTTTGGGTGATCTAATTTTGCTGTTAATCTCGCTTCTCTTAAAAAGGGCTCAAACATTTTTTCTGGTGTCACATCGTGTAATTTTGCCATGGCAATGATGCGATCGGCATGTTGATCGTAAACAGAGTAAATGGTTTTCATGCCACCACGAGCTATTTCAGTAAAATCTTTATATTTAGAGGAGCACTCTAACTCATCATATATTAATTCTGTATCGGGGATATTTTCTTTTTTGAAAAAAACTCTTAGTCTAGGGTCAGCATTTATGAGTGCTTTTTGAGCAGCATCTTGTGTTTCTTTTTGCCCCTTTCTCATTGTGATCAAAACTCTGTTTGATTTCGAATGAAGTTTATTTCTTCATGTAATCGTTTTATGAAACGAGTTTTCATTTTGTAGACGCTATCAGTACTAATCTCCAATTTTTCAGAAATAACATCAACTGACATATTCTCAAGACTCATACTAAAAACTTTAAATGCATTGTCTGAAAATAATGGTTTTACTTTTTCCAATGCCAGAGAAGATGCATAAGTTTCCCACTCGGCTTGAATATGTAATTCGAGTTCGTTCTGTGAGTCAGCCGCAAGTAGCAGGCTGCCTTCGGGAGCTAGCAATAGCTTTTTTCGACCTTTCTTTTCTGAGTGATTAATAACTGTATTGCGAATAACCGTGCTCAACCATGTACGAAACTTGGCTTTTTTATGGTCATAAGTTTGTAGGTTTTTCCATAACTTTATGAGGATATCTTGGCGTAAATCATCACTCTCTCTTAAATCAAAAAGTAAACGATTTAGAACCATTTGAATAAAACTATCGTAATACGTCACAAAATCTTCCCATGCCTGCTCATCATTTGGATCTGCGGCCCTGAGTAGTAGAGTATGTCTAGTGTGATAATTATTTTTCATTTCATGACGTTACGGCCATCAAAGACTAAATACAAACTAAAGGTAAATTAAATGGTATTGTCATGTAATATAATGATTGACGTCCAATATGAAAAAATGCCTGTATATGGAAATGTAACTCAACTAAAAACTTTATTCAGGACTTAAATTATGACTATGCGAAATATGAAAATTAAGGAGTCTAAAGAGGGCATTCATCGCTTCACTTTAATCGAACTTCTTGTCGTAATCAGTGTTATCGCAATACTGGCAAGCTTGCTTTTGCCAAGCCTCTCAAAAGCACGTAAAACAAGCAAGATGGCAGTCTGTGCGAACAATCAGAGGCAATTGTTGTTTGCCAATACCATGTTTACCTTGGACAATGATGGGTTTTTTCAAAATCAGAATCATCTCGGCAAGATCTCATGGGAAGATAGTATTTATACCTATTTGAATCTTGATTGGACTGGACCGAACGGCAATGTCTTAAGGAGTAATACTTCTGAATCACACACCAGGATATTCAATTGTCCATCAGACCCTTCTTTAGGTTTGTTTGAAAGTAATTATGATGAAACAGATATAACGACAGATTTGTATCCGAAAAGCTACGCAGCATCGGAGCATTACGAGGGTTTGTGGAATGGATTTTACCCCGGGCTTATTGGGGGGATGTATCCTGAAAATGGTGGTGTTGGTGTGCAGCTTTCCACTGTTACAATGCCAAGTCAAACACTACTCTTTTCAGAATTGTGGAATTATGATGAGTCCGGTAATAAAGGGGCCGCCAGCAATCTACTAGGCGGTTTGTTTCACAATCATTCTGCTCGATATGATTATTATAATGCTTATAAAAACTCATATTCGAACTATGAATATTTTAATGCTCATGGAGGAGGAAAGGCCAATATGGCCATGTCTGATGGTCACGTGGAAGTGAAGAATGGCAGGACTTTGGTGGAAAGAATAGTTCCAGGTTCACGGGCAGGCGGTACCTGGTTTGATCATAATAAATAAATATGTTTCCATCTGAGATCCACGTGGTCAACTGCGTTAACGCGACAATTCAATGTTCGATAGTACACAAATTCAAATCAATTTAGAAGAAATAGGCGTAAAATGGGACAGCTTCACAATGGTGTTAAAGTTAAGGATTGTGCTATTGGAAATCCTTAGTCGAGAAAGTTTCTAATATGTTTAAGATCTTTGCGGCACTTGGTGTAGTGAGCTGTTTTAGCCATAGCAATGCTTTGGCTCAAGAAGAAGCCGACATACTCATTGCAGACTTTGAAGAGAGTCGTTTTAGCAAATGGCAGCAAGAGGGAGCTGCCTTTAAATTACCTGAAAGAAAAAATCTTTCTGTTAGTCACTTAAACAAAATCACTTTTAGTGCAGAAGTTTCTGGGACAGATAAAGTCCTCATAAATAAGTGCAAAGTTTATCCGATGAAATCAATTTTGAAAAAAAGCGGAGAATAAAAAAATGCAGACAAAACGTAAAACATATCTATTATCACTCTTGCTGGTGTTTATGACTGCATCACTCCAAGCAGAAGTTAAAATCCCAGCTTTCTTTAATGACCATATGGTTCTCCAAAGAAATATTTCTGTTCCTATATGGGGTTGGGCTAGTCCTGGTGAAGTGATAAATGTAAATTTTGGGAATCAAAGTATAAGTGCCAAAACTAATGAAAATGGCAAATGGATGCTTAAACTTAAGCCCATGGAAGCCAATCTAAAAGGTCAGACATTGACCATTGCTAATCATAGTATTAAAGATGTTTTAGTGGGTGAAGTCTGGATATGTTCCGGTCAGTCCAATATGCAGTGGCGTCTGGGGGCTGCCTTTAATTCAAAAGAAGAAATAGCAGCGGCTAAATACCCCGCTATTAGACAGTTAAACCTTACAAGAACTGCGGCCAACCTTCCACGTACTGATGTTAAAGGTGAATGGAGTGTCTGTTCGCCGGATACAGCCAAGGATTATACCGCGGTTGGTTATTTTTTTGCACGATCTCTTTATGAAAATCTAAAAATCCCCATAGCTATTATCGATGCAAGCTGGGGCGGAACTGGAATTGAGCCTTGGATTCCAGAGCTTGGTTTTAACATAGTTACAGAATTAGAGAAGGAAAAAATCGAACTTGATAAGAGTCTGCCAGTTAACGAGGAAAACAAAAAGCAATGGAATGACTATTTAGATAAAATGGAAATTTGGCTTCCAGGGGCGGAAAAACGTGTTTCTCAGGGAAGCCTCCCACTTAATATCCCGGACCGACCAGATAGTAGGATGCCGGTGTCACACCACGGTATGACTAAAATATTCAATTCCATGATAAACCCAATTATTCCTTATGGCATTCGTGGAGTTATATGGTATCAGGGCGAGTCAAGTTGGGGCCAGGGTGATTATTACTTCTTTAAGAAAAAAGCCTTGATCGAGAGTTGGCGTGAACTTTGGGGGCAAGGAGCATTTCCGTTTTACACAGTGCAATTAGCTAATCTTCATAAGTATAATGAAAAAGCGGAAGGGGGGATGGTTACGCAAAAATTCGTGAAGCTCAAAAGCGTTCCTTAGAACTTCCTAACACAGGACTTGCAGTCACTTACGATATTGGCAATCCGGTTAATATTCACCCTCAAAATAAACAGGATGTGGGCAAGCGTCTCTCATTGTGGGCACTTGCCAAAGAATATGGAAGAAAGGAACTTGTCTATAGTGGACCTCTCTTCCAAAAGCTCCATAATAGCGGAGCTGAAGCGATTGTTCATTTTAGCCATATAGGTAGTGGTCTTATGGTCGGCGAGAAAAAAGGTTTAGAAACGACAAAGCAAATTTCATCAAGTCTTGAAGGTTTTGCGATAGCTGGAGAAGATCAAAAATGGTATTGGGCAAATGCTAGAATCAGTGAGGATGGAAAATCAGTAATCGTCAGTTCCGATAAAGTCAAAAAAGTTATGGCGGTTCGCTATGCTTACCGATGGAACCCCATTCACAGCAACCTTTATAACCGTGAAGGACTACCCGCAGCGCCTTTTAAATCGGATAATTGGTAAGGAAAAACTATGACTAAAAAAATAAACATGATGAAAATAATTACTTTCTTTCTAACACTATTTATATTTTCGACCAATGCAGAAGTTAAGTTGCCGGATATTTTTTCAAATAATATGGTTCTCCAAAGGAATAAAGAAATACCTATTTGGGGCACGGCCTTAGCCAATGAAAAAATTAAACTTAGTTTTGGGACTCAAGAAGTCGTCACTACTGCGGATGAATACGGATGTTGGAGCGTAAAGCTTAAAGCCTTAAGAGCCAATTCCAAAGCGCAAGTTTTGAAAGTCAATCACTTGAGGATACAAAATGTACTCATAGGTGAGGTTTGGCTCTGTGTAGGAACGGCGAGTATGGATTATCCATTACGCAAATCACTAAAGGGCACGAATGAAATCAAGAATGCGGATAATTCATTGCTTAGATTGGCCTCTGTCACTAAACAACAATCACCTCTACCCAATAAAAATGTGGAAGTGAAGTGGAAGGCCGCCGATTCAGATCATATCAAAGAATTTTCTGGGCTGGCGTATTTTTTTGGAAAAAAACTTAATCAAGAAATAGACGTGCCTATTGGCATAATCCAGGCAAGCCAGGCCGGTACGCCAATGACTTCTTGGATTCCAGCTGAAGCTTATCGAGATAGTCCTGAGCTCAAGTGGGGAATTAAACAAATATACGATGGCAGGCCCTCAAGCGAACTTGGCAAGAAAAGCTGGCAAAAATACCTCAAAGATATGAAGCTATGGCTACCTCAAGCTAGGAAAGCACTGGCCAAAAATCAAACTCCTATAGACCGTCCAGAAATACCTTCTGAGCTATGGATCACCAATATTGTACCCACTAAAATGTTCAATGGTATGATTCACCCATTGATTCCATTCTCTATACGTGGTGTAATCTGGGATCAAGGAAATGTTAGGAAACCCAAGGAATTATTTAATCATCAAAAAGCACTTATAGTTAGCTGGCGTAAGCTTTGGGACGAGGGGGAACTGCCCTTTTACTTTGTGGAACCATTAGTTAACTCTGAGCCAAAGGATCTAAAGACTGAAGTCCAGAAAGCCATTGAAAAGTGTTTATCAATTAAAAATACCGCTATGGCAATAAGTGCAGACCTTCAAACAGCAAATCCTAAAGCCCCACAAAATAAGCGAGATATTGGGCTGCGCCTAGCTCACATAGCTCTTCAAAACGATTACCAAAATGAAATAAAGTCCGGACAGGTTAAGGCTATTCAAGTCGTCATAGGCACGGGCTCTGAAGGAGTTTATTCAGCTAGTTTTAATAAAGAAAATGGCAATTTTAGTAAAGCGACACCTCTTTTTGAAAAACCGGGTACGGTACTCGTCAAGACCTCAGTTAGTGGTCTTTTATATACTGCGGGCAATACTAAGGCGGGTGGCGTTCTTAAATCCTTCCTAGAAACTGAAAAAACAGGAGAAATTCGAGATTTGCCAAAAGATCCTTGTTATATGGCACTAGATAAAAGCTCAAGATTTGCCTTTACCGCAAATATTCATGGTAACTCAATTTCATCATTTTCACTCAAAGAAGATGGTTCTTTGGATAAGCTTGTTCAGCACCTGGAAATCAAAACTCCCCAAAAAGGCTTTGCACCTCATTGTGTTATACCGTCTCCTGACAATAAATACCTTTTTGTAGCTGATATAGGAGGAGGGAGAATCTGCCGAGTGAAATTCAATAAAAATGACGGCTCAATGATTTATGATGGTGAGATAGTTTCAAAGAACTTTAATGGTCCCAGGCATCTGGTTTTTGGATTTGAAGGTAAGTTTTTATATCTTTTAAATCAAATGGGAGGTGCCGTAACAGTCTTTAAGTATGAGCGTAAAGACGGAAGTCTTCAAGAGATTCAGCATATTTCTTGCCTAGCGAAAAATTTTAAAGGAAATAATCATTCTGCAGAAATACGTATCCACCCAAGTGGAGACTTTCTGTATTGTACGAATCGTGGACCTGATAGCATCAGCCTCTTTAAGAGAGATAAAAATAACGGGATGTTAAAATTTATTGAAACCGTTTCCAGTGGAGGAAAAACACCCGTAAGCTTCATTATTTCCCCAGATGGAAAGTACCTGCTATCTTGTAATATTCAGTCGAATAATATTTCACTCTTTAAAATCGATCTAAAAACTGGATGTTTAACAGCGTCTAGTGAGTATATTAATGTGCCATCTCCAGTATCATTAAGCTTCCGTTCCCGATGATGTTAAACTATCACTAAATCAATGAAACCTACTAGGGATTGAGTATAAATGTAAAAAGATGACGATACACAAGCATAAACATGTTTTTCCTATGGATAACTTGATTTTATCAAGGTTTTTTTAATCGTCATTAAATTTTATCAGAGGACTACCATTCACGATTTGGGAAGAACGGGATATAGAGCTTGGAATTATTACCAACGAGGGTGGTTCACATAATATGAAAATATTAAGTCAAGTTTGATAAACGATATCTAAAAAATCCCGCTGTTTTTATCTGTTCAGAAAGTGCCGAATCAGAAGATGAGCTCTCGCATTACAGGAACTATGTGTTCAACACTCACCTTCAAACTTATCGACTATCAGCAACAGAGGAAGTCACAAGTATCCGAATTGAATATTTATCAAAAGTTGCGAAAACAGTGGTGCTTTGTGAATCTAAAGATCTGCCTGTTTTTTTGATCCAGAGTTAGAAGCCCTTGAGATCAGGCATGAAGAGTCGAAAACTAAATTATTTTTTGCTGATGCTCACAGCAGTAAATTAAATCGGGCTAAGTTTTATATAAATTTCTAATGACTTGTCTGGGAGATACTTAAGACTGTATGGAGTAAAGGAGGTAGCTTTACATTTTAATAATCAAAAGTGCTTGCTACAAATTTTTTAATTAAATAAATATGTGATACATCCAAAAGTACGTATATCCCGGTATATGGAATAAACTCATTTTTATATAGTAGTCAATTTCATAATAGAAAGACTTAGAACTTAACTCGCATAGAAAAGGCAAACGACAAAACTAGCTGTGTTATAGAGAGTGTTTAATAATAGATTTTTACGGTTATAAATTTTATGGATGATAGAATACGATTTAACTGTGCCGGTTGTGGCATTGAACTTGAAGCTCCTAAAGAAATAGTAGGAGTTCACGTTCGTTGTGATCAATGTGATACGAAACAACCGGTATTATATAAAAATCAAACGGCTGTTCTAAGTCAAAAAAAGACTAAGAAAAGTAGTTTCAAAGTTTCGAAAACTCGAAGTAAGCGAATCAGAAAAAATAAACAAAAAAAGAATGTAGCCATACACTCAATTTTATTAACATTTATTTTAGCAGCTGTAAGTCTTTGGTTAATATTAAAAGAAAAAAAGCCTTTAGAGCGTAAAGCCTTAGAAGTGATTTCTCTAGAGAAAACTGTTTTTGATGAAGAACAAGGAGTGAAAGCTGAAGTAGATATTCAATTGGAGCCCTTAAGAATAGAAGAGATTGATCTCATAAGTTCATCAGAGCCCTCAAGAATAGAAGAGGTTGATCTGATAAGTTCATCAGAAGTATCAAGTATACAAGTAAAAGACCAGTCAACAGTAAAGCTCTCAAGTTCAATAAAGCACTTTATTGAAAAACGTTGCCAGGACTGTCATGGAGAAATAAAACAAAAAGGTGACCAACGCTTTGATAAACTTCCTGATGTACTGAATAAAGCTCATAGTATTCAATTGTTGCAAGATATTTTGGACACCGTTAATTTAAGCGAAATGCCACCAGAAGATGAGCCGGATATACCACATGAAGAGTTGACCAACTTTATAGATGAACTGACACAAACGATTAGAAAAGCAAAAGATTATACTCAAAATAGAGGCCTTAATCCGCCCATACGATTTTTAAATAAAAGAGAATTGAAACTAACTTATCGTGACCTTTTAGGTGTCAATACAAGTCTAGATCATATTCCCGATTCACCAGAAATCAGTCGATTCGATACAATAGCTCAAGATCAGCTGTTTAGTGAAGTTCATTGGCAAGCATCCTTTAATGTTGCCAAAGCTCATTTGGAAAAAGCATTGCTAAGCGAAACAAATAGTCAGGTCATTAAAATCAAGTATGAATCAGAAACTAACAAGATTAAAGATTTTCAAAAGAGGATCAAACTATGGCCTGATTTAATAATTAAGAACACCGAAAAGTTAGAGTTGGAGACGGTTACTCAGCGACGGGGAAATTTAAAGAACCTCATAAAAAGGCTAGGAAATGAGCTTGAGTTTGCCAAGCAGAATATCAATAATCCACTTTTTAAAACAGGAGCGATTTATTCTGAAAGCACTCCTATTATGACCTTGTTAGGCAAGAATATTTACAATTTTGATAAAATTAAAGAAGGTCGATACCGACTTAAAATTCGTTGTGGAACCATCCATACTAAGCCAGATCAACAATCATTTATAAGTACCGCATCTCATAAACAATTAATTAATCCAGAATTTCAACCTTATGAAAACTATTATCAAGAAGTAACAGGCACATCAAGAAGTCCTGAGGATTTATCCTTTCATTGGGATTTTGGGGAGCAGAGTAGTGGCCGTCAATTAAGAATTGATAGCGATGCGGAAATATGGATAGATTGGATTGAACTTGAAGGTCCACTAAAATCAAAATATCTAGCTCAAGCAGAAATAGAACTATTGAGTCAGTATAGTGAATGGGATATGGCAAAGGCCGTTAAAATAGTTGAAAATTTTGCTTTTAAAGCTTACCGAGGTCGAAATATAAGTTCCGCTCAACTGGAGCAAATAAAAGACCATTTACTCAGCCAATCTAAGTTAGAGGCAGATCCTCAGGATGCACTTGTCGATGTGCTGGCAGTGATACTCTCTTCTCCAGAATTCATCTATATCGTTCCCGAACTTAATAAAAACAATAAAAACTTAACGGCATTGAGCTTTGTAAATAAGCTTTCTTACTTTTTGCTAAGTTCTCAACCTGATTTACAACTTCAAAAAATGGTGGTCGCAAATAAGAGTCTCAGTAAGAGAGCCGTCTTTAAAGAATGTGACAGAATACTGGACTCAGAAAAAATCTTGCCTTTTATTGATTCCTTTGTTTTTCAGTGGTTAGAACTCTCCCGCTTTATAGCTTTGACCCCTACGATTCACGCACAAAGAACGAATCTCATAAAGTGGCCACGAAAGAAATTTTATATGCTACGTGAATCAACGGAAGCGATGAGATTTATTATAAGAAATAACCGTCCAATAACAGATTTACTGAACCCGGACTACAACTACGTAAATAATACTCTGGCAAAATACTATGATTTACCAATTTCAAATAAAAAAGGCTTTTCCGCTCGAGCTTTAGTGAAATCTAGTCCACGGGGAGGTATTCCAAACCATGCATCATTTCTGATGATGACTTCACGAGGGAATAGAACATCACCTGTAGAGCGTGGAGTTTATATTATGAGGAATTTACTTTTCAACCCACCTGCACCTGCACCACCTAATGTACCAGATTTATCTGCCTCTAGAAAAAAAACGATTGAAGAAAGGTTTGCTTTGAAAAAACTAAACCTATCCGAGAGTAGGAAACTTATGTTATTTCATACAAAGCAAGCTCAATGCAACTCTTGTCACCGTAGCTTTGATCCACTGGGTTTTGCACTTGAGGGTTTTGATCATTATGGTGCTTGGCAAGGAGAGAAAATCAATGTCAAAAGTAAGCTTCCTTCAGGGCTTGAACTCGATGGTGTGAAAGGTCTAAAAAAGTATCTTGTGAGCCGGGAAGAACAATTTGTCAAAGGTTTTATAAAAGCATTAATGAGCTATGCGATTCACCGACCTATCAGCATTGTCGACCAAGGTGAAATTGATACGATTTATAATGCGAATAAATCTTCAGGCTTTAAAATTCGCAATATTATCAAGTCTATAGTGGCATCTAAAACTTTTAGAGGATCATGAATTATGAGTCATTCATCAAGCATTAACAGAAGAAGTTTAATAAAAGCTGCGGGCTTAGGTGCGCTACTTCCTATGTTTGAAAGTAGCGCCTATGCTAAATCTCTTAAACCACCTAAAAGAGTCATCTTTATTGGCTATGGTTATGGGCATTATGATCAGGGATGGTTTCCAAATAATGTCTCACAGAAATGGCATTGTAATAGTCAAGAAAAAGTTAAAAAACTCGAGTTAAGTTCAAGTTTGCAGGCATTAGCTCAGTATAAAAATGATGTCTCACTTATAAGTAATTTATCACCTATTCATGCTAGGTGGCCTCACGCTGGTTGCGATACATTTTTGACCTGTGCTAATCCAGATTCAAATCCTTTGAGACCTTTTACTAATACTGTATCGGTGGATCAGGTGATCGCCAAAGAAGTAGGTAAATACACCCGCATAAGTTCAATGCAGATTAATGGACGAACAGGTAATTATGATGGTTGGGGAAGGGGTGCCTCGATGTCTTGTAATGAAAGTGGAGAGTTTTTAAATGGCTTGAATACTTTAGGTGATATATATAGAAGATCATTTGGCGACCCAGAGCTCACTGTGAGTGAAAGAAGAAAGCAGCTTAGTAAGCATAGAAGTTTATTAGTCCTCTCGAATGGAGGGACCAAATCATTGGCCAAGGTTATTTCAAAAGAGGATAAAGAGAGACTTTCACAGTTTACAGATAGTTTGAGAAGTATTGAAAAAAGAATTCAAAAAGATATGGCTTGGGCAGATAAACCCTATCCCAAAACGAATTTTCAAATCCCTTCGGGCTCACTAAATGAAGAAGAGAAGATCAAAACATGTTTTGATCTGATAACTGAAATTTTTCGAACTGATTTAACCCGTGTCATTAGCTATAGAATGTCATCAATTGGTTTATTGCAGCAAATGGGCCATCAACAAAATACTCACGCCATGAGTCATTGGGCAAAAAATAGTCAAGATTTGCAATGTCAGATTGATCGCGATAAAAAATTGGCGGAATTATTAGCATATCTCATTAGGCAACTAAAGAATACTAAAGAAATTGATGGCTCAAGCTTGCTAGATAATACGCTTATATTTTTTGGAACTGGCATAAGAGTTCATCATGTGGTCAAAAACATCCCTATGATAATGGCTGGGGGTGGAGGGATAGGGATGAAACAAGGTAAACACTACAGTTTCAAAGAGAATGTCACTCCGCTTGGCAACCTATGGCTGAGTACAATAAAACACTTTGGTATTGACGCTCAGCAATTTGGCGATAGCAATAATGAACTTCACAATATATTCAAGGCTGTTTAAATAATAAACACCAAGCTTATTTGATCCTAAGTGGAAAAAGTCTAGGTAAGTCCTTAAGCGATTAGCAAAAGAGCAAAAGAGCAAAAGGTAAGAGCGTTGGATTTATCTGAAAATCCGGAGAATCTATTCTAGATCAACATTTTAAATTTCATCCAAAACGATAGCTCTTTGAAACAGCATTTGGTGCTCATTTTTCATTAAAGTATTTACTGCTGAGTATAAACACAAGGCTAAGCCATTTAGAGGGGACTTAGCGCTTTTGTTCATGCTTAGTCAGTTTACCATGAGGATCCATTATCTAAAAAAAGTCGTTTAAGGTCAATCGCATTTTTATTATAAATCGACTATGCCTGATATGTTTTCTTCAATAAATTTAGCGCTTATAAAAGATCTCATATATACCTCCATTTTTGTAGGTGAGATATAATTTATCATTGTCCTGAAGTTTCTTTTTCCCTCCAGATCGATTTGAGTTGATGGAAAGAAATTGCATTCACTTTTGTCTGTGTCTCACCATTGAGGCTAACGGATTTATTATTTGTTTCAGTTAGTCCCAGATAAGTACCGACAAATTCACCCTCATTCACAAAAATCTCTATTGAAGCAAGGTCAATGAGCACGCGGAGCCTAAGTTTTCCATTAACTAAAGGGGCAGGTAGCTTGTGATTTTGGTGATGTTTATTGAGGATTTTTGTTGGTTGAAGTGTCTGTTCTTTAAAATCATACTTCACCTTGATACCACGGAAATTAAATTCTAAATCTTTCGTGGGCTCCAATTCAATACTAAAGTCAATGAGCTCAGCTTCTAGCCCATTTAGTACTTTGTTAGCACTTGAAAGATTTAAAGAATTAAAAAGCTTAGTTTTTATGTAAAGATTTTCTATTTCTTTTACAGGCCAACGAAAGAGGCGAATACCCTTGGGGCTTGTTCGAAGAGTCATGTTGGTAGGAATCGACATCTGTTGATCGAAGGGCATGTTTGTTTCTACAAAAGGTGAGTGCTTGCGATCATTGAGCCATCCAATCATAATACTACGTCCATCGGGACTATTGTTGAAGGTTTGTGCAGCGTAATAATGGAAACCGTAATCACCTTTTAATGTCACCTTATCAGACTTGAATTTTTCACCGTCAAAATCGCCGATTTCGTAATCGAAACTGGCGTCATACAAAACCCATTTTTTATTATTGATATCGCCATCTACAGGGATCTCTACTATGTCCATACATTCCGCAAACCATTTGCGATCTAAAGAACTAGTGGCCTTCCAATCGAGTAGGTTTTCTGAAGTGAAAAAACGCACCCCCGAGAGCTTGTCTTTATTGCCCCACTCACCCGCCTTCATCCAAATGAGCATGACATACTTCTGGCTTGCTTCATGCCAAAAAACTTTGGGATCACGTTCTCCCTTGAGTAAACCTTGATTAGGAAGAATGATACCACCATCCTTGAGCAATTTGAATGTGCGTCCCTTATCGGTGCTGTAAGCGGCTGCCTGAAAGAATTCTGGACGGGCCGTAGCGGTAAAGTAGGCCACCATAGTTTTTGTGTTGCCTACTTGTTTACCAAGGACATTCTTGTGGTCAATCACTGTGGTTCCCGACCAAATAGCCACTTCACCATCCCATTTTTTGGCAAATTCTGCGCTAATGAGTTCATTGGGGATTTTATAGGGTACGATGGCGTGATCGAGTTGTGTCCAGTGTATCATATCGCTACTTACTGCATGACCCCATGATTTTGTACCATTAGCATTTTTGAGTGCGTGGTGCTGAAAAAACATGTGATATTCGCCAGAATAGTAGATCATACCATTGGGGTCATTGAGCCAGTTTTTACGTGAAGTGAAATGAAATTGTGGACGATATTTTTGATTATAGCCAATATCTTTGTAGCTTTCAAAGTTAAGATGCTTAGGGTTAAAAAGTGGGTCAGCTTGTGCATTCACTACGGGGGGCACAAGGTACAAATCCCAAGGCCGATAAAACTGAGTAATTTTTTAGGTGTCATCATTAATAATTTCCTGTATGTGTTTCATATCATATACCCAGTTTTAACAGCAATTGGATGTGTGTTTTTTATTTAGATACGGCTTTTTAAAATTTGTTTAGCGAAGCGGACTCCGGCAATGATCGAGGAGATATATTCTAGCCTGAAAAAAAGGATATTTACAAAAATTCCATGGCATGGAGCCATAGGATATATAACAGTAAAGAAAACTAGCGGTGAAAGAAAAAGCAAAATTGATTCAATAATCGAAAGCAAACAAGTCGCCAAATTCACCGATTTTTTAAAAGTGAGTAAAATCAAACTAAGTACCACCTCCTATGAATCAGGATAGCAAACGACTTTGCGGATCTCTATACATTAGAGTGACTCGGAAATAGGCAATGATATTGGCTAGAGAAATCTAATAAAAACACTAAGCGAACATCCAATACAAAAAAAAAACTTGTATATGGAGTCGGTTATTTTCTTAGCAAGCTAAGTGCTATCACAGCAGGTTTTGTCTGAGGGTCTGCGTGTAGAAACAAAATAAAATTAATGTGTATATAAGGTAAATACTTCATGAATAAAAATTTCACTACTTTTGTTATGTGCTTATGTATATTCGTATCGATCAGCAATGTAATAGCCAGTGAAACGTTTTCCCCTCTAATATCCGGTTCCAATAGTGGCAAAGTAAATCAATGGAAGGTAGAAGCAAATAAGCGCATCGAGAAATACCGCAAAGCAGATATCGTCATTTCCATAAAAGATAGCGATGGTCAATTGCTGCAGGGGATTGATGTACAAATAAAAATGATAAAACATGCTTTCCCATTTGGTACAGTAGTTAATTCAAAAAATTACTTAGCTTCTACAAAATTTGCCTCGATCTACCGTCACAACATTAAAAATTTTGGTTTCAATGCAGTCACTCAAACCATTTTCTGGAACGACTTCTGGGATGAAGACTTTAAAGCGCAACAGAAAAAAGCGAATGAATTTTATAAAAGTGAAGGCTTTCAAGTGCGGGGCCATACCACCATCTATCCGCGCTGGAGCAATACTCCTAAAGAGATAAAAGCACTGAGTAAAGTCGATGCACCCAAAGCGATATCTGATCATATAAAAGAAACAGCAAGCCGCATGAACGGCTGGTATAGCGACTGGGATCTGGTCAACGAAATGTACGGGCACATGGACTGGATTGATTCTATGGGTGGAATGGATTCACTTGCGCAATGGCATAAAATTTCCAAAGAAAAATCGCCTGATACCCAAATCTACTACAATCACAATGGCATGATCTGTAGCACCAAAAATAGCAGATTTCGTAAAAATATTTTTAATATGATGAAAACCATGAAGGAGCAAAATCTTATAGACGGCATTGGCATTGAAGGGCATTTGAATGAAGATAGCCCTTCACCTGAAGTCATGTATACATACCTTGACTGGTATAGCGAACTGGATCTCCCCATTCGCATAACAGAGTTTGATCTTGGTGGTGAAGACCGTCAAGAGCATGGTCGTAAATTCGGCGAATACCTAACTACTTTCTTCAGCCATCCAAACATTAAGGGCATTACTTTATGGGGCTTCACCGACGGGTTTATGTGGCAAAAACAAAAGGGATTGATAACGCCCAAAGGAGAATTACTCCCAGCTGGTGAAGTCTACAAAAACCTCGTGCTCAATGAATGGTGGACCAATGTAACTGGTACAACGGACTCCGATGGAAAACTCAAAATTCGCGGTTTTCTCGGAGATTATGAAGTCACGGCAACTATAAAAGGTAAAAAAGTCAAAAAGAAATTCTCTCTTTCTAAAAGCGGAGTTTCAAGCTCTTTAGTAATACCCTGAATATTATGGTGAATCAGACAGGAAGGAGCTGACGAGTGCATCGTCTCACAAGTTCTGTAGGTCATAGCGTAAATGTAAGACATCGTAAATTTCAAACCATTTTTATGCCCTTCAAAGTACTTTATAAAGCATGCTGCAAGCATAGCTCTATATATAAGACTGCGACAAGCGCAGCGCCGTCGTAGGTGTAAGCAGAGAACAACATTCGTGCTGAAAGTACGATTCTATCAATACTCCTTCAGAGTAAAATGGGGTTGATGGCATACATGGGACGGTGTCGCTTTGCTCCTTGTCCCATGCTTCTATAGGTCTGTCACTTCGCGACAGCAGAGCAATGGGCTGAATTTTAAACTGCCGTTATGAGGAGCAGAATAGGTGAACCACGGCACTAGAGAGCTGATAAAAAAATGAGAGGAAATAGACAAATGTTTAAAATACTAAGAACCGTACTGGTAATCATTGTAATATCGCCCGCATTATTGGCAGCTTCTGCTAAGGGAAAGAGGCCCAATATATTATTTATTCCAATAGATGACCTCAAACCTGTGTTGGGTTGTTATGGCAATGCCACCGTAAAAACTCCGAATATTGATCGTTTGGCTTCGAGCGGCACTGTTTTTCTAAATAACTCCTGCCAACAGGCTATTTGTGGCCCGTCACGCGTTAGCTTACTAACTGGGCTCTACCCCGATACGACTCGAATTTACAGCATGGAAAAATTTAAAAAAATGCGTTCTGTTAATCCCAATTTATTGACATTACCGGAGTATTTTAAGAACAAGGGTTACATTACCACAGGTTATGGAAAAACCTTTGATTCAAGAAACACCGACAAAAAACAGGATGCCCAATCATGGACAATTCCCCACACCAGCCACCCGGCAAATTCGCACTATTATCAGAGCAAGGGTTTAAAGTACAAAGACCCAGTAACTGCAGCTTTATTTACGAAGTACTTTCATTTGCCACGCGACAAAAAAGCTGCCTTTAAAAATGAACATAATTGCTACCCGGCGACAGAGTGTACTGACTTTGACTTGCCCGATGACGCCTATATCGACGGCGTGCAAGCCAAGCTAGCTTGTGCCAAACTCGAAAAATTAGCACAAAAAGAGAAGCCCTTCTTCCTCAGCGTAGGTTTTGCCAAACCACACTTGCCGTTTATAGCTCCCAAAAAATACTGGGACCTCTATAAACGTGACGATTTTGAACTTGCGACTTTCCAAAAGCTACCCAAAGACTCGCCATATTGGTCTCGCCACGGAAATGGAGAGTTAAATGGTGGCTATACGGGTGTTCCCAAAACGGGACTTCTTAAACCTCTACCGGAGGATTATCAACGACAGCTGATTCAAGGATACTATGCATGTACTTCGTATGTCGATGCTCAGGTTGGTAAACTGCTTGATAAAGTAGAGGAGCTCGGCATCGCGGATAATACCATAGTCGTTCTCTGGGGGGATCACGGCTGGCACCTTGGGGATCACGCACTTTGGTGCAAGCAATCGAATTATGAACAAGCCGTACGTTCTCCTTTAATTATCAGTTCGCCATGGCAAAGAAAGAAAGGCGTCAAATCCGATTCCTTAACCGAGTTTGTCGACATTTTCCCAACTCTATGTGAACTGAGTAATCTTCCTGTCCCTGAAGTCCTCGAGGGAAAGAGCCTGAAAAATCTTTTGGATAATCCCAAAGAATCCGTTCGAAATGCCGCAATGTCACAGTACCCGAGGCGTCTATGGCAAGACCCTAAGAAACCTGATAGCATGGGCTACACACTGCGCAATAAAAGGTATCGTTATGTAAAATGGGTATTAATGGATTATGAGAGCGGGGCGAGAACAGGAGAACTCATCGGTACTGAACTCTACGATTACCAGAATGACCCTCTTGAAACAGTCAATTTGGCAAAAGACCCAAGCAAAGCTGATGTTGTTGATCACTTTGAGAAGATTTTTAAAACTCGTGGTGTCGCCCAGGAATCAAATACTCTTCGGTAATTATTTATTTCAATCTAGTTTTCTTAAAACTCACCCGCTCACATCCAAACCACAGATTTTAGCTGTATATGGAGTAAATGAAATCAAAATCAATTAAATAGGTTAACTCAAATGTACCGAAGCAACAAAAACTCAAAGTCTATTTTTCTTTTTCTTATTTCCATGTGCCATTGTTTAAGCTTCTCTACAAAAGCAGAAGATAAGCAAGTAACGCCCGATCCCTTGTTCGATAAGGCTGAATTCAACTTCCATACTTACACCGCCCCTTACGACCAAAAAAATCGACCACAATTCCACTTCACCTCTCGTGAAGGGGGGATCAATGACCCCAATGGCTTAATTTACTATGACGGTGAATGGCATATGTATTTTCAGCACAAGGGGCAAAAAAACTGGGGCCACGCGATCAGTACTGACTTAATTCACTGGCAACAATTGGAACATGCGATTGTACCGCATAAAGGGCATTGTACGAGCAAGGGCCAGATTTGGTCGGGCACTTCGATTATTGACCATAATAACACTCTAGGCAAGCAAAAAGGCGATATCAAAACCATCGTCGCCTTCTTTACTCATACCCAAAAAGCATTCCACCAAGATGGCGCCTACAGTACAGATAAAGGACGCACCTTTACCCTCATGGGAAACCTAGTTCCAAACCAGGGGTCTTCTACGGGCGAACGTGACCCCAAGGTTGTTTTTGATCCAGAAACGAAGAAATGGATCATGCTTTTGACTGCGGGAGTCAATGCGGTCTTTGAGTCGTCCGACCTTATGAATTGGAAGCGTATAGGAAAAATAGATGGCATTGGCGGAGAATGTCCAGATCTCTTTCAGCTCCCACTTGATGGGGACAAATCAAAAATGAAGTGGGTCATAACAAATGCTGGCGGCAAGTATGGCGTCGGTAATCTTAAAAAAGGAATATGGACCTTAGAAGAGGGTGAGAGAATGCAGGGCTTTGATGCGTCAAAACCTCGTGGCAATGTGGGCTACGCTTGGCAAACTTTTGATAATGGCCCCGATGGACGTGTCGTTCAACTTGGTTTTATGCAAAACCAACACCGTAAAGAACCTTTTGGTTCTCACAAAGGTTTGCCCTTCTCCCAACAAATGTCTTTCCCGGTCGAACTGACTCTACACACTACACCGAGTGGAATTCGCTTATTAAGGAACCCGATCAAGGAAATTGAAAAGCTTTACATCGACACCAAAACATGGAATAACATTACTCTTGATACGGCTAATGATAAAGATCACCTTGGTAGCCTCACACCGGACTTAATGGACCTGAGCATCGAGTTTACTCCCGGGAGCCACGATAAAGTTTCGTTTAATGTCCGCGGCATCGATGTTCGTTATACTCAGTCAGATGGCAAAATCAGAATCAAAAACAATGTCGGTGCCATAGCCGAGAGCACTTTAATTGCCGCAAAAAACAAAAACGGCAAAGTCAAATTCCGCGTCCTCTTTGATCGCACATCTTTTGAGATTTTTGTTAATAATGGCGCTGCTGTCGCTACCTTAAATTGTGCGCCCGAAAATTCGCGTATCCATATCGACGGAGCTGACGACCTAATGATCAATAAACTTAGCATTCACGACTTAAGCTCGATATGGAAAAAAAGAAAATAATATGATGAATAATAAAATAAACGGCTCAAAATGATTAGTGGTGAACTCAAGAGTTTTGCCATTGCTAGAAATGATAAAAAATGGCATTGGGCGAAGGCTGTATTGAGTTCTGATGGAAAAAGTGTCGTAGTGAGTTCAGATAAGGTCAGTGCTCGGTTCGCCGTACGTTACGCCTATGGCTCTAATCCGTTCGCCGTACGTTACGCCTATGGCTCTAATCCGAGTGAAGCCCACTTTTATAGCAAAGACGGTTTATCAACGTCTCCATTTTGAACTGATAATGGCTAGGATAGATATAATGAAATTGAAAAAATTAAAATTACTCGCCAGCGTATTTATTATAAGTCTGTTAAGTAGTATGGCTTTTAATAAAGCTATGGCGGAAGAAAAGAACCCCTTCCGAACTTTTGATACTTATAAAGGGATCGGCTATGAGCAGGCGTATCGCCCGGCATTCCATTTTACCTCAATTAAGAACTGGATCAATGACCCGAACGGACTGATGTACTACGATGGCGAATACCACCTGTTTTTTCAGCATAATCCACTTGGGACAGGGTGGGGGAATATGACCTGGGGACACGCAGTGAGCACGGACCTCGTACATTGGAAACAACTGGCGCATGCTATAACTCCGTATGGTAAGGGCTATGTATTTTCCGGTACCGGAGTAGTTGATCATAATAACTCCCTTGGTAAGCAAATAGGAAATACAAAAACCCTGGTACTTATGTATTCGTATGCAGTTGATGCGCGCAAGGGGTTTGGAATCCTCACGCCCCCAAAAGAGACAAAATACTATCAAGGACTGGCGTATAGCACTGATCGTGGCCGAACATTTAAACTGCTAAATGATGGTGCTCCAGTAATACCATTTCAGGGCAGGAATGTTGACCCTAAAGGAACTGAACGCGATCCAAAATTATTTTGGCATGAAGGAAGTAAGAAGTGGGTGACATTACTTTGGTTAGGTGAAAGCAGTGGAGGTAAAGTGCGCATTTTTAGTTCCGATGATTTACAAAAGTGGAAATTCGAAAGTGATATTGTCAGGCCCTGGGCTCATGAATGCTTTGATTTATTCGAATTACCCGTACTTGACGCAGATGGAAATCTTCCTAATAATCCACAAAAGAAATGGCTCATCTATGACGGTAGTTTTGATTATGAAATAGGCTCATTCGATGGTAAAAAATTTAAAAGTGAACAGGCGCTAAAGAATCACAAGTTGGGTCATTGGAATGCTGCACAGACATTTAATAATAGTCCTGATGGGCGAAGAATTATCGTCGGCTGGTTGAAAAAAAGTGATTTCTGGCGCAAAAAAATGCCCTTTACCGAACAGTTGAGTTTCCCAGCTATAATGCAGATTCGCCGTACACCTGAGGGGATTCGCCTTTATCGTTGGCCTGTAAAAGAGATAGAAAAGCTCTACGGCAAACAATGGCGCCTGCCTAGGGGCTGCAGTATTAGTGTTGCAAATGAGGAGCTGAAAAACATTGATAAAGAGTGTTTGGATATGAGTATCGAATTTACCCCAGGGAAAGACAAGGACTTAGAACTTAATATACGTGGAAGTAAGCTCAGTTTTAATGCTACTAAAAATACAATTCACTTTATAAGTAAAAGCAATTTAAGCAAAAAATCTACTTGGGACGCTAAGAGTGTGGAAGAGAAGAAAGATCGGAAAAACCACCGTTTCAAGTATGATCAGTATGTCATGAATGACGCGTTAAATAACAAAGGAACAGTAAAATTGCGTATCCTTGTTGATCGCGGCTCCTTTGAAATTTTTCTTAATGATGGCATTACAGTGTTAACCCATTCTGAGCTTCATGATCTTGACAATAGATCGATCTCTTTTTCGGGAGGGAGTACGCTTATCAATTCAATGAAGATTCACGAAGTAAAAAGCTCATGGAAGACAAGTGCACAGAAATGACTCTCACCTGTTAATAAAAATCACCTTAAGTTCGAAGATCTAAAATCTTTAAAGTAAGAATGATCTCCTCATAGTCATGCCCCTGATGGAGCACGCTACATTCTAGCGGGCTCACAAGTGAGCCCTAGATCAATTTCGACCCCTTTTCCTGCCTCTAGGACTTTAGCCCGGCATAAAATATGCGTATCGGACCCATCCAATTAAACCATTTACTTAGATCATTTATTCAATCTATATCCTTGCCAGATTAATAGGGAAAAAAGCAAAATAGGAACAATTATATTTATGTAGAAATGGGTGGGCCAATACAGTGGAGCAAGCTAAGTCTGGGCGCTTATCAAAAATATCCAAATAGCTATGTACCAAAGTTACCACTACAATAACGTCCAATTTTAAAATCTCAGGGTATATGAAAGAAACAGTTCCCATAACGTCCAATTTTAAAAATCTCAGGGTATATGAAAGAAACAGTTCCCATAACGTCCAATTTTAAAAATCTCAGGGTATATGAAAGAAACAGTTTCAATGACGCTCAAAGTGACAATGCCCTAAAGCCCCATCGCTGTAGCCGAATAACAGTAATTTTATTCATTAATATTAAAGGAAGTTTAGACGATGAAATTTTTCAGAAATAACAAAAAGAGAATCTTCGCTACAGTACTTAAATCATTATTGGCATTGCCCTGTACTCTTATGGCTCAAAACAACGGCACGGCCCCGGAAGTTATAGATCTCAATGCCAAAGATGTTTCCATGCAGTGGGAGAAGAATATTCCCTATCTTGATAAAGCCTATATCAGTGAACATCCCACAGACATGAACGACGATATTCCCGTCGGCTCATTGGGCACAGATGGGATTAACAAGGAAATGATTTTGGCCTTTGCCCGTGAAGTTGCAACAGACCCCAATAAAGATAGAAAAGACAAAACAGATAGCTTACTCATTAGTCACAAAGGCAAGCTTATATTTGAGTCATACTATAGACGCGGCCGTCAAAACCTCCCTCATTTTCAAATGTCTATCACCAAGTCTTATACAGCGTTTGCACTCGGACGAGCTATACAATTGGGCTATATGAAGATGGAAGATCTGAATAAACCTGTCGTCGATTTTCTCAAAGACCTTGATCGAAGTAAGCTTGTTGAAGACGCCGATAAAGTGACTCTGGCAGAAGCGATGAATATGCGCTCTGGAGTAAAACTGACACGGGAGAAAGTCATGAAGTATAAAAACAAGCCAGAACTCTTACAGGGCCAAAAGCAGATCCAGGCCTATCTTTCGGACAGCGTGCCGATTTTGCAGGCACCGAGAAAGTTCGCTTATAAGGCTTCTGATCCTGCCATGATTATGCAGGTTCTCGAAGCAGTCGTTCCAGGTTCGGCGGCGGATTTTATTAAAAAGGAATTGATGGGCAAGATGGGCATTACTGAGTATGCCTGGCAGGAAGACACCAGCGGGCTCCCAAAGTCAGCTGCCGGTTCGAGTTTTCGATCGCGCGATATGCTCAAAATGGGAATGCTGGTTAGCAATAAAGGAAAGTGGAAGGACGAGCAGTTAATTCCCGAGGAATTCATGGTACGCGCCACAAGCCCCATATCGAATGCTTACGGAGTCAATAACTATGGATATTTCTGTTGGCACCGCAACTTAAAGCATGATGGCGAAGAATACCCGAGTATTGAACTTCGAGGAGCTTTAGGCCAATTTGTTTTCGTTTTTCCAAAACAAGATTTAATCGTCGTAGCTACCGCTCATGGTGTGATGTCTTTGATCAAAGATATTCCCAATCGCATTATTCCAGCCATTGCGAAATAAGAAAAGAAATTAATTAGGAATTATAAAATGATTAAAAGATATTTACTTGTTATGGCATTGCTCGTTTTGTCGGTGACTGCCTATGCAGATGTTAAAACGGCGCGCTTATTTACAAATGGCATGGTGATTCAACGCGAAGCAAAGGCTCCCGTATGGGGCTGGGCTGAACCCGGTGAACAGGTTGAGGTTTCTGGTAGCTGGGGAAGTAAGTCCGCAGTAAAGGCTGACAAGGACGGCCGTTGGATGCTTCAACTCCAAACGCCGAAAGCGGGTGGTCCACATTCAATCTCAATTAAGGGTAATAACACAATTACACTAAATGATGTTTTATCAGGTGACGTCTGGTTGTGTACCGGACAGTCCAATATGGCCTGGCCAGTTGAGAAAACAAACAATGCCGAGTCCGCTATCAAAACGGCAAACTTTCCTCAGATCCGTCGATTCTCAAACAGAATTATGCCGGTGATGGAGGTTCCAGAAGACTTAGATGCAAGAAGCGAATGGCTAAGCTGTTCTCCAGAGACCGCGGGTAAGTTCTCTGCAACTGCCTTTTATACAATGAGGGAGCTCCAGAAGGAGATCGATGTACCTATCGGTATCGTCATGGCTGCCAGTGGCGGGACCTTTATTGAGTCCTATACCTCTGCTGAATTCCTCAAAGATGATATTATCGCCAAACGTATGATTGAGCGAGCGAAGCAAAAAGCGGCAGAGAGTAAGAGTACCCAAAAAGCTCGTGTAGACAAGAATTACCCCGGAGTTCTGTACCGTGGAAATATTGCTCCATTGAAAACTTTTGCACTTAAAGGAGTGATATGGTACCAAGGTGAGAATAATGCCTTTGAACTTCAGCGTGCGGAGTATTATCGAGTCCAGCTCAGGAACCTGATCAACTGCCTGCGCCAACAGTGGGGTAACCCGGAACTGCCATTTTACTTTGTTCAGCTTCCAAATTTCAAAGAGACCACAGATGACCCCAATGCTAAAACTAGTGGGTGGCCTATTATCAGGGAGAGCTTTCTCGACGTCGCTAAAAGTACACCCAATACAGGTATGGTTGTTACTATTGACCTAGGGGAAATAAAGAATATTCATCCAACAAATAAAACCGATGTCGGTAAGCGCATGGCATCGTTAGTCCTGAATAAAACATACGGCAAGAATACACCGACTTCACCACTTTACATAAAAAGCGAGATCGAAGGCGACAAGGTTATTATCCACTTTGATTATGCCGGGTCCGGACTTATGGCTAAAGGTGACAAGCTCGAATATTTTGCCATTGCTGGTGATGACAAAAAATTGCTCTGGGCTGATGCCGTTATTGAAAAACGCAACGGCAAAGATGTAGTCGTGGTTAGTAGCCCACAGATCAAAAAACCAGCGTCAGTTCGTTACGCCTGGGCGATGAATCCGAATACGTGCAACCTTTACTCTAAGGAAGGCCTTCCCGCATCTCCTTTCAGAACGGATACATGGCAATTATCAAAAAAGAAATGATTAATAAATCAGGGCTTCCCGCATCTCCCTTTCACACTGATAATTGGCAGGGAAGCCTCTAATTGAAAGTAAAACTAACAATCAAGGAAATATAGTTATGAAAATGAAATTAGCAATATTCGCAATTACCCTGGCAGGCACAACGGCATTTGCCGGATCGGAGTTATTGTTTGAAAACAGTGATTTTGAGAAGGGAACGCTGGAGAACTGGACGGCCGAAGGCGATGCCATGTCAATGCAGCCCACCAAAGGTGATCAGCTCGCGGCTCGCAAGGAGGGCACAAGCAATATCCAGGGCGAATACTGGATCGGAACCGCCGAGAAGTACGATGGCAAAAGCGGTAAGCCCGGCGCCATGCGTCACCATGCCCCAACAGGGAAACTACTCTCGAAGGAGTTCACGATCACCAAGCCCTATATCACCTTCCGTATCGGTGGTGGGCCTGACTACCAGCAGCTTAACGTGGGCCTCATTGTTGATGGCAAGGAACTCGTTGGGGCTGCAGATACTACTCCAAGATCTTCTGATACTCTCACTGCTGTGAGCCTAGACGTCAAGAGTCTAATGGGAAAAAAGACGCAACTCATCATTAGTGACCAGAGCAAAGTTCGTTTCGGTTATATCAGTGCCGATGACTTTCGTGCCTCCGATGAAAAGATTGGCGTGGTATATACCCCCATCGAGCGGCCCAAAGTCAAGGATTCCGACTCAACCTTTCCCTATTACAAACGTGTCGGCTACGATCAAGATATCCGTCCGCAATTTCACTTCACTTCACGCATGGGCTGGCTCAATGATCCCAACGGTTTAGTCTATTACGATGGCGAGTGGCATATGTATTTTCAACATTACGCCAAAGGCAATCTTGGTGGAACCAAGAGCTGGGGTAATTCGGTCAGCACCGACCTTGTTCACTGGACTCAGCTCCCTCACGCCATTACTCCCTATGCCAAAGTGGATGGCAGCAAGGGCGCGCACGCTATATGGTCTGGTTCTGCGGTGGTAGACAAGTTTAACGCATTAGGAAAACAGAAAAATGATGTAAAGACACTTTTTGCCCTCTATTCAGCCACTTCGGAAAAATTCTTTCAGGCAGGCGCCTACAGCACCGACCGCGGCCGCACCTGGACAAAGGTCAACGATGGAAAGCCTCTTATTCCACATCAGGAAGGTTTATACAAAGGACAGCGCGACCCGCGCATATTCTACTATGCTCCCGGAAAATTCTACGTGACTATTATGATGGTGGGCGGAAAGGATCGTGCAGCGCGCCTCTGGAAATCCACTGACCTGTTGAACTGGAAACAGTTTCTCGATATCCCCAATAAATCTGCAGAATGTCTCGATATGTACTGCCTTCCCGTTGATGGTGATAAGAATAACATGAAGTGGGTCATCTCCAGCGCACAGACCTTTTACGAAGTCGGAGACTTTGACGGAGATAAATGGACCGGATTTGGGAACAAGGATAAAAAGGTTTTCAGGTTTGATCACGGAACAAATTACTATGCAGCTCAGACCTTCACCAATGGTCCAGACGGGCGTGTTGTTCAGGTTGGCTGGATGAATACTCGCGACCTATTTACCAAGGCAAAGATGCCTTTTACCCAGCAGATGTCAACCCTCGTAGATCTGAGCCTTCGCACAACTCCCGATGGCATTCGGATGTTCCGAAACCCCGTAAAAGAGATTGAATCCCTCTACACCAAGAGCGAAACCCTCAAGAATATTTCTGCAAAAGAAGCCAACGCAAAACTGGCTTCACTCAGTCCCGAACTGATTGACATGACGGTGGAGTTCGCGCCGTCGGGTAGTTTCGATTTGAATGTGCGTGGAGAGAAAATTACCTATAACGCAAAAAACAAGGTTATTATATTCACCAACATGACTCGCAAGGCAAGGATAGCAGCCAAGAATGCGGAGATCGCAAAGCTTCCCAAAGAGAAACAGAAGTATGAAAAAGATGACAGCACCAGGCATATTCCTGCTCCAACCGTAGATGGCAAGGTCATTATTCGCACTCTGATTGACAAAGCCTCAGTTGAGGTTTTTATCAATAACGGTCAGGTGGCGGGAAGCTTTGTTACACTGATAGACAAAGACAACCGCAAAATCGCCATTGAAGGAGACGATGCAATGAAATTTGACTCCATTATTGTGCACGAACTTAAGTCCGCATGGGATCATGTTAAATAGATTTTCAAAAAATAGAATAGAATGAAAAATATTACAATCATCGGTAGTAATAGAAATCTACCTACTGTTTTAATTTTACTCAATACCCATAATCGAATAAGGAGATAGAAAATATGAAAAAGGTTATACTAATTGTTATTTTTGCGACGACATTTGTTTCAAATGTTATCGCTGAATGGAAGCCTGTAGAAGGCAGGATTATGACGAAATGGGCGAGTGAAGTCGACCCGAAGAACCCTTTGCCGGAGTATCCAAGACCGCAGCTTGTGCGTGAAAATTGGACCAATCTCAATGGACTATGGGATTACGCAATAACCTCAAAAGATGCTGGTCAACCTGATACCTTCGAAGGTGAGATACTTGTACCATATCCAATTGAATCGGCTCTTTCCGGTGTGAAACGTAAATTCACACCTAATGATCGTCTATGGTACTCTCGTTCATTTAATCCTCCAGCAGTAAAAGGTGGAGAGCGTTTGATGCTTAACTTTGGTGCGATTGATTACAAGAGTGAAGTGTTTGTGAATGGAACGTCGGTTGGAAAGCATACTGGTGGATACGACGCTTTTTCTTATGATATAACAAAACAACTGAAAAAAGGGAAAAACACGCTCGTTGTTTCTGTTACCGATAGTACAAATGGTGCAAGAGGTAAACAGCAAGTTATCAAATTTGATCAGCCTGGCCGCATTCACTACACCGCAAATTCAGGTATCTGGCAGACTGTGTGGATGGAGAAGGTTGCTGAAACACATATTAGCGATTTGAAAATCGTACCAAATATCGATAATGGAACAGTTTCGGTAACGGTAAACGCTAAGGGTGGAACGGCAAGCGTTACTGCTCTGGATGAAGGCAAGAAAATAGCAACTGCCAAAGGTAAAGCGGGAGAAACAATTATCCTGAATATCCCATCAGCAAAACTGTGGTCACCTGATTCACCATTTCTTTATGATCTCAAAATATCATTGGGCAAGGATACTGTGACCAGCTACTTCGGAATGCGTAAAATTTCCATTGAAAAAGACGAAAAAGGAAAAATGCGTCCAAAGTTGAATAATGAATTTATTTTTATGACTGGTCCTCTCGATCAGGGGTACTGGCCTGACGGAAACTTAACTGCTCCCACTGATGAGGCTCTGAAATTTGACCTTGAAATGACAAAGAAATACGGTTTCAATTCGACTCGTAAACATGTAAAAATTGAACCAGCACGATGGTTTTACTGGACTGATAAATTGGGACTTCTTGTGTGGCAGGATATGCCCAATGGTGGAGCTGGAACAGGAGCAAAGGGAAATAAAGACGGAGTTCCAAAATCCAAAGAACAAGCTGATCAGTTTGAGAAAGAGCTACGTTTAATGGTTGATCAGCATTCTAATTACCCATCGGTGATTATGTGGGTGATCTTCAATGAGTCTTGGGGACAGTATGACACTCCGCGCCTTACTAAGATGGTGAAAGATATGGATCCGACTCGTCTTGTTTGTGGTGGTAGTGGGTGGTACATACCACCAGCTTGTGGTGATGTTTTTGACCGCCATGTTTACAAAAGAGCTCCGAGTGTTGCTCCGGATGCAACACGAATCGGAGTTGGTGGTGAGTTTGGTGGTTTCGGTTACGTTGCTGTAGGTAACTTGTGGGTTGCTGATCAGAGAGAATCATCAGTGTATGGAACTGCTGTTGATAAACGTCACTTTGAAAAGATGTACCTTGAAGCCTGGGAGGAGACCTTTGCGAATGATCTACGAGTAGGTATGTCTGGAGCTATCTACACACAGCTGACAGATGTAGAAACTGAGATCAATGGTCTTATGAGCTATGACCGGAAGGTGATGAAAATTGATCCAGAATTGGCCCGAAAGGCAATTGAGGACCGAAACTTTCCGAAAAAAGCAAGCGCAAGAATGTTGGTTCCAACCTCGGAAAAAGAGCCGCAAGAGTATTATTACACCATGACGAAACCATCTGATGATTGGTTCAAGCCAAATGCCGATCGTTCAAGCTGGTCTAAAGGTCCTGGAGTTATCGGTAATAAAGTACACCGCAATCCTACCATCAATATTGGAACCGAGTGGAAGTCTTCGGACCTATGGGTCGCAAGAAACTTTGACCTGTCGGAATTCCCTCTAAAGCGTCCTGTTATTCGTGTCGCCTATGATGAAAATGCAACCATTTATATTAATGGTGTTAAAGCATTATCTCTTAAGAAAGGTGATAATACGCGACACCTGAATATCCCAATGCCAGCTGAAGCAGCAGCGGCGCTGAAGAAAACAGGTAATGTGATAGCTATTCATGTGGATAATAAAAACAAGAGCCAGTATATCGATGTTGGAATTGGCGAAGAGTCGATAACATGGTAGAGAAGCCGAAAAGGCGCCTAGTAAAGAAGATTTTGATTTCTGGAGCGTTATTTTTACTCCTGGCCGCATGCAAGTCTTCGACAACAAAGTTTCCTGCCTTGAATGCAGAGGATTTCTGCAAGACGATTGATGGTAAGAAGACCGACCTATTTACTCTTAAGAACACTAAGGGTATGCAAGTGTCGATAACAAACTATGGAGCGCGTGTAGTCAGTATTTTGGCCGCAGATAAAGATGGAATTTATGGTGATGTGGTTAGCGGCTTTAACACTCTTGACGAGTACATCACTTGCCCTGAGCCTTTTCATGGCCCGATTGTCGGTCGTGTCTGCAACCGTATAAAGAGTGGGAAGTTTAAGCTTGATGGAAAGGAGTATTGCCTGTCGGTCAACAATGGCGTCAATCACCTCCATGGCGGAACGAAAGGCTTTCATCATCAGGTGTGGGATGTTAAAAAAATTACACCTTCATCTGTAGAGCTGCACTACCTCTCCAAAGATGGTGAAATGGGTTATCCGGGGAATCTCAGTGTCGATGTCCGTTATGAGCTGACCGATAAGAATGAATTTCTTATTGAGTACAAAGCATTCACCGACAAAAAGACTGTTGTGAATTTGACCTGGCATCCATTTTTCAACCTTGCCGGCGAGGGCATTACCATTAATGATCATATCTTGATGATCAATGCAGATAGATACACACCAGTCGATGAGACACTGATTCCACTGGGACAAAATGTAACTGTAGAGAACACGCCGTTTGATTTCTCCACACCTAAGGCCATTGGCCGTGATTTGTGGCAGCAGAAGGACAATACTCAGCTCAAGCACGGGGCTGGCTATGACCACAACTGGGTATTGAACCGTCCGTCTCATTCATCGCTGGCGCTCGCCGCCCGTCTCATTGAACCGAGAAGCGGCCGTGTCATGGAAATCTACACCCAGGAGCCTGGCCTGCAGTTCTATGGCGGTAACTTCTTTGATGGCAAAACGATTGGCAAGAACGGCTTGCCGCAAATATATCGTGGCGCGCTGGCGCTGGAGACACAGAGGTTTCCTGATGCTCCCAATCAGAAAGACTTTCCTTCGATTGTTTTGGCTGAAGGAGACTTATACGAGACACGATCAATCTATAAATTCTCAGTACTTGAGCAATAGACTCCTTTCGTTAATAAACTTTAGGAACGAGTACATATTTTTAATATTAATGGATAGTTAAGCTAATGCAATTCAGATTTTTTATCAATAAAATAAGTCTTCACTTAGGCGCGAAAGCATTACTGGCTTTGTCTATAACCGGCCGAAAAAGGATCAATATGAAACAACTGATCAATATCCTCATGATCGTAACCGTTATGCTCTGCCCATCTCTATATGCCCAAGAGAGGCCAAACATCATAGTCATCCTTGTCGATGACATGGGCTATTCCGATCTGGGTGCATTTGGTGGTGAAGTTGATACGCCCCATATTGATTCTCTTGCCGTTAATGGTCTGCGTTTCACTCAGAACTATAATTCGGCACGCTGCTGTCCTTCCAGGGCATCGCTATTATCGGGTCTCTATTCCCACCAGACCGGACTTGCGGATTTCACCGGCCCAGATAAAACTGCAAAGCAGGGCCCTGCGTATCTTGGACACTTGAACAATACCTGTGTTACATTAGCTGAGGTGCTTAAAACAGCCGGGTACAGTACATACGGTGTGGGTAAATGGCATGTGGGCAAGGAAGAAGTAGCCTCACCGACAAATCGCGGATTTGATGAGTATTACGGCTATACAGACTTTCATGGAAAGAATCAGTGGATGTATAATACGAAGAACAGGAGAGGCGGATATAACCGAATGCCAGAAGGGCGTGAGCACGAGATAAAGTATACTAAGGAAACCTTCTATGCTACAGACGCTTTCACCGATTACAGTCTTGAATTTATCAAACAGGGGGTAGAGAAGAAAAAACCATTCTTCCTCTATCTTGCTCACTCTTCTCCACATTTTCCCGTTCAGGCTCCGGCAGCAACGCGCGATAAATACCTTGAACGTTACCGAAAAGGTTGGGATGTGCTTCGAGATGAGCGATTTAAACGTCAAAAAGAGATCGGGCTGAGCACCGATGCTTGGAAATTTACCGACCGTTCCTATGTACCCAAGGATCCCAACGGAAAACATGGGCCGATCGACAACGGCTATGGCGGCAAACCCAACCCTGCCTGGGATACACTCGATGTCGATACTCGCGAGGATCTAGCTTATCGTATGGCTCTTTTTGCCGCCATGATAGATCATGTAGATCAAGGGGTCGGTAAAATTATTGCTCAACTCAAAGCTTTGGGTGAGTTTGAAAATACTCTCATTCTCTTTACCAGCGATAATGGCGCTTGTTATGAGTGGGGACCGCTGGGGTTTGACGGCGGATCTCGTCAAGGTGAATACATTCTGCATAAAGGAGACGCCTTAAAGACAATGGGGCTCAATGTGCGCGGAGAGAAGGAGATGTCGGTAGGAAGTGCATGGGCAAACCTAAGCAATACTCCATTGCGTTTGTATAAGCACTTTAACCACGAGGGTGGAAACTGTAGCCCACTTATCGCTCACTGGCCGAAAGGTATCAAGAATCCAGACCGCTGGGTGCGTACGCCAATTCACTTGATGGACTATATGTCCACGATCTGTGATGCCTCGGGCGCCAAATATCCTGAAACCTTTAATGGCAACACCATTACGCCTACTGAGGGAACGAGTTTGAAACCAATTTTTGACGGTGATCAGGAATTGCCAGAGCGTACCATTTACTTTGATCATTTCAACTCCAGTGCGATCCGCAAGGGGCCATGGAAACTTGTGCGCCCGCGTTTCAATAAAAGGAACTGGGAGCTTTACAATATCGATGAGGATCGCTGTGAAACCAATGACCTCAGCAAGACGCACCCCGAAATGGCCAAAGCCATGGAAAAACAATGGCTTGATTGGGCCAAACGGGTGAAGATCTTCCCTTACTACCAGCATCAAGCTAAGGATAAATAGTTATAGAACAACATCACGTTCCGTGTAGAAAAATGAAGAGAATGACAAAATTGATTCTACATCTCGGCATTGCCGCCTGCTGGCAGGGTGTATGGCGGTGTAGTCCATTTCGTACTTTAAATCCAAACCACGCTAACTTGTTTAAGAAAGACGATTTGCCAATACTTGGTCTTCAATGCAGAAATTAAATATTTAAAAGGAGAATAGTTTGTTTAAAATAACCACATTTGTTTTTTTATTTTCACTCACTTTGGTATCGAATCTATTGGCAGAAATAAAGCTGCCGCCGGTATTAGATGATAATATGATCCTGCAAAGAGGTAAGGAGATTGCCGTTTGGGGAAGCTCGCTTGCCGGTGAGGAAATTACTGTTTCATTTGCCGGTGAGAAAGTCACCACAAAAGCAGATGAAAAAGGTAATTGGAAAGTTGCTCTTCCAGCCCAGAAGGTGAATGCTAAAAGTCAGGAAATGCGGATCAATAACATCACCTTAAAGAATATCCTTATTGGTGATGTGTGGATAGGCTCCGGGCAGTCAAATATGGCCTGGCCTCTCCAGCAAACTGATAACTCAAAAGAGGCCATAGCCGCCGCAAAGTATCCCAATATTCGTTTGCTTAATAGGAATAAAGATAAAGCCTGGAGTGAATGCAATCCCGAAAGCGTTAAACAATTCTCTGGGGTTCTTTACTATTTTGGGAGGAAACTGCATAAAGAGCTTGACGTGCCAATAGGTTTAATTAATGCTTCTGTCGGAGGCTCACCAATAGAAACCTGGCTGTTGAAAAAAGGCCATCATTACAATAAATTTATCAAACCTCTGCATGATTTTCCAATCAAGGGTTTCACGTGGTATCAGGGCGAAACAAATGCCATAACAAAAACGGGTCTAGCATACTATGATAAGCAGAAAGACCTCATAGAAGGTTGGCGCAATAAGTGGAATGATCAAAGTTTGCCTTTTTACTTTGTACAAATAGCCCCCTGTAATCATCCTAAGTACGCGGGACAACAACCAGCTATATGGGAGGCTCAGTGTAAATCACTCTCTATTCCTAAAACGGGAATGGTTGTGGTTACAGATATAGGTAATGTTAAGAATATACACCCTAGAAATAAGTTGGATGTAGGTGAGCGTTTGGCTCGTTGGGCACTGGCCAAAGATTATGGTAAAAAAGTTGTTTTTTCTGGCCCGCTCTATAAATCTATGAAAATATCGGGAAGCAAAATTATTCTCTCTTTTGAGTACACAGATGGAGAACTTGTTTCACGCGATGGAAAGGAATTAAACGAATTTCAAATAGCTGGTGATGATGGCAAATATGTTCCTGCTAAAGCCGAAATACGCGGTGACACTGTTATTGTGGAGTCTGCAGATATAAAGAAACCCAAAAATGTCCGCTTTGGCTGGCACCAATTCGCCAATCCAAATCTAATGAATAAATCAGGGCTTCCCGCATCCCCCTTTCACACTGATAACTGGAAAGGTAGCCTGGGATTCCTTAAAGGAAAACCTACGCTACAAAAATGATATGTTATAAGAGTTTGAGATACTAATCTGAATAGCCGAGTATGCGGCGTAAAAAACGCTGTTTCATTAGTGTGCATTAGTAGTTGAAAATGTTAGTGCTGAACAGCCCTATGTCAGAGAATAGATAACTTAAAATAAGAAGGAGAATAACTATGAAGAAGCAAAAAGGAATCATAGCCATGAGTTACCTATTAATAGCAGTCGTATTTATTTCGCTAACATACACAAGTGCGAGTGCAGCTACACAGGGAAAACACTTATTCATACTTTCGGGTCAGTCTAATATGGCTAAAATGAATCACAGTAAAGACTTCTCTCCGATTGTCGAAAAGAAATTCGGGAAGAAGAACGTAATTGTCGTCAAGGTCGCGAAGAGTGGTCAGCCGATACGGAGGTGGCATAAAGAATGGAAAAAGCCAGAAGGTCGTCTGGTTAGTGTTTCTACGCGAGGGGAAGCTGGTGATATCTATAAGGAGCTAATAGATACTGTTAAAGCTGACACAAAAGGTGAGACACTCCAAACGATTACGTTTTGTTGGTTACAGGGCGAAGCAGATGGCATGAAAGGTAATGATAATAATGCGTATTATGAGAAAAGCTTAAAGGCAGTTATTGCCCAATTACGAGCAGATTTAGGCCGAGATGACATCAATGTTATCATCGCTCGGATTAGCCCATTTTCCAATGGAGTACCCGCATGGGACCGGATTCGCACAATGTTGGTCAAAGTGGCTGGATGAATACTCGCGACCTATTTACCAAGGCAAAGATGCCCTTTACCCAGCAGATGTCAACCCTCGTAGAATTGAGTCTTCGCACAACTCCCGATGGCATTCGGATGTTCCGAAACCCTGTAAAGGAGATTGAATCCCTCTACGCCAAGAGCGAAACCCTCAAGAATATTTCTGCAAAAGAAGCCAACGCAAAACTTGCTTCACTCAGCCCCGAACTGATTGACATGACAGTAGAGTTCGCACCGTCGGGTAGTTTCGATTTGAATGTGCGTGGAGAGAAAATTACCTATAACGCAAAAAACAAGCTTATTATATTCACCAACATGACTCGCAAGGCTAGGATAGCAGCCAAGAATGCGGAGATCGCAAAGCTTCCCAAAGAGAAACAGAAGTATGAAAAAGATGACAGCATCAGGCATATTCCTGCTCCAACCGTAGATGGCAAGGCCATCATTCGCACTCTGATTGACAAAGCCTCAGTTGAGGTTTTTATCAATAACGGTCAGGTGGCGGGAAGCTTTGTTACCCTGATAGACAAAGACAATCATAAAATTGCCATTGAAGGAGAAGATGCAATGAAATTTGACTCCATTATTGTGCACGAGCTCAAATCCGCTTGGGATCATATTAAATAGCAACATAACAGAAATAGGATATCAAGACAATGAAATCTATCATCACCTTCGCAATGGCAGGCATCTCAGCATTATGCGCCATTGGGCAGCTTCAAGCTGCCGATCAAGCCCTTCCAGCTCAGGACAGGCCCAACATCATCGACACGCCGATCAACACGAGATGGTGACGATAGAGCATAAAGGAGTCTAAGATGAATAAAATGTTAATGATTTTTTTGGCTTTGAGTTCAATGGCTAGCGCTATGAATCCTCTCCTGTCGCCAACAGAATTTATCTCTGATGATGACTCCTATTTTTTTGGGTACCATTGCAGTGAGGGAGATGCAGTAGCATTGAATAAGCTGGTGGCATTCGGGCCCGTGAAACGGGTTGATATTAACGGATTAATCGGGTGGCAAAGCTTTGTTAATAAACCGCAACAAGAGCGATATTTTTACTTTAATATTCAGGACTCGTTATTAAAAAACGGCAATGCCTCAGAAGTAACGATTTCGCTGACCTATCTTGATAGAGGAAATGTTTCGCTCTTTCTACAGTATGATTCATCAGATCAGTTGGTGAAGCATCAGTATGGTGCCGGAGTGTTGAAGAGGGGAAAGACCTTTCAGGTTGGCGATACGGGAACCTGGAAAACTGTGAAATGGACGTTGAAGGATGCCCTTTTTCGCAATCGTTGTCAGAATAACGATTTTCGTATCACCGTTGTTGGAGACGTGGATTTTATCATTGGGCAGTGTCACGTCAGCGGATCTCCCAAGCAGAGTGTTGTTATGCCCGATCTCTTCTCAAGTGGGATGATTTTACAACGTGATAAACCGATTTCAGTTTGGGGGCAGGCGAAGGACGGCGTTACTGTGACGGTCAGTTTTAATGACGTTGAGCGTGAGTGTGTTGCTGAAAATGGAAAGTGGAAAGTGACGTATCCTGCAATGCCGGCAAATGCAAAGCCTTCGAAGATGACAATTACCAGCAGTGATGGATTTGAGCGTAAGCTTAATGAGATTCTGATAGGTGATGTGTGGCTTGCGTCAGGGCAGTCAAATATGTCTATGAGGGTTGTTGAGAGTAAAGGAGCTAAAGAGGCAATTGCAGCGTCGAAGAACCGTGAACTTCGATTTTTCAAAGTACCACTTGTACTTGAAAATACCGTGTTGCCGCTAGGACGTACATGGTTAACGGCAGGACCGCGTGTTACAGGTGGATTCAGTGCGGTCGCCTACTACTTTGCTCGTGAAATTCAAGACACACAAAAGATACCAGTAGGAATAGTTCAGTGCGCCTATGGAGGGACATTTACTGAAACGTGGAGTAGCCCAAGCGTGATGAAGCAGGGGTACCCAGGTTGGGAAAAATATCAGGCAGCTCAACTAAAGGACCCAAAGTTTCCAATGCGGAAAACCTCATCGTACCTGTACAAAAGAATGCTCAAAACAGTCATGCCATTTCCGGTGAAAGGATTCCTCTGGTACCAGGGGGAAGGCAATTCACAGCGTGCTCAGGAACAGAAGAAACTGTTCCCAGCTATGGTCAACGATTGGCGCTCTAGTTGGGGAGACAAATCACTGCCGTTCTATCTAGTTCAACTGACTCGTTATGAGGATCAGCATCGGCACCAGTTCCGTCTTGCCCAGTTAGAAGTGTGGCAAAAGATCCCTCATTCATTTATGGCGGTAACGATTGATCTATCTAAAGACTGGAACCCTAAGAACCACCCGGTTCATCCGACAACGAAAGCGCCGATTGGACATCGTCTGGCGCTGGCCGCACGAGCCAATGTGTATGGTGAAAATGATCTGGTGTATTCAGGGCCGGTCATCCAGTCAGCCAAGTCTGATGGCTCAAAGGCTATCTTGTCATTCAAACATATCGGTTCTGGACTTGCTGCCATAGACGGACAAGCTTTACGTGGTTTTTACGTGAGTTCTAACTCCAAGAAATTTGTTGAAGCCACCGCGGTGATTCGAGACAATTATGTCGTTGTGACGGCAACCAATGTTGCAAATCCTGCGGTTGTTCGCTACGGTGCTGAAGTTGATATGGGAAAAGAAAATCTCGATGTCAATCTGGGCAATAAAGAAAAATTGCCTGCTTCCCCTTTCACTATAAAAGTAAAATAAAAATCAACAACGGAGAAAAAATAATGAAAGTATCTAACTATCCTTTATCAAAAATTATAGCTGTGTTGACCAAAGCCATGGAGGCAGAATGGACCAACTGAGCCAAACGCGTTAAGATCTTCCCTTATTACCAACATCAGGCTAAGGATAAATAGTTGTCGAGCACCATCACGTTCCGTGTAGAAAAATGAAGAGAATGACAAAATTGATTCTACTTCTCGGCATTGCCGCCTGCTGGCAGGGTGTATGGCGGTGTTGTCCATTTCGCACTTGAAATCCAAACCACGCTAACTTGTTTAAGAAAGACGATTTGCCAATCCTTGGTCTTCAATGCAGAAATCAAATATTTAAAAGGAGAATAGTTTGTTTAAAATAACCACATTTATTTTTTATTTTCACTCACTTTGGTATCGAATCTATTGGCAGAAATAAAGCTGCCGCCGGTATTAGATGATAATATGATCCTGCAAAGAGGTAAGGAGATTGCCGTTTGGGGAAGCTCGCTTGCCGGTGAGGAAATTACTGTTTCACGGTTACCGACGCGATGAAGGTTAAGTTGAAGGTGCGGATGCTGCTCGACCGAGGCATGGCTGATTTGGCACTCAACGAAGGCGCCGCTTACTTTATGGTGCGTGTCCCGAACGATCCCAAGAAGCCGATCCTCACCTGCAGCGCGAAAGGTGGCGAATCGGCAGTAAGCGAAGTGAAAATGTATCAGCTCAGCTCGATCTGGGAAAATGATAATTAGAGGATCTTGGAATGGCCCCGGTACGTAATTAATAAAATTAAATATGTTACGTCCCCGGAGCCATATACCCGAATCCATGACAGAAAGGAAATAAAAAGTACCCTTGACGGACTACGTCTGTAGTCTAGACTACAGATGTAGCCCGTCTTGTCTAAAATTATGACCCTACCTAAAATTACGGGAAAGACATGTCCGATAGAAAAATGCGATTTTTGTAAGTTATTCATATTACCCGAAATAACAAATAAAACCTGACTGAAGTAGAGGTAGTATAGCTGTCACTACATTTCCTGAAAATACTCACGATGCCAACCTTGACAACGGAGAGTCATTAAAACGGAACCTGTCCCGCGGCACCCGCGGCTCATTCAAATGCACTCATTTATCACCTCGCTTGTTATACTGCTTCACCAGAAGCGATGTTAATTTATTACATTCATGCTTATCTGATGGTGGACAGTCAGGATCTTGACTGTGAGAATCCAGTACCATTAACGGAAAGACATTTTACGCTAAATAATAATGTTTGATGCATAAAAAGATATATTATACTTGTTCTTTCATGCAGATAAAGATATATTAAGGATTAATCTTCATGCAGATAAGGATACATTAAGGACTAGTCTTCATGTAGATAAAGAAGATTTAGGAGTAAAACTTCATGCGAATAAAGATATATTTAGTAGGAATCTTTGTGTAGAGTATGATCTTTAAAATAAAAACAACAACTAGTATAAAATACCAATATGATAAGAAATATAACACAAGAATTACTTAAGTGGTCAAATAACACAAGAAGAAAGCCATTATTGCTACAAGGAGCACGGCAAGTTGGGAAAACATACATTCTAAAGGACTTTGGGGAGAGCTTATCATCCAGCTATTTTTATTTAAATTTTGAGGATAAACAGCTACACTCAATTTTCCTAGATGGTGCGTACGATACAGAGAAGATCCTCTTCCGTATAGAAGCTTATTTTAACAAGGCAATAAATCGTGTTGATGACTTGATAATTTTTGATGAGATTCAAGACTGCCCGCAAGCGATATCATCATTAAAGTATTTCTGTGAAAAGCACCCGGAAATGAGAATTGCCTGTGCAGGTTCACACATCGGCATTGAACGGGGTGAATACCCATTCCCAGTAGGAAAAGTTAACTTTCTCACACTGTATCCAATGACTTTTGATGAATTTTTAAGAGAAGCGAATGCATATCTTTATAAAGCGATACACGATAGCGTTACACTTCATGTAATAGATGATAGTATTCACAACCTGCTTTGGGATCAATACAAAAAATATACTATTGTTGGAGGTATGCCTGAAGCGGTTGTAGAATACCTTTCAGAAAAACAAGATCTCTATAAGGCCCTTTCAAGAGCGAGGGCAGTGCATTCAGACTTACTAAAGGCTTATACAATGGACTTTGCTAAGTATTCCGGTAAAATAAATGCTCAAAAGATCACCCTTGTATTTAAAAATATTGCAAAACAACTCCAGAAAGTTCACGACGACTCAACACAGCGATACTATTTCAAAGATGTGTTACCTGGTCAATCTAAGTTCATACAACTTCAAGGACCTATTGAGTGGTTGGTCACTTCTGGACTTGCAAGAAAAATACATATTGCATCGAAGCCTGAGTTACCTCTATCTGCTTATTCAAAAGATAATTTATTTAAGTTGTTCTTCTTTGATATTGGATTGCTAGTAACACAACTGAATTTAGGGATGAATGCTGTTATAGACCAGCAAATCGGAAGCTATAAAGGCTTTATTGCTGAGGTCTTCGTTGCACAACAACTCCACAGTTCATATGGGGACGAATTATTTTCATGGCAGAATAACCGAAGCGAAATAGAATTTCTGATTGAGAACCAAAACAAAGTAATTCCGGTAGAGGTTAAATCAGGGAAGAGAACTCAAGCAAAAAGCTTGGCAACATACAAAAAAAAGTACCAACCAGAATTAGCAATAAAACTCAGTGCGAACAATTTACGGTATGAAAACGGCCATATTAACGCACCAATATACTTGGCCGGGCTCCTCAATTCTCTCGTAATTGATTAAGATAAATTAATTAACAAGGACAGGCCTTACAAAACTAAGAAGTAATAATTTCAGTCAACAATCACAGTCTGTTTGCTCAGGCAGTGACATATCTATCAGACTAGATCGCTTTGCTCTTTGCGGTACTCTGCAGTCTTAACTTAAGGTCATCTCTCATGTTCATTTTGCTTTTAACAGTCATTTCTTGAACGCGAGCTGCAGTTCCACGAGTACCGTAATCATCCCAAAAGTTTGCAGGGTATGGAACCTCAATATCATTGAAGGCTGAAATATGGCGCAAAGCCGGCATCCAAGTACGGTGTGTACCTTTGTGATGAATCATCAGCATAAACGGTTTTTCTGGGTCGCGGCTGTTATTCAACCAGTCAATGGACTTGCGGGTAATCACATCTGCAACATAGCCCTTTTCGTGGATCATTCCCTTTTTAGTTACAAATGACGGCTGGTAGTAGCTTCCTTGACCAGGCAGGGTTTCCCAATGATCAAAACCCTGGATTTTCCCGTCTAGATGGGTCTTGCCGACGATTGCGGTCTGATAACCAGCTTTTTGAAGTATTTTGGGGAATGTCTGTTGATTGTGATCAAAACGGCCGATGTTATCTTTCTTACCGTGCTTATGGCTGAATTTTCCCGTCAGCAAAGCCGCACGACTTGGCGCACATATGGAGTTTTCTACATAGCAACGATCAAACCTCATGCCTTCTTTTGCAAGGCGGTCAAGATTTGGGGTAGGACTGAGTTTCGCTAAAATACCTTCGTATGCCCCGATGGCCTGACGTGTATGGTCGTCAGAAAACATCCAGATGATGTTGGGCCTTTGCGCGGCATTCACAGCTCCTGCGCCTGCTATAATGAATGTGGCCAGTAATAGAATCTTTCTCATGACTTGTTCCTTGGGTTAGTATGCCGATGTCGGAATAGTCTTTTTCCACTCAAGCAATATTGTTTTCATATTGTTGGCAATACTTGTTTCTTTGGAAGCTAAATTATTATTTTCTGCAGGGTCTTTTTTGATATTGTATAGTTCAGCAGCACTGCCATTAGGCTTGCACAGGAACTTCCAATCGCCTTGGCGAATTGCCAATTGTGGCGGATTATATTTTTTATTTCCCATCACTTCATATTTCCATTCCCAAAATAATGGCTTCTTATGCTCCTTGCTTTTGCCAAAAAGAATATCGCTAACATCTTCTCCATCGGACTTATAAGTGCGTGGCAGCTTGCCGCCTGAAATCTTGGCTAGGGTTGGCAACCAGTCAGCTCCGCTCCAAATAGCGTCTGACACATGGTTGGCTTTAACTTTGTTTGGCCAGCGGACAATTGCCGGTACATTTACGCCGCCTTCGTACATGCTTCTTTTTCTTCCGCGTGATATACCAGAAGAACCCACCCCAGCATTTGTGGCATCGCCGACCTTGTAGTCTTCAGGGCCATTATCTGAAGTATAAAAGACGATGGTATTTTCTGATAGACCTGATTCGTCAAGGTAGTCAAGCAGTCTGCCGATGGCTTTATCGGTACTTGTCATAGCTGCACAATAAACCTTCATCTGTTCAGTAAAGTTTTCTGCGTCTTCTCCATACTCCTTCATCCACGATTTAAAGTCTTCAGAATTTGCGTTCAGGTTTTTATATTCAGCAAGTTCCTCTTTCGAAGGATTCAACAAACCATGAGGCACTAAGGTCCATAGGTTCAGGTAGAACGGCTTGTCTGATTTTTTTTGTTTTTCCAGATATTCAATAACATCGTCAACAATCCAGTGACTTGCCATGGTGACATTGTGTTCTGTTGAGTTGAAACGTTTGATGTAGGAAGGGCTGGCAGATGCATCATGGGTGACCAGCCATTCATCGAATCCGTAATGCGAAGGAGGACTTTTGAGATCTCTTCCCTCCAGGTGCCACTTGCCGATATGAGCGGTATCGTAACCGGCTTGCTTCATAAGGTCACCTACTGTAAATGCATCGCGATCCAAATAGTCTGGAATACCGCGTTTGACATTAAATTTATGATTCATATAGATGTGGTGTACATTGTGCTGAACGGGGAATTGCCCCGTCATAAAGGCAACCCTGCTCGGAGCACAGACCGTGGCGTTAGTATAGAACTGCGTAAAACGTGTTCCTTCTTTTGCCAATCGGTCAATATTTGGTGTTCGCAGATACGGATGACCGGTAATGCCCAAATCACCAGAGCCTTGGTCATCAGTAAGGATAAAAATTACGTTTGGCTTCTTTGTCTCATGAGTACCTTGAGCTGCATGCACAGCTGCTGTGACCATGAGAAGTATTGATAGTATTAGTTTTTCTTTCATTATTTTCCTATGCTTCTCGTAATTATTTGACTCTTGCCATCAAGCAATATGCTTTATCCTTCTTGATGCTGTTGAGGTTTGAAGGACTTAGTTTTTCTTCTTAAGAAGAGTAAGCGTTGACAGAGCCGCATTTGCCACCTTGTTGACGACAGTGATACTGTGTTTACCCTTGGTCATTAAAAAGTGACCACTTTGTATCAGACCAACTGTGACGGCGTAGTTCTTATCTTCGAATTTCGTTTGCTTAATCGTTTTGACAAACGTTGTTCCGTGTTGCTTACCTTTAAATTGAAATTGGTAGTTGCGGGCTATATTCTCATCGGATTTTAATGATGTGCCAGTTCTCACGACTGCATTAAAGTAGTACTTACCTACTTCAGTGATCTCAAAAGTGTATGTCGCTTCTATATCTTTTTTTCTCAAAATCATTGTCTCATCTTTACCGAAAGCTGGGCTGTTTTTCACGAACTTAACCTCTGCTCCTTCAGTAAGTGTTGCCATTTTTGGCGTGAAGGTTTTAATGACTTTATCAGTGCTTGCTGTTTTTGGAGTGATTTTTTTACTGTCTTTATCAGTAGTTCCTCCAAAGCAAGTTGCAGTGGTGACAGTTCCTGTGGCGATAAGTGCGATTGCGAATTTAAATAGTTTGTTCATGGTTCTTTCTCCATTTTTAGTGATAGTGAGTTGATTTGCAGAAGCTTATTCCTTCTTGGTTTCACCCAAAGGTGTAAGATTCTCTATCTATTATCACAGATGCTGTTTTGGCATGTATATTACACAGGTATAGACCTTTTTGTAAAGCCTTAATATCTGTGCCTATGACTAGACTGTTTTCTTTGTTTTCCGAGGGTAAAGCTATAGTCAGTACTAAATTAAGTTAAACTAAAAAACCTTTCATCCCCAATGCTTCTCTGGTGCATACTCTTTTAAATTAAAAGAATTCTCTTATCTTTGATGATCAAACATTGTGCCAGCGCTAAGAGTTGTACCTGGGCTTTCCTGGCCTTGAAAAAGCTTTTTGCCATTCATGCCTTCAACGTGGCCATCAACAAAGGAAAAATTGGCCAAGCCCTTGCCATCATGACAAAGAAAAAAACCTCGAATTATATCATTTGTGTTATTGATTAGAAGCTGATAATAAGGGAGTATGAGCTTAGAGTGATTGTCATAGCCAGCTCCCTGTCGGTTCATGTTGGCCCAGGTTTCGCCGCTGACAACAACAGAAGCCGGACTGGTGACATCCGTGGATTTTACAGACTCGTATGTGCCATCACTCGGATATCCCATTAAACCATTAAATAGATGACTGGCTGTGCTGGAATATAGGCTGGCATTATAACTTCTTTTAAAGCTGTTATTTCCTCGGGGAACATCATCTGAAGGGCACGCTAATACCGCTGATTCAGAGGTGGGGCCTGTCGCTATCGTATAGTCTAATCCGAGATAGGGAGCTAGTGCATCATCCCAGCCTATAGGACCATGGAGCTCAAACATCCCTGGGTAGAAGCCATTATTATCTGTAGTATATAATATATAAGCCATACCGATTTGTTTTTGATTGCTTTTGCAAACAGTAAACCTGGAGGCCTCACGAGCCTTGGAGAGTACAGGTATAAGTAATGAAGCAAGGATTGCTATAATGCTAATTACCACGAGTAGTTCTAGCAGAGTGAAAGTTTGTTTTTCTTTTAAAGGTGAACTAAAATTGTGACTTGCTGTAACCATTATAAATCCTCTAATTTGATTATGTAGAAATGCTGATTGCTTCCATATACCAATCTTTTTTCTTTTTTGGATGTACAGTATGATTTATTTTTCATTTAAGATGAAATTAAAACCTCATTTTAATGTTACCAGTAGTAGCTCAGAGCTCAAATTGAATTCCTTGGAGCTATAGTGGATCCCATAAACGAGACAATGATGTAAGTTAGCCTAAACTCCATAAAACGAGGATCGCATCATGGCCAAAAGTCGCCGAAGATACCGTAATCAATTTAGCTCAGATAGCTCTTGAAGCAATTCAAGGACTCAAAACCGCTAGTGAGGTAGCATCAGAGCATGGTATTTATATCAAAATGGTAAGTCAGTGGAAGTCTGAACTGACAAAAAATGCCTCAGAGATTTTTGAGAAAAAAACGAAATCTTCTGAAGTGACAGAAAGTTAAAAAGAAGAAATATTGAATCCTCTTTATAAAGAAGTAGGAAAGCTTCAGCTTGAGAATGAATGGCTAAAAAAAAAGTTGCGGCTCGGTCAAATCGCGGAATGTAGTTTCTGGTAAGCCAAGATCTAGTTAAATGGGAAGAAATCTGCTTTGTAAAGGAATTCAACGAGTGTCCTGATTTTTTTGAGCTGACTATAGATGGTGATGAGAACAACATGAAGTGGGTACTTATGGGTGCTGATGCAAATTACATGGTGGGCGATTTTGATGATCGAGAGTTTAAGAGTACAGGCAAGGGCAAGATGGATACGATTCACGGTTGTTATGCCGGACAATGCTTCTCTCATGCCCCAAACGGACGCGTCGTCTATGTCGGTTGGGTTAGAACACTTAAGCTTGGAAAAGACCTTCCCTTAAACCGGGGATTCACCCTGCCACTGGAATTAACTCTGCGAACAAGTCAAAAAGGTGCTAGACTGTTTGCAAGCCGGGTTAAGGACTTGGAAGTCTTGCGCGATAAAGAGTTAAGTTCACTGAAGAATAAAACTCTCTCTGGAGCAGAGAACAAGGTAGTGCTATCCCCAAAAGAAAAGCTTGTCGAATTAAATGTAACAATTAAATTAGATGATCAAGTAGAAGAACTCATTTTTCTTTCGATGATATACCGCTAAGATACAATTTTAAGCGTGGTGGCTTTATTCCTGAAAACGGTAAGCCGCACGGTCGCGCAGGCTTTTCCCTTGACGGGACTCCCCGCACTTTTGAACTGCGCGTCTACATCGACGAAGCTTCATGAGATTCTTTCAAAGCCAGCTCACGGATTCAGGTGATAGCTAAACTAAAATCCTTCAATTAATTTTCATCATGACGTCCACTTCAATCAAATTACTTGTATAAACTCAATAGAAGATAAGCAAATAATCAAGATATGGAACTTAATCGCGCTCCATGTGTAAAATTTAAAAGGAAAGGAGAAATGAAGATTTTTTTTACAATTATCGTTATAGGAGTACTCTCCATAATAGCGACAACAAAGACATGGGCTCAAGACAAGCCGAATGTTATTGTTATTCTAACCGATGATCAGGGATATGGTGATATTTCAGCACACGGTAATCCGGTTCTCAAAACGCCGGAAATGGATAAGCTGTACAGTCAATCAGTCCGCTTTACCGATTTCCATGTGGCATCGAAGTGTACGCCAACGCGAGGCCAACTGATGACTGGGATTGATGCTATGCGTAACGGTGCGACTCGTGTCTGTCAGGGGCTTTCTTTGGTTCGAAATGAGCATAAAATGATGCCAAAATACTTTGCTGATTCCGGATATGCAACAGGCATGTTTGGGAAATGGCATTTGGGTGACTCTTACCCTCATCCTCCACGATTCAGGGGTTTTCAAGAAGTGCTCTCTTTTCGTGCCTGGGGCATCACATCACTTGCCGATTATTGGGGAAACCGTTATTTCGATCCGACTCTGATGCACAACGGCGTCGATAAAAAATACAAAGGCTTTTGCACAGATATTTTCTTTGACGAAGCCATGAACTGGATGAAATCATGCCAGGATGAAAAGAAACCTTTCTTTGTCTATATTCCGACAAATACTCCACATGCTCCGGATGATTCGCCTAAGAAATTTCAAGCACCCTATAAAGGAAAATATAAGGGTATACCAATGCATACGGGGTACTATAGTCAGGTTGCCAATATTGATGAAAATATTGGCCGACTTGAAGCATTTCTTAAAGAATCCGGACTTCGTGACAACAGCATCCTGCTCTTTCTTTCCGACAACGGAACTCGTAGTTCTAGTGCTATGAAAATCTTCAATGCAGGCATGAATAATAAGAAAGGCTCCAATCAGGAAGGTGGGCACCGCGTGCACCTCTTTGTCCGCTGGGTTGATGGTAAACTACAGCATGGTACTGATATTTCAGAGCTGACTATAGTTCAGGACTTGCTGCCGACTCTGGCTGACCTCTGCGGCCTGAAGGGCGATGTTTCCAAACTTGACGGAGTCAGTATCGCTGGCTTACTAAAAGGCAGTAAGAAAAAATTAGAAGAACGCATTTGCGTAAGTCAATTTGGTGAGAAATGTGAGAAGTGGGATAATACCGTAGTTATGAAGGATAAGTGGCGTCTTTATAGATACCGCAATTCTCTGGCCCTTTTCGATGTTAGTGAAGACCCTCATCAGGACAAAAATGTAAGTAAACAGTTTCCCGAAATCACGAAACAACTTTCAGGTCACTATGACAAGTGGTATGCTGACGCTTACTCTGAGTGGAATAAGACGCGCTACTTAATTATCGGAACAGATTACCAGAACCCGGTAACACTTTATGCCAGCGATTGGGTCGGTGAATACTGTGATACTCGTCACGATCTCATTAACAAAAAGGCAAAAGGGTTCTGGAATCTTATCGTTGATCGCGATGCGGAGTACGAAATTGAACTGCGCCGTTGGCCGGAAGAGTCGGGAAAGACGATGATTGAAGGCTATAGAGCTAATAAAAAACTTGGTGCCTTGCCAATTGGCAAAGCACAGTTGCTAATTGCAGGCCATGACAAGACGATCGATGTGAAATCGCAAGATACAGTGGCGAAATTCAGCGCCAACCTGAAAAAAGGAACGACCAAACTAACGGCAAACTTTCTAGATAAAAGTGGTGAGCTTATCGCTTGTGCTACTTATGTGAAAGTGACGCGAAAATAGGAGTTTATTAGTGAAATTATTTTTTATGAAACCAATGGAAGTGAAATCAGTTGCGATTTTCATGGCAATTATATGCCTAAGCTCTTTTAGTGCCTTCGCAGCAGATCGAGAGATCAAACTTACCGGCAAATACCTGCTGATTCCTATAGCAAATCATGATGCAAAAATCCGACCGGGGAAATTAACGGTCAGTGTCGATGACGTTTTGATTTTTTCTTGCGGAGCTAAGACTGCAGCCAAGGAAGGCCAAATCGCCTGGTGGGCACATATAGACCTAAGTGAATATAAAGGCAAAACAGTAAAAGTGTCTCATCCAAACTCTAAGCACTTTATGAGCTCAGATGAGATTAAAAATACCATGCCCTTGTATCAAGAAAAGGGGCGTCCACAGATTCACTTCAGCCAGATGCGTGGCTGGAATAACGACACCAATGGCATGGTCTACTATGACGGTGAGTACCACCTCATGTGGCAATCCAATCCGATGGGCAATAATATGGGCAATCAGATGTGGGGGCATGCCGTCAGTAAAGACCTGGTTCACTGGCAGGAACTCCCGTTAGCCCTGCGCGGCTTTGGCAAAGGTGTGGAGAAGCGCCACGCGTCAATGGCAGATGGGGCCTGTTATTCAGGTAGTGCATTTGTTGACCATAACAACACCCTTGGAAAACAAAAAGGTAAAACAAAAACTATCGTCGCAGCGTTCACCGACACGAAACTTGGAGAATCTCTTGCCTATTCAACGGATAAAGGTCGCACCTTTACACTCTTGAGGGAGCACAACCCAGTATATACTCACAAGAAGATCGGCCGGGACCCCAAAATCATCTGGCATGAACCAACTAAGAGTTGGGTGATGGTGGTCTTTGCTATTAAAGAAGGTGCTAGAAATAGTGGAATGCAGTTCCTCGTTAGTAAAGACTTAGTAAAATGGGAAGAAACCTGCTTTGTAAAGGGATTCAACGAGTGTCCGGAATTCTTTCAGTTACCTGTCGATGGTGACAAGAACAAAATGAAGTGGGTCCTTATGGGCGCAGATGCCAATTATATGGTGGGAGATTTTAACGGTCGTGAATTTAAGAGTACAGGCAAGGGCAAGATGGATACGATTCACGGTTGTTATGCCGGACAATGCTTCTCTCATGCTCCCGACGGACGCGTCATCTATGTCGGTTGGGTTAGAACACTTAAGCTTGGAAAAGACCTTCCCTTCAACCAGGGATTCACCCTGCCACTGGAATTGACTTTGAGGACAAGCCAAAGGGGGCAGAGATTATTTGCAAGTCCGGTTAAGGACTTGGAAGTCTTGCGCGATAAAGAGTTAAGTTCACTGAAGAATAAAACTCTCTCTGGAGCAGAGAACAAGGTAGTGCTATCCCCAAAACAAAAGCTTGTCGAATTCAATGTAACAATTAAAGCAGATGATCAAGCAGAAGAACTCATTTTTTCTTTCGATGGTGTACCGCTAAGATACAACTTTAAGCGTGGTGGTTTTATTCCTGAAAATGGTAAGCCTCATGGACGTTCAGGTTTTTCCCTTGACGGGACTCCCCGAAACTTTGAACTGCGCGTCTACATCGACGAAGCTTCAGTTGAAATCTTCGCCGAAGAAGGCAGCGCTTATTTTATATTGCCACGGTCGGCTGAAACAGTAGGAGAGCCCGTAAAAGAGATTTCCATGACTGTCAATGGCGGCAGCGCCACTATTAAGTCCATGACGGTGCACAAACTCAAGTCGATCTGGAAGAAATCAAATCAAAAGGAAGTAGATAGAAGTGAATAGATCAATTTTTACATTTATTTACTTAGTGGTGATGTGCTGCGTAGGAAGCTTCGCAGCAGACCAAACATCAGCAAAAAAATCTAAAAAAGCTAGGCCAAACATTCTGATTATCTTTACCGATGATCAAGGTTATGCCGATCTCGGCTGTTTTGGTAATAAAAAAAACAAGACTCCTAGAATGGATAAACTGGCTACAGAAGGCACTAAATTCACCAGCTTTTATGCCCAGGCAGTATGTGGGCCATCACGTTCGGCATTGCTAACTGGTCGTTACCCGAAACGCAGTAAAGGATGGAGCATGCCGGCAACTGAGGTGACTTTTGCAGAAATAATGAAAGATGCCGGGTACCAAACGGCCTGTGTGGGAAAATGGGACGTATCAAACCGTAAGGCCATTATTGACCGTATGCCCAATGCCCAGGGTTTCGATTATTATTGGGGGCCATTGGGAGCAAATGACGGAGGCAGATGTATTTTTCACCTGAATAATGAGCCAGATGGAGAGACGAGAGATATGGGAAGTCTGATTCGTAGGTATACGGACAAAACCATAGATTATCTAAAAAATAAGCGCGACCCAAATAAGCCCTTTATCTTTTATTTGGCACACACCATGATGCATACCATTATCGATGCATCTCCGAAATTTAAAGGCAAATCGGCCGGTGGCCTCTACGGTGATGTTGTCGAAGAATTTGACTACGAAACAGGACGGCTTTTAGATACGCTTGATGAATTGGGACTGCGCGAGAACACAATAGTTATCTACACATCGGATAATGGTCCGTGGAATCAGCCTGAGTATTATGAAAAGAAAAAAGGTCACCCGAAAGAATCTATTTTCTGGGGTGAATCCGGACCTCTGAGAAACGGCAAAGGTTCACCATATGAAGGTGGCTATCGCTTGCCCTGCATCGTGCGCTGGCCTGGCAAGGTTCCCGCAGACCGAAGTTCCGATGCGATTTTTGCTACTATTGATTTCCTGCCGACCTTTGCCAAATTTTCAGGAGCAAGCGTGCCAACAGACCGCACAATAGATGGTATAGATCAGACAGAACTTCTTTTGGGTAAAAGTGAAAAAGGACGCGATGACTTTTATTTTGATGGTGCGGGTGTTCGTAAAGGGAAATGGAAGTTTCTTGACGCTGAAATGAAGTCCTCGACTTATGCAGAGGAAACAGGCTCGGCAAAAACCGACAGGCTATTCAATTTAGAAACAGATCTTGGTGAGAAGAATAATCTCGCAAAACAATACCCGGAAGTACTTTCTGAACTTAAAAAACTATATCAAAAAATCAAAAAGTCGAAGTAGTAGTCGCATTTGATGAAAATACAGTAATACAAGTGGCAGCACTGGCTATGATGTGATGCTCAATTTGCGACTTCTTGCAGAAGAACTAACCGGATGTAAACCACTAAAAAATTTCAGTTCTTTTTCATCATGACGTCCACTTCAATCAAATTACTTGTATAAACTCAATAGAAGATAAGCAAATAATCAATATATGGAACTTAATCACAGTCCATGTATAAAACTTAGAAGGAGTTAGAAATGAAGAATTTTTTTACAATTATCGTTATAGGAGTACTCTCCATAATAGCTACAACAAAGACATGGGCTCAAGACAAGCCGAATGTTATTGTTATTCTAACCGATGATCAGGGCTATGGTGACATATCAGCCCATGGCAATCCGGTTCTTAAAACACCGGTCATGGATCAGTTGAGAAGCGAATCGGCTCGTTTTAGCGATTTCCACGTAGCTCCTAAGTGCACGCCGACCCGTGGATCGCTTATGACAGGGATGGATGCCATGCGCAATGGCGCCACCCGTGTGTGTCAGGGGCGTTCGATTGTTCGCCGCGATATTAAGATGATGCCACAGTATTTTGCAGAATCTGGGTATGCCACCGGCATGTTCGGTAAGTGGCACCTTGGCGATGCCTACCCGCACCGACCACGCTTTAGGGGTTTTCAAGAAGTGCTCTCTTTTCGTGCCTGGGGAATAACATCTCTGGCGGACTATTGGCAGAATAGCTACTTCAACCCGATGCTTATGCTCAATGGTGTTGACACTAAGTACAAGGGCTACGTAACCGATATATTCTTTGACGAAGCTATGAAATGGATGAAGAAATGCAAAGATAGTAATAAACCATTTTTTGTGTATCTCCCGACAAATACGCCACATGTTCCCGATATTTCACCAGACAAATTTTCAGCTCCTTACAAAGGAAACTTTAAAGGGAAGAAGATGCCGGATCAGTTTTACGGTATGATTGCCAATATTGACGAGAATCTCGGTCGTCTCGAAGCATTTCTCAAAAAGAGTGGATTGCGCGATAACACCATCCTTATTTATTTATCAGATAACGGAACGCAGAATAAAGCTGCGTACGAAATCTTTAATGCAGGGATGAAAGATAAGAAAGGTAGTTTATATGAAGGTGGGCATCGCGTACCATTATTTGTCCGCTGGATCGATGGTGAACTCCAGCATGGCAAGGAGATCTCAGAGCTTACCATTGTGCAGGATTTACTCCCCACTCTTGTTGATCTTTGTGGCCTTAAAGGTGATGTGTCAAAGTTGGACGGGACAAGCCTTGCAAAGCTCCTTAAAGGTGATGAGACAAGATTGGCAGACCGTATAACTGTTACCCAGTTTGGTGAAAAATGTCAAAAGTGGAATCAGACTGTGATTATGAAGGATAAATGGCGCCTGATGAATAATAAATTGTATGATGTCAGCAAAGATCCGCACCAGGATAAAAATGTATACAGTCAGTTTCCGGAAATAGCTCAACAACTTACGGCACATTACGATAGCTGGTATGAACGAACTAAGCCACTGTGGGATAAGGAACGTTACGCTATTGTCGGAACCGACTATCAAAATCCGCTTACGCTTTATGCCAGCGACTGGATTGGCGGATACTGTGATAATTCTGGTGGACTGTTTGTCGCAAAAGCAAAAGGTTATTGGGATCTGATTGTGGATCGCGATGGTGAATATGAAATAGAACTGCGTCGCTGGCCGGAAGAGTCGCAAAAAACATTTATAGAAGCGCAAGGACCCAAGGGCTGGGAGAAAAAATCTGCACGGCCAATTACTCAAGCACAATTAAAGCTTGCTGATTTTAATAAAACGATCGCCACAAAACCGGAAGATACAGTTGCTAAATTTACCCTTAAGCTAAAAGCTGGAAAAACTAAGTTGACTGCAAACTTATTAGATAAAGACGGTGAAATACTTTGCGGAGCCATGTACGTAAAAATCACGAGAAAATAATAGGCAGCAAAGTGTGAAAGCTATATATAATATACAATAACTGAGAGAAAATATGAGAACAATTTTATTTACACTAGCCTTCGTGATAATGTCTATTACGAACATTGTTCAAGCAGTCGAAGATATACCGATAATGAATTTTGATGACGGTAATTACGGTGAGTGGAAGGTGGAGGGAGATGCGTTTGGTGATAAACCGACCGACAAAACAGCTAAAATCTTCTCCAGGTTTAGCGGGTTTAAAGGCAAGGGCTTTGTGGCAACTGGTGATGGAGTAAATACTAAACCAATTGGTACACTAACAAGTCCGGAATTCATCATTGAGCGCGATTACATCAATATGCTTATCGCCGGTGGTTATGACAAAAGACGTTTAGGTGTGAAAGTGATGGTGGCCGGTAAGGAGGTAGGACGCGCCAACTCAACTAAAGGAAACTTTCTTGATGATGTAAGCATTGAAGTCAAAGACTATAAGGGTAAAAAAGCTCAGGTGGTAATTTTTGATGATGCCAAGGGATGGTGGGGATATCTTGCCGTCGACCATCTGATGCAGAGCGATACAAAAGTAGGTTACGAAGACGAAGAGATTACCCTGGATGTCACAAAGAATCTCATCCTGATTCCCTGTGCCAAGGGTGGCACTGCTCGAAGACTCGAGATTTTTGATGATAAAGACATCCTTCTGCATACCATCACGGTGAGCTTAGCCGCCAATGAGAACGATATTGCATTGTGGAGCTATTTGGACCTGAGTGATGTGAAGGGTCGAAGCGTGAAAGTGACGCTTGCGGCCAAACTCGGCAGCGATACCGTGAAGATGTTGGAATGTGCCGATGAGCCGCGGTCACTGTTGCCTGCCTATGATGAGAAGTACCGTCCTCAGTTCCATTTTTCACAGCTCAAGGGCTGGAATAATGATCCCAACGGCATGGTGTATTACGAAGGCCGCTACCATTTGTTTTGGCAGTGTAATCCCGTCGGCACGGGCTGGGGGAATATGTATTGGGGCCATGCTTCAAGTCCTGATATGGTGAATTGGACTGAGCATAAGCGCGCCCTGCGCAGTGGAGCGGGTAAGGGAGTGCCTCTGGGGGTACGTCATCCTGCCATGGCGACCGGAGCCTGCTTTTCCGGTGGCGGTAATGTGGATCATAACAATGCGATGGGTCTGAATATTGGGGATAAGAAGACCATGCTGCTTTTCAATTCCGATATGAATGCGGGCGTCTCCATTTTCTATTCGCACGATGGCCTGAACTTCCAGCGATGGATGGAAAAGTATCCGATGGGAATCACTGGCCGCGATGCGAAAGTTGTTTACCATGAACCCTCTAAACAGTGGGTCGCAGTGAGTGTGACGGATGACAAAGGCAAAAAACACGGGCGTCATTTTCCGGTGCATACCAGCAAGGATTTGAAGAACTGGACCTTGACTCAAAACATACTCGACGTGCACGAATGCCCGGAGTTTTTCGAACTGCCGGTCGACGGCGATGCGCGCAATAAGAAGTGGGTCATGATGGAGGCGAGTAGCGAATACTTCGTCGGTGAGTTCGACGAAGGACAGTTCGTTTCGGACCACAAAGAGAAAAGGTAACGATGATCCCCCGTAGCTGCTATGCAGGGCAGTGCTTTAGCAATTCGCCTGATGGTCGCGCGGCTTACATTGGCTGGGCTGGAATTGTCACCGAAGGCATGCCGTTCAACCAAGGCTTTACCATTCCGATGAATTTAACTCTGAAGACGCTGACGGATGGCGACGTACATCTCTTTGCCAATCCGATTGAGGAAGTGGCGACCCTGCGCAAAGCTGCCGAGGTCGAGGAAACTGGAATCCTACTGAATGCCGGCAATTCTACCTTCACCAAGGAGTTACCCGGGGAGTTATACGACATCTCTTTCACCATCGAAAAGAAAGGCAAGCCGAAAACAGCAACCATTAAAATGGATAAACTGGCCCTCACCTATGATTTCGCCAAAGAACGCTTTGGAAAATTCCCCGCGCCGATGACCGACGGGAAAGTCACGGTGCGTATATTAGTCGACCGTCCAAGCCTAGAAGTGTTCATGGCAGATGGCTACGCCTATCACATGGAACAACGAAGGAACCTCTCGGGAAATGTATTGGGTAAAATGACCATTAGTGTCGATGCCCCCAGTGGCAGTGGTGTGTCCATCAACCATCTAGAAATCTATCCCATGAAATCAATTTGGACGTCAAAGGTGGAAGAATGAGCAAGCGTATACAAATGTTTAATGATGAGATCTCGGCGACGACATATTTGAGTTCAATTGAGCGAGACTCTAGTTCAGTTCAGCACTTAGTTGTAAAGATTAAGGATTTAAGAAGCTTGATTTTAAAAATGATGCTTTCTCTTATATTTGTCTATTTATTTACAGCTCAAACATTGAGCGCGAAACCCGCTCAAAGTCGAGAAATTAAGATAACTGGGAAATACTTGAGCGTGCCAGTTGCTAAGCCCAAGCAATACAAGGGCTGGGGGAATCTAATAGAAATCGAAGTTGAAGGCCTTAAAGTTCATAGTTTTACTCTTGGCATGACTAGCAAACTTGAAGATATCTGGCTTTGGGGTTCTTTGGATATGAGTGAATATGTCGGTAAGACGGCTATCATTCGTAATGTCACTGGACATCCAGATAATATGGCTGCCTTGCCATTATTTGAGACTTCAGATAAGATTAAAACTTTTATCCCACTTTATTCAGAAAAAGGACGACCACAATTTCATTTAAGCCAAAAAATTGGATGGAATAATGATCCCAACGGAATGGTCTATGCCGATGGCTTATATCATGTTTCGTGGCAGTCGAATCCCGTAGGTCTTAATTGGGGTAATATGTACTGGGGTCATGCGGTGAGCAAGGATCTCGTGCATTGGGAAGAACGACCACACATGATACGTATTGGAGCAAAGGACTTGAAGGGCAAGCCTGTGGATAAAGTGCATCAATCCATGGTAATAGGGCAGGCGTTTTCTGGAGGCGCATGCGTCGATCACAATAATACTCTTGGTAAGCAAGTGGGTTCTACCAAAACAATTATTGCCATGATAACAGATACCAAGGGCGGTGACCCCACTAAAGATGAAGGAGGCGCTGGCCAGCTTGTTGGCGAGTCACTTGCTTATTCAACTGATAGCGGCTTAACTTATTCTCTGCTTAAGGAAGCTAATCCACTGATATCACATCATGGCCGTGATCCTAAGCCATTTTGGTATGAACCCGGACAGCATTGGTGTTTAGTCACCTATCGTCAGTGCAAAAACCCCAAACTTGGTAAAATGGCATTCTACATAAGTAAGGATTTGAAGAATTGGACTTTTACTAGCTTTTCTGATCAGGTCTTTCATGAGTGTCCCGAGTTTGTAGAATTACCTGTAGATGGGAACCCCCATAATAAAAAATGGATTCTATTTGATGCAACACCCAGTTATCAAATAGGAAGCTTTGATGGCAAAAAATTCACATCTGAGTTTACGGGTGTTCGACGAGGAATCGGGGGGACTTGAAGGCTGCGCAATGTTTTAGTAACGCACCGAATGGACGAGCGATCATGATGGTCTGGGCACGTTTTAAACCAGCGGATCCCCAAGCGCCATTTAATCAGGGCTTTACTCTACCACTTGAAATTTCTCTACGCACGAGCAAGGATGGCGTCCGCTCTTATGCAAACCCTGTCGATGAACTGAAGGTCCTACGTGACAAAAAAATATTAACAATAGAAGACAAAGCTCTATTGCTTGGTGAAAATACACTAACTTTTGATAAATCAGCAAAACTCATAGAGCTTGAAATGACTCTGGATTACCCACTGGGACGTAAACCATCTGCGATTTACCTTCAAGTAGGTCAAACTAAGATTCTCTGCGATCTTGCTAAAAATAAATTTCACGGAGCAAAGGGTAAATATAGTGGAATAAGTTCCTATGATAAAGAGGATGGTAAGCTCGACCTACGTATTTATATCGACAGTGCAACCCTCGAAACTTTTGCCGAAAATGGTGCGGTTTATTTCATTCATAATCGCACCGATCAAGGTGCCGCTCTAAATGATATTAAAATCCATGTTGAAGATGGTGAAGTGGGGATTGAGTCCCTAAATGTTTATGAACTGAAGTCAATTTCAGGTCGTTAATACGCCTTGGATTTGAACTTGGCTTAGCGTAATAGATTAAGGTGGGATGAGCAATAGCGAGAAAAATTCTACATATATATGAATTGAAAAATCATTTAAATAAATTAAGGAATAATAAATGAAAAATTTAATAACATTATGCATTCTAATGGGCTTCGTCATGTCCATTCACGCGGCTAAAAAACCGAATGTGCTGTTTATTGCCATTGACGATATGAATGACTGGACAACACTCTTCGATGATAATAACCCGATTAAAACGCCGAACTTAAAACGGCTTGCTGCACGAGGTTGCTTCTTCACTCGTGCTTATTGTACGACTCCGGCCTGTAACCCCTCACGGGTTTCTATTCTTACGGGCTTGCGGCCAAGTACCTCCGGGGTTTACAGCAATGGCAATGCCTGGAAAAGCTTATTGCCGAATGTAGTAACACTGCCACAACATTTCAAAGAAAATGACTATGCGACCATTGGAGCCGGTAAAATATTTCACCACGGTGGCACTGGTGTCGATCGTAAAGACAAACCTTCATTTGAAAAGTTCTTTCCTCTGCAACTACACGCCAATAAACCAAAACATAATTACAATGGCTACCGCCGTGGCGATAAGAAAATCGGTGCCTTAGCTCATTATGGCTGGGACTGGGGCGTTCACGATGTCGATAAACAGACAGATGAATATACCGTAAACTACATCAATAAAGTGATGGCCGAATACCCCAAAGATAAGTCGCTTTTTTTAGCGGCAGGAATCTTTCGCCCGCACTTACCGTTCTGGGCCCCACCAGCCAGTTTCGCGCGTTATCCACTTGATCAATTACGCCTGCCTCCCATGCCCAGAAATGACTTGAATGATGTCCCGCCGATTGGGAGAAATATGTCTCGTACCGAAGGCTTTATCTGGGATAATGCCTCAAAGAAAGCCCCCGAGCATCCAGGTAGTCTCAAAAAAATGGTCCAAGCCTACCAAGCTGCCAGTGATTATTCAGATGAAATGGTCGGTCGTTTGCTCGATCAGCTCGATAAAACTGGCCGTGCTGAAAATACCATCATTATCCTGTGGTCAGATCATGGATATCACCTCGGTGACAAATCAGCGACAGTAAAATTCACCCTGTGGGAAAAAGCCAACCACGTTCCCTTTATCATTGTCGCCCCGGGAATTACCAAACCTGGTACGCGCTGTGATCGTCCAGTCAGCTTAGTGGATATATTTCCGACTCTGAACGAACTGGCTAACTTACCTGTAAAAGTAGAACTCGATGGACAGAGCCTGGTGCCTCTCTTGAAAAACCCGCAGATGAATTGGAAGCGTCCAGCACTGATGACGCAAAACCCGGGAAATCACGCCATTCGTTCGGATCGCTGGCGTTATATTCGCTACAAGGATGGGACAGAAGAGCTCTACGATCACAGTAAAGATCCTTGGGAGCACGAAAACCTCGCGAGTAATCCGGAATACAAGGCCATAAAAGAGCAACACAAAAAGTGGCTGCCTAAAAATGAAAAGGCCTTTCGCTGAAAGGTGTTCAAATAAATCCGGCAGCTTGCTGAAAGATTTCATTAAAAGGTTAAAAGCAAGCTTGGACTGTTCAAGACCAGCGAAAAAACAAGTTCCTTACAAAGCTCAATCAAAAAGAATAACTTTGAAGATAAGGTTCTTTGAGCCATCGACTTTTCTACCTATTTCAGCGATGGAGGCATCCAATTCTATTTAAAAACTGGTATGTGGAAATAATGACTAGAAATTTAATATATTTAAAGGAGTATTTTTATGAGATTTAAAAAAATCAAAAGTAGGAGTTTGACCTGTTTAATAATATTGCTTTTTACAACTCTTTTAAAGGCCGAAAAGCCACCGACTAGTGATAATGTAAATAAGCCTAAAAAGCAAAAGACCGTCTACTATTCAACTTCTCCAGTTGATATGAATGACGGTATACAAGTAGGTACTCTCGATATTGAAGGAGGCGATATAGCAATCAAGAAATTTATCGGCTGCCACGAGAACAAAGACTACACGCCTCCTGCCTCTAAAACAAGAATGGCGATGAAAAAAGGCGCTTTGGAGCTTACTCCTTTCTACAATATCACGGGTGGCTTCAGTTTCGAAAAATATATTCAGCCCATTCTCGATAAAAATTGTATCTCATGTCACGATGGTGAATCAAAGAAAAGCGGCAAAGTACTAGGAGACTTAACTTCAACAAAGGTCAATGACAAGTTCGCCGGAAGAGCCTGGCTGCAGTCATACCTAACTCTCACCGGAACAACTGTGGGACGTGGAAGCAAGGGGCAGGACAGTCGCGAAATACTCAATTGGGTCAGTGCTCAATCACGCCCCTCAATGTTACCGGCCTATCACGCCGGCTCTGGTACATCAAGAATTGTTGAAATGTTGCGCAATGGTCATGGCGGCACCAAGCTGACTAGAGAAGAACTGGATAAGTTCTGCGCTTGGATCGACCTCTGCGTGCCCTATTGTGGAGACTATATGGAGAATAATATCTGGGATGAAAAAACAGAAAAGAAGTATATTCACTATCACACAAAGCGTGAGTCACTTGCCGAAGAAAACAGACGCAGTACAGAGTTGCTCTATAAAAAACGAAGCGGTAAAACACTTAAGTTGCAAGACCCCGAACCGCGTTATAAAAACTACTTTAAGAAGAAAGAGCAGGCAAAATGGGATGAGCTTGAGACAATTCATAAGGTTGAACCATATAAGCCGACACCGGGTACCAGGAACGTTGCCCTCAACCCCAATGCATTTGCAGGCGGCTTCCCACAGGTAACGACAAACAATCAGTACCCAAAGATCACCAATAATGGGCTTTTTGCGGCAAACAATATTATCAACGGCAAAACCTCAAACAAAGGACATGGTCATAATGGGCTTAACGGCGAACATTTCCCTTCATGGGGTCCTAATGTTGCTGATAATATCTGGGTGAAAATTGACCTGGGTAAAAAGCATGAGGTGGACATGGTTGTCATCTATATACGTGCGGATTTCTCTCCGTATCGTGAAGGCGATCACGACAGCTATTTTAAGTCAGGGACACTGGAATTCTCCGACGGCTCAAAAGTCCCGTTTAAACTAAAGCGAAATGCAAAAGCTCAAGCTATTAAATTCAAAGCGCGCTCTACAAGCTCTGTTAAAATCACTGATCTTGTGATGGCAAAGAGAAAATGGAGCGGTTTAAGTGAAGTTCAGGTATATGGGAAATAATATGACTTTAAAACTATACGTTAAAATACTACTTACATTAACAATCACCTCCGGCGCATTCTTAGAGCTGAAAGCAGAAGACGACCCTCGTTTCAATAAAAAACATATGACCTTCGAAAGCTATAAGGATGTTGGCTACGATCAGAAGTACAGACCACAGTTTCACTTTACTTCGCGCAAGAATTGGCTAAATGACCCCAATGGTCTGGTTTATTATGATGGCGAATGGCACATGTATTTTCAGCATGTTTCGATTAAAAATGGTGACGGACCAAAATCGTGGGGACACGCAGTCAGTAAGGATATGCTTCACTGGGAGCAACTGCCACATGCGATCCTACCCTACAAAAGCGGAAGTGGCAAAGGTGGTGTGATCTGGTCGGGTAGTGCAGTGGTTGACCACAACAATAGCCTGGGTAAACAGGTCGGAGATACAAAAACGTTGGTTGCATATTTTACGCTCACGGCAGGTCCCATGGAGCAGTGCGCAGCTTACAGTACTGACAAAGGGCGTACCTATACTCTGATCAACGATGGTGATCCGGTGGTTCCAAATCAGGGGATATGGAAAGGAGAGCGCGACCCGAAGGTGTTCTGGCATGAAGCAACAAAAAAATGGATTATGGCAGTGATAGTTGCAGGTCCTGATAAGCTGGTTAGAATCTGGAACTCAGATGATATGGTTAACTGGACAAAGACCGGCGATTTCAGCCGTAATTTTGTTGAATGTTTTGATATGTATGAACTGCCGCTTGATGGCAATAAAAATAACACCAAGTGGGTTTGTAACGACGCTGCCTTTTATTATCAGATTGGCGATTTCGATGGCTCTGTTTTTAAAAGTGATAATAAGATGTTATTGGGAGACTGGGGTGGCCGCCGTTTCTTTAAAGCCTTCTATGCCAGTCAGACTTTTAATAACAGTCCCGACGGGCGTGTGTACCAGATAGCATGGTTGAAAGGCGCAGGAAAAAATAACCCTTTTAAGAAGCATGAATTACCCTTTACCCAGCAGATGAGTTTCCCTTGCGAGTTGACCCTTAAATCAACAGCAGAGGGCGAGCGTATGTATCGCTGGCCGATTGATGGGATTAAAAAGCTTTATAAGAAGAGCCATACGTTTGAGAACCTTACGACTGCATCAAAAGCCAGCGCAGCTGTTTCAGGTATCAAAGGCGATCTAGTTGATATGATCGTCGAATTTGAGCCGTCAGGAGATGACCTGGTAACGTTCAATATATGCGGACTTGATGTGGTATATGGTAATAGCACAATGTTTCCGGATAAGAACGGCAAGATGGTCAAGGTTAAGAGCATTGAGTTCCGTGATATTGACCGCGGCACCGATTTGATAAAAATTCCAGCTCCGAGCGTTGATGGTAAAGTGAGCTTGCGTATTTTGCTCGACCGACTTTCTATTGAGATGTTTGTTAATGAAGGGGCATATGTCGCAGCCAGTTATTGTTTGCCGACTTCTGATAAGATCTCTTTTAAAGTATCAAAAGGTGACGATCTGAAAATAAACAGCCTGGTTGTAAACGAGTTGAACTCAATCTGGAAGGGGACAGAAAAATGAATTTTTCATCATTACGTGGATTTGTATTGTTGTTGTTTTTAATCGGGGGGAGGGCATTCAGGCAGGAGAGTCATTTAAACCTTATGTGGTCTCGTATAGGCAAGGAAGACTTAAGGCGCCGTTTTCTTATCAGGTGAGTATTAAGTCTAATATAAACAAGGGCGTTCTTGGCAGACGTAGACGTGAGATCCATCTCTCCGCTACAGAAAAATCATTTAGTGCTAAATCAAAAGCAGGTAGGATGCTTCTAAGTGGAAAAAGTATGGCTAAACTCTTTAACCAACTAGCAAAAGAAAATGATGGTAAGAGTATTGAGTTTGTCTTCAAACCCGGAGTATATCTTCTCGATCAGCCACTTAAGCCTCAGAGAAATCAATTGCTCAGGGGAGAGGGCTCTGTCACATTGAAGCCAGCCTTGACTTTGCCTGCTGCTATCGTCTTAGACGGCGTCGAGAGTGTTTTTATCTCTAACTTTACTATTGTTGGTGGTGGGGTTGATAAATGTGACACTAATGGGATCTTGAGCGTGAAGGACTCTTCAAGAGTATCTGTCAGTAAAGTCACTGTTAGGGAAGTCGGAGCCTGTGGGATATTGTGTAAGGGTTCGAAAAGTAAATACTTCCTCATTGAGAAATGTCATATACAAAGTACAGGTAGGGCCGGAATCGCCATGTTCGATGGAGTCAGTCATGCTCTCATCACAAAGAACACCGTAGAGCGCACCACCACACATGGAATCATCTTTGCCAATGGTGGAAGTTTTAGTGAAGTGTCCGAGAATACCATCAAAGATACGGGGCTTCTTCCGGGCGGTGATTTTGCGCATGGAGTTGCTTTTGACTCACACGGAAATTTGAACAAAGGTGAAAAGAATCTCATAATAAACAATAAGATACTAAATGCTAGAACTGGTGGCATTGAAATCGCAGATGGCCAAAATCATATGTATATTATAGGGAATTATATTGAGGGTTCGGGAAGAAAAAATCAGAAACGAGAGGATCAGTATGGGATATATTTCGGCGGCGCGTTAAGCCAGGGTTATCATTGCTTGATAAAGGGGAATACAATCAAGAATTCATGTTGGAATAGCATCCGAATTGCAGCGCCCAATGTAGAACGTCCGAATAAAAAATCACCTCTGCCTAAAGATAAGTATGGTCCAACTATGCACGTTAATATTATCGATAATATCATATCTGGTTCGATGCGATATGGAATTGAGCTTAACTGGTGCCGAGATGTTTATATTAAAGGCAATAGAATTGAGACAAGCAAGCTTGCTGATATTGGAGTTATTGGTAAGCGAGGAAAAAACATTGATATGCCAAGCTCAAGGATTCAGCTTAAGGACAATATACTCAAAAGTAAAACAAAATTAGTGAAAGATCTTTTTGAGAAATAGCAAGACTAATTCTTGATCGAAACAAAATAAGTGAGTTTTCTAATTGTCACATCAATCATGTGCTTTGCGCATCCGTCGGTCGAAGGTATCCTCATGTGGGGCTTCTGGCAGGGGAAACATTGGCGTCCGAATGCATTCCTTTGGAAAAAAGACTGGACCCCGACTGACCGTAATGATTGATTGTCGGCAGTCAAACCTGGATAAATGGGTTAAGGAATCGGTCGTTTTAGCAAAGTAGTAATATTTTGCATTGGGAAGCTCCTTCAGAGTTGATATAGGTGGGGGGACTCTAACATAGGACTGTGTCGCTCCTTGCCCCATGTTAATATAAACTTGTCGCTCCGCGACGGCCCGGCAATACCGAGTAGCTTGCTGCGGGGCAGTTTATTGCTCAGTCAATCCTAGTTAAGTATCAAGACAATTTCCGTTATTCACAAAGAGTGTAGCCTCACGGGTTCAGGTGTAAGCAATTAATATCCTTCAAAAAAAGTAACAAAACTTTTTTGATTCATGTAAAGACAGCAGATTCACAGTTGTTTGTATTATAAAAGAGAATATTACACCGAGAATAAAGTTAATCATATTAAATTATTTTTTAATAGAAACTCATTAACTTTAAAATGGAAAAAATAAGGATTCCTCTCATTATGATTAAGCAATTGTCCATGTTTATAAGTTTATTTATGGTTAGTTTAACCATAAGCTGTCAGAAAATGAATGATGTCGAAGAAACAATAAGTCCAAAGATTAAATCTAATAATGACTGGGTCTTTTTAGAGCAGGTTTCGGATGAGTTTAATGAAGAACACTTAGATACTGAAAAATGGGATTTTCCTCAAACATGGTCGACAGATTGGCTATGGGGAGATGTTTCTAAAGGTAATGTCCAATTGGATAAGGGGCTTTTGAAATTAAAAATGGAGTACCTAGATACCGAAGAAAAAAAGAAGCATGAAATGCTCGGGGCATATTCATGGAAAACAAAATTTCATTCGATGCCAAAAATGATGTTTACGACTGTTTCAGATGAACAATATAGCGGTAAAAAAAGCCTTCGAATTTCTTTACAAAGACAAACACAAAGGGCTTTAGGCGAATTAAAGCAAAGAATTTATTTAAATCCCGGCGTATATAATTTATCATTTCGGGTTAAAAATCCAAGTAAATGGATAAGCAATAAAGTAATTCTCCAAGGGGCAGGGGGAGGTGATAAGCCCCATGTTCTTATATCGGAAAAAATTGCTCATAACCCTGAATGGGTGGAGATGAGTTTTAGTAATCTTGAAGTAAGTGCAGATTCAAATATTCTTGAACTTCGATTCTTTGGAGAAGGAAGTGGCGGAGATCGAATTTATCTAGATGATATTAAATTTAACGCAGTGGGCAGTTCTGAGAATTTAATTAAAAACCCGGGATTTGAAGAACTGGGGGAGCGCCAAACTCATTACCGTTCTGGAGGTATAGTCTCCAAACATGAGTACCCAGGAACGACCTATGTTGAAGCGAGAATTAAAGGAGCCAGCTTGCATATGGGCGTTTGTCCTGCTTTTTGGGGTAGCGCTGGAACTTTAAAAGAACATAGAGAAATTGATTATGTAGAAATGCAACAAGTACCAAACGTCAAAGAAAATGAGTATGTTTTCTTTATGGGGTGGTCTGAAACTTTTTACAAAGAAAAACCTAGATATTTCCCACCTGCTTTAGATCGTGTTTCTGTTGATGTAGGAACCGATGTGCGAGATGGCTTTCATGTATACGGTTCTCTTATTACAGAGAAAATGGCCTATTTCTATTTTGATGGCAAACTCGTGGGAACTTCAGATGTAGTCGATGGTAAGGCTTATCATTCACATAACTACCATATGTTTCTTTCCTTGGGTCTAAGGCCTCCCTATAGAAGAACAAAAAACAATAAAGATCCCAAAATAACTGGAGAGGGTTTCCCTACAGAAATGCATGTTGATTATGTGCGCGTTTGGGAAAACAAAGGGATGACTCATGAAGGACAAGAGGCCCCAAAATTAAGTCCTAGTAACGATGCTTTAGTAAAAGTGAGAGGTCATTAAAATGTTGAAGATAATTATAGTGCTATACGCAAAGAGGACTGGAAACTTGTTTTTGTATAAACAAAGAGAGCCGGAACTTTATAATTTTAGAAATGATGTTGGCGAAAAGTGTAAATTAGCAGAACTCATGGCAGACTTTAGCACGTGGAAAAAAAAGATAGGGGCTCAGTTGCCGTTATTTAATGCGAACTACAGTTTTGAAAAAGAACAAGACTGGATTTTCTCAAAAAGCTCCACACAAAAATAATTAAAAAAAAAGGTAAAACTATGAAAAAGAATATTTTAATAATGACTGTGATTGCATTATTTAGCAACCTATCTCTACAAGCATCATCAGACAAATGGAGAGAGCGTATTAGGGCTATAGAAAAAAGTGAGGTAGTGATGATTAAAACACTTTGGAAGGAAGTCGATCAATTGAATAGGAAATTTAAAAAAGCAGAGAACGAATCTTCAGAGAAGGTGCTATTAAAACAAAAAATCAATATACTTTTGATAAAAATTGATCATGCTTTAGTTGATGAAAATCCTGAGAATATAAACTCAGTTAGTATGGTTAAATTAATGCCGTGGAATGAAAGACTAGTTGCCATGAAAAAAAATGGCAATAGCAAAATCAAAAAACTTTGGAAAAGTGCTCGCCCATTGGCAAAGGAGTTAAAACTCATAGAGCGCGGCACGGAGAAGCATCAAGAAGTGTCTGCAAAACTGAATGTGATTATGATACAAATTGATAAATTATTAGCGGATGAAAGTGAAGCCTATAAGGCGAGATTTAATGCTATAAATAATGTTGCTTCTGAAAAATAAAGTTCATACGATAGTGGTTTGTGGTTACTGTCCTTTTTTACAAGATCACAAAGCGATTAAGGGTTTTAAAATTTAAAAAGCACTTTCCACACTCTTAATCATATTTAACCAAAAATATTTATTAACTCTAAGGATCTATAATGAATAGTTTTCAGTTCCCTTATTATTTTTTGATCAGCTTACTTTATGGTACCGTCGTCATGGCTATTGAGAGTACACCAGCGGAGGACTCGTTAAAAATTAATTATCAAAACCTACCAGTGGAAGTACAAAGTAAGTTTTATGCTCAAAAAACCAGTTCTCATGTTTTAGTCGACCCTGATTATTATATATGGGGCATGGCAGTCATTAAATGGAATGATGGGAAGTACCATAGTTATTACTCACGTTGGCCTAAAAAATATGGTTTTAGTGGCTGGATGACTCATTGTGAAATCGCGCATGCCGTTGCCGACAAACCCGAAGGTCCCTTTGACTATGTAAATACTGTTATAGAAGGGAAAAATGTAAAAGGCTGGGATATTAATAATGCTCATAATCCAGCCATCTGTGTCGTTGATGGAAAAATAGCTCTTTATTATATTTCAAATGACTTGCGAAATATACATAAAGCAGAAGGAGGTAGTGTTTATCCGACGGATCAATGGCTCAAGGCTAATCGTCGTCATGTAAGGAATTCACAACGTATAGGTGTAGCCCTATCAGACTCTCCATCAGGCCCGTTCCTAAGATCAAAAGAACCCGTTGTTACACCTCACGGTAACTTTAAGAATATTGCCGTTAACCCAGCTGTTACCTACGTTGAAGACAAATACGTTATGGTAATGAAAGGTGATGATGTAAAGAAGGATGGCTGGTTTAGAATTCAGTTAGTGGGTCACTCAAGAAAAGCGCAAGGACCCTTTGTATTTCAGGAAAAGCCTGTTTATAGCGAAGCACAAACAGAAGATGCTGGTGTATGGTACGACAAAAAGCGAAAACGTTACTTTATGGCTTGTCATGTTATGGGAAAACCTGACCTGAGGCTCTTTTCATCTAAAGATAGTTATTCGTGGCAACCTGCTAAGCAAGCTTTATTTTCTAAAAAAGAGTTCCATTTAAGTAATAATAAAACTTGGCAGCCCAGTCGTTTTGAGCGACCTTTTATTTTAACGAACAATATGGGAACGCCAATTGCCGTTTACATAGCTGTTTTTGACAAGGAGTGGAATATAAGTGGGAATATAGCGGTATTAATTGATAATAACTAAAGCTTAATAACTGTTTAGCAAACTTTATTGGAAAGACTAAGTAAGAAGATGTATAATTAGAGGCAAGGCAAGTAATTGGATTTTAGATAAATGAGTGAAGACTGGAATACCAGAGAGTCTATTATTAAAAGGATCCAGGTAGGCACAGATGATGAGGCCTGGGAAGAATTTGAAGCTTGTTACCGTCCGTTTATTTATTTTCTACTCAAGCAAGTGAATGTAGACTTTAGTGAGCGGGATGATGTGGTACAAGAAATTCTGCTGAACTTGCATAAGAATATACGTAAATATATTAAGCAAAAGTCACGATTTAGAACCTGGCTCGGCACTGTGATTCGAAATACAGCTAAAAACCACATTATTAAACGGAGCCGTTATGATAAAAACCTCAACAAGTATCATGAATCATTGAACGTATTTGAAAGCTATAGCAATGCAGAGATTGATGACCTTATAGAAAATCAATGGAAACAGTATTTAGTGGATTGCGCCATGGAGCGGATGCGTAATATTTTTGCTGATAAGGCCCTTAAATGTTTTGAAATGACATTGAACAATAGATCGGTAGAAGAGATCGCTGAAGAGCTAGATGTTAAAAAAGACACGGTTTATATAATTCGCAATAGAATTAAAGCACGAATGTTAGTTGAAATACGGCAACTGACTGATGAGTTGGAATTTTAAAAAATGGTACCCTCTATGGCTAATGCCTTAAATTCAGAAGAGAAAAAAAACTTATACGATTTAGCGGTTTCTTCTAGTCATGAAAACGACCCTAAAGAATCGAAATTTCTCTTGTTTGAAGAAGAGCGTAGTCGTTATTGCCATCGTGAGATAATTGGCTCAGGAATGATGAAGCAAATTTCTCGTGTGTATGATAATTATACATGTCGTGATGTTGCTATGGCTCATGTTAATGAGCATTTCATGGGAAATACATTAGATTCATTTTTGCATGAAGCTCGTTTGGTGGCTCATTTAGATCATCCAAATATCGTCACAATATATGATATTGGCCATGATTCAGAACAAGGACCATATTTCACCATGGATTTGAAATTAGGTACTTCACTCGATCTCTTACTGGCGAAATTCAAGGTAGAATCAGGGGCTCTAGTACCTAGTCAAAAATTAAATATGCTGGAAGTTTTTCTTAAAATATGTGATGCGGTTTCATATGCACATTCACATGATATCATTCACCTTGATCTAAAACCTGGAAATATTCAGGTGGGCGATCATGGTGAAGTCATTGTTTTTGATTGGGGGTTAGCCAAAGTACTCAAGAAACTTGAATTAAGCGATGTTGCAGATGAGAAGTATAATGAAAACCTTGTGATAAACCAGAAGAATGCCAACTCTATCAGTGGCACTCCAGGTTATATGGCACCAGAGCAATTCCTTCTAAAGGAGCCCAAAACAAAACAAACAGATATATATGCATTGGGTGTAATCCTCTATGAAATTTTGACTTTAAAGCCACCAATCTCAGGTTCATCTCTCAAAACAATATCGCAAAAAACAATTGATGGTACTATTATTGTCCCCCCCTCTAAGGAATTTGAAATATCGGACTCCCTTGAAGCGATCATCATGAAAGCAGTGCAAAGACAACCAACTAAACGGTTTGCCTCAGTAGATGAGCTTATCGATGACCTTCGCAAGTATAAACGTGGCTACACAACGTCTGCGGAAAAGTCAGGATTTTTCAAGGAACTTAAGCGTTTTGTCTTGAGAAATACAGCCATATGCTTAGTCGTTGTGCTAAGTTTCATAACTATTGCGATTACGACCTCGCTCTATATATCGCATTTGGCAGAGAGCAGGCAAACTGAAAACCGTGCACGGCTGAACGCGGAACTAGCCCGTTCAGAAACTGAAAAAACCTTGCGTTTATTACGAGAAGAAATTGCGAGCCGAGAATTCATGCGAGATAGGTACTTAGATGACTTAAGCTCCCAATACAAGGTTTTTGGAACAACCAATTATAAGGTTTCTTTAAGACACACGCTAAATAAAGAATTAATGGCAAACAGATATGCTCTAGAAAAAAAACCTGATAATAATGATCTTTTCAGAGCTCGGGGTCACCTCATGTTTATTCGGCAAAGTTATCTTGAAGCAAAACAGGCTCTAAGTCATTTTCATAAAGATTTCTACTTATACAAAGTCATTCAAGCTGCTTTCCCGTCAGGCTCTATTCCCAAAAAAAGTTTAAATGTTCCCATCAATGATTTTATCGCAATTCTTCGACAAATAAGACTCCAGACTAATGGCCGTATACCTCCCGCAGTGCTCAATAGAACGCTTATGTACGACCTAGAAGTACGCAAAGACCGAACAGGCTACGAGCAAGTAGTGAAAGAGTTACTTAAATCATTTAACCCCAATTGGGGTGATAAAGGTGTTGAGTATAATAGCCAAACAAAAGTATTAAAACTTTCAGGCCCCAAATTAAATGTTCTTTATTATGATAAAGGACGAGGTGAATCATTTTCACTCTTAAGAGGACTGGAAATAAAAAAAATAATTTTAAGTCACGTATCAATAATTGATGAATCACAAATCCTTAAGCTTATAAATGAAAATCCAACATTTAAAGAGTTAGAGCTTTTTACCTCTCAATATTCAGCGGCAGTGTTATCAATTTTTAAAAGTAGAATAAAAGTTACCGTGAAACCTGAAATTCAATAAAGGGAAAGTAAATATTACCTTAAAAACAAATTGTCTAACCCTTACTAGTCTAGTAATACCTATTGATCGTTGATTTAAACTTACTTGATTATTTTAACATAAATGTAAAGAAGTGATATTTAGCGTTGTTTATATGTTATTAATATAAATAAAGGAGTTTAAAATGAAAAAAATTCGTTCCCGCTATGCGAATACGCCATTTACAATCATCGAACTTTTAGTAGTTATTGCTATTATAGGAATACTCGCTAGCCTACTCTTGCCTGTGCTCGGTAAAGCGCGACGTACATCAAAAGCTTTATTGTGCAATGTAAATCTAAAAAATCAAGGTTCTGGCATTTATATGCAATTGGATGATAATAAGGATTTATTTACCCCTAATTACACCGACGCCGATTTAGCAACGAAGGGATATAATGGCTATAGTTATTATGAATCAGGAATATTTTTTGAAAAAGAGTTTGGCGACTATCAAGTCAAAATTGATGATCTTTATCTAAATAGCCACGATACTTTTATCTGTACAGAAAGCTCACAGCAAGAAAATGTATTCTCATATTTTAAGAACTACATGTTTAACATGCACCTGCAAGGTTCTGGTGGTGATGATAATAGATCAATTACAGAATTGACTGACCCCGCAGAAACGGCAATGGTTGGGGAGGCCGCGAAAAACTCCTGGATGGTTCAGTATCGTACAGATAACTTTAAAATAAGGCACGTAGGTACAAAAATTAACTTATTGTTTGCTGATGGCCATAGTGCCAGTGTAAAATGGACGACTTTGCTTTCTAATCCCCAATGGATTGCCTGGGATACAGCTAATCCTTCTTGGTCTGGAGGCGGTTTTGAATTTGAATAAGTTGAAAATATGTGCTGTTTTCATTGCTCTTATTGTAGTATAGGACGAGTCTTAAAATTGTTAGATGATTTGGGGATTGCGGATAATACAATTGTGGTATTCACCAGTGATAATGGTCCAGAGGCCACCACTACAGTAAAACATATGAAAAATGGTAAAAAAAATGCTGGTGCCTACTTCTCGGTAGGGTCTTCGGGTCCATATCGCGGCCAAAAGGGGAGCTTATTGTACGGTGGCGTACGTGTCCCCTTCTTTGTTCGTTGGCCTGGAAAAATACCACAAGGTCTTAAAGATACGAGTACGGAACTATCGTCTTGTGATCTGTTAACAACACTTTGCGCTGCCGCAAATATTAAACTTCCCGAGGATCTTGTTACTGATGGTGAAAACAATTTACCTGCACTTTTGGGAACTCCACAAGCGAAAGATCGAACTTTTTTTTGGGATGTTAATGCACCCGAGTAGTTTCGTCCTTTGAGTTGGCCGCAACTTGCAATGCAAGATGGTAAGTGGAGTTTAATCATGAATTATAGCGGGACTAAATTATTAGAAGAATATGATTTTATATAACATGCCTTTGCCGGCTTCGGTAAAAAGGCAAGGGTGTAATTATATGTACATATATTCATAATAGTATGTCCTTTTTTCATATTTTGTATGTGATAAAATGGCACCTGTCCCCGCTGTCCCATAAGAGGTAGAGCACTCTACCAGCGGACGGTTTGTGGAGTGTGTGTTGGTACCTTTTTTATGATTCTTCCGTTGGGATCAAAATCGATTGGATCAATAACCAGAAATGGAGGTTTTCCTTTCAAGCTACCGTGGCATGATAGCCAGAGTCGACCATCGACACCAGTGAAAACCTCGTTGTGACCTACGGCGCTGAATGGGCTATCGGTGCCAACCACGCTATAAACGGGATTGTTGGCGGCTTTTTCCCAAGGACCGTGAATACTTGATGAGGTGGCATAACCCATTTCGTAACCACGCTGCCAACTGGAGTAGAACAGGTAGTAGGTTCCTTTTCTTTTTATGACGTAAGCCCCTTCGATACCCATGGAGTCCCAACTGTAGTATTTGCTGATTTTCTTACCTGTGCGTTCCTGTGTGTAATTATAGTGTCTCGGCGGTCCTGTCTCTTTGATGTAATCCACCTTTCCTGGTCTGACTGCGCTGCGCGGAGTGGTGATCAACCTACCTGACTCAAGATCGATTTTTGCGTACCCAATTCCAAAACGTCGATCCAATGTATGCCAGAAGGCGTAAACGTCGCCATTGTCCTCTATGTAAAAAGTGAGATCGTTACCTTCGGCGATTGGTTTGGATTTGGTTACCACGGTATAGGGCCCTTCAACATGGGACGCAACGGCATAGCCAATATGCTGCCATGTGTAACCCTCTTTGACATTTCTACAGTTCAGGATGGCATAATATTTCCCTTTGATATGATGGATCTCTGGTGCCCAGAATTTCTCATAATACCACGCGGATTTCTCTGGGCGCGTGACGATGATTTTTACAAACGTCCAATCAATAAGGTTTTTTGATTTGTAGAGCGGAATACCTTTGGATAGCTGGCCGCTTCCCAGTCCAAACGGAGCCCCCGTTCCTGTTAAATACCAGAACTCACCGTCCCTGAATACCTGGCAATCGCGAAGTCCATGACGTGATATTCCCGATGTGATCGGGTTTTGATAGGTGAAGCTGTGGGAATTGGATTTGACATAGGGAGTTTCTTCTCCATGTGATACAACGCTTATCACCAACATAATAAACAGAACTTTAATCTTTTTCATCTTCGAGCTTCTCCAACTTAAATAATATTCATTTAAAATATCCAACTGTTCTTTCCATTTCTTAGTTAAAAGATTCATTGACGGCCCTCTTTTCGAATCCACTTTCTGAAACGTTGCGGCTAATCGGCAGCGCTCGGGGATGGAATTTAATTGTCGTTACACAGTCATAATCCAGACGAACCAGATCGTTGCCAATACTTAAGGTACTACTACCTGTCTCTTTGATCGTCGTTTGCTCTGCTGCGCGGATATGGGGTGCCCAAAGAAGAACGCACAACATCTCTCTCCATTCTTTCATAAAGCAAGTCCATCTGTTATGTTATTTGTGCATCGTAGAATAGAGGTTTTTTCACCTACTATAGTATATTTTATTACGGTTCTTCTTATTAATTATTAGTGGAGTCATACGGTCCAATCAGGTCGACGGGGATCTGATGCCAAGGTGAAAGAAAGTACTTAATTGAATTAAGGCTTTCTCCGTGGAAGTCTTCTGGGCCGCGGATATTGGCCACGTTCATCGAGTTGGCGACTCCATGCCAGTCACCGGCTCCAAACTGCTGGTTGTCGGCCAGGTAATTGCTGTGCCGCTCTCTATCCATAATGTCGCGAACGCGTGGATACTTCTTCTGCCATGCCTCGGACTTCCAGTTTACGGATTTCAACCTTTGCTGGGTATGTTTGTGATGCTTCATGGTATCCCACATCTCACGCACGCCGGTCCGGCCGCTGACTGCACGGGGCCAGTCGATAATAATATTACCTTCGATATAGTTGTCCCAACCTTTGTTTATCTGTACCGCGCCAAAGAACATCCCATAACTTCCTTGACCGCCCATTCTGAAGATGTTCTCACTAATCATGAAACCGCTGACATAATCATCTAGTCTGATGCCTGCGGCACCCAGCTTATCTTGGTGTTCGGCGATAATGTCATCAAAGAGATTCCAGCGAATAATATTACCTCTTGCAAGCGGGTTAGCATATATATCTATCGCTCCCTGATCACCAGATTCGTAGACACAGTTACGGAAGGTATTTAACTCTACGAGTGTATCACAGACCTGAAAACTGAGTGCGCTACTTGGAATATCTAAGAAAAGATTATGACGAATTTTGAATGCCATACCATTCAGGTTTAAAGCGGGAGTATAGGTTCGATTGATGCGTGACATGCCACTGATTTGGCAATTTTCAATAATAGAATGGCCTGGAGTCAAACTTGTCCAGTCGCCCGACTTTACGATAAGCCCACCGCAGCCCATACTTGCTATTTTGCAGGAATGAATGAGTTGCTTAATTCCACCGATGCTCTTGAGTCCATATCCTGAGCAATGTTCAATATTGACTCCTTTGATCAATAGCTTGTCACAATCGAGCATAATCATTGCATCACCACAAATGTAATTGATGTTGAGATCCCGTATCTGTAGATTGTCACAGTCTTTGGCGATGATTGGCGTGCCGAATGATGAAAGTACACATTGAGTCGGATCAAACCCAGAAGGAGGCAGGTAGTGGATAAGATTGTTTTTGCTGTCAAAATGCCATTCTCCAGGTTGATCTAACTCACATAGTGCATTCACTACTTGCCCATCTCCAAGCTTGAATCCAAACGGATGGACTGGCGGAACAATCGAAATTTTTCCGTCTCGATGAACTCGCTCAAATTTCTGATAGGTATCAGCCCAATGAACACCAAAATAACCGTGTAGCCAAAGATCGGACTCATTGTTCCAGCGCTTGAAGTAGGGGTTCGCCTTTTTAGGTTTTTTGTTGATGGGGAGCTTTGTTGTTTTGTCATTAGGCCAGCGTGCTAGGCCTTGTGCTTCACCGTTATAAAATAGTTCAGGGATAGCTATACTGGTCGTAGTTTTTTGCGATTTGGATGTAACAACTGCACCGGGCCGTTTATCGAATACGCCGCCCATAAGCAGTTCGTGGATTTCATCAGCGCCGTTAGCTTTTAAATCACAGGCTAAGACCTTAGTTTTACTTGACTCTGGTAATCTATTCAGTGCCGCTGGAGAAAGCTCCTTACTCCATTTCTTTAGCCTAAGGCCACCGCTTATGATGGCTGGATTTTGGGTATCAGCGGAACGAATGATCAAGCCAGTATCCTGTTCATTCAACTCAAGAGTTTCTTTCTGAAGGTAAGTGCCTGATGCGAGAACGATCTCAACTGATTTACCTTTAGACTTAGCTTTGCGAGCCGCAATTAGTGCATCGCCCAGATTATCAATTTTTCCATTGAGAGAAACATCAATTCTTAGATCAACTTTCGGCAAGACCGGAATCGCAGTTTTCTGATGCCCGGGATTATCTCTTCCTTTAATTTCAGCAATCATCTCCTTAGCTGCCAGAGCGTGATGTTCCGGGACATAGGTTAGCTGATCTAAGTGTTTGAGAACTTTCATCCGGTCAGCCTGACGCGTTGTATAGGCCAATCGCAAAATTATCAAGGAACGGAAAGGCTCATATTTTTCAGGAATTTGATCTAGTAAGTCACGGTAAGCTTCTTGAGCCTGATCTCTTGAGTTTGAGAAAAGAGCATCGGCAGCTTTAAGCTGATCTTTAAAATTATCATTCGCGGTGGCCAAGGAAATATTTCCGAATAATAATAGCAGGATTATAGAGATGTTTTTCTTCATGTTTTTCTTCTGTTTTATAGGTTTATTATAAGTGAAATGAATCCAGCACTTTAGAAGTTTTGGGGTGAATTCAGTTAAAACTGGCTTCATTAATGATGAACACTTCAACTTTTAATTCCCATATACAGATAAAATTAAGGGATTGGATGAGTGAAATAAAAAAATATAGAAGGTTATAATTCCCCGATACTTGTTCCGAGTTGCTTTATTAGCGTAACTTGATAAGGATTATTTTGTAAGCCAAGACATATTTAAAATATGTCAAGAGATGATTTTGAGTCATGGATTTTTCTGCTCATTTCATAAATGGCAGCATCCAATTCTATTCAAAATCCGGTATATGGAAATAATGACTAAAAATTTAAAGGACTATGTTTATGATATTAAAAAAAATCAAAAGTACGAGCTTGACCTGTTTAGTATTATTATTTTTTACGTCTCTTTTGAAGGCCGAAAAACCACCAACAAGCGATAACACAAATAAACCTAAAAAGCAAAATACCGTCTACTACTCAACTTCTCCGGTGAATATGAATGATGGCATACAAGTCGGTATACTTAATATTAAAGGAGCCGATGTAGCAATAAAAAATTTTATTGGCGATGTAGAGAATAATAAGTACGGCCCACTGGCGAGTATTCTCGCTTGGCATAAAGGTAAATTAGTTTTTGAAATGTACGCCAATTATGGCTATGAAAATTCTCCCCATTTCCTCATGTCCGTTACTAAGACCATAACAAGTTTACTTCTCTCACGGGCTATTGAGATGGGCTACTTGTCAGTCGCCGATCTGCAAAAGCCTGTTCTGGATTTCTTTCCGAATATTGACCGGACAAATATTAAAGCCGAAGCGGCCGCAGTAACTTTGTATGAAGTTCTGATGATGCAGACCGGCTTTCGCGGTATAAAGGAATGGATGAAGGGCGATGACCTGCAAGGTTATAAAATGATCCAAAAGTATTTCGAACAGACAAAACTCCCTCTGAATAAAAAGTACGCCTATGCTGCCACTGATTGTATTATAGTGATGGCCATTATAGATGAATTGACAACAAGACGGCCAAAGTCTTCTTTGCCCCAATTTTCAACAGTACGCAAATTTCTGGAACAGGAGTTTTTGGGTAAGCTGGGAATAACTAACTATAAATGGGGCACAGCGTCAAACGGAAACCCTGCAAGTGCGGCTGGTTGTCGGCTACGGAGTCGCGACTTGCTGAAAGTCGGTATAGCTCTTCACCAAAAAGGAATCTATAAAGGCGAGCAACTTTTTTCTCGTGAATATGTGGATTGCTTATTTGATATGAAAGCCCGTAGAACCAAAAGACCTCATATGCGAGGGCCCCATGCTTACACTTACTTCACTGAAGGACTTGAGTATAAAATGAACGGCATGACCTTTATCGGCGTTGGTGGTAGAGGTGCTGCCGGCCAGTTCATCACAAGTTATGAACAGCTCGACCTGGTCATTGCCGCCACCAGCGATAATCGGAGTGGCGTTGGCTTTGGTTTAAAAGACGCCAGACAAGCACATGTGGACAACATCCTTACTCTTTTTACCGTAGAAAAGACATCCCCAAAAAGAACAAAGTAGTTAGGCCTTGCTGAACGGGATGGAAACTCAACAAAATCAACTCTATGTAATTATCGATTGTGCATTTTCTGCATGGGTAAATCGTATGGTTTCGCATTACCCTTACTGAGATGATCCAAATAAACCGTTTTTGGAGCGAATAACTGCGCCTACACCTCGTAGGCGGGCGCAATTTAATAAAAATCTCATTCCAATTCCCCCATCATTTTGTTTTTCATTCAAAAAGGAGTTAAAAATTTTGATTTCATGAACTAGGGGATTTAAGTCGTCAGGACAAATAAGTATTTGCCTAAAAATTTTTATAACTCGACGGTACTAAGGTGATGAATGGACTTTGCTTGGTGCTCATTCTTAAACTCACTCCAGGTCTATCATTCGATGTATTTGAGTGTGCTGTTAAAGCTTAAGCTACACTTTTCCCTATGAATTGATTCTATAAAATAGCAAGTTTTAATATTACCTCTAAATTAAAGTGTGCTTAAGGATAAAAGTTATGGATCTTTTGAGGATTTTGATAAGGCAGTACTTGAATATAATTACATTTGAGTAACATTTACATATGAAAAGTCGAAAAAGTAAAACACAAGAAATTTACGAATTCCTCAAGAAGGAAATCGATTCGGGCGCCTATGCCATGGGCGAATTATTACCAACGGATTTACAAATATCAGAAAAATTTAATACGAGTCGGCCCACGGTAGCGAAAGCAGTACAAAGACTCGTGGAAGAAAATGTTTTAGGTCGGAAAGCGGGCTTTGGAACGTATTTAAAGAACCGACCAAAGAAAAGTGGGTCTTTGGAATTAAGCCTTGGCTTACTCATTCCCTCACTGGGTGAGACGGAGATTTTTGAGCCCATCTGTGGCCAAATTGCCAACTTGGCCGATTCACACAATTTCAATCTTCTTTGGGGTGGGGGTGGTTCACCACTAGGAAAGGCTAGTGATATAGCCGAACAACTTGCCCAAAAGTACGTTTCACAGGATGTTGACGGTGTATTTTTCACTCCTCTTGAACTCATTGCTGATGCTCAAGAAGTCAATGAGCGCATTATAAAACTCTTTCAGAATGCTAATATCCCTGTAGTTCTTTTAGATCGAGACATTGCATCTCCGCCGCTTAAAAGCGAATTCGATGTCATTGGGATAAATAATATTGAAGCTGGGTTTTTAATTGGTTCGCACCTAGTCGAAAAAAAGTGTAAAAATATAGGCTTTGTCACTCGTCCATATATTGCGAGTACAGTGCATATGCGTCTCATGGGCGTGCGCGAAGCTATTCTTCAGGCAGACATGCCACACGATTCTGTGGAAGAAATTATGATTGAAGCTGGTATCGATGATTTAGCTGATGCCATCGTAAAAAATAAAAAGTTTGATGCCTTAGCAGTTTATAATGATGCAGCTGCAGCCGAATTAAGTATTGCTCTAAATGAAAGAGGTATAAATATTCCTGAGGATATCAGAATCTGTGCCTTTGACGATGTCAAATATGCTCGTCTTCTTAAAACGCCACTGACAACTTACCGCCAGCCATGTCGTGATATAGGCAGCGCTGCAGTTGAGATTATGATCTCGCGGATTAAAAACCCAGAGATGAGTGCTCGTAAAGTCTTATTACATGGCGAACTTATTTTGCGTGAGTCATCGAACTAATCAGACTCTTCTAGATAAAAAAAAGCTCCAGGCCAGCAGGCTTGGAGCTTTTTTTGCCTTCATGTGGTCCGTGTCCGATCTTATTAGGTGGATCAAGGAGTATATAATTTACATTTATATATCATTAAGAATACTTTTATGTTATCAAAGACTTGATTTTTATGTATATTGGAGTTAACAGTAAAGAAATAAGTAGGGATTCATTATGAAAACATTATGTATTGGCGAAATACTCTGGGATATTTTTCCCGACCATAAGGTTTGGGGTGGTGCACCGGCAAACTTTATTTTTCACACAGCGCAATTGGGGGCGGATGCAACTGCCTATTCAGCTATTGGTAATGATCAGCTTGGCACTGAACTCAGTGGCGCTATCAAATCCTGTGGAATCAATCTACTCGCAGAGGCTAATGAGTACTCCACAGGGAAAGTTGATATTCTGATTGATGATGAAGGACATGCTCAATATCAATTTAATGATAATTGCAGTTGGGATTATATTGCCTTTACTCCAGAGTTGCAGCGTTTAAGTTCGGAGGCTGATTTAATTGTTTTTGGAAGTTTGGCCCAACGCCATGAACAGAGCAGGGTAACTATTTATCGTGCCCTTACCCATAAAAAGCCGAGTGCTAAAGTCCTTTTTGATATTAATCTGCGTCAAGATTTTTATAACACCGAAATCATTGAAGCCTCTTTAAAAGCCTGTGACTTTCTAAAGCTTAACGAAGATGAATTGCCCATTATCGAACAATTACTCGACATCACGCTGGGTGCTATTATTGAGCGCTACCAACTTGAGCTCGTGATCTTTACGCTTGGAGCAGAAGGAAGTCGCATTATTAGTAAAGACGCTGTTTCGGATCAGCCTGCAGTTAAATGTAAAGTTGTAGATACGGTTGGTGCGGGAGATTCATTCACCGCCAGCTTCATTATCAACTATCTTCGTGGCATGACCATCCCCAAATCTCAAGAATTAGCCTCCGAAATTGCAGCGTTTGTCTGCACTCAAAAAGGCGCCACCGTCGAACTTCCCATCTTATTAAAACAAAAAATGGAATACGTATAATGAAGATTATTAACTTACTTATCTTAAGTGTGGTACTTGCACTAGTCACCGGCTGTGGTGAGAATAAAACTAAGTCTACAAACTCGGCAAAAACTGAAGGTCAAGAAAACAAAAAGCTTTTAGGCATTACCGTCATGACTCTGGCAAATCCCTTTTTTGTTGAACTCACTAATGCCGCTAAAGAAGAGGCTGAGAAGCACGGCTATGAAGTGGTGATCCTCTCGGGTGATGACGCCGATAAGCAATCCAAGCAAATAAATGATTTTATTTCGCAAAAAGCCGATGCCATCATCATCGCACCAAAAGATACCTTAGCCATAGGTCAGCCAATCAAAGCAGCCAACGCAGCAGGCATCCCCGTTTTTACTGCAGATACGGGCTGTAGCGATAAGGATGCTAAGGTGGTCTGTAATGTAATGACAGATAATTTTGGTGGTGGTAAACTAGCTGCGAAGGCGATGATCCAGGGGCTACCGAATGGCGGAAAGATTTTAATTTTGGACTATAAAAAAGCTCAATCCTGTATTTTACGTGTAGATGGTTTTAAAGCAGTGATCAGCGCACATAACGAAGCGAATCCAAGTAAGAAAATCGTCATTGTCGCAGAACTCGATGGAGCCGCTTCTGAAGAGCCCAGTAAAAAAGCAACAGAAGATCAGCTCAATGCCAATCCCGACCTCAAGGGAATCTTTGCAATCAATGATCCCTCAGCACTTGGTGCGGTTGTGGCCCTTAAAAAGGCCGATAAGCTCAAAGATATAAAGATCATTGGTTTCGATGGTCAACGCATTGGAAAAGAAGCCATTTTACGCGGCGAAATTTATGCGGATCCGATTCAGTTTCCAAAAGAAATTGGTAGGCTTGCGGTTCAACAAATGTTAGCTTATAAAAATGGTGATGAAGTCAAGTCAGAAATCTTGATTGATACCAAGCTCTACTTCCAGGCCGATGCTCAAAACGATCCCTTACTCAAGTAAACTGACAAAAAATGTCTGAACATTCTCAAACACTGCTCAAAATGCGGGGTATCCATAAACGATTTCCAGGGGTGCATGCGCTCAAGGGCATCGACATGGACCTTTATCCTGGAGAAGTTCTCGCCCTGATGGGGGAAAATGGTGCGGGTAAAAGTACGCTGATCAAAATGCTTGGTGGAGCCCATCAAGCGACCGAAGGCACGATTGAGCTCAAGGGTAAAATCATTGAAATTGATAATCCACAAACTTCACAAGATGCGGGTATTGGAATTATCTATCAAGAGTTCAATCTCATACCTCATCTGACTGTGCGCGAGAATATTTTTCTTGGAAGACCTAAAGCTCAGAGTGGGGTCATTAATAAAAAAGAAGAACAGCGCCATGCCAAAGAGCTCTTTCAAAAAATTGGTATAGAAATTGATCCCGAGACGATCTGCAATCAGCTGAGTACTGCTGAGCAACAGATTGTAGAGATTGTTAAGGCTTTATCCACGGATGTGAGCCTCTTGGTGATGGATGAACCTAGTGCAACTTTAACTCCGCAAGAAGTTGAAGGCCTCTTTAAAATCATCCGTGATTTACAAAAACAGGGTATCGGAATTATCTATATTAGTCACCGTCTCGATGAGATTTTTGATATAGCGACTCGAGTCATGGTGATGCGCGATGGGGAATATATTGGAAGCAAGAATATTGAAGATATAAACCGTCAAGAAATGATTGAGATGATGGTAGGTCGCAAAGTCGAAAATGAATTCCCTAAGCATTATCACAAGATTGGTGCTCCCGTACTGGAGGTCACTGATATGAGTTCAAAAGATGTCAAGAAGGTTTCTTTCACAGTTCATGCAGGCGAAGTGCTTGGTTTCACCGGCTTAGTAGGCGCAGGAAGGACTGAACTCATGCGTCTGATTTTTGGCGCCGATAAACGTGACTCAGGTACAATAAAGCTACATGGCAAAGAATTAAAAATAGATGCTCCGCGCGATGCGATCGCTCATGGCATCGGACTGTTAACTGAGGATAGAAAGGGGCAGGGCCTCGTCTTGATTCATTCGGTTCGTGAAAATTTTGGATTGCCCAATCTTGGAAAATTCTCCAAGTTTGGCATCATTAATGCCAAGCAAGAAAAAGTGAGTTTTGCGGAGCATGTAAAGAATATGCTGATCAAAATTCCCAATCAAGAACAATTGGCCAAAAACCTCTCGGGAGGGAATCAACAGAAAGTCGTTTTAGCCAAGTGGCTCGAACAAGACTGCGAAGTGGTGATTATTGATGAACCCACTCGAGGCATCGATGTGGGAGCCAAATACGAAATCTACATGTTGATCAATAAACTCGCCGAACAGGGTAAAGCGATCATTATGATTAGCTCAGAGCTTCCTGAGGTTATGGGCATGTCAGATAGAATCATGGTGATGCGTTCTGGTCAGGTCTCCGCAGAAGTCAAAGACGTCAAAAACACCACTCAAGAAATTTTATTAGATCACGCAATTCACTAGGGAAATCATTCATGAAAACTAAACTATCATCTTTTTTAACGGACTATGGCATGCTGCTTGTTTTGGCGCTACTTTTTGTCATTTTTTCCTTAAGTACTTTTAAAGAGCAAACGGCAGAAGGTTATGGTGCGGGCACTCAGTTAGCAGAAAAAACTCTTGCTGCTGGAGCCAAAGAAGTCGTCTTGATTGTGGGGACTTCACCTGATGACGGCCAAGTCAAACAAGGCTTTGAAGAAGCCTTGCGAGATAAAGGTGTAGAGATCCATATCATCGCTACATCAGAGCCAACCAAAGCCAAGGCTGGACTTAAGGACTTAGCAGCTACAGTTTCCCAAGACTGTTTAATTGCCTGTAGTAAAAAAACGGGTAATTGGACTTTCTTCAATAACGTCGATAAGTTTAAAAAGAGTCAAATCCTCACGCCCAAAAATGAAAATGTCTCAAGTTTCCTCAAAGCTAGCAATCTAAAAACGCTTCCTGATAAAACCGCCAAGACCGCGATTATTGCCATTGGTATGACCATGATTATCATCACCGCGGGTATCGACCTCTCGGTTGGTAGCCTCGTAGCACTGGCCACGGTAGTCGCGACTCTGACATTGCAAAATGGCTTTAATAACTCCAGTAGTCCCTTCATGATTGCCGTCGCCTTCGTGGCGGGGATTTCAGCTGCTGGCTTTTGTGGATTTCTCTCGGGAGCGATGACCACAGCTTTCAAAATCCCTTCCTTTATTGTGACCTTAGCGATGATGCTCATTGCCCGCGGTCTCGCGCTCAATCTTACGGGTAACCGTACTATAAAAGTAGGCTTGCCCGATATCTCTTGGTTGGGTCAGAATCCCAACCCCATTATCCTCATGGTGGCGCTCTATGCCATTGCATATTTTGTCATGCATAAAACCGTTTTGGGACGTCAAATCTACGCTATTGGTGGCAATGAAGAAGCCGCTCGTTTATCTGGTGTTCCGGTGAAGCGCGTGCTGATGATTGTTTATACAATCTCTGGAGTGATGGCGGGTATTGCGGGGGTGGTTATGGCCTCGGAGCTCAATTCCGGTAGCGGTGAGTTCGGTCAAACTTGGGAGCTCAATGTTATTGCTGCAGTGGTCGTTGGTGGAACCAGTCTCATGGGTGGGCAAGGGAAAATCATCGGCACGCTGATTGGCTGTGCGATCATTGAAGTCATCAACAATGGCATGAATCTCATGGCGATTAGTTCGAATACTCAGCAAATTGTTCTGGGCTGCGTTATTCTGGCCGCGATTATTATCGATAAAATCAAAAAGAAATAGAGGTCCTTATTATGTCTGGAATAGTCAATTGCCAAAATACACTGATTGCTAATTTTGGGATGCCCGTTTGGGAAAACCCTACTGAATTTATGATGGAAGCTGTATTCAAACATGAAAAGATGAAGTACCGCTACATAAGTACCGAAGTCCCCAAAGATAAGCTCAAGGCGGCTTTTGAAGGTGTCAAAGCTATGGGTTATAAAGGTTTTAATTGCACCTTACCCCACAAACAAAATATAATTCCCTTGCTCGATGGGCTCGGAGAATCCGCTGAACTTATGGGTGCGGTAAATTGTGTGGTTGAGCGCGATGGCTTGTATATCGGCGAAAACACTGACGGTAAAGGTTATACGGAATCACTCAGTCAGGTCACCAAGATAGAAGGGAAATCCATCCTTATCCTAGGTGCAGGTGGTGCTGCGCGCGCCATTGCGATCGAATGCGCTCTCGAGAATGCAAAAAAAATCATCATTGTCAATCGTAGCAAAAGTAGCGGTCAAGACTTGGCTGAACTCGTAGAGAAAAATACAGCTGCAAGTGGGGAGTTTATTCAATTGGACGGCGAAGTTGCGGTTCCCGCAAACGTCGACATCGTCATCAATGCCACCAATATTGGTCTCTATCCTGATGCCACAAAAGTCCCTATAGATATGAGTACTTTAAAATCAAATATGATTGTTTCTGACGTCATCCCCAATCCCCCGCAAACGCAATTTATTAAAGAAGCTACGGCGCTGGGCTGTACGACAATTGATGGTCTTGGTATGTTAGTTAATCAGGGAAAGATTGCGATCAAATATTGGTCAGGAAAAGATGTAAATGCCGATGTGATGCGTCAGGCATTAGTTGATTTATTTAATTAATAATGAGAGATATATATGAAACATTTTTTATTCGGCATATGTGCCTTAACTGTAGCCACATCTTGCCAAATGCATAAAACAGCTGACAGCGAAATTACTCTCAGTTCGGTAGAGAAAAACATCAGCCTTAGTGATGGGGCTTATACAGCTGCAGATTTTGGAGTGGGCGCAACTGCAGACTGGTCGGTGACTAAGAAAACACTTCACGGTGGAATGCAAGAAGGCGTCGAACTCGTCACCATAAATAATGGTGAAATTGAAATCGACATTATTCCTACTCGTGGGATGAATGTCATGAGCGTGCGTTCAAAAGATATCACCTTAGGCTGGGATTCACCGGTCAAAGAAATTGTTCATCCTCGCAATGTCAACCTCAATATAAATGGTGGCCTAGGTTGGCTCGATTCTTTCAATGAATGGATGGTGCGCTGCGGACTCGAATACTCAGGGCACCCAGGTGATGATGATGGTCGTCTCATGACTTTGCATGGTCGCATCGCTCATATTCCAGCATCGGAACTTACTGTAAAAGTGGATAAGCTTCCCCCGCATCGCATTAGCGTGACGGGAATTGTTAATGAAGTTTGGTTCAAGGGCGCCAATTTCACTTTGGAAACGACTATTTCGACTATTCCTGGTTCCCATAGCTTTCGCTTCGATGATGTAGTGACAAATAATTCTTCACAAGAAAAAGAATTCCAAGTTCTCTATCATGCGAACTTCGCAAAAGAACTACTTGAAGCAGGCTCACGTTTGGAAGGTACCATTGCAGAAGTTCAGCCCTTCAATGATTATGCTGCTAAAAGCCTTGATAGCTATCAAGTTTACGATGCCTCAGCCAAAGTGTGGGCGGATGAGAAAGTCTATCAGATTGTCCCTTTTGCGGATAAAAATGGCTTTGCCCATTTTATGCTGCATAATAAAAAGGCTGATAAAGCGGTTTCCTTTAGTTTTAATACCGATTCTCTTCCGTATTTAACTCAGTGGAAAAATGAAGACAGCCTGGAAAATGGCTATGTAACAGGCCTTGAGCCAGGCAATACCTTTCCGGCGAATCGTTCACATGAACGTAAAATGGGGCGCTTACCAAAAATCAAAGCTGGTGAGAGTATCAATTATCATTTAGAGTACACGCTTCATTCAGGTTTAAATGAAGTGAAAAAAGCTCAATCAAAAATTGCAGGACTCAATGAAGGCCGTCGGGTGAAATATATTAAAACACCTGAGAATAAATAATTAAGCAAAGGGGTTTCACGAGCCTTCAAAAAATACGCTAAGTGCGCTAGGCTCATCGCTTACACCTGTCACTCACTGTGCAGGATCGAACAATCCCGCTCATCAAAGATGACGTAAATATTTACCTCGTACAAAAGTTCCTTGGTCATGCTTTCCTCAGCTCAATTCAGCACTACGCCAAACTTGATGTGGAGGATCTAGGGGAAATGTTGGGGTGATGTTTTATTAGATATAAGATTGTAATGCATTTATATTAGGTCTAATATAAGTATCTATTTAAGAACTTATTTAAGGATTTTATTATGCAGAGTCTTCTAAGTGATTACAGTGCAAGTATTTCAGAATTGAAAAAAAACCCAACTGCTTTATTGAATGAATCAGAGGGGAGTCCCATCGTTATTTTAAACCATAATACACCAACAGCCTATCTTATTTCTGCGGACAGCTATGAAAATATGATGAATTACATTGAAGATTTGGAGTTGATCCAAATTCATAAAGAGAGAATTAAGGAAAAATCTCAAGCTATAAAAGTGACACTTGATGAGTTATGATTTAAGCTTTTTGCCTTCTGCGAAAAAAGAATGGGATAAACTTGGACACACGATAAAAGAACAATTTAAAAAGAAGTTAGAAAAAGTGTTGAATGAACCCCGTATTGAACAAAATAAACTTTCTGGGCACTCAAACCTGTATAAGATTAAACTTAGAAGTTCAGGTTATAGATTGGCGTATGAAGTCATTAATAATGAAATGATCATCTATGTTATTTCAGTGGGTAAACGTGAAAATAATAGTATTTATAAACGTATGAATAGAAGATTGAAATGAAACTTTAAGGAATATTTGAACCTCACTATTGAGTGATTTGATTTAGCGCTTATCAAGCTGAGCTTTCTTAAGTTTGTGCAAAAAGTCGTGTGCAGTAATCAAGGCAGTGGAAAATGAAGGTCGTCAGGTGAAAATCATTAAAAACTGGGAGCCAAAATAAGCTTGAGCTGAAGTTGCTTTAGCAGCTTCATTGCCCGCTTTTATAAGTCTTTCATATTTACATTTACATTACATTTTAAAAATAAATATTAACATTTGACACAATAAGCTTGCAAGTTAAGCGTTATGGGATTAGTTATCATATTAATTAAGTATTAAAGAGAGCAGTCATACAATGAAGACAAAACTAACTTTTATAAGCTTACTCATCTGCGCTAGTGAACTTTTAGCTAATCAGGGCTATGAATTCTTCGAAACTCATATCCGCCCCGTGCTGGCGGAAAGCTGTTATGATTGTCACAATAGCTTGAGCAAAGAAGAGGGCGGTAAGAAAAAGGGTGGCTTGGCTCTTGATTGGAAAGAGCCCTTCTTGGAAGGCGGTGATTGGGGCGACACCTTGATTCCCGGCAATTCTAAAGATAGTTTTTTGATGGCGAGTATTCGCCATGAAGAAGAAGATATGGAAATGCCCGCTAAAGCGCCAAAGCTTTCTCCCGAAGTCATTGCGAACTTCGCAAAATGGATCGACATGGGGGCGCCTGACCCGCGTACAACAAAGCCCACAAAGAAAGATTTAGAAAATGCGATCCCCTGGGCAACAGTGCGTGATAAACGAGCCAAGTGGTGGTCATTTGAAGAACTTAAAAATCACCCAGTTCCAAAAGTGAAAAATACTCGTTTTCAAAAAAGCCCTATTGACGCCTTTGTGGCTCAAAAACAAGAGGAGAATGAGCTTGTTCCTCTGGGTAAAGCAAAACCGGAAACGCTGATTCGTCGCGCCTCTTTAGTGCTTATTGGACTTCCTCCCGACTACCAAGACGTCCTAGAATTTAAAAAGAATCCAAGTCAGAATAATTTTGAAAAATATGTCGATAAACTTTTAAATTCACCAGAATTTGGTGAACGTTGGGCACGTCATTGGATGGATTGGTATCGCTTTGCCAATACACATGGCTCAGAAGGTGATCCAGTGATTCCCTATGCAGATGTTTACAGAGATTATTTAGTCAGAGCGCTCAATGATGATATTTCTTATGAGCAGCTTTTGACTGAACATATTGCCGGCGACCTCCTCAAGAGTCCTCGTATCAATAAAGAATTAAAAATTAATGAATCGGCGATTGGCCCTGCTCATTTCCGTATGAATCCCTACGGCTTTGGTGTGACTGATGCTTATGCTGAGCAAGTCACTGCAACTGATAATCAAATTGATGTCGTGTCCAAAGCCATGCTCGGAATCACTGTTTCCTGTGCCCGCTGTCACCATCACAAGTTTGATCCCATTAGCCAAGACGATTTTCATCGTTTCTACGGGGTTTTAGATTCCACAAAGATTGGTAATGTGATTATCAACACTCCCGATCAACTGGAAATTAATAAGAAAGAAATTGCTGAGCTCAAAAAAGAAATTCACCAAGAGCTGGCGGATTATTGGCTTACTCAAAAGTATGATTTCAAGGCTCTGCATCAAAGGGCTAATCAAACTATTGCCATCAGCAAGGCAATGCGCAAAAAACATGCTAAGAAAAGATCAAAAAAAGAAGTCGCCTTATTTGAAAAAGAGCGTGAACAAAAGCTGTTTTTGGAGAGATCAAAGCCCTTTGATTTGTTGAAGTTTAGAAATAACAAAGAATTACAAAATAAATTATCTCGACTCAAAATAGATCTAAAAAGTGCTGTGGAGCACAATGCCAAGTTACGTGCTTCAGCTGATCTCTACCTAGACTTCGGTAAGCAAAGCGATCTCGATAAACTTCGAATATCAGGTAATTCAACGGCAAATAAAGTAAGTCCAGCAGGTAGTTTTGCCCTCTTTGGTGAAAATGAATATGCCGTCACGGGCATTTATCCGAGAGGTGTTTATTCCCACCTCATCTCAGATAAGCATGCGGCGGTTCTGATGAGTAATAATTTTCGAGCGACTCAAAAAGGTATTTGGCTAAACAGTGTTGGAGGCAAGTCATCTGCAAAAACGCCAGTAAGAAATTATCCCTTAAGTCACGGACTACTTCACCCAACCCATGAATTTAAAGAACAAGATGGAAGCAAATGGTTTTCAGTAAATCGCAAATGGGATTACTGGCGTGATGACCGCCTGCATTTTGAAATTAGAACGGCAAAAGACGCAGTTCATGGTCCAAGAAAATCTGATCGTAGTTGGTTCGGGATGACAGAGTTAATTATCGCAGAAGATGCGCCTCGGAATATCCCGATCAATTTCATTGAGATACTTGGCGAAAATCTAGAAATCAAAAATGAGCATGAATTATTGGCGGCTTTTCAAAAAGCCTTGATTCAATCCCTCAATAATTGGAAGCAGGGCAAAGCTAGTGATGCGGAAGCAAAGTATGTGAACCTTATGTTAAAAGAAGGCCTTCTCAATAATGAGCTAGCTTCGATGCCCCCTAAACTTCAAAAACTCATTCAGAAATATAGAGACTTGGAAAAAGAAATTATTATTCCACAAAGAGCTCCGGGTTTGCACGAAAGTGAAGTCGTGAACTCAAAGCTTTTCGTTCGCGGAGATTACAAAAAAGAGAGCCATGAAGTTCCAAGAGGCTTCTTAGAAGTCTTTTCAGACAAGAAGTACAATTCAGAAAATTCGGGACGCCTTCAACTAGCGCAGGATATCACTTCAGACACCAATTCACTCAAATCTCGAGTACTCGTCAACCGTCTTTGGAATTATGTTTTTGGCAACGGGATTGTGACTTCCACCGATAACTTTGGTCTCTTGGGTAAGAAGCCAACACATCCGGAATTACTGGATTACCTAGCACTAGATTTTGAGGAAAATAACTGGTCAATTAAAACGGCTTTGCGCAAGATGGTCACATCGCAGACTTTTCAATTATCATCTGAAGCCGCCGAGATTAATCTGGAAAAAGACCCCTTAAATACTTACCTGACTTACTACACCCCACGTCGCCTCGATGTCGAAGCAATCAAAGATAGTCTTCATTATGTGGGGGGAAAAAACTACCGTACAATGCACCACAATATTATTAGAAATAGTTTGGATAAATTTAACGAAAGCTTTGATTTTCCAGTTCCCATGACGACCATGAGTAAGAGAAATATCACTAATGTCCCAGCTCAAGCTCTTTTGCTAATGAATGGGCCCATTGCCAAAAACATGAGCAATCATCTAACGAAAATTGCTGAACAAGAGACAAAAGGAAAAGGAGCCGTGGCTTATATTATTAAGCTCTATAACCGGCTCTATGGCAGGAGTCCTGAACAGGCCGAAATAGATGCCTGCTTAGAATATTTAAAAAGCCACGAAAATAATGAGCTTTCATTAGCTCTTCTTAATTCAAAGGAGTTCATATATGTCTACTAATATCAATCGTCGTGACTTTATGAAACTCACTTCTATGGGAGTGAGCGCATCGGCTCTTTCGGGGATGATTAACTCTGCGGAGGCCGCAGAGTATAAGCCGAAGTTTCATCATAAAGCAAAAGCTAAGTCCGTAATATTTCTCTACATGTCAGGTGGTGTTTCTCATGTAGATTCCTTCGACCCGAAGCCATTACTCAAAAAAATGCATGGCAAGCCGATGCCGATGAAGGTCCAAAAAACGCAGTTCGATAATAATGGTAACATTTTTCAGAGTCCCTGGGAATCGAAAAAATATGGTCAATCAGGGATTGAACTTACTAATCTCTTTCCAAAAATTAATGAGAAAATTGATGATATTGCGATCGTTCGCTCCATGACGGCTAAGTTTTCTGAACACGCTCAAGGGAACTTTTTTATGCATACTGGTTTTCCTTTCCTTGGTTACCCCTCTGCAGGTGCTTGGGTGAGTTATGGCTGTGGTACGATGAATAAAAATCTGCCGAGCTACGTTGTACTCAAAACCAAAAATGCGGGTATTATGCACGGTGGAGTGAGTGTTTATGGCAATGCCTTCCTACCAGCGGTTCATCAAGGTTCCATTTTCAATATTTCCGGTGATCAAGCGGTACCCAATATTCAACCATGGATGCAAGATAAGAAACAGACTGAGATGCTCAGTTTAGTCAAAAAACTCGATCAGCGTTTCTCTAAAAAAATTGCTTACGAAGAAGCCATTGTTTCTTCAGTGAAAAATACTGAAACGGCCTATGAAATGCAGGAGTCAGTACCCCAACTCACCGATATATCAAAGGAATCGAAAGCAACGCTCGATGCCTATGGTGTCAATGATAAAGATAAAAATAAGTCTGAATACGCCAAGCAATGCCTCATGGCGCGTCGACTCGTTGAACGCGGCGTTCGCTTTGTGGAACTCTCCTGCTGTAAAGCGGGCGGTGGCGGTGGTGGCGGAGCGGCTAATCCCTGGGATCAACATGGAAACCTACCAAATGGTCACAAAGCCATGGCGGATCATGTGGATCAGCCTATTGCGGCCCTTTTAACTGACCTTAAAGAACGCGGTTTATTGGATGAAACGCTGGTTGTCTTTACGGGTGAATTTGGCCGTACGCCTTTCTCGCAGGGCTCCAATGGTCGTGATCACAACCCCTACGGATTCTCACTCTGGATGGCCGGCGGTGGCGTCAAAGGTGGTTCAGTTTATGGTGCTACTGATGAACTGGGTTATTACGCCGTTGATAAGGTTTCCACCGTGTACGACCTTTGGGCCACGGTATTGCACCAACTCGGGATCAATCACGAGAAGCTAACTTATCGTTTCTCTGGACGAGATATGCGACTCACCGATGTTCATGGCCATGTCTGGAAAGATATACTCACCTGAGGCTTATACCTGAATCCATTAGCTATCGTAAAACTCCACAGGAAAAGAGCTACCACTAAAATTCCTCGAGATAAAGTAGCTGAAGGCTTCGTCTACGAGAGGGAGCCTGTTCCCCTCGAACTTTGCCTGCGAGAAATTGCCATTTCTCGACCAGTCAATAATGAGCTTCACTGACCCAAGACTTTTAGGCTGTCTTAACTAAGTAATCGAGTGAAATTATACTTTAGTCTGTAGGGCACTTAGTAGTACTTTTTCTGAGGATGAGGCTGCTTTCCATCCACATCTCATAGGGGACATTTTCTGGCGCTGATCCATCAATCATTTGATGAACCCATTTAGCGGCGGCAAATCCTAAATTTCTGTTGGCAAAATTTATACAGGTGAGAGGTGGACTTAAGTAGGGTGCGCCAGGTGAGTCATCACAAGAAATGATGGAACATTGCTCAGGAATTTGGATTTTATTTTGATTCAAGGCTCGCATCGCACCCATGGCGACAGGGATACTACTACTGATCGCAGCTGTAAAATGTTGTTTATCCTGTAGTAGGCTATGGATTCCTGTAAAACCAAATTCGTAGCCATCTTTGATGGCCGCGGGGTCAGGATTTTCAAAAATGATACTCGGGTCTAAAGCGATGCCCGCATCCTTAAGGGCATTTTTATAGCCCATAAAGCGCTGGTCACCAATTTCTTTGTCCACCAACTCATTGAGATAAGCGATCTTGCTATGGCCCAAATCGATGAGGTGCTTAGTTGCTTCATAGAGTGGTTTAGTACCATCTAAACGGATCACGGGGTGCTCTAGTGTGCCCGCATGACTTTGAAGTGAGCAAAAGGGTATGTTGTTATCAATTAGGTGCTTAACATATTCACTATCTTGACCACAGTTGATTAAGAGAATTCCATTGACTCGTCGACGAGAGAGTAGCTTGAGTAGATTGACATCATTTAGAAAGTCGGTGCTTTGCACAAATATGGAAGTTTCCATATTATTCTGACTAGTGTAATCCCACATTCCCTCAAGCACGCTATTAATGTAAGGCGAAAAAATGGTAGGGGACTTTTCTGGGAGTTCAATAATGGCACAGAGATTGAGGTAGTTACTCTGTAAAACTTGGGGTTTAAAACCATATTCTTCGGCTTTAGCGATGATTTTATTCTTTGTTTTTAGCGCTATATCATCAGCATTATTCAAGGCTTTGGATACCGTGGCAGGTGAAACCCCCAGCTCCTTCGCAAGTGAGTAAACCGAAATTGATAGTTTTTTTCTAGCCATAATAAATCACTTTTAAGTCTTGGTTGATAGTAATGGTAATCTAGTTTCTTAATAATAAATAGAAAGCTTTATCCTTACAGATGGTTTTTCAATAAGTAACTTTCTTTACGACTCATCAGCTGACGGCGCTATTTGTTTTAGGTGCTGCTCATAGGAAAGAGATTTGTTTCCCCTCGAGCCCCCGACAAGTACCTTCTCGAGGCCGGTAATAAATTGACCTGAAGGTGAGTTGGTGCTTGCCGCCGCGCTTAGTACATTCGATGATTAAGCCTTATGTTACTTACTAAAATTGGGACGTGTTTTGAGTAATTCACCATAGTCGAGTATACCGTTATCTTGTTGCCATTGTGCACAGACTTTGCGAAGTTGATCGACGATTTCGGGCTGCTTATTAGCTAGATTAATTCGTTCGGCTGGGTCTTCTTGCAAGTCGTAGAGCTCATAAGAAATGCCTGGTTTTTTATTGGTTAGGACATACCAACCCGGCTCAATGAGTAGCTTCCAGCGTCCTTTGAAGATGACGGATTGTTGGCCCTTGTCATTGGCGAAAAGATACTCTGGCGGGGACATGGTTTTTCCTTCTAGGATAGGCAGGATACTACGACCGTCTAAAGGTGAAGTAGCTACACCACGAAATTCCTTGGGATAAGTGGCTCCAGCGATATCGAGGAAAGTAGGAAGTAGGTCACCCACCCAGCCGGTGCTCTCAGTGATTGAACCTTTTTTTATTACTTTTGGCCATTGCGCGATACAATGAGTCTTAGTTCCGCCCTCATACAAGAGTGCTTTGCAACCGAAATAGGGTGTATTCATTAACTGACCTAGATGAGAAGCCGCACCATTATCAGAAAAATAAAGAATCAGGGTATTATCAAAAGCCCCGGTCTTCTTTAGGCTAGCAATGATTTTACCGACATTCTGGTCAATTTTCTCAATCATCGCAGCATGGATGGCCGCCCGTAAGTGATACTTCTCAGGTGCTTTTCTACATGCAGAAAAGTGCTTGCGATACTTGTTATTAGAGTCCCAAAGGCCTTGCTTAGCTAGGCCTTTAACTCGATCTATCTCAACTTTCGCCAAGTCGTCATAACGTGAGAGGTATTTATCTACCAATTCTTGAGGGGCTTGGATTGGCAAGTGAGGAGCGCGGTAGGCCATGTACATAAAAAAGGGCTTGGATTTGTCTTCAAGCGCTTCTTCGATCATTTCAATGGCACGATCCGTCATGCCGTCCGTGGCATAGAAGGCCTTAGATGTTTTGCCGTGATTAGCCGTGTAGGGATAACGCTGCTCATCATCGTAGTAACAGTGCATCTTGTAAGTTTGCTCATATTTGAGCTTAGTGTGCTGATTGCCTTCAAGGTATTCGTGCTTGTCCTCGGGAGTCATGAAAAGGTGAGTTTCTCCTTCGATGAGACCAAAGAATTTATCGAAGCCACGCTGCGCGGGTAGGGCATTGAAGTCAGCTTCAATCTCTTCTTCGGTGAGTTCCCATCCTGGGTGAGTCTGCTTCCACCAAGCTTGACTTCCTGGGTTTAATTTTAGCAGGCTGCCACCAAGGTGCCATTTACCTGTCATCATCGTGGTGTAACCGGATTGCTTCATGAGTTCGGCAATCGTCGGCAAGGTATAGGGCATGCGAGCTCTGTAGCTGGGTTGTTTCATCTCACGATTCCATCCACCCAGAGTACCGGCCGCAAAGCCAGCATGGGCCGAATCACGACCAGTCATGAGCGATGCGCGAGTTGGACTGCAACGGCCGTTGTTATAGAAGTTTTTAAAACGTAGGCCATTGGAAGCCATTTTATCTAAGTTTGGTGTGTCAATTTCGCCACCATAACAGCCTAGATCAGTATATCCGGAATCATCTGACATTATGATAATGATATTCGGTTTACTTGCGCTATATACAGTGGAATTAAGGAGTAAAGCTGCCAGAAGCCAAGTGAGTTTTTTCATGATAGTTGCCTTATTTGTTAATTAGAATTAAATATATTAAATGATACATCAAGTCCTTTTAGACTTTCATTGCTTTGAAAAGTGATATCAAATTTATCTGGCGATTCAACTTCAATAATTAAGTCGACTCCCTTGCGCTTCCAGTGAACCTTTAGATCACCTTGGGGGGTTGCGGTTGCACCACTTGCATGAGTTAGACCACAGAGACGCGGACTAATTTCAAAAGCCGTTCCGCCTGGCGCTATTTGTATTAGACCCAATACAATTCGGTTGAGGAAGTAAACCGGGCTCGATGCCCAGGCGTGGCAGTGACTGCGGGTGGGGAATCCGCGGGTATCGAAATCGCTTCCGGCAAACATTTCCCAAACTGTGCTAGAACCCGCATCAATCATGGGCTGAAACTTTGTTCTAATAGAATCAATTAAAACTTGCTGTTCTCCAGCTTGCTCGAGGGCTTCGTACATGAATTGCATCGCAAAAGGTGAGCCGATTCCGGTCATCTCTGCGGGCGCATGTAAGAGATTATTGACCGCCTTATCCCAGATATCGGTACTTGCAATACCGCACATAATGGATAACATGGAAGTATGTTGACAGGTTTTCTCACTTGCCAGTCCAGTACTATCTAGTAGTGCGTCAGGGTAGCTATTTTTGGACTCATTCCAGAATGAGTTAATTACCTTGGTGAGTTCAATTCGCCGCGCGGAATATTGACTTTTGGCCTCGTGCTCATTGAGGACTTCAGCACAGTTCTCGGCGGCTTTTAAGGCCGCTACAAGCATCATGCTATTGTGCAGTACGGTTTCGTTATCGTGATCGATAGGAGCCCATTCCAATAAATTCCAAAAGGGTCCACTAAATAAGCCGTGAATATCTTTGTGTTGTTCTGCACCCGCAAGGTTCAGCTTAACTGCAGGCCAGAGTTTCTCAAGTAGCGCTTTGTCACCGCTATAGAAGTAGTGCTCCCAAACATGCATGCCCCACAGAAAGCTCCAAGCCGGTAGGAGACAGTCCCATGAAGAAGGTACTTGGCAACCCACCATGGGGAATTGCTGCAGAGACTGAGCCCCAAGTTCCAAAGAACGTGCGGATACATCGTAGTTACCATAAGCGCTAAAGGCATAGAGCGCCTCATTGCGAGCATCGCCAATCCAGAGGGTTTGTTCATAAAGAGGGCAATCGGTGAAGGTATCTTCCATACATAGCTGCAGAGTACGTTCAGACATTTTCCATATTTTATCTAGGGCAGGATCACTTGATTTAAAGTCTTGAACTGACTCGACTGGAGCCGTGGATTCAATGATCTTTAGCGAGTGAATGACCAGCTCTGTAGTTTGATTTCGCAGCGTCATAAAGAGGTATTGACCAGCACGACGCTTGAGTGAGCGAAAGTTATTGATGCCTTTCTTGGTAATATAACGCATACCATTTCGATTGAAGGGCAGGGTGTGTTGAATAATTCCTTCGGGTGTTCTGTATTCCACCGCATTTAGATCAATGATAAGACCTGCTTCAGCTTCAATTGAAAATTCAAAATAGCCACAAGTTTGCTCACCAAAATCATAACAGAGCTCAATGGTGCCATCTTTTGAAGGGGTGATTATCTTCTTGTTAAGCTTAGGATCGAGCTTTGAGATTTCTTCGCGGTGGAAGAATTCTGCCGCCGCATCTGGCATGAATATTTGCTCTGTAGGGAGCTTAAGCTTCTTAGATAATGGCGGAAAAGCTTGTTCTGCCTTGGACCAAAGTTGAGCAAAATCATTAATGAATTTTTGCCATCCTTGCTCCATTTCTTTGGCGGCTTTATTTTCAAATGAGAACCAACGGCGGTCATTATCGCAGAAGAGAAATTTTTCAGCTACGGCGAGATGCCATTCATCCCATGATGAATCGGTCATTTCGAGCCAAGGGAATCCGATATCTTTATTATGACCATAAAAGCTATTACAGAAGAATATTAGCGTGTGTGGGCCAGCGTCAAGTGAGATGCTGGCGCTATCAACAAGCTTGCCATCAATGGCGATTTTCCACTCATCGGAATCAAAGTTGAATTCTTGCTTAGTGCGTACCTTCAATACCGCGCCAAGTAAAACTGGGCGGCTGGTATAAAAATTGGCTTCAATTAATTCACCGTGGGCAATTTGTGTAATGGGAACACAGTAGCGAGCAGGGCTTTTTTTCACAATCACAGGATTAGCTATCTCTTGTGGAACGCGCTCAACTTTTGTCATTAGACCCGTCTTACGCTCAGTCAGCTTGACTTGTCGCTCCAGCTCTACCGCAGCATGCCAATCAAAATGACTATCCAAGCGGGCATCGTAGGCCTCCACCGCCTCCATCTGAATAGAGATTTTCGGAGTCCATTGCTGCCAAGCTTTTGCGGGACTCGCCAGCCAAGTTGAGTCTGTAGCAATAATAGAATTATCACAGTGTATTTCTGCTCTGAGGCCCGCTTGCTGGGGTATTTGATGAAAAGTGCCAATGCCAAAGTAACGGACAATAACTTCAATAGTATTAGGCCCTTTTTGAAGTAGTGGAGCAATATCGTGAACATCATACTGCATTTCCTCAGGATAGGAACGCGCGGGACCATCGTGTACCCACTCGCCATTGATACTGACGCGGTACCAGCTATCTGCGGTGATGAGTAGCTGTGCCTCTGAGCAATCTGAAAGCTCAAATTCTTTTTTGAAGTGCACAGTTTGATTGTATTGGTGCACATCCTTGTGCGCACACCAGATCCATTTTGAATTTTCCATTTTACACCTTTGATTCATTTGAAGATAAAGGCATCATTGTCGCAAGTATGGCGATTGCGAATGATCTATAGAGTGCTTTCAATTTATGACTCCTGGATGATTGTAGTTAGAATGAACCCGCCTTGATTGCTATCAGAGGAAGAATGGCTTGATATATGATGGTTTTAGATTTACTGGTGTTTAAATACTTATTATTGTTGATGGTTTTAATGCAATGGAAGTAGAGTGTTTGTCTTTTGTGATTATGAAAGAATTTAGGTCAGTTTTTTCAACTTTATTTGATAAAAACCTTCCTTGTTCTATCATCCATTTAATCAGATCGTAAGTGGACCGGTCTTTGCTGCCAATCGTAAAAGAACCTTGGTTTCCGGGCTCAAATTCTATGTAGAGTTGGTTGAGTTGCTTATCACCAATATCTGCTATGATAATTTTGCCTTTTCCCTTAGCGAGAAAAGTAATACTTGCCTTAGGTGATTGAGTCAGAAGTCCGGCTTTCAATAAACCGTTTTTGATAGATACTTCAGCACCGAGCAAGGATAATTCCCCCGCCTTTACACTACCTGAAATTATGTTTAATTCACAAAGGGTATTTGCTTTGTTTGACCATAGAGTGAGCTGTCCACTGATATCTAAATTCGTGTACTCGGAATAATTTTCTCGAGCATCCTCAATGGTGAAGCGGCTATGACTTCTTAAGTTCAGACCTTTATCCTCAAAGTCATGCAAGCGACCACCGTTTTGAATGAGAGCCATTTTTGCTATAAAGGTAGGCATGGTACTATCGCCCTTGTTGATAATCCCGGGATTTTCTAGCGTCGGGAGTTTATTCATCGACCACTGATCAGGCGAGAGGAAACTACCTATACCTTTAAATTGATTATCTTGCGCGAGCAGGCTCGTTACTGTTAGGCAAAAGAGAAGGAGTCCTAATTTTTTCATTTTATAAATCCCGTTTAGTTTATTATTTTTAAAGGTCGAGCTCTTGGATACTTATCTTCGAGCTATGTGTGTTCCGTACGACAAGGTGATGGACTGCTGCAGTTTTGAGGCTGCGTAGGTATCAAGAAGGGCGAAAAATAAAATCGTCGTAATTAGCGCAAATTGTGTGTATACATTTTTCATTGTATTGCGATGTCCTTATTTTTATTTATCTTTTGCTAAAAAACGACCTATTAGGCCCAAGAGTCAATACACAAGCTTTAGCGAGTGCAGCTCGGCAATGATTAGGTCTATATCCATCATTACATTTACATGAGAGTCAAAATATTTATTTTCCGTCTAATTGAAGTTCCTGGATGGAAGCCGTTTCACCATCGCTTGTGGCAATGATAAGCATATCCATCACGTTCTTCGGTAGTCTGACCGAGCCGAATATAATCTTCTTGCTGGTTATTTTTTTAGGCCTAAAGCTTGTACCTGCTACTTGAATAGAGAGTGCGCCGCATTTGTCGAGCTTATCTCCTTTCATTGACACTTCGTATATACCCGCTGTGCGCACGTCAATTGAGTAGCTTGCTGAATCACCTTTTTTCGAGAAGCCTTTCAATCCGGAGAACGGACAGGTAACAGTACCGGAAACACTTTGGGCCGCATTGCAGGGGACCACTTCTGGAGGCAGGTGAGCCCAGCAGCGTGTCATTCCGGCATAACGTAGGTCGCCAATCAGGAATGAAGGCATTTTGAAGCAGCGTTTGCTTGCGATTAAAGCATCCCATTCTTTACGACATTGTTTTGCAAGCATATTTGTCAATTCTGGATACTGCGTAGAAACATCATTTTTTTCTTCGGCATCATTTGTGATGTCGTAAAGAGCCTGCTTGCCTCCAGGTAAACTATGAAAGACAAAACGTGGACCACGCATAGAGTTGTGAACTCGCTCGTAACGCAGCGCCCCGGGGTCATCAAGGAGTAGGGTGGGCCAAGTGTTGGGCGATCCTTTATCGGCAACGGGTGTACGCAACAGATAGCGTTCGGGAAGTTTAGTTTGTACATTCAATAACACAGACTTTAAACTTATGCCATGGAGTGGTAAATGATTTGGGACAATCGAGTCATCGATACCCGCGAGGTCGAGAATTGTCGGTAATATGTCTTCGTAACAACCGAACTGTTGGCGTTCACCTGCGGGTATATTTTTCGGCCAATGAATAAAAAATGGGACGCGAAGGGCATTTTGCCAAACCATTGATTTTTCACCTCGTAGTCCGAGTGGATTGCGCTTCTTCCAGTCATCCGAGCCCATGGGTGTGCCGCCTGTGAGAGGACAGCTAGGCGTGGCGCCATTATCGCTGGAAAAAATGATGACTGTATTGTTAATCTCGCCTGAATCTTCTAGTTCTTTAATAATTCGCCCGGTGGCTTCATCCATCTGCTCGATCATACCGTAGAGGGCAGCTAAAGCTTTGGAGTAGCCCTTTTGTTCAAGTGGCTCGGAATACTTGGGATCACATTCCCAAGGTGAGTGAGGTGAGATATAGGCTGTGATGGCATACCACGGACTTGTTTCTTTTTGCTGACGACGAATAAAATCTATGTTCATATCGGCAATAACATCGACGGTCCAACCCTGTTGAGCCAGTTTATCAATATTGGGTGTTTTAATCATTGTCGAACCATAGGCTCCGAGATCACCGAGGCCAAGATCATCGGCAATAATTAAAATGATATTGGGTTTTGATTCTGCTTGCAAGTGAAGGTTAGCCATAAGTAGTATGGAGGCAATAAGGAGTTTATTAATCATGACTTTGGTCATTCAACTGTTTTTGGATTTCGTTGATTTTATCTTCTGAAAGGGGGTAAAACATGAGGAGGAAAGCTGCGAGGCCGACAAAAAACATAGGTACGACCATATAAAGAATACGCATATTAGTGATCACTGATTCGGGTTGGCTTTCTACCGCGGCATCGAAGCCTGACCATTGCAGCATGTAGCCACTGAGAATCATGGTTAGGGAAATGCCCGCTTTGCAGGCCCAGCTATAAGAGGCACCAAACATACCTTCGCGACGGCGACCCGTCTTGAGTTCATCCAAATCACAGATATCAGCCAGCATCGAGGACGCGAGAGTCCACATGCATGATAAGCCGGGAGCGGCTAAAGCTAAAGAGATGATTTGTAGCCATGGATTCTTTGGAGTGTACAAAAACCAACTACTGCCATAAGCGACCACCACCATCAGTAGTCCACCAATCAAAGTTGTTTTTTTACCAATCTTTTTTGAGAGATAAGTGATGAGTGGAACTAAGGCAATACCCGCACCTTGGAAGGCGAAGTTGGCGTACATGTTGAGTTTGGCCACACCTTCTTTGTCACCTCCAAAGACGTAGTAAGTATTGATGTAAATAGCAAAGCTATTGACCATGAAGATACCTAACATGACACAAATAGTAATACTGATGAGGAGAAGGAATATTTTATTACTAAAAGTAGCTTTGATGGCGGGCCAGAATTTGATTTTCTCTTGTTCTTCAATAGCGAGATCTTCCCGACAGAAAAAAGCGGGAATAATACCACAAACTAAAATTAAGGCACCGAAAGCCAGGCCCACATAACGTACACCCTCGATATCATTACCATTGCCCCATCGCTGAGATAACCACCACATGGCGCCTAGCCCTAATCCGCCCAATGCCTGAAAGACTGTTCGATAGGCCTGGACGTTGGTACGTTCGTTATAATTTTTGGTTAATTCTAGTCCAAGAGCCCCCCAGGGAACCATAAATACTGTATAGGCAGTGTAGTACAAAAAAGCCATTCCTATGAAGTAGTAACCGATATGGGTGGGACTCCATCCCGTTGGTGGTGACCAAATGAGGGCGAAAATGATGGAGCACAGTATAGCTCCCACAAAAATGTAGGGACGTCGTCTTCCCCAGCGGCTTCTCGTGTTATCGGAGATATTACCCATAAGGGGATCGGAAATCGCATCCCATATACGAGGTAATCCCAGTGCCCAGCCTAGTAGTCGCGGATCAACTCCTAAGCCCATATTATAGATAGGGAAGGCCAGGTAATTGAGTGCATTTGACATGTAGACGTCGGCTATGGAACCTAGTGCCCAAGTTGACTTGGTTTTTACTGGTAATTTTTCATCACTCATGATTCAGTCTTTTATTTGCTTGTTGAATAGCTTTGAGCATATAAGCACGATGGTTTTGCTCGCTGATGTTCCAGGCAGTTTGATCTTCGTGCTTGTAATCAAAATTCCATAGAGCAGAGAGGGGTACATCTTCTTTGATAATAAGATTTAATAAGTAATCAAATTGGCGCTTTTCTTCCTGCAGACTTTTTGGCGTTCCGTTTTGGCCAAATTCACCTATCCAAAGAGGTTTACCTACTTTTCTAGAAATATCCATCATCAAAGCTAGCTGTTCAGCGGGATCGTATTTGATGTAGCCCACATCACGTTCTACTTCGTTAACATCATAGTAATAAAGATGAGCCGATAAGGCGGACATTTTTGAATTGTCCAGGGTGAAGATTTTGCTCCATTCTTCAATGGAATCTATTTTCCAACTCGCTTCACTGCGATTGTGGTAAGCCGCAGGGCGGGGGATGCTATCACCGCTGAAGACCGGACGAGTGGGATCGATTTTTTTGGCAATTTCCGCAAAGGTCTCATAGGCTACATAAATATTCTTACGATACATTTTATCTTTCATCGTCCTCGTTTTTGCTGTCCCCAAGTGTGGCACTATCCAGCCGCGGCCTAAATCGGCTTGTGGTAAGTCGGCTTCGTGAATCCATTCGTTGCCAAATTCCCATGCTAGGATTGCCGGTGAATCTTTATAGCGACTAATGAGCTCTTGTGTGTACTGCTTCATGAAAGCGATTGTTTTACTATCTGGATTACCCCATTGGTTAATGGGTTCTTTGACAATATCGGGTACCGTGGGGAAATGCCAAAAAAGGGTTGGAATCAGGCCTATGTTGTGTTCTTCAGCATCTTTGATAAACTGATCAAAAGCTTTGAAATAGGCAGTTTTGTTGTTGATGTATGAATCCCACTCATTGGGAAAAAATCCTCCGGCACAAAACCTTATAAAGGGGATCTTATATTTATTAAGTGTTTTAAAGCCTTCCACATAGGAATAATCTTTTAGCTTGACCTTTTTTCCCTCTCCGCCCAGCTTCCTTTGAAATGCATCGAAATAATTGATGCCCATTGCTTTAAAAGGAATTCCATCTTTGTAGAAGCTAGTTAGCTTGGTGTTACTCTTTTGAGGTAGATAAAGCCCTAGGTTTTGATTAGCTAATAAGCTTATGTTCAAAAGCGCTGTACTAATAAATAAATAAGTAAATAACTTCACTGTTTTTCTTCCTCGCTTATTTATTGAATGCCCAGATGCCATTGATACCCGACTGAGCTGTTACAACTCCAGAAGTCCAACTTACATGACCATCCATGTAATTGACGTTTCCACTGCCCTTGTGAACACCTGATCCTATGGTGTTGGATCCTTTAGTCCCAGGCAGTTTCCAGTTAACTGTATACGCGAGGACACTGGTATCATTAATATTGCCATCTGTGCTTAAAGCTGTGAACTCGGGTATGTTTACTTCATTTATGTTTCGGTGAAACATCCTATTGTTAACAAAAGCACCAGCAGCGGTGTCCCTGCTTAAATAATAATTTGCAGAGTACGTTCTAGTTCCGCTGTTGCCCAAGTCTAAGTCCCCATACTCTGAATACATTAGATCACACTTGTAAATTTCGCTGGTGGTCTTAAGGCCAACTAGGGGGCTGCTGTGTTTGCCCACATACTGATCTATTCCACCAGGCATACCTTGGCTGCCACTGGTACCCCACCATGTGTGCCAGTTATCGGAGCCTCCTAGATTGCTGCTTAGGTTAGGTAAATACTGCTTGTTATCATCCATGTATAAAGCGAAACCCAAATTAATTTGTTTGAGGTTATTGATGCAAATAGACGACTTGGCTTGTTTTCTGGCTTTGCCTAAAGCGGGTAGAACCATGGATGCCAAAATGCCGATAATCGCGATTACGACAAGAAGTTCTATGAGAGTGAACTGGCGTGATGATTTTCTGGGTAAGTGATTCATGATATGTATCCTTATTTAAGTACTAAACGTTCTGAGTTAGATTTTTGTAAGTTAATTTGAGCTGAAACGGTATTATTATGTGCAATAATTTCCTTTAGATTCCAGCAGTGAATTGTCATGGGGTCATTGTAGAGTTCTTGAGGCGATGACCAGTGAATTGTTTTTGATTCACCGGGAAGCAGTTCAAAATAGTTATCGCTGAAATCTAGATCACCCTGAAGACTGACCACATGGGCCCAATTGTCTGTTGAGATTGTTATAGAGCCGGTATTTCTGTTTCGGCTTTCTGAAATACTTAAATTACAGGCAGCGTATTGAACTTCTTGGGGTAGACCAGCAGTCCAATAGCTGCGATCACTGCTTTCGTCATAAAAGAGTTCCGCTACAAAGACCGCGTCATCTGCGAGTAAAGGTTTAAGCTCCTCTAGTTCGATTTGAAAGATTTGCTGACTGATATTTGCATTAGCGAGACAATACAATTCTTTTGACCAGCGAAGCTCACCTTGAGTCGAAATGATTTTAAAGAGGCAGCTAACATTTTTTTCTTGCATTAAGTCACTGCAGAGATGCCATTTTAAATATTGATCATCTGCTTCAGAAGCTAGGATGATGGCTGCGCTACCTTTTTGAGCTGCATACCAAGCCGCTTTTCTGTTGCCCCAGTAATCAACGAGACTCCAACCGCTAGCGGGCCAACAATCATTAAACATCCAAAATAAGATTCCGCTTGAGTAGAACTTCCTGCGACGCACGCTTTCCATGGCTAGGCGGATATCCTCGTATTGGAAGTATTCCATTTTTTTGAGTTTAATATCTGGACATGAATCTGATCCGTAGAGTGTTTCAGCATGGTGTTCTACGCGGCGATAAAGCGTAAGTCCAGATTCGATGTAGGGATTATCTTTGGTGTGGTACTCGAGTATTTCTCCTGTCCTAAAATCATCTTCATTCATGAACTTGAGGATGCTGTTTTTTGGTGGTAAACCAGCTACCGCATGTTCACTAACAAAACGTCCGCAATTATATGAATCCATAACTTTTCTATAATCGCTAGTAAAGCTTTCTTCGAAAGAGCTTTTGTGACAGTCACCTGAGATGAGTGAATTATTGCTCCGCGGATCTTTTCCGTGTGGCGAACTTATTCTGAAGGGACGTGAGGGGTCAAGTTTTTCTAGGAGAGCTTTCGTAAGAGTCTGATGAAGCTCTTTGCAGTTCCAGTTTTCTTGAGGTTGGCTACCCAGTCCCAGTTCATTATCTCCATACCAGAAAATTAAACTAGCATGATTTCTGATTCGAATAATATTTGCGGTGAATTCTCTTTTTAGAAGTGAGGTGAATTGGGGGTCGTTCTCTGGATAGGATTGGCAAGCAAGCATGAAATCTTGTAAAACCATAATACCCTTGCGGTTACAGAGTTTCCAAAAATCATCTGATTCATAAATGCCACCACCCCAAACTCTAAGGGTATTAAAATTGGCTGCCTCGGCTTGTTCAATTAGCCGAGTGTATTTCTCCTTAGAAATACGAGAAGGGAAGGGGTGTGCAGGGACCCAGTTAGCCCCCTTGGCAAAGATTCTTACATTATTGATTTTGATAGTAAATGAACTTCCAGGCCTTTGCGCATCGTCAATCTCTTCGATTTCAATAGTTCTTATACCGGTTTCAGTAATTTTTGTATCTAGAGACTTTCCATTGCTATCAAGTATTTGAAACTTGACGTCATAAAGTGAAGCCTTACCATAGCCTTTGGGCCACCACATTTCAGGTGCTTTAATTTCTACTTCATTGATGAGTTTATGACTTATTAGGGAATCACTTTTTTTATAAATCATGTCTTTATTTGGCGAGTAGATTTCCAGGCGGTAATAGAGTCCAGATAGATCTTTGCATTCTACATTATTCTCAATGTTTAAGACGGCTTTTTTATCATTCAATGAGCTTGTGAATACATAGCTATTTTCGATTCTCGCTTTGGGAAATGAGATGATACGACAAGGTTTCCAGATACCCGCGCCTATAAATCGATGAACCCAATCCCAGCCAAAAGTGCACTGCATACGACGAACGTATGGGCGTAAGGGATCGGCAAAAGCCCCCGGAAGAGGCTTGAGTTTATTAGCCAAAGAAACGGCATTGTGAATAGAGGTGAAATGAACTTCTAAAACATTGCCTTGGAGTTTGAGCCAGTGCTGACTAATGTCGAATTCACAGGGCAGAAACATATTCTCAGAGCTAAAATCGTCTGGCGTACCGAATTTTTTCCCATTGAGGTAGATATTCGCGAAGGTATCCAAGCCATCAAATTGTAGATACATGTTTTCTGCTTCATAATCTTGAGGTAAATCGAATGTTTTTTTGTAGCTCCACTCCCAGAATTCAGGCCACTGGCATTGGTCGGCATTTTTTTTCCAGAACATATCGGGGAGATGGCCATGAGTACTTAAATCTAAATGTACATGTCCCGGAACCTGAGCAGTTAAGTCAAGTTTTTTTGATTTGTCGGGACTGAAACCCTGTAGAATCCATTCGTTGTTTAAATCAAGTGTTTTCATAATTAACGTTTCGTTATGTTTCGTAATACATCTATCTTATATTGTATTTATGCCAATGTCAAGTATTTTTATAAAGTTTCGTTATGTTTAGTTGATGAGGATCAGCGATGGCTCATGCTACTAAGCTGATGGGCGTTAAATTCATTTTTTTTGACTAGGCATTAATTAACAGAAAGACCGGGTGTGATCCATTAAAGTGTTGGATCCGATTTAAAGAAAACCATAAGTAAGGAATAAAACATGAAGACTTTTATGAGTAAATCATTTATCGAAAAACACATTTCAGGAATCATCGACTTTTATGAGCAAAATGCCCTCGATCCTCAGGGCGGATTTTTTCAGACTTTAGCTTTAGATGGAAGCGTCAGTCAGGCGGAAGAGAAGCATTTAGTATCATCGGCTCGATTGAGTTTAGTCTTTGCCTTAAGTGGGGAATATTTTGATAAGCAAGAGCACCGTACTTTGGCGAAAGAGGGCATCGACTTTATAGAGCAGTATCACTGGGATACTAAGCGCCGTGGATATAACTGGACCCTCATCAATAATGAAGTCGGCGACGCTACTAATCATTGCTATGGTCTCGCTTTTATGCTACTGCTTTATTCCCAAGCCACACTTTCGGGGGTCGCTGATTATCAGCCAAAAATCAATGAAGTCTTTGAGCTCATGGAAGCGCAACTTTGGGAAGCTAATTTCGGCCTCTATGCTGATCAAGCTAGTGCGGATTGGAGTCAAATTGATTCCTACCGTGGACAAAACGCTAATATGCATGCCTGCGAAGCCATGATTTCTGCGTATGAAGCCACACAAGATGCGAAATTTCTTGATCGTGCCGTGCTCATTGCAGAAAATATATGCCTCCGTCAAACACGTGATACCAAGGGCTATATCTGGGAACATTATGATCAGAACTGGCAGATAGATTGGGACTATAATAAAGATGACCCTAAAAATCTCTACCGCCCATGGGGCTACCAACCAGGACACTTTATTGAGTGGAGTAAACTACTCTTGCTGATTAATAATCACCGCCCACAGGCTTGGTTGCTTACACAAGCGGAGTATCTCTACGAAGAAGCGATGCGTTTGTGCTGGGATACTGATTTTGGTGGATTGGTTTACGGCTTTGGCCCCGATGGCAAAATTTGTGATGATGAAAAATACTTTTGGGTTCAGGCGGAGACCCTAGCGGCTCAGGCCTTGCTGGCGGATCAGACTCAAAAAGAGATTTATTGGCAGGATTATGAAAAGTTATGGGCTTATTGTTGGGAGAAGTTTAGTGGTGAAAAACATCAGCCTTGGCAGCGTCTCTTAAACCGCCAAGGTAAAAGTATTGATCCCAATGTCGCTTCACCAGGAGCCAAGATCGATTATCACACCACTTGTGCCTGCTTTGAGATTTTAAAAATCATCAAGTAAAAGGTTTTAGAAAAAAGAGGGCACTCTCTCGTGCATTGTGTCCGCAGAGTATGGAAAGAATATAAAAGAGATAAAACTGGCCGTATTGCGAGTATTCGATTATAGGGTCGTCGCCGGGGGTAAGTTCCAAACTTTACTCCGATGAAATATCGTATCTGAGCTTAAGCTTTTTTGTTTTCTGCAATGACTACATTGAAAATCAATTGATTGCCACACTCAAAATGTGAATATGATTTCCCCTTATATTCATAATAACAAATCCTTTAGGATATTTGATTTCACGATTACCCATAAAGCGTCGGAAAAATTAGTCTCGCGCTCAGCATAAAAAACGTAGTGCCAAAAATGGTAGTAAAGTGGTAGTCGAAGTCAAAAACGGCAAGGATTTGGCAAGTCGGCGCTTAGTTCTTAAAGGGACTCTTTTCGGTAATTTCACCAGAGGGAAGTTTATAGAAGATCTTACCTTCTTTTGAAAAGACAGATGCGATATTCTTTTTTTGATTTCTTTCAAGTACAGACTTTACAGCTCGATTGCCAATTTTTTGAATATAGAATGCATCTTTGTAGACTGATGAGCTTTCTAATTGTTTAGATTTCATCTTCGACTCCTTTTATGAACTGAGTAAAAATATCAGTGTCGTTAATATCATATTGATCTTTTATGCCAATGCAAAATTCTTTGAAACGAAGATCTGAGTTATAGACTAAGAACCATTGATTGACCATTTCTTTATACACATTCCAGAAATTATTTTTACTGCGGTAGTATCTGCGAATAACATCTTCATTTGGAACATGATGACCGCCGTTTAAAACTCGCTCTTTAATTCGTTCAATACAAACGTCAGGGTTTTCGAGAAAGATATAGATTAGCTCGACGTCGAAACCTTGCTCCTGTACTTTAGGAATTAATTTCTCAAGGTACTTACCTGAAAGAGTTGACTCCAATACAAAACTTTGTCCTTCCTTAATGAAATGCCTTACTTGCTGGAAGAAAACTCTGCCTGCTTCCATTTTTCCACCAGTCGTATTGCTGGGGTCTAGTTCCTTGGCAATTTCATCGGCATTCACAAAGGGCAGAGATAAATCTTCCGTCAACATTTTTGCGAATGTTGTTTTTCCTGAGCCATTAGCTCCTGATACGATATACAGCTTCTTCATAATACCTTAAGTTTTAAATCCTGAGCTTGTGCTTACATCAATAATACATAACATAAAATCTAGGCGCATAAATACAACTCCGTCAAGTGTATCTCTTATGGGCTTCCTATCCGGTCAATTTATTGAGTAGCTTTTTGATCGACATATAGTATTTAACCGTATTTGTCTCAATTTGGCTTGAGTGAAACCATGGCTGTCAAAACACAGAGTGTTCGAACTTAACCCTATAGACCAATATCCACTATAGAAATAATTCGTAATAAATGATTTCAGTTCTTAGTCATTTGAGCATAAAAAAGCCACCCTTGGTGAGGGTGGCTTTTGAGTGGAGGCGGGGGATTTGAACCAGTGGTTTTTGTAAAGTACTTATAATGAGAGGTTAATAGATATGCATAAATGACTTATGAATATTTCAATCAGTCTAAGTTTCTACATGTATGCACAAGTTCGAACATCTACACGTACCTTCTGACGTACCTAAAATAATGGTGGAGGCTAAAACGATGGCGCGAAGTTCCCCTTTCTGAAAAGTATAAATCATGGACTGTTTTTAGTAGAATTCTTTCTATTTTCCAGGGCTCTTTCAGTAATGTTATTAATGGAATAGTACCTTAGGATTTGCTGTTCTTTTCTCCTTAGTCAATTTTTGATCATTAGGGATGTACCAAATATCAATCAGTAAAGCATTTTCGTTTCCCATCTACCCACTCTGACTTTCTCCTTACAATATTCAGCAGTTCTGCCGAAACCCTATCATTATCTTCGCGGACGAGCTCCCCGTTATGGGTTTACTTCAATACATTGACTGAAATCCCGTGTGTAATTACAAAAATTTCAAGCAGCTAAGCTGCGGTGTCAAGATCTTTTTTCTCGAAGGTGTCTATTTTTTATCAATGATTCTCATATCCTTATCCTCTTTTTTAATTTAGGGTGATTGTCCTTAGTGGGTCAGTGGCAATTACAGCCCAGAGTTGCATGTGCAGGGACTTTTCTGCCGAGGCCATTTGCATTGTTTTTTTTGACCGGAGTGCCAGCCCCCCATCCTAGACCTGCCGACTATTTCAAAAATGAAATACCCATGGCTGCCATATTGAGGATATGGATCTCCTCCAGAATGAGGGAGATGCTAGGAATACTCAAAAGTATACAGCAAACTTTGAAGAACCGGATGGTGTCATCTTTTTTATTGTGGTGGACCTCCCAATCAATTCACGAATGGATATTGTGGGAATATACTTTGTTTCTTCCATGTCAGATTTATGAATAGCAGTTAAAGACTGATTTTTATGTGTTTAATAAGAGTTTAGTATGTCTCTTGAGGCAAGATTTTTTTAAATTATAAACTAATTTCAAGTTGTTTAAATTGTTGAGTGATGGGAATGCCTTTATATAAATTTAAAGTTGTGGATCAGAGTGGTGCTTTTTCAGAAGTGGCACTAGATGAAAGTAGCAAGGATGATGCGCTTAGTCGTTTGCGTGGACGAAAGCTGGTGCCTGTAAGCTTTATTGGTGAAGGTGGAAATACAGGTAAGGGAGCCCTATTTACACGTGCGCCGTTTTCTCTAGAAGATTTCACCGAAAGTTTATCGATGCTACTGGATGCAGGGATATCTTTAGATAAAAGTTTAGCGATTATTGAAGAGACAATGGAAAAAGAAGAAGCGCGTTTATTTGTTGCGGATATGCGTCAAGGTTTACATGAAGGAAAAAAGTTTTCTGAGTTGATCCATGATCGCAGTTCATTTTTCCCAAAGATTTATAAAAATCTCGTTGAGGTAGGTGAAGAATCCGGAGCTTTGCCGATGGTATTACAACGCTTGCAAGAATACCTTCAACAAAAGAAAGAGATGCGCTCATATTTGCTGTCAGCGAGTATCTATCCACTTATTATTAGTTTGATTAGTTTTAGCGTTGTTATTTTTATGCTCGCTTACATTGTTCCACAATTTGCTCAGACTTTTGCCAAGGCGAATAAAAAGCCGAGTGGTTTGGCCGCCATGCTCTTTGATTTTTCCTTTTTCATCAAGGATAATGGCACCATCCTTTTAGTCCTTTTTGTGAGCTTGGTCGGCTTACTGATTTATTTCTTTAAAGGCAAGCGCTACAAATACCAAAGAGATAAACTTTTACTTTCGTTACCTTTGCTTAAGCGCCTGGTGATTATTTCGGACCTTAGTTCTTACTTTAGGACACTCGGTATTTTGGTAGGGAATGGAGTGCATTTACTGAAGAGTGTACAGGTATCAGAACGAGTGATTAACAACGAATTGATTGCGAAAGAACTAGCAGAGGTTCCAGGCAAGCTTCGAAGAGGAAGCCCACTATCGACAACTTTAGATGAAATAGCCTACATCCCCTTACAGGTCACTAAAATGCTAGCAGTAGGCGAAGAAACTGGGCGCTTAGATGAAATGATGAAAAGGATATCGGAACGTTATGAAAAGGAACTCAAGCAGGTCATTAAAAATATTTTAAGTGCCTTTGAGCCCTTGGTTATTATTTTTCTAGGAGTCATCATCGGTGGAATTGTGATCGTGATGTTCCTCGCTATATCAGATTTAACAACATTAACTTAAGAACAAGGAAGAAAATGAAAAAACGTTATTTCTCATTAATTGAGATTATTATTGTGGTAACAATTATTGCCTTAATTGCCGCTTTTGTGGCACCTAAAATTATTGGTAAAGGTGATGATGCAAAAGTTGAGCTCACAAAAGCTGAAATGAATAACCTTTTAGGAGTCATCGAAATATTTAAGTTACAGACGGGGCAGTTGCCCGAGTCACTTAACGAGCTAGTAGAGAATACTCGTCAACTTAAGGGCTGGAAACGTCAGATGGATAAGGCCCCTGAAGATTCATGGAAAAACCCTTTGATTTTTGAACGCAGTTCCAATAATCGTCATGGCTTTGTGATTCGTTCTTTAGGTGCAGATAGTGCGCCAGGTGGTCAAGATGCCAATGCGGACCTCGTGGTTCCAGAAGAGTAAAGCACTGTTGTTTTGAAGTGTCGTAAATTTAGCTTTTTAGAACTGATTATTGTCATTGTTTTATTGACAGTAGTTTTACTTGTGGTGCTCAACCGCTTTGGCGGAACGAGTCCCCAAGAGATGCGCCTGCGAGTGGATAATCAACTTCAGGATATTTTTATCAAGGCAAGGTTACGAGCACAGCTTTTGAATGAAGCCGTGGAATTAAGATTTAGTAGCCAAGAGTCGGGAGCTGTGAAAGCTGAGTTTATGGATCCAGAGAATACAGAAGTAAACGAAGAGAATAATGGTGATGAAGCCGAGCCTAATAGTGCACTGGATGTGTGGTTAGGGGAGAGCGAATATAGCTTGGCAGATTTTTGTAAAATGAGTGAGCAAGAAGATGTGTTTTTCACTTTCTATCCAGACGGAGAGGCTTCAGGGGATGTATTGCAGCTTCAAGTACAGGACTTTACTTATACAATTAATGTAGATCGTTTAAATTCACAGGTGATGATCGATGTTGAATAAAAGTTTCACTCTAATTGAAGTGATTATTGCCACGGTGATTTTATCTATGGCTTCACTTATCGCCGTACAAATTTTGAGCCGCTCGGCCCAATTAAGTTTTGAAGCAGAAAGTACCTGGGGGACAAGTCATTTACTTAGCTTAGGTGCAGAATATCATCTCTTGTGGGGCGCGGAAGCAGAGTTTCCACAAGAATTATTGCCTCAGGGCATAGCGATAGAATGTCATACGACTGAGTATGTAGATGATAGCATGCTAGAGGAAGATTCACTCGAATTAAATAGTACTTGGCAGGCGATGAATATTCATGTGGAATTATGGCGTGATGGTGAATTGATTGATGAGCTTGTGATCACTAAGCTGCTGAGGGAACAGGACTTATGAGAAATCGGTCGTTCACCTTAATCGAAGTCATCATTGCTACGGGGATTTTTGCCTTATTATGCATTTTGTGCATGAAGTTAACGAGTAGTTCTTTGTCGAATTACGAGGCTCAGAAGGATCGAGCCCGTCATATATCACAGTTAGTGATCTTAGACAAAACTTTGCGTAAAATGTTTTCGAATATGGTGCCTTTTAATTGGCGTGATGAAAGTGGTGACAAGCAATCATTTTTCTATGGTGCGGTAAATGAAATGCGTTTTGCCCAGCTTAATAAAGTGAACACACTAAAAGATGGAGGAATGCGCTTTATAGAACTAATTCTGAATGAGGAAAATGAGCTAGTTGCCAATTATCAAACACGTCCATTTTTCAATGGAGAAGAACTCATAGAAGGAAAATACTACACTTCGTTATTAGCCAAAGATGTAGAGCAAATTGAATTTAGCTATGTCTCGGCAATTGAAGAGAGTCAAAGTAGTGAAGAATTGGAGTGGTTAAATGAATGGCTAGAAGAACGCCAGGATATTCCTTTAGCCATTTTATTAAAAGTGCGTTGGCGCGATGGGTCTGAAGAAAATTTCATGTGGCGAACTGCAGCGAGTTCTTATGACGAGAGACTCGCTCCATGGGACAATGGGAAGCTCACACAATGAAGGGGCCGGCATTAATTATAGTGATATTGAGTTTATTGATGATTTTTATGCTCAGTGGAGAGAGTAGTGCCATCAGCGCGCTTAGTTTTCGTCAGGCACTTTTACAGAATCGTTTGATTAAAAATCACTATGAGGCTGAAAGTCAACTAAGTATTCTTAAATGGAAACTGATGGGTGACCTCCAAGTTCATAAAAACAGAAATAACAATCAATCTCTTGAAGAGGAAGATTCAGAAGAGCGCTACCGTGCAGATGGACGAGTTCAAACATTGACGTCAGAAGATTTCATGGTTAAAACACAGATTAATGATGCTTTTAGAGGCTTGAATCTCCAAGGAGAAATCAGTCAATCTCGTGCCTTAGCATTCAAGCGTTTGCAACAAGTAGATGAGGGTGAGGAGCTCGTTTTTATAGATGAGTTGAGTCGTTATACGCAAAATAATGATGCCTACGATATATCTGCTTATGACCCCTATGATTTGCCAAGAAAATCTTCGATGGAGTATGGCGAAGAAATTTATTGGATACCGGAGCTTAGGGAATTTGTCGACTTAGCCTTAGTTGATCAGCAAGAGAATCCAGAAAGTTTAAGACAATTGGTGCGTCCTTTTATCCCTGATGGTGTACGTCTCTCTAGAAATTTAAAATCTAGTTTCTTCTCTGCAGATATTAACGAAATTATGATGCGTTTAAATTTAGCAGAAGATGAAATACTTCAGGTAAAGCAAGCAAGGACTGCTTGGTTTGAAGAATCTATTGCTTTGGAAGAATCTATTCCAGAGTTACTTCCTCGCATAAAACGTTTCTTTTCCTTCAAAGAGTCAGGAGTTTATTTATTAAAAGTGAAAGTTAGTGATCAAGAAGGCTTGAATACCGTGGTACATGAGGAGATTTTGCAACTGAACAACAGGGGGCCTAAAAGGTTTGGGAAGTTTAAGGGTATGCAGTATTGGCGTAGGACAAGTTTCTAATGTTGGGGAATAAATTAACAGTTATTAGCGTCACGCTTTGTTCTGATGGCAAGGCCTTTGCCATGAAAGTGCGCAAAGAGGGTGACTCTATAGGGGTCTTGGCCTGCCAAGAGTTTAATAAAGAAGATTCATTGGCAGACCTTAAAGCGATCTTTGCCATAAAAAACTCTGATTTAATTGTTGTGGGTGATAACTCTGATCTGAGTACGGTATTTACTTTATCGTTGCCAAAGATGAAAGACGTGGAATTTCGCAATGCTATAAAGTTCTCAATTAATGCACAGGTTCCAATGGCAGAAAATAAACTTAATTGGGCATATCAAATAAGGCATGACTTGTGTCAAGTTATATTGATGACTAAGGATAAATGGAAATTCATTGTAGAGCGCTGTGTGGGCTTAAAGTTCGATATTTATTTTCCGGCAATGGCATGCCATGAAGGTCATTTATATAAAAATGGCCAAATATATGATGTTGATTCAACAAATAAAATAAATGAATTGATTCTCAGGGAAGATCTTCCTGAAGCCAGTTTTTCAGTCAACTGGAATGACCTGGCAGATAAAGCCCAGCAGGAATTGTATTGGGGCGCCCTGAGTCAAGCGAGATATATGATTGAGGACTTTGTTAAAGGTGATCTAAAAACAGCTTTTCAACTCCCCAATGACTTGCGCTTAAAGCATCATTACTGGAGTCAGTATACAAGTCTAGTTTTAGTAGCCTATATGTTATTGATGTCTACTTATAAAGTGGCGGATTATTACGGAGATAAAAGTCGTAATCTAAAGCAGATTGAGCTAGCAAGTGATGATTTAGAGCGACAAATTCCCTATGTGGATTCACAGAGGTTCACTGAATTAGAGACTTTTCAATCAGAGATGAAAGCAGCTAGACAGGAATCAACGCGCTCTTTGCCCCAAATACTGAATGAGATAAGTCGAGTTTTACCAAGAAATTGCTATATTAAAGATCTGAGAATCAACGAAGAAGTAATTAATTGTCGATTACTATCCACCTCAGGTCAGATTGATATCCAAGAAGTCTACGAAGCTTTTCGTGCTTCAGATTTTTTTGATGATGATATTCCCATTACTCGCCAGCGTGATGAACTTAACCTAAGCTTACGAATAATCACGGGACTTAACTCTAAATGAATAAAAGACAAAAATACCTTTTGCTCATTATGCTTCTGATGATTGCGGTAGTGATCATAGATAATAGTAAGCTGAGCTTTAATATGGATTTCTTTAATGGCAATGATGCCATAAGAGCTAAGCAAAATCACCAGAAGCTATCAACAGACTTACAGCTCGCATTACATAAAGAATCTGAGTTAGAATCTTTGGAAAAAAGTAATGCTGAGTCTTTAAAAAAACTTTATAGTTATGAGGGACCGACATCGCCACGCAGCTTAATTCAGCAAGAAATACGAAAATACCTACAAGTAGAAAATCTAGATCAAATTATTGTCAACGTAGGACGAGAAAAGTCCTTAACGACTTATGAACATTTAAAGGTTATTGACTACCCACTTACAGGCACTATTGCAGCTGCGGAAATGAAAAGTTTTTACAGTTTCCTAAGAGCCTTGGCGGATAATGAAAAGATTTATAATTGGTCATCATTTCAGTTGACGGCCAGTAAAGCTACGAGTAAAGCACCAGCTAATAATTTCCGTCTCAATGGCGTCTTGAGAACCTATGTAAAAGCGCCCTTGATAGTGCAAGGAGCTCAGTAATGAAGAGTTCAATAATTTTAGCCTTAGTAGCGAGCGGAAGTGTAATCAGTACAGTTCTAGTCAAAGATCTTACATATAGAAGTGAAATCTTGCCTTTTTCTGCCCTCGAGAAAGAAACGCAAGTGCGAGAAAAAATGCTAAGTCAAGCGGAGCCAAGTGATTCATTTTTTGAGTCGGAAAATCCCTTTGATCCTTTGCGAGGAACGCAACTTGAACAAGTAGAAGAAATAAGTCAAGAGGAAGTTCAAGAAGTAGTGGAACCTCAGCACCCCTATAATTTTGTCTTACGAGGGATTATGGGCGTGGAAAATAAAAAAACAGTTATCTTACATTATGATTCACCCCAGAGTGCGAGTCCTAAGGCTCACCCAAGTTCACGAAAAGGACGCTCACCTCAGACAAAAACAAAAGATCAAGTGTTTGCTTTGGAAGATGATGTGGGAGAGACTGGCTATTCGGTTGTTGAGATCAATTCAGAAGAAGTAATTTTAGTTAATAATTCGGGTAATGAAATTGTTTTAACTATCGATGAAAGTAATTCGGTTAGTGTGAATATGAGAAAGCAGGTTCAAAAATATGCCGAACAAGAAAATAAAGTCATCTTAGCACAAGCAAAAAAACGGCAAGCAGAACTCAAAAACACACCTAAGGTTTCAGTACAAGAAAAAACAACAAAAGGCGAAGTAAAGCCTGATGCTAAAACTCCGTCTACAACTGAATTACCGAAGACAAAAGAAGAACTCTATAAAGAGCAGCGCATAGAACGCATTAAAAAATTAAAACAATTACAGAAATCAAGGAAAAAAGAGCGCACTAATGAAAACCTATAATTTATATATACTCACTTTATTTCTTACTGTACTTCTGTCCTGTAATCAGACGGATATAGATAAAGAGCCTCCAACACATGTGGAAGTGAATTTGTCGAAAAATTTAAGCCCAGATATAGCAGAGGAGGACTTGCCCGATAGCGGCGTAATTGAAGCTATATCACCCTTGAAGCTTATGGGCGAAGCCCAGGCGCAATCAGCCTTTCCACAGCGCGGTGAGACAAAATCAAAAGCATCTGAGTTTAATCGTTTAGCAGACATTATGAAAAGTCGAGCAACAGATCCAAAATTTTTTGAGGAAATAGTACCCTTTGACCTTGTGATGGATAATCTTGAGCTGGGCACTGCAGTAAAAGTTTTTAGTGAAACGCTCGAATTTGAGTATATTTTAGATCCAGGAGTCAAGGGTTTTGTAAAGGCCGATATTTCCTTAGCAGATAGCCTCACCTTGTACGATGCATGGAAGTTATTTGAACAAGTTCTCTATATTAATAATGCTTATGCTTCAGTCAGTGAGAGTGGTATTGTTAGTGTCTTTCCTTTATCCAAAATCGCCCAGGATTCTGTGATTCAATCAGTCGATAAGTCGACGGGCAATGTGTCTCTAGGATTTTTTCCTTTGAAGAACATTAATGCGAGTGATGCAGTTGCACAACTTAAACCCTTTATGGGGCCCAATGCCTCTTTGTCTGTTCTCGCAGCGAGCAATGCTTTATTGATGGTGGAAACAAGTGCGAATTTAGAAAAACTAAAAGCTATTGTAGAAGCTCTCGATAATCACGGTAAAGCTGATTGGCCACAGATGACATATAAGTGCCAGTATGTGAATGCAGTTAAATTATTGGAAGAACTGCAAAGTGCGCTCCCCGTCTTAGGCTTTAGCATCAATACGGGAGATGCGACTGGGCAAGGTGTGAGAATGGTGGCTCTAGAAAGGCTGGATGTTTTAGTGGTTTCAGCTCCTTCTCAGCTAGTCGTGCATGAAATTTATAAATGGATACAAATCTTGGATACTTTTGAATCAGAAGGAGAAGAGAAAGTTTTTTATTATCCAGTTAAACATGGGGTTTCAGATGATTTAGTCGCTGCTTTACAGCTCTTTTTTCCAAATACGGCTAATGCTTCAACGCCAGGGACAACGGCATCTACAAACTCAAGTTCCAGTAGGACGGGTGCCGCCGCTAGTACATCAAATAGCACTGGTACTAATCGCACACGAACAAGTACTTCTAATACGGCAAAAACGAATGAGCCAGCGGCGTCAATCTTTGATGAAGGAGTGACAATTTTTGAAGATATGCGACGCAATCAATTAGTGATTCGTACAAAAGCTAAAACTTTTGCAATGGTTAAAGCAATTCTTCGTCATTTAGATGCACCATCGATGCAAGTATTAATTGAAGTTACGGCAGTAGAAGTTGAACTGGGGGAAGGTTTGGAGTTTGGTTTTGAGTATGCAGCTACAGACAAATTTGGTAGTGGAGACAATTTAAGTGGTATTGGAGTGGGGAGTACCAACACAGATACGCCAAGCTTTGGCCCACCAGGTGATTTGAATCCTGGGATCAGTTTACTATTGCAATCTGCGGGTGTTGATAGTGAGTTTGCCTTTGTACAGGCAGTAGCTGGAGACAGTAAAACTCAGTTGCTCTTCACTCCCCATATTCTGACTTTAAATGGTGAGCCGGCAGAAATTAATATAGGTCAAAGTGTACCGATTCGAGTAGGATCCGTCTCAACTTCATCCAATAATGATTATGAACAAATTGAATACAGGAATACAGGGGTGATTGTTCGTGTTACACCCCAAGTTTCCGCGGATAAATATGTGACTTTAGATACTGAAATAGAATTATCGAGCATTGTCGAACAGGACCCCGACGATGTGTTAATTGACTCGCCGACTTTTAATGAAAACACGGTCAAAACTAAGCTTTTAATGAAAAATAAAGAAACGATTTTACTCGGGGGCATCATTCAAAAAGGAGCCTCACAATCAACGAGTGGAGTGCCTTTTTTAAAGGATATTCCGTGGATAGGCTTTCTCTTTAGTAGTGCGAAATTAGGTGAGAAAGAGAAAGAACTCGTTATCTTTATTAAAGCTACTGTGATTGAACAAGAAAGTGATTTTGAAGGAGTTTTAGAACGTTATAATGACGTCATGGAATACCGCGATCAAAGTCCCGAAATTAAATGAAATTCCTTTCACAAGAACTGATAGTTCAGGCACTTAAAAAAAATCCAAAATTTGAAAGCATAGAAAAGCCTTTTGATGAATGGCTTTTAGTTGATTCAGGGGAAGTTTCTGAGCAAGAATTATTGGAAGCATATGCGTCAATATGTGAATCGACTCTTGTTGATGAAGATGAGATTAATGAGATTGAACGCTCGGAAGATATCAATCAAGAGTACCTCGAAGAGAAACACATTCTTCCCCTTCAACTAAATGAAGCTATTCAGCAAATTGCAGTAGCTTCACCTTATCTATTGAATAATATTAGTCAGCAGTGGAAGGCTTTTTATGATTTAGATGTAGAATTTGTTTTGCTACGGAAAAGTTTTATCAATCGTAAAATTAATGAAATATATCATCAGGGAAATAAAGAACTTTTTTATGATGCCGATGATGAAAAATCACTTCAAGATTTAGCCAAAGAAGCTCCCATTGTACGCTTAGTTAATGATGTGTTTAGTCGTGCTTTAGAGTTGAGAGCCAGTGATATTCACGTTGAGCCAGGAGAACGTGAGCTCAATATACGTTTTAGAATTGATGGTGTCCTCCAGACTTTTTTTACGCCTCCACGCCAACAGTATTCCGCCATCGCATCTCGACTGAAGCTTATTGGGGGGCTCAATATCGCAGAACATCGCATACCTCAAGATGGTCGGATTGAATTGATGATTGTAGGTCAATCCACTGATGTGCGTATGAATACTCTCCCAGGCATGTACGGGGAATCTATAGTGATGCGCTTATTGATGAAAAATATTCAGAGTTTTAGTCTCCAAACAGTGGGTATGAATGAGGCCTTGAGAATTAAGTTTAATAAGCTAATTAAAAATCCTCACGGCCTGATCCTAGTTGTGGGTCCTACTGGTTCAGGTAAGACGACAACCCTCTACTGTGCACTTAATCTACTCAATTCTGGCAATGAAAAAATCATTACCATTGAAGATCCCATCGAATATCAAATTAATGGCATTACCCAAGTACAGGTGAAAGCCTCCGTAGGCTTAACTTTCTCTAATGGCCTGCGTGCCATTGTTCGCCAAGATCCAGATATCATTTTGGTAGGTGAAATCCGCGATAAAGAAACTGCCGATATATGTATCAATGCAGCCCTTACAGGACATTTAGTTTTGAGTACTCTGCATACAAATGATGCAGCGGGTGCCATAAGTCGCTTGCAAGATATGGGAGTTGAAAACTTCCTTATCGCTTCATCGCTTATCGGAGTCCTTTCACAGCGCCTTGTACGTCGCTCTTGCGAAGTCTGCAAAGGTGATATTCAGCAAGTCTGCAAAAACTGTGGCAACACAGGCTACAAGGGAAGAATAGGGATTTATGAATTATTGATGATGAGTCCTGTCCTTCAAAAAGCAGTCATTAATAAGCAGGATAGTGGAGAACTTAACAAGATTGCCCGTGAAGAAGGTATGCAAGTTATACGTGATAATGGCCTAGAAAAAGTAGCTCAGGGCGTCACCACCCAAGAAGAAATCATTCGCGTTTGCTCTAAGTAATTGTCATTCAGTTGATATGAAATGATGCGATGGGTTAGTTAATCTAATTTTAATATTATCCATCTTGTATGATATACCATTTAGTATATTTTTGTGCCTTTGTAATTTAAGGCATATGGGTGCCTTGGTTATGTTTATAGGGATTATATAGAGGGGGGTATCAGTTGAGATTTTTTATTATATTTTTTATGTTTGTTATACCATTGTTTGCAGATCTTGAGAAAGGGCTTGATTTTATTTTAGATAAACAAAATGAATATGGTTTATGGAGTTCAGATTCAGAACGTGAGTTTATAGACACCTTAAAAGTACTTGAGTATTTACATCTTCATAAAGGAGCTAAAGAAGAGTTGTCCTTACAGCGATCTTTATTAAATATAGAAAGTTTAAAAAATGCTAAAAGTATTAGTATATACTCTGCGCTAATAACGCTTATTAATGATGGTGGTACGCAACAAATCAATTCTTTGAAAAACCTGGATGGCGCGTGGGGAGCGAGTGCGGCTAAGCAAAGTAACCCTTTAGATACATTAATCGTAATTAATACCCTTTTAGATCATGGTGAGACTCTAGTTGATGGAGATCTTGTTCTTAAATATTTAGTTAGTGCACAATTAGAAAGCGGTTACTGGAACCTTTCAAATGAAGCTTCGGTCAGTAAGCTAGAATTAAGTGCTAGAGTATTACAAGTTTTACGTAGATTGGATAAGCAAGGCTTAGGATCACTCGCTCTTACACAATTGATGAATGACATTGTGGATTTATTAAAATCGAATATCAGAAGTAATGGACATTATGCTCTGCCTAACACAAAAGAGGAGTTGAAAACTACTGCAGAAGTATATAAGGCTTTAGCGAGCTTTGAGCAGCCATCTCTATTGATCAATACTTATAAACTTCTCCTTAATTCTCAAGCCGAGGATGGTTCCTGGTCAGATAAGCCTGAAGAAAAAGTTTATACGACAAGTTTGGTGCTAGGTGTGCTGGGTTTGATGGATATCCCCGACACAACAAATATTGCAGACTTGGCCCTACTTAAGCAGGGGATTAGTATAGATAAGTCATCAGTTATTGTAGGAGATAATGTTAATTTAAGCGTATTAATTTTTAATTTAGGTGATGTTTATGCTGATACGGCAAAGGTCAATTTTTACTTAGGAGACCCAAGACAAGGTGCAGAATTACTGGAGACTCAAACACTAAGTTCCTTACTCCCTGGAAAGTCAGTGAGAGCACAATACACATTAGAGACAGAGGGTATGCAGTTCAATCCAACTTACTTTATTGTGGTGAATGAAGATAAAGTGATTCCTGAGTCTGAATTTAATAACAATATCATTGCGTATAAGCTGAATATCCAGGGCTTAAATGATCCGGTACAGGTAGATGGCCCTGATTTATATGTTGATTCATCTAGTTTGAGTTTTAATGGGCATGGTAGCGATGGCAACCTACTTTTACTTGAAAACTCACTACTAAATATTTCTATGAATATAGCAAATATTGGAAATCAAAATTCAGGTGTATTTCGTTTTGAGTTAAAAGATGGTGCAGAGCTTTTAGCTCAGCAACAAGTAACTTCTATCAAGCCAGGTGAAATAAGGACAATTACACTGCCATGGAAGCCTCTTTCGGGTGAACATCAGATCAGTTTAGTTGTAGATGACCTAAACGCAGTCGATGAATCTTATGAAGATAATAATGCTGCGAATACGAGCTTAACAGTCATTGGAGCAGATGTTGCGGTTATCGCCAAAAAGCTTAATGAAGGACTAGAAGTAGATCCGCCAGCAGCGGCTTACGAAAATATGGTATTTACAGTGGCGACATCACATCAAAATGCCGATATAGATCTTATTGTAAAAAATATTGATAGTTCTTTTCAGGCTCAGCCTGTGAGCATGTCAGTTACAGGGAAATATCAATGGAATACGAGTACAGCACCAGCAGGGGATTATAAAGTTATTGCCTACTTTCGTTCACAAGAAGACGATACTTTGTTAGATACAGCAGAAGCGAACTTCGAACTTAAGTCGAGCATCGGTCTTCGCAAACTAACACCTTACCTCTCTAAAACGTTGATAGAGGGTGGTAATATCCAACCTATCGAGATTCAACTTACATTAGCTAATGCTTCGAATATAAACTCGCAATGGTCTCTTTTATGGAAAGTAGAGGATTCTCAGAGCAATGAAGTACTCAAATCTATTAAAGAAATGAATGTGGATTTATTAGCGACACAAATGTCAAGAACCGTTTACCTTAATGAAAAAATTGCGGGTGAATTTGATCAAGGTGGTGAGTACACAGTTATAGTTCAAGCAAGTAATGGTGAATTGAATTACGAAGGCAAAGCCAAGTTTTCTTTAGTTGCTCCCTTTGATCTTACGGTGAGTAATAAACTACTCCCAGCGGAGGTTTCTCCCCTTGGCCGTGCACGTATAAAAACTGAGTTAAAGTTATCAGCTTCGGGTGGAGAGGGTGATTTGACCCTGCCTTATAAAGTTCAAGCGATTAGTCAAGACCCTAAAGAAGTCATTGTCGATTCTGCAGAAGTGTCACTAGCACTTAAGTCTAAAGAAGTTTTAAATATTCTCGGGCAACAAGTTCCAGATGGTACTCGAGTGGCTGTCTATGTTCCCTATGGGACATTAGGCGGAGGTGAAGACTCACCGATGAATATGTTTCAACAGCAAAACCCTCAAATACGTCTGCTCACAGTTTTTAATGAAGAACTTAATTTTACCTACACTCCTCGCGGTGGAGTGCTTAGTGCTAATCAAACTTCCGTGACTGTACTGGAGTTTTACCAAGTTTTAGAAGACCAAACTGAGACCGGAAAATGGCAAGGGAAGCTTATCGGAACTCACGAAATTTACTTGAGGGGAGAATGATTATGAAAAAATTACTTATAAGCGGCCTTTTTTTTATCGGCTCCGTTCTGTGTGGACAAACAGTTCTTAATACAACGACTCACATTACAGCTGAAGACTTGTCTCATGAGAATGCCGACCTTGTCATCGATGGGACGACTGTCACCATTGATGGTGAGCATACATTTAATTCTCTAGTTCTTCGTAATGGGGCTGTATTAAATCATTCCACGACAAGTTCCACTAGTGAATTTAAGTTATTCTTGAATGTAGTGACAGAAATAAATATCGACGCGACATCCAAGATCGACGTTTCAGGTCGTGGTTATCCCCGAGGTTATACTTACAGTTCAGAAGGACCAACAACATCAGGAGCGTCTGCAAGTTATTCAGGTGGATCTTATGGTGGATACGGTGACCGTCAAAGTACTGCAGTTACTAATGAAGTTTATGGTGATTTCCGTAACCCTAATGAATTGGGTTCAGGAGCAGGTCTGTCAGGTAATTATGGCGGGTCCGGCGGTGGTTTAGTCCGTTTAGAAGCTAATAAATTAATTCTTGATGGTCAGATTTTAGCAAATGGGTCTCAGGGTCATAGCTATTATGGTGGTGGATCTGGTGGTGGTATTCAACTCAACATTGGAGAACTAACACATAGTGGGATACCAGGTCAAATTCGCTCTCATGGAGCTTACGCTCGCTACGAAGGTGGAGGCGGCGGTGGTCGTATTGCTGTTTATTATGAATCAGGTGATTTCACATTTGATAATGTGACAGCAGCCGGTGGTACGGGAGCAGTAGGTGGAGTGGGTACAGTTTTCTTATCTCAGTTAAACGAAGTGCCAACTTTAAAGTTTGATAATGATAATTTAGGTGGAGCTACAACGCCGATCTATTTTGGTGATAAAGAAGACCTTACAGATGATCCAGCTGAGTTTGAAGTAGATTTACAAATTCAAGAGAAGTCATACGCCTCTTTTGTAGGTAATACAGTGATACAAACAGATGAAGTGGTTCTTAATGGGTCTTCAAGTATCAATTTAAAAAACTTTGATCAACTAGAAAATCTTACACTCGATGGAGCTAGTACTTATCTTGTTATCGATAATTTGGATATTCGCGGAAAGCTCGAGCTTAAAAATGGAGCCATACTTTACTCAGGCATTACAAGTGGTACAGAGGAACACAAGCTTAATATAAAAGCGAGTGAGATCGTCATTGATGCGACATCAAAGATCGACGTTTCAGGTCGTGGTTACCCAAAAGGTTACACGTACAGTCCAGAAGGACCGACAACCACAGGTGCGGCATATTACTATAGCGGAGGTAGTTACGGTGGTGTAGCAGAACGTCATGGTTCTTATATTACAAATGAAGTCTATGGTGATTTTCGTAACCCTAATGAATTAGGATCTGGTGCAGGACCTCAAAATAATTATGGCGGAGCAGGTGGTGGTTTAATACGCCTTGAAGCGGATAAGCTTATACTTGATGGACAGATTTTAGCAAATGGTGCACAAGGTGGTAACAGTGGCTATGGCGGTGGATCTGGTGGTGGTATTCAACTCAACATTGGAGAACTAACACATAGTGGAATACCGGGTCAAATTCGCTCTCATGGAGCGTATGCTCGCTATGAAGGTGGCGGCGGTGGTGGCCGTATTGCTGTTTATTATGAATCAGGTGATTTCACATTTGATAATGTTACTGCAGCTGGTGGTACTGGAGCCGCAGGTGGAGTGGGTACAGTCTTTTTATCACAATTAAATGAAGTGCCAATCCTTAAGTTCGATAATGATAATTTAGGTGGAGCAACAACGCCCATTTACTTTGGAAACAAAGAAGACCTTACAGATGATCCAGCTGAGTTTGAAGTAGATTTACAAATTCAAGAGAAGTCATACGCCTCTTTTGTAGGTGAGACAGTGATACAAACGGATGAAGTGGTTCTTAATGGCTCATCAAGAATTGACATAAAGAATTTCGGTCAATTAGAGAACCTTACGCTGGATGGAGTCGATACTTACCTAGTTGTAGACAACTTAGATATCCGTGGCAAGCTCGAACTTAAAAATGGAGCCATACTTTACTCAGGCATTACAAGTGGGACAGAAGAGCATAGTCTCAATATAAAAGCAGGTGAAGTCGTCATTGATGCGACATCCAAGATCGACGTTTCAGGTCGTGGTTATCCCCGAGGTTATACTTATAGTTCAGAAGGACCGACAACCACAGGTGCGGCATATTACTATAGCGGAGGTAGTTACGGTGGTGTAGCAGAACGTCATGGTTCTTATATTACTAATGAAGTCTATGGTGATTTTCGTAACCCTAATGAATTAGGATCTGGTGCAGGACCTCAAAATAATTATGGCGGAGCAGGTGGTGGTTTAATACGCCTTGAAGCGGATAAGCTTATACTTGATGGACAGATTTTAGCAAATGGTGCACAAGGTGGTAACAGTGGCTATGGCGGTGGATCTGGTGGTGGTATTCAACTCAACATTGGAGAACTAACACATAGTGGAATACCGGGTCAAATTCGCTCTCATGGAGCGTATGCTCGCTATGAAGGTGGCGGCGGTGGTGGCCGTATTGCTGTTTATTATGAATCAGGTGATTTCACATTTGATAATGTTACTGCAGCTGGTGGTACTGGAGCCGCAGGTGGAGTGGGTACAGTCTTTTTATCACAATTAAATGAAGTGCCAATCCTTAAGTTCGATAATGATAATTTAGGTGGAGCAACAACGCCCATTTACTTTGGAAACAAAGAAGACCTTACAGATGATCCAGCTGAGTTTGAAGTAGATTTACAAATTCAAGAGAAGTCATACGCCTCTTTTGTAGGTGAGACAGTGATACAAACGGATGAAGTGGTTCTTAATGGCTCATCAAGAATTGACATAAAGAATTTCGGTCAATTAGAGAACCTTACGCTGGATGGAGTCGATACTTACCTAGTTGTAGACAACTTAGATATCCGTGGCAAGCTCGAACTTAAAAATGGCGCCATACTTTACTCAGGCATTACAAGTGGGACAGAGGAACACAAGCTTAATATAAAAGCAGGTGAAGTCGTCATTGATGCGACATCCAAGATCGACGTTTCAGGTCGTGGTTATCCCCGAGGTTATACTTATAGTTCAGAAGGACCGACAACCACAGGTGCGGCATATTACTATAGCGGAGGTAGTTACGGTGGTGTAGCAGAACGTCATGGTTCTTATATTACTAATGAAGTCTATGGTGATTTTCGTAACCCTAATGAATTAGGATCTGGTGCAGGACCTCAAAATAATTATGGTGGTTCCGGAGGTGGTTTAGTCCGTTTAGAAGCTGATAAACTAATACTTGATGGACAGATTTTAGCAAATGGTGCACAAGGTGGTAACAGTGGCTATGGCGGTGGATCTGGTGGTGGTATTCAACTCAACATTGGAGAACTAACACATAGTGGAATACCGGGTCAAATTCGCTCTCATGGAGCGTATGCTCGCTATGAAGGTGGCGGCGGTGGTGGCCGTATTGCTGTTTATTATGAATCAGGTGATTTTAGCTTTGATAATGTTACTGCAGCCGGTGGAACTGGCGCAGCAGGTGGTGTGGGCACAGTCTTTTTATCACAATTAAATGAAGTGCCAGTTTTAAAGTTCGATAATGATAATTTAGGTGGAGCTACAACACCAATTTACTTTGGTGATAAAGATGATCTAAGTGATGATCCAGCTACGTTTGATGTAAGTTTTGAGATAAAAGAGGGCGGCGCTTTCTCATTTGAAGGAACGACTAAAATCAATTCTTCCGAATTAGTGATTAGCAACGGAACAAATGTAAAGATAGCAAATTTATCTTCACTTAAAAGCCTTAGTTTAATTGGTAATAATAGTCGTCTTGAACTTTCAAACCTAGAGCTGGAAGAAGATTTAATTATCAATGGTAGCAATGCATACTTAGTAGTGGATAGTCTCACTCTTGGTGGCAAGCTCGAACTTAAAAATGGCGCCATACTTTACTCAGGCATTACAAGTGGGACAGAGGAACACAAGCTTAATATAAAAGCGAGTGAGATCGTCATTGATGCGACATCAAAGATCGACGTTTCAGGTCGTGGTTACCCAAAAGGTTACACGTACAGTCCAGAAGGACCGACAACCACAGGTGCGGCATATTACTATAGCGGAGGTAGTTACGGTGGTGTAGCAGAACGTCATGGTTCTTATATTACAAATGAAGTCTATGGTGATTTTCGTAACCCTAATGAATTAGGATCTGGTGCAGGACCTCAAAATAATTATGGCGGAGCAGGTGGTGGTTTAATACGCCTTGAAGCGGATAAGCTTATACTTGATGGACAGATTTTAGCAAATGGTGCACAAGGTGGTAACAGTGGCTATGGCGGTGGATCTGGTGGTGGTATTCAACTCAACATTGGAGAACTAACACATAGTGGAATACCGGGTCAAATTCGCTCTCATGGAGCGTATGCTCGCTATGAAGGTGGCGGCGGTGGTGGCCGTATTGCTGTTTATTATGAATCAGGTGATTTCACATTTGATAATGTTACTGCAGCCGGTGGAACTGGCGCAGCAGGTGGTGTGGGCACAGTCTTTTTATCACAATTAAATGAAGTGCCAGTTTTAAAGTTCGATAATGATAATTTAGGTGGAGCTACAACACCAATTTACTTTGGTGATAAAGATGATCTAAGTGATGATCCAGCTACGTTTGATGTAAGTTTTGAGATAAAAGAGGGCGGCGCTTTCTCATTTGAAGGAACGACTAAAATCAATTCTTCCGAATTAGTGATTAGCAACGGAACAAATGTAAAGATAGCAAATTTATCTTCACTTAAAAGCCTTAGTTTAATTGGTAATAATAGTCGTCTTGAACTTTCAAACCTAGAGCTGGAAGAAGATTTAATTATCAATGGTAGCAATGCATACTTAGTAGTGGATAGTCTCACTCTTGGTGGCAAGCTCGAACTTAAAAATGGCGCCATACTTTACTCAGGCATTACAAGTGGGACAGAGGAACACAAGCTTAATATAAAAGCGAGTGAGATCGTCATTGATGCGACATCAAAGATCGACGTTTCAGGTCGTGGTTACCCAAAAGGTTACACGTACAGTCCAGAAGGACCGACAACCACAGGTGCGGCATATTACTATAGCGGAGGTAGTTACGGTGGTGTAGCAGAACGTCATGGTTCTTATATTACAAATGAAGTCTATGGTGATTTTCGTAACCCTAATGAATTAGGATCTGGTGCAGGACCTCAAAATAATTATGGCGGAGCAGGTGGTGGTTTAATACGCCTTGAAGCGGATAAGCTTATACTTGATGGACAGATTTTAGCAAATGGTGCACAAGGTGGTAACAGTGGCTATGGCGGTGGATCTGGTGGTGGTGTTTACCTAAATATAGGTGAACTAAGTCACAGTGGAATACCTGGTCAGATTCGAGCTCATGGAGCTTATGCTCGCTATGAAGGTGGAGGCGGAGGTGGCCGTATTGCTGTTTATTATGAATCAGGTGATTTCACATTTGATAATGTTACTGCAGCCGGTGGTACTGGCGCAGCAGGTGGCGCGGGTACTGTTTATTATGCAGATAAGTCTTGGCGAGATGGTGTAGGTTCACTTATCATTGATAATAATGGTTCTAATGCCGCTGCAACACCACTTTTTACTCATTCAGAAAGTTTAGGCGAACGAGTCGTAAGTAGCTTAAGCTCTGATCAAAATACATTAGGTTTTGACGTTGATTCGAGTACCGAATTAAAACCGATGAATATAGCTCAAGGAAATTATGGTTTAAGTTCTTTGTGGCTTCAGCCAGATATAAATAAAGATAATATTTATCAGATAACAGGATCAACCCGTAATACAGTCACAGTTGCTGATTATAAAAATACTTTTTCATCAAGTACCACAGTAGGGGGAATAGCTCGTGGAGTCGTTGTGTTTAAAGATGTGATAGTAAAAAATTATGGTAAAATAGAAAGTCCAGAAGCTCTAGTCTTACTCGGAGGACAACTTTTAGAAATCAATAATGGCCAATGGATTGGACCAAGCAGTACTTTAGCAGGGGATAATCATTTAAAAGACACAGAGCATAAAATCAACCCAGGTGTAGCACCAGAACAAGCCACGATTATTGGTCAGGGACGTCAATTTGGTGTAGAGGGAATTATCTCTGGGTATAAACAGGCGGGTACAGGCGTATGGATTAATGGCGAGATGGTCCTCCCGCCAAGTGATAGCGAATACTTTGAATTTTCCTACGACTTCGGTCAACCGGGTACATACACATTAGAAATCACGATTCGTGATGAGTTTGGCAATACTAGTTCAAGCCTCTCTTACAACATGGAGGTGGTTGAATTCAAAGGCGTTAATACCATGCCATCTCGTTTTGCACGTCCAGAAACTGAAGTGACTCTATGGGGCAATGTTAATCGAGGAGAAGCTTTAGAGTATGCCGTAGATTATTCCTGGTCCTTCGAGAATTCGGCAAATATTTCAGTTGAATTTATTGATTCTGCAAGTGGGACGGTAAGTAGTACTCGCAACATCCCTCTTAGAGCAAGGTTTACTTTACTAAATGATTCAAACTCAGAAAGAGTCTTTGCAAGCCTTACGATCAACTCGGGTGGTATACTAAAAAGCTCAACAACTTATGTTGATGTCGTTAGCGTACAGGATTCAAGTAGTGATACTGCTTTAGAAGCTCAAGAAATCGACCGTAAAATTGCCATTGAGAAAGGTCTCTATAACCTTTACCTGCGTCAATCAAGTAATGGATCTTGGTCTGGGCAAGCCGCTACAGGTGGTTCCTTATGGGCCTTCTTTAATAACGGTCATACACTAGATAAAAATGCTGATGAAGATATTTATAGACCATGGGTGGAAAAAGGTTTGAATAATCTTTTAAGTCGATCGACTTCAATTCAATTAGGCTCAACCTCACAGGGAAGTACAGATTTTAACGGCAATGGCCGTGGTATTCGCTTTGAAGCTGATTCAGGTTACATCAATGGCATTAGCATGGCCGCTGTGGTGTCTAGTGGTACTCCCAATTATATTATTGATCACAGTCACTTAGGTGTATCAACTTTATCAGAAGTCGTTCAAGATGGTGCTGACTATCTAGCAAATGAATTGGCGCGTAAAGGCGGTTGGGCATATAGCTTTGGTTCTAGCCACGTCGATATGTCCATTAATAGTTGGAATTACGTTGGCTTAGAAGGCGCTATGCTCTACGGAGCAGAAATACCGGAATGGGTACAAGGTGCTTGTGAAAACTTTCTATTAAGAACGAATCGATCAGATGGTGGTTTTGGTTACACTAGTAGTAGTTGGATACATCCTCCATCGACTTCGGGTGCAGGTCTCACTGGACTAACTTTGGTTTCTTACAGGGGTAGAGTTCCTGGTATAGATGTAGGCGCCCTTAAATTAAAATCAAATAGATTTTTTGGTTCCAACTGGAGAGGATTAAATGGCGTGGGTTCTCCCTATCACATGTGGACAGTGACCCGTTCCCTTCGCATGGCTAATGTTACAAATCTGAACTCTCCCTCAGGACTCTTTGATTGGCAACGCAATGTAAGTTTACCCAATGCAACTCAAGAAGGTTACTGGCCTTATTTAATAAGAACTCAGAGAGCTGATGGCTCTTGGTCAGGAGGAGCTTGGTTAGATGGAAGTTCAATTCTTGGTACTGCATTTATGACTCTGGTACTTTCAGAAGGCGTCATAGGTGAACAAAAACTGATTAAGAATGTAGAAGTTACTTCCAATATACCAAAGTCAGATAAATTGAGCCTCATTTCTTCGAGCTTTGGAACCACGAGTCCAATAATTAAAGACCAAGGAAGTTCATATGACCTCACTTGGAAATTAGGCGATATACCAGAAGGAGTCACTTACGATATTTCTTACGAACAGTATGTCGATGACTTAGTTGCAGGAGAAGAGCGTCGTCTACAGAACTCAGTGAAAGTTTCTTACAGTACGGCCAACTCACTTCCAAAAACTCTGGAAGAAGGATCACTTGATCTAAAAGTAAAAGACTCACTCTATGGCGTAAGTATAGATGCCGCACAAGATAGTTATGAACCTGGAGCCGAAATTACATACACAGGTAATGTATTCTTGCCAAAAGGTCAACACTTCCACATCCTCAAAAACCCAATAGATGGTAATTACACTTTTGGAGAAGAAGGCGCTGCTGGGGCCAATTGGATGAGTATTGATTTTAACCTCACTAATGAAACCTTACGTGATTATGTGAATATCTCTGTGAGATCAGCTATTACTGAGCAAGCCTTAGCACAACAAAGTTTCATTCAATTAGGAGCTGCAGGTGAACTGGCTATTGAAGCTAGTAGTTTACTCGAACTTAAGCTTGAACTCCTAGAGAGTCCTGAGGGCCTATACCCGGAAATAGAGAACCTTCTGGTCTACTTCAATAACTCAGCGGCAAAAGTTCAAGTATCACTTTATGATGCAGAAGATCAAAAAGTTGCCGAACTACAGAGCTTTGATTTATTAGATAGTGATTATGGAACTAGTCGAGATTTTAATGGAGAATGGGACTCTGGCTCCTCTCCTTTAGCTGTGTACACAGTAAAAGCCACGATCGTTGAAAATTCACTTGAAGGATTGCAAGATTCTGATCAATTCTCAATCGGTCCAAATCCTTACCTCGCTTCTGTGACTTCAGCAGTCAGTACAGGCCGTACAAGGTACTTCTCCAATAGTTCCGTGAGTATTCGTTCACAAGTGTACAATAATAACAAAAACCTCACTTTTGAAAACCTGAGTGTGACTGTAACCGTTTTGGGCATAGAAGGTGAGCCGCTTAAAGAGTTTACCTATTCAATTCCAGCTATTGTCGCCGAAGACAAAGATGTAGAAGACTTAACATGGAATACAGGAGATAATACTCCGGGTCAGTATAGTATTTCTCAAGTTGTTAGCATTGAGTCAACGGGACAAATTGTTGCCACAAACAGTTTTGAAATTGTCTCAGACCTTGACTTAGGAAATGCCTTGAGTGGCTTGATCAAAGCAAGCCCTAAACTACTTGAGCCAGGAAAAGCCTTTGCCATTGATTGGTCCGTTAATAATACTGGTAATGTAGATATAACTAGCCTTCCAGTTAGAATTAGAGTACTAGCTAAAGCGAGCCCGCAGGGAACTGAGAAATGGAGCCATACGGCCACTGTCTCTAGCCTAGAAGTTAATGCATCACATAAACAACTTATAGATCAGGTCTTTACTTATGGTTATGCATCTGGCGATTACTTAGTCATACTCGAAGCGGCTCAAGATGGCACTAACTATGAAGCAATAGCTTTATCTTCAATCAAGGTAGCCATCAGTGATGATGTACCTCCTGTTACAGTAGATGATTTTGAATTCCGTGGTCAATGGATCAAGGTAGATCAAGACATTAGTTTGACTGCTACGGATGATGATTCTGGAGTTAAAGAGACACGCTTCAAAATTGCTGATGGGGAGCTTACACTAGGGAATAGTTTTAGTATTAACGAGGAAGGTCAAACGACTATTATTTATTACTCGATTGATAATGCTGAGAATGTAGAACTGGAGAAGACCTTCACCGTACAGTTAGATAAAACTAAACCTAATATTACGCATGCAAGCCTATCCCACACATGGTTAAATACGGATCTAAGCTTGAGCCCTTCAGCCAGTGATGAATTATCGGGCTTAGCTTCTTTCCTAGTCAAACTGGGTCTAAATGGTGAATTTGTTCCAGTAGGCACACTCAAATTTACTGAATCAGGAACAAGTCTTGTTCAGCTTAAAGCTACGGATAATGCAGGCAATGTCACAACAAAAGCCTTTGAGATTAAGATCGATAAAATCAAGCCAATACTTAATCACAATTACGCTTATGCGGGGCAGTGGCATAATCAAGCAGCTAATATCACATCTACAGCCATTGATTCCCATAGTGGTATTAATGAACATTGGTACAAACTTGGAGATGCAGATAAAGTACTTGCCTCAAACTTAGAACTTGGTGAAGGCATTCACAGTCTTGTTTTTGGTGCATCAGATAAAGCTGGTAATGAAGATACTCTCACGCTACAAGTGAAGATTGATTTAGAAGCGCCAGTGACAAATCACGATTTTGCATCTGAATTAGCATGGCTCAATTCGAATCAGCTCATTAGCCTCAGTGCCATTGATGATTTATCAGGTGTGGGAAGCTATCACTATACACTTAATGATAATGATGTAGCTCTCGGCAATAGCATTGCGGTTATCGCAGAAGGAACTAATACCATAACTTTCTATGCACTTGATAATTCGGGTAACCAAGAAGCCGCTCAGACTTTGACGCTTCAATTGGATAAAAGCAATCCTGTGACTTCTCATGATTTCCTTAAGCATGATCAATGGATTGCCGTAGATCCTCAAATTACCCTCAGTGCCATAGATACACTCTCAGGGATAGCAAATACCACATGGACCTTAGGAGATACAATTACCGAATCTAATTCGATTACAGTGAGTGAAGAGGGTGTTAGTACTATAAACTTCCGTTCAAGTGATATCGCCGGTAATACTGAAGCAGATAAAACTATCATTGTGAAGCTAGATAAATCGGCACCAACTATTACTCACAACTACACCGCACTAAATTGGCTTAATACGGCACAGAATATTGCCTTCCAAACGGTTGATACTCATTCTGGACTTGACTCATATTCCTACAGTATTAATGGCTTGGATCTCATAAGTAATATTGCCACTTTTGGATTGGGAGTATCGGGAGAATACAACATTACTCTAAATGCCAAGGATAAAGTAGGTAACAGCAGTTCAAAAACCTTTACGGCTAAAGTGGATCTCACAAATCCAACTATAAATCATGCCTACCAATTTGATGACATATGGGTAAATAGCGATATTAACTTCAACTTCTCAGCCACCGATGCACATTCGGGTATTTCTGAAAGCTGGCATCAGTTTGCTGCTCAGGAAGTCGTTGCCTCCAATAATGTTAGCCTCAGCGAGCCAGGAGAATATGCCCTGACACTTCACAGTAAAGATAATGCTGGTAATACTTCAAGTACTAGTCTCACACTGAAGCTTGATAAGCAAGCACCAGTAAGTCTCCAGGATTATACAAACGAAGGACTTTGGGCTAATCAAGATGTGATAATCAATCTAACGGCCACGGATGATCTCTCGGGTGTAGCAAGTACTTCATGGACGCATGATGAAGTTCTGACAAGATCAAATATTATTACGGTGAGTACAGAAGGAGTTAGTTCAGTGACGTTCCGTTCAATCGATGTGGCAGGTAATACTGAAGCTGATCAAACGGTTCAAATTAAGCTCGATAAAACCAAGCCTGCGATCACCGCAACTTCCTTACAGGATAGTGAATTACTCGGTACAAGTGCGATTACTGCGACAATGTCCGATGCTCTATCCGGACTAGACCTCGAGTCGATCACTTTAAGTATTGATGGAGATGAACAAGTTTATAGCTTTGAAAATGGCCTACTTAGCTTTACTCCAGAGTATGAATTACTTGATGGTAATCATGTTATTGTCATTACGGTCAAAGATATAGCCGGTAACCTCCAAAGTCTGACTTGGAATCACTTAGTACAAAATACTTTCTATATTCATGCTAATGGACAAGATCAAAAATCTAAAGTCAGTGGCGACGAACATGTGATTCAAGGTGAAGTTCACTCGAACGATGAATTCGAAGTCAAAGGACATGATCAAGTCATCCACGGACCTGTCTCAGTTGTAGGCAAAGTTAAAATTGATAAGCATGCCATTATCGACAACTTGATTAACCCTGCCGAGATTAAAGATATCAACCTCTGCAACCTGGATAAAATCAATCCTGATGGTCACCACGAGGAGGACCCAGATGATCCGACTGATCTCGGCCTTGTTGGCGGTCATTTTGATGTGGACACAAGCTCAAAGTCCTACGATTTTGATAAGGGATCTACTGATGCTCACGTTCATGAGTACGACGAGAAATATGATGTATTTGGAGTCGATGCCTTTGCCTTCAATGAATCTAAACTTCATGAAATAACTGAAGATATTAAAGATCCGAAGCAGAAGTTCAAACTCATTGTGGTCAATGGTGAGCTTTCTACAGGCGCTCGTTATGCAGTTAACTCGACTTACAATGCTAATGATGATACGAGCTTCACGGCAAGTATTGATCAGCAGGTCTTCACCTTAGAAGGCACTGAAGGAACAAGTAAGTTAAGTCAATTAGGTATCTACTTCCCGCTCGATGCTTTACAGAATGATGGTTTACACAAAACTGAAACTGGTCTCGTGCGTAGCAATACTCCAGGTTCTAATGGTGAATGGCGCAATGGTGCACTTACAGTCCAAGCAGTCGCCATAAATGATGATGGCTCAGATGCCTTCACTCTTGGCACACACGGAGCAGCAACAGAGGGCTTACTTTGGGAAGTGACTATCTTCTGGCATTATGACGAAAAAGATGACCATAAAGATGATGATAAACATAAGGATAAACATAAGGATAAACATAAGGAGAAGAAAGAAAACTTATCTTATCAAATTGATGGTCTTCAGTACTTCGAAATTTTCGAAGATCTTCATGTCCATGGCAAGGATGCCATTCTTGAAGATGGGATCTACTTCGTCGATGGCAAGGTGAAAATTAATGCCGCAGTTCAGGCCAAAGTAACGATTATTGCCACGGGTAAAATCGAGGTCTCATCCAAGGATCAAGTTTTAGAAGCCTATCACCCCTCTGGCATTCTTTTCCATTCGGCTGAAGAAGTTAAGATTTCTTCCAATGAGGCATTCTTTACAGGGAAAATCTGTGCAGAGGAAAAGGTCCATATATCCGGTAAGAAAAATAGCTTCCAACGCAAAGGTGCTATCGGCGGTATTAAAGCCGATAAGATAGAGATCACCGGATCGGAGCATTATTTCGGCAACGACAAGCTTAATGGGGAGGGTAACTAAAATGCAAAATTCAGTATCCTATAAGCACGTATCAATTAGCTCCTTTGAGCAAACAATAAAATCACTTGACTTACACACATTTTTAGGAGGTCTATAACATGAAACGCTACAAGTCATCGTATTCGTTTAAAATGAGGGTTTTTTCGGCTCTTACATTACTATGTTCATTGCCAGCGCTACTCGGTGCGCAGGATTTCATCAATGATCAAATTCAGCAGAGCAATCAAGAAACAGCTCAGGCTGAAGTAGAGTACCAGGCCTTTAAAGCAGGTGTCTTCGATTATATCCGTGTCGAGCTTCTTCCTGCAGCTTTATTGCTCGTGGAAAAAGCCGAAGAGGGCGTGGAAATAAGTGATGAAGAACTTGAGGCTTTAGCACTTAAATGTGACAAAACAAAAATGGCTTTGTTAGATGTTATTTCAGATACACAGGATCAGGTTGAGGAAGAAGGTGATCCCAATCTTATCCTTGAAAATAAGATTCAAGTAATCAATGGTGCTCTGACACAATTACGTCAACTGGAGAATGTTTTACCAGGTTTACAGAGTGCTAATCAAACTGAGCGTGAGCAAGCATCTGCATTTGTTCTTTCTATCTCGTCAGAAGTTTTTCAGGACTTTCAACAGCTCAATACTATTCAGAATTCGCTTGATTCCTCCTATAGTGCCGAATCAGGTAGCACGCTACTGGCCCTAAGTCGACCAGTTCTCAATGCGGCTGTATCTGAATATACACAAAATACTATTAGTGGTGACCCACAAGACTCCGATGTGGAAGTTGACTCAAACCTTACTTCAGATAAACAAGCTATTCAGGACCTTGCTACTGAGCTTAAAACACCTGTAAAAGTCTTCGAATACTTCCGCAATAACTTTGTTCATGAACTCTACTTCGGCGCTCGCAAAAGCACTGCACAAGTTTTACGTCAGAAAGCGGCTAATGATGCGGATATGGCCTCTGCCATGATTTCAGTACTACGTGCCTTAGGCGTGCCCGCTCGTTATGCTTATGGGACAACTCGACTCAGTGACGTCGACCTAGCCAACTGGTTGGGAGTACATGACTCACAATTAGCACTTGTCTTAGCAGAAAATCATATTCCTTACCAAAAGCTTACGACTGGCGACTACCTGATCGATCGCGTCTGGGTTCTTGCGTACATCGATTATTTTCCATATCGTGGTGCCACGCCAGTAGATGCTTCACTAACACTCATTGAACGAGGCGATACTTGGGTTGCCATGGATCCTGCCTTTAAAAAGCACCATTATTCCCAGCGTCGCGACATAGCTAGTGACCTATCGATGAATACTCAGAGCTTCTTAACGAATACTGAACAGCAATCAACTTTGGCACCGTTATTGGGGCACCATACTATTGCCAATTCCACTCCTTTCCCTACAAAGGATAATGTCACAGCACTACCACAGACCTTTATTCTCAACGACGTCATTGGTCTAGGTAACCGCCTCGCTGAATACATGAATCAAAATCAGCTCATGCTCGATACGGTATTCCAAGAGAAACTCATTTCCGAAGAACTTTATGGCTTAATCCCCACAACTGACTTCTATCAAGTCCATGCTTACGGCCCCCACTTTTCTCACCTTCCTCAGGATCTCCAGAGTACTATTTCTCTAGAACTTCTCGATGCAGCGGGCAAGCCATCTGCCACAATCGAACTCCCAGCAGCTCAAGCACTGGATTCATCAATTGATATTACTTGGATTCCTGCGAGCCAAGAAGATAGTGATATTCTTGCCGAGCTTGAAGAATTAGAAAATGGCAAAATTGATTCATACCAAGCCAATGTTTATGCACGTATTCTTCTTAATGGTCAGACTTATGCGGACTCCGCAGAATCCATTCCCGTAGGTTCAATACGTAAACTTGTTTGCAGCATTAATGAAGCGGGTGCCAATTTTGATGACGCAGATGCAGCGCTAACATTTAAACGAGATATACAGCTGACTGCGGGCTCACTATCTACTTTTGTAACAACGTTTGGTCAAGAGCAGAACCTCGAGCACTTTTTAGCCCAACTTCAGGTGAATCAAAATCTCCCGTCTTTCATGCGTGCTTCAGCATTGAACTACTTCCATCAGTCACAAAAATTTGCCCAACTCAATAGTGCCAGTCTTGGTTTATCTGCCCGTCGTGAACTCTCACTTATCCAAGTCAATTTAGGCATGGATGTAGAAAATATCTTTGGTCAGCCTTTTACAGCCAAACTTGGAGCGATGGAATTTAACACTATTCGTGACGCTTGGGCCTTATCGCCTCTCAATGAGCAAACGGCTATAAATGCTGAGGAAAACTTTACCTTAACTCAATCTCTTACGTCTTCAGTTCTTGCTTCCAATGGATTGAAGCAAATGTCAGGGACTCAGGCCTATAGTGCACCACGTTTATTTCAGTTAGCTTCTGAATCTGCTATTCCAATCTTAACGATTCGTTCTTCGGGCACCGCAACGCAGGAAACTTTTGATGCCTTAGACTTGACTCTAGATGCGATTACTCGTGACTACCTCTTACAAGCCCTTAATAAGGGTAAGCAAGTCAGTGTGACTCGTGACCCCATCAGTCTATCAGGAGCGCAATACACTCCCATTTTCATTTTAGATACTAGTACTGGTGATGCTCAATTTATGCACTTCAGTCCTTTGCAGAACTTGTCTCAGCTCTCTCAGGCGAGTTTGCCATTGGACGCCAGCTACAAATTAAAAGATATTTTACTCGGCTCGCGTGCGCTACCTAAGGAGCTGCATGATTTTGCTCTTAACTGGATGGCGGGTATTGCAGATGCCTCATTCTCCATGGGTGTGGCTTATCTACCTGCCATTCTTTATGCCAATAACTATTTCACCCCAGCGACACCTAGCGTCGAAAACAAAGTTCAAGTTGATTCACTTAGCTTGACCACTGCAGCCATTTCCTTCATTGGACGTATTGACGAAATATCTTCTCGCCCCGCACTTATTAACATAAACTTACCTTCAGCTTACCTATCTCCTAACGACGATGGAAATAATGACTTCTTTACCATGCAGGGTGGTTCGCCACGTTCTAGCTCTTGGAATCTCCGTGTCACGGATTCTCAAGGTCAAGAAGTTCGCATTCTTAGTCAAGACGATAATCAGACTCCTGATACGTCCAATCCCGATCAAATCAACCTTGATTGGGATCTCAAGGATTCTTCAGGATCACTCCTTGTGGATGGCCCTTATTCCTATAAGATGACTGCCTTTGGTGAAGGTTCTGGGGCATCGACTTTTTCTGGTGATTTCACAGTAGATAATACCGCGCCCCAAGCAGAGCTCCAAGTCATTCAAGAGCAAGTCAATGGTCAAACTTTAACTCGCTTAACGGGCACAGCCGATGATGCTAACCTTTACTTTTGGCAGTTAGAAATTCTTGATACCGAGGGTCAGCCAGTATTAGCCCCTTACGATGGCATGAGTGCAATAATCAATAACGGTTTTGGCCTACTCGATAGCAGCCTATTAGCTAACGGGACATATAGTGCCCGTCTTAGCGTAATGGATCAAGCAAATAATCTTAGTATTGTTACCCAGTCAGAATCCATCACAATTAATAACCCTGCCGTCGATAACACCCCGCCAAACCTGAGTGCGAATAGCCCTGTATTTACTCCCAATCAGCTCCTTAGTGGCCAAATACCACTAAAAGTCAAAGCCTTTGACTCATCGGGAATCACACTGATCGAAGTCAAACTCGATGGACAAGTAATCCACTCTGTAAACAATTCTGAGCTTGATACCTTTATTGATTCGGCCAATATTGCCGAGGGACCACATAAGTTAGATATTCGTGCAGTCGACGGTTCAGGTCTTGAATCCCAGTTAGATCAAGCAAGTTTCATTACATCGCAACTCGCACAAGATACCATTGCACCTCAAGTATCGTTCTCAATTTCCAGTGCGACCAACCCTGCACAAGATGCACTGACTTACTCGATTACCGCAAAAGACAATATTGCCGTAGCCTACTTACAAATTTTAGTAGATGGTCAGTCCCACAAAACTATCCAAGATCCCGCACAAACGGAAAATGGCGTACTCGATATTTCCAATCTCAGTCCTGGCTCACATACTCTAGCAGTATTGGCAGTAGATAGCAGCGGCAATCGCAGTCTCTCTCAGCCACTTAACTTTGAATCCGCATCAACTAAAGAAGATACTGTAGCGCCAAGCCTTCAATTAAGCCTCGCCCAAAACTCCACGGGCATTTATGTAGGAAGCCTTGCAATGCAAGCTACGGCAACAGACGCGTCGGGAATTAAATTGTTAGAGCTTTATGTAGGTGAACAGCTCATAAAATCTTTAGATTCACCCTTGCCAGCCAGTTTTGCTCACGTACTGGACCTCACAATTTTTGCAGATGGTATCCATACCCTCAAACTTCTATCGACCGATAACTTCGGTAATACGAGCGAGCTTACTAAAGACATCGAAGTAAGTGCCACAGCTCCAGATACAACTTCACCATCCCTAGCACTTACTTATCCATCCACGAGTTCAGCGTGGTCGGGAACGATTAAAGTCAAAGCAACTGCGCAGGATAATGTAGGTGTCAAACTTCTCAAAATTCTTGTGAATGATGCGACTTTAACTCAGCTCCAAGACCCACAACCTGCAGAGCTTATTCAAGCCCTCGATACCACTAAGCTAGAGGATGGGACACATACTTTCCAAGTTGTAGCGAGCGATGAAGCCGGTAACTCAAGTTCTACAGCGAAAATTACTTTTACGGTAGATCAATCTGCCGATCAACTCGCGCCACAATTTTCCTTGACTTGGGCAGGCTTTAACTTTGATTCGCGTAATCCGCAAAAGAGTCACCGCCTGGAACAAACTCAAAGTGATAACTCACTCCTGACTATAAGTGCTTGGGATAATGTCGATGTAAATGAAATCCGTGTACTAATCGATGGTATTAATATAGTTTCTAAGCGGGGCGAAAGCTTAACAGAATTCATTGACCTTCAGTCATTGGCAGATGGTGCTCACTCACTCACCGTGGAAATCCAAGATCAGGCTGGAAATATTAATTCTGACTTCCGACTTTTCTTTGATGTCAAAACAGATTTTGAGGCTCCTACAATTAGCCTAGATCACGACGTGGAGGATCTCCTCAATCCTGTTAAAGGTAACATTAACCTTGCGATGACAGCAAAAGATAATAAAAACCTCAGTCATGTGGAACTCATCCTTAATGGTCAAGTTTTTTCCACTCTACCTTTTGAGTCTGCGACAGAACTAGTTAATCAAGACAACACACTTTCTTACTTATTCAGTACACTCTTTAATACTGGCGATCTAGATGATGCTAATCATTCTCTGAAAGCACGCGCCTATGACTTAGCAGGCAACTTTGCGGACTCCGCAAATCTAAATTTCTCCACCTATAACCCCGTTGCAAACTTTAAGGTCAGCCCCGATTACGTAGATCCCAATGTGGCGGCGCAAATTACCGCTTCTGCTAATTTCAAAAAAGAGCAGAACTGGACTCTCACTTTTACGGGTGATGATGCACCTGCAGCTATTTCGGGTTCAGGTTCAAATCTTAACGAAATTATCCCTGTAACAGGCCTTCAGGATGGTAACTATTCGGTTACCCTGAGTGTCGAGGGCATTCAAGAGGACTTCACAAAAGATTTCACCATCAATTTATTAACGGGTCCACCTGTAGCTACGGTCACAAATATCCCTAATAACCTACGCATCCGCGAGGGCTTCTTTGATCTTAAGGGGACTGCGAATGACCCCGATGCCGAAGATGCAGTATCTTACCGCGTCATTATTTATGACCGTGAAGGTAATGAGATTTCTAATGCCACGCCATACCCACGTAATGATCAGGGCTGGTTTGAAGGACGCGTAACTTCTGGCGATCTCGGTAAAGTCGATCTTACTCTACTTCGCAATGGTGCCTACGCACTTCAACTGCAAGTTAAAGGTGGCCCCAATTCGATCTATAGTACTAAGTACCCATTCTTCTTAGAATCAGCTCTTAAAATTGGTCAGTTTGGTTTCTCTCAGCAGGATCTAATTCTTCCAGTAGCGGGTTTGCCACTCTCCGTAATCCGAACCTATAATTCCCTTAATCCTAAAAAGGGAGACTTTGGTTATGGTTGGACTTGGTCAATCACTGATATAGAAATGGAATTAAGTGAAAATCGTGGCTTTGTTCAAAATGCAGATGGCGATAATATCAATGTACGAACTGGGGGAGACCGAAACGTAACCATCACTCTTCCCGATGGTCGCCGTACTACCTTTGAATTTTCCTATGAAGAACGAGGAAGCTTTTTTAAATACTACTTTGCCAAATTTACTGCGGCACCTGGTGTTTATGCCACTCTAAGAACCACAACAGAAGAACAGTTTGTAGCTCTACCTGGCGGGCTTCAATACTGGCAGGGTGGTGGACCAAGTACCGATAATGAGTCCTATGAGTTCGGTTCGTATACTCTCACCATGAAAGATGGCACACAATACCGCATTGATCGTCCTAAAGAAAATGAAGACTATATCCTTTATGATGATGGTACGTCCGGCACAGTAATTACTCGAGGCGATGCCACACTCAAACAAATTACTGATCGCAATGGCAACAAAGTCGAATTTAATGATAGCTCAATAGATCACTATAATGCTTCAGGAGAAAAGACTAAATCCATTGATTTTGTACGCAATACAAAAGGTCTTGTCTCAGCTATCTATGACCCCAACGCTCAGGAGTCTGCCGGGAACGCGGGCGGCTCGCCCGCAAGCTACACCTATGAATACGATAGCAATGACCGCCTCATAGCCGTCAACCAACTCGTCACCGCAGGCACAGCCCCCGATGGCTCTGACTCCATCTACCGAACTACCCGCTACAAATACGACAACGCTTCCTTCCCCAATTACATCACCGAGATCGTAGACCCTCGTGGCATCTCACCCATGAAAACGGAATATGATGCGAGTGGACGTATCATCGCAACCATTGATGCAAGTGGTAACCGTATTGTTATGGATCACAACTTGGTTGATAAGTCAGAAACTATCTATGATAGACTGGGTAACCCAACGATTCATAACTATGACAACCGTGGTAACGTCCTTAGTACGATTGATAGCCAAGGTAACAAAACGGTTCGTACTTACGATAGCTTAAATAACGAACTCACAGTCACAGATGCACTGGGTAATAAAACTGTCATGACATATGACTCGAAAGGTAATCAACGTACCATTACTGATCCCTTAGGTAATGTGACAACTTTCACTTACGATGCTAATGGCAATCAACTGACCACTACGGATGCTTTGGGCAACAAGACGACCAATAAATACAGTGGTAGCAACCTTGTGAACTCAACCAATGCATTGGGTCAGAAAACCACTAACAAGTATGATGGTAACGGTAATCTCCAATCGACTCTAGATGCTCTTGATAACGTAACAGCTACATTCGGCTATAATGGCTCTAACCTCACTTCATTAACAGATGCTAGCGGTATCATCCGTGGTTTCTCTTACGATGGCAATGGTGATCAAACAGGTTCAGCCTTTACTTGGAAAAACCCTAAAGATCCATCTGATGTAAGAGAAGTAAGAACTAAGACTATTTACGATGGTGCTAGACAGGTTATTAAAACCATTGATCCACAGGGTAATGAAAGCACTACTAAATATAATGACTTTGGTAAGCCTTTTGAAACAGTGGATTCACTGGGTAACAAAACGGTCACCATCTATGACTACCGTGGTAATGTCATTGAAACTCAATACCCCGATGGCACAGTCACACGTACATTTTATGATAAAGCAGGTCGAGCAGTAGCAAGTACAGATAGACATTTGGCAAGTGCACTAAAAGTTCGTGGTTCACGTACAGTCTATAACTCAATAGGGCAGGTAGCTAGATCCGAACGTCTTGATGATATTAAGATTGTCATCCAAGCTAAAGTAGTTAACTCCATTAATACTTTTGAAAGTGTTGTGGTAAGTACTGGTTCAGTTATCTCTAGTAGCAGTACAATTTACGACAAAGCAGGTCGAGTAGCTGAAAGCACTAATGCAGATGGTCAGAAGACTCGCTTTGAATACGATAAAGCAGGAAGACAAGTTGCTGTTGTTGATGCTCTTGGTAATCGTAGTAAAAATGAATATGACAAGCTCGGTAGACGTGTAAAAGCTATAGACGCTCTTAAACGTGAAACTGTCTTTGAATACGATGTACTTAGTCGCTTAGTAAAAACTATCTATCCCGATGCAACCTTTACGAGTACGGCTTATAACACCTTAGGTCAGCGTGTATCTGAAACTGATCAGACAGGTAAGGTTAAGAAATTTGAGTATGATATTCAAGGTAGACTCATTGCAGTTGAACTACCCGAAGTATTAAACCCCGAAACCAATGTACGTGTTAAGCCCAAGTATATATATGATTATAACGTATATGGGAACCTAGATAGTATTACTGATCCTAAGGGTCGCATTACAAGTTTCACCTATGATCAATTCGGTCGTCAGCTTAGTAGGAAAATGCCTAGTGCTAACACTGAAAGTAAGGTATACGATACTCTTGGACGTATGAAGTATGCAGTGGACTTTAAAGGTCAAATCATGGGCTATAGCTATGACAACCTTGGTAGAACTACGGATAAAAAATACTACGCAAACTTAAACGCCTACAATAGTGATCTAGTAGATAAAACTGTTAGCATGGAATACGATGAACTTGGTCGAGTTGATAACATGACTGATGAACGTGGTATTACTGATTATACCTATAGCATTGATGGTCGTCTTATGGCTATAGCATCTCCCGAAGGCACACTCAATTATGAATACTATGAAGCCACAGGTCGTAAGAAAAGAACCTACACTCAAAATAGTGATCAGCGTTATGTCTATGATGAATTAGGTAGACTAGAAGTTGTAGCCGTACATAAGAAGAATGGTGTGACTTTAACTACTCCCGAAGAAACCATATATGTCTATAATGAGCTAGGTCTACGTGAAGGTATTATTTACTCCAATGGTGTAATGAGCACATACGATTATAACAGTATGAATCAACTCACTGACATAGCCCATATAACTTCTGCTGAAGAGGTCTTGGCATCATATAAGTATGAACTACGTGCTGATGGTCGTAGAGCTGAGGTCCTTGAGAAACGCAAGGAAGCTAGTGGTGTACTGTCACAGACTTCTATTGTGTATACTTATGATGAGCTTAATAGACTTACTAAAGAAGCTAGTATTTCCAATGCGGATGATGCTACATTTATTACCAACTATGAATACGATATTGTCGGTAACAGAACTAAGAAAGCTAGTGCCTCTGATGTTATTGATTATAGCTATAATATTTCTGATCAATTAGTCACTGAAGCTTCCACTGCTGAAGGTACAACTAGCTATGGCTATGATGTCACTGGAGCAATGGTATCCAAGACTCGTGGTCTTGAACGTAGCACTTTTGAATATGGTTATGACAACCGTATGGAGAAAGCGCAGATTAAACGTTATGAGGATGACAAGTTTGTTGAGTCCAACGTTGAGTATGTATACAATCAAAATGGTACGAGAGTACGTACACGTAATGCCTATAGCGTTGATGGTAGTAGTGCAGGTGATGATGAACACTTGCAGTTAGTAGATGAAGCTAACTTTACAGGCTACTCACAAGTCTTTGAGGAATATAAAGATGGTGCGCTAAGTACGAGCTATGTAATTGGTGATGATGTATTGGCACAGAGTAAGGGTGGAATAGACTCTCACCTTCTCTATGATGGTCATGGTAGTACAAGGCTGATTACGGGTAATGATGCGGGTATACAAGAGAGGTATTCGTTTGACGCTTATGGCATGATGCTAGGTGGTAATAGTGGTCTGACTAATGGTACTCAAACTAGCTTGCTGTATAGCGGTGAGATGTATGATAATGCTTTGCAACAGCAATATCTAAGGGCGAGATATTACGATCAGAATACGGCAAGTTTTAATCGATTGGACCCGTTTGCGGGAGATGAATTAGAGCCTCAGTCATTTAATAAATATGGTTATGTTCACGGAGATCCTGTTAATGCAATTGATCCTAGTGGGTTGTTTAGTATAGCAGAATTCGGTGCAACCACGGGAGGCATGGCAATACTGTCAGGCGTCTTTGCAGGGACAATAACAGGGGTTTTAGGGGTAATGAACGGGCTAAGTGCGAATCAAATCATAACAGAAGTAGCGATTAGTTTTGGCGCAGGAATGTTAGCAGTCTTGTTTGCACCTGTGGGTATTGCTTTGTTAGCCTTAGGATTAACACAGATTGCTTTGCAAATTGGAAATACAGACTTTGCAGGTAGGGGTGGGTTTAATATAGCGGTGGGTATAGTTGTAGCTATTTTAGTATTGGCGTTTCTTAGAGTGAGGGGGAAAACTCTTATGCCTAATAGTGGGTCAGCTCCAAGTAGTAATAGTACTTCATTGCAAAAGTTTTATCCTGATAATAATGGATTTACAGGCAAAATTAGTGAGAAATTTTTATATAAAGGGGATACTATAAACAGGTATGGTGGTAGTGACTATTCAAGGTTTTTCTCTCCTAAAGGTATTAAGGACTTTGAAAGAGCGTTACCACCTGGTGTAGGAGCTCAAAAGTTACGTACATTTGAAGTTTTAAAGCCATTTCCTGTACAATCGGGAAGAGTAGCACCTGCATTTAATGAGCTTGGTGGTGGGACTCAATTTGTTACCCCACTAAACTTAAAAGCATTAGTAGATAAAGGCATACTTAAAGAAGTCATTAAATAGAGGTATATATGAAAATTGAAGGTTTTCCTAATTGGGAGTTTAAAGTAAAAGAGACTTCTATGGGAGTTTTTAATGCATCAGCAACAAGTAAGTCAGGTATATTTGTCGAATTTACAGGGATAGATCCTGATGACCTTTTAGAACAGTGTAAAAAATATGCTAAATCAACGGAGTCGTAGCCTCAACTCAACGTTCTATACACCTAAACTCTCACAGACTAGATCACTTGAATTAATCACCTATTACCAACAGATCCTTCCTTGTAGCTCCGTACTCACCAAGGCGAAGTTCAATGGGAGGAAGTTATGTTCATAGTTTGCCAATTTGAACACAAATAGGCAGGTAATCATTATTAATGTCAGTACAATTGGTATTGTTTGTGTGGATTGTAGGCGAGTTGGTAAGGGGGGAGTGAGTAAATGGAAATGAATGGGATATTGATATAATATGGGAAAAAAGAATAAAGATATAGAGGCTAATAAGCAAGATCTTAAGGCATCTGTTCTAAAATCTACTGTTGGGATTGTTCCTTTTGCTGGCCCCTTCTTATCCGAGGTTGTAGGAGCGGTTATTCCTAATCAAAGAATAGACCGAATTGGTAAGTTCGTCAAAGAACTAGATGAACGTTTAAGTCGTTTCGAGCAGTCATATCTTAATGAACTTATTAAAGATGAAGAATGTGTCGATTTGATAGAGGAGTGCTTTATCTCGGCATCACGAGGTATCTCACAAGATAGAAGAAAGTATATCGCTACATTACTTGAGAATGGACTGTCAGAAGAGCGGATAGAATTTTTAGAAACGAAGTACTTATTAAAACTCTTAAATGAATTGAATGATATGGAAGTCTTATGGCTTCGTTATTTTTATGATACTACACGAGGTGGAGATAGCGAATTTAGAGAGAAACATGCTGATGTCTTCAAAATTGTAGTAGTATCAATAGGGTCAGATGAGGAAACTAGACGAAAAGGTGCTTTACAAGAATCTTATAAAGATCATTTAAAAAGATTAAGACTCATTGATGAAAAGATTAAATTTGATAGAAAGTTAGGAATGCCAGAGTACGATCAGGTTACTGGTAAGCCCAAATCTTATTATAATAACGTTAGTGTTTTGGGGAATAATCTACTTAGATATATTGGTATGATTCAATAATGTCTGATGTCAGTAAATGTGGCGTTCTATACACTTAATCTCAGACCTCGACTTGATAGCTGTTTGAGTATAAAAATATATTCACCACGAAAGCGTTGGTGAATAAACAAGATCTTTGAAGGAAATTAAGGGACAGCCCTTTGTGAAGAGCTGATTCAAAAGAGTCTCAAATCGAGTCTCTTTTTTAGTTTTTAGAGGGTCAAAATGAATGTAAAAAACTACTTTTTCTTTTAGCTGCTAGAGAAACAAGAAAACTAATCAAATTCTTAGTCGATTGAGTACAAAAGCGGCTAAAATAAAAACTAAGAACTCAAGACGGGTTTAAATCATCTTGAGTTCAAATTATGTATTTGTGAAACTTGCGGATCTACATCCATCTAGCCAGCGGAGGCTCTCCGCCGTCGTCGAGGCTTGAGAGAATAAATATCATTCCATTCATCCTCAGTGTAGGGCTCGTGAATTCTCTTCCAATTCATCTTAGCGGAGAACTTAGTCAACTTCTCCCGAACAAAAGCTTCTGAGCCAATGACTAGGCACTTTGTAAAGAATCTGCACTTGTGAATAAAGAGATCATCCCAGGCTAATTCCTCAGATAAATTCACTTCCCTGAAGAATTCGGCCAGAGTCTGAGAATCAGCATTCTTGTAACGACGTAAGCCGAGCATATAAGCTCTGAAAACCTCTCTAAAATGCTTTTGCTTATCTCTGATGTCATTAGCTTCAATTCCACGACAAAACACATCAAAGAACTCATGATCTGATTTTCCTACCGAGCCACCTGCCAAACGATCAGAATATCCACAGAAATGAAAGTCTTTAGGATCAGAAACAATTCCAGCACGAACTGGATTAAGACTGATGTAAGCCATTACTCGAAGCAAAGAATCTGATTGAGCTGAAACTTCAATCATTTCCGAGTCAAACCTTTGACCGAATAAGCGACCCCAGGAGCTGTGCTCCTTATTAAACCACTGAACAAACCTCTGTTCAAAATTACCAATAATGAATGAAATATCATGGATTTTCTCCCTGAAATCATTCCTTTGTTCTTTGCTTATAAAATTAATTTCTTCATTCTGCTTATGAACTCGATAACGCTGTAAAAGCGCGACGTCATCCATCTGCAAAGTAGGAGGAATCTTAATCAACAAATGAAAATGATTATCCATAAAAACATAATCAATTAGCTGATAACTGAGCTTTGCCACTCCATCGTTTAAGAGCTCTTTGAGTTTCTGCTTCTCCAGATCCCTGAATAACATGCGACCACCAGCAATACGATTTGTCACCAAATAATAAACAGCTTGATCCGAACAACTTTCTTTAACTCGATTATGAGCCATGATTTTTCTCCTTTCCAAAGTACAGAGAATATAAAACAAGGCATGCTCAAAAGCAAAAAAATGAAGGGGAATGAGGAACAGGACTTAAGAAAAGACGCTCACTTCGTTTATTAAGGATCAGCATTCAGAGAGTTATTTCTCTCGATCTTCATAGATGCATTTCTCACTTCTCAGTTGCACCATTTATTAATAATACGCTATGGTTCTCTTGTGTAGACTGGTGTATTTAACTCCTTTTGTGTTGTTTGGGTCAACACCACTCTTTTACTTAATTAGCAATAATATTGCTAATTACTGAAAATGATTTGGCAAATTCACAGAAGAGATGAGGCACTACCTAAATTCAATATTACAGAGATCTGGGTAAGTTTAATTTATCGTATGATGTCCTATGTGATAACTGATGTGATACTCGAAAAACAAAAGAGCCATAAGTTGTTAATGGTTAACAACTTATGGCTCGTAATGGAGGCGGGGGGAATCGAACCCCCGTCCTGAGTAAAGCACTACAGGAGCATCTACATGTTTAGTTTCCTCTTATTTCTTGACCTCTTTATCTGCCAGGAAACGGGCTAATAAAGCGGCAAGCTGCAGAAGTTTCTCACTTCTCCCCCCTGAAGCTCAGGTTCGAAGCCAGCCTAATAAGTTTGGGCCTTATCGTCACTCTATTAGGCGTCGAGTGGGAAAGGCAGCGGGCTTATCTTATGCCGCTAATGCGTAATCTGTATCGTTAGCATTTATGTTTTTGGACGGCTTTTAACGAGGCCAACCGGCCAACCTCGACATGCAACTCAAGAGTCACCCTAACAGTCGAAACCGGGCGCCCCCAAGACATAATTACTATAGGTGACTTGAGGGGGAATTCAACAGGTAGATAAAGGGATTAATTATAAATGGTGAATTATAAATTTTTAATGAGTCGGTAGTTTAGGGACGCTGTCCCCATCCCTGCGAGGCTTGCCAGCCATCGACCGGCAGATGACATGGTGGGAAGGCCGTTGCGGGCGGGCCGCCCGCGATCCCAGAGAATAAAAAAAACCGATTAAATAATCTGGGAGGTGAAGGAGTAGGGCACGATGGGACGAGAAGAATGCCAAGCGGGTGCTTGGCGGACCCTGATTTCATGTATGTAGAGTAGGGACGCTGTCCCCATCGCTGCGAGGCTTGCCAGCCATCGACCGGCAGATGACATGGTGGGGAGTCCGTTAATGGGTGGGAACTTAAGCATATGCCGAAGGTATGTAGTATGGTAGCCAGCGGATTTATCCGGTGGGTATTGTTAAAAAATGATATTCATGCCGAAGGTATGACGGTAAGGCGCTGGAGCGAAGCTCCGAGTGTAGGGATTCTTAAGGGGTGTTGTCACACAGGCGGGTAAAAATCATTGGTCCGTACGACAGAAGCTTAAGCGAGGTTTGGGGCGGAGCCCCAGTATAAATACCTCCGGTGGCCGAGGAGCCCTCGGGGCCCTACTAAAAAAGTTAACCGCAGGTATAAATACCCTTAAGTTCCCACTCATTAGGGAGGCCGTTAATGGGTGGGCCGCCCGCGATCCCAAAGAATAAAAAAAACCGATTAAATAATCGTGGCGGTGAAGGAGTAGGGAACTATGCGACGGGAAGAATGCCAAGCAGGTGCTTGGCGGACCCAGAGAGTAAAAAAGCCCCGATGGATATCGGGGCTTTAGAAGATTCTAGATACTAAATCAGTGAACTATGAAAGCTCACTGGTTATTTTAAAATCGCTAGAGGTTTAGTGATCGGTCTTTTTCTTTTTAGATTTTTTCTTTTTAGATGATTGAGACTTTTTTGGATTATCGAGATCCATGTCGTCATCCATATCTTTCATGAGCTTTTTTAGTTTAGTGGTGAGTTCTGCAATTTTAGCTGCGTACTCAGGGTTTTTGGCGAGGTCGTTCATTTCTAGGTCGTCTTTACTGATGTTGTAAAGGCGGCTCACTTTGATGCCTGGATAGACGATTAATTTAAAATCACCGTCTTGGATCATGCGTTGAGTATGGGTGTATTTACCATAGATAGGTGAGTACTGAACTTTTTTAGTCCCTTCGATAAGAGGCATCACTGAGTTAAACTGGACGTACTCGGGTTTTGCGATTTTCGCAAGATCTAGGGTAGTTGCCATAGCATCTTGAAGATAGATGGGCATGTCGAATTGTTGCTCAGGCTTAATACTAGGGCCAGAGATGAAGAAAGGAACTTTCATACTATGATTATACATACTTTGCTTGCCAACGAGACCGTGGTGACCGACTGAGAGTCCGTGATCGGCAGTGAAGATGATATAGGTATTATCGGCTTTGCCACTTTTTTCGAGTGCATCAAAAATACGACCAATTTGCTCGTCCATGTGAGTGGCAATAGCAAAGTATTCTTGGCGGTGAACTTTCACGGCAAATTCAGTACGAGGAGAAGGCATAAGGCGTTCGTCGCGTAAACCAACCGGGTTACAACCCATTTCTTCGTCATAGGGATAGTTGCTTAAAAAGCTTTTCGGTACTTCGATTGAATCGAGTGGATACATGTCGATATACTCTTTTGCCACTTGACGTGGGTCATGAGTCGCATTGAAGGCAATATACATAAAAAAGGGCTTATCCTCTTTTGTGGCTTGTTCAATGAATTCGATACCATTATTAGCCACGACTTCGGACCAGTGAATGCCACCTTGCCAAAAACCACCTTGAGTTTTGTCCCAAGGTTTCCAGCCGTTGAGGTAATCATCCATATCTTTGGGACGATTGTAGCCAGATCCCTTAGGCATGCCCGGGCGAGGATCTTTTACAACATCAAAACGAGGAGTTCCAGGGACGTGCCATTTACCGGTCATATAAGTGGCATAACCATTTTTTTTCATAATTTCTGACCAGTGGGGAACTTGATTAATACCTTTTTGAGCTTTGTTAACAAAGAGGCCAGAATTGAGCATGGCACGACTCGCGGCACAGACGGCTCCACCCCAAGCACCCATGTTATAGGTGTGATTAAAGCTAGCACCCGAAGCCATGAGTTTATCGAGATTAGGAGTTTGGCAATTATAACGACCCATGGCACCGATGGTGTCGAGGCTCATATCATCGGCAAAAATGAAGAGGAAGTTAGGTTTTTCATTCTCTGCAGCGATACCGATCATCATCAGTGAGCTACAGATTAGTGCTAAGAATTTATTCATTTTTTCTCCTTTTTGGATTTAGTTTTTTTCTTTACTTTGACTTTGTATTGCTCAGGCTGATCGGGATGACCTTGCTTATGAATTTTTGATGGGAAAGCAGCTTTTTTATCCCAAGGGTTTATTGCGAGTTTTGTGTAACTAGGATCCGCATCGGTTTTTGGAAAAGTTTTAATCACAGCGCTGAGGCGATCGAGGATAGCTTTATACTCAGGGTTGGCAATGAGGTTATTGAGTTCTGCGGGATCTTTTTCAAGATCAATGAGTTTTTCTGGTTTGCGATCAATAGCGATAAAAAGTTTGTAGCGTTCATCACGGACGACGCGATCACGAAAGTAATAAACATTTTCGACTCCGTTTTCAGTCATACGTGCACCATGAGAACCCATGGCCATTACCCATTGCCGTGAGCTTTTTCCTGTTCCTAAAAAAGCATTTTTGGCTGAGTGACCATCATAAGTGTATTGAGAGTCAAGTTGTACAGCTGCGAAGTCCGCAAAAGTCTGATGCATATCGGTGAAATCTACGAGAGCCTTGCTCGTTTTTCCTTCGGGAACTTGACCGAGCCAACTGACAATAAAGGGAGTGTTAACGCCATTTTCAGTGGTTTTAGTTTTTCCACCTCTAACTAAGCGACCATCCATCATGTTGCTCATGCCGCCAGTACCATTATCACAAGTCCAGACAATGATGGTGTTTTCACGAAGGTTTAGCTTATCGAGGTGATCGATAAGTTTACCAGTGAGAAGGTCGATGTAGTGAACCATGGCTTTGTGTTTGTCGAGTTTATCGCTAACATTTGGTTCTAGGGGAGTGTGGACGTGTGGTCCATGAGGTAGAGCTAATGGATAATAGACGAAAAAGGGCTTGTCTTTATTGTCTGTGATAAAATCGAGCACGAATTGATTATATATATCTGGGCCAAATTGACCTTCGTAAGTCTTGCTACCTTCTTTCGTGTGAATATAGGGATTCCAGTAGCGCTGAGTACTAATTTTCTCATGCTTTTTATCGGTAGAGCCTTCACAACCCGTCCACATGCAGTAATCATCAAAACCATGTTTGACCATGGCGTCGGGATGGATGCGAAAATCATTGAGTTGCCATTTTCCCGCGACGGCAGTGGTATAGCCTGCCGACTTCATGGTACGGGCAATGGAAGGGTTATTATTCCAATCATAGTAACCAGCACCCCAACGAGGAGCATCCCAATGATTGACCCAGCCACTGCGGTAAGGGTATTGACCCGTCATAAATGCGACACGACTGGGTGTGCACTGAGGCATTGAGTAAGCGTTATCAAATTTAGTTCCCTGCGCAGCGAGCTGATCAATACGTGGGGTTTCGATATCTTCGCCGCCGTAGCAATTGATCCATTCTTTACCGAGGTCATCGAGCAGGACGAAAATAATATTCGGTTTATCCGCGGCTTCGCGCGCTTGGAGAGAGATGCCAATGAAGAGGCATATAAGGAGATTGCGCCAGATCATTTTTTCTCCTTTTTAGATTTCTTCTTTTTACTTTTTGTTTTCTTAGATTTGGGCTGAGTGTTTAGTGGAGAGCTCCATTGCTTGCCTAAGCGTTCAAGAGACTTTGTGCCATATTCAGTACCGTCAAAGCTATTTTTTACTGATGCATGCCATACGAGCATGTCTTTTTTGAGTTCTTCGACCAATTCAGGGTTTTGTGAAGCGATATCAGACTTTTCAGAAGGGTCTAAAACCAGGTTATAGAGTTCATATTTTTGGCCACTGTTATAAGAAATGAGCTTAAAATCTTCTTTATGCCAAGCAATGCGATTGCTATACATGAGGCCAATTTGAGAATTACGCTGCTCTAAATCACCTTCGATAATGGGCATCAGTGAGCGGCCGTCAAGTGCATAAGAAGGTTCAGGGTGAGAGATTTTGAGTGCATCGAGAACGGTTGGTAGGTAATCAGAAGTAATACAGGGCAGGTTGACTTCTTTTGCCTGGCTTATTTTAGCAGGCCAAACCATGACGGAAGGAACACGAACACCGCCTTCATAGAGGTCGCGTTTACGGCCACGGAAGTGGCCAGCACTGCCATTATCAGGACGCTCTTGACTCTCTGGGCCATTATCAGAACAAAACCAGATCATCGTATTTTGGTCAGCTCCTTTAGCAGCTAAATGTTTTCTGAGGCGGCCAATTTGTTCATCCATGGCAGTAATACAACCAGCATAATTACGCAAATGAATAGGGTGTTCTTTGTACATTTCCTGATGCTTTGGACCAGCGACGCAAGGGAGGTGAGGAGTGTGAAACCAAATAACGGAGATGAAGGGCTTGTTGTCTTCTAGAGATTGATCAATAAAAGGAAGGACGCGATCCATAATGACGCGGCTATCGTCGCCACTGAGGTTATCGCTGACTTTATTGCCTTCTATATCCCAATAGAAAGTTCCGTAAGCTTGGCTCTCTTGCCCTTCTTTTAGGTATTCCCAGCCGAGTTTTGAGCTTTCTCCCTTGGCGAATTTCGCGGGTTTGAGCATGGGGTCATAAGTGGGGACTTTTGATTCGGTAACAAAAGCATTGTCATAGCCATGAAGTTTAGGGGGGTTAAACTCTTTAGTGTTTCCTGGCTTGCCGCGATTGGCATCTTTTTCAGTATGAGTGAGGGTTCCTAAATGCCATTTGCCGAAATGACCAGTAGCGTAGCCCTGTTCACGTAAGATCTCGGGTAGAGTGATTTCTTCAGGACGAAGAAAGCCTTGATTGGCAGTAGGGACACCTGTTCGATAAGGGTTACGGCCAGTTAGGACGCTCGCGCGAGTAGGGGAACAGACGCTAGAAGCTGAATAGAAACGATTGAATTGTAAACCTTCCGCAGCCATTTGATCGAGATGAGGAGTTTTGACGACTTTACTACCATTAAAACCAGTGTCGGCCCAACCAAGGTCATCGGCCATGATGAGGATGACATTGGGTTTTGCGTTTTCCGCAGAAATAAGGGGAGAAATAAATGCGCTTGCAGCGGCTAATAAAAAGTGCGATTTGTTCATAGGGCTCCTGAATATTTATATTGGTTTAGCACTATATGCGTTAGCTCGGATGGAAATTGGATGCGAAATTGGAAAAAAGTTTAATTTTTCTTAAAAATACAAGAATATGAGCATGGTTTTAGTGAGTGGAGTTCTCTTTACAGAGACTTAAGTTAAAATCTTGTAAGATCACAGGGATCTATTACATTCGCTTTTATTATGTAAAAAAGAAGAAGATTGCCATGCCTAGTTCGTCAATACCCCAGGGTCATAAGGGCCTTACCGAAAGGAAAGCTACTGGCGCGCATTATACCCCGCCTCAATTAGCCCGATTTATGGCTGAGCAAGTATTTAAGTATTGGAAAGGAAAGGATAAAAATTCTTTAGTGACCATTCTTGACCCAGCTGTTGGAGACGGGCAATTAATTAAATCATTGTTGGATGTCTTATTAGAGAATGGCTACGAAAATATAAGAGTACGACTCTACGATACCGATGCCGAAGCGATAAAACATTGTCGACGAAGCTTAGAGAATTGCTACCCCATGGTGAGTTTTGTTTTTTATCAGAAAGACTTTCTAGAGGATTTACTAAATAAAGAACGCATTATTAAGCATGATTTAATTATTAGCAACCCACCTTATGTACGTCCCCAAGCGATGGGGGCCGATGTTTCCCAGAGAATTGCGAAAGAATTCAAGCTTTCTGGAAGTCTTGATTTAGCGCATGCCTTCATTGTTGCAGGAGAAATGAGCCTTAAAAAAGGTGGCAAGAGTGCCTTTGTTGTGAGCAATCGCTTAATGAGTACCAAGGGAAGTTGGGCAATACGAGAATACATAAAGACGAAGATATGCTTAGATCACATGTGGGATTTTGGCGATAGTCGATTATTTGAAGCGGCGGTATTGCCTTTGGTTTTTGTTGGCAGTGTGGGTAAGCAAAAAAAGGCATGCCCTTTAACGTCAATTTATACAGACACAAGTATTAGCCCCAAAGAAGCGGTAGTGGGAGATCTATTTGATTATCTTCATGAGGATCAATGTGTCAGTGTTGGAGAGCGGCAATACAGGATTACCCAAGGAGAGCTACTTTTTGGAGAGAAAGTCAATGATATTTGGACACAGAAGACAGCGCAGGGCGAGCAATGGCTCGCACAAGTCGATCGTTTTACGTTTTGTCGCTTTGCGGATATAAATAAAATATCCGTGGGCATCAAATCGACAGCTGATAAGGTTTTTATAAAACAAGATTGGTTGGGGATGCCCAAAGATGAAAGGCCTGAGATGCTGAAGCCTCTGATTACGCATTATGAAGCGGCACAGTATAGACCTAAGCGAGACGCAAGTGCCTTGGTGCTCTATACACATGAGATACGTGAGGGACAAAAGCGTGTGATTGAATTAGAGACTTATCCGAAGACAAAAGCATTTTTAGAAAAACATAGCGAAGTACTGAAGGCGCGAAAGTACCTACAAGAATCTAAAACTCGTCGTTGGTATGAGCTTTGGGTCGCTCATGACCCAGGCAAGTGGAAGTATCCTAAAATTGTTTTTCGTGATATTTCAGTGAAGCCCTTATTTTGGTTAGATACGAGTGGTGCAGTGGTCAATGGCGATTGTTACTGGTTGTCGAGCCAGGGTTTGGAAAATTTGGATTTAATTTATTTAGCTCTGGCAGTAGCCAACTCGCCTTTTATAGAAAAGTACTACGATGCAAAATTCAATAATAAACTCTATTCGGGACGTCGTCGATTTATTAGTCAGTATGTGAAGAAGTTTCCTTTGCCAGATCCGCAATCTGAATGTGGGCAGGCAATTATTGCACTGGTTAAAAATACTTATGAGAGCGGTGATTTTGATGATCAGCGCAAAAAAGAAATTAATTCATTAGTTAATCAAGCTTTTGGTTTAGAAAAAGAATAAATTCTGGCACAAAAAAAGCCTTGACTAAAAGTCAAGGCTTTGAAGTGGTGGGGGAAGGATTCGAACCTTCGAAGGCGTAGCCGGCAGATTTACAGTCTGCTCCCTTTGACCGCTCGGGAACCCCACCAGGGGTTTTGAAGTGCCTTATGATAATTCACAAATTATTTCCTGCAAGACTAAAAAACAGGATTTTTCGAGGTTTTTCAAGAAAAACTCAAAAATTACATTTTTTTCCGTTTTTCCCCTTAAGCTAGGACTAGCAAAAGTACGATGAATGTATATTTTAGAAAAGTTTTATACGATTTTTGTAATATTTTCACAGTATGGGGGCCAAAAATGGCAAGTTCTAAGTTTTCGAATGATCTTTTGATTATTTATAAGATCTCTCAGTCTTTATTGAGACATAAGAATGTTAACACACTACTCAATGAAGTTTTGGATATTTTAGAGACCGAGATGAGGACAGAGAGAGCGACTTTGACTTTGTTTCACGTCAACGAAAATGCTCTGATTATTGAAGCTTCTAAAGGCTTGAGCGCACAGGAAAAAGGCCGTGGGCGTTATTCTCTGGGCGAAGGTGTGACAGGTTTAGTAGGTCTCAATCGTCAAGCGATTGTAATCCCCAATATTGCTGAAGAAGAAAGCTTTTTAGATAGAACCCGTGCGCGTAAACGCCACGATATTGGTTTTGTTTGTGTTCCCGTTATGCGAAATGATGAATTGATTGGTACTATTTCAGTTGATTTAGAAGCGACTGCGACTATTGATTGGGAAGGCAAAAAACAACTTTTAGAAATTATTGCCAATTTGCTTGCTGATGCAGTTTTTCAAATTCGCGAAGGTATAGAAGAGAAAAACACTCTTAAAGCTGAAAATAGTCGTCTACAGAAAGAATTGGGCAATCGCTACAACCCTAGTAACATGGTGGGGAATTCCCGTGTTATGCAAAAAGTTTTTGAAAATATCAACCTCATGGGCAATAACCACGGATCGATCTTGATCATGGGTGAAAGTGGTGTGGGCAAAGAATTGACCGCACGTGCGATTCACTTTAGCGGTATTCGCAAAATGAGTACATTCCTATCATTGAATTGCAGTGGTCTGCCTATTAATATGGTTGAAAAAGAACTCTTTGGAGTGGAACGCGATGGCCGCCTAATCAAAGCAGGTATGTTAGAGAAAGCTCATGGTGGAACACTCTATATTGATGAGTTAACTGATACCTCAATGGAAATTCAGCAGCAACTCGAAGATTATTTACAGAATCAAACTTTCAAACGTGTTGGTGGTACAGAATTATTAAAATCTAATGTTCGCCTTGTTGTAGGGACTTATAAAGACGTAGATATAGCCATCGAAACAGAAGAAATTTCAGAAAGCTTTTACTATCGTTTGAGTGTGAATACACTGGTAGTCCCACCTTTGCGTGACCGTAAATCAGACATCACTTTACTCGCCGATTATTTCTTAGATGAATTTAATCGTTCCTATGGTAAAAAAGTTGTACGTATTTCAACTCCTGCAATTAATATGGTGATGGCTTATCACTGGCCAGGCAATGTTTTGGAACTGAAGAACTGTATCGAAAGAGCTGTTCTCAGTACTGATGATGATGTAATTCACGGCTATAACTTACCTCCATCGCTACAAGCGGCGGGCCTCAATGAAGATGACCCCGATAATAATACGGTTACCGATTTACAGGCATCGCTCGAAACCTACGAAAGAGAACTTTTGGTTGAAGCCTTGAAGCGTCATCGCGGCAATGCAGCGGCAGCAGCTCGAGCGCTCAATACGACTCCACGGGTACTCAATTATAAGTTTAATAAGCTCAAAATAAATCTCAAAGACTTCAAAAAGTCTTCGAGCAACCGTTTCTAGTTTATGAATGAATTGCGTGAAGGACTCAAGAAGTTCTTCTCCTTTGATACCTTTCTAGAAGGACAGGATCAAGTTATAGAGAGAGTTTATAAGGGTGAGGACCTCTGTGTTGTCATGCCTACGGGAGCAGGGAAATCTCTCTGTTACCAACTTCCGGCTTTAGTCAGACAGGGTTACACAGTGGTTATTTCTCCGCTGATTGCGCTGATGAAAGACCAAGTAGATGCCTTGAAGAATAAGGGCATTTCAGCTGAGTTTATCAATAGTACCCAAAGCCAAACTATTCAAAATAATATCCTCATGCAAACTCAGCAAGGGATGATTAAATTACTTTATGTTGCACCTGAACGCATGCGTTCACAAGCCTTTCGCGATTTACTGAAAGATTATCCCCCGTTAGTTTAGTGGTCGATGAAGCTCACTGTATATCCCAATGGGGCCATGACTTCCGTCCTGATTATACCCGTTTGGGTGAGATGGCTCAGAAACTGGGTATTAAGCAAATTTGTGCTTTTACCGCTACCGCGACGCCACGAGTTAGAGATGATATAAAAACCCAGTTACGACGCCCAGAAATGGATGTGGTAGTGACGGGTTTTGCCCGCCCCAATTTGAGTTTGATGGTAGAGGAATGTTCAAAGAAAGATAAGAAGTTAGAAAAAATTCGCGAATTGCTCGAAGATCGCAAGCCGACAATTATTTATTGTTCCACCCGTAAAGCGGTAGAAGAAGTGATGGATGGCTTATCAATTCGTGGTTATCATGGCGGAATGAGTGATCGCGATCGCAATGATGCTCAGGATTATTTTCTCTATGATTCAAACCCAGTTTTAGCGGCAACAAATGCTTTTGGCATGGGAATTGATCGAGCGGATATTCGTCAGGTTATTCACTATAATTTTCCAGGTGCGATAGAAGCTTATTACCAAGAAGTGGGACGTGCAGGACGTGATGGAGAGCAATCAACTTGTGTTTTACTCTTTTCATTTGCAGATCGATACACCCATGAATTTTTGATTGACCTCAATAACCCTGATGAAGCTATGATTCGCAGTACCTGGCTGACTTTAGTGAATATGTGTAAGCGCACTGGCGAGAACTATTTTGAAATGACTCTAGGTGAACTCGCCGAGATGATTCCCAAAGCGAAAGGTGAGCAACAGCTCTCTGGAGTGATGAAAGAATTAGAGAAGAAAAATTATATTCGCCGTGGCTTTCGCCAAGAAAACACGGGAAAAATGGGTTTTGCCAAAAGTCGCGAGCAGCTGCTCGCAGATTTTCCTACTCCCAAGACTCAGCGTGCTATTTTTATTCACCGCTTTTTAGAGCGTCATGGCGATACCATGATGAATGGTGCGATGATCGAGATTTCCTATTATCAGATGTGCTCTATAACGGGTTTGAAACCCGAACAAGTGAAGCGAGTTGTGAATGCCTTGAAGGGTGATCAAGTTCTCTGGGAACCGCCCTTTTCGGGTAGAAGTTTCGAAGTTTTATCTGATGGCGCGCTAGATATAGATTTTTCAGGTTTGAAAAAGAGACGTGATTCAGAAGTCGAACGCTTAGACGAAATGATTTCCTATGTTCAAACCCGTGATTGCCGTCAAGATTATTTGATTAAGTATTTTGGTGCCGATGATTCAAGCTGGCGTTGTGGTACCTGCGATCGTTGTCAGCCCGCATCGGGAACTGGAGGCGAATACCGTCGTTTAAGTGAAGTCGAAACAAAACAAGTTTTACGCTTAATGGAAGCCGTCGAGAACTTTAGTGGTTATTTAGGCTTATCTAAAATAGCAATGTTAGTGACCGGAAGTCGCGATGCTTCGATAGTGGGAAGCCGTTTAAAAGATTCGGATCACTACGGCTGTTTAGATATGATGGATCAATCTCATATTCGTGAATTACTTCAGAGTTTAGAAGGTAAGGGCTTGGTGAAACGCACCAAGGATAAGTACCCCGTTCTGAAGATCACTACTATGGGCAGCGAATTTATCGAAAGACCCAAAGCTTTAGAACTCATGGTTCCTAGTAAAAAGAAAAGAATCAAACGCGAGCCTTCGCGTGCGATAGAAGCGATTCAGAGAAAACAAAAAATTGAGGGCGGGGATTTATACGAAGAGCTGCGTCAGTTGCGAAATGAATTAGCAAAACGCGATGATGTCGAACCTTGGTTAGTCTTGAGCAATGCCGCACTAAAAGCTTTGGAAGATGGGAAACCTGTTGATTTAGATGGCTTTCGAAAAATTAAAGGCGTGGGTGATTATAGAGCCGCACGTTATGGTAAGGACTTTTTAGAGCTTATTGCGAGTAAATGATTTTGCTAAGTAAGCGTCTGCATTAGTGTAGAGTATAAATATAATAATAAGTGAATAGATATGATTGATATTGGTAGTTATAATACGTTAAGAGTGTTGCGTTTAGTAGATTTTGGAGCTTACTTGGGCAATTTGGAGTCAGGACAAGATGTTTTAATTCCAAAGCGCTATTGTCCAGAAGGTTTAACTGAGGGAGACGATATTGAAGTCTTCATTTATACTGACTCGGAAGATAGAATCATTGCAACTACAGAGACGCCTTTGGCTATTGTCGGTGAATGTGCTTTCCTAGATGTTATAGATATCAATGACTTTGGTGCGTTCTTAGACTGGGGTTTACCGAAAGATTTATTTGTTCCTTTTTCTCATCAACCCTATCCCTTTCAAGTGGGTCAAAAAGCTTTTGTTTACCTGAAATATGATGACGTGAGTCAGCGTGTAATCGCTACTGGTAAAGTACGTAATCAATTAAAAAATGATGTTTCCGATATAGAAGTGGGTAATCCTTTCAAAGGTATTATTTATGAGCAGCATGAGCTGGGATGGCGCATGGTTGTCGATAATAAGTATCACGCCATGATCTTTGATAGTGACTTTACTGAGCTCCCTGAAAAAGGCGATATCCTCAATGTCTTTGTGAAAGCAATCCGTAATGATGGCAAGCTAGATGTAACCTTATTTCCTCTTCATGAAGCGGTTCAAGATGATTTAGAGTTGTTCATCATCAAATACCTTAAAGAATCTGATGGTGTGATGCCTTATGATTCTAAATCATCGGCAGAGACTGTCCAAGGTGAGTTTGGTGTGAGCCGTAAAGTATTTAAAAAAGCTTTAGGTGCACTCTACAAGAAAAAGTATGTTGACTTTGCTGATGGGAATACTCGCCTGCTCTAAATGAAATTGCGTATTGCAGGGATTTTTTTAGCTTTTGCGATGCTCGCAGGAGCTTGGTTCTCTGCAAATAAACTCAGTCTCGATAGTTCCGTAAATGAAATTATGGGGACTGATCACCGTAGTCGTGGTACTTATGAGAAAGTGGATAAGGCCTTCAAAGACCGCACGGTGGTTTTGGCTTTATGTAAAATTGACGAACTCTTTTCCGATAGCGGAGTTCGCAAGCTCCATGCGATTAGTGAAAAGCTAAAAAGCCTGCCACAATTAGAAGATATCCGTAGTTTGACCCATGCGGCTCGTCCTGTAAAGCGGGGCAATAGCTTTGATATCCGTAAAAATATCCGCCTAGAAGTTTTTCTTGATCTAAAGGAAAAAAGCCCTGAGCAATGGGCTGAACTCAAAGAATTTATCACTCATTACCCGATGACGCGAGATCTCATGATTTCGGCTGATGGTCAGTATACAATGGTGCTTGCACGTCTCAAAAACGAGGCTTTAAGCATCGAAGATAAAGTGAGTTTATGGAAAGATGTGAAGCATGCGGTAGAGGGATTTGAGCAAGAAGGTGTCGAAATTCACTTTCTGAGTGAGCCCATACTCAGTGCGGAGTTCTTAAGTCTGACACAGGATTTTGTGACTCAAGTTTTATTAGCGGGCTTAGTGCTGATCATTATCATCATTTTACTGAGTTTTAAATCATTTAAAATACTTGCCTGGATGGTGGTGCTTGAACTGGGGGGCTTATTGCTTTGCCCAATGATTTTTGCTCTTAATAATTATGATCTAAATGTCTATACATGTATTTTGATTCCCTTAGTACTATCACTGCAATTAACTTTTTTAGTGCACTATTTCGCTGTTTTTCAGCAGGGAGAGAAAGTATCAAAGAACCCTTGGAAGTACGCCTTTAAACGAGTTTTTAAGCCCTCCTGTATTGCACTCTTAACTTCTTTGATTGGCTTTGGAAGTTTACTCTGGAGTGAAGTGGATGTACTTAGAGTTTTAGGACAATTAGGGCTGCAGTATTTACTCACTGTATTTTGTTTGAGTTTCCTTCCTTTATATGTTTTATCGAGATCGTCTGCAGAAGATGAACAAAGCCTAGCTGATTGGGATGGGAAAGAAAATTTGACTCATCCCTTGAGTCAAAAACTTAGCTCATGGCGTCATCCCATTTATATATTAGCAATGATTTTTATAACGGCGAGTTTCTTTTCTTATTCGAAGATTGAAACGGATATGCGGGCAAGGGAATTTTTGACCCCCAAAAGTGAAACCCGTGAATCCTTGGAGTTAGTGAATGACCATTTTGGAGGCTTAAATGTCTTTCAGCTCAAGGTAATTGCGAAAGAAAAAGCTGGGATTCAAAAATATGAGAACGTGAAATACCTTCATGATTTACGCAATCGAGCGATGGAAATTCCCGGAGTGCATAATGCCTATACCTACTCGCAGTTTTACACGACAATTCACCAACTCTTTCTTGGCGATAGTCTATCTCATGGCAATGTTTTTCCTCCTGAGAATGCTTTGTTTACCTACAATTTAATTATCAATAGCCAAGCTTTTCCCTTTAAAGATTTTCTGCAAAATGAAGACTTGACCGAGACTTTGTTTATTCTGCGAACAGATGATGTGACCTCGGTAGAATTCCTGGAGATTGCCGAGCAGTTTGTCGAGCTGGCAAAAAAGGATCTGCCCCCAGGGCTAGAAGTGGTGGTGCCCAATGGTTTGCAATCTATCCTGAAATCCGATCAAGAGATCCTAAAAAGTCAGATGAATAGCTTGGGACTAAGCCTAGTCAGCATGTTGATTTTGTTATTAATCATTTGGAGAAATCTCGCCTTAGCATTCTATGCTTTTGTGACCGCACTCAGTGCTTTATGTAGCTTAGTATTAGTGATGTATTTAGGCGATATCACCCTTAATTCAGTGACGGTGATGAGTGGGGCGATTATTTTGGGTATTGTGGTGGATGATGCGATTCACTTTTTATCTTATTATCGTCATTCATTAGAGCAGGGGCATTCTCCTAACTCAGCCTTGGCGAATTGCTTTCAGACAAAATTAAAGCCGATGATCTGTACGAGTTTGGTTTTAGCCACTTGCTTTGGCTTATTTTGCTTTTCTCCTTTTCCACCCATGCAGGACTTTGGCTTCATTGGAGCGATAGCACTACTTTGTGGCTTAGCTGCTAGCTGCTTCTTGTTGCCCGCCTTACTTCTTTGTCGAAAGTGTTGCCACACGGGCGGATGAAAAAAGGGGAGGGGTTAATAAATATTTTATCGCCTCTCAAGGTGGGCACACCTTGCAGGGAAGGGGACGGAGTCCCAATACTGCTATAAAACAGGAGGGAGATTATTTCGCCTCACTCCGGCGGGGAGGTGCTGCCACACGGGCGGATGAAAAGGGGGGGGAGTTAATAAATATTTTATCGCCACTCAAGGTGGGTACACCTTGCAGGGAAGGGGACGGAGTCCCAATGCTGCTATAAAACAAAGAGGGAGATTATTTCGCCTCACTCCGGCGGGGAGGTGCTGCCACACGGGCGGATGAAAAGGGGGGGGTAATAAATATTTTATCGCCACTCAAGTTGGGCACACCTTGCAGGGAAGGGGACGGAGTCCCAATACTGCTATAAAAGCGGTGAGTGATTGTATCGCTTAACAGCGGGTTACGATACTCATAGATCGCTTATGGGCGCCAGAACTTATCTATGGCACTATTATTGGAAAGTAGGTGGGTGCCCATTTTGGTTTCAATATGGCCATCGATAAATGACATATTGGCGCGGTTATTGTGGCGAGCAATACTTTTTTCACTACCCCGACCATAGAGATTCATAGATGTAATATCCGTACTTATGAGAATTCGGAAATTATTATAACCATCAATAAAAAGCATTGTTTCGGAAGGATGATCACTAACTAAAGGGAGGAGGTCATCCCATGTATTATTGGGAGTGGTGGCATTATTAATATCAGTGAATTTACAGAAGCGGAAATTCATCGCGTAATTGGATTGCCATACGGCGTCAAGGCTAGCTGCAGAAGGACAGCGATAGATGCCTGAATCATTTGTATAGTCAAAATCTAAATAGCCATTATTCGATAGGTTGACAGTCCATTGAGCATTAGAATAGCCAGATGACATATCTAGGGGCATAAAATTGTCATTATCTAAAGCATAGCTCAAGTTAGCGAGAGTGATCTGCTTGAGATTGCTTTTACAGACAGATGATTGAGCTTTTTTACGAGCTTTACCGAGTGCGGGAAGAAGAAGACTCGCGAGTATACCAATAATAGCAATAACCACGAGTAGTTCGATGAGAGTGAATTTTTTGTTGCCGTTCATAATGTGTTTCCATCTTCAAGTTATCTTAAGTAACAATAAGAACAGCGTGAGATGAATGATAGTGACAAAAAAAAACACTTATTTTTTATCACCTCTGAAAATGGGCACAGCTTGCAGGGAAGGGGACGGAGTCCCAAGGTTGTTATAAAATAAAGAGGGTGTTTAATATTTTTCACTCGCCTCTCAAGGTGGGCACACCTTGCAGGGAAGGGGACGGAGTCCCTAAGATTCTATAAAATAAAGGGGGATTATTCCGCCTCACTCCGGCGGGGAGGTGTTGCCACACGGGCGGATGAAAATAAAATCATCGCCTCTCAAGGTGGGCACACCTTGCAGGGAAGGGGACGGAGTCCCCATACTGCTATAAAACAGGAGGAATATTATTTCGCCTCACTCCGGCGGGGAGGTGTTGCCACACGGGCGGATGAAAAGCGGATAGGGGATTGTATCGCTTAACAGCGGGTTGCGATTGCCATCGCGGGCGGGTGAAAAAAAAAGTCGGGGAACTAAGTCCCCGACTAAGTGTATTTGAGGCTAAGCTTATAAATTTGGAATGAGGGGCGTGAGCTCATCACCTTTTTTATTTGTGGGAAACAGAGCGCCTTCTTGCTTGAGTTGTGAGTTCATGGCATTGATCAGGCTATTGAGTTTTTCCGGATTAGTGGAAGCGAGATTTTTTTCTTCGTAGGGATCTTCTTTTAAATGATAGAGTTCAATTTCAGGCTTCGAAGTCTTTGGATTGTAGTGATAAATAATTTTCCAATCTTGAGTTCTGTAAGTAGTGAAATAACTACTGCGGTGCTTATGGGGGAAATGCATAAGAAAAGTTTTTGGGTGAGTATTATCCTCTTTACCACTGAGTAGAGTTTTGAGTGAGCGGCCATCGACGGTATGATTTGCGGGGCTCGCAATGCCAGAGGCTTCCAAAACAGTAGGATAGATATCCATAATGGTCGCCATTTGTGTTTGAATGGCGTTCTGTGCAATAGGCAAAGCCTTTTGGAATTTATTTTCGGGATTTACTTTTGCCCAGGCAGCAATAAAGGGTATACGCATGCCACCTTCGTAGTGGGTTCCTTTTTTACCTTTTAAAGGGGCAGCACAAATAGTTGTATGAGTTCCACCAAGTGGAGCATCTGAACCGTTATCACCAAGGAAAATGATGAGGGTGTCTTCGGCAATACCTAGTTGATTGAGTGTGGCCATGACATCAGCAAGTGATTTATCCATGCCTTCTACAAGAGTGGCAAAAGCTTGTGCGCTTTTTCCCTTGCCACTATTTTTATAGTTATCTGCAAAGCGTGGATCAGAATTAAAAGGTGAATGCAAGGCATAGTGAGACATGTGTAGGAAAAAAGGTTTGTTTACCTCGACTGATTTTTTGATGAGTGGTAGCGTCTCAAGTGTGAGTGCTTCAGTTAGGAAAGTCCCAGTATCGTAATATTTTTCTAGATGAGGGACATTATGAGTGACGGGCTTTTTACCTGTTTTGTATTTGGGGTGATTGCCGTAATGATCTTTAGAATAATAGCTTTTTGGACGTCCCCAGCAATCTCCACCGACATTATACTGGAAACCAATCTTGGTGGGGTCTGATGCGTCTGCTTGTTTGTTGCCAAAGTGAGCTTTGCCAATATGAATGGTAGTGTAACCCGCGTCACTGAATAATTTGGGTAGAACGGGAGATCCTGCTTTTATACCCGTCCAATTCCATTCTTTAGGACCAAAGTCCCCTCGGTTATTTGAAGAAGGGTTGATCCAAGTGGTAGTTTGGTGACGTGTAGCATTTTGACCACTAATAATGGAGGCACGGCTTGGTGAGCAGACACTCTGCGCACAGAATTGATTGAAGCGAATGCCTTGCGAGGCAAGTTTTTCCATGGCAGGGGTACGAAAATATTGATTGAGTTCTTGTAGCTGAGGCTTACCATTCTTATCTGTAATAAAAGGTACGGAGGTATCCATCATTCCCATGTCATCTACGAGAAAAATAATAATGTTCGGTTTGTCGGCTCCAAGGAGGGTCGTGCATATAAAGAAAGAAAAAGTAAGTAGGTAATGGGCTGTTTTCATGGCAATCCTTTGAGTTGTTTATAAAGACTTACTAAGTGGATTCACTGATTCTCAACAAATCTTGCGATTTTTCATCTATTTTTTTGAAAGTAAGCAGATGTAAGCGAGGGCACATACCGCAAGGTTAGTGGAGAAGGGGTTAAAAGCGTGAGTCATTAAGCTGGGAATTTGAATGAGAATGGCGATGGTCGCAAAAAAGGTGAAAAATATAGCGGGATACACGAGTTTGGCTTTGTGGAAAAAAATGAGAAGTGCAAAACCGTAAATGGTTTCCATAATACCAGAGCTCATTAAAGCCATGTTTTTTTCAAGGAAGGGCATGAAGGTATTATTCATCAAAACTTCTTGTTCACTTTTGAAAATGAGTTTGGGTACAATTCCATGATATAAGAAAATGAGTGCTAAGCTGATTCTGGAACAGCGGTAGATAGCTTTCTGATTCATTGGGTCTTCCTGTTATTGTTGAACTTGGGTGAGGGAGTTTTTATTTTAAGCCATGTTTTTCTAAAATACAGTGAAATACGGATGAAACTTCTTTATGAATTTCTTTGTTAGCATAGGCAATCCAATTGATGGGATCTTGGGTATTCATTGGAGCATTAAGAGTTTGGCCGTGGATATCTGTAATAATAATACCGGCTTCTTCGACAATGAGTAATGATGCCATATCATAAGGATGACAAACATGGCCTTTGCGTAGGTGTTTCATACTATTATATAGAGCGGGGCGAATATCGGCAATAAAGCGGTCTTTACCCATGATCATTTCATAAAGTTGTCCGCCAGTGGAGATATACTGATCTTCAAAATTGAGGATCTCGCCGTCTTGAGCATCGGGATAGAGGGTGTCGATAAGTTCTTCTTCAATTTGAGCTAATTCAGTTCTACCTGGAGAAAAAAATCTGGAAATTTGAGCAAAGCCACCACGAAGGTGAGTTTCTTGTGAGGGGGCCAGTTCAAGATTTTGTTTTTCTTGAGTGAGTATATTTCTACGGTAGCCAGATAGACCTTCGTCTTTAAGCGCACTTAGACTATCGCCATAAATCATTTTACTCGTGGGGATCTCGACCATAACGGAGGTGAAAATATCAGTCAAGCTAGTATTTGAGCCAAGGTTTTTTGCGACGCCCGCAAGAAAGAAGGCCGAGCGTTTGTCGTACATGAGGCCGCGAGTTCCATCGATGGGATCCATGATGATGCGGACTTGACAGTCTTCAAAAGCTTTTTTATTCGGATAAGAAGTGATTTCGTCTTCTCCGATACCCTCAGCAATTAAGACAATGCCACCAAATTTGTGGGCTTGTTGTTCAAGAACTCTGACAATGACTTCTTCGGCATAGCTATCGATCTGATAAATGGTATCGCTATTGCTTATGCTGTGAACAGAACTTAGTGAGCTAAAATTTTCACTACATATTTTTTTATGGGCATAATCAGCAATAGCTTCGCCTAAATTTAAAAGAAAATTTCTAACTTCATTCCAATTCATATGCAGGTTTCTTTCTTTAATATGTTAAGAATCGTATTATTTAAGACTTATAATCAGTATGAGTACTTAAAAATCATTCCTTACAGTAATTGGATAAGGCTATAGTTAAATACTTAAGTTTTTATAATGTAATACTAAGATTTCTTGGAGGAGAGGGCTCTTTGTGGAATTTTTTTACTTTTTTTAAAGATTTCTCACCTTTGAATGTAACACTTGGCAAAATAAATTGTTTGTTAATGATACATGAAAATTAAATATAAATTAGGATAAACTATGAAACGTTTTTTATCATACACATCAAAAATTGCGATGACCGCAATGATGAGTTTACAGGTCGCTAATGCGCTACCCAATGAAATTGTCGATACAGATATGGACAAACTATGGGGCGAACGTCTTGAGTTGGATGCAGGAGAACGCGGAGCCTGGTTCAAAGAAGCTAAATATGCTATGTTCATTCACTGGGGACTTTATTCCGGTTTAGCGGGTGATTGGAAAGGTAAGACTCATTTCGGTATTGGCGAATGGATTATGAATAAGCATTTAGCTGGAATTTCAGTCGATGATTATAGAGCCTTAGCCAAAGATTTTAATCCTGTCAAATTTGATGCGAAGACTTGGGTTACTTTAGCTAAGCAAAGTGGAATGAAATATATTGTTATCACTGCAAAACATCACGATGGTTTTGCGATGTACGCATCAAAAGCTTCTAAGTATAATATCAAAGATGCGAGTCCTTTCGGTCGTGATCCATTGAAAGAATTAGCCGATGAATGTCGTAAACAAGGTATAGGTTTTGGTTTCTATTATTCTCAGTACCAAGACTGGAATGAGAAAGATGCCTTTGGTAATGGTTGGGATTTTAAGCCTAAAGAAGCTAATTTTGCAAAATATTTTAAAGAGAAATGTGAGCCACAAGTTAAAGAGCTAGTGACTCAGTATGGTGATCTCGCGGTTTTATGGTTTGATACTCCGGGTAAAATGACCAAAGAAGATTCGATGGCACTCGTAAACTTAGTTAGAAAACATCAGCCACGTTGCCTTATTAATAGTCGTATCGGTAATGGCGTAGGTGATTATTCATCACTTGGTGATATGGAAATTCCACCAGAGAATGTCGGTGGCCTTTGGGAATGTGTTGATACAACGAATAATTCATGGTCCTATGCTTGGTATGATCAAAACTGGAAAAGTGGCGAACAGATAGCTCAGAATGTAATTTCAGTTGTCGCTCGTGGCGGAACTTATATGCTTAATATTGGTCCTCGCGGTGATGGTTCAATTCCTAAAGGTGCAAGTGAAGAGTTAGTCGTCGCTGGTCAGTGGATTAAAAATCATGCCGGAACAATTTACGGTGCAGAAGCCTCTCCTTGGCACAAAGCTTTCCCATGGGGTGATGTTACAGTCAATCATGGTAACCTCTACCTACACGTTTTTGATTGGCCAGCAAGTGGCAAAATTTATCTTCCAGGTTTAAGCAATAAAATTTCTGGTGCGGCATTACTTAATATTAAAGGTAAAGTCAAAGTAACTCGTGAGGGTGATTGGACAGTAATCAGTATTCCGAGAGTGAAGCCTGATGGAATGATTCCAGTTGTTCAGTTGAAAATAGAAGGTGAGCTTAAAGTTGATCATGCTTTGGCTTTTGATGGTGAAACACCTGCAAACTTATTCTCATTATTTTCAGAACAGAAAGACTGTGAGATTGTTCAGTTGCGCTGGATGGAGAAATTTGGTGAGTGGAAGCATGCTGAAATGATCAAGAAATGGACTCCTACAAGTGAAGCAACTTGGGATGTAAATATCCGTAAACCAGGTAAATACGCTTTGGAAATGACTTATTCATGTGATGACAAAGCGGACTATAGTGAATTCGAAGTTATAGCGGGTAAAACAGCGATGACGATTCAAGCTTTAGATACAGGTGATCGCATGCCATCGAAGCGTATGTTTGGACGTGGACTTTTACCACGTGTGAGAACTCTGCGTTTAGGTGTCGTTGAATTTGATAAAGCTGGAAACCAAAAAGTGGTTTTCAAAACTAAGAAAGGTGATTGGAAGGGCTTTAATTTAAAAGCGCTTGAACTAAAAGCCTACAAGTAATTCTTCTAAGCCGCACTCAATTTTGAGTGCGGCTTTTTTTTGCCTAGCTGAATCGTAGTAGCCGTAATACAGATACTTAGGACTTCGGTTTAGTAGCCGGTTTTATATAAGTAGTGATTGCATCGAAGTTTGAACACAGTATTTTTTGAATGATTATCAGATATTACTTTTTACCTATAAAGTTCATCTCTTATGGCATGATTAAAGTTATAAAATTTCTCAAGGAAAATACCGAATATGAATAAATTGTTTTTTGTGATGTTTTTGATTTCTTCAGGCCTATTTGCGAAAGTGAATAATCCTAGTCCAGATGCGTTTTGGACATATAAAAAAGTGGAAGGAAAAGAACTTAAATTATCGGTGTTTTTACCTAGTGATTACAAGCAAGAGAAAAACTTCCCCACGATAGTGATTTTTCACGGTGGTTCCTGGAGAGTAGGGGATCCGAATATGCATTATGCTGATTGCAAATATTGGGCGAGTCGTGGTATGGTGGCCGTCTCGGTATCTTATCGACTTAAAGATCGCGATAATGTAGAGGTTCCTTTGGAATGCATGAAGGACGCTAAGTCAGCATTACGTTATTTACGAGAGAATGCCAAAAAACTAAAAATAGATGTGAATAAAGTAGTCGTTGCAGGAGGTTCAGCAGGGGGACAATTAGCTGCGTCTACGGGTATGATTCCCAAAGTTAATGATAGTGAGTATGATCTTGCGATTTCCGCGAAACCCCAAGCTATAATACTTTATAATCCCTGGTTTAAATGTGCCAAGGAACTTTCACCCACGTCTAATGTTGTGAAAGATTTACCTCCGATGATTATATTTGCAGGTGGAAAAGATCCGGCAATTCCCCTAGAAGAAATGGTGGATTTTCATAAATCTATGAAAGAGGAAGGGAATCAAACGGAACTCTATATTGGGAAAAAAGGAAAACATGGCTTTTGTAATGGTCGTAACCCCCATAATCCATTTTTCTATTGGTCCATAAAACTGGCGGATGATTTTTTAGTAAAACAAGGAATACTCACGGGAAAAGCGACTGTGAAATACCCGAAGAATGTCAAAGCTATAAATGAGGTAGATAGTGCGTACTATCCTTAAGTTTGCGGTGGTGTTAGCATGCTTGATTTACACGTCATGTGACTCGCCTCAGGAAATTAATTCTAAGCCTCAAGAGCTAGTAAATCATGAAGCTCAAAATGAGCCAAAAGGAATAGTAAATCATGAAGCTCAAAATGAGCCAATTGATAAGCCATCCAAAATGCCCGAGTTTACTTGGGATACTTTACCTTTGTATATGCACGTCCGTAAAGCTGAAGCTTTTGATGAAAGAGAAATTCAATACCTTAGTACATTTCCCTTGATTTGCTTAGAGAAAACAACGGGTATGCGCAGCTACAAAAGCACTGAAGAAGGCAGCATCCGTGCTGCAGAGGCAATTAAAAAACTTAGTCCCAACTCTAAAGTCCTTTATTATCGTAATGTATTTGTTCATTACCCTTTTTATGAAGACGATAAAAAACTTGCTTTGGTTAAGCGTCCTTTTTTACGGGGCCAAAAGGGAGAAAAAAAACTGGTTCGAAAAACAGTGGAAGCTTACGATTTAGCCAATCCTGATCTTCGTTCGTGGTGGGTGACCAATGTCACAAAAGTACTTGCGAATCCCGCAATTGACGGACTTTTTCTCGATGGTAATATAAAGGTTCTTGAGCCGAAATATTTAAAGAAGGATCTAAGTGTCGATCAGAAAGAGGAGATTGTCGAAGGCTATCGTCTGATGATGGAAAAAACTAAGTCAGCAATTGGTGAAGATAAATTGATGATTGCCAATATCATTCGAGCGCGTTTCAAAGATAGCGGCTTGAGTTATATGAATTATTTTGATGGGTCGTATTTGGAAAATTTCGAGAAACCTATCGCTGGTATGAGCCGTGAAGATTATTTAGCCCAGGGCATTGAAGCGGTACAAAAAGCAGCTCGTTCGGGGAAAATCATTGCCATGACCCTTGGGCTTGGAGAGCAAGCTGGAGATAAATTGGGCATTGATGATTCGCGTAAGGATGTGAAGGCACTTAATGGAGTTCAAGAAAGGTTCGAATACTGTATGGCGCTCTTTTTGATTTGTGCAGAAAAATATAGCTATGTCTACATTCATGATGGTTATGATATGAATAGAAACCCGGATGGTAGCAGTAAAAGTAAGGTTTGGTTAAAAGATTTTCCTGAGTATAAAAAAGCTTTAGGGCCACCCAAAGGACCTGCAATCAAAGCAGGATATGTTTATACTCGTGAATTTGAGCATCTCAAAGTTGAAGTGGATATAAGTCAGCAAAAAGCGCGACTTCAGTGGTTTTAAGTTAGAAATAATGGTCGTAGCTCGAAGATAAAAGTGGAAATTCTGAGTCGAGAGTCGATTTTAAAGAAAATCAGAGGCCAATATATGTCAGATGATCAGCAGACGCGTGTTACCCTTTTGCAGAAACTGCAAAAAAATCAGGATGATGATCATTCATGGGATGATTTTGTTCGTTACTATGAAGGCTATATTTACGTTGTCATTAGAAATCTAGGTGTAGGCCTAGAAGACAGTAAGGATATCCTTCAAGAAATTTTACTCAAGATATGGAAAGCCTTACCTAATTACAGTTATGATCGCGAAAAATGTCGATTCAGAACATGGCTATGTGTCGTGATTAGGAATAAAGTCTATAGTTTTTTTAAACTTAAATCGAGCCGTAATAGCCGTTTGAATGTGAGCTATGATAGCCTATTAGAGAGTTTAGATCTAATCACAGATTCTGAAATTGATCAGATGGCTGAAAAAGAATGGCAGTCTTACATCTCTAATTTGGCTTGGGAAAATCTCCAGGAGCAATTCCCTAAATTGGCTAAAGAGGTGTTTGAAGCATCCTTAGATGAAGAGAATAATGCTGTTTTGGCTGAGAAATTTGGCGTCTCCGAAAGTAGTGTTCGCGTCTACAAAATGCGCGTTCGTAAAGCCATGCATAAGGAAATCATTAGACTCAATCAAGAATTGGGCGGCTGAGTTTAATTCAGATGCGTAAAGAAGATAAGTTCAATAAGAATTTTGGCCAGCTTTTTGAAGAGGCATTCACTCCAGAGGAGAGACCTTTGGAAGAGGCCCTCAGACGTGGTGGAGAGCGCTACAGTGATTTTGACTTTTATCGTGAGGGTGGACTTAAGCAGATAAGAACTTGTTTGGATCAAAGGACAGGACGTCGTGTGGCAATGGCAACTATGAAGCCAAGTGTAGGTTCCGACCGCAAGGAAACCTTTATTCGCGAAGCCCGCATAAATGCCGCCTTACAGCACCCTAATATAGTTCCTGTGTATGATGTAGGTCTTACAAATAATGAACCATGGTTTACCATGAAGTTTATTGAAGGCCAATCACTTAAAGAAATTGTTCAAGAATTAAAAACTGGAACAGAAAGTCGATTTAATAATTTAGCCGAAAGACTGGAGCTTTTTTTAAAAGTATGTGATGCGGTAGCTTATGCACATTCCAAAGGGATATTGCATTTGGATCTAAAACCTGACAATATTCGTGTGAGTGAATATGGTGATGTGGTTTTATGTGATTGGGGCTTAGCGGATATTATTCCAGCGGAATGTGAAGAGCCACTCTTAGAAGTCTGCTCTACCACAGAGACTGACTTTGAAGAAATGACTTTAGATGGAGTAGTGAAGGGCAGTCCAGGTTATATGGCACCCGAGCAAACGGGACTCATCAAAGAACGCAAAGGTAAGCATACCGATATATTTTCTCTTGGTGCGGTACTCTATACTTTATTGACTTATGAGAAAGCTTTTACAGGCAAAGACCTAGAAACAATTTTACACAGAACAGTGGAAGCCGATTTTATTCCTCCATCGCGAATGAAGACGAATACGGTGCCTTATTCATTAGAGGCGGTTTGTATAAAAGCACTCTCGAAAAAAATATCAGATCGTTATACTTCAATTAAAGATTTACAGGGGGAAGTAAGAGATTTCATTAATGGTTTTACCACTGAGGCAGAAAATGCCTCGTTGATGAAATCCTTGCATTTCTGGGTCAAACGCAATAGAACTTTAAGTGCTATTTCACTCATCGCTTTTTGCTTATTATTGAGTTTACTGATTGTGTTTGTTATTAATCTCAAATTAGCCGAAAGCAATGCCAAAGAAGTGGCTGAAAAACTCCGCATTGAAAAAGAATACCACATGCGTATCAACCGTGGAGCCGCGCCGAAATTTTTTGAACGAGCACAAACGTCCTATAAAACTTATGTGTTTGATGATGCCTTAAACTTTTGTAGCAGTGCGGTGGAGTTAGATGAAACTCTAATAGAAGCTTGGAAACTTAAAGCTAATATCCATTTTATTCGGCAAGAATTTAAAGCCGCCCAAGAAGCTTTTGAAAAAGCAGATGATAAAAGCCCCTTAGCAAAAGTGAATGCGGAATACGCAATGTATAAAGACGATGATTCAAAACCTTTAAATGCTGAAGATTATTTGAATCTAGTAAAGACCCTGAGAGATCGGCAGCTTTTTCGTCAATTTGCGAATCTTATTCACTATAAAATTTACTCAGATCTCACTGTAGAAGAACGCATCGCTTTTTGCAAAGAGGCAGTCATTCTACATAATTACCCTATGGAACCCTTAAAATTTTATTTTGATAAGCAATCTCGACATCTTGATTTGTCTGGGAATTTACAACTGGAGGTTGCTTTGTGTTTCCAAAATTTTCCCGCAGAGAGTGCTGACTTTTCCAATACTAAAATTCCGAATTTTATTTGTTTTCGTGGACAAAAGCTGAAATATTTGGATGTATCTCATACAGAGATTTACGAGTTGCATAGCTTAGAAAATGCTGATTTGATAGACTTGAATTTATCCCATACGGGAGTTAGTAATTTGACCCCTCTTGAAGATTTCTCCATTCGTAAACTCAATATAAGTCATACCCAAATCAAAGGTATTCAAACGGTGTTAAAGCTCAATTATCTACAAGAATTAATTGTCCACAAAGGGCAGTTTTCACCTTTAGCTTATCATGTTTTACCCAAAACAGTAAAAGTCATCGAAGTAGATTAATCGAGGGATAAAATAAACTGAGTAGCGCTACCATCTCCCCAGTTAATTTGATTTCCAGCCCAGAGAGCACCATTGCCCATACAGACGCTGTGATCATCCATGAGTACAGGTATTTTATAGCCAGATGCACTCCGACAGATCATTCTCAAGTGCTATTAAAAAATAGCTTAAAGTTATAATTTCCAATAAAAAATCCCACTTAATCGCCTATATTGTAGTAGCTTACACCGACAATAACAGCAAGTGGGACTTTCAATGTACGATACTCTTTTTCCCGAATATTTCATCGAGGAATTACGGCAAACTATAGGAATTTTATGCGGACCATTGAAGATTGCGGGGCAAATCATACTTCGTCCTGAATTTCAAGAGATCAAAAAGGCAATTGAAGATGATCAACTTCAGTTGAGTAAAGATAGAGCCGCCACTAGAAACCGCGAGTTTAAAAACAGCTCTACCCAAAAACACCCCCCAGCTGAATTGGTGGTGGCGTTGTTCATAGCCCGTCACTTTTATGATAATTGTTACGGTGAACGAGGCTATAGTATGCTATGTGAGAATAGTTCCTTGCAGCAGTTTATTGGGCGCTTGGGCATAGGAAGCTTCCCTTCACGCAATACGATTCATGAACAAGTCTCTGCTCTTTCTGAGAAGACCCTTAATCTTTTTCATCAAGCTATTTTGAACTGCGTTAAGGAGTGTGGCCTGGATGATTTTTCAGCAGTGATTATTGATTCTACAGCCATTAAGGCCGATTCAGCGTGGCCTGTCGATAGTCAATTACTAAAGAACCTTAGTTGTAAAATGATGAAAAATATCAGTGACGTTCATGATCAGCTTCCCTGTGTTGAGCGCAGAAAGATCCCTCTCAAACGCCTGCAAAATTACTGTGATTATATGAGTAAACTGGATTTCGAGATCTCTATGCTTAAAGGAAAAAAAGGAGCAAGAAAAATGAGGCAAAAGTTTTATACGCAAGAACTTTTACCGAGGTGCCGAAAATTTATTATTCGCCTGGAGAAGACTCTTCCTCAAATTAAACAACACTGTGAAAGTGCCAAAGTTCTGATGATTGACGAATGTCTATCTCGCTTCATAGATAAAGTTTTGATGGTTGAACATCGCTTCAACATGGCTCCTAAGGACTACGATACGAAGACGGCACGGAAAATTTACAGCATGAGTGATAATGATGCAGCATTTATTAAAAAGGGTGGTCGAGAAACCGTATTTGGCTACCGACCAAATTTCGCCTTTAGTGCCAATGGTTTTCTGACATCATTCACCCTAGAATCTGGAAATACTAGTGACAGCAAGGCCTTCAGTAATTGCCTTGATGAAAATAAAAAGATGACGGGCGAGACCGCAATGATGATCAGTGTGGATGACGGATATAGCTCTGCCGCCAATTTAGATGATGCCATCGAAAAAGGGGCGACATTAGTCAGTGTTAGTGGCTCAAAGGGAAAGAAGCTCTTAGGAGAAGATATTTATGAGAGTGAAAACTACCAACTTGCGAGAAATATCCGATCAATTTCCGAAGCAGGTATTTCAAAGCTGAAGAACTATCACAACCTTGAGCGATTTACCGTTTGTGGCTTAAAGAGGGTTCGTCAAGAAACTCTCATAAGCGCCATAGGATTCAACTTGGAAAGGATCTGCCAGTTATTATGTCAAATAGAGATTGAGGTCGCCGCATAGAATGTCGGAGTGCATCTAGCCAGTTTTTTTATGGATTTGGGTCGTGCTATTATCCCATTCAGCAAACCAAGCAGACTGATTCATTACGGGGTCAGTGAGTATTGGGTGCCGCTTAAGTTCGCCAAGACCTACAGCGGAATCACCTCCGGCATTTTCGGGGATAAAGGCATAGTTTTCAGAATATGTTCTGGTACCATACTGCCAAGGAATAAAATAAGAATAGGTTCCAGGTCGAGTGGTCCATATTTGGCCCATGTCATCTCCTATGGTATCAGATAAATCCGATGCAGGACAGAAATAAGCATCATCGGAATCACCAAGGTACTCTTCTACATACCCAGAGTTACCATTGTTGACTTCGTGCAAGGCGCCTTCTAAAGCATTGCCTAAGACATATTTATCGGATATCGTGTTATAATGAACATTAGTCATTAAGGCATCATTATTATCGCTCGCATTACATATAAAGCGCAAGACCAGCTTGTTTGAGATTATTTTTACATACCGCGGCTCGTGCTTCGCCTCGGGCTCGACTAAGGCTAGGCATGAGTAAAGAAGCAAGAATTCCAATAATAGCAACTACCACGAGTAGTTCAATTAATGTAAATTTTTTCATGGCTTATCCTCACGATATTATTAATAATTACAATACTTAACTTGCTTATGAATCGAGTGTTACAAGAGTTATATGTTTATTATAATGTTTTTAATTTCTATGGTTCCTATGGGAGGGAGTGGTGATTTGACGCCATTTATTTCCTTTAGAGATAAGTTCTTAATCTTTAACTCACCTTGGTAACTCCCCACCATAAAAATCAAAACTTCGGTCAAAGTTTTGGAGGGGTTCTCTTTTGCTTTGAAAGTACAGATAGCTTTTTGCCATTGCTTTTTAACTTCGAACTTTTGTAAGATGCCTAAGTTAACAATCGAATCTGTAGAGGGTATTTTTGTTTCAAAGACTGATGGAAAATTTTGGTGGGTAAGTGTTACAGGTCCTTGGCCAGTGCCTTTGAATTTGAAGATAAACTCGTAAAGTTTATCTTTTTTTGTAGGAGCTTGAGTACAGAGCATAAGGGCATAAAAATCCGAGCTCTTAGGGATTGTAAGAGAAACCGATTTATCAATGAAGTTAAGGAGTTTAAGGGAGCCTAGACTAGTTCCTGAATCCGTGAGCTACATTAAGTTAATCATATTGGTCTTTCACCTTCATTGACTTACAACTTTTTTCAAAAGACCTACGGGTATTCCTGTAAAAAGTTGTAAAGTTCTGAAAATAAAATCTCTACGAGATTATTCCCAAGCCAGCTCACGGATTCAGGTAGTTGTTACGCGTATGTCTTGATATTAAAATACCGGTACATCGTTTAAACGAAAGATATACAAAGCGCACAATTTAAAGTAAAATTGTTTAGCTAGGTATCTGATTTTTGAGAATTTTAAATCTATTTAATCCATTACAAAAATGCTCCGTAGCATTTTTATAATGGATTATTAGATTGATTTATTCTCCGCGTTTTGGGATGGCTTTGATTTCGGCATCAGTGGGCCAGTATTTGTGAAGATCTTCTAGTTTGGGGATGGTTCCGGCACGTACGACGCGGAAGCCGACAAAAACTGCATCGGTATGATACCATACAGATTTGGGGATTTGAGGATCTTGGATTTTCCAATCAGGCTCAGATATAAAACGCTTTGCTGAGCGTAGTTCATCGGCATCATTGATGTAAGAGCCACCGCGAACAATACGGTCATAGATTTTATTAGGCCAGAATTCAGTCTCTTCAAAAGGGTTGTCTTCGGGAGTCTCTGGAGCTAGATTCACAGGGTTTTCAGAGGGTGAATTGGCGTAAAAATCGGGATCGAAGCTATCGAGTACCCATTCAGAAACATTGCCATGCATGTCATGTAATCCCCAGGCATTGGCTTTCTTTTGTCCAATGGGCTGATAGGACTCATTTGCGTTGTCCGCAAACCAAGCGTAATCGCCTAATTTGGAAGCGTCATCACCAAAGGAGTAGGCACTAGTACTTCCTGCACGGCAGGCGTATTCCCATTCAGCTTCAGTAGGCAGACGATAGAAATCTCCGGTCTTGGCACTTAACCACATACAGTAAGCTTTTGCGGCTAACTGAGTCATGCAGATGACGGGACGTTTTTCTTTGCCCATGCCAAAACTCATATCTAAGTAAGGGCCAGTAGGGCGGGAAACGATATCCGCATTTTTATCGAGATTATTCATGGTGAAATTGTCTGCTGTGCGACGTTCGATATCGAGGTCAAATTGCCATGATTCATATTCTGCCCAGGTGACTTCATGCTTTCCCATCCAAAAAGAAGCTATTGCGATTTCTTTGACGGGACTCTCGTCACCTTGATCTGAGCCACGTTTGTATTTTCCCGCGGGGATGGGCATCATTGTGAATTCATATTCAGCACCTTTGTAGACGGTGTAGGGCTTATCAGCGGTAAGAGCTTGTCCCGCTTTTTTATCGAAGTTAAGAGCTTTATAAAGTTGGCTAGCAGAAGTGATTTCTCGTTCGCCACTGGCAGAGGAAAGCGTCTTCACGAATGCTGATTTTTGTTTTGTGGCATTAGGCCATATAGCGCCTTCATTAATCCAGTTTTTTAGGGAAGTGAGCTCATTTTGACTTAAGCGAGGCATGACAGCGGGAGGCATAGTTTTTGGATTTGATTTATCGAGTGTACACATGGTGTAGACTGAACTTAAATCAGCTTTGCCAGGAACAATGCGAACACCATTTGCGCCTTTCGCAAAAGCTTTGTATTTTGTATGAAGCTGGTAGCCTCCGGCACTTGCAGTAGCACCGTGACAGATAATACAATGCTTATCAAAAATGGGTTTGATATCTTTTTGGTAATCACTAGCAAATGCACTAGCAATGGCAATAGCATTTAGACTTAAGAATTTTTTGAGATACATATAAGGTCCTTGTTAATAGAGTGTAGGGAAATTTTTAGATTTTTTGATTGAGTCATGATTATGAATGAGTGCCGAGCAATTTAGTTTGTTTTGGAGCAATTTTAAACCTTGAGCTGCGGGCAATACGGATAAAGTAGAAGCAAGAGCATCTGCTTCGATTGCTGAAGTTGAGATAACCGTTACTTGATTATTATGAGTGATGGCCATACCCGTTCGTGGATCAATGATATGTGAATATAGTTTCTTATCGGAACTCAAGTTTTGGATTGAGCTACCAGAGGTGGCAACGGCACCTTCCTTTATCTCGATATAGTTTTTAGACTGATGATCACTGCCATTTTTTAAGTAGACTTTCCATTTAGCCGTGGGGTGGGCACTCATAAGTAAATCACCTGAAGCATCGATCATGGCGTGTTTAATACCGTTTTTCTGAAGGGTTAGCATGGCTTGATCGGCGGCATAACCTTTGGCAATGGCACCTAAATCTATTTTCATGAAGGGCGTATTTAAGCGTGCGGATTGATGGTCTTGATTGAGTTCAAGTTTTTGGTAGCCACATCTTTTCAATAAGCGAGTAATTGCGTTTGGATCGGGAAGTTTATTTTGATAACGTGCTTTACGCCATTGAACTGTAAGGGGACCACAGGTGATGTCAAAAGCGCCTTTGCTTTCCTTAGATAAGTCTTGTGAATATTTTAGTATACGCCACAAATCATCACTAAGGGAAGTCCAGGTATTATGACTTGTGGATAATTGACTTACCTCGCTTTGAGTAATGTAATCACTGCAAATGAGATTGATGGCCGAAATTTTGGCAAAAGCTTTGTTTGCGCTATCTTCAGCATGATTTGAGTTATGAGCATAAATGAGGATGCGGAAGTCGCAAGCCATGATTTTTTCAGTGAAGCTATAGGATTTTAAGTCTTGAGAGAAAAGGGGACTCGATAAAAAAACAAGTAGTAGTAATAAAATCGTTTTTCTCATAGAGAGTTCCCAGTTATAATAAATTTAGTCAATATATAAAGTCAATTCGCAATAAAAAAGGAATCTTGCTCATAAGCTTAAGTAAATTTGGAATAAATCGTCTTATTTTTCAAAGTGTATTTCAGCGACAATGGGCCGGTGATCAGATGCTACTTGTTCATTGACCACGAAATGAGAAGCGGATTTATCGTTTAAGTTTCGACTCATGATGAAATCAATCTCTTTTTCTGGCTTGTGACTAGGATAGGTTTTTTCACCAGATTTATTCATGATCAGCCAAGATGTATTTTTTAATAAAGCTATTGAAGGATCATCAGGTGTAGCATTAAAATCACCTGCTAAGATAGTGGGGTGATGATAGTGATTAATGGCATCTAGTAATGTTTTGACTTGAGCTTTGCGAGCATCGCCCTTACGCCACTCATTATGGATACATATAAAGGATAGCAGATTGTTAATTGCAGGTACTTTTACTTGGATTTCTAGAGCACAACGTGGTTCAGTGCCTTTAGGCAGTTGATGACGGATTGTTTTTTCAATCGGGAAACGAGAAAGTACTGCCATGCCATATTCGCCTCCTTGATAATCCATGAACTTTTCAAAATGGAATTCCATTCCTAATAGCTTAGCAAGCTCTTTTGCAATATGGATGTTTCCACTACGTGGACAGAATTTATCGACTTCTTGAAGTGCAATGAGATCCGCGTCTAGAAGCTCAAGCACTGTTGCCGTTCGTTTTATATCAACGAGACCATCCATGCCTTGGCCATGGCGGATGTTATAAGATACGATTGTTAGTTCTTTATTATGAGTGTTCTTTGAAGCGCAGGAAATCAAAGAGCTTATAGCTAAAATAAAAAGTAAAAATCGTATCATGAATGAAATCTCGCAATCGGCTGTTTTAGTGGCTGAAAACTTTTTGCATATTGGCAAGGATTTCTGCTAAGCGTTCTTTATCACCACCACCCACTTCGGCCGTTGCCCAGCCCGAATAATTGATCGCTTTTAAAGCTTTGCATACTGCAGGCCAATCGTTATCGTCTTGACCAATTTTAGCTTGAAAGCCTTTGTAAAGATTTTGACCTTTAGGCTGTTTTACATAAGGTTTCACATCAAGTTTCATGATTTTATTTCCGAGGACAGGAGGCCATGAAGCAGGGGGGTTGTAACGTACGGTGTTACCAATATCAAAATACGAACCGACTAAATCTGAATTGAGCTCATTAATATATTTGAGTGTGTCTTCAGGAGTGGTAAGGAAATCATTCCAAACATTCTCTAAAAGAATATTAATGCCTAATTCTTTTGCTAGAGGTAAGGCTTTTTTGATTTCGATAATACTTCTTTCCCAACATTCTTCGAAAGTCACACCTTTGCGGACTTTAGCGGGAACTAAGAGTACAGAACTTGCACCATAGAATTTAGCATCTCGAATAGCCTGTTTAAAACCCTCCAGGCCTTTTGCTCTTATGGATTCGTCAGGATCAGATAATTGGAGCTTCCAGTGTGTACTACAAACGACGCCATGAATAGGTAGGCCAGATGCTTCACTAGCCGCTTTAAAAGCCTCTCGATTATTTGAGGGGCCATTAACTTCAATGCCATCATAACCCAGTTCTTTAACTAATTTAAATTTATCTAATACGGAAGCCTTAGTTTTGATCATGCCGTATTTCAGGGCGAATTTAATCTGTAATTTGTCTTCAGAAAAAAGTGAAAATGACAAAAGCGTACATAAAAATACAAGTAATGATTTTTTCATATTCAGACCTATACGAATTTAGTGATGCCGGGTTGGGCAACTGGCGGAACAGAAATGGGAGTATCAAAACTATAAGCAGAAGGACTTAAATCTTCTTTAGAATTCATGAGTTTATCCCAAGTTAGTTTTTTGCCTGTATAACCCGACATGCGGCCCAAGATTCCTAAGCCACAGCTTTTGATTGATTCTTTACCATTATTAAAGTATTTCCCCGCTCGAATATGTTCAACTAAAACTCGTTGCTCGTGCTGATGCATTTGTTCAAATTTACCTTTTACGGCCCAGATTTGTTCTCCTTTTTGATTGTAGATACGTCCGCGCTGAAAGTCTACTTTGCCTTTGGTTCCATAAGCGACATCACCCACATAACGATCGGTACCAGATTGTTGGCGACAAGTAAAGTTACCGATGATGCCATTGTCGAATTCATATTGTACTGAGAAGTGATCGAATATATCCCCGAATTTTGCATCTGTTCTTGATTGACGACCGCCGATACTGTTGACTGATTTAATATCAGCATCGCCAGTGAGCCACTGCATTTTATCAATGCCATGGATTGCTTGCTCCACAATATGATCGCCGGAGAGCCAAGTGAAATATAGCCAATTACGCATTTGCCATTCCATATCAGTCCAAGTGTCTTTACGACCTTTGTGCCATAGACCTCCTGCATTATAGGAACTTTGAATATTAGTGATATCTCCGATTATGCCTTCTTTGATTTGCTTCATTGTTTCGACTTTAGCGCCGTCAAAACGGTAGCAGAAACCACAGAGAAAGTAGAGGCCTTTCTCTTCACATTTACGAATGGCTTCGGCCGCTCGTTTTAGTCCTGCAGGATCACAAGCGAGGGGTTTTTCTGCAAAAACATGCTTGCCTGCATCTACAGCGGCTTCGATGTGCATCGGGCGAAAGTGAGGAGGAGTGGTAAGAAGGACAATGTCGACTTCGGGGATTTCCATGATTTTTTTATAAGCATCAAAGCCAGAGAAACAGAATTCATCTTTGATGGGAGCTTTATCTTTTAAGCGTGCAAAGCGTTTTTTTGCGGCATCAACTTTATCAGGGAATACGTCTGCGAGGGCAATTAATTCAATATTATTATCTGCTTTAAGGATTTGACTAGCGGCACCGGAGCCACGACCACCACAGCCAATTAGAGCAACTTTGAGAGTCTTTGTCGATGGTTTTGTGTCGGCAAGTGCAGAGCTTAGTGATACTGAAGATGCCATAAGAGCAGCTGAACCTTTCATGAAATTGCGACGGTTGTGTGATAAGTGCATAGTTGATTCCTTAGTGGTTACGGTTGTATTCTACTTTGATTATATAGTGACTAATTACTTATTTCAAGCCATTCTAGGTTAGAATAATTGTACTTTTTTGCAAAATAATCTATTTCATCACTTGCTTAAATGTATTTATTTCTCCGAGTCCATGTATTCTGAGCATAAAAAAGCCCGAAATAACTTCGGGCTTATAGTGATCTGTATATAGTTCTATTTTTTATGAGAATTACGATATTTAGTAGGTAGCATCCCAACGTGCTTAGAGAATTGTCGAATAAATGTACTGTGGTCATAGAAGCCGACATCTTCAGCAATTTTCTTTAAAGCTTTTTTTGTGTTAATGAGATCGACACAGGCATAGTGAATGCGCATTTTTATAATGTAAGTCTGTGGAGTGACGGTTAATACTTCTTTGAAAATTTCACCAAATTTACGCTGGGTCATATTGAGACTTTCAGCGAGTTCAGGGATACTTATATTTGTTCTGAAGTTATCTCTAACAAATTCCAATGCAGGAGAAATGGTTAAATATCCACCTAGCATTTTCTTCATATAATCATGACTGGATGTCGTACTCGCAACACCAATAATATTACCTTCTAGATCGTGTACGGGCATTTTATTGGAGAAGTAGCAATCAATAATTCCATCTTTATTAGGAGCTAGTTCAGCCATGTGAAAAACGGCTTCTCCTTTTTGTATGATGGCCTGCTCATCTTTATGGTACTTATCGGCGAGGTCAAATTCAAAAAGGTCGTAATCAGTTTTTCCAATTATTTCATCTTCTGATTTAAAACCACAGCGTACGTAGGTAAGTTTATTTGCCATCATAACACGGCCTGCGGTATCTTTGATGAAAAAGTAAACGCCCATGGATTGACTAAGTAAAAGGTCGAGACGATTGTGGTTGCCTAGGCGCTTGAGAAAATCTTCTTGTAGTGTATTCATATTTTGATATCTATTTTGAGTTTAAATAATTTAGTCAATTGATTAAAAAGTACAATTTATATTTCGACTTTGTGGTAGAATAATTATCCTTTAATATGAAGATCGCCCTCTTGAGTACAGTAGCTTTGAGTTATATATTAAGAAAGCAGATTATTTAAGGTGAAGTCGATGAAGGTACATAAACTACATTTTGGTAAAATAATAATCCTCCATGAGGATATGGCTGAAGTGATCATAAATGAAGGTGTTGAGCTTAGTTTAGATATGATCAATCAGTACCATGCTTTTTTATTAGATAATTTAAGAGCGCCGTTTTCTTTGTTAGTTAATAAAATTCATTCATACACCTATAGTTTTGAAGCTCAGCTACAGCTGCTTAACTTGAAAGAATTAAATTTTTTATCAGTGGTTTCTTATACTCGTATCTCAGAATTGAGTACTCAGTTACTCGCGAAAATCCCACGTAAAGAGAAGTGGGATTTACAAATATTTAAAGATCGTGATAAAGCATATAGATGGCTTTGCGAGCAGCACAAAATAACATTTTAAATGTTGAAGCCTTTTCTTGGTGAAATAATCATAGAAAAATCAATTAATAAACAAGAAAGATATATCTTTAGATGTAGAGTTATTGAAGATTATTTTGGAGTTTATTTATATGCTAAGAATAGAGTTTTTTGTTATTGGAAAAACCAAAGAAAAGTGGATCCAAGCAGGGATTGATAAGTATTTAAAAAGATTAAAACCTTATGCGAATTTATCCTATAAAGAACTGCCTGATATATCAGCAGGTAAACGGAAAGAAAGCAAAATAATCCAAGCTATTAGCTCAAGGGATATCCTCATTTTATTAGATGAAAAAGGTCTCGATTTCACTTCTGTAGAAGGAGCTAATTGGTTGGAGAAAGTTGCACACCACTGCTCGGGAAAACTAGTTTTTGCAGTGGGTAGTGCTTATGGCTTTAGCCAAGAAGAATACAATCGCGCAGATTATAAGTTGAGCTTATCAAAAATGACTTTCACTCATGAAATGATTAGAGTCTTTTTTGTCGAGCAACTTTATCGTATGTTATCAATTCAAAAGGGCACACCCTATCATCACGTGTAATTATTATGGCTAAAAAAATTAAGAAGATAAGAAAGAAGATACAAGGGCCTTTAGAAATCATGGCTATCTATGGTTTAATGGCTGTCGTTAAATGTTTACCCTTGAAATGGGCGAGAAGTGTAGGTTCGAGTTTAGGTTTTATGGCCTACCAAGTACCCAGTATCAAAAAATTAATTCATGCCAATCTTGATGTAGCCTTTCCTGATATGGAGACGAAAGAATCTCGTGAAATAGCGATTAGGTCGATGGGAGGTTTATTTAATGTATTTATTGAATTTCTTTGGTTCAAAGGACGTGAGAAACAAGTGGAAAAATACATAGAGTGGGATGAGGCTAGCATGAGCTTTTTTAAAGAGAGAAGAGCGGCTAATAAAGATAAGAAGCCCTGTATTCTACTCACAATGCATATGGGCAACTGGGAAGTAATTGGCCAAAGTCATTACACGATTGCCAATGAAACATTAACTTCTGTGGCAACTCAAATAAAAAATAATGTTCTCGAACAAATCATGTACGAAGGAAGAACTGCTACGGGAGCTAAAATCACTCACGAAAAAGGTGCAGTTAAAGCATTGATTAAGAGTTTACGAGACAAGCAAACGATAGGCTTGCTAGTTGATCAGAGTACAAAAATAAAACAAGGTGGAGTCTATGCGAAATATTTCAGTTTAGATGCCACGATTAGCCGTAGTCCAGCAACTTTTGCTAAGAAATTTGATCCAGATGTATTTATGGTTGAGTGTCATAGGACGAAAAAAGGCTTCTATATTTCTTATAATCCTTTGCCTTTTGACTATAAAGAGTGCGGTTCTGAAGAAATTTATTCTGCTAAGCTATTGGAGTACATGGAGAGTATTGTTCGCAAGCGTCCTGACCAATGGATTTGGTTTTACAAAAGATGGTCCTCATATATATCCAGTGAGGATAAAGATAAGTACCCTTATTACTCAGACTTAGATAGGCATGCAGAATAAAGTTGCTGAATTATATCTAGTTTAGAGACACTTGTTTCTAGAGAACTTAGAGGGTATGGGAAATAGTAATTCCCCATGCCTCTAAATCATATTATTATTTGCCGCCAAAGTCATTTTTACGACTGCGCCAGATTTGGTGAACGTGATTAACCTTCGTGTTTTGCGTTCCGTTCTGAGTATTAAAAAGCAAGATGACTAAATCACTGCCAATAATTCTATAATGATGTGGGCTCTGTAAATCCACTCCACCATAATAGGCAAAACGGAGGCTGTCCTTAGTGTCTTCTATCTCTTTCCATGCCTGACTAGCATATTGGCTATTGAGGTCATCGAGATAGGCTTTACGAATTAAATTTCCTAAGGTTTGTTGTTGACCTGGATTCAATTGCTTCCAGTGGATACCAAAGTCATCATATTTACCTGGGAAAGCATTCTTAGCTTCTTTCATGTCTCGCATGGTAGTTTCGTCTTTGTGAGCAAGGACTTTTTGTTGTTCATTGAAAGATTTCACGATATCAAAAGCAGCGTCTTCAGCAAAAGCTAGGGGACGTTCGCCTTCTCGAAGAGTAGAGCTAGAGTTTTTAAATATTTTTGCGGGGTTCGCACCAAAGAATAGCGGCGTACCACTAATCATTTTTTTGTCTTCAAAAGTGAAGTTTACTGAGATATGATGGCCTTCAAAACTAAAGCCCCATTTACCCTCATTAACTTTGCCAAATAAAGTGAAATAGAAATTTTTAGGGTCGCGTTTTTCTCCTTCAACTTCACGAAGAATTTTTTCCATTTCAATAACGGCTTTTACTTTCTTAATACCTTGTTCAGAAAAAACATGTGCCATGATATGAAACATTTCATCGCTTTGTTCTTGAGTCATTTCTGAAATCGACAAACCTTTACGTTTTTTTATAGGGATATAATGCCACTGAGTTCTTTCAGCGGAATTAAATTCTTTGCCGACGAGGGCTTTTTGTTTCTCGTTTAAATCTTGATACCACTCATCAAAACCATGTCCGAAAAGGCTAGAAGATACGATTAAACTTAGTAGAAATATTTTTTTCATGACTGACTCCCTTAGGTTATATGTAGTCTGTATACGCTTGGAGAAGAGTATGGGTAACAGTAAATAAATAAAAAACTCTCCTTTTTAACAGAAAAGGCCATAAGTGTGAACTTATGGCCTCGTGATACTTATGTGATAAGTACTCTTAGGTCGCGACGATATTCACTAAGCGTCCTGGAACTGCGACGATTTTACGAACTGTCTTACCTTCGATGCGAGCTTTTACATCTTCGTCAGCAAGAGCTATTTCTTCTAACTGTTTGGCATCTGCATCAGCAGCAACCATCATTTTTTTCACTGGCTTACCAAGTACTTGAACGAGGATTTCTACTTCGCTAAGTTTGAGGTATTCTTCTTTGTATTCAGGCCATTGAACATAAGCGATAGTACCGTTGTGACCGAGCTTTTCCCACAACTCTTCGGCAAGGTGAGGAGCGAAAGGTGAAAGAATGGTGACGAAATCTTCAATCGCCGACTTGGGAACAGTTTTGAGCTTACTGAATTCATTGATGAAGATCATCATCTGAGAAATGGCCGTATTAAAACCGAAGTTTTCGATGTCATCGCCAATCTTTTTGATAGTTTGGTGAAGGGTACGACGCGCTTCTTTGCTCAGTTCAGCATTGTCGGTGATAGTAGACTTGAGTTCACCATCTTCATTAACGACAAGTTTGTGACAGCGAGTGAGAAATTTGTTGATGCCATTAATACTGCTGGTAATCCAGAGTTTGGAATCAGCAAGAGCACCCATAAACATCTCGTAAAGACGAAGTGAATCAGCACCGAAGTCTTTTACGATTTCATCGGGATTGACGACGTTGTTGAGTGACTTGGACATTTTTCCGGCCATTTGCTCAAGCTCTTCACCGGTTTCCTTATGGAAATATTTACGTGAAGAATCAAGCTCCATATTGCTAGGAACAGGCTGTTTATTTTCATCCACGACGAGAGTCGTATCAACCCAGAAGCCAGCTTTGTTTTTATAAGAAACAGCGAGGATCATACCTTGGTTGAAAAGCTTTTGGAAAGGTTCTTTGACCGAGGTGATGCCTAGGTCGAAGAGTACTTTGTGCCAGAAGCGTGCGTAGAGAAGGTGAAGGACAGCGTGTTCAGCACCACCAATATAGAGGTCGACAGGCATCCAATATTTTTCGATCTCCGGATCGAAAGCAGCTTCGGTATTGCCTGCATCTATATAACGCAGGTAGTACCAGCATGAGCCAGCCCATTGTGGCATAGTGTTTGTTTCACGACGACCTTTCATGCCTGTGTCAGGGCATGTGTAATCAAGCCATTCAGTGGCGTTGGCAAGTGGTGATTCACCTGTCTCGGAGGGATGGATGTTTTCCATTTGAGGAAGACGAACGGGGAGTTCGTTTTCAAGAGTTTTGATAGAGCCATCTTCCATGTGCACGATAGGGAAGGGCTCGCCCCAGTAACGCTGACGTGAGAAAATCCAGTCGCGGAGGCGGTAATTAGTTTTTTCTTCGCCGAGGTCTTTGCTAACGAGCCAATCAGTAGCTTGGCGCTTGGAATCTTTAACTTCGAGGCCATTGAGATCTAGGCCATCTTCGTTGGCGGAGTTGATGAGTTCGCCATTGCCAGTCCAGCAAGCTTTTCCAGCGAGCGCGGCGTCAACGTCGACATTCTCGTATTTAGCTTCTTTGGGGTTTGGAGAGATAATGCATTTGATGGGGAGGTCGAAAGCTTGAGCAAATTCGAAGTCACGCTCATCGTGAGCAGGGACCGACATGATAGCACCAGTTCCGTAGCTCGAGAGAACATAGTCAGAAATCCAAATAGCTAACTTTTCGCCATTCACTGGGTTGATAGCGTAAGCGCCAGTATGAACGCCGGTTTTTTCTTTGTTTTCAGCGCGATCTTGCTCGGACATATTACGAGCTCTTGTGACGTAAGCGTCTATTTCTTCTTTCTGGTCACTTGTGGTGATTTTGGAAACGAGCGCGTGCTCTGGAGCGAGAACCATATAAGTAGCACCGAAGAGGGTGTCTGGACGAGTAGTGTAAACGCGGATTTTATCATTGTGCTTGTCAACTGTGAAGTCGACTTCTGCGCCAATTGATTTGCCAATCCAGTTACGCTGCATTTCTTTGATGCCTTCAGGCCAGTCGAGGTCATCGAGGCCGTCGAGAAGTTGCTCAGCATATTCAGTGATTTTGAAAACCCATTGCTTCATCGGCTTACGTTCTACGGCATTGCCTTTTTCATCCATGCCGTTGTTGACTTCTTCATTGGCAAGCACAGTGCGTGTGCTAGGGCACCAGTTGACATCGACATTGTCAATTTTAGCGAGCCCCTTTTTATAGAGCTGGAGAAAAATCCATTGCGTCCATTTGTAGTATTTTTCATCTGTTGTATTGATTTCACGATCCCAATCATAGGAAAAACCGAGCTCTTGTATCTGACGACGGAAGTTATTGACGTTTTTCTCGGTGGTGATAGAAGGATGCACACCAGTCTTCATAGCGTACTGTTCAGCAGGAAGTCCAAAAGCATCCCAGCCCATGGGGTGAAGAACGTTAAAACCTTTTTGACGCTTGTAGCGGCAGATTATATCTGAAGCCGTGTAGCCTTCTGGATGGCCGACGTGGAGACCCGATCCTGAGGGGTAGGGAAACATGTCGAGAGCGTAGAACTTTGGTTTAGTATCGTCTTTTTCAACTTTGAAAGTTTTGTTGTCGAGCCAGTATTTTTGCCATTTGCTCTCGATGGCCAAGTGATCGTAATCTTTGATGATTTCAGACATGGTATGATTCTCGTATAATAAGTATTAAAAAATTTTCGAGAAATCTATCATAAAAAGTATGAAATCCAATGGCATAAGAAAGAAGTTTTCAGCCTTTTAAACGAGCTGTTTAGATAAGTGCTGAGTGCGGGCTCATCTTAATTGCGGCCACGGATTTTATGGATGATATCATTGATCAACTTGTTGTCCAAGCGGGCGCCAGGAAAGTGAGAAAAAAGCTCTCTGATATGGTTGTAGATTAGTACGCTGACGGTCTTCAAAGATGTGTGTACGGGGATGCAGATATCTAAGTGGATTTGATCACTCGTACAAGCACTTCCCAAAGGAAGGTGATAGTCATAATCAGTCCACGACTCTAAAGTACGGCCTTTCATTCCAGTGAGAACGATATTAATATTAGCACTTTTATCATCTGGAATGTAAAAAACTCTGGCGAAGTTAATGGAGGCGTCGATAATTTCACAGATGCGTGTAATCAAACTGACGGGATCCATGCATCGTTTTTCATGAAAATAGAGATCTGAATTCAAAACGCGTTTATGATAAAAGTATCCCTCGGGGCTCGCTCGCCAGAAGTCGAGGTGACTCTTTTGTTCGTGGAAAGTATCATCTTTGAAAAGTCGACAGATATAGCCTTCGAAACAATTATCGTAGGGTTCAATTGTGCTTCCTTCGGCACGTACATCTAACCAAAAAGGCCAGCCAGAAAGGTTGCGATTTGTTCCGAGGAAACGTTCTAAAAAGCGGCCGTCTAAGTTTTGTCCCATGCACTTATGATTAAGGTTTACAGAAGCCTCTAAGTAGCCATATTTACGGTTGAGTTTTGGACCCGCATTGAAAAGGAATCTTTGACGTGAATTGAGAACGAAGTTTTGAAAGGGGTTGTAGAGGTCAATGTCTTCACTAACAGTGCTGAGGGCAGTGAACTGTTGCATGAGGTCATCAAAATGGCGACGCATAAAGCGTGCAATATTTGCCTCGCGATTATCAATACAGATTTCCATCATAAAATTCATTTCATCATATTCTGCCTTTTTTGTCTCGAATTTCCCTTGTTTAAAGGCTCGAGCATAAGCGACGTTCTGTTGAATGAGCATGCGATCACCCATCATTAAAGGTTTGCGGATACCAATGATTTTTTTCACGCCTGATCCGACATTAAAAACTGGGTATTCCAAGCCGTCTTTTTTCCAGAAATTCAGGGTGACGGGAAAGGCGGATGAGCAATGACGATGAAGCAAGAGCAGTACAAAGTCGATGGAATAGATCTCTCTCACGTCTCCTTCGGGTCTGCGCTCAAGGTCGGGGCGACAATTATCATCGCTGAAGCCGATGATAAGTCTACCGCCATTGACGTTATAAAGTGCTGATAAAGCTTTGATGATTTTTGATTGATGTTCAGGATTGTCGAGATCTAACCAAGTTTTCAATTCAGTAGATAAATTTTCTACAGTGAATTCTAGAGGGTTTTGCATGACGTAATCCTTAGGGTAGATAGTGATTTAATACACTAATACTTAGACTATCTTAGCTGAAACTTTTTGTACTAAAACGATCATTATTTATTATAAATTTTCAGTGAATTCTTTGGGCTAGCTAAAGCCAATTGACTATTTCTACAGCATTTTGTGGCGGACTTAAAAATATTGTTAATTACAAAAATGTATTTTATACCTAAATTTGACGTAATTATACAATATAAATACTGGTTTGAATTTATCTTAAGAAGTTTTTAAAGAATATCATAGAAATGAAATCTATTTATTAATAATAAGCACGGAGTGTGTCAATGAGTGATGTAACATGTAAGTCGGGTTTGAGTGAATCCGAAAAATCAACAGTTTTTTGGGCTTCGTTTTTAGCCCTTATGGCCTGTGCGGTAGGTTTTACCTTCCGAGTTATGACGATGGGTAACTGGATGACTGAGTTTGGTATCGATGGTCAGGAAGCGGGTGGCATTTTTGGTGCTTCATTATGGCCGATTGCTATAACCATGATCCTTTTCAGTTTTTTAGTAGATAAAATTGGTTATAAAGTTTCAATTTACGGTGCCTTTATTTTACAGGCAATTTCTGTTGTTATGTGTGCAACTGCTGGCGATGCAAATGCTTTATGGTGGGGCTGCTTCTGTGCAGGTCTAGGTCATGGTATTGTTGAAGCGGTGATAAATCCAGTTTGTTCTTCTATGTATACAAATGATAAAAGTACCAAACTCAACATTCTTCACGCAGCATGGCCTGCAGGTATGGTGATTGGTGGTGGTATTATGCTAATACTTGGTGTGGCTGATTCAGCAACGGGTATGCCTGTAGCAGAAGCTGCTAGTGGTGTTGCTTGGCGTGCACATTCTTGGTGGATGATGGCTCCAGTAGTTATATACGGTTTCATGTTCCTTAAATCTAAATTTCCAGTTGACGAACGAGTACGTGCTAAAGTTCCTTACCTCGAAATGCTTAAAGAAGTTGGCTTTTTAGGTGCGTTCATTGCTAGTACTTTATTATTCTATGAGATCTATCGTTTAGTGACAAAAACTGAACCTACCAACCTTCTTTGGATGAGTCTTGGTTTTGGTGTGGTTATTGGCGCAATCTTTGGTGCTATTACTAAAGGTTTTGGTAAACCGCTCTTTTTCGTACTTTGTCTTATTATGATTCCTTTAGCAACAACAGAACTTGGTACTGATGCGTGGATCAAGCAGTTGATGACTCCAGTGATGGGTGTTTATGCAGGTTGGGCTTTGGTTTTGTCTGCATTCATTATGATGTTCCTCCGTTTCTTTGCAGGGACTTTATTACATCGTTTTAATCCTCCTATTGTATTGATGATCAGCTCAGTCTTTTCAATGTTAGGTTTACTCATGCTTTCCGCAGTAAGTGGTGGCATGGTTTTAGCTGCATTTGTACTTTATGCGATTGGTCAAACATTCTACTGGCCAACAGTTCTTGGTTTAGTATCTGAGCGTTTCCCAAAAGGCGGAGCATTAACGCTTAATACAGTTTCTGCTATTGGCCTACTTTCAGTAGGTATTATCGGTACACCAATCATGGGTGCTTTTTATGATAGTAACCTCGCTAAAGAGGTGAAGATAGTTTCTCCTGCGATTCATCAAACAGCTCAGAAAGATAAGACCTTTTTCTCGGCCACCTACACGGGTATTGATCAATCGGCAGCTGCGGCAGCAGCAAGTACTGCGGGACTTGATAAAGAGTTTGGTGTAGCTGTAGACAAAGCAGGTCGTGGTGCACTCAAAACGACAGCATTGGCATTCCCACTCGTAATGTTGATCTGTTTTGGTTTGATTGCCATGTGGTTTAAATCTCAAGGTGGTTACAAGCCGGTCGTTCTCGATGATGAAGATGGCGATAACAAACATAATGATCCAGAGGGCGAGCCTATCCCAGGTGTAGAACTCTAAGAATCATTATCTGATTTTTGAGCGGCTGAGTTAATTCTCAGTCGCTTTTTTTGTTTTGATTTTAGCTGAATTGACTTAATCACTTTGCTAAAGCCACACAGTGACATTAATTTGCATGAGCAAATGGAGTGCCAAAATGTTTAAGAGTTTTTTATTTACTCTCTTTTTTACAATCAATTTTTTAAGTGCCGTAAGTGATCAGGTTCTAGGGGAATCAATACAAGCATTAATTCTCAAGATTAAAGAGAATCAAAAACCTAATGGCTATATAGGTTCAGGTAATGGATTATTCACAGGAAGTGAAGCGAAAGGTTACACGGCGGCGAACGCCTTAGCCTTGGCCTATGCAGGCGTTAAAGCCAATGACCCGGTGATGAAAAAAGCTTTGGAAGCCTTATTAAATGCCCCACCGAAGCGCATTTATTCCTTATCAGTTTATATCATGCTCTTAGCTGAAGTGGATAAGGTACGTTACAAAGATGAAATTAGTAAACAAGCCCAAGTTTTAATCAAAGCTCAGGCGATGAATGGTACCTGGAATTATGGAGGCACTGGACCAGGTGATAATTCGGTAACTCAATTTGCTTTGTTAGGCTTAAACGCAGCACGTGCTGCAGGAATAAAAATCCCCGTAGAAGTTTTCGAAAAATCTCGTAAGCATTATATAAATCAGCAAAATAAAGATGGTGGATGGGGCTATGTCTCTAGTCGTTCAGTAACGCCCAGTATGACGGCTGCGGGCTTGTCATCTCTGAGTATTTGTGGAGAAGAATTAGAAGAATCCTTAGAAATGAAAAAAGGTGCGCGCTTTATAGGTAAGTATATAAGTAATCCGCATATCCAAAAATCCATGGGAAAACTTGAGCAATACCTTAAAACATCACCGCAATCCATTTTTTCTAATGGTTATACAAGTTATGGCTTAGAGCGTGTTGGCATCTTTTTTGATCGTCGTTATTTGGCAGGTGTTGATTGGTATCGTTTTGGTGCCGAATCGATGATTCGCAATCAATTTCGTTTTAGTACTCATAGTGAGACATTCTTTCCCTTACTCTTTTTAGCAAAGGGGAATACTCCTTTGCTGATGGGGAAAATCTCTCCTAGCTTTGCCAAGAAAAATTCAAATCTGAGAAGAAATGATTGTCGTAACATGATGAAAGATTTATCCAACTTACTCAGTACAAAAGTCGACTGGGAGCAAGTGAATTTAAGTGAAGCTAATACATCTCTTGGCAAGCTTCCGATTTTATATTGGTCGGGTTATAATGTGACGCGTTTGACTGATGATGAGAATGATGTTTTGAAAAAATTCCTCAATGATGGTGGCACGCTTGTTATTGCTCCTGCATTAAATAGTAGAGCCTTCAGTGATGGCGCACTACAGGAAATTCGTAAGATTTATCCCACTGCAGTTTTTGAATACCTTTCCACAGATCATGAATTAAGACAGATGTATTATGACCTTCGCACAAGTGATTTACCTCTTCGCGTTTTGAGCTCCCATTGTTCTAAGCACCGGGTGTTTTTATTAAAAGACGATTTTTCTATTCAGTATGAAGCAAAAAAAGTACATAAAATAAATCGTCTGACTTTAGCAAATTTAGCCCGTTTTGCGATGCGAGAAAAACCCTTGCTCGGTCGTTTAGTAAAGAAACAATTATTAGTAGATAAACAAGAAAAAGCTAAGAAAATCATTGTCGATGAAGACGATGATCAAGACGGCATGCAATTAGCCTATTTATCCTATTCAGGAGTTGAGTCCTTAAATAAAAAAGCCCAAGGTTTGGAGCTTATGCAAGCTTACTTTAGGCAAGGGATGACTTTTCCCTCTCGCAATAAAGCCAAAGAGGTGGACTTACGTGACCTCAAAGCGATGCAACAAAATCCCTTTATTTGTTTTTCGGGTGCAAAAAAAGTAGATCTTAGCCAAATTGAAAAAGCTAACCTAAAGTTTTATCTCGAAAATGGAGGTTTTATTTTTTGTGAAAATACCTGTTCGAAACAGGCTTTTAGTGATTCCATTAAAGAGCTATTACTTGAATTATTTCCCAAGGAAAAATTGAGTGCTATTCCCAATGATCACGTGCTCTATAAAGAGCCTTACTCACAGGGACTAAAGTTAATCGGTAATGCGAAAGGAGATCAAGATTTTCTTCAAGGTTTGCGATTATCGCAACGTTATGTTTTAGTAATGTCTCCTTATGATTTGAGTACCTCGATTGCAGGTGGGGCTGAATCCTTTGGTGGTTTAGATACAGAATCGGCTATACGTCTTTTTACGAATATAATTTCTTACGCATTGAGTTATTAACTTACTTGTTGATTTTAATCACGAGAGTAAAATAGCCTCATATAAAATAAGGTAAGTCATGCTAACAGAAGAAGAAAAATTAAGGTATAGCCGTCATTTACTTTTAGATGGCTTTGGTGAAAAGGCCCAGATTAAACTGAAGCAAAGCTCAGTTCTATTAATTGGTGCAGGTGGGCTTGGTTGTCCAGTGGGACTTTATCTAGCAGCGGCAGGTGTCGGAAGAATTACTATTCTTGATTTTGACCTCGTTGAAAATTCCAATTTACAGAGACAAATCGCCTTTGAAACTAATGATTTGGGGCTGCCAAAATCTGAAGTGTTAGCGGCTAAAATGCGTCAACTTAATCCTTATATCACAGTGAATTCAACCTCGAGTGAATTTGATCAAGAAAATGCTCCAGAATTAATGAAAGATCACGATGTCTTGGTAGATGGATCCGATAACTTTAGTACTCGTTACTTATGTAATGACGTGAGCTTTTTTGCTAAAAAGCCTTTGATATTTGCAGCTGTTTCACGCTTTAGTGGACAAATTAGTGTTTTTAATCAGACTGCAGAATCCCCTTGCTATCGCTGTTTGTTTCCTCAGAAACCTGAATCCGACATGAGTGCTAATTGTTCAGAAGCAGGAGTATTGGGGGCCTTAGTAGGAGTTTTAGGGACCATGCAAGCGGTGGAATGTCTTAAAGTTCTTAGTGGAGTAGGGGAAAGTGCTTCAGGTAAGTTTATCACTTATGATATGATGACCAGTCAGTTTAATAATTTTAAATTGTCTAAGTCGAAAAGCTGTGATTTATGTGGAGAAAACGCGAGTATAAAAACGTTGATTACTCAGCAAGAAAAATGTGAATTGGAACTTAAGTCCTCAATAAATATAGATGAGTTTAAAGAAATCTACGAAAGGGAGCAGTTTGAACTTCTTGATATAAGAGAAAATGCGGAGCAAGAACTCTTTCCTTTGCCTTACTCAACGCGTCATATTCCCTTGAGCGAATTAAAACAAAGACTTAATGAGCTAGATTCAAAAAAACTCTACTGTACTTTGTGCCAATATGGTGAACGCTCGAGAAAAGCTTACTTAATTTTAAAGAAAAATGCTATTCAATCTTATTACCTCAATGATGGAATGGATAAACTTTTATAGGTTTCCCCAATAATAATGAATTATTATTCTGATATATTTCCCAAACGTCCCTATCTTAAAGATTTGCAATTGGATGATTTTCCAAAATCACCGGCTTATATCATAGATGAACAAGCCTTGGAAAGGAATCTGAAAATCCTCAAGCAGGTGAAGGATCAAACTTCCTGTAAAATTCTTTTAGCTTTGAAGGGCTTTGCCACTTACAAAACCTTTCCTTTGATCAAAGAATATTTAGATGGTTGTTGCGCCTCATCTCTATGGGAAGCTCAGCTCGCACGCGAAGAATTTGGCTTAGAAGTGCATACTTATGCCCCTGCCTTTAGACAAGAGGAAATTACGCAGATAGCGCATTTATCGGATCATCTTATTTTTAATTCCGTACAGCAATTAGAGCGGTATAAAGACTCATTAAATAATGTAGAAATTGGACTGAGAGTTAATCCTGAACATTCTGAGACAGAGGTGGATTTATACAATCCCTGCTCGAAATTCTCACGTTTAGGAGCTCGAATTAGCGATTTGGATCAATTGAATCCGGAGAATATTTCGGGTTTACATATGCATACACTCTGCCAAAAAGGAGCCGATGCCTTGGCGCGTACTCTTGAGGTTTTCGAAGAAAAGTTCACTCGTTTTTTACCTCATTTGAAATGGTTGAACTTGGGTGGAGGTCATCATATAACGCAAGTCGATTATGATTTAGATTTATTGATTAAGCTCATTAATAACTTGAAAGCTAAATATGACCTACAAGTCTATTTAGAACCAGGAGAAGCAGTCGCAATCAATACGGGATCATTGTTGTGCACGGTATTAGAAGTCTTTGAATCCGCAGGTTTTAAACATGTGATACTCGATTTATCAGCGACTTGTCACATGCCAGATGTTTTAGAAATGCCTTACCGACCCGATATCAGAGGGGCGGCAGAGGACGGCGTAAAAGCTTTTACTTATCGCTTAGGAGGAATGTCTTGTCTTGCGGGAGATAACTTTGGTATTTACTCATTTGATGCAGAGCTACAAGTGGGTGATCGCCTCTTGTTTGATGATATGAGTCACTACACCATGGTGAAGACAAGCTTCTTCAATGGTGTGGGTCACCCCTCTATTTATTTGCGAAATAAAGACAATGAAAATGTACTGCTAAGAGAGTTCTCTTACTCAGATTATAAGAATAAGCTATAAACTAGATAAGTAGTTTTGGCATAAGACTTGGCAAATCTTATCGACTTCAATAAGTGGCTGTTTATGTTGCAGAGCGATCGCCTTCATATCTTCGAATTCAGCGCTGGCTTTAATAGCCTTGTTAGCTTGATATCCCACTTTTATTTTTAATGCTCCCCATGGACTGTCGATTGACTGCTCTTTACGCTCTAGGATAATTCGTTTTTCTTCTCTAATTCTGAGACCAAAGCTACTCGTTTCAGTTAAAATCAAACGAGCAAATTTATCCGTATCTTCGGGCTTACAAATGACTTGTAATTGACTGGCCGAACGAGATTTTTTCATTTGTATGGGAATGACGCAGAGATCTAAAGCGCCTTCAGCCATGGCAGTTTCAAAGAAGTGAGCAAGAACTTCAGGATTCATATCATCAATATTTGTCGTCAAAACACTGACGGAATCCCTATTCTCTACACCGCTTTCTTCAAGCAGCATGACTTTTAAGACATTGGCATGAGAAGAGAAAGTTTTTTTGCCTGCGCCGTAGGAAATATTTTTAATTGAGCCACTAAAATCACCACTAAAATCTTGACAAAAAGTTTTTATTAAAGCTGCCCCAGTGGGCGTTGTTAGCTCAAATTTTGCGGGACCCGCAAAAATGGGGATACCTTGGAGTAAAAGTGAAGTGGCAGGAGCAGGTATCGGTAAAATTCCATGAGCCATTTTTCTGGTGCCACTTCCTACTGCAACGGGCGAGGAAAGTACCTTCTCTACCTTGAGTGCATAAAAAGCCGAGCAAGCGGTACAGATGTCGGCAATAGCATCAATAGCACCAACTTCGTGGAAGTGAACTGTGTCAAAAGTTTTGCCATGAATTTGAGCTTCAGCTTTTGCTAAATGAGTAAAAGCTTCGATAGCTAATTTTTTAGCGCCATCAGGCATTGCGGAAGCTTTGATAGTGGCAATAATTTTATTAGGTGTACGAGCCTCATCATGTGAGTGATCGTGTGAGTGATCGTGTGAGTGATCGTGTGAGTGATCGTGTGAGTGATCGTGTGAGTGATCGTGTGAGTGATCGTGTGAGTGATCGTGTGAGTGATCGTGTGAGTGATCGTGTGAGTGATCGTGTGAGTGATCGTGTGAGTGATCGTGTGAGTGATCGTGTGAGTGATCGTGTGAGTGATCGTGTGAGTGATCGTGTGAGTGATCGTGTGAGTGATCGTGTGAGTGATCGTGTGAGTGATCGTGTGAGTGATCGTGTGAGTGATCGTGTTGAATATGAATGTCATCAACGAAGTCATTACTAGCTTCGTCTAAGACTTTAAATGAATAAGCGGAAATACCATTTTTTATAGTGGGTTCAAGCTTAGTTTGATAGGAGCCTATATCAGGAAGTTGAGAAAATATTTGGTTTTGGGTGTCTTTGTCGAGTAGGCCGAGTAGGGCAGCGGAAAACATGTCGCCAGCAAGTCCAGAAAAAGGGTCGATAAATAAAGTTCTCATTGAAGTTCCATAATTAATTTCAATTAATTTAGCATGGAGTCTAACAAACAAAAGCCCCGGCACTGAATAGTGTCGGGGCTAATGTAGATAAGATCTTTGCTCTATGCGGCAGATCTATAAATCAAACCTTGAAGCTCATGAGGAGCTAATTTGCAACGCAGCTTTCTTAAGGCCTCTTGTTGAAGCTGACGAACTCGTTCGGAAGTAAGGTTCACCAATGCACTCGTTTCAGAGAGTGTTTTAGCATGACCGTCATCCAAGCCGAAACGTGCAGAAAGAATTTTGTATTCGCGTTCAGTAAGTTCTTGGCGAACGATTTCCATCAAAGTTTTGTAGCCATCATGGAACTCCATAACTTCACGTGGACTTGCAGCTTGAGTATCTGGAATGAGCTCACCCTTTTCAGTAGCTTTACCATCTTGGCTGATTTGTTCATTGATCGAGAATGAAGAAGTATCAACGTGCAGGCTGGTAGATCTAACTAATCTTGGGCTAATTCCAACTTCTTTAGCGACCGCATTGTCGTCACTGACCTTACCATTTTTTTGCTGAATCTTTAAACGAGCATTTTTGATTTTTTGCATACGTAGCAAGGACTGTACTGGTACACGAACAATTCTTTGGCTATCGCGGATAGCTCTGCGGATGTTTTGTTTAATCCACCAAGCTGCATAAGAAGCGAATTTAGCGCCGTGACCAGGTCTGAAGCGTTGGGCCGCTTTAACTAAGCCGTGATTGCCTTCAGCAATTAACTCAGCTAATGCAACGCCTCTTTTCATATATTGTTTAGAAATTGTTACGACTAAGCGCAGGTTGGCTAGAGTAAGTTCTTGAATTGCAGATTCATCGCCTTGTGCAATTTTATTGGCTAGTACAATTTCTCTATCGCTATCAATAAGATCGTAATCGCCTAAGTGCTTTAAGTAGTTATCCAGTGAGTTAGCTACCATTGTGTCTCTCCGTTAATTTTTATGTTCTATAGACAATTCAGAGAAAAAGATGATTCCTTACAAGTATTTGTATAAAAAGATTGATTTTTTATTATTTGACTGGGAAAAAATTAAATTTTAACTATAAAAAGCTGTTTACGGGGGAACATAAAGTAGAGCACTATCTGTCTAAAAAAAAAATATGGCCCAATCAAGGATGTCATTCAAAATAAAAGATAGCGTATTTGTAATTCAATATATACGATGAGCGAGATAGGATTAATCAGGAATCAGGAATCAGGAATCAGGAATCAGGAATCAGGAATCAGGAATCAGGAATCAGGAATCAGGAATCAGGAATCAGGAATCAGGAATCAGGAATCAGGAATCAGGAATCAGGAATCAGGAATCAGGAATCAGGAATCAGGAATCAGGAATCAGGAATCAGGAATCAGGAATCAGGAATCAGGAATCAGGAATCAGGAATCAGGAATCAGGAATCAGGAATCAGGAATCAGGAATCAGGAATCAGGAATCAGGAATCAGGAATCAGGAATCAGGAATCAGGAATCAGTGTCTTGTCCTGATATAGCTACTCGCAAATTCTTCTTATTTCTAAGTTAAATAAGCAGTCCTATTTTTGAGAAGAAAAAATTTCCCAATCAGCTTTATCCTCAAAGTAAGCGTGTAGAGTATTCATTACTGTGAGTAAGCGACGTCCCCAATGGAATTCAAAGGTCAGGCGCCAATGCCATAGGCCATCATTCTCAAAGCCCTGTTTATAGAGGGCCAAACCTTCAGCGACATCTTGATAGATATCAGCTAACTCTTCTTGGATATCAGTTCGAATGAGTTCATCATCATCTTGTAGGGGATTAATAACATCAATATAAGAAGTTACAGGGAGAGCTTCAAAGCGATCGTAAACATTGCGCCATTGATCAATAGGAATGCGCTTTTCAGAATGAAAATCTTCTTCTTCAGGTAAGTCGAGTCCAGCTAAACCTAAGAGGGCCGCATAGAGTAGTGACATATTTTGTAAGCCAATACGAGCTTCATTTTCAGTATCAGTAGGTTCATTTTCCGCCCAATCACAAAAGTTTTGTGAAGCATTAACTAAAGTATCAAAAATTTCATTTGTAGACATGATAAACCCCATTTGTTTGATGATTCAAACTAACTGTGAGTTTGACGCTTTCCAGTCATTCAGCTATTTTTATTTTATTAAAATATAGGGATTGTTTATGCAGAAATGGGAACAGAAAAGTTCAGAGCTTGTTTTTGAAGCAGGTTTTATGAAATTACGAAAAAATAAATGTGTTAATCCAAGGAATTCCCATGTGGGGGATTATTACGTTTTTCATTTCCCCGATTGGGTAACAATCGTGCCTTTTACTCAGCAAGGTAATGTTGTCATGATTCGCCAGTACCGTCATGGAAGTCAAGAATATGAGTTAGAACTTCCCGGTGGAGCCATTGAAAAAGGTGAAGATGTGGTGGAAGCGGGCATACGTGAACTGCAAGAAGAAAGCGGTGGAACTTGTTCCGACTATGAACTCTTAGGCAAAGTGCGTCCCAACCCTTCAATGCAAGATAACTGGTGCTACACAGTGCTTGCCAAAGATGTTCAACTGGGGTCAGTGCGTAATATGGACCTAGGCGAAGATATCGAAGTCTTAGAAATGACTCCTAGAGAACTTAAGCAAGCGATAAAGTCTGGTGAATTAAATAATGCCATGATGATCTCATCCCTCTACTTAGCGGATGCTTTATAAAATAAGCGCTATGTCAAGGCTTTTACAAAAGCCTTACAAAGTCATGACTGACAAGTTTTATATTATGAATTACTATTGATTACTCTATCAAAAAAGGAAAGTACAAATGAAGCACTTATTAATACTCATGGCCTTGTTACCCAGTTTGATTTTTGCCTACGCAGAAAAAACTGTGGTCTCAATTATTAATGTTGAAGTATCGAAAAAAATCAGTTCCTCTGCAGGTGCTGAAATTGAAGAGCTTTTGAATGCCTTTCTAAGTGTGAATGATGAATTACTAGTGGTGGAAAGAAAAAAACTTGAAGACCTATTAAAAGAACAAGCGAGTTCTGAAGCGGGTTTCATGGATGAAGAAAGCCGTGTGAAAGTCCAAAAACTTTATGGAGTGAAATACTTTATTTCCGCTAAACTTTTTTCAGTTGGTAGCAAGATGTATTTGACCACAAATGTTATAGATGTGGAAACAAGTGAAAAGAAAACTTTCATGGTGAAAACATCCGCACGAGGTGATTATTCAGATTTAGCAGAACAATCCGGTGAGAAATTATTGCTGGCGATAGATGATTTAAGTTCAAAACAGAAAGTAGTTAAGCTTGAAGATCCAAGAGATATTTTAAAAGCAAAATTCAAGGGGCAGGAACTACCTACCGTCGCCATATTTATTGAAGAGCAGCATGTCGCTCAAGCAGTGATTGATCCTGCGGCTCAAACTGAATTAATGGATATTATGAAACAAGCGGGCTTTGTGGTTAAAGAATATAAATCATCAATCAAATCAGATCTATTTGAGGATGGAATAAAAGAAATTAAAGCTGATTTAAAAGATGTGGATATTATTATCCTAGGTGAAGGTATCAGTCAATTTGCCTTGAGGCGCGGAGAATTAATCTCGTGTAAAGCAAGATTAGAAATCAAAGCACTTCAGAAAAATAATGAAAAAGTTTTAGCAATAAAAAGTTTAACCAGCTCGGGCGTAGATGTCAGCGAAGCGATTGCAGGAAAAGAAGCACTGCAAAATTGTGCCAATAACCTTGCTGTAAAATTTATAAGTGAAATGATGGAAACCTGGAAAGAAAAGTGATCAGATGGTCAATACTCTTCCTGAGCGTATCACTACTTTACGGAGCTCAGGAGGAGATCGTTTTAAAAAATGAGAGTCGGAGTTTTTGGAGTGGGAAAAAGTTTACTTATGAATTGGATGAAAAAATCTTCTCTGAAGCTTCAATTCAATGGCGACTTAGTTTATCGAATAAAACAATTGCCCAAGGAACTTTAAATTTACAGCGTGAACAAACGATAAACTGGGATCTGCCCAAAGTTAAAGACGCGAGTGTGATTAAGGGCCAATTAGAATTGCTGTCATCACAAAGTCAAAAAAAATACATTGTGCCATTCTATGTAATAGGAGAGAAGCTCTTTCAGTTAAAGCATGAGAAGCTTTCGATTCTTAGTGAAAAATTTGAATCCATTGATGAAGAAACTCTAAAAAATCAAAGGGTGAATTTTGAATTAGTGAATGACTTTGAAATCGTCAAATCAAAAAAACTTATTCTCTATGAAGTCACTATTTATGATGAATTACTTGAAGAGCTTAAATCTTACACGAAGAAAGGTGGTGAAGTTTGGCTCTTTGGTGGATCAAAGCAGTTCTTAGATCTTAAATCGTGGGAGATCTCTAAAGTCGAGTTAATCAGCAGTGAATTTTTATCAAAAGAGATAAAAGGTTTTAATCAACTAGCCGTGAAATTAAGTCATTATTGGAAATTTGATTCGGGACTTCAGCAAGTCGAGTGTGTAGAAATCACAGAAGACACACACTTAAAACCCCTCATAAGAATTACTCATGGCAAAGGCTCAATTAATTTCTGTACCATTGACTTAAACGAATCAATCGAAAAAGATCCATCAGGGCTGCTATTAATAAATCATTTCTTAAAAAATAATTTCATATTAAAATGAAATTCTTTTATTATGTCTTAGGGATCAGTGCAGTTTTAATAAATGTACTTCAAGCCCAAACAGTGCTCGTTGATCATAGCTCCGAAAATCCAGATGACTTGTGGTCTATGGGCGCGGCGGATGTAATGAGTTTTTATCTACAGGAGCAGGGGCTCGAGGTCGTTCACCGCGATCAGCTAAATTCAATGATAAATGAGCTCTCCATTGCAGATGCGAAGATCGCAAATACAGATATTCGTAAAGGTCAGTGGAAAGGAGCTGAGTTCATTGTTACAGGCACGATATTGGAGTCAAAGAAAGGCTTGTTTCTAAAAGTAGGAGTTCATCAAAGGGGAAATGGAGCTCAATTATATACTTACCAAAAATCCTATGAAGATAAAGATAGCTTAGCCTCTGAAGTAGAAAGTCAGGCGCGTCACATCGCACGCATACTCTTGAAAAATCAGATAAAGAAAAAGAATCCTAATAAAAAAGATGAGATCAATTATTTTCGAGGAGTAAATGCACTCACTTTAATGCATTACTATCGTGCCGTGCAGTTGATGCAAAGCAATAGGGAAACTGAAGCAATAGTTGAATTTATTTATTTAACACAGAGAGCTCCAAGTTTTGAATTACCCTATTATTGGCTGATAAGTTTTTTTGAAAAATGTGATTTGAATCACTTAGCCAGAGCCTATAGAAATGTTCTTTCAGTTGAAGGACTAAAGGCTTCTCAGCTTCAATTAAAAACTAAAAAAAGAATTTTCCTTAGGCTTTCTGAGTCAGTTTCAAGTGAGCAAGTAGCCGATCTTTATAGTGTGCTTTTTAAAGCTGGTTTTACACTTGTGGATTCTGAGAGTATTGAGAAAAGCGAACAGGAAGGAGATTTACAAAAGTGGGGATTTGTCAATAATCACAAAGCAATCTCACAATTAGAACAATATGCGAGCTCGTATGCCATTAATCTCGAAAGTGAAAATGATGAATTAATTGTTTCATTGAGACGTACTCGTGATGGAAAATTACTGATGAGTCATTCGTACTCGGAACTACAAAAAACTCATTTTGAAGCCCTTAAATCAGCCTTGCTTACTGGGCATACGTCCAAGGAGGAAAATAGTGAGGATAAGTCACTTTCGTCAGTATCTCATTTGCAGAGTGTCTATAAAAATAAACGTTATTTATTGAGGGATGTATTAGAAGATATTAAGGGCGGGATTGAGCCTGAGGTTAAAATTTTCATTTTAGTGAATGACTTTCGAGAGGAATTCGAAAATTTCAAAGTGGCCTTGTGGCAGGATTTATTTGCTCAAAATAAAAGTGATTTAGCTTATTATTACGAATGTCAATTTCTGTATCAAAAACATGGACTAAATGGAGTCCGCATGGAAGATGATGAGGTGACACGCAATGTTTTTTACCACATGGGCAAAGGCTATTTACGCTATAGAGAAAAGAAGTATGCGGCCTATATGGAAGATATTCTAAAGATTAAGAAAGATGTACCCATTAAAGCTAAATTTACATTTAAATATAATCAGTCTTTCGACGATTTTAAACGTCAAAAATGGGAAGAGGCAAAGAGTACTTTTCTGGAATCAGAAAAATTTCTACATCGTGCTGATTTTAAACATCAAAGTACGAAAGATCATATCCAAGCCTCGCTCTACGAAATGTTAGTGCTCTGTGATCAGAAGATGAAGCGTCCAGCAAGCCCAGAAATAGAAGCATGGTTAAAAACATATAAGCAACAATGGCGTAAAGTTTATATAAAAGAGTTTTTAACTCCTTACGTGATAAGTGGCATTAATTATTTTAAAAAAGGTGGGACAGATGACTATGCTTGGCATGTGAATAAGCCCAAAGTTAATATTCATCAATCACGTATCGAATTGAGCTACCTTCAGGAAGAGCAAAAAGAATTACTTACTTGGCCAATGTTCCCACAAAAATTTAATATAGAGACTTACAAACTTTGTGAACAATATGTCGATTTATACACAGCCTTAGTTAAAATGCCAGAAAAACAAAAATGGCAACACGAGCGTTTTTCGACTTTTTTAAAGGCAGTCAGTCATCTCACGGTGCGAGTTGATTATCATTTAAATAAAAACCGCGAAAATGCTATTTTAGCAGTGGTGCCTAGACTTAATATAAGTCAGCAAGCCAAGTTATTATCAATGATGGGTAAATATGATAGGGCAGAAGAACTTATTTATCTTTCCAAGAATAAAGGCAATACATATTATTTTTCAAGTCTTAGTCGTTTGAAAGGAAAAACTTTATCTCGAGTACAATTTTATCAATTTGAGAAGGGTGCATATAGCTCAACTCAAAAGGGTAAAGAAATGCGTCCTTCTAGCTTATATTCTCTCTATAAAGATGCGTTGGATGAACGCGATTTTGTATTTGCAGATAAATTGATAAAGGACCTGGCAAAACAAAAGCAGCGAGATCAAACCTGGCAATATAGTCATGAAGTAGGAATATCATTTATGAAAGCGGAGCTTCTGCGTCGACAGGGAGAAAGCTTTGTCGCTTTGAGCGCATTCAGAAAACTGCAAAAGCAACTATGGAAGACCGCGCCAGCTTATTGCTTTGTGAGCAATGTAGAGAAATTAGTGCATGAACGCCTGCTTTATTTGGAAACCGTCCCTCAACAATACAATTCACCGAGCTCATGGAAAGTGAAGAGGATATATACCATTAATGACCGTACACCTGAAGGTGAAAAAGTTAATTGTCTAGATCACCTTAATACAGAGCAAAGAAAACTTTTTGACAAGATATATAAGATACTCTATTTCAGGGATAGCCTGAGTTCATCTTGGGTGATGAAAAATGGCGGAAATGATTTTATTAAAAAATTTGGTGCGAGTGCTATACCCGCATTAATGAAGATTTTGGATAATGATAAACGCACCTGGCGCCAAGAATTTATAACAGAAACTCTCTTGGAGAAACTGGCCCTTGCTGAAAATGAAATTATTTTTCTCGAAGCTTTTCAGCGTGATTTTCAATACTTAGACTTAGCTTTAAAAGCCAATCCAAAAAAAGCGGCGATCATTCTACAGAGAAACGCGTGGGTATTTGCTGGCGAAGTCTTGCTCATACCCTTGCGGGTATTGGATTATAAAATAGAAAATTTATATCCCGAGGTTTATGCTCAATGTTTAAAATTAAACAGTAATTATGCTCAGAATTTTGAGAAACTGAGAAAGAATTTAGTAAGCAGTAGCCAAGAACAAAAAGAGCAACTTCGCCTCGTTTTAAGAAAAGCTTTAGTCTTGCATAAGGCAATTGAAATGAATTCATTTCATGAACGCTACGTTAATTCTTTAGCAAAAACGGCATTTATGTCAGGTGAGATTGATGGCTTGCGCTTATTGATTGATTCAAGCCAGTTAGCATCCTCGCACCGTTCTTACCTGGTTACTCCAGAATTGATGAAGATTGTACGTGCAAGTACAAAGGATCTCAATATCAATACTTTGCGTACACTGCAAGAACTGATGTATCTATTGCAGTGGGATTATAAGTCTATGAAGTGGTATTTATCCGAGCAAACTTTGAAGGATAAGGCCGTTATCGAACTCATTGCAAGTGACAAGAAAATTGCTACAAAAGATTTAGATACAGTCCATCGAAATTTAGATATACTTGATTTAAATAAATGGACAATTGAGAGCTCAGAAACAAAAATGAGCGATCAGAATCCCTTTAATCAAAATAATCCCTATATTGATATTTGTGATGGCAGTATAAAATGTCGTTTCAGAGAAAATGGGCCGGGGAAAGTGAGTAGCTTCTGGATTAAACCAGGAAATGCTTCACTTGTTTTTTATCCTATTAAACATGGAGAAAAATTCGATAAGTATCAGCTTAAAGAAAAATATAAGTTACGAAAAAATCTCGTAAAGGGACATGAAATGAGTGTGAGTGTCGTGAAGCCCTTAAACTTCTTGATTCGCTCTTACGCAAAACCCAATAAAATAGTATTGCTCCACCCGGAGAAGATTAGCGATAAGAAATATCAATTGACCTACAAGATTTTTAATCTAAAAGAAAAATGATCAGGAGAGTGAAGCAGTCCAATTACTCTTACAGCTAATAAACAATGCCCCTGAATCGCTTTTATGGGCTTAATCTTTGTAGATATATCCCACACCGTGAGCTGTTTGAATGATTTTGGGTTCTTGAGGGTTATCTTCTATTAGTTTGCGAAGCTGAGAAATCTTTTGATCGATGGAGCGCGTATTGCCCATGAATTCCATGCCCCAGCAGGATTGAAAAAGCTGTTGTCTAGAAATAGCTTCGTTGGCATGAGAGTGAAGGTATTGAAGGATCTTGATATCGCGCAAACCAAGTTCGATGATTTCTTCATTTCGTGTACAAGTAAGTCCCTTGGGGTTTACACTGATCTTCGCCATCTTAAAGCATTCATTGCTAGTAGAACTTTTCTTGAGGCAGCGGCGTGTAACCGCTCTCACCCTAGCAATGACTTCTTTGATGCCAAAGGGCTTGGTGATGTAATCATCTGCGCCTAAATCAAAGCCCTGAAGCTTATCTTCTTCTTGGGATTTAGCACTTAAAAAAATAATAGGGATATCAGGATTAGTTTTGCGGATTTCCTTACAAACTTCATAGCCATTGATTTCGGGCATCATAATATCGAGACAAATAAAATCGGGCTTTTCAGATGAGTAGAGTTCTAATGCTTCACGACCATTTGCGGCTTCCGCAATTTCGTAGCCCTCGTCTTCAAAAATATCAATTAAGCCTTCTCGTATGAGGACATCATCTTCGGCAATAAGTACTTTCATAATGTTATTTCCTTGCATTGGGTAAAGTTAGTTTAAAGCAGGCTCCCGACTCGGAGGGGACGAGTTCGAGGTCGCCGCGATGTGCGCGTGCAAAGTCGCGAGCAATGGCGAGGCCAATGCCGGTACCCGTCACGCCATCTGAGAGCTGATTAGAAATTCGGTAGAATGATTGAAAGATTTTTTCTTTATGTTTCTTAGCAATTCCAGGACCGTTATCCTGCATAATTAAAGTAGTCAGTTCATTATCTTGATAAGTACTGATATCTAAATTGGATTTTTGAGGGACGTATTTCTCTACATTGCTGAGTAAGTTCCCAATGATTTGCGTGATTAAATCGGGATCTGCTTCGATAGTTTTCTGGCTATTGAGGTGGAGCTTAATAGAGATTTCCTTTTTACGAAAAGCGAGGTCAAATTTATTGAGAACTTCTTGTAAGAGGGGGTCGAGGACGATCTCCTCAGTCTTGATGAATACGCTATCGTTTTCCTGTTTAGCAAAATTCAGGACATTATTGATCATGCGACTTAAACGATGCGATTCCTTAATAATTACATTAAGACGCTTTGTGACTTTGGGGTCATCATCACTGAGTTGAAACTCCAAGAGCTCAGCATACATGCGTATATTGGTAAGCGGAGTTTTTAACTCATGTGAAACTTGGTTGGCAAAATTGACGCGCTGAGCCGATTCGCGGATATTGCGAATTTGTTCACGATAAAATAAATAACATATTCCAGAAAGGGCGCCTGCAATAATGAGGCTGAAACCCATGAGGAAATATTTTCTGAGAGGAGAAATAAAATTCGGTTCATTGAACTGATAAACAAATTGGTATGAATGCAGGGGGTAGGGCAATTCTGTTTTTACGGAAGCGTCAAATGATTGAGTTTCGGAGGAATATTGATAAAGGTTTTGCTCAGCATTTTTCAAAGTGAGTTGATAGTCATTACTACTGATGTTTTTAGGGATGCTATTAATGATTTCATTAATAATTCTTTCTTGATGTAACTCCACTCCTACCGTGTATGAATCGATCGTTTTTGACCATAAAATCAGATGCAGTTTTTTTCTAATGTACCAAGAGTACCAACCGTTGTGAGCATCTGCTTTACTCGGCTGATAAGTTTGAGGATTTAAAAGGATATCTGAGTTGCGGTTTAAAAAATCTAGTTCACGTGGCGTAATCGCTTCACTTGAACGTAAAGGGTAAATGACCTTACCTTTAGGGTTTAGAATGAATAAATGATTAATGTAGATACTGGCACTACTAGTTTCATTAATAGATTTATTATCCATATCGGTATTTGTAATCAAGGGGATTAGCCCCGTTTCAATCTTTTTTAAGATGGCAGTAGATTGCTGCTCAATGCTTTGTAAGCGCTCATTTTGTAGGCTATAAAAGCGGGCTTTCAGCATACTTTCCTCAGATTCATTCAGTCGTGAACCCAAATAAAATATCGTCAAACTAGGAACTAGAATGATAAAGGAAAAAATGCTGAAGAGTTTGAGCGTCATAGGGGCAATATATTTTGTTTAGGTTCAAACTAACTTAGCTAAGCTTAATTTAAACCACCTATGATGTAAGCTTTTCGTAAAAAAGTCCTCATTGAAAAATAATTCAAAGGAGGTTTTTTAAAAATCAGCTTACGAGCTCAGGATTCACATGATTTATTAAGGGCAGGTAGGCAAGAATTAACAATAGAAGAAATGATTTATGATAAGCATCTACTCATTAATAGGATCAAATTAGTATTTGTGCTAGAATTTTATTAATAATGCAGTTTATATTATCGACATGAAGTTTGATCTAAGTTAATGTAAAAGGCTATTCGATGAATAATAAGCAAGTTACTCGGCAGACACTTTTGTATAAGCTGATTGATTCGAATGATGAGAAATCTTGGGATGAGTTTGCGCAATATTATGAAGGCTACATATACGTAGTTATTCGAGGTTTAGGGGTTGATAAGCAAATTGCTGAAGACTTGTTACAAGACGTGCTGATTAAAGTTTGGAAGTCATTGCCTAAATATGAATATCGTGAAGGCGAGTGTACTTTTCGCACTTGGTTATGCTTAGTTATAAAAAGTACGGTGTATAATTTTTACAAAAAGAAATCCACTCGCAATGATAACAAGAATATTGACTATGATGAAACACTCCATTCATTAGATATGTTCACGGAACCGGAAGTTCATCGAATCGCGGAATTGGAATGGAAGAGCTATATTTCTAATATGGCTTGGAAAAATGTGCAAGATGAATTTTCAGATAGGACTCGCGAGATTTTTAAAATGTCGATGGGGCAAGAGGATAATGAACTTATTGGTGAAAAATTTGAAATGAGTGCCAGTTCTGTACGCGTCTACAAATCGCGAGTCAGAAAAGTTTTGCTCAGAGAAATATCACGTTTAAATCAAGAACTTGGCGGCTAGTTAATCTCACTTATGGATAGAGAAGAAGAGAGTTTCGATAAAAATTTTGCAAGCTTTTATGATGAGCTAGATGAATTAGATGAAATGCCGCTACTCGATATGATTGAGTCAATTAAGACTCGATACTGTGAGTTTAAGTACGTTGATGAAGGTGGAATAAAAGTCATTCAAACATGTAAGGACCTTAAGACTGGTCGTACGGTTGCTATGGCTCGTTTGAAAAATGATGCCAATGACCAACAAAAAGAAGCCTTTCTCAAAGAAGCACGCCTGACCGCAGCCTTACAGCACCCGAATATCATCCCTATGCACGACTTAGGTTTAAAAGGCCGTCACCCTTGGTTTACCATGAAGTTCATATCGGGATCTTCGCTTGAACAGATTTTAAGTGATTTAAAAAATAATAAGAAAGATTATTTAGTCGATTTAAGTGATCGCTTAGATGTGTTCATTAAAGTTTGTGATGCAATAGCCTATGCCCACTCTAGGGGTGTACTTCACTTGGATCTTAAGCCAGATAATATCCAAATAAGTGATTATGGTGATGTTTTACTCTGTGATTGGGGCCTTGCAAAGGTGATGGCCGCTATCTGCGACGAAGAGTTGCTGGACTGTTATGCTTTCAATCCTAAGGAGACGAATGTTACGATAGATGGCCTCATCAAAGGAACGCCGGGCTATATGGCGCCTGAACAAACCGGTCTGATCAAGAGTAAAAAAGGTGTCTACACAGATGTTTTCTCTTTAGGCTGTGTTTTGTATAAAATTTTAACGTTCAAAAAACCGTTTAGCGGTGCAGCTATTAAGTTGATCATGAAGAAAACGCTTGACTGTGATTTTATAAAACCCACAAAAATAGATACTAGTATTCCCTTGCCTTTGGAAGCGGTATGCTTGAAAGCTATGTCGAAAGATCCTAATGAACGTTATGCAAGTGTGGTCGAGTTACAAAAAGAAATTTTAAGTTACCGCAATGGTTTTGCGACCAGCGCAGAAAAAGCGTCTCTATTAACGTTAATGCGCTTATGGGTGAAACGCCATCGATCGATCAGTATCGCCTCGCTCTTACTTGTTTTGATCAGTATTTTTGCCGCTTGGTTTATGATTAATAATTTGAAACTTGAAAAAATTAATGCCATACAACGTGCGGAAAAATTAAGTCTTGAGAAAGAGTTTCATGTCAAAATGGGAAAAGATGCTGCCCCACGTTTTTATCAACGTGCTCAAATTGCCTTTAATTCCTTTAATTTTGATGATGCGGTGAACTTTTGTGATAGTGCAGTAGAACTCGATCCGAGTTTAAAAGAAGCGTGGGGCTTGAAGGGACTTTTACACATCATCTACCAAGAGTTCAATGCCGCGGTTAAGGCACTTGAAAAAAATGGAGAAGCACCTGAATTACTTGACTTGGCAAAACAATTTCAGAAAATCAAAGATGATGATGTCTTAGCATTGTCTTTAGATCAATTTCTTGCTTTGTTTAAGCAGGGGATGGAAAACGAACAGCCAAAAGTCGTTGGCGGGCTGGTTCATTACACCGCGTATTCAGAAATGCCGCTTGCTAAGCGGATTGAGTTTTGCAAGGGTGTGATTATTGTTCATAATAAAAAACTAGCCATAAGTCAGGTTAAAAATCAAAAAATTCACTTTGAGTATGATCGAAAAAATAAACATCTGGATGTTTCCCATAATGATTGGATTCAATCAGCTCTAATTTTACAGGGTTTTCCAGCTCAATCAGCCGATTTGTCCCATACTAAAATTAAAGATTTCATCTGTTTTCGTAATCAGCCATTGAAATCACTGGATGTGAGTTACACCAAAATCATTGAATTAAATACTTTGGAAAATTATGATTTGAGAAATCTTAATATATCACATACAGCAATTGCGAATATTTATAAGTTGAGAGATATGTCTTTGAAGACACTAAATATAAGTCATTCTGCAGTGCGTACCAGCATGAATTTAACTGGTTTTGAGGATTTGGAAAAACTGTATATTCACCAAGGACAATTTAAGCTTGAAAACCTTAAGAAAAGGCTTCCCAATACTGAAATTATTATCCTACCGTAAATCACTTATTTATTTTTAATGCGGTAATCTTTTTCGGCTTCATAAGTAGGGTTGGCTTTGGGAAGAGGGCTTGAGCTTTCTAGGCGCCATTGCTGAAGTTTTTTAAGCATTTGTGCCGCTCGTTCTGGTTGCTCAGAGATTAGGTTTTTTTGTTCAGCTAAGTCATCTACTAGATTATAAAGTTCCAATTCACCCGTTTCGTAAACTTCCAGCAGTTTATAATCACCCATGCGAATAGCGCCTGCGGGTCCCATGGAATTGATGTGGTGATAGTGAGGGTAGTGAAAATACAGAGCTTCACGATTAAGAGACTCACTCTTAGCTGTCATCAGACTAGTAAGAGATACACCATCTACGTGCTGTTTGGGCTTAGCGGGAAGTTTTAGCATATCTAAAATAGTGGGGTACAAATCTGTGGTGATCACAGGTGTATTGAGTTTTTTGCCAGCCGCTTTGTTTCCGGGCCATTTGATAATCATGGGGATGCGAATTCCTCCTTCATAGACCCACGCTTTTCCGGCTTTGAGTGGCAGCAGAGATGTGGGAGCATTAGCACCAGTACCCGTGGATAAGCCACCGTTATCGGAACAAAAAATTATAATGGTTTGATCTTCAATCTTGAGTTCTTTGAGAGTGGTAAGAACGCGACCAATATTTTCGTCCATAGCTTCTACCATAGCGGCGTAAGAAGGATTATTTTGCGAGGATCGCGCAAAGCTTTTTAAGACTGGCGTACCGGGTAGGTTTTTTTGAATCCCGAGCTTGTTGGCTTTAGCCTCATATTTTTTCTTTAAATCTTGACGAGGAATAATCGGTGTATGAACGCTGTAGTACCAGAAGTTGAGAAAGAAAGGCTTGTTTTGGTGATCTTTGATAAAGTCAATGGCTTTATCAGTGAGTTTATCGGTGAGGTAATCGCCGTCTTTGCCATCAGCCATGCCAGGGACATTAGTGGAAGGGTGCGGTTTACTTTTATAAGGAAAATAATAGGAGCCGGGTTGGCCCATACGATGGCCGGCGATATTGATATCAAAACCATGTTTATCGGGGAAATGATTTTGTGATTTATCATAATGGGCTTGCAGATGCCATTTACCTATATGAGCGGTGGTATAGTTTGCTTCTTTAAGCGCTTCAGCAAGGGTGATATCCTCTAAAGGCATATTGCCTTTTACTTCGGCAGGAATAAGCTTGTGACTTGGACCTTTTGGCCCGGGTGAACCACTATGGTTACTCAGTCCCACACGGCTGGGATATTTGCCGAGCAAGATACTCGCACGGGTGGGGGAGCAGACAGGATTGGCAGCATAGGCATCGGTAAAAAGAAAGCCTTCTTTGGCGAGTTGATCAAGATTTGGCGTTTCGTAAAAAGTACTGCCATAACAGGCTATATCATTCCAACCTAAATCATCAATGAGAAAAAGTATGACATTCGGAGTAGAGGCTTTTTTTGGCAATTGAGCCTCAATTGCCTTGGCTACTTTTGTGGCCAATATTTTCGAACCCTCGGAAATGAAGTGAACATCGCCTTTTTTACAGTATTTATCAGGAAGATTTTTACTTATAGTGAAGAGATCATTAATGATAATTCCATTAGCCAGCATAATTTTACGGGCGGCAGAATTATAGCGAATGTTATCTTTTTGAAAACGACCGGCTTCACCTTCGGGAACAATAGTGGTGCTTGCCCAAATGAGTTTGGCATTTGTTTTCTTTAAACGATTAATAATGAACTGAAGATTTTTCTGATATTGTTCGATAGGAACTGAAATGGTACCATTAACTTTATCGCGCTTGCCATAGACCTTGGCATCGGGATGACGGTAACAAAGATCGTGAAGTCCAAAATTAAAATGAATGACATCCCAATTGGTTTTACCTAGCCATTTATCAATGCTTTTTACACCCTTATTGCTATCTCCGCAATTGGTTTTGGGACGACTTACATTAGCTTTTCCTGCAAGTCTATTGACTACATCTTTGTGGTAGCCAATAGAAATGGAATCACCAATGAGAAGTACATTGGGGAGTTTTGAGTCAAAATCCTCTTGTTGGCGTAGATTTTTTTTATCTGTATCAGGAGTATGGAATTCGGCGGCATGAACAAGGCTAAAGCAGCAGAGTGTAAGAAAGATTCGGAACATAATTTATGTCTCAGTTTATTTTACTCTTGTTTACTTACTCAAGTAAACAAGAGTGTTTAATATTTGATAGATGTACTGAAGAACTGGCTTTATTTAATCCAAGTCAGTTCTTTGAATTGAGGATCGCTACCTTGCCAAGATTTGCCAAGGCGACGAGTCTTACTACGGTTTTTACTCGAGCGTAGGATTTCGGCGTCACTGAGTCTGAGCTCGGCAATTCCCTTCCAAGAGTTGAGGGCTTGCTCCTCATAGTTTTTAAAATCACTATGCTTGAGGATAAACTCGTTGACTTGGCCTGCTTTTAAGGTGAGTTCAGCTACGTATTTATCGATGCCAATAAGCAGGGTGTTATCTTTTTCCGAGAAGACTCTAATCTTTAATCCCGCATCAGGGCTAGGTGCTTGATAAGCAGGATGATAGAGTTTATGAGTTTTTCGTGGCCAAGTTTGAGGCTTATAGCTAAACCATTCCTGATGCCAATCAGTATCAAAGTCTTCAATGATAGTACTCGGCTTAAGTTGTGCTTTTAAATTTGCCTTCTGTAAGGCCTTAGGAGTGACTAGTTTGACTAAAGATGAGACAATGAATGTATCAGTTTTGTAAGTTCCATAGTAATAGCCCGCAGCGGTCACCGCAGTATCTAATTTATAGCTAATGTTGGCATAAACCCATAGTGGTTTATCCACGGAATAAAGCGGCATTGAAGCCTGCCATTGATTTTCCTTTTTATGCGCTGGTGCATGGTGCCAAAAGCGATTTATTCGATTTGAACGTAATTGTCGATTACCGCTGGAGTCTCCTTGTTGGCAGTAATAGACATCGACGGCTTCTATAGTACGACTTTGGTCGGGAGTCACAATGAGAGTAGGGCTGCCTGACGGACTGACTAAATTGAGTGAAGTTGCAGGGGTTTTGGGCCAAGTGAATGATCCTTTAAGGTATTGATCAAACCATAATTGAGTTGCGACTTCTGCAGAGGGGATTTCCTGATGGCTACCGTGAGGTGAACAAATGACTCGCCATTGATCCGTTTTGATTTCCTTTACGGCGTCAACTAAATTATTGATGTGACCATGAAAATCATTCGACGGACTAAGAAAGACTATGGGAGCACTTATCTGCTTGAGTTGTGTTGAATCACCCACAGTATTGCGATGCAGTTCTTTTTCGTTGTAGCGGTCGCTAATGCCACCGCAGGAAGGGGCCGCAGCTTTGATACGTGAATCACTTGCGGCAGTCGCAACCGTGAGTTTGCCACCCATGGAATGACCATAGACGCCTAACTTATCACCATTGACTTGAGGCTGTTTTTCTAGAAAAGTTAATCCTCGGCGAGCAGCGAGAGTGATTAGGAACCAAGAGTTATTACGAGGTGATTCGATGGGATCTAAAGTCCAATCGGCAGTAGGGATAGAAGGGAAAGCATCTTTACCATGTTTACTTGGAGCATGATAAGCATCCAAGGCGCCCCAGTCAGTAGTGAGTTTATAATCGGGATCGGAAGTTTTCTTATCCCAAAAGAGTTTGACTTCATGGGGACTAACTTTGTAATCTGGCGCACTTATACGTCCCGCCCAAGCAATAGATAAAGTAGCATAGCCGCGTTTGGCATTAGTGAGTACGGCACGGTGATCTGCGTACTGGCCACCACCATGAATTTGTAGTAATCCCGGAAGGTTCTTAGCTCCTTTTGGGTAGCCATAAACAGCGGCCATTTTGGCTTTTTGTCCTTTGAAAATTCCGATGTCGTAGCGAAGGATTTTTAAGATAACACCATCTTCTTCCCATTCTTTAATGACTTCCACTTCGAGTGCTTCTTTTCGAGGATCAAAATCTTTCCACATTTGGTCAAAACTTTGAGGTGCGGGCTTATTATTGAGGGGAGCGAGTGTTTCGGGAAGTGGAGTGGCTGCTTGGCTATTGAAACTTAGAAGTGAGCAAGAGATAAATAAGGTCTGTAGAGTGGCTTTTGATCTTGATTTAAAAAAAGACATAAATGATTCCTATTGATGATTTTCGATACTAAACAAAGCTTATAGGTATTTTGCTACAAGTTTTATAAGGCCCTTAGGCATTATTGTTTTTAAGTACTAAAAGCCAAAAACTTTGAGCGCTTCGTAGCTGCGATTGAGCCAATCACCAATATGCTTATTATTTGGCCTCAGAGTGGGATTAGCCCCAAAACCGTGGCCAACTTTTGCAAAGATATGAAGCTCGGCAGGAATTTGTTTAGTTCTCAATTTATGATAGATCGCAACTGAACCCATGGCAGAATACTGATCGGTATCTCCGTGAATGAGACACATGGGTGGAGTTTTTGAATCGAATTTAAAGTCTTTGACAATGGTGGAATCATTGCCTTTACCCTTATTGGGACCATTACTGCCATCTTCGAGTACATAAGCAGGGTAGACGGGGACAGCAAAGTTTACGTGGCAAGGAAGTTTATCTAGTTCATCAATAGCTTTATATGCAGGCGTCTGTGAAGTGGTGGAAGTCATTAAGGTGAGGTGACCGCCGGCTGAGAAGCCGAGGGCAGCAATTTTCTCGGGATTGATATTCCACTTCGTCGCATTTGAACGAATAATGCGTACGGCACGTTGAGCATCTTGCCATGCCGCCATGTGTTTGGGCATGCCTTTGCGGCGGGGAACGCGATATTTAAGTACGGCGGCAGTGACACCCTGTTTATTAAAATACTCAGCGATTTTCCAGCCCTCATGGTCGATAGCTAAACCATGGTAGCCACCACCAGGGAAGATAAGCATGATGGAATCGGAAGTTTTCTTTTCGGGCTGATAGAGATAAAGGCGTGGTCCATTCTTATCATTTGTTTCTCCGGGAGCGAACTCGGGCCACAGTCTGAGTTCTTGGCGCTCGGCAGCGTGAAGCCCGGAAGCGCAAGTGAGTGCAATCAGGCATGAAATAAAAAGTGAAGAGCTGATTTTTTTAAATAAAGAATTCATTGATGGAACCTTGTGGTGGGAGTTAATTAAAAGTTGCGTGGCTAGTTAAATTGAATACGACTGTCATCAATCTTCAAGACGAATGACGAGGTTGTCGATGTAGATTAGGCTTTCTTGAGCTCCTAGACCCATGAGACTGACGGAGTCGGGAAGATTAAAATGATAATTTTCATAGGGGACACTCGCACTTAAATGTCGGCCATCGGCAGTAGTGGCAGAGAGCGTATAAAAGTGACTGCGTTTAGGGCCCCATTGCAAGGATAAATCCACCTGATAGCAAATCCCGGGGTCAAAGGACATGAGCGTTAAGCCATTGGCTTTTACACAGTCATCGCCAATTTTAATGTCTCCGAGGGATAAACGTTTTCCTGAACGGTGGTCTCGCAAGACAAAGCCGAGTATTCCCGGTGATTTTTCGTCTAGTTTTAAAGCGAATGAAATTCTTAGCTGACCAGATTTTTTGTCCTTTGGGGTATCAACTTTAAAATCTGTTAGGGGCATCCAAGGACGAGTCAATTTTTTGCTATCGAAAAGCTCTAGGCCTTGTGAGCCACTTGCGGCCGCTATATTGCTGAGAGAAATACCTTGAGTGAAGCTCATACTCGTGGGTAGTTTATCAGCTTCGAAATCCTCACTGAGAAGAATATCTACATGGCTATTTGGCTGGCTTAAATCAGTGAATATCTCACTAAAATTAATGGGCTTTCCTTTATGGGCTTTAGGGTAATGAGCTTTTAAGGCCATAGAACTGAAACCCAAGTTTTCGTTTCTTTTTTTGAGACCATCAATTTCTGGATAGGAGGCTAAGAAATTGTTTTCATCAATTAAGTTGAGGAAGAAATGACTCGTGTGTTTGGGGAGAAAGGCAATCACTTTGTTATCTTCGAGTATTTCAGCGTCAAGGCGTTGCCATTCTTCATCGCGATCACCACCTTTTTGAGTGTAAATGAGGTCGGCGTGGATGACTTGAGCCCCATTGTTTTTAAAACGGAATTCGACTTTGTTTCCCACTTGCTTATGGTTGAAGATGACGGGAGCCTTTTTTTTATGGGTTAGGGGACCCACATAATGGGGATTGAAGTAAGGTGTACGCCCACCCATTCCGCTAATTATTAAGCTGAGCTTATCATTTAGTTCGCGTACTTTATCGGGCATTTTTACCGCAATGTCTTTCATTTCCTCGATGTCAGAGCGTACTTGAGTTTGCTTAGAAGAATCATACAAGCGGTAGAGCTCCAGAGAATTTTCTTTATTATAGCGTCGTAATAATTTATAGTCTCCCACTCGGATTGAGCTCGTATTCTCGGATTGAGGAAAATGCCAAAGCATGGTGTCGCGAACTTTTCCGGCGGTATTTTTAACCAGTGTGGGGTCGGAGACATCAGTTTTTAATAAGGGGACTAGGTCACAGCCATCAAAAATCTTATTTTTCGGTTTCTTAGCTCCAATGAGCGATAGGATAGTGGGAAAAAAGTCCAAGCCATTGACCATGACCTCACTCTCTGTGTTTTTAGCTATACCCGGACCCGTGATAATGAGTGGGACGCGAACACCGCCTTCTTTGGTGGAGATTTTACCGCGGTCGAGAGGGAAGTTATCGGTATAGATTTCATTTCCACCACCCTCCATACCACCGTTATCGGAGCTAAAAATGATGTAAGTATTTTCGATCAGTTTATGGCCGGGCCAGCGGGGATCATCAGTCGTTTCTAAATGTGTAAAAATTTGTCCTAGGTAATAATCGAGTTGCTCAACCATGGCGCAATAAAAAGGATTGCTTTGGCCCTTTTTCTTCCAGCTCTTTTTGTGTTCATCCGTGAGTGTTACGCCTAGTTTTTTTTCATACTTTCTGAGCAGTGCTTCACTACGCATGACAATGGGCGCATGAACCAACCAAGTAGCGTAGTAAAGAAAAAAGGGCTTGTCTTGGTTTTCTTTAATAAAAGTCATGGCACCATGCTGGGGAGCATCAAAAGGCATGCCATTTTTGTCTAAACGGTAGGGGTCCTTGGGGTCATTAGTAGCAAATTCTGTAAGACGATCAGGTGTCATATTGTTCTGAACACCGCGTTCGTGTACCGAGTAATCAAAGCCATGATGAAAGGGTTGTGGGTAGGCATAATGATTTTTTGAGATGTGCCATTTACCGCTATGACCCGTCGTGTAGCCTTCGGCTTTTAGAGCTTCTGCCAAGCTAAAAGTACTCAAGGGCATGCGCGAGCTATACCAAGGCGTGATTTGAAAAGAGTTTTTGGGATGACCAGCATGAGGAGGCTTACCACCCGCAACACTCGTCATTTCACCACGGGCAGGGTGATGACCACTGAGGATCGCCGCGCGGCTAGGAGCACATACGGGGGCAGGGGAATAGGCTTGCCAGAACTTGACGCCCTTTGTTGCTAAAGCGTCGAGATTCGGGGTTTCCATGGGCGAGGGCTTATCAATATCATAACATTTCACATCTTGCCAACCCAAGTCATCGGCGAGCATGAGTACGATATTGGGCTTGGGTCGATCTTGAGAAAAGAGGCTGAATGATAAGAGTAAGAAGGGTATGAACTTAAGTTTCATGTGATTTTCCGTGACTGCTTTGAATATGATAAACACATAAAACATTAGTTTGCGACAAATATCAAACGAAAACATAGTGAAAGCTTATTTAGCTTCGACTTATTCTTTTAGTAGCTGCGATAGATCAGTCATAGATTTTTACTTTGCTGCGGACAAAGGCATGTTGAGCTAGCAGTGGTTTTATCTCTCTGAATCCCATGCACTTCCTGATGTGTCAGCATTAGTAGCCATGGCACCACCTGAACGAACCATGGATTGTATATAATTCATTTTTTCCACATGGCCATCTGCCATAGAGAAATTGAATTTCATATTTGAGTGGGCGGCTTCATTCTGTTCAAAAAGAGTGGCAGTAAGACCGCTCCATTCCCATGAATTACCCATATTCAGTCTAATCCAATTATTATCAAAATCTAAGGGAGCAAAATTTTCTCCATAGGCAATGACTTCACTAGTATTATTAAGGTCATTTAATTTTCTTGAAGCAGCTAAGAGTGTTGTCCCATTATGAAACATACCTGAAACTCCTCTGCGAGCGGGATCTTTATAATTCCAAATAGGAGCATGATAAAAAGCAGAAATATCATAGGTTTTTATAATCCAGCCAGGACTTTCACGATCATCTAGAGGACAGCGATACAGTGCACCATGATCAACGCCACCAGGGAGATTCGCAACTAGTGCACCGATATGTCCTCCAGCGAGCATTTGAGTTTCAGTCAGGTCACGTCCGTCATAGGTTCCAAGAAGATCATCGAAACCAATACCGGTCCATGGTGATCTTGCAGGGAAATAGCCTTCACTGTCATCCATGTATAAAAATGTCGCTGTGTTAATTTGCTTCAAATTACTGGTACAAACAGCTATTCTAGCCTGCTCTCTACTTTTCTTTAATGAAGGTAAAAGAAGGGATGCTAATATACCAATTATGGCTATGACCACTAAGAGTTCAATGAGTGTGAACTGATACTGTTTTTTAAATGATGACTGATATTTGAAACGCATAAATAAACTCCTGTTTTTCTTACCTTATAAAAATCCTTAAAATGTAAAACTTCAGAAAAGCTTTGCTGTTACAAGAAATTGTTTTTTTAATTATTTCAATCATGGACAAAAAAGGACGCCGAGAATAATTCTCGGCGCCCTTTGTATGGTGATCCACGATTTATCGTGCCTTAAAAAACCGCAGGCTAAAGCCTGTACTACGAGCCTTCCTTATGTATGTAGTCCACGATTTATCGTGCCTTAGAAAAAAGTCGTCAGCGCTCAGTTTACAGTTGTAAGTGCTTTTATGATAAGTGCGGGCAGGATGCCTGCGCGCCCAGAGTTTTATTTAATTGGCTGTGCGGGGAAAGCGAAAACGGGCCAGCCGTTTTTATCTTGTAAGTTTGGGATGGCAATATCGCTCCAACCCATGCGGACAAACTTCGGAGTGGAAACTTGTGTGGAAGAAACGACAATGGAGTTGCCCTGAATGATGGCCTCAGCAGCGATGAAATTCTTGCCATCGTTGGAGAGTTCAAAATGTGTAGGAGCTTTATTATCTTTGGTACTCAGCCCTTGGTCGATGTTATCAAAGCTGAGAATAACTTTCTGTCCTTGGGTTTTAGCCGAGGCAAATTGAGGACCTTGAGCAATAAGGTTTTTCCCATAAGTATTTTTTAGTGCTATCGCGGCTAAACGCTGACCCACAAGTTCTTTACTTCGAGGATGAATATCTTTAATATTGATATTGATATCATGTATGGCGACGACTTCGATTCCCTTAAGTTCTTTAGCGGCTTTGTATTGAGCCTTCCAAATAGTATCACAGAGAGTGCTATCCTTTGGGTTTTTTCCACGAGTGTAGTCAAAGGGAGCAATTTGTACCTGAATGAGTGGGATATCTTTAACGCGAAAGGCTTTGGACCAACCAAAGGAGAGTGCTTTCATCTTTTTGAAGTATTTTGCATCACCACGATTGGATTCGCCCTGGTACCAAATGGCACCCTTGATGGCATAAGGAGCGAGTGGGGCGATCATGGCATTGTAAATCATATTATCTGCCCAGCCGTTTATGCGCTCTTCAATATATGAAGCTGATATCCCTTTTTCGGCTAGTGCAATAGTTTGATTAAGTGAATCACGCATTTGTTTGAGTTTTTGTAAGCGAATATTAGGCTGAGCCACTCCATGTTTTCTGAGTGGAAGATTTTCACTTTTATAACCTTCTTCAGAAATGAAGCAATCGACTCTCATACCACCCCAATTTGAATCCAGAATAGCGATGGGAATAGCAAGTTCTTTTTGAAGTTTTATCGCAAAGAAAGTGGCTACCGCAGAAACTGAATGAGGTGTAGCGAGAAACTCTTCAGCTTTTTTCCAGCTACCGATAGTATCATCCATTGGCGCTCCAGCTTGGAGATGATGGGTGACGTGAAAGAAGCGAATGTCATTATTGTTTTTTTGTTTTAGCGCGGCTTCATATTCCTTTTTTTCTATGCCATTAAAGGTCCATTCCATATTGGATTGTCCGGAGGCAAGCCACACTTCTCCCACGAGGATATCATTGAGGTTAATCGTATTTTTGCCTTTTATAATCATACTACGAGCTTCGTTTGACGCCGGCATGGGATCTAAGTCAATCATCCATTTGCCAGATTCATTTGGCGTAGCCGTTTTTGTTTGTCCCGCAAATTGAACTGTAACTTGTTCGCCTTTATCTGCCCAACCCCAAATAGGAACTTTGGCATCACGCTGGAGAATCATTTGGCTATCGATGATTTGAGGGAGACTAATATCGGCATAGACTTGTGAGCTGATGGCAATGATGGTTAAGTTAATAAGATTTTTGAAAGAGGGCATATGTATTCCTTTTGACTATTTTTATTTATTTATGAAAATCGAGATTTATGTAGTGATACGCTTATCTAAATGATTTTTGGACACTGAATTTTTTAAGCTTGAATTAATGAACTGTGAAAAGAATATCTTGTTACAAGTAAAGAATCTTTATTAATTTTCATGGGTGTGATTTTCATCACCTTATTCAGAATCAATAAGGTGCTTTTTGTCAACAGGAGTTTCTTTACCGGCGGTCTCAATAAATCCCACAAGACTCAGCCTTATCTAGGCAAAGGCTTTTTCATCATATTGTCAGCATAAACAGATACAGTTTTAAGACCTTTTACGTAAGTGCCTAAGTTCTGAGCGCTTTTCATCAGAGGCTTTAATTACACGGCTCTCTGTTAGTTCTTTGGCTTTTTATAATTAACATTTTGTCAGTTTTTAGGATTTACTTTTTTTTAGGTTTTTGCTTACCACCACGGATACGCTTGCCATTTTCATCAAACTGCTGACGAGCCATGGGTTTCTGTTCGTATAACTCTGAAGTTGGAACTTTGATGTAGTTTAGTTTCTTTTTCTTATCAAGGTTCTTGTTCAAATCTGCTTCAGTGACTTTACCGGCGGGAACACCGCCTTTGGGGACTTCCATGCGCGCCGTCCAAATAATGGCGTTGAGCACAAGCTTACGGAATTCATCGATGGCCCAATTGCGGTGATAATGACCCCCTACAAAGCCAATGCCACGGCCGCCTTCTTCGGGTTTAGCATCGCGACACCACATGAGAGCTTGTTCCTTACCAAAACACTTCTCGCCATGCTGGTTCCACATATTGATATAACGAACAATACGATCGGGGCTAGGGGTCGCTACCGCTACTGGACGACATGAATCGCATTCATCCTTGGTGGGCCAATCCATGTTGAAGTAGAATTCATCATAGGCGGTGAAAGGAGTAATACCGCGTGAGATATCTTCTTTACTTAGGGCTTTCACATCGGCAATCCAGTGAGGATTCACTGAAATGTGGTTGTCCATATAAGCACCAATCCAGTTTTTGAAGTATTTTTCGCCGACCTGTTTACTAGGATGAACGCCGTAGTGCATGAACATGATGCCCATGCCGTCTTTTTTTACTTTATTATTAAGAAATTCATACTTTTCTCCAAAACGACCACCGGCATCGGCATAGACAACACAAGCATCTACACCATCAAAAATACTTTCATCCTTTGGCCAACCATAGAAATGAACTTTTGCTTCTATGGGCAAACCAGATTTATTTAGCTTGTCGGCTAAAATCATGCAACCAGCACGAAACTCATGATCACCACTACTATGGCTGGGGTTTCCTGCTAAAAAGAGAATTTTTTTCTTTTCAACTGCCTGTGACAAGGACGTGAAAATGAATAAGGCCATAAGGCATTTTAATGCGATATTTTTCAATGATTGTCTCCGTAAATTTGTTATTATGAATTTTATTCGCTATTTTCATTAAATCTTTCGCTAAAAATTAAACAAGTCTTTTTTATTTTTGATACAAAAGATTACAAAAAAAACAGAGATGTAAGTGAGGATGGAAATTACTTGTCTGATAATAATAACTGTCTTGGAATGAGTTTTATTAAAAGCTGAACTGTTTCTGGGTATTGTTCAGCAAGGTCGTTTGTTTCTAAAGGGTCGTTTTCGATATCGTATAATGCCCATTTGTAGCGTCGCTTCTTATTTTCGAAATCACTATTTTTAGTATCCATTTCATTAATTAATTTCCAATCGCCTTTTATTAATGCGTCGCGACTGGCTCCAGTACTATTTTGCCAATAGAGGTATTCGTGTTGCTGCTGAGGCTTAGCGAGCAGTTCATTTTTGAATGATATACCATCCGTTTTATATTCTTTCGGACAGTTCATGATATCTGCGCAGGTCGCAAAAAGGTCGTAGGTAGTGGCGTTTAAGTCGGATGTTGACTTGGCTTTAATTTTTCCAGGCCATCTTACAATAGTGGGGACGCGTAGGCCACCCTCAAAATTCCAACGTTTCATGCCTCTTTTACCGAGAGAACCTTTAAAAATATCTTCAGATCTTTGATGGCCATCCCAGAACTTGTTATCATTATTACTTTTTTGACGAAGGTCAGCATAGTAGGAAGGTTCATGGCCATTATCTCCAGTGAAAATGACAAGGGTATTTTTGTCAATTTTATGCTGTTTGAGTTTGTTCATTATAGAACCAAGAGATTGGTCCATTTTAACAATCATGGAGGCATAGACGCGCTCTTTTTCAGTCCAGCCTTCTTTGTTTCTGAAGACGTGATCTTTTGGAGCAATAGATGCAGGGCCGTGGGGGAGCTGAGTCGAGTAGATCATGAAGAAGGGGTCATTCTTTTTCTCATCGATATAATTTAAGGCTTCTTTGAGCCAAATATCCTCGGTATAGGTCATATCCGACTCGCCAATGAGTGGGCATTGAGGAGAGCTTTTATTAAACTTTGGGTTGTTTGCTAAAGCAATTTTTTTGCCGTTATTCCAGTAGAATTCCGGATAAAAACTCCAGCAAACGACGGAGTCGTAGAGTCCTACGTAATGATCAAAACCATAGAGTTTGATGAGCTCATGATTCTCGGAGTAACCCATTCCAAGTTTTCCAAAGTAGGATGTGTGGTAGCCAGAGGCTTTAGCCATTTGACCTATGAATGAAAAGTCTTTTCTTTGATCATAAGTCTTTTTGAGAACTTTGTCGTAATCAGCTTTGGAAATATCTCCGCGATGAAGCTGAATTGAAAGTGCGCCTTTGTTGGCATGGAAGGAATTGCCATCGTGTAAGCCGGTCAAGAGATTGGCTCGAGCGGGAGCGCAGACATTATTTCCGTAGAATTTGTTAAACGTCATGCCTTCATTGGCGAGTTTATCGATGTTGGGAGTTTTGAGTAATTCCTGTCCATAACAGGAAAGCATACCTGGGCCTAGGTCATCCGCATAAAAAATGATAATATTAGGTCTTTCATTAGCCCATAAATTCAAGCATATGAATAGTGTAATCAAATAGCGCATAGTTTTCACCTACTTTAATTTGTCTCCTATTTTTTAAGGGGGCACGGAATCGTCGATAGCTTACTCTATATGTATCTTCAAAGTTCATAGAAACTTTGGTTTTCGATAGTCCTTTATGGTTTCATAATTGGGGTTGAGTTCGGGTTTTGGGCTATTGCTTTCTTTTCTCCACTCTTCTAATTTCTTGAGCATTTTAGCGCTGCGCTCGGGTTGCTCACTAACAAGATTAGTCATCTCCCCAATATCCTCGTGTAAATTATAGAGTTCAACCTCACCCGTTTCGTAGTATTCCACGAGTTTATAATCGCCCATTCGTATAGCGCCAGCAGGGCCCATTGAATTGATGTGGTGGTAGTGTGGATAGTGAATGTAGATGGCTTCACGCTTCAGTTCCTTGGTACTGCCGGTCATAATTGAAGTTAGTGAAACACCATCCACATGTTGTTTTGGTTTGAGAGGGAGCTTGAGCATATTAAGGATCGTTGGGTAAATATCGGTTGTACATACTGGGGTAGAAAGCGACTTTCCTCCAGGATTACCAGGCCATTTAATGATAAATGGGATACGAATACCACCTTCATAAACCCAGGCCTTACCTGCTTTGAGAGGAAGCAAGGATGTTGGGGCGTTAGGACCAGTACCCGTAGACAATCCGCCGTTATCAGAACAAAAAATAATAATAGTTTCATCCTCTATGTTGAGTTCCTTTAGCGTGGATAGGACGCGACCAATATTTTCGTCCATGGCCTCAACCATGGCAGCATAACTAGGATTATTTTGTGTCGATCGAGAAACACTTTTGAGTACCGGAGTACCAGTGGCTTTAAGATCTAAACCAAGCATTTTAGCTTTTTGCTCATATTTCTTTTTGAGATCTTGTCGGGGGATAATAGGTGTGTGGACAGTGTAGTACCAGAAATTGAGAAAAAAAGGCTTGTCCTTATGATCTTTGATGAAGTCAATAGCTTTGTTAGTGAGTTGATCAGTAAGGTAATCGCCATCTTTGCCATCAGACATGTTAGGGACATTGGTACTGGGATGCTGTTTACTTTTATAGGGGAAATAAAAGGACCCTGGTTGGCCCATGCGGTGACCCGCTATGTTGATATCAAAACCGTGCTTATCAGGGAAATGATCTTGTGATGTATCGTAATGGGCTTGCAGGTGCCATTTACCGATATGAGCTGTTGTGTAATTGGCTTCTTTTAGAGCCTCGGCAAGCGTGATGTCTTCTAAAGGCATATTACCTTTTACTTTCGCAGGAATAAGTTTGTGACTAGGACCTTTGGGGCCCGAAGAGCCACTATGATTACTGAGACCTACGCGACTGGGGTATTTACCAAGCAATATGCTGGCACGAGTAGGGGAGCATACAGGGTTAGCGGCATAAGCATCAGTAAATAAAAAACCATCTTTAGCCAATTGATCGAGGTTGGGAGTTTCATAAAAGGAGCTGCCATAACAAGCTATATCATTCCAACCGAGATCATCGACGAGAAAAAGAATGACGTTGGGCGAGGAAAATTTTTTTTGTGAAGCTTGGACCTTATTAGACTGTGTAGGTAATAGAGTTTTAATAGTGTTTACTACTTGAATAGCCAGTTTTTGTGAACCTTTGGGTTTAAAGTGAACATCGCCTTTATTCGTGAGTTTTTCCGGAAAGTTTTTACTGGTAGTAAAGAGATCATTGATGAGAATGTCATTCTCTAACATGACTTCACTGGCAGCTACATTGTAGCGAATGTTGTCTTTTTGAAAACGTCCAGCTTCTGCTTCGGGAACAAAAGTAGTACTCCCCCAGATTAGTTTGGCATTCGTTTTCTTTAAACGATTAATGATGAGCTGAAGATTTTTTTTGTACTGATCTAGCGAGACGGAAATGGTGCCATTGATTTTATCTCGATTGCCATAGACTTTGGCATCGGGGTGACGGTAACAAAGATCATGAAGACCAAAATTAAAATGAATGATATCCCACTTAGATTTTCCGAGCCATTTATCGATCTGTTGTAGACCTTTATTACTGTCGCCGCAATTGGTTTTTGGGCGAAAGATATTGGCTTTGCCACTCATGAGTGTGACAAGATCTTTGTGATAGCCAATAGAGATCGAATCTCCAATAATAAGAATATTTGGTAGGGAAAGATCAAGCTCTTGTTCAATACGTAGATTCTTTTGGTCTTGTTTAGGTATGTGAAAAGGATCGTTGGCACAAAGATGAAGGGAGAGTAATAGGAGAATAAAGTATCGCATAGTTTTACCTAATTTAGATTTTTATCGTTTTTTTCAAGGAGTACAGAATCGTCGATGGCTTGCTGAAATTGATCATCAAAACTTATATTGCCTTTACTGTTTAAGTTATTGCGTTTTTCGTGGGGATAAGGGAGTTTTGTATTGAGTCCACCTAGCCATTCGATTTTATGTAATTTCGGCATTTTTCCAGTCCATTTTTTTGACTTGCGGTTCTTTTTATTTGCAGGAGTGAAGTATAACTCAGTTAATTCATCCCAGTTTTTCATCAGCTGCCCTTTCTTATTGATAAAGTCTTCTACTTTGAGGGAAACGATGTTTTTACCTTTATTGGATAAATCGACTAAACTTACATATTCATCCGGCTTCCTGCCTGTGTAACCTTGCCAAGTATTGACTTTAACACCAATGGCAATTGAATTTCCTGGGGTATCTTGAGTAAGCTGGATTCTCAGCGTGGCATTTTGAGGGCCCATAAAGGAGGGGTCAATCACTTTTCTAGTGGACATAAACCAGTGCTGAGGGTTGTTGTCTCCCAATATGTACCAATCCTGCATGCCCTTGGTGAAATCATCAAGAGTTCGATAGTTTTTTGAAGTGCTTTTAATACCAGATTTTTTTAGCTCATCAGGGTGAATTGAGAAATAATTAGAACTGAGCGTGAGTAGGTCACTAGTGGGGACACCAGGTCTAGCTGGAAGTGTTTTACCTGTTTTGTAAGTGACGTTGGCAAAGGCAAAAAGAGGTTCGTTTTGGTCATAAATGTGGAGAAAAGCCGAGTAGGTGTTTTTGTTTTTACGTGCTTTAGCAGTACGCCAAAAACGAATGCGAGGATCACGGGAAAAGCCGTAATAAATTTTTACTTGATCTACTTCGTATTTACATTTGGGGTCGAGAGTGACAGAGAAAAAGGGGATCTTGTTTTTATTGTTGAGTTTAAGTTCGGCATTGGGGTTTGCGGGAAACAAAAAATCATTTTTCAAATGTGATTCCATCCAATAAAAGCGAGCATTATTAGTTCCCGTAGTGAACCTGTGATTGAGGTGGGGAGCTAAAGCTAAGGCACTTGTTGTTTTAGAAGGAAGTAAGTTCATGCTCTTTATAATTAGTTCTGTTGGTGAATTGAAGTCATTGCTTGCACCTAGAAATAGCGTGGGAGCAGTGATGTAGGGCCAGTAGGATTGCGCAGAAACAGTTTTTTGGTATAGCTTGAGATTATCATCTGTTTTCATAGAGCGTTTACTATTGGAAAGTCCCCATAAATCTTGATTAAGAAATCCTGTGCCCCCCACAGAAGGAGATGCTGCTTTAACGCGCGGATCAATTGCGCTTAATACAGTGGATTTCCCCCCATAGAGTGACCTTCAATACCTAATTTATGGGGATCTACTTCTTGACGACTTTCGAGAAAAGTGAGAGCTCTTCTTACCGACATCGCAATAAGGTTCCAGCTACTATTTAATAAATGAAACTCTTTATAGAGTGTATTGTTATCAGGGCTAATAGTATTATGGTGATCCAGATCATCGGCAATTGTTATCCCCGGGCGAATAAAACCCGCAGCAATACCATCCCAGTCTGTATTGGGAGTATTGGGCTTATCAATAACTTTTGCACCCCAGTTAATGCTGATTGCGGCATATCCGAGTTCAGTCCAAGATTTAACGCGACTTAGACTGGCTTTTTGTCCACCTCCATGAATATGGACAATACCTGGGGATTTTCCTTTTAGACGAGTCGGGAAGCCATAATATGCGGCTATTTTGGGCGAAGCAGATTTATTAGTTCCTTTGAGTAGTCCTAGGTCATAACGTAGCAACATATAAGTATTTTCTCCTTCTTGCCACTCTTTAATGATTTCGGTGTTGAGTGGTGCTTTGTGAGGATCGTACTGGTTCCAGAAATCTTGAACTTCCTGAGAGGCAAATACAGAAAGGTTTATGAGAATTAGACTTATGATTTTTTTCATATTATTCCTAAGTTTTAAAAAGATGAATTTTTTACGATTGACTCTCGTAGAGTAAATGGTGCTTCACACACGAGGGAGTGGAGCTCTCGAACTAGCCACTAGGATCTGTAGGCCCTTGACTCTGCGACGGGGGTGTTACTTTTTATTAATTAGTATTTTGATTTCCCATTCATAATAATGGGTGTGTAAAATTAGCGGTCAATCAATAGTGATTTTGATGGTCGCAGGATGCAGAACGTCACTTTTCCTTATGCTGTTTTGTGAGTCGGTGATCTTATCGCCCAAGTTTGGATTGAGTAAGAACTGAAAACCGTTTAGGGCGGGAGCTATTTTGCCGTAAACCAAAAGAGTTAAATCAGGACGAGTTCTTTCTCCTCTTATAGTTTCAATCATGATTTTTCGTCCAGACCAATAATTTTTAAGTTCAAACTCTGTACCCACCCCAAGTTTTGGATTGTCTTTTGTATAGGGGATTTTAATGATTTTTGGGGATTTAACCTGTAAACTGCTTTTTCCTAAAGCTTTTTTTGTACTTTCCCAATTCATATTCTCATGCTGAAGAGTTGCCGAAGGGATTCTCAGGGTGGAACTAGCAATTGTCATCGGTTTTAAATCAGTCGGATCTTGAACACTGTTAGAGATTTCAATGCTGTTGGGGGTGAAAATTATATTGAGTGTATGTATTGCACCTTCTTCAAGCGTAGAAGTGATGGTTAGCGACTCTGGATTTTTTGAAGGAGCACTGGCTTCGAGAGAGATGATTTTTCTTCGAATGGCTTGTCTTTTGTTTTTGAAGTAACGTTCGTGGATCGCTAGTTCCATAGGGCTGCCTAAATTTATAGGGTCAGAATTTTTTGACTTCGGGAAAATATAGAATTGCCTCAAAGGCGTTACGCAAGCTGTGTAATTATCTCCTTCATATAAAGTATGAACAGCAATTTTTGTTGTTGTAATTGTGCCACTTTGTTTACTTTTGATGGGGTTTATCATAGTGATATAAACATTTTTTAAGATAGGGAGCTTTTTTGAAGCAAAAGTGTTCATACTTAAAAATAATATGAAGATGAGAGTCGTTGATTTTAACATGTTGATCCTTTGTGTTAATCGCCAGCGCTTACAGTCCACATACCTAGAGGGTTATTGGGTGTTCCGTTTTCGCCAAGAACATTTTTGGAAGTTGGGGAATGACTTTCTACATGACCGTCAATTAAAAGAAAATTGACTTTCATTTTGTTGTGTATTTCGAGAGTATAATTAGCAGTAGCAACTAATTGCAAACCATTTCCGGCAGGGTCAATTTGTTTTTGAGGATTAGTCGCACCACGGCCAAGACCCTGGATGGGATTGCCGCCGATACTATCATTTTCCGTGAGTAGTAAAGTGCCCTGAGCGTCGGATATATCAGTGATTTTACGGGTCCATGGTGGGTTTGTGGCATTTCCACTCATTTGATAGGCAATTCTGGTATTGGCTGCACCATTGTTACCTCTGGGCATAATGTAAGTTCCCGTAGGCTTGTCTCCTAAAAGATATGGGGATACAGCTCCGGGGCACTTAAGTGTGTCGAGACCTTGTTCCTCAGTCCAAAACCATTTGTACTGATCTGTGAGGCTCATTTCACCCTTGCCGAGGTAGGGATAGATTAGATCATCCCAGCCCCATCCCATAATCGGAGATGAGTTGCTCCATGCGCCCCATGGTAATGTACTGTCATTGTCATCGAGATAGTTGTAATTGGCAATACCAATTTGTCTCAAGTTGTTAGTACATGAAGCCTGCTTTGCAGATTTTCTAGCGGATGATAATGAAGGAAGAAGAAGCGAGGCGAGAATGCCAATGATTGCCACGACGACTAAGAGTTCCATAAGAGTAAAAGCTTTGATGCTTTTTATTTTAGATATCATAATTACCTTTCGGAAAAATTTTCAAATTTCAGTTATTTACATATTAATCCGACGGTGGAGAAGGTGATCTAAACGTGTTTTTGATTTTTTTTAATTTTTTCTTAAACTCAAAGCGAGGAATCTAACTGCGTAGTCTGAATGAAATTTATATATTTATTCTTCATATTTCTATAATTTACAAGACCCCAAAAGAATAAGCTAACTATTGAACAGTAATTTTGATTTTTGTAGATAGTTCATTGAGCATGTCTTGTGAAAATACTTTGGGACTGATAGTGAGTTTTGTTAAAGATGGCAGACTATTTAAAGCCTTGAGGTCTTTTACTAGAGTATTTGAAATATTTAGTGAAACTAAAGAGCTACTTTCTAGTTGTTGGAGATCGCTAACATGGGTGTGACTTATATCTAAATGTTTAATGAATGGAACTATGAGTAAGCTCTGTGTCCCAAATTTGTCTTTTAAACTTACGAACTCAAAGCCATGGCCAGAAATTTTTAACGACTGAGTCTTTTTATCGTATTCATAAAGATCTTGTTGCCAGCGAGGATTCCATAATCTAAAAAGTTCAGCAGTAATTATTTCGTAACCATCACGATCTACCCTAGTACGCAAATCATAAATAACGGCACGAAAGGCTGTGGCTTGAGCTGTGACCCCATATTCTCTTAGAGCTTTAATTACCGAATGAAAGACCTGAAGAGGGGCACATCTATGCTTCTTGTCGTATTTATATTTCAATGCGTGTTCAACTGCGGTCTCGATATGTTTTAATTGTTGGTATTTGTAGAGATATTTATGGGCTTCGTCATAGCGCTGAAGTATAAATAAGCTTAGACCCATCATGATTTCAGCATTTTTATTTCTAGGTTTTTGTTCTAGTTCATAAGAAAAACCTTTTAATGCTTCATTGAGCATCTTCTGAGGATTCTTGACATAGTCAGCACTATTAAAGAGCTGGGAGCCTTTAATAAGGGATTCGCTATATTGTCTTTTGACTAGGAAGCCATCTTTCTTTTCTTTGAGATACAAGTCGAGAGCTTCTTTATGTTTTTTAGCATTTTCTTCAGCTTGGACTCGAGCTAATTGTTCAGCTTGCCAGCTTTCCTGTAGGTTATTGATGAAGATAAAGCTTCCGCCGATGATGAGAACTAAAAAAATGAAGGCTTGAATGCAAACGGTTTTGTTTCGTAGGTAAAAAAATAGCAGTTCTTTAAAGACGTTAGAGTCTTCTGCATGAGTGACATAACCGCTGAGGTATTTGCTTAGATCATTCTTGAGTTCAATTACAGATTGATATCTATCTTTTGTGTTTAAGGAAAGTCCCTTCAACATAATAGCTTCAAGACCATCAGATATCTTAACAAACTCTGAGGGTGGTTGGATATCGCCCTTAGCAGTTTTGTCCATGACTTCATGGCTTGTTTCAGCTGTTATGGCAGGCAATAATGTGATGAGTTGATAAAGAATGGCGGATAGGCTGTAAATATCGCTTAACTCTGTGACGTTCTTGCCAATCAGCTGTTCTGGAGACATATATCCTGGAGTTCCCTTGAGGTATTTAGTGGGAGTACCCATGAGGTCGATCTCCAAGATGTCGCGGTGGGGATTAATAGATGAACGGCCACCGACAATAGTAGCTAAGCCCCAATCACAGACAATTACTTCGCCAAACTCACCGATTTGGATGTTGGCGGGTTTGAGGTCTAAATGAAGAATGCCAATTGAGTGTGCATAAGCTACAGCATCACATATTTTAATGAAGATATCTAAAAGAACTGGACGAGTAAAGCGAGTTAAATAGCCGGGATCATTTTGCTTAATTTTTTTGATGATTTGATCCAAGTTATCGCCACTTTTTAAATCCATGGTGAAGAAAGGCTTATGATGACTATCTGTTCCCACTTCATGAATTTTTATAATGTTTGGGTGGTCTAATTGTGCGGTAATCCAGGCCTCTCTAATAAATAAATCAACATTATGATTATCTGTTGTGTTGATGGGCTCAGCCATGGCTATGTAACGCCTAGATTTACTATCGAAGACTTGAAAAATTCTTTTGGCGCCACCATGCGCTATTTCTTCTATATCCCTGTATCTCTCTTGCTGAGAAAGCAGTATTTCTAAGGACGATCGCTCATGAGAAGGATTATCGTAGACCTCATCGAAAAGTTTGTTTAAATTATCTAAGTCAGTACTTGAGGACGCATGATTTTGATTAAATAGATCACTCATGAATGCAATTTCCCTTAAAATTCCAATTCGTTTCTATAATAACGAAGTCGAGAAGTGAATTGATCTTTAACGCGGTTTTTTAGGGTGTAGACAGAATTTTTACTTATGTTCATTTGCGCGGCGATTTTTTCTACAGGAACTTCTTTCATACTAAGTCTGAATACTTCGATAGCCGTTTTTGAAACTTGCCCTTCAATATCATTGAGGGTCAATTCTATCATATAAGTACGCCATTCGCGATCAATTATTTTTTCGAAATCTGTTTCACTTACTTGAGCTAAGTTCTGCTGCAGAGAAAATAGTGTTTCCTGACGTTTATTGTAGCGCAGGTCTTTTTTGATGAAATCACTGGTTGAGTTACGAATGACTCGAGTTAACCAAGGACGAAACTTCCCTTTTTCTTTGGAGTAGTTATTAATTTTCGTCCATAAATTGAGTAGGATTTCTTGGGCTAAATCATCGATCATGACTTGTGGGATTTTCATTTGATGAAGCATATAAAAAATGAACTTTTCATAGGCTTGTACAAATTCTTCCCAGGTTTCATTATCCCGTTGGCTTTGGGCACGTTGAATTAAAGTGTGTCTGGTATTCCACTTGCTCAAATGATAACCTCTTCTAATATTTATTTACCTTGACCTTTTAGCAATAAAAAACAAGTCGATTTTATTTTTGATACAGATGATAAGAAAATAGACTAGAGTGGGGTGGATATTCTAATCCAATTACTTGAGTCTATAGCAATTACTAGAGCGTAGTCTTTTTGCCACTTACTAGTTTGGCTAAGTGAACGTTTGAAGTGCGTTCATTTATTTAAGCATGTTTTCTCCCAGAAGCTGACTGAGTGTGGGTTCCATCGCTTGAGCCCAAATTTCGTAGCCCTTGGTATTGGGATGTAATAAATCAGGCATGAACTCACGAGATAGGTGCCCTTTTTTATCAAGGAAAGCTTGGTTGATATCGAGGTGGAAAATGGTCTTGTTATCTTCCAATAAAGGTAGCATAGCGTTAACTTTTTCATTTTCCTGACGCAAGGGATCAGATGGATCCGCTCCACGGGGGAAGATGGATAATACGAGGATTTTACTTTTCGGTAATTTCTTTTTGAGAAGCTCGACAATTTTTTCGATTCCTTTGAAAGTATTTTCAGCTTTGTCTTTTCGTACATGGGTATTATTGGTTCCAATCATGAGGACGCAAACTTTGGGTGACTGAGCATCAATCTGACCGTTTTGTAGACGCCAGAGAACATGAGCAGTCGTATTGCCACCGAAACCGAGGTTCATGGCATTGCGGTGCTTGTAGTACTTATTCCATACGGGTACGCCAAAATTTCCCTCACGATCGTAAAAATGAGTAATTGAATCGCCAATGAAAAGTAAGTCGTGATTAGATTCTCTAGCTTCTTTAACTTTTTGCTTGTGACGATCGCCATTTTGCATTGAGGGAATGATAGCTGAAACCGGCTCCTGATCTTTTGCTTTGTCCCCAAGTTCCTTGCTGATGAAGTTTTCCATGGCATTGGCCCAAACAAAATAACCTTGGTCACTCAAGTGAACACCATCACGATAATAAAGCTCCATGTTGAGTTTATCATCTGCTCCAAGAAATTGATTGTAAACATCCAAGAAAAAGACAGACTCATTATCCGCTAAGGACGCTAAAGAATTATTGACGGTTCGATTTTTTTGATCCAATTCTTGAACTCCACGAGGGAGAATAGAACTGAGTAGGATTTTTGTTTGTGGTAAGCGCAAACGGAGCCCGGAAATAATTTTTTGAATCCCTAGTAGGGTATCTTCTGGACTAAAATGATTGGAGTTGTTGGTACCAATCATAAGGCTGATGACTTTGGGCTTAAGGCCATTGAGTTCACCATTTTGAATTCGCCACAAGACATTTTGTGTCCTATCTCCGCCATAGCCCAAATTCAAGGTTTTACGATCTCCAAAGAAGTAGCCATAGCTCGGGCTACGTTCCCAATAATGAGTTATGGAATCGCCGATGAGCACGAGATCTACTTCAGTTGAGCGTTCATTTAACTTCTGTTGGTGGCGTTCAGTCCACCATTTGTGGACTTGCGGGACAGGGGAGATTGTTTTTGGCAGGGCAAATGCGATTGTCGAAAAACTGATCGATAGAAAAAATGCTTTTAAGAGGGAGTATTTTAAGTTCATCTTTCGATTATTTTGCTTTTTCAAGGCCGTCGACTTTTTCTTCGAGCTCGATAGAGACGTCGATCTGATCGTTAAATTGTTTTTCGTACTCGGAAGCACTGAGTTCGAGTCCACCACCATTCATGAGGATTGTTTGCGGGTATTTGCCGCCAAGCCACTGCATCTTGCGAAGCTTTCGACCCTGGCCATGTTTTGCATTTGCCTGGAAGTTCTGCATTTTGCCGTCAAGGGGAGCCTTGAGATTATTGACTATGCTGAGATGGTCAAGAGTTTGCCAGTCGAGAGGCATGCCATTGCGGTTGCCTTTTAGAGGCTTGAGATCTTTTATATCTATCGCGAGAGTTTGCCATTCCTTTGAGGCTTTGATAGGAACTACGACGTAGCATTGACCTGTGGCTAGTTCACGGTCATATTGGGAATAACTGTTGAAGTCAAATTCCATGATAAGGTTTTCACCGATGGGGTCTAGGACATCAATAGCGAGTTTAGCTCCAATGGGACCACGCCATTTTGGATCACGAATTTTGCGTGTGTTGAGACGGCTTTGCGAGTAGCGATACCAATCGGGTTTACCATCATGATCAAAGTTAGCTTGAATCATTCGAGTGGACTTATCCGTAATAGCGGGATTAGCTTGCTGTACTTCTGGTATTTCAAATTTTTGAATATTAGTACTGATGATAAAAGTGTTTGCGAGATTGGCATTCCATCGCGGACCGAGAAGCTTTAGGCCTTTGGGATGTTTGTAATAAACATTTGCCATGGCGAAAAAGCCTAGGTCTTTAGAAATGATGGGAGCGGAAGCCAGGTATTTATTACCGACTTTGCGAACCTTTGCGGAGCGATTAAAACGAAATTGACCATTGGGGTCTTGGCTATAAAAAATTTCAACGCGGTCAATCGCTTGTGAATTATCTGGACTAAGAGTGATGATGGGGCCATTTACATCGCCTTTTAAATCAACTTTAATTTCGGGCGTCTCAGGAATTTTATAAGTTCCTTTGAGGTACTGCTCAAACATCAGTAAATCAACATAAGAAGATTCAGGAGCATGACGGTGATTAAAATGAGGACTAATGGAATAACGAACGGAGGTATTAGCTGGAATTGTACGCCAGTTAAAGGCCATATTAGAAACCATACCATTGAAGTCGTTTTGTGGTCCTTTGTACAAGATCGGGCAAGTGATATAAGGAAGCATTTTTGCATCGTCGATGAACTTGGCGTAAAGAGGCTTGAGTGCTTGTGGACGAGAAGAATTACCTTTTCGCGCTTTGAGGGCTGCTGGTGCGGCGCCCGTCCCACCACAGGATGGTACAGCAACTTTGACTCGCTTGTCAGTGCCCGCAAGCATGACCGAGAGTTTACCACCCATGGAATGACCGTGAGCGCCAATTTTTTCTGGATCGACAAAGGGGAGTTTTTGTAGCAGGGTGATGGCGCGTTTATTGGCTAAGTTAATGAGGAACCAATTATTATTACGAGGGGAATCAAAATCGTCGTAGCTTAATGAGCTCGGCTCGGTGCGCGCATACCAGCCATTATTTTTTTGTGTGGCATCGAGGGGTGTCCAATCCGTAGCAATCTTACCTTCAGCGGCTTGACCTTTTTCTTGATGAGTCATGAGTTTACCACCCCAGTTAGTTGCGAGAACCGCATAACCATTTTGAGCAATGCCAGCAGCGTAGTCTGCCATGGCACGTTGACCACCACCATGCATTTGTACAATACCAGGAAGCGCACCTTTATTTTTTGTGGGGTAAGCTAGATAGCCACCCATACGAACTTTTTTGCCTTTGAAAGTACCGACGACATAAGAGATCATTTGTACTTTCACACCATCTTTTTCGTATGCGTGAAGAACTTTCATTTCGAGAGGATCTTTAGTGGAATCAAAAGTTGCCCATAAAGCGGGAATATCTGCAGGCATAGTTTCGGGTGATAGAGGAGGCAGGGTGTCGTTCGATCTATCTGCGGCAGTTGCGGAGAGCGCGATGAGCATAGCTAGAGAAGTAAAGGTTTTAAACATAAATTTTATCCGTAATGAATGATTTAAATAATTGATAAGTTGAGACTTGAAAGATTTGAAAGCAAATTTGGAAGTTGGTGAGTGACTTTCTACATGACCGTTAATTAAGAGGGGATTGACTTTTATTTTGTTGTGTATTTCGAGAGTATAAATTGATTTAGCGATCCGTGTCCCAAACGGTGCCTCTAACATTAGCAGTTCCCGCAACTGAGCCATCATTGGTGACGAGTGACTGAATCAGATTCATGTTTGTTACATGTCCATCGGCCATGAGGAAGTTAAATTTTAAATTTGAATGCTTCGTTTCGTTTAATTCAAAATAACCCGCGTGCATTCCACTGAAGGCCCAAGTTTGTCCAAGTGAAACTCTAAGTTGATTGTTGTTATGGCTTAATGGGAAGTGATTTTCAGTATAGGCAGCGACTCGAGAGATCTGGTTAATCTCGTTAATGTTCTTGGGAATACCGTTAAATGCCACCCCCTCTACACCATAAATACCGTTCTGTCCTGGGTTAAAGCTATAGTTCCAACCATCTTGAGTGGGGGCATACGTTCTAAGAATTCTATTTCCATTCACACGATCATCTAAGGGGCAGCGATACAATTCACCGTAGTTTTTCCCAAAGTTTGCTACATTATGACCACCGGCACCTCCTACTGCTATTTGTGCACTGCTAAGTTTACGACCGTCATAAGACGCCAACATATCGTCCCAGCTTGCGTTCCCAACTACTGTTGGGAAATAACTGTCATTGTCATCAAAATACATAAAGTTAGCTGAGCCAATTTGTTTGAGGTTACTCGTACATACGGAGATTTTAGCTTTTTCACGAGCTTTTCCTAGTGAAGGAAGAAGAAGGGAGGCGAGGATTCCAATAATGGCGATGACCACAAGTAATTCGATGAGGGAGAAGTTTCTTTTTGTCTTTAATGCTTTAATCATACTAAGCTCCTTTAAGTTTAATTCGATTTTCAGCATGAATGAGTTCATGTTTGATCAGTCATTTTCATTCTCTTAAACATTAAAACGACAGTGGATTCGATGATCTCAACGACTTTCAGAATTTATTTCTAATCTTTTAAAAATAGACTGATTTTCACAGGGAAATAAAAAAAAAACGGAGTCGCTTGGACTCCGTTTTTTACCTACGCAAAACGGTTAGATAGTTAAGGCCGTGCTTCGCACACGAGAGGGGATTAGTCCCCCCTCGAGCTCCCCCTACAAGGAATTGCCATTCCTGGACCAGGCGACATGATGCTTTGCATGCACCTGACGAGGTCAGCTAGCTACTCGTGTTAAATAATAAAAAATTACTTGATATTCAATGAAACACTTTGCTTGGTATTCCACTTTCTTTCAGCGAGGCTAATTTTCCAAAGCTTATCGCCAACTTTGGAGATCCCGGCAATCTTACAGTTTTCTGTAGTGCCCGCAGTGAGTTCTTTTTCTGAATAGAAAATGAGATCGCCAACTTGAGCACCAGCATCAGTTAAGTGAATTTTGACCATGCTCTTAGTGATGAAGATTTCTTTGATTTCTGTTGCACCAATAGAGAGGTGAAGGTTGGAGCCCACGAGCTGGGGAGTACCGCCTTTAATAGGTGTGAAGCGCAGTAGGGCAGAAGCGTTTTTCTTTAGACCTTTTGCGGTGTAAGCATTTTTAGTGTAGCCAGTTACTTCATTCTTCCAGAAATCGTAGATCGCACAGTTGGTATCAGCAGGGAGGCCCGCATCAACAAAGTTAAGAGCGATGTCTTGAGATTTCTCCTTATCCGAATTATAGAGATTGTAGACAGCGAAGTTGCCGTAGCTACGCGCTGCGTTGAAACCAAAAACTGAGTTCACTGCAGATTTGCCTAGAGTGAGTAGACGTGAATTTTCAGCACTCCCCGGACGCATGATCTCGTAATTACGCCATACAGCTTTTACATCATCTTTATTGATAGGCTCAGAGATCATTGCAGTACCACCTGTGAGAGCGACAGTATTGTGCCAAGTTTTCCACATGTCTTCGCCCTGAGGAGTGTAACCTACACGACGTGAAGGGAGTTTGACCTCGAGGTAGGAAACATCGGCATCATTATTCCACCACACGCGGTTAAAGATTTGGAAACGGAGCACTGAATCAAGGCAATGAGAGAAGTGAGCTGGGTGAGAATCCGGTCCGACACGAGCCGCATTAACGAAGCCAATGACACCACGTGTGGGCTGACCAAGACATGAGAGAATATACATGTCTTCACCAGCGGCGTCGCGGTAGAGAGTGTAGAGGTTACGAAAAGCTTGGAGGCGTGTGAGTTTTGGGTCAACAAAACGACTGCCAATACCATTGAAATCAATTTTGATGTAACCGTAGCCATTATCACGAGCCGTTTCGATAACTTGGCGAAGGAATTTTTTAGACTTAGGATGAGAAGGGTTAATCCAGTTCGCACCATCGGGGTGGAAGGGGTTTGGATTCATGAAATTTGAGATGCCCTTAGCATTGGCCTGAATTGCTTCAGGATTCGCCTTCTTCCAAGGATGCTCGGGGTTCACCATGAGTGGAGCAAACCAAACGCCTGGGATCATGCCAGCTTCACGTACTTTTTTCGCAACGCGAGACATATTGGAAGGGAATTTGGCGTTACCATTCCAGTTACCATCCATAATTTGGTAACCATCATCAATTTGAACGATGCCTTTACCGAAAGTATTGGGATTGGAATCAAGGGTTTCTAGCACGTCCATGACGTGAGCTTCATCAATTTTTGTGGTACGGTCATACCAACTACACCAACCATAGACGGGACCTTTGTTACTGAGAGCTTTGTGAGTATGAGCAACCCATTTTGTCCAAATGTCGGTATTCGTTTTTGAATCTTCGAAGATGAAAAGCATTTCTTCACTGCGACGACTTTCACCTGGTTCAACAAGGACACGATCCATTTCGGCATAAGCTTTAACTTCTTTGCCGCGGACTTCAACACGGCAGTGAGCTTCTGCAGGACCTGCAGGTCCGATAAGGAAACTATTGTCGTTTTCAGTATTAACAAAGAGTGCAACTTCTTTAGCTGAGCCATTCATCTCCGCAAGAGTTTTAGCGTGGTCGTGTTGCATGAGTGGGGTGATGAGCCATTTTGCGGGATCCGCAATTCCGAATGAGCCAGAACCGCCGATGGTATCAAAGAGATCGATGACGGCGAGATTTGCATCTTTATCGCTATGGTTGTGGAAAATACCTTGAACTGTAAAAGCTTTGAGGTCTTTGAGCTGCTTAATTTTGAGAGTGAATTTATAGTCAGCGTTATCGGCTCCGTAAGTAGCTTCAGTTTGGATGGCGTCACCAAATGGAGTGCTCACAGTGGAAACGGAAACTTTACCATTTAGAGGAAGGCTTTTGGTTCCGACGCGATGATTTTTGCCATCGACAGTGTAAACGGCCGATGCACTGGCTGTGAAGTTAGCGGAGAAGTCGCTTTTAACTGTGTAGCTTTCTGCTTTTGGAGTAAAATTAGCTTCAGCTGCTTGTACCGAGAAAAGTGAGGAGAGGAAGAGAGCCGAGAAAAGCTTAATTCCTTTTGTTGATCGTTTTTTCATATAGAATCCTTGTTGTTAAAATAGTTATACTAGTAAGCAATGATCAAAATGATTTGATACAAAAAATTGTTAAATAGACGGGATTTTTTTATTTGTTTTTAAAAATGATTTTATCTGACCTATAAACATAAAAACGACACGACATGATAAGATCTCAACAAGTTTTGATAGTTTTTCTAAAAATAGACTAAAAAAATGAACTAGACTTGAAGTTTTGAAGGAAATGGAAAAAGGCTGATTATCCAATGTCAATGATTCTGAAATGAGAAACTCTAACTAAGCTAGATTAGGACGATTACTGTTTTGTATATATTACTTTGATTTTTGAGGGGAGTAGTTCGAGTTCTTCTTTGCTAAACTGTTTTTCTGTAATCGTTAATTGCCTAAGCTTGTTAAGCTTTAGTAGTGGACTTAGATCATTTACGTAAGTATTACTAATATTCAGACTTTCGATTTGAGAACCATAGAGGTAGGTGAGATCTTCTACTTCGCTATTGCTCACATCAAGGTGTTTGATTAGAGGTTTTAGCAGAAGAGCTTGCCTGCCAAATTTATCATACATTCCCAAATTACTGAACTTATCACCATGGACATGCAATGATTGAGTCTCTTTATCATAATGAAACTCAGGTTCAATCCAACGATCGTTCCATAACATGAGAGCTTGTTCAACCACTTTTTCGTAGCCATCAAAATTATCTCGTGTCTTCATATCGTAAAGAATGGCGCGGTAAGCGGTGGCTTGGTTAGTATGTCCATATTCGCGCAAGCCTTTAAGGGCTGAAACAAAAACGGTAACTGGAACATTTTTTTGACCCTTGGTGTATGAGTGTTTATTAACAGCTTTTAAGGCTAATTGAATCTGCTCAAGTTGTTTGTGTTTACCGTTAAATTTTTGAGCTTCATCATAACGTTGTAAAATGAATAATGTTAAAGCCGTCATCATCGCAATATGAGAATCATTTGGATTCTGCTCTAGAGCGTAACGATATCCTTTCAAAGACCCAAGTAGCATTGCTTCTGGGTCTTTGGAAAAGTCTTCACTATTATAAATCTGATACCGCTTGACTAAAACTCCTGAAAAGTCTTTTTTAACTAATGCCCCTTGTTCTTTTTCTTTGATGTAGAGATCGAGGGCTTGTTTTTGTTTGAAGGCATTTTCTTCTGCTTGGATTCGAGCTTCTTGTTCTAATTTCCAGCTTTGCTGTAGGCTATTAACAAACCAAAATGTAATAGAAATAATAAGAAAGAGAAAAAGTATGGCCTGACGACAAATCATTTTATTTCGACGATAAAAAAATACGCATTGCTTCAGAAATGTGGAGTCTTCCGCATTGGTAACATATCCCTCTAAATATTTGGACAAATCATTTTTAAACGCCATGACAGACGGGTAGCGTTCGCTTGCTTCTAGAGCTAAGCCTTTCATGATAATGGAAGATAAGCCTTCGGAAACAGGAACTAGTTCGTGTGGGGAAGGAATAGATCCTTTTAGGGTTTGAGCCATTGCCTCACTAGCATCATCTGTAGTAATGCTAGGATTTAAAGTCACGATATGGTAGAGAATGGCAGCAAGGCCATAGACGTCACTTAAAGTGTTGGTTTTATCGCCTTTAACTTGTTCAGGGGCCATATAAGCAGGTGTTCCCATGATTAGCGATGATTCCTTTTCCGCAAGATCGAGTTCGAGTAGGTCACGGTGGAGGTTAATAGATTTACGACCACCTACAATTTTTGCGAGTCCCCAGTCACAGACAATCACTTCGCCGTACTCACCTATCTGGATGTTATCAGGTTTTAAGTCGAGGTGAAGTATGTTGACTGAGTGAGCATAGGCAATAGCATCGCATATTTTAATAAAAAACTCGAGGCGTTTAATAAGAGGATATTTTTCTAGGTATATAGGGTCATCAGAATAGAGTTTTCGAAGGATGAATTCTAAACTATCACCATTTTTCAAATCCATGGTGAAAAAAGGAAGTTTCTCTGGATTGACTCCGACCTCGTGAATTTTAATAATATTGGGGTGATCTAATTGTGCAGTAATCCAAGCTTCACGGATAAAAGCATTAAGTTTCTCATTTTGCTCACTTGAGTGAGGCAGTGCCATAGCCAAGTATCTACGAGCGCGAGTATCGAATACTTTAATGATTTTTTTTGCGCCACCACGACCGATTTCTTCTTCTTTTATATAGCGTTCTTTTTGAGCACTAAGAATATCGAAGGAACTTTCATCTGGAGTATCTACTTCATCAGTAAATACCTGATCGTAAAGATCATTCAAAGACAGGTCGAAGTCATCCTTGTGGCTGTCTTCTCCTTTGAGTATGTTTGTCATAGTTTATTTAGAACTCAAGTTCCGCAACAAAGTGTTTGAGTCTGCGAGTGAATTTTTCTTTTACACGATTTTTCAAGGTATAGACCGAAGCAGGAGTTATATCCATTTTTTCGGCAATATCATCAGTAGAGACTTGCTCCATACTCAATTTAAAGACTTCAATAGCCGTTTCCGATAGTTGATCGCTCAAACTATCAAGAGTGAGTTTAATCATGTGAGCACGCCATTCACGGTCAATGATTTGTTCAAAGTCGGATTCTGACATGCTTTCTAAGAGTTCGAGAACTTCACTAGCATTTTCTTGACGCTTGTTATAGCGCTGTTCTTTTTTTAGAGAGTCAGTAGCACTATTGCGGATTACGCGAGTTAACCAAGAGCGGAATTTACCTTTTTCTTTAGCATACATACTTAATTTAGACCATAAATTCAGGATGATTTCCTGAGCTAAATCATCGACGAGTGATTTCGGCACTTGCATTTGGTGAAGCATATAATAAATGAATTTGCTGTAAGCTTGGATAAACTCTTCCCAGGTATCGTTATCGGGGGAGTTTTGGGCTCTTTGAATTAATGTGTATCTCGTATTCCACTTACTCACGCTTATATCTCGCACTCATATTTAGTCAATTAGTTTATTCACAGTCCAATATATATCATTGTAAAACTTGACGATGCTTAATGCTAGTTTATCAGAGCTAATAATCTCTTTGAAAACTAGATAATAATTAAAGTGTTAAACAAAATTTTCATTTTAAAACTTTCTAAGACAATTTTGAAATTGTAGCTAATGAAGTCAGTTCACTTTTAGTGGAGCACATTATATCTCACAGAGAAACTGATGATTAATCACCAGCGGTGACGCTCCACATGCCATTCCAAGGACTTGTTGGAGCGGTCCCTTCCCCAAGAACAGTAGAAGAAAGTGGGGAATGAGATTCAATATGTCCATCGGCGAGTAATATATTGACCTTAGATTTATTGTGAAGATCTAAGGTAGTATTTAAAGCACCATTTGATGCGGCCCCATTACTACCCGGAGTGGTTTGTAGAGCGGCATTGTGGGTAAAAAAGCCACTTCCTTGTCGAGAGCTACTACCATTAGTATCGACTTCCGTAAGTGCCATCGTACCTACGGGATCATCCAATTCTGTGAGAGTTCTATGAGCAGGGGAACCATCTAGGACTCTGAAACCAAAGTGGGGAATATTCCAATTGACACCATTTGTTTGGCCTGCGTTACCTGCGGGCATGGCATATGTCCCTGTGGGGACAGTCCCATTTAGTTTTGGCTGTTGGGCACTTGGACAGCGCATAGTGTCCAATCCTTGAGCGGTAGTCCAATAATTACCGATAGCACTTGAATCATTAGTCAAATAAGTTCTGATGAGATCATCCCAGCCTGAGAGTCCATTCTGAGCATGAGGGATTTGTTCGTCATTATCACTGGAATACATTAAAAGACTAATGCCAATTTGCTTTAAATTATTTTTACAGGAAGCCTGTTGTGCAGAACCACGAGCCGATTTGAGCGAGGGTAATAATAGTGAGGCGAGGATACCAATAATGGCAATTACGACCAAAAGTTCGATGAGAGTGAAACCCTTTGTAGTCCATTTATATTTCATGTTTTAACCTTAGTTATTTGAATACTATATAAAGTATTAAGCAAGCTAAGAAATATGTTGATACAAGGTTTTGTAAATATATATCGAGTTAAATGATTGATAGCATGACTTCGTTTACCGTGGCCAGTCATCTCGCGGGTATTGGACTTGTGGAGATAGTACAAATTTCCTTGCTACTGAAAGAGAGCTTTACTTTTCTAATCGAGCTTTTTTATTCGATCCTAATCGATATTTCTAGGTATCTACTTGAATCAAATATTTGATGATTTACTCGGAGTTTGAACCGTCCAGTTATTCCTATAATGGCCAGGAGAGATGCCATTGAATTTTTTGAATTGCTTGGAAAATTCAAAGCTGCTACAATATCCGAGCTGATTGGCGATTTGTTCTATATTAAAATCTTTACTGCCTAGAAGTTGAATGGCTTTCTCCATACGAACGCGATTTTGAAATTGCTTGGGGCTCGAGTTTGTTATTTCTTTGAATTTTTTCCGTAGCATTTCATAGCCGACAGCTTTTTCGATACAGAAGTTTTGAATTTTATCCTTCACTAAGAAATTTTCTTCTAAGTAAGCGCAAGCTTCATCGATAAGGAGGGGGTTTGTTAGTTCAGAACTACTTTGAATATCTTGAAAAAAGCTCAATATTTTTAAGTGCATGTGTTTTAAATGAGTGCTTTGCTTGAGTTCTTCTAACAAGAGCTGATGCTCTTGTCCTTGAGCTAAACTTATGGGGCAGTGGCCAGTGAGTTTTTGTGGATTGATAATTTCGCAGGATTTAAGCATTTCATATGTTTTAACTCCAAAATCAAAAAAGATTTCCTGCCAATCATCGCTTTCTATAATATTGCTATGAACTAAGCCTGGAATACGCTGAAAAAACATGCCCTCGGAAAGGGTGTGTTTTTGTTGATTATGGTCAATAAAGTGGCCATGACCCTTTAGGATAAATACTACGGCATACCAGGGCCATTTAAAATTTTGATGATCAATACCCCGAGTTTTATTGATCAAACCTAGGCCGACTCTTTCAGCGCTATCACCAAAATAACGGTGCACCATATTATTTTTACCAAAAAGCATATATTAAATACCATTTAACCCATTTTTATAAGTTATTACTATAATAAGTTATCTACCAAAAACAATATATAGGTAATGAGAATGGCGATTAATCCTTGGGAGAATCCACAGTTAGTTTCATATAGTACACTTTCACCACGTGCACCATTGTATTCTTTTGATACTCTTCCTGAGGCCTTGTCAGTACAGGATTCTAGCTACAAGAAATCACTTAATGGGCAGTGGGATTTTAAACTTTTTGAGTCACCATTAAGCGCTTGTTTAGATGTGAAAAATTGGGATAAGATTGAGGTGCCTTCTTGTTGGACACGTCAAGGATTTAAAGATTTACCCATTTATACCAATGTGCAGATGCCTTTTGATGAAAGTTATCCAAAAGTTCCAGAAAAAAATCCTACGGGAATTTATCATCGAAAAATAAAAAATATTTGGCCCGAGCGTAGAAGCATCATTCATTTTGCGGGTGTGGAAAGCATGTTTTATCTCTATCTTAATGGCGAAGAAGTAGGAATGAGTAAGGGCTCGAGAACGCCAGTGGAATTTGACTTGACGGATTTCCTAAAGCAGGGAGATAATGATTTACATGTCAAAGTAATTCGCTGGTCTGATGGGTCATATATTGAGGATCAAGATCACTGGCGTATGGCAGGGATCTTTCGCGATGTTTTTCTTTATTCGAGTCCACTACAATTTATTGAAGATATGTTTGCAAGAGCTCAGCTCAATGAAGATCTCAAGAGTGCGAGCTTAAAGTGTCAGTTGCGTTTAGGTTCAGTAAAGCGAGATTTGGATGCCTATAAAATTAATGTGGAGCTCTTTGATGCAAAAGCGTCATCGATTTGGAAATCTCATAAGTTTTGTCGTCTGAGCCCGAAGCATTTTAGAGAGTACGAAAAAACTGAAGATGGAGAAACGATTTACCCCTATCATATTATCGATCTTGATGCAGAGCTAGAAGAGCTGATAAGTTGGAATGCCGAAAATCCTTATCAATATACAGTAGTTGCGAGCTTAGAAAGTAGAGCAGGAGATTTAATTGATTGCGTACGCAGTAAAATTGGTTTCAAAAGAGTGGAGGTCAAAAATCAGGAGCTACTGATCAATGGCCAAGCGGTGTTGATCAAGGGTGTGAATCGTCATGAGCATGATGAGTACTCGGGGAAAGTAGTCAGTCGCGAGACTATGATTAAGGACATAAGACTACTAAAGCAGTTTAATTTTAATGCGGTACGCAATGCGCATTATCCTCAGCCGGATCTTTGGTATGAACTGTGCAATGAGTATGGTCTTTACATTATGGATGAGGCCAATATTGAAGCTCATAAGGATTACGATACTATTTGTCGTGATCCTCAGTATGCGCCAGCATTTTTAAATCGTGTCATGAGGATGTTTCATTCGCATAAAAATCACGCCTGTATTTATCAATGGTCAACGGGCAATGAATCCGGTTACGGACCCAATCACGATATGGCTTTGGGCTATTTAAGGGGCATAGACTCAAGCCGCTTGGTTCATTGTGAAGGAGCGGTTCATGCGGAATGGTCTCAAGGATTGCCTGATCATACTGCAAAACATGGGATGGCGACCGATACATTTGGACCCATGTATCCAGAAGTGGAAGATATGTTGGATTGGGCAAAAGATCGTCAAGATGATCCGCGGCCTTATATTACTTGTGAATACAATCACGCCATGGGCAATAGCAACGGCTCCTTAAAAGATTACTGGAAGGCTTTTCGTGAAGTCGATGGCTTGCAAGGTGGATTTATTTGGGACTGGGTGGATCAAGGGCTTGCAGAATATGACAAAGACGGGGAGAAATACTGGACTTATGGCGGTGATTATGGCGAAGAATTTCATGATTTTGATTTTTGTATTAATGGGATGGTTTGGCCTGATAGGACTCCGAAACCTGCCATGTATGAATTCAAGAAATGTGCGGAACCAATTTTAGTCGAACAAATTTCTAGGGAAAAATACCATATCATAAATGATCAATACTTTAGTGATTTTAATAATATTCGACTTCATTGGACTTTAGAACTAGATGGTAAAATCATACAAGAAGGGCAAGAAGATGATTTAGTAATTGAAGCTAAAGAAAGTTTAGATTATGCTATAGAAATGAAGCCAGTCACAGCAGGTGAAACACAAATACTAACAGTTAACTTCTCCTTTTCTTATATTAAAAAGGGCACTTGGCATGATGCGGGCCATGAGCTTACTTGGAGTCAGTTTTTCATTGATGCCGATCAAGTTATTAAAGAAGAGAATATAAACTCAAGAGTGGCTCAATTACGCGTTCAAGAAATGGATGGGCTTAAAGTTTTCCATGGTGATCAAGAAGTATTGCTCCCCGAACTCAATCTTTATCGAGCAGGAACGGATAATGACGCGATACGTGCCTGGACGGGACAAGATCATAAGCCGGGTAATAAATGGCGTGAGTCAGGCTTACACGATTTGAAGTTAATGAGTGAAAGTCATGAGTTTGAGAATGAATCACTTCTTATTAAGCGAAAATACATGGCAAGAAATCATGAGATAAGTCACGAAATATTGATAGATAATGAACTGAATTTTTCGCACGAATTTATGCTTCCTCAAAAGCTTCCTAGCTTGGCACGTGTTGGGCTGAAGTATAAAATCCCGAAAATTTTTCAAGGCGTACAATGGTTAGGCTTAGGTCCCCACGAAAATTATGTAGACCGTGATTATGGTGCGCGTTTTTCGCTTTATAAAAATCGAGTTTTAGATCATTACGTGCCCTATATTCTACCTCAGTCTCATGGCAATAAGAGTGGTGTCAAATATTTGAAATTAAGCGATGGTCAAGAGAGCTTGGTTTTTAAAGGCAATTTTGAATTCAGTGTATGTCCTTGGTCCGATGAAGAACTCTATCATTCATATCATACTTGCGATCTCAGCAAAGTAGAAGATAAGGATTATTACTACCTTAATTTAGATCTCGTGCAGCGGGGAGTAGGTTCGGGTAGTTGCGGTCCACAAACACGACCAGAGTACTGTGTCGAAGCGAAATATTACCGTTTTACATATACACAAGAATCCATAGGGTTTTGAGCTAAGGACGAGCTGGTGCTCAGCGTTCCCAAAATTGAAGAAATTCAGCTATTTTATCGTTAAATTGATCGTCTTTGGAAGTCTAGAGATTTCACTCTCTGGGAATTGACCCTTGTGGACAGTTAAACGCTTTAGTTTGGGCATTTCGGGAACGAAAGTCAGATTTTGAACATTAGTGTGACTTATGTCGAGTTCTTCAATTTGAGAGCCGTGAAGACGGGTGAGATTAGGGATAGAAGTATGCGAAATATTGAGTTTGCGAAGCCCATTATTATCTAGACTATGGAGTTCTACAACTTTGGTATTACTAATATTGAGCTCTTCTAAGGGTTGAGCTCTGAAGCAGATAAGATTAGATATAGAGGTATAGGAGAGGTTAGCTATTTCACAGGGAAAGTTTTGAATAGCCAGGGCGGTAATTATTTCTGGATTATTTGACATATCAAGAGTTTTTGTCTGTTTATCGTATTTAAAGTGTATGGTCATCAGTTTGTTGTGGACACTAATAATTCCTTTGCAGAAATTAATTCGATCATCTATGGATAAATCAGAATAAGCCATTTTATGCATCAGACCCGCGACTTGAGCTTTGAGTTTTTCTTTGATACAATCCTGGAAAAGCGCTAGATACTGAGATAGTTTCAGATGATCCGAATCTTTGTTTTTTATCAGGGAGTATTTTTTACAGACTTGTATTAGCGCGGGGTTGACATTGCTTTTGGAGAAAGCTTCAAGTGCGGAGTTGAATTCCTGAGCAATGAAATGTAACTCACCTTTGAGGCGCCAAGCATCTTTTAATGAGGGATCGAGTTCAACGGCACTGTCAGCAAAGTTTGCGGTGTCCTCAAAGTTAAAAATGCGGAAAGCATACTCGGCCCGCGCTAAGAAACGAGGAGCGGATTCTTTATTTATTTTGATAGCATAATCTTTTTCAATACGCAATTTTTCAGCGAGTTGTAGCGCATTGATTTCCGCAAGCTTGAGGTTATTCATGACCGCAATAATAGCCGCCATACTCAGTAAAAGAGCAAGAATGGATACGATAGAAAGAGATTTGTGTCGTCTAAACCAGAGTTGCAGTAATTTTAATAGGCTGGCATTTTCTGCGGCGGTCGCAAAACCGTCGCGGTATTTGAGGATTTCTTTTTGAAGTTCGGTCACACTTTGATAACGATCAGTTGGATTAGCGGACATGGCTTTGAGGCAAACGGCTTCTAGAGGGGCAGGTATCTCGAGCTCTGGTCGACGTTTAGAAGGAGCATCAAAGGTGCATTCAGCCGTTTTTTTAATGACATCATTTAAGTCACTACCTGTGAAGGGTTTCTTTGCTGTAAGCAAGGTGTAAAGAATGCAGCCCAAAGAAAAAATATCTGTATGGGGAGCTTTTTTATTTTTTATTAGGCTTGTTTGTTCAGGAGCCATATAACCTGGTGTTCCCTTGATATTGCCATCAACCGTCATGGTATCTAAGTCATGGGAGTTAAAAGAGTAACACTCTAGGAGCTCTTCATCGCAGTCTGACGCCATGATTTGTCCCAATCCCCAATCGACGACGACAACATTACCGTATTCACTGATACGAATATTGTCAGGTTTTAAATCGAGGTGGATGATACCCCTTGAATGAGCATAGGCGATGGCATCACAAATTCTGATAAAAATATCTAGTTTCTGACTTAGTGGAGGCTCTTGCTTAATAAGCTCGTCAAGGGATTGACCTGAAATGAATTTCATGGTGAACCAAGGAGAGTCATCTTTGATGCCGATATCGTAAACGGGAACAATATTAGGATGCTGAAGAGAAGCACTGAGGCGGGCCTCGCGAAAAAAAGATTCTTTGCGGGCATCGCTAAGTTCATCCTTGAGGGAAGCCATGGCCACTTCGCGGCCTGTTTTGCGGTCTTTGCAGCGGTAGATTTTTTTGAGCCCGCCTTCACAATAGAAGTTGAAATCATAATACCGCTCTTTATTGGAGAGGATGATGTCGCTTAGCGGAGTGGCGTCAAGATCACTAACTTCATCAAAAAATGAAGCGAGATTTTTGTTAAATTGCTCTTCCTTTCTGGGCATGTTTTTTTAGCCGCCTAATTCTATGTTGAGGCGAGCAATTTCCTTGATAAGAACTTTTTTTATACGTGATCTATGGACTCGCACACTACTTTCAGGGATATTAAATTTTGCGGCTATAGTATCGTTGGATTCACCGATGATGGATGATTCAAAAACTTGGCGAGCGGCATCAGAAAAACCATCCTTTACATTCTCCCAAGCGAGGTTGGATACGTAGCTCTTCCATTCTAATTCAGCAATTTTATCAATCTCAGGTTCAGAAATGAGATTAAGGGAACTGAGGAGATCATCATAGCTGACATTACTATTGCTTTGTCTATTAGCTTTTGATTTGAAGAAGTTGTATGTGGTATTGCGAATGAGTACACATAACCAAGTGCGAAAGCGACATTTTTCATTGTGATATTCAAATTTTGGCAAGGCTTTCCAGACTTTGATAAGTACGTCCTGGAGCAGGTCTTCACTGGTATTGATATCAACCCCGAAACTACGGATTACCACGTAAATATAGCCTTCGTAGTACTTTACAAAGTCATCCCAAGAATGCTCATCTTCTGCCTTCTGAAGTTTTTGCAACAAAGTTTCTCTGGTGTTGTAATCGGTACTCATATTAAGGGACTCCTAATTAAGCGGAATTTAATACTTAAGAAACTTACTTACAATGCTTAAGGAAGTGAAAAACGAAAATGTTTAGGTGCAGGATCATTTAAATCGAGACTATAAGTAATCTCCCATCGTTTGGTCTTGGGATTATAGTCATTTTGGAGAAATTCAGATTGAGGAACTTTTTTCCAGCCTGAGGCAGTTTTGATTTCTAGAAGAGCCTTTTTATATTCACCAAGTTGAGTAAAGGTCACGGGCTGATAAGCTAAACCACCCTTGAGAGTGAATTCTGCTTGTTTTTGATCGACCGCAATTTTCAGGGGGCGTTGACGAATGATTGAGCCTTTTATTATTTTTGCTTGAAGATCGTTCTCAGCAGCATCGCGAGCAATCATTTTCCAAGTATTTTGATTGATTTTTAAAGCTTGGTGAAGTTTTTCATTGGGCCCATAATAATCATTGGCAAACTGGGGAGTAACTATCATTTCGATACAGGCAGTGATACGATCTCCCGCTTTGAGAATTTTGATTTTTGGATCGAGAATTATATCGCAAATAGAGGTTTTTCTTCTACCCAAATCGAGACTTCGTTCAATCGCCCATGGAGCTTGAGTAGAACCATGGATAGAAGCTTTCCATGAGCGAATAATGATTCCACGATTAGCGCTGGCGCCTTCCTTCATAGGATCAGATTTATGTAGAGAAACCCAAGAATTAGCTTTGTCTAATTTTAAAGCAGGGCTTTTATACTGATTTCCACCTGGAGCAGTAGCCCAAGTTTTTGTCATTGTTTTTCCGTGCCCTACCGCAAATTCATTTTCATGGGTATAGTTGTAGTTATCTGCTCCTACTTGAAAGAGTACGAGACGATCAAAGCTTATGTCTTTTTTAATGATGTAGTCAATATTATAAATCCCACGAACCATATCATCGGTACGAGAGAGAGATGCGGTATAAGAGAGCTCAGCGGAGCCATCTTCGAGTTCACTTGCGTAAGTGACTTCAGTAAGCACAGGGCAATTGCGCTTATGATCGACTTTTACTTTGATATGTTTGAGTGGTGTCGCTTTACCATTTTTATAAACAGAGAAAAATTCTCCGCCACCGACATTATTAGTCCAAGACCATTTTTTGTTCATAGGAGACATAGATCTTACCATGAGAGGACGTACGTCAGTGATAGCACTAGCAAGACCGTGGTTAGGGTCATAACAAATGGATTCGCCCCAAGCACCAAGGGCTGATTGTTCCCAGAGATGGTAGCGTTTGGATTGGTAACCAGGCAGTGCTAATTGATTATGAGAAGCCGCAGGAAGGTTCCCGAAAAAGCCATTGACACTTAGGTATTGCAGGTCGAGAGTACTTTTTGCTGGGACCGTAAGTAAAGTAAAGCCACGGAACCATGCCCCTTCAAATTTATGTTTACTGCCTTTATGCCAGTTTTTAGAAAGCTGGATATGTGTACCGTTCGGAGTGCCATCAGCATCACGCAAAATAGAAGATATTCCAGTTATAGGTCCAACGCTTCCTTTTTTACTAAAAACAAGTTTCACCTGTTTGGCTTGAGCGGACTTATTTGATACTTGAAATTTGATGAGTTCTTGGCGTTTATTTTGTTCCTCAGGTAAATGCTTGGTATTAATATGGTCAAGATCAAATTGAAAGGCCTGTAAGTTCTCATTGAATTTCACAGGCACGACATTGGCTTTAGGCAGAGTTTGCTGTGCAGTGATAGTAATCTCCTTAGAGAGTGAGTCATTATTTTGGCTCGAATTGGGTATGAAACGAATACTAGCTTTAGAAGAATGGAATTCGAAAAATATTTTTTTGCCGACGCGTTTTAATTTTTGTGCATTGGTACTTAGTCGGAATTTTTTGCCCTTGGAAGTACTAAAACTAAGGTTTGTGTTATTGATGATTTTTACATCTGCATAAGCCTGTAAATCAATTTCCCAATTAATAGCTTGAGCTTGTGGAAGATCGAGGTGGAATTGAACGTGGTCAGGCCAGGCAGAAATTTCGTAATAGTTCTCTTCTTGATTTTTAAGGTCTTGCCAAAGTAATTGCGAAAGAACTCGACGTTGAAAGAAACGTCCATTTTCGATGAGAGCACAATTTTCCAAACGCTTGTTATCTTGAAAACCGAGTAGTTTATGACTTTTACCATTGATGATTTGATTAATACTAAAAGGTATAGCGCTGACTTGATTTGTCTTAGCCTGACGGGAATGTCGATCAACTGAACCATCGCGCCATTCAAGAGTGGCAATACTTAAAGTCTTTGTAGAAATTTCGGAATGAAAGTAATTACTCTCAATTACGAACTTAGGTTTATCGGCGGTGATTTTATCTGCCCAGTAACTCAAACTAAAATCGCGATGTTGCTTAAAGGATTTTTCAGCTAAAGAGATCGCAAGGGGTGATTTATTAAGTTCCTTGGCATGTGAGGAGTTTGCTTGATCACAAGCAGTAAAGAAAAGTGAAAAGGCAAAAAGGCCTAATAATGGTCTTAGAGTCATGGGCTTGTATCCATATAAATTTGAAAAAGAGTTTTATTAAGAAACAAATAAGATAGCCTTTGTGCTACAATAAACGGAGAAAAATAGACAAATTAGTAATTTTACAGAAATGATTGTTTATGACTTTACGGGATAAATTGGATTATATAAAAAAACAAGCATACTTTCTAGAACATTTTTTAAGGCTTTAATCCACGTATTTTTTCATTTTGTGCGTTTTAGTCATTTATTATATATTTATTTGAGGGTAGGCTTGATGACTAAAATTTACAATATTGAAGAACTGATGGAACTTAGTGGTGTGAAGTTTGGCACTTCTGGTGCTCGTGGTTTAGCAGATAAGATGACTGATGAAGTTTGCTATGCTTATACAGTCGCTTTTTTACAGCACTTGGAAGAGAGTAATAATATAGATCCGGCATGCCAAGTGGCCATAGCAGGGGACTTGCGTCCATCCTCACCCAGGATTTGTGCGGCCGTCGCAAAAGCTATTGAAGATAAAGGTTATAGTCCTCTTTATTGTGGTGAGATTCCAGCTCCAGCTATTGCGTATTATGGTATCTTAAATTCGATTCCTTCAGTAATGGTCACCGGTTCACATATTCCAGATGATCGCAATGGCATAAAATACAACACTCCCGTAGGCGAAATATTAAAAGAAGATGAACAAGGTATTCGCCGTCAGAATGTAAGTATCCCCGAAGGCCTTTGTAAAGAAAATGGTTTTTTTAGCACTGCATACGAACTTGAAAAACCTTATCAAGCTGCAGAGGATATTTATATCCAGCGCTATACAGATTTCTATGATGAGCAAGCCTTGGCAGGCTTGAACCTTGGTGTCTACGAACATTCTGCGGTGGGACGTGATACACTTAAAAGAATTTATTCAGCTCTTGGTGCAAATGTAAGGGGCTTAGGTCGCAGTACTAAATTTATCCCTGTTGATACGGAAGCGATTCGACCCGAAGATTGTGAACTTGCTCTAGACTGGTGTAAAAATGGAGGATATGATGCGCTACTTTCTACTGATGGAGATTCCGATCGTCCGCTAATTTCTGATGAAAAAGGTCATTGGTTACGTGGCGATGTAGCCGGGATTCTCACAGCACAACATTTAGGTGCAGATGTAGTAGCGACTCCCGTGAGTTGTAATTCTGCAGTGGAACTATGCCAATCATTTAAAAAAGTGAGTCGGACACAAATTGGTAGCCCTTATGTTATCGCATCAATGAAAGAAGCATCCGCCTCAGGTGGGAAAATGGTTGTAGGTTATGAGGCCAACGGAGGTTTCTTGACAAATTCAGCACTTGTAGAAGAAGGCAAGGCACTAGCTGCACTGCCAACACGCGATGCCGTGATTCTTCATATTTCTATTTTACTTGAGGCTAAAAAACGAGGCTTAAGCGTTTCGGGATTGGTGAAAACTCTTCCTGAGCGTTATACAATTTCCAATCGAATAAAAGAATTCCCTACAGAGCAATCAAAAGCTAAGTTAGCCACTTTTGTAGAAAGTAAATTTGCGGATAATGCAAACAAAATTGAAGCTGTATTTGGTGAGCTTTGCGGAGCAGTGGAAGCGATAGATACAACCGATGGTATTCGCATTAGTTTTGAGAATTTAGAAATTATTCATTTACGTCCTTCGGGAAATGCACCTGAATTGCGTTGTTATAATGAAGCATCAAGTGAAAAACGAGCCTTGGAGCTCAATGAGCTTTGTATCGAGATCATGAGTGACTGGCGTTAATTATTAGGTAGAATCCTTGACTATTAGTGTGATGATTGGTGACTTGTAACTATGGATGACAGTCCATCACGGAATTCAGATTAATTAAATAAGTATGATTTGTATTAATAATGATATCGCTGTAGTATCAACAAATGCCAACGATGGCATTTATTGATGTTATCTATGAAATCCAAGGGATTCTTAAGGGTTGAGATTATGTGATTTTTTAAAATAGGGGATCAAATCAGCTCGTGAATAATAGGGGGAGGATTCACAGAAAACGTTTCGTTATGGTTAATAAAGCATTCAGTTTTCATAATTAATATATAGTTAAAAGCAGTTATACTAATCATCGTATCAGGACTTATAAGTTGAATTGAAAAACTGACTAATCAGTAAGTTTAAAGAAGGTAGATCTTAAGTAAAGTATGATTATTTCACAGGGAGATTGTAGAATTATTATTATTTTTCAATTCCCAGTCACATTCACTTCTCCTGTGTGTTATTTAGTCTTTGAAGTCATATTATTTAATTTGCTGTCAACTCTTGAGGTTCAGTGGATATAAACAATATGATATCTTTTTTAATAAGCAAAAGTTGCTTGAGTTGACAATGATCTAGGGGTAAAAATGATTGATAGAAGAAATTTACTAAAACTTTCAGCCATGGGCTTGGCAGTTCCGGGCCAAGCATTGGCCGCTTCAAAACCTATTAGCCCTCGTGTGAAGCTAAAAAAGAACGTAGTCCTTGTTTGTCTAGATTTAGGCATGTATGCAGGTAACCACCGGGAAGGTGGCGCTAGCTGTAAGTATATGACTGAGTACTTTTCAGAATTCAAAGATGATATGACCTTTTTACAGGGGATTTCCGAGCCAGGTATGGGTGGCGGGCATGAAGTTCAACCCGCAACTTTTACAGGTATGCGTTATGATCATCGCAGTCATTATCCAGAGCGTCAATTCATTAGCTTAGATCAGCGTTTAGCCAGTGGGTCAATTCAAGAAACGAGAAATAAATTACTTTATCATCAAGTGAACAAAGGTGATTTTGTGTCATGGAATCAGTTTGCTCAACCAATGCCACCAACACGTGGACTCAATGCATTTCACGAACAGGTTTTTTCAAAAACCGATCTCAATAAAGATAAAGCCTATATAAAACGGGAAAGAGATATCTTAGAAACTTTAGCACGGAATTTACGTCGTTATTGGAAAGGATCTCCTCAGGAAGTCGATTTGAAAGCTTCTGTAGCCTATCAGATTGAAGTTCTTAATGAGCGTGAAAAGTGGCTGAAAGTAAAGAAACCTTACCTAAAGAAAGGTTTTGCGGAAAACGCAGAAGCCTCGCCTTTGCCTTCTTGTCATCACAATTATCAACTTGTCTATGATGCTTTAGAACAAGAACAAACTAAGCTAGCAGTGCTGCAATTTGGTGGTGGCTTAACAAGGAATTTAGAAGGGATCACTCATGGCTATCACACCTTAAGTCACCATGGTGGTTATCCTGAAAGAATTTATGAACTAGAGATTATAGATAATAAAGTCTTAGGTGGTTTACGTGATTTCGTCCGTAAGTTAAAAGAGGGTGGTTTACTTGACGATACGATAGTCTTATTTCACAGCGGTATGGCGGATGCCAGTGCACACAGCAATAAAAACGGTGCGGCTTTCTTGTTTGGTGGAGGTTTTAAACATCAGAATTACCTCAAGTGTTCCGTAGATGAAAAGGGTAAAGAAGTGAAATACACATCATCACAATTATTTTCGAGTGTACTCAAACAAAGTGGCTTTAGCAATATTACTTTTAATGGCAACAAGGACGTAGTTCCTGTTCTTTTCGGAGCCTAAGATGAGCGAAGATAATAGTAGTGAAGCAACAGACATGGTCTTGAGTATGAGTGCAGAAGATAAAGAAGCACTTAGAGTTAAACTTGCTGAGTTAGAAATTCTCGAAGAAAAAATTAGTACTGGTGAACTTTCAGAGCCAAATGCTAGTGACTTAATGAATGAGGTTTTGAATGAGCTTAGTGAGATTGAACAAAGGCTTATAAAAAATAATGCTGAATTTCAACAAGAAGCAAGTACAGAAGAACTTCAAGAAATCGAAAGTGAACTTAGTGAAGTGGCCGCAGCAGTCGAACTTGTTCCTGAAGTAGAAGACCTTGAACAATTAAAAGTATTAAAATCTTCACAGAATTTAAAGCCTTGGGAAGGTAAATCCAAAGTTATTAAAGATGAGCCAAAAATCACTTTGAAAGATGATCAGTCAAACACTGATAAAGAAAATCAAGTAGAGCCAAAGTCAAAACCATCTTTAAAAACAAAGACTCAAGCCAAAAGACAAAAAACGAATTCTGGATCTAAGAAACCCAAACTTAAGATTCCTACAAAGGTTCCTAGAGTACAAAAAAAGAAGCCTTTTCCGAAGGCATTAGTGGCGCTCATACTTATCGTAGGCTCCTTAGCCTATTTCCATAGACCTATTATAGATTACGTAAAAAAACAGCAGGCTGATATAGCTGAGCGTAATAAAGTGGAAGAACCGAAAGAGAAAGAAAAACCAAAACCAAAACCAAAACCAAAACGAATTGTCAAGAAAGAAATTATTGTTGAGGTGGAGCCAGAAGAAGTTGTGGAACCAGAACCAGAAGAAGTTGAAGAACTTTTTACTGGAGAACTTACGCACTATAGCTTCAATCAAGTTTTAAAAGATAATTGTATCTCATGTCATGGAGAAAAAGGCAAAGAAATTGAGGGTGAATTTAATCTAGTAACTTTGATGAATTCCAAATCACTCAATACGCGCGCATGGGCAAAAGTCTATCGCAGCATTAATAAGGGAGAAATGCCGCCGGAAGAAGATGCGGAACCTTTAGAAAATGAAGAAAAAGAATTGTTGCTGAGTTCTATAAAACTCATGCATGAAAATTTAAAAGAAACTGCAAATACTCGTGTGTTAACACCTTTTGAAATAGAAAATACCATGGTCGATTTATTCGATTTCAATACAGGTACTTACAATCCATTTGATTCATTGCATACAGCCTATTCAGAAAAAATATTTTATACACATCAAAGACAGGTTCTGAGCCCTTATTATTTAGCGCAGTATTATCATATTATGTATGACGTTTTGAAAAGTTTTGTGGGACTGAAACCTCAAATAGATAAATTGAATTTGAAACCTAGTTTGACTCGAAATGTGCACACCTCAGTTAATGGTAAGAACTACCTTGACTTACGCTGGAATTGGCAAAATCGAATTGATTTAGTGACTTATAAAAATTTAGATGAGAAGAAGCAAACAGCTAAGCAATCAAGAAAAGTTAAAGCAGATGAAAATACGGCAGTTGTCAGTGAAATCCTGAAAAAAAGTTTACCCCCAGGGACTTATACTTTGCGATTCCACGGAGAAGCCATGAATATGGATCTTTCAAAAATCACAGAGAAAAAATATGGTGAGGACCTGGTTGATACTTTCAAAGAGTGGAAGCAACGCATAGGGGAAGATACCTATGGTTTACCCATTAAATTTTTTATTGCTCCTCCAGGTGTGGGCGATGCTTACGCGACAACTCAGTATCTTGAGTCAGTGGAAGTCTCTTCAGCGGGTGAATATGCGATAGAATTCACTTTGAAACGCCGTGCAGCCATTGGCTTTACTTTAGATATTGATTATCCAAATGAGTCGAATTTAGCAAGCAAACTAGCTTATTTTAAATATGGCGAGGAAGCTGATTTAAAAGCAAGGGAAGAAATGGGAGCAAAATATTTTCGTACGATAAAATATGATTTCCCTATGCTTCGTCTCAAAAAGGTTCGTATTGAGGGACCGTACAATGTACAGATTCACCCCTTATCATTTGATGAAGAACAAAGAAAGAAGCATATTGGTGTTTCTCAAGTAGGAGATAAATTCAAGACTCTTCACAGCTTATTGGGAATCAAAAATAACATTATTTATCAATATATCTTTAAAGATTTTCAAGTGGATAAACTTGAATACGAAGACGCCTACCGCAATGCATTAATGATGTTCTTTTTATCTCCACAATTTCTCATTGTCGATAATAAACCTAAGACGACAGAAGACTTCATGCGTTTTAGCTCTTATGCACTTTTAAAAACGGCGCCTGATAATGAATTTAAAAAACGCTTCATGCAAGCAAAAAAACTGCGTAAGCCCGAGCTCTTGGGTGAGTGGTTAGTCAAGAGTCCTAATTTTCGTCGATTCATTTCGCCTTTTACATATCAATGGTTGAAGTTGGGAGAGATCAAAAATAATTTGCCAGACGAAGAAAGCTTTAGCACTTATTATGCCAAGAATTTTGAAGATGCTTTTCGGGTCGAAGCGGAACTCTTTGTAGAAAATCTGTTTAAAAATAATCGACCTATTAGAGAAATAGTGAAAGCTGATTATGCCATGCTAAATCCTGATTTAGTCGATTTCTATAATGGTGTTGGTTGGGCTAAACTTAGAGGCAGAGATGTAGCGCCAGTTGTTTCAGAATTTGATTTTTCACAACAAGAAATGACTGATGAGAACCGTGGTGGGATTCTAGGCATGGGAGCCTTTCTGACTTCTACCGGCAATGGAGTTGATCCTTTGCCTTTACGCCGAGCAGCATGGATTTCTGAAAATATACTTGACTCCCCTTTGCCAAGTCCTCCTAATGTTGATGTAGAGTTATTTGTATCAGACCAAAATGCTAAGACGCTACGAGAACGTTTAGCGGTACACGCACAAGATCCTGCTTGTAATAGTTGTCATAAAAAGATGGATTCCTTAGCCATTATTATGGATCGTTTTGACTCAATTGGCGGAGATAATAACCATTATGTTAAAGATCCAGTTAAAATTAATAATCAAAGGATTAATGATCTTGTAGAGCTCAAAGATTATTTAGTTAAATATGAAAAAGCGACTGCGAGAGCTTTTAGTAAAAAATTAATTTCCTATATGTTTGGTCGTGAACCTGGCGTTCAAGATGAATCAAAATTGGATAGAATTATTACTGAATGTGAAAAAGATGGCTACCGTGTCGCCGATTTATATACGGCCATAATCAAGCAGTATTTTTTGAATTAGAGAGAGTAGGGGATCTTACTCGCAAGAGTCATTGATTCTGCTGAGCTATGGCAGGTGTAGACTAATATTTCTACACCTGCGAGAGCCGCGTCCTTTAAAGCCTGTGCATATGCGGGGTCAACATGTGTAGCGGGCTTAAAATATTTTGGCTGATCTGACATGGTGAGAAAAAGCATCACCGCACGATGACCTTCTTTTTTAAGTTCCATCAGTTCATGAAGGTGCTTCAGTCCACGGCTTGTAGGGGCATCGGGAAAGCAGCATTGATCACCCTCGATGTAGCTTACCGACTTAACTTCAATAAAGCATTTTTCATCATCATTTTCTAGAAAAAAATCTATCCGTGATTTTCCGACTTTATATTCGGGCTGAATCTTTGCGTACTTAGCAAATTCAGGCAGGGCTTTATTGATTAAGGCTTCCTTGATAACTTGGTTAGCCCGCATGGTGTTAATGCACACCCAGTGGCTGCCGGTATGTACAAGTTCCCAGGTATACTTGAGTTTGCGCTTTGGGTCATCGACAAATCTAATAAGTACGGGAGCACCCGTTTCCATGCATTGAGTCATACGACCAGAATTGGGACAGTGAGCTCTGACTATTTCGCCCGTTTCCAGTTCTATTTCAGAGAGGAAGCGTTTCCAGCGTTTAATGAGTTTTCCGGGGATTAAGTCAGATTCAAAAGTCATCTTTGTGAATGAAAAACAATGAACTGACGTTCGCCAGCATCATTAGGTAGAGTGAAGATAGGACTCAGCTCGATATCAAATTTATATTTTTTGGCTTCCCGTTGAGTGAGCTTATCTTCTTTTTTAATAGCATCAGGAGTTTTATAGAGTAGAATGCGACCTTTAGGCTTGAGGAATTGTCGACATTCTTTAATGAGTTTATCGGCAGTGGCCACCGCTCGAGCCGTAACGAGGTCGTAACTCGCTTTGTGTTCTTCTTTAATAGCGAGTTCTCGTCCTCTAGCATGGATAGTTTTTAAATTATCTAGACCAAGTTCTTTTGCAGCTTGAGCCACACATTTAACTTTCATGCCTTCTGAATCCAATCCGGTGATATCGAGTTTTGGATTATAAGCGGCAAGAGGAATACAGGGGAAGCCACCACCGCAACCGAGGTCGAGGATTTTAATGGCATCAGTGGCCAATTCGGGGTAGTAGCCAATGGAGCTAATGCTATCAATCAAATGGCGAATCTTGAAGTCTTCAAGTGAAGTTATACGGGTTAGATTATGAGTTTCATTAATCTTGGTCACAACTTGATAGATTTCTTCGGCTTTCTCAGAAAAACCCTGGGGGAGCTTAATATTGAGCTCTGCTAGCGGAGCATCACTTTCTTGAAGGTTAATCATGAAGAGAAAGGGATGATAACAATGATTAATGCTGAGGCGATAAATGCGGATGGGATTATTTTACGCCATTTATCTTGCTCGCGACAAATTTCTATGCCTTTACGGAGTATCCAGGGCTGACCAACTAAAAACATGCCTGTGATGATCGCAATATATCCTGCGATTGAAGCCAGTTGGCGAGCACTTGGATCTGCAGCAAAAAGCTGATTGAGGTATTGTGTACTAAGTAAACAGAGGGCGAAGCCTAGACCACGAGTAAATAGATAGTCCATAAATGCACAACTAGCGATGGCTACAATAGGGACAGCATAGGGCAGGATACGAGCAATAGAGGTGAAATCTTCTTTAAGCAAGGTGTATCCTTGTAGTCCAGCCCAAGCAAATGAAGCTAGAGTTAAGATGCTACCGATGATGCGCTCACGAGGCATATTTTTCACTTTTTCATTCTTCGCAAAAAAAAGTAAAAGGCTGGGAGCAATTAAGCAGAGAGATATTAGTAGTGCAGTTATTTGCAAAGTCATTAAGTTTTCCTAGGTGGTTTAGTAAGCACAATCTGCCCACATCGGCCTAAAAGACAAGTGAAAAATAAGAGATTCAGGATACATTGACGCTTTTATATACAAAAACTGCCTTAGAAAACCAGGAAGAACATGACAATAGTAGCCGTAATTCCCGCAAGATATGGAAGTACACGTTTCCCGGGGAAACCTCTAGCCCTGATTTCTGGGCGACCTATGATTCAATGGACTTATGAAAAAGCGGCTGCTTCTAAAGTAGATAAAGTCATTGTTGCGACCGATAATCAGCAAATATTTGATTGCGTCAAAGCATTTGGCGGCGAGGTAGTCATGACTAGGAGTGATCATCCCACTGGGACAGATAGAATTGCTGAAGCAGTGCAAGGGATTGATTGTGAGCTTATTATTAACCTACAAGGTGATGAGCCCTTATTGCCAACAGAAGTTATAGATGAACTCGTGGATCGTATGTTGGCGTCCCCTGAAGTGAATATGGGAACCGTGGCCGTAAAAAAAGATTTTTCTAGTGAGCAATATACAAATCCAAATAATGTAAAAGTAGTCTTAGATAATCATCAACAAGCGCTTTATTTTTCTCGTTGCGCAATTCCATTTAGTCGTAATCAGCCAGAAGAAGGTGATAGTATTTATCTTCATTGGGGGATTTATGCTTACCGTCGCAAACTACTTTTTGATTTTATTACTTGGCCACAAGGCAGCTTAGAAAAAATAGAATCACTTGAACAACTACGTGTTTTGGAACATGGTGAGAAGATACTCGTAGCCATAAGTGATCGTGAAAGTGTCGGTGTGGATACTCCCGAGGATGTGGCAAAAGTTGAACAATTATTGAAGGTACAAAATTCATGAAGTTTATTTTTCTGATGGTATTATTTTTGTTTTCAGTTCAGGCTGAAACACAATTAAAGATAAAAAATGCTCGTTATTCCGATGTTGACGAAACAGGATTTAAGAAAATGGATCTATTGGCAGATGAAGCACGCTTTTATGGTCAAGATATTAAATTAACTAAGTATACTTTGAATATCTATCAGAAAAAAGGAACGCCAATTTTGATTAAAAGCCCCAGTTGCTTATATGATCAAGGCGCACAAAAAATTAAATCGACTGAGAAAGTAAGTATTACTTTTAATGAAGGTAAAATTGATGGTGTGGGTTATGATGTTGCGGTTAATGATCAAAATATAAGAATTCGCAGTCAAGTCAAAGCTGTTTTTAAAGTAAGTAAACAAGAGAAAAAGAAAGAGACAAAGAAATGAAACAATTTTTAATCGTTCTACTGTTCGCGATGGTATTAAGTGCCCAAGAAACTGAAGCCATAAAGTCAGTAGAACAAGATTCAAAGCTAGAGAAACCGCTAAGTGACAAAGAAACACTTAAATCTAAAGAAGGCGAAAAAGATACGACAGGCGCTAAAGAAGGCGAAAAAGATACGACAGGCGCTAAAAAACCCGAAGTGAAAAAAGTTCCCTTGCGTATTCAAGCCTCATCTTCGAGCTACAACAGTAAAAAAGGCATAGCTATTTTTAAGCGCAATGTCGTTGTAGAAGATGGCGATTTTTATTTAGAATGTGATGAAATGCATATCTTTTATTCGAAAGCAATAAAAGCGACCGAGGCGACTGCGAAACAAAAAGCAACACCAGCGACTAAGGGTGGAATTGAAAAAATTGTCGCTATTGACAATGTAAAAATCCGTCAATCACCTAATACGGCGACCTCAGACAAAGCCGTCTACTTACTCAAAGACCAAACCATTACTCTCACAGGCAATCCCATTTTGATTTCAGAAGATGGACAGAAAATGAAATCTGATCATTTTGTTATTCATCGCGATAGTGAAACCATCGAGTCGGGACCTATTACAATTGAAAGTGATAATAGCCTAGAGAAGGCTAAATAAATGGATTACATTATAAAAGCTGAAGGCTTGGTCAAAGAATATAAGAAAAAACGTGTTGTAAAAGGCGTTTCTTTCAATGTAGAAAGAGGTCAAATTGTTGGCTTACTTGGGCCTAATGGTGCAGGTAAAACCACTTCTTTTTATATGGTAGTGGGACTTGTACGTCCAGAAGAAGGGAAAGTACTCTTTAATGGTGAAAATGTAACTAAGCTCCCGATGTATAAACGTGCTCGTATGGGCATGGGCTACCTCGCTCAAGAACCTTCTGTTTTTAGACGACTTAGCGTGAAAGACAATATCATGGCCATTCTTGAAATGCTAAAATTAGATAAGGCTGAGCGCGTTAAACGCATGCATAATCTAATTGATGAATTGGGCTTAGAAAAAGTTGCCGATCAGGCTGCAGTCACTCTTTCTGGTGGTGAACGTCGCCGTTTAGAGATTGCTCGTGCTTTAGTGACAAACCCAAGTTTTCTGATGCTAGATGAACCTTTTGCGGGAGTTGATCCCATCGCTGTAAGTGAAGTTCAGAAAATCATACGTCGTTTAAAAGATCGTGGTATCTCGATTCTCATTACTGACCATTCTGTTCGCGATATGCTTTCGATCGTTGACTATGGTTATATCATGAATAAAGGCGAACTTCTATGTGAAGGCACGAGTGAATTCTTAGTGACAGATAAAAAAGCTTGCGAGATATATTTAGGTTCAGATTTCGAGATTTAATTTGCTTATACCTTCATGGTAGTTTTTATTTGGAGGGATGGCTTGAAGTACTTATTTCAATTGTAAATAAAGGTAAATAGTGAGTGATAATTACATAACACGCCAATCTTTATTAATGCGAGCCTGTGATGGAGATGACCTTAAAGCCTGGGAAGAATTTTTAGAGTTTTATAGAAACTTTATTTATTTCCTTCTTCGTAAGATGAATATTAACGTCAATGATATTGATGATCTTTATCAGCGAATTACTATGCACTTATGGAAGTCACTTCCCAAATATGACAATAGTAAAGGCAAATTCCGCAGTTGGCTTTCAACTGTCGCGCGCAATGAAGTATTAAATTACTTTAGATCAAATAAAAATAAAAAATTAGAATTTACTGCTGAAGAACCGATTATAATTGACGAGCCTCATATTGATGAGATAATCGAAAAGGAATGGGAAAATTTCATTCTCCAAACGGCCCTGAAAAATCTAGAAAGTGTTTTTTCAGGTCAAGCCATTGAAGTTTTTAAGCTGAGCTTAGAAGGCAACTCTCATCACCAAATTAGCGAAAAAACTGAAATAAAAATTGATTCTGTGAAAGTTTTGAAGAGCCGAGTTAAAAGTCGTTGTGTTGAGGAAATTAAAAGGCTGATTCATGAGTATTCAGACTGATTCAGAAGATTTAAGTTCAGACATGCTAGGCCAGATGCGGTCATTGCTTGATCTGGCTAAGCAAGATCATGTCGATGATCTCACTACAATTGCCCCCATTTTCTGCACTTTGTCAGAACTTACAGAACACTATGGTGAATTTGAATTAATAGCCAAGGGTGGAATGAAATGTATTGGCAAAGTTTTGGACCTACGCAGTAATCGTTATATAGCGATGGCTCGCCTACATGAAGATGCTCCTACGGATCTTTACGACTCCTTTATTCGTGAAGCCCGTTTAACGGCCTTATTAGAGCATCCTAATATTATTAGTATTTTCGATATGGGAGTCGATGGCGAAGTACCATACTTTACAATGGAACTCCAAAGAGGAGAAACTTTACGGACCTTCATGGAGCAATCTCCGAAGCCCAGCCTAACTCAGCGTTTAGAAGTTTTTCAAAAAATATGCGATGCTATTGCCTACGCTCATGAGCAAGGCGTCGTCCACTTAGATCTGAAACCCAGCAATATACAGGTAGGAACATTTGGTGAGGTTGTAGTCTGTGACTGGGGTTTAGGCAAAGTGGTGAACGGCCAAGAAGTAGGGGGCGAAATAGGACCTTTATTACTGAATCCGGATTTATTGAATCATTTGACTCTTACAGGAAATATAAAGGGGACACCTGGCTTTATGTCTCCTGAGCAAATTAACAAAAAAAGTGAAATTAATCAATTCTCAGACATTTATTCCTTAGGCTGTGTTCTTTATTTTATTTTAACTGATGCCAATTCTATTGAAGCCGAATCTGTAGAGCAAGTTATTGATAAAACGGTGAATGAAGGCGTACTTTCACCACTGAGAAAATTTCCGAAAAAAAATATCCCAGCAAGTTTAGATGCCGTTGTTCTCAAATCCACGGCACTTAAAGTGGAAGATCGTTATAGTTCGGTATTGGAATTGAGTGCCGAAATCAAAAAGTACTTGGAAGGTTATTCGACTCAAGCAGAAGAAGCCGATTTTTTTCGTGAGCTTAAATTATTTTATAGAAGGAATAAAAACGTTTGCTTAAGCGCACTCACATCATTATTTATTATTATTATTTTCACTATTTATTTCATTGATAGCTTACAGGATAGTCGTCGCAAGGCGGAAGAAGCCCGTGAGTTAAGCGAAAAAAATAGGCAAGAAGCGATACAAGAAAAAGATCGAGCCAATCGAATTCTCAGTCTTTATCAAGGAGAAAAAGAGTGGAGTAGTGACTTCATAGATGAAAACTTTCACTTGATTAAGCGAGAAGTTTATAAGTATACCGATCGTCTTATTTATGATGATTCACGGAATGGCTTTAAGATGGCACTGAGTTATCTCAATCGTCTTATTGAAGAGCAGTCATCCTTTAATTGGGCCTATAACCAACGTGCCTATGTTCATTTCCTCATGCAAAATTTCATGTCTGCTAAGGTCGATTACGCAATGAATAATCGGGCAGATAATAATTTTATAGAACTCGCAAATAAGTACGCCTTTCAATCGGAACCGGGAAAACCATTACGAACCTACGATTTAAATAGTTTATTAGATGATTTATCAGGTTTTGGTAAAAAGTATGAGGCCCAAATGCTGATTATGTTGCGTTATGATTCTTATATTCGCTCATCTTTAAGTAAACATAGTGAAGTGGTCAGGCGTTTTATTTCACTCTATAATCCCCAGTGGGATTCAAGTCAGATGGAGTATTTTGTTGAAGATCGTAAACTGATTCTTAGTGGTGCATATTTAAATATTTTAGCTTTAGAAACTAAGCATTTTTCACTTCTTGGAAAAAGAAAAGAGAATAGCTTTATGTCCCTCATTAAAACACTCAACCCTCGTGTTTTAGATCTGAGTTCCACTGGCATAGGAAACCTTTCACAACTTGATGAACTTCAGATCGAAGAATTAGATATCCGCAATACCCCAGTCAAAAATTTGGTACTGCTCAAAAATAAGTATGTAAAGACTCTGATAGTTGGGAAGGGTCAATTTACTGATAAGCAATTATCCCATTTAAGAGTAGGGCTTACTGTTGTCGTCCAATAAATCATTTCATAGATGATTAATTAGCGTCACATTTTTTCTTACTCGGAAGGCTTTTAGCTTCATTTAAATAAATATTTTTTTTGATGATATATCCTTATTCGAATCAGATATTTTTTTATGTCCAAAGATTGTCTGGATGTAAATTCCATTTTTACTTATTCCTAAAATTGCTGTGAGAGTGAGACCTTCTCCCATGGCTATTTTTGACTTAGTGAGGTATTCAATATCAATAATTCGGTATTTTTCACCTTTGTGTGTAGATAGAAATATAATATTTTTTTCAGTATTTAGACTTCCTGTGAGCTCGACTCTCTCTTTTGTGTTAATGGCGGTGTCTTTAGCTTGTACACTTATAAGAGAGATGAAGAGAATGATGAGTACAAAAGTTAGCTTTTTCATTTGTGGCTCCGTATTTATTTAGGGGATATATTCTGCTTATTATTCCTAGTAACACATGTGTTTAGGAATAGTTAACAGCATTCATATTTATATCTGTTGAGTTTTAGATAAATCATGTCTACATGCTCAACCATATGATATTAAAGAGACTGTATAATATTCGTATAATGAAGTGGCTCTCAAGAATAGTTTGATAATTTTCTAGTATATAAGGGCATACTACGGTTAACGTTTTTAGTAAGTTTTTCAGATGAATTGTTAACCTTTGTCATGACTAAGGTGTTATATAGATTGAATTAAGACAGTAGGAAAATGTCATTTAAGAGCGTAAACCATTGTCTTTCAGTAGAACTATTTTATAAGGAATAAAATCAATGAAACATATATATAACTGCCTTAATAAGGTTTTTATCTTAGCGCTATTATCTTGCATCTCATTAGGCAGCTTTGCGGACGACGCAATAATTGAAGCTCGTGTATTTAAAAGTGAAATAGGATCGCTTCCTTACAGGATAGTGAAACCAGATAATTATGATCCTGAAAAACAGTACCCACTCATTGTGGCACTTCACGGTGCCTGGGGTCGAGGTACAGACAATAAAAGTCGTGCCATTGATGCCTTTACATTTTTATCGGATCCCGCTATCCGTAAAAAGTATCCAGCTTTTATTATTACACCTCAGTGTCCTTCCAAGAAACAATGGGCAAACACTCCATGGGGCAAAGGTACTTACTCTATTGATAAAGTAGAAATCTCTGAGCCTATTGCTTTAGTACTAGAAATTATTGAATCTGTACGAGAAGAATTTGCGATTGACGGAAATCGAATTTACGCAACGGGACAATCTATGGGAGGGTATGGCACTTGGGATATCATTATGCGACGTCCGCATTTATTTGCTGCGGCTATTCCCGTTTGTGGCGCTGGTGATTTGAGTCAAGCACAAAACCTTGCTCACCTACCTATTTGGTGTTTTCATGGTGATAAAGATACCGTAGTTCCTTTTTCGGCATCTAGGCAAATGGATAAAAAAATGAAAGCGCTTGGGAATGAAAATTGGATTTACACCGAATTCCCAGGAGTGGGTCATGGTTCATCAAAACCAGCATGGAATACAGCAGAATTAATTCCTTGGCTTTTTAGCCAAACTAAAGCTACAGGTAAAAGCCTAAACTAGATAGTATTTGGCTGTTGAATTATGTATTAAATGATAAGCGACTCTTATTTTCTATAGAATTAAGCTCTTACTTTATGAAAAACAGCTCATCAGGGTGTAACTCATTTTCTATACATACTCACTTTCTTAGAATTCATTTGAAATAATTATTCATTAACTGTTAACCTTTTACGACAAAGTGTTTTTATAAGGTATAGATTAAACCAAGACGGAAATTAAAAATGAAAAAATTTACTTTAATTGAACTACTTGTTGTTATCGCCATTATAGGAATTCTAGCTTCAATGGTTCTACCGGCATTAGGAAAAGCCCGTAAAACATCACAAGTAGCCCTTAGCTTAAGTAACATGAGACAACTCCAAACGGCAAGCTTTATGTATACACTGGATAATGATGCTTATTACTCCCCCGCTACGAATGGAAATATAACCTGGGGTGATAACATTTCTGATTATCTCGGAATAGAATTAAGTGATACAGAAAAAGCGGAAGCTAATCCAACGGACAGAGGAGGTTTTAAGATTTTTCACTGTCCCTTAGATGATATGGAGAGGACTGGAGATAGAGGAGCACGCACTTATCAAGTAAACTCTTATAACGAGGGTGGACATGCTATTATTTTTCAGAGAGAAGCAGGAGACGCTCCATCGCTTCAAGTAGACGCGTTATCAGATCCATCGCAAACAATAATTCTTAACGAAATGGCGAAAGAGGCCATATATGTTGGCAATCCGGGCCAAGCTTATATGGCAGGGAATGCAGGATTAAATTGGGTGACAGATACTATCGCTAACGGTGCTGATCCTAATCATCATGATAATGGTTTTCGTAATCCGGTGATCTTAGGTGATGGTCATGGAGAGATTAAATATATGCCAACGACTAAGGCGAATGGCAATTATTTATGGTTATCAAAAATAGCTCCTTAAAAAGAGTTTATCTAAGATGAAATATGATTTTATCAAAATTACAATAAATAAGTTTTTGACTTAAAATATTTATTTTTCAGGCAGATCTGCGTAATCTTTGAAAAGTAAAATAAACATAAGTGAAATAGAGTTGATCATGAATCCGATGAAAGGAAATTTTCGCCAAAGATGAAAAAAAAGCTTAAGACTCAAGGGCACTTAAAAAATCGTGCCAAGAGAGCTCAAAATAAAAAGAACTCTCGTTCTATTTCGATTCCACTTATAATTTTCACTCTGCTCTTGGGAGGAGCCGCTTATTTTATATGGAAAAATTTACCTAATGAACTTAATGCGGTTCCAAAGAACTATGTTCAAAAAGTTAATCAGTCCAAAGTAGATAAAACTCAACAAAGTGATCTGTCCCCTAAAAGTAAAAAACTATTTTCGCAAAAGATAGATATAAAATCCGCTGTAAGTGAAATAGATAAGCTTGTGGGAAACAAGCTTTCATCAATGGCACTTAAAAGAAACGCAGAAATAGATGATTTAACGTTTGTACGCAGAGTTTATCTAGATATAGCAGGGCGTATTCCTTCGATAAAAGAGCGTAAAGATTTTCAATCTGATACCTCAGAGAATAAGCGATCAGAATTGATAGATACGCTGCTTGCGAGCGAGTCTTATTTCAGTCATAATTTTAATTATTGGGCCGATATTCTTCGAGTGATTAACAATATGCCGAAGCACAAGCATGGAGGCAATTATATAGCTTATATCAAAGACTCTATTCGTAGTAATAAGCCCTATGATCAGTTTGTGTATGAAATGATTGCTGCCGAAGGACATGCTTATAAAGATGGCAATGGAGCTACGGGTTACTATCTGCGAGATGAAGGCATGCCTTTAGATAATATCTCTAATACCATGAAAATATTTTTAGGTACAGATATTACTTGTGCTCAATGTCATGATCACCCCTATGAAGATTGGACTCAGGTAGACTTTTATAAGTTAGCCGCATTTACTTCTGGAACAGAAGTGAATACGCCACGTCAGATGTACTCCATACCAAAATTCAAAGAATTACGAGATTACAGAATTGAAAATGATCATAATTTAAAATTGAAAGCGGCGATGGTTACAGGAATGTATACTTTTAAAACAGGTGTTTTTAAGAGCGGTTCCGGCGTCATTGAGTTACCACATGATTATAAATATGACGATTACAAAGCCTTTGAAAAAATCTATGCAGAAGTTCCCTTCGCGACGTCATTATTAGATAATAAGTATAAAGATAAGCAACATCTCCTTGGGCCAAAAGATGATTTGGAACGAAGAAAGGATTTTGCCAAATGGTTGAGCTCTAGCGATAATCCGATGTTTACCAAAACGATTGTCAATCGACTTTGGCTTCGTATTATGGGGGCTCCGCTCATTGCTTCAGCTACAGATCTTAAGCAAAATGAAATGGGTATTAACCCAGGATTAAGTCAAAAACTTATTGATTTAATGAAAGAAGTTGACTTTGATTTAAGAGAATTTTCAAGAGTTCTATATAGGACTCGAACTTATCAAAGTGCACTTACAATGAAGGTCCTAGCAGGGGATGAAACATACGCATTTCAAGGTCCTGTATTTAGACGATTAAGTGCGGAGCAACTTTGGGATTCATTGAGTTCCCTAATTTTAGAAAATCCAGATATTTATCTCAATCAAAAAACAGTTCATACTGAGAATCAAATTTATAAGATTCTTAAAGAGAAAAGTTATGAAGAATTAATTGAATATTTTAATAAGATTGCAAAATCAGGCGAGAAATTATATGATAAAGTTGCGAGTGACGAAGCAATATTACATGGTAAGAATAAAGAACAGAAAGGGCACACTCACTTAGTACGTTTACGCGCATCAGAAAACCCTTCGCCAGTGCGACCGGATCATTTCTTAAGGCAGTTTGGAGCATCAGCTCGTACGCAAGTAGAAGGGGCATTGACGGAACCAACTATTCCACAGGCACTTAATCTACTCAATAGTCAAAAAGTAGAAGAGCAAATCATTAAGCCAATGAAGGATTATTTAACTCAAGACATACAAAGTTGTCGAACTCCAGAAGAAGCCATGAAGGTCATTTTTCTAGCCATACTTTGTCGAGAAGCAAGTAAAGAGGAAATAGACAAGCTTCGTCCTTACTTTAGTGAGATGTCAAGAAAGCCCATAGATGATTTGATGTGGGTACTACTTAATAGTAATGAATTCAAATTTTATAATTAGTGGGGATTTATTTTGAACTTTGACCGTAGAGATTTTTTTCGTTATTCAACTGGAGCACTTTGTGGTTTTAGCCCTTTGGCCAATAGCCTACAAGCCCAGCCTAGGCAATTAAAGCAAAACGCCAAAATGGTAATTTATGTAAATGTGAGCGGAGGGCTGAGTCAATTAGATAGCTTTGGAATCAAAGCAGATAACAAAGAAATTAGTGGCCAAAGTAAAGCGATAAAAAGCTCGGCGGATGGAATTCGAATTAGTCATTTTTTTCCACGTATGGCGAAACAAATGCACCATGTAGCACTGATAAATTCAATGCATACGAATCAGGGAGCACATGCAGAAGGAGATTATTATACTCATACGAGTTACGTTCCTAGAAGTTCCATTATTCACCCTGAATTAGGTGCATGGGTTTCGCGATTTAAGGGTGATAGTAGAATGACTTTACCTGCCTTTGTAAAAATAAGTGCTACAGCAAGTTCGGGTGCAGGTTTTTTTGAGGGTAAATATGGAGCTTTGCCTATAGCTAAGGCCTCCAGTGGCTTACAGTACTCAAGCCGTCATCGACATGTAGATAAAAAACAGTTTGATCAACGCTTGCAAATGCTCTCCCTTTTAAATAAAACTTACAGTAAGAAACGTTCCCATAAAATGGTTGAAACTTATTCCGCTGCTTATGATAATGCGGTCCGTTTGATGGGAAGTAAAGATTTAGATGTTTTCGATATAAACAATGAAAAGAAAAAATACCTAGATGCTTATGGGAATAACGATTTTGGACAGGGCTGTTTATTGGCGAGGCGTTTAGCTGAGTCTGGAGTGAAGTTTATTGAGGTCAAATCCAATGCTTGGGATCATCACAATGGTATTTACGAAGATTTTCCTAAACAGGCCGCTGAATTGGATCAGGGATTGGCGGCACTTATTCATGATTTATCTCAGCGTGGTATGCTTAACTCAACTCTAGTCGTCTTATCGACAGAGTTTGGAAGAACGCCAGATTTGAGTCCAGGTAAAGGGAGAGGTCATTACCCCAAGGCTTACACTTGTCTTTTAGCAGGCGGGGGGATCAGTGGTGGACAAGCTTATGGAAAAGTGAGTGCAGATGGTAGAGATATAGAAGAAAATAAAGTATCGGTACCCGATTTTAATGCGACGATTGCCTACGCAGCAGGTTTAGATGTCAAGAAAGTTATAACATCTCCCGAAGGACGTCCATTTACTGTCGCTCATAAAGGCAAACCCTTGTATCAATTATTTTAAGAATTGATATAAGTTTAGCTTAGGGTTTATTTCCCTTTGATGTTTCACTGGAATGACTGTGAAAACTGCTTTAAATATACTTTTTAATTATCATTTTTCCTCAATAGTCTTCTTAAATAGAGGACGATTATTCTTTCTTGATTAATAAAATAATGAAGAACTTTTTCTTTAAATTTCATGGTATCTGTTAACTTGATGGACTGAAGCGTTTATTTATAAGTAAGTAAAATTATCTCTCAAGTATTTTAAGCTGATTAAACATATTGTTTTTTGGCTTAAATTGTACAAAACAATTCAAGATTTAGGTGGAATATGAAATTCAATTCTCGTATGTTTTTATTATTTTCGAGTGTCATGCTTACGTCACAGGCAGCGTCAATAAAAGATTTTGCTATAGATAAAAAACTCGACCAGGCCTATGCCCGTGTTGAGGGTGACAAAATTATTCTTGGTACAGGCCGAGTCGAGCGTCAGTGGAAGTGGGGCGGTAATGGCCTTGTGACTACGAGTCTTAAGGATTTAAAGAATGATAAGCAATGGTTAGATCTAAATAACAAAAAGACATCAGATTGGAACTATCGTGGCTATATGCCGGCTAATAGCGGTAAACTTCTGAGCTTGAAAGCCGAAGTTTCAAATGATGGAGGCTTTGCTGAGCCACACATGGAGTTAACTGCAGAAGTAGAGTACGCCAAAATTTCAGTGAAATATATTGTATGGGCGTTCCCCGGTGCGAAGGGATTGAGAACCCAAGTTAAAATCAAAAGCCATATGAAGTTGAATCCAGGGAATAAACTTCAGTATGATATTACCCCAAAGCATGATGAGTATAATAAAACATCGTCAAGTAAAATTTTAACAGGAAGAACCGAGAGCTTAGCAATTGATACGACAGGCTTGGTAAAACGCGGCATGGGTTATTATAATCATACTCAAGGGCGAAATCAGTTAAAAACACCTCTCGTTCATGAGTCCTTACATGAATCAGGGAATTTAGGCTGGGCGAGCATCTTGAGTTTAGAAAATAAAGAGGGCGGTGTGTTCTTAGTGAAAGAATCTCATAAATGTGTTAATCAAGCAGGAGTGAATACGGGAGTTTTTGAAGTAGAAAAAAATCATGTGAGTTCAACGGGTTGGGGTATCTTACCTCAAGATTTGACCACTACATATCAAGGTTTCTGGGCAAATTGGGTCATCGTACATGATGGGAAAACTGCTGAGCAACGTGAATTAGCACTTAAAGAATTTGATAGAGTTCGCTACTCGATAGATCCTAAACGCGATATTTATATTATGGCGAATACTTGGGGTTCGGGTGAATCAAAAAACTGCTCTCAATCAGCCGCTCGTGAAGAAAATGTTTTAGTTGAAATAGCGAGTCAAAATGATTTAGGTATCGATGTTCAGCAGGTTGATGACGGTTGGCAGGGTTGGATGACTGCAGGGCCTCACTGGCGCCCTGTAGCTAAACTTGATTTCAAAGAGATGATGCGTCAGAAAAATAAAAAGAAGAAAAATCAAAAATCTGAAGATGGTGAAGTCTATCTCAAAAATGCTAAAGTCTATGAGATGTATCCGAATGGCTGGAGCACAATCAAGGCTCAGGCAAAAAAAGATGATATTCGCTTAGGTTTATGGGCACATGCACGAGTTCCTTTAGAGGATCTGAAATGGAATTTTGATCAGGGTGGCTTCAAATCTTATAAAATTGATTTTGTTAATGCGAGAGATTTCACTAACTTAAATGAAATTATGACTAAAGTCCGCAAGTTTGTTCAATATACAAATCATCAAGTACGCATGAACTGGGATGTGACCGAGCATCCACCACGAATTGGTTACTTCTTTGGTAGAGAATACGGAAATATTTATTTAGAAAACCGCAAGACAATGTCTCCAGCAAATGTTGTCTATATTCCTCACTTAGTTTTACGTGATGCTTGGGAGCTCTCCAAATATAATAACTTGAATAAATTTCAGATTTCAGTTCAAAATGGTGATCGTTGTAATAAGCAAGTAAGTGATGCACACAAGCATACAGCTGATTACTTAGTGGCTCAAACACTGATGGGTTCCCCGATTTTCTTTCAGGAGACACACTATTATTCAGATGAAGCCAGAGAATTAGTTAAGCCTTTGTTGAAGGCATACAAAGCAGTCAGATCTGATATGTACAGAGGCTATGTCTTTCCTGTAGGTGAAATGCCAGATAATAAAAGCTGGTCGGGTTTTCAGAATTATAATTCTGAATCTGACAAGGGTTTCCTAACTATATTTAGACAGATCAATAATGATGAGACAAAAAAATCAATAGCGCTGAAATTTGTAGCTAATCAAGAACTAGAATTGACAAATTTAATGACGGGAGAGAAGCAAGTGCAGCGAGCAGGTGCCGATGGTTCAATTTCTCTTGCTATTGATAAAGCAGCGGATTACCGCTTCTATCAATATACAGTTATAGGAAAATAAATTTCTTCTGAGTTTTTTATTGAGAGTTAAACAATGTATTTATAATACGAACTTTGGGTTTAAATGTATGAGACGAATCACATTCATTATAAAAGATAAATCCATAGGTATTGGATGGTTGAGTTTATCATCAAAAATCAAATTATATTTTTCAAGCTTATTTTTTTTAATGAGTTTTACGACTTTTTCACAAGAAAATGATGTCTTATATATTGAGGCTCAGTGGGACAAACCACAACAAACACTTGAGCATTTCGGTAGTTCTACGGGCATGTATGGTGCTTATATAATTGAGCAACTCAAGAGTGAGCAAGATCGCAACTTACTTGCGAGCCTTTTATTTAGTAAAAAGATCAAATCTGGCCAAGCACAAGGTATAGGGCTCTCATGTTTTCGAGTAGAACTTGGAGCAGGAAGTGCTACACAGGCTAATGGCGGTGGGATAGTGAAGCCCTGGCGCCAAACACACTCATTCATGAATAAGGAAGGGAAATACAGCAGTAAATATGCCTTAGGAACAGATTGGTGGATTAAAGCGGCCCATCGCTATGAAGTGGATAAACTTATCGCTTACTCAAATTCGGCTCCATTTTTTATGAATAAAAATGGACTGACATATAAATCGGAAGAAAGTATGTCGACTAATTTACCCAAAGATAAATATGTAACTTACGCTAAATATCTCGCCACGATTGCTCGTTATTATCAGCGTCAGGGTAAAGGCTTTGATTATATTTCTCCTTTTAATGAACCTCAATGGCCGTGGAGCTTTTCCAAGGGCAAAGCCAAACAAGAAGGAAGTCCCTGGACTAATCAAGAGATTTTTGAAGTGACTAAAGAGATAGATAAAGCTTTTAACACAACACAAGTAAATGCCAAAATAGTGACTCCAGAGGCCGCTCATATAAAGTACCTCTATAAAGAGACTAAAGGCTTTGCGGCGGCATCTTCTAATCAAATTGAAGCTTTTTGGGGTAAAAAAAGTCCCTATTCATTGAACTCAATGACATCAGTTGAACCACTTGTCGCCGGTCATACTTACTTTGTCGATGAGCAAAAGAGTTTGATCTCGACTCGCAAGGCACTCAGAAAAAAAATGGCCGAAGTTGCACCCCAGCTTCGTTTCTGGCAGAGTGAGTACAGCTTACTCGAGAAAGCTTATTTAGAAGGACGAGAAAGTCATAAAAGTATGAGTGCCATGGATTGTGCTTTGTTTTTGGCAAAAGTCATCCATCATGATCTCACAATAGCTCAAGCCACATCATGGCAATTTTGGTCGAGTTTCCACCCTGAGCTACATGGTAGCTTACCCCGATTTAATTTAGTGACGGCAAAAATAGAGGAAGGTACGTTAGAAACAGAACCGACAAAACTCTTATGGGCACTAGGTCATTTTAGTCGATGGATTCGTCCCGGCATGAAACGCTATTTAGTTAAAGGCATTGATGACGAAGCGTCTGAGAATAAGGATTTAATGGTTTCGGTATATGGAGATAAGGAGACTCAAGAGAAAGTTTGGGTCATTATTAACTATGGTAATGAGGCGAGAGATTTTGTGGTTAGTGATCACTTATCACGACAATTAAAGTCTTATTTGACGACGAGCCAAGTGGAGAAAAATATGAGCTATATGGGGATGAAAAAAGCCAATCAAAAAATTGAAATCCCCGCTCGTTCAATCATGACTTTAGTTATGGAAAATTAGGCGTATAGCTGAAAAGCTTAAACGGTATTCAGACAATAATAGATATGCCTTAACCTTCAGTCAAGATTCTTTTAAATCTAAGTCACGGATTCAGGAAGAACTTAAACCTTTGAGCTCTTGATCGAATTGAGTTTTGTATTGGCTGGGATTGAGTCCCTGGCTCTTTTTGAAGACGCGACAGAAGTGGGGCGAATCATAATAACCGAGCTTTTGAGCGACTTCAGTAAGTGGTAGCCCCGTCATAATGAATGTACTAGCAATTTCCATGCGTCTCTTATTGATGAATTTTGCGGGTGGAATACCCACAGTTTTAGAGAATAAATCAATAAAGTAATTTTGCTCTAGCTTTAGTAGAGCGGCGAGCTCAGCGGTGCGTGGAGCAATAGTGAGGTTCTTTTCTATATATTCAAAGACGGGACTTAAACGGGCTAAAGCATCGGCTTCATGACTCATCTCACCACGAGCTAAAAATGGGGCTAGGAGGATCTGTAGAATAGCGGGTGTTTCGTAGGGAGCTTCGGAAAAATTATTCTTTTGTAAATCAAACAAGCGTTTAAATAAATGGCGACTGAGACTATCCATGGGAGTGGGCAAGTTCAATGGGCAGTTTAAGTAATCAAATAGATTGAGGTTACCGTAGAGACGGGCGTCAAAATGTACCCAATCAAGCGACGCATCTTGTGTAAAACGATAGGATGTCATACGACCACTAGGGAAAAGGTAGGTACAATTTGGTTTTAAATCGATGATTTGATCATCAATCGTAAAAGTAGCTTCACCACTTCGTATCGCATAGAGTCGGTTATAGCTAGATAAATGCTTGGGGCGTTGCCATAAATCACGTAATTCAGTGAAATCACCGACATCATAAAAAAGTTTGAAATTTTGAAAAACACTAGCCATTAGCTCTCCTTATCAAAGGAATGTACAATCAATAACAAGGCTTTTCCAATAGTTTTTTAGCTTTTGATGACTTAAACTTACTTAAGAAAATCCAAGATTACTGATTTGAATTTAATAAGTTGAACCTTGGGAATATCATCAATAAGGGAGTCAGTTGAGCATGAGTGTAAGATACGATCATACAAAGAAAGTAGTTCCCAAAAATCTAATCATATCATTTGCCTTAATTACCACATGTTTTGCCTTGTGGGGTGCGGCTAATAACATGACGGATCTCTTGGTGACAGTGTTTAAGCAGGTAAAGGGTATGTCATCGCTTCAAGCGTCTATAATTCAGACCGTATTTTATGGAGCGTATTTTTTAGCGCCAATTCCCGCCGCTCTGATTATTAAAAAGTGTGGTTATAAAACCGGCGGTATCGTAGGGCTCTCACTTTATGCGCTAGGTGCCTTTCTCTGTTACCCGGCGAGTCAAGCAGATAGTTTTTCATTTTTCTTGACGGCGTTTTATGTCTTTGCTTTTGGCTGTGCAATGATAGAGACTTCGGTGGCACCCTTTATACTTTCTATGGGGCCCAAAGAAACCGCGACACAACGAATCAATTTGGCACAATCTTTTAATCCAGTTGGCTCCTTAGGGGGAATCTGTTTAGGGAAATTTGTGATTTTAAAACATCTGACTTCATCCGAAGAAATGGCGATACTCGAGGGTGCGGAGAAGGCCGCAGCTCAATCCCATGATTTAGGCTTAGTTGTGAATGCCTACGCTATTGTAGGAGTCATTGCTCTTATCGTGGCTGCCGCAATTGCGTTTAAAAAGTTTCCTGTCATTGCAGAAGAGCAAAACCATTCCTCAGTTAAGGCCTCGATTGGACGACTCGTTAAGAATAAGAATTACATGTTTTCTGTGATGGCACAATTCTTCTATGTCGCGGCTCAAATTGGTATCTGGACATTTATTGTTCCCTATGTTATGGCCTCGGGAGCGGGTTATGATAACAGCAATGACGCCGCCAATTTTTATATCTACTCATTATTTGCTTTTGTGTTCATGCGCTTTGTCTATACTGGCTTAATGAAATTCATAGACCCTGCAAGACTTTTGTCGGTGGCGATGGTGCTCAGCTGCCTCTTCACTTTACTGACAATTCATAGTAGTGGAATGCTTGGTGTTATTAGCGTTGTTATGATCTCTGCCACGATGTCACTTGGTTTTCCGACAATTTATGGCTTAGGTCTAATGGGTTTAGAGGGCGACGATAAAAAGATCGGCGGATCGGGTATTATCATGGCGATTGTAGGAGGTGCGATACTTGTTCCTCTACAAGGTTTTATGAATGATGGAAAGTTGCCTACAGGAGACTTTATCCTCGATAGGGTGCTCAATACTTTGTTTAGCCCCATCAAGAGTGTTTTTGATGCCATAGGCTTTGAGTACAGCCCTGCAAACTCCTATTACATGCCACTTTTTTGCTTTGTGATCATTGCGATCTACGGCTTTATGGCTCACAAGAAAGAAGCAGATGTGGGCATCATCCACGAAACTAATCAAGCTAAATAAGAGGTCCTCTATGTCAAATAAAATAATGAAACTTCATCCTGAAGATAATGTCGCCGTACTGACCTCGGATTTGGAGAAAGGCACCGAGCTTAAGCTGGAAGGGGAAGTATTCAAGATTAATAAAGAGCTCTCCTTGGGTGATAAAATTGCTTTGTCAGATCTAGCCAAGGGCTCTTTGATTTACAAATATGGTATTGCTATTGGTTCCACAAAAATTTCCATTGCGAAAGGTGAATGGGTTCATTTACACAATATGAAAAGTGACTATGTGGCGACTTATGTTTTTGATGGTTCGGATAAGGAGAAATAGAGTATGGAAATTATTACAGAGAAGGCTTATTTACGTGCAGATGGACGCAAAGGAATTCGCAATATTACTTTGGTAGTGGCCTTGGTCGAGTGCGCGCGTCATGTTGCTGAACAGATTGTGCGTCCTTATGAAGAGCAAGGTGATGTACATCTCATGGTTTGGTCGGGCTGTTACCCGAATGACTATTCTCAAAAAATCATTAGTAATATTGCTAAGCATCCCAATACCGGAGCGGTGCTTTTTGTCTCACTTGGTTGTGAGGGTATGAATCGTACTGCCTTGGCAGAGATGGCTAATAATAGCGGACGTTGGACCGAAACTTTAGTCATTCAGGAAAATGGTGGTACGAGTTCTACTATTGCGAAAGGGCGAGCTTTAATTGAGCAAGCCAAGGAAGTAAAGAAATCTTTTGAACGTGTGAATATGGGTATGGATGAACTCATTGTAGGGACTATTTGCGGAGGTAGTGATGCGACTTCAGGGATTACCGCTAATCCAGCCGTGGGTGGAGCTTTTGACCTTATGATTAGCCGTGGTGCTCGTTGTATCTTTGAGGAGACGGGTGAGCTCATTGGTTGCGAAGAACGCATTCGCCCACGAGCCATCAATGAAGAAGTCGGCGACGCTTTAGTGAAGTCAATCCAGAAAGCTTCTTATTACTATGAACTTATGGGCCATGGCTCTTTTGCTCCGGGCAATGCGGATGGTGGCTTAACTACGGTTGAAGAAAAATCCCTGGGGTCTTACTGCAAGAGTGGAGATAGCCCGATTTCGGGAGTGATTGCACCCGGCGATATTCCAGAAGCCACAGGGCTCTACCTCATGGACGTGGTGCCCGAGGGTGAGCCGCGTTTCGGGTTCCCCAATATCAATGATAGTTCAGAAATAATGGAGCTCATTGCGAGTGGTTCGCATATCATACTCTTTACCACTGGACGAGGCTCAGTTGTGGGCTCGATTGTATCGCCCGTGATCAAAGTTTGCGCTAATCCCAAGACTTATGAGAACTTATCTGAGGATATGGATATAAATGCGGGCTCGATTTTAACTGGTGAGAAAACACTTCTCCAAGTGAGTGAAGAAATTGTTCTAAAAGTAGAAGGCCTCATGAAAGGTGAACAGAGCCTGAGTGAAGCGCTAGGTCACCGTGAATCGGTACTGCTGTATAAAGGAGAGATGGCTCAGAAAACTCTGTGTGGGATGTAAATATGAATGTGCGAGATGATTTTTTAATCAAAGATATGGATTCTTAAGGTTAAGTGCGGGCGCGCAGCGACTAACGTTGAGATTCTTAAGGGTACTCGTATCCTTGAGTAGGGTATGGGACAAAGTCCCAATATAATTAAAACCTCGGGGCCAGCCCCGAATGCAGTGAGATACTGCCGTATGGGCCTTAGAGACTTGTTTGCCTGTGTGGCAACATCCACCCACGACGGGCGACTAAAATTTTATTTAAATTAAAGGAAAATATTATGGACGAATTATCAAATAGACTCGAAAAAACTTACTCAGGAATCCTCTATGACGTACTGCGCTCAATGGGCCATCCCGACTGCCTCTTACCCAATACGATTCGCCCGCTTTTACTCGATAAAAAAATAGCGGGCCGTGTCTTTACAATTAGTGGTCGCATAGTAGAAGACATGAATGAGCACGACTCATTAGTCCAATGGTGTACAATGCTCTCGAAAGCACCCACTGATCATGTGATGGTCTGCCAGCCAAATGATAGCACAGTCTCCCACATGGGTGAACTTTCTTCGGAGGTTTTGAGCTATAAAAAGGTTCGTGGTTATATCGTGGATGGTGGTGTACGCGACTCCGAATTTATCGAGAAAGTAGGTTTTCCAGTTTGGAATCGTTATTTCACACCTCGCGACGTAGTAGGGCGCTGGGTTCCAGAATCATTTGATAAAGCCATTATTATTGGTGACGTCACGATTAATCCAGGTGACTATACCTTTGCAGATCGTGATGGGGTGGTGATTATACCTGCTGATATTGCAGAAGCGGTATGTACACGTGCGGAAGAATTAATTGGAACTGAAAACTTAGTTAGAAAAGCCATTCTTGAAGGAGTCGACCCCGTGGATGCCTACCTGAAATATGGTAAATTTTAAGAGCCTAATAAGTACAGAATTGTTTTAGTTATTGTTTCATGGGTATCAACTTAAAGAAAAGATTGCATAAATTGACAATGTACTTGTTAACCTTGCCTCTCTTACGGGTTTTATATAATAAACCGGAATGATTATTTAATAATTCATCTCAGAAATGATCTCACTTTAAAATGACCAAGGAAAGATATGGTAATAAAAAAACAATTAATCTTATTTATATTTAGTTTTTTTGCGATAAACGCATCAGAAAAACCCAATATTATTTACATCCTAGCGGATGATCTAGGTTATGGTGACCTTGGCTGTTATGGCCAAGAAATCATTAAGACACCGAATATAGATAAGCTGGCTTCAGAAGGGATGAAGTTCACTCAGCACTATGCGGGTAGTACGGTCTGTGGTCCCTCGCGTAGTGTGATGCTTACAGGTAGACATACGGGGCATACATATTTACGTGGCAATGGTTTCTTAAAGATGCGCCCAGATCCCTTAGATATGATTTTTCCTAGAGCACTTCAGAAGGTCGGCTATCATACTGCCACTATAGGTAAGTCAGGCTTAGCCTGTAATTCAGATGATGGTTCATTCCCCGCGACAAAAGGATTTGATTCCTTTTTTGGCTTCACCGCTCATTACAGGGCCCATTGGTATTTTCCAAATTATCTATGGAAGAATGGTAAGAAGCAAAACTACCCGAACAATACATTGCATGACGGAGATAAATATAGTTCTGACTTAGTGATGGATGAGACACTCAATTTCCTCGATAAACAAAAAGACGGTCCCTTTTTTCTTCATGTAGCCTTTCAGATTCCTCATGCCAGTTTGCGTGCGAAAGAAGAATGGAAAGCCAAATACCGTCCCATTTTAAAAGAAAAACTACTTCCTCCAAAAGAACATGGTCACTACTCATATGAGCGTGAGCCTAAGACCACTTTTGCTGCCATGGTCTCCTATATGGATCACAATGTTGGCTTGATTATAGCAAAACTCAAAGAACTCGGGCTAGATAAAAATACTCTCGTTATGTTTTCTAGTGATAATGGTGCGATGCAAGAAGGTGGTCATAAACGTAGTAGCTTTAATTCCAATGCTGACTTACGTGGTGGAAAGCGCGATCTTTATGAAGGCGGCGTACGCGTTCCAACAATTGCTTGGTGGCCCGGTAAAATTAAAGCGGGAACAACGACAGATCATCTCTCTGGCTTTTGGGATATATCACCTACGATGCGCGAGCTTGCGGGTGCAGAAGCTCAGGCGGATACTGATGGGATATCTTTACTACCGACTTTGTTTGCTAAAGGAACTCAAGAGAAACATGATTATTTATACTGGGAGTTTCATGAAGAGGGAGGGAAACGCGCTGTTCGTCAAGGTAAGTGGAAGTTAATTCATCTCGGTATAGGAAAAAAATTAAAGCCTCGCATAGAGCTTTATGATTTAAGTAATGATCCCCATGAAAAAAATAATTTGGCCAAGACTCATCCAGATCGGGTATCTGAATTAAGTCAAATATTTAAAAAAGCCCATGTAAAATCAATAAAGCCTGAATTTCAATTTGCCGAAGAATTGAATCAAAAGCAATTGGCGAAACGCTTGCACGGTAATAAAAAATCTCATTAAAATAAGAAGTTTATGCTGAGTAAAGCATCAAGGATGCGAACTCAGAGTGTTGTTTAAAATAAATAATTAGAATACGAGGATCTAAAATGATTAAAAAAACCATTTACCTATTACTGATCGTTATTAGTAGTGCCGTATATGCTGCACAGCCGAAAGGGCTCAAAGAAGCCCGTGATAAATCAGAGGCGGCTTATCGGCTTTCGAAAGAACAGTTCAAAAAAGATGGAGAGTATAAAAAACTATTTAAGGTTTTAATAGCTCATAATCACAAATTTCAAAAGATGCAGAAGGATGCTGGTATTAAAGGTGGTATCGCGCAAGCGGAAAGAATCGGTATTATAAAAAATTAGAGAAAACAAAGGCTTATCAAACAGTCATTAAAGAGCGTAAAGCTCAGGATGAAAAAATCCGCGAGTATTTACAGAGCGTAGATCCTAAATATAAAGCAGTGCACGCAAAGTATCTAGAGATTTGGCTACCTTATTATGATAAAATTAAACCCCGCCCAAAGACCACGACCACATTAAAAGAGGCTTATCCAGGGCGCTTTGTTTTTGCCAAGTACCAGCCAGTTTTTGAAAAAGCCACCACACTTTGGTTTCAGTATCCAGCATTGAACTGGATCGAAGCTCTGCCATTGGGAAATGGTAGTTTTGGAGCGATGGATTTTGGTGGTTTAACTAAAGATGTGGTACAATTTAATCACGATACCTTATGGTCACCACCAAGTTTAGATCCAGCGGAGTTCGAAAAGGCATACCCGAATAGAGAAAAAGAAATTAGCCAAGTGCGTCAATTGATCTTTGATGGTAAAGCTCCTGAAGCCCATGATCTTATTGCGAAAAAGGTTCAAAAGAAATATGATGTTGGTTCATATCAGCCTTTTGCAGAATTACATTTTGAGTATGACTTTGCTAGTAAGTTAGAGAAAGGATCTGTTAAGAAATATTCACGTAGTCTCGATATGGAAACGGGAGTTACGACAACGTACTTTGAGATCGGCGAAACAAAGTTTGAACGTCAAGTTTTTGTGGTCAATGATAAAGATGTGATCGGCATTCGCATGAGAGCCATTGGCGGTGCTAAATTTTCAGCAAAAATGAATCTCTTTCGCCCGAGTTACTTTGATCATCAGATTCCTAAAATCGAATCATGTGGTCCTAATAGTATTTCTATCTCAGGTAAGGCACATGGCTATGATGAATCCAAGTATTCAACAAGTTACGAATCAATTGCTCAAGTCAAAGTCGCTGATGGCTCAAGCAAATCTGAAAATGGCATCCTCGCGGTGACGAATACGTCTGATATGACGGTATGGATCTCGGGAACGACTAACTATAATATTGATAAGCCTTTTGAACCTTTAGCAGAAGACTTAAGCAAAAAATGTAAATCACTTTTAAACGATGTTAATGATCGAACTTGGGATGGTGCATTTACGGGAGCAGTAAAGGCTCATAACAATATTTTTGGCCGCGTTGATATACGCCTCGGAGCCGAAGGAAAAAATGATATTCCACTCGATGTCCGCATTCGAGCAGCCAAAGAGCTTGGTGAAAACGAATATGATCATTACTTCATAAGTCAGATGTTTCACATGGGTCGCTACTTATTAATCACCTCGTCACGACCAGGTTCAATGTGGGTCAATCTACGTGGCATTTGGAGTTCAGATCTGAAAGCCGCTTGGAACTCTGATTATCACCATGATATCAATATTGAGATGTCTTATTGGTCGGCGGAAGTGACTAATATGAGTGAATGTCACACTCCCTTATTTGATTCCTTGAAGGTCATGAGAAAACGTGGTAGCCGAGTGGCTAAAGAAATGTTTGGCAGTCGCGGAGTCTATATTGCACTCTGTCATGGTGGTTATTTGACTGCTTATCCACCTGAACCACCGCGGGCAATGTGGGGAATGGCTGGACCTTGGGATGCGACGCATATTATGGAACACTACCGCTTTGGTCAAGATAAAGACTATTTAGAAAATTACAGTTATGATATCATAAAGGATCATGTTTTGTGGTCACTTGATTGGTTGGTAAAAGATCCACGTAATGGCAAGCTAGTTGCAGGTCCTGATTATTCTCCTGAAACAGCTTATGCAATTACCGAAGAGGATCGTAAGAACCGTCGCTGGGGACATGAAGATATGGGTAGTGCAATGAGTCAACAAATTGTTCATCAACTCTTTACCGACTTTCTAGAGGCTTCCGAAGTTTTGGGTATCAATGATGAAATTGTAGCTGAAGTTAAAGCTAAGCGTGAGCAACTCGCTCCCACGAAAATTGGTGCCGATGGTACAATTATGGAATGGAGTAAAGATTACATCTCATCAGAGCCCGACCACCGTCATATCTCACATATGTGGGCCATGTTTCCAGGTAATCAGTTTCATGTAGATAACGCTCCAAAAATGATGGAGGCAGGTAAGAAAACTTTGGACATTCGTACCGATACGAATCGCAGTGGAAGAATTGTTCCCTGGAGTAATATCTACTATGTCAATTTCTACTCTCGTTTCGGCTTGGGTGATAAAGCTCTTTATTGGATCAATAGCCTAAGTCGCTCGATGCACCCTAGTAAAAAAGTACGTGGCTGTGGTGCATTCAACCCTAATGGCATGGGAAGTCAGGGTTTAGTGAATGATGCTAATTACGGTTATCCAGGTGCTATTGCAGAAATGCTTCTCCAAAGTCATACGGGTGAGATCAAGCTTCTTCCTGCACTGCCTAAAGCCTGGGACCAGGGCATGATCAGCGGACTCGTGGCTCGCGGTGGATTTGAGATTTCAATGAAATGGGAAAAAGCTAGCTTGCTAGATGTTTCGATTCTCTCAAAAAATGGAAATCCCTGTGTCGTGACTTATAAAGGTAAAAAAGTAAGCTTGAATCTGAAGAAGGGCGAAAAAATGAGTTTAAATAAAGCCTTACTCTAAGGATTTAATTATCGGACTATTTATTCAATAGTGTGATGACTCCAGAGATCAATAATATAACTAATGCTAAGGACTTAAAATCATGCATAATAAACTAATTATGAAAAGTAAAAATCTCATTTTACTTATGGGCTTACAGCTATTTTTCCTAACGACGGTCATTGCTGATATTAGGCTACCAACGGTACTTACTGACGGCATGGTACTTCAGCGTGATAAAGCTATCACAATTTGGGGTTGGGCTGATGCTCAAGAAAAACTTAAAGTCAGTCTCGGAAATGATAGCGCCACAACTAAAGCAGATAGGAGTGGTCAATGGTCAGTTTCACTTAAAGCACAAAAAGCGAATAGTGAAGGTCAATTATTAACTATTAAAGGCAATAATACGATCAGAATCAAAGATGTTCTGATCGGAGAAGTTTGGTTGGCTAGTGGCCAATCCAATATGGAATTTCGTATGAACCAAACCGCTAATAAAGATGATATTGCAAAAGCCAAGTACCCCAATATTCGCTTGTTTCATGTGAAAAAAAATAAGTCTGCTTTTGGTTTAGATAATGTTCAGGGATCTTGGCAAAAATGCACTCCAGAATCAGTGGCAACCTTTTCTGCAGTCGCTTACCACTACGGAAAGAATCTTCATGAAAATCTAAATATTCCGATTGGCTTAATTTCTGCGGCAGTGGGAGGGACTCAAATTGAACCTTGGACTCCACTTGAAGGTTTTCAACAAAAAGAAATTCTTAAAGAATATGCAGATCTAGTTGCTGGCTATACAAAAAATACAAGAGTATTACACACGAGCCCGTCGGCGTATTATTTTGCGATGATTCACCCACTACTTAAGCTTAAATTAAGAGGTCTGATATGGTATCAAGGTGAGTGTAGCCTAGGACAAAAAGGCGATGGCGCTATTTACACCGACAAGACTTACGCTTTGATCAAGGGTTTACGTGATAATTTTCAACAAGAAGATCTTTCCTTTTATTTTGTTCAAATGCCACCATTTCTTTATGTTGGAAGATTCAAAAAGCAATGCACAAAAACACTGACAGTGGAATCATTGCCTTTGTTTAATGAGGCCCAAATGAATTGCCTTAAGACAATTCCGAATTCAGGAATGGTTGTGGTGTCTGATAAAATAGATAAGGTTCAAGGCATTCATCCAACTAATAAAGCTGTTGTGGGTTACCGCCTTTCCTTATGGGCCATGGCCAAAAACTATGGCAGACCAAATATCGTATATTCCGGACCTCTCTACAAATCTTATAAAGTGAGTGGAAATAAGATCATTATAGAATTTGATCATGTGGGTAGCGGATTAACTACTTTAGACGGTGCAGCACTCACTCATTTTCAGATTGCGGGTAAAGATAGAAAGTTTATTGAGGCTAAAGCAAGTGTAGTAGGAAAAACAATCCTTGTAGAGAGCTCTAATATAAGATCGCCAATGGCGGTACGATTCTCATGGCATGAAGCTGCCATCCCCAATTTTGCTAATGCGGAAAAGTTACCCGCCTCACCATTTAGAACTTATGATTGGAAATAATCGAGCTGATGACAAATTAACTTATAGCTGTTAATAACAGCTACTCTCGGAGTTTATCTATGATAATAACTCTTATTCTTAATAAGCGCATAAGCCAGCTTTTAAAGAAACCTTAAAAATCCAATCAGGCGTCATTGATATGAATAAAATTATTTTATTTTCCTTGCTCTTACTACAGGCCTCTCTTTTTGGAGAGGTAAAACTGAATAGCATTTTCACCTCAGGAGCAGTACTCCAGCGGGATGTAGAGTTGCCCATATACGGCACTGCTAAAGATGGCGAGGAAATTACCGTTACTTTTGCCGGCGAGACTCAGACGACCCTAGCAAAAGATGGTAAGTGGAAGGTTTTCTTCAATCCTCAAAAAGCTGGTGGCCCTTTTACAATCAAAGTGCAAGGCAGTAACACAATTGTGCTGAATGAGCTATTAATGGGAGATGTGTGGCTCTGCTCCGGGCAATCCAATATGCAGTACTACTTTTATCAGTATTACAAAAAATATCCCGAAATCATTGGAGATAAATCTAAGACGTATGTGAATTCCCAAATCAGAATCGTCAAAACCAATGCTGGCGGAAGTTCTATACCCCAAGATGAGCTAGTACTGAATCATCAATGGAAAGAACTTAATCCAGATAACATTCGTTTCTTTAGTGCTACAGCCTATTATTTTGGCGTTAATTTACAGGAAAGCATAAATGTGCCAATAGGCTTAATCCAAAGCTGTTTAAGTGCCACTGCGATTGATCTTTGGATACCGACTCCGGTCATACATTCAAATCCACTCTACAAAAAAGATTCTGATCAGTATAAAAAATTACTTGCAGATTTTCCCGCAAAAAATGAAATCTATCAGGAAGATTTAAAGGAATGGCAAAAAAAGCATCAAGTAAATGATTTAGCACTTCATAAAGTACCCGCGGCAATAAGGAGAACAATGCCCAGGGAGCCTATAGGTCCTAATAGTACCAAGCTCCCGTCAGCGCTTTATAACAAAATGATTGCACCCCTTCATCAGTTTCCGATTAAAGGAATACTTTGGTACCAAGGTGAAGCTAATGCTAATAATTTTGAAAGAGTTAAAGCCTACGAATCTCAGCTCCCCGATCTGATCAAAAGCTGGAGAGCAGGGTGGGGTCTAGGTGATTTACCTTTTTATTGGGTACAACTCGCCGCGTATAAGAATAAAGTTGATAAGCCACAGGATGATTCTTGGCCTTGGATGCGACATACTATGGATAAGGTTCAGGGGCTCGTAAAAAATGGAGCGATGGCCTGTGTGATTGATGTTGGGATGCAGAAAGATATTCATCCTCCCTATAAAAAGTTTGCTGGAGATAGACTGGCCTTGTTAGCTAGAAAACTCACTTACAATGAAGATGTGGTTCACCAAGGTCCCACATATAAATCTTTTGCTATCAAAAATAATAAAATTCTTGTCGCTTTTGAAAACACTGGTAGTGGCCTTAAAACGAAGCCCTTGGTTTTGGATAATGGTAAGATTAAAGTTGACGCAGATAAACTTTATGGATTTACCGTGTGTGGCCCTGAGCAAAAGTATCATACGGCTCAAGCAAGAATTGTAGATGCAAGCACTATCGAGCTATGGTCCGACAAGGTAGCAAGTCCTAAACATGTTCGTTATGCTTGGTACAATTTCCCGCTTGCCAATTTATATAACAATGAAGATTTACCTACTTATCCATTTAGGACCGATAATTTTGAGCCAAAAAAATACTAATGGATAGAAAACGCATGATCCTATAGTTTCTCGAGTAGGGGGGATAAGTGTGCAGTAAATAAGGCTAAGTGGAAATTGATCCATTCTGGGGTGGGTGTCTTTGTATGAAATATTGCATATTTTTTATCGATACTGTTAACCTTTGACTTATTTGGGGTTTTATAGTTATATTATAATACTGTAGAAGAGGATGTGCTTATGAAAAAGAATTTTACGCTTATTGAGTTATTAGTGGTCGTTGCGATCATAGGTATTTTGGCTTCACTTCTTCTTCCCGTCTTAGGCAAAGCTAGAAAAACTGCCAGAACTGCGGTGTGTGTTTCCAATATGAAGCAGATTTCTACCGCATCTTACTTATATCTCGATGATAATCTAGATACTTTTCCAGGTTATTATATCCATGGAGGCCAAGCTCATAATTCTTTGCCCATGTATTCTTTAGTAGGAGTGAAGGGTAAACAGGGTGGTTATGTTTACGAACCTGAATATAAAATGGTGAATCCCTATTTAGGAGATTTCACTGGTGATGACCGTGTACCAGTAGCGCACTGTCCCCTAGATGAAAAACCCTTAAATTCTGCTTTTTCAGGTGATACAACTTATGATGCCATTGGTTCTTCTTATGGCTTGAATTCTCGAACAAATACAGATTTGAAAATTGGTGGACTTGATGCAGATGGTAATAATAAAGGTCAATATACCGGCGTATCATTGAGTGAAATCTCAACAGCTAGTTCAGAGATGGTAATGGCTTTGGAAGTGAATGCTTGGCATTTTGCAACTGCTGGAAGTGCCAATATTTGGAGTACTGGCTGGCATGGAAATAATAAATACACAATGGCTTTTATTGATGGTCACGTAAAAAACATGACGGTCTATGATCAGAATAAAAATAATGATAACTATAAATTCGATCGCAATAATCCATAAGAGCTAATATCTAAGCTTTGAAATTTTCCATTTTTCCCGTTTCCGCTGCGGAACGGCAGAGTTCGATGAGTTCGGCTTGTTCTTTTTTGCTAAGAGCTTTGAATTCCCAGATATTTTTAAGGTTAGCATTGATTTGTTCCGGGCTATCAACGCCACTCACGAGTGTGGAAATAGGAAGGGAGAGGGCAAAGTGATGGGCTTGGGCAATAGAAACTTTATCGGGAATGACACTGGGTACATCTTTGTACTTGCGTCCAGATTTACCATTGCCAAAAAAACCACCATTACAAAGTGATTTCATCGCGAGAATACCGATTTTTTGCTCGGTCATTATATTGATTGTATTATTAATAAAACTCTTATACGAGGGATCTGCTAAGTTAATCGGCATGAGACAGGCTTCAATATCGGGTAGTTTTTTATTGAGTAGGTGTTGGTGAGCTTTAAAATCCCTGTGACCAGAAAAACCTATATGTTTGATTTTTCCTTGTTTTTTATAATCCTGTAAAACTTCAAGAACACCATTCTTGAGACGAGAATCTACATCGCTTTCACTCGCAATACTATGAATCATAAAGAGGTCTATTTGATCAACTTTTAAGCTTTCGAAAGATTGCTCAATATGCTTGATCAATTGATCACCATTTTTAGCCGTACTCTTTGACATGATTTCTACATGCTTACCGTATTTGGGAGTGAGGAATTTACCGTAATGCCGTTCGCTACCACCATTTTGGTACATGTTAGCCGTGTCAAAAAAGCGAATACCTTGTTTGATTGCATTATCAATAATACCTTGAGCATTGAGCTCACTTTGACGTCCCACATGCCAACCACCAACAGTATAGATAGTGGGATTCAAACTTGTTTTCCCCAGTTTGCGACGAGCTAGAATTTTGCCGAAAGAATCACTTTCTTCAGATGAATTTTCATAAGCTTTTGCACTTCCAGCAATCATCAGTGCAGAGGAAAGTTGTGCTGAACGAGTGAGAAACTGTCTTCTGGAGTAAGGTGATGCCATAGCGAAAATCCTTTACTGAATATTTTATATTGTCTACTTTTTCAATTGAACTCTAATAAATTGTAAATACTTGTTTATTATAAACCTACAAATTTAAGATACGTAACAAAGTACAGTGATTATCTAAGTTTTAATGTGATAATTTATTAGGCTTAAGGTTTTTTTTAGATCTGTATGATAGAAGCAGGGATGGGGATCAAATAAGGTGCAAGTAGTCAGCGGACTAAAGTAAAACCTCTAGGTCTTACTTTAGTCCGCTGATTTATCTAAAAAACGAGTAATAATTACGAGAGTTATTAGTCGTTTAATCTAATTGGATTGCAGTAGCATTGATTATCATGGCTGCTTCACTTGATTGAGGTGAGACTGAGCCTTTGATAGTGACTAAGGATAATTCCTTGAGACCATTTTTGCCTTTGAGGCCTGTTTTTAAAATCATGCCGGAGTCATCGACTAATTGTATACTTAGGGTGTTGGCCGCAATATCTTTGCTTTCTTCACAGCAGACATCCCAAGGAGCTTGGCAGTTATCGCCTTCGTGCAAATCACAAGAAGTTAAAATATTGTGATCACCGATAATAAAAGAGGCACGGTTTTCCACAAAGACGGAATGAGCACCAATGATTTTACCTGAGATGAGGACTTCATCACCGGCTTTGAGTTTGCGAGCTTCGCTAATAGAGATGCCTTGGTCTAATTTTTGATTAAAGACTTGTGGGTCTAGAGTCACTTCCTGTTTTGCGGGGGTGAGATTAGCTGCTGTGGATTGAACTTTTTGCTCTTCTGTACATGATGCAAAAAGAAAAATGGCGATAGATAATATACTGAGGTATTTCATGGGGGACTCCTAATCGTTTAGAGTATTGTTGAGAGCTGGATGGAGACAGTGCCACCCAGGAAGAATGATGACCGCAAAGGCAAGTACGAGTGCCAATGCAAAGCCGTAGAAGATTTGGAGGTGGCTAACTCCCAAAGTGAAGAAAGTACTTCCAAAGTTAATACTTACTAACGGAAAGAAATAGAGTGCCGTAGAGATGGCAACTAGGAAGGCACTAAGATGAATGAGTGCGGATTCCGCATAAAGAGACATCATGAGCTTACTGCGCTGGAAGCCGATAGCTTGAAGGGTCGCAAGCTCTTTTTTTCGGCTCTCAATGGCGGCATAAAATGTATTGAGACCACCAAATAAAGCCCCAGAAGCAATGAGTAAAGCAGTTAGCCAAGCCATAAACTGAATGGGTTCGTAAAAAGAACTTACTTTTGCGTAGTAATCCTGCTCACTTATGGCTGCGAGTTGTAAATCGAGACGCTGTTTGGCAAAGAGGTCAATATCATCGTACTCAGCTTGATCCAAGCGTAAAGTAATTGAAGAAATACTATCTCTTTGGGTGAGTGAAATCATATCATTTAAATTCATCCAAATCTCTGATTCCATGAGTGTGCCTGGAGCGGCAAAAATTCCTGAGACGATAAATTCTTGTTTTTCAAAAACAATACTTTTGCCAATCTTAAGTTGATCTTGATTTAAGCCAAGGCGCTTCCAAGCAAATCGTCCAATCATCATTTGACCACTATGAGGAAAATGTCCCTCTGTTAGTTCAAGAGCGGGGTAAACATTGAGTGCTGTTTTTTGAACACCGCGAATCAAGGCTTCTTTTTCGATGCCATCAAATTGCAAGACTGAGTTGTAGTGAATTTCGGGTGATACGGCACTGGCGTCAAAAGATTTCTTGAGGCCTGGAATTGTTCGAGCTGCAGCAATCGCACTTTGGTGAACTTCACTACGCTCAAGGCTTTCCTCACTTCCCGCACCCAAGAGGATGACGTTTTTGTCATCGCTATTCACTTTGAGGCTAGAAGACATGCTTTCTTGGAAAGATGAAGCGAGTAAGATGAGCATGAAGACGAGGAAACAGCTAGCAAATAATTGCAGGCTCCGCAAAGGGGATTTAACCAAATTCATGAGTGTATAAGTAAACATTAATGACTCCTTAGGCGGTTAACTAAATTGCCTTGGACTGAGTGGAAAGCAGGGTAGATACCAGCGACAAAACTTATGGTCATGGCGAGGGCGCTAGCTTTAAGTAGAGTGTTAGTTTGGATATTAAAAACAATGCTTAAGCCCTCTGCGGAAATCGCAAAGTTACCCGTACTCAAAAAAAGATAGGCTCCTCCAATTCCAACAAAACCACCAATCATACCCATGAAGAGTCCTTCAGCCATGGTCATCCAAGCGAGGTGTTCAATTTGGAAGCCCATGGCTTGCATCACCGCATTTTCAATCACACGACCACGAACGGCAATAATTACGGTGTTGGTAATTAAAAAACTAACCGCTAAAACAGCAGCAAGCCCAAGCCAACGTGTAAAAGAAATGAGTTCAATCATGTCTTTTGCGGTGTTAGCAATAAAAGCTTTCTCTGGGCGAGTATGGGTGGGTTCACGATCGTAACGAAAGCTTTGGTCAATTTCTTTTGCAACGCGATCAAGCTGAGTATGATCATTCACTTTAACATTGAATTGAGTCACTTCACCGAGTCCACGCTTTGAAGATTTTTGCAAGAAATCGAGATGAACAAAAGCGGTGTTTTGATCCTGGGGATCATCGGATTCAAGGATGCCAGAAATACGTACCGTAATTCCCGCAGCATCAAAACGGTCACCCACATTTAAGCCACGACGCTGAGCAAAATCTTTACCGAGGATAGCGGAGTCAGAAGCCTTTTTCCACGAACTAAAAAGAGCAGAGTCAATATCTTTCCCGGCAAAATAATTCTGAATTTCTCCCGAAGGAAAACCACGGAAAGTGATGGTATCTAAACTCGTACCACAATTATTGACAATGACTTGTACGGGAACGACGCTTTTAACTCCATCTATTTGTGAAATTTTGTTAGCATAATCCTCAGGAAGTCGACTCGTGAAAGGGCAGAAGCGCTTGTCGCGGTAAACCACCAGGGTATCATCGCCGGCTTGCATTTCGGTGGCACTCTTCAAACCATCTTGAAAAGTTTCTACCGTCATAAACAAAAACATACCACAGGCGGTGCCCGCAATTGTAAGTAATGAGCGCAGCCAATGACGACGAATTTGTTTGAGAGATAATAAGCTGAGGTTAATGAGCCACATTGTCATCCCCTTTAATTAAAACCCCTTTTTCTAGGAAAAGGGTTCTGTCTGCAAAGGCAGCTGCTTTGGGGTCGTGAGTCACCATGACCACGGTTTTATTGAGTTCTGTACAGAGTGATTTGAGCAAAGTCAAAATAGCCTGTGCTGACTCTTGGTCGAGATCACCAGTGGGTTCGTCGGCCACAATGAGCGGAGGATCAGTTACCAAAGCACGTGCAATTGCCACGCGTTGTTCTTGGCCACCAGAGAGCTGCTTGGGGTAATGGTCGGCACGATCATCAATACGAGCAAGTTCTAGAGCCTTAGTGACACGTTGATGACGTTGCTTAGCTGATATCTTATGTGTTAGCAAAGGCAATTCTACATTTTCATAAGCGGTTAAGACGGGGATGAGGTGATAGAGCTGGAAAATATAAGCCATGTTTTGCGCACGAAAACTGGTGAGTTGACGGCGATTAAGTTGACTAATATCCTGTTCTTTAAAGTAGAGTTTTCCATGACTCGGTGAATCAATGCCCGCAAGAATGTTGAGTAGGGTCGTTTTTCCACTGCCAGAGGGGCCCATTAGAGCAAGGAATTCCCCTTGAATAATATTTAAATCAAGCTCATTGAGAGGGGTGATTTCTTGTTTGCCTTTTAGGTAGATTTTTGAAATGCCTTGGCAAGAAATTAATACATTACTCATAGATTCTCCCAGTCTTTATTGAAAGACCATTTTTAAGTTCATTGCTAGGTTGGTATATAGCTTTTTGGCCGGCTTGAAGCCCGCTTGATATTTCTTGCCATTCGCCATTTTTTCTTTCGCCTAATTGGACTTTTTGGATTTTAATTCTGCCTTCTAAGTCAATCAGGTAAAGGCTATTATTGAGTAAACATTCACGATGAATAAATACGCTCTCTTTACTTTCTATTTTTTGAGCTTTATGAGAAGAAATAAATTCGACTTGAGCCAACATTTGAGGACGTAAGTTTGGATGTCCCCCAGTAATCCCCACTTGTACTTCCAGGGTATTTTTCTGGTAGTCGGCTTCGCCTTCGATGGCAATGACTTTGCCCGTCAAAGTCTCTTTGATAGATTCTAAATTAACTTTAGCATCCTGACCGATTTGAACTTTATTGAGTTCATTTAAAGGCACATCTACTTTGATGAGGATTTGTGTGGGATCAAAGATTTCCGCCACAGTGGTGGAAACTTCGTTATCAGAACTGAGCATTTGCTTACGGCCAACACGAGCATACATCTTTTGAATGATGCCATTTGCGGGTGCTTTGATTTCACTTCTGCTTAGGTCGAGTTTGATTTTCTTTATTTTAATGTCTTGAATGGCGACTTGTGATTCAGCAATAGAAATTTGATGATGGCTCTGTTTGATTTGAGCTTCAATAACTTCGTTTTTGAAATTAAACTGTTTAATCTTACTCAATTCTTCTAGGTGCTCGAGTTCAGCTTGTTCTTGAGTGAACTTTGAAACACCTGGGCCAGATTGCTTAAGTCGCTCGAAGCGGTTTTTTGCGGTGGTCGCAACCGCTTGCGCCGTTTCGGTCAAACTATGGTTTTCTTTAATTTTGGCCTTCAAAACTTCAATGGCTAGTAAATACTGAGCCGAATTAAGTTTGAGTTCCTGGTGTTTACTTTTGGCTTCTAAAAGCTTGAGCTCCAGATCTTCAGTATTGAGGCTTGCTAAAACTTGTCCTTTTTCTACCTTGTCACCACCTTTGACGAAAATCTCATCAACTACGCCACTCACTAAAGCCGTAGCTCGTATGGGGTAAGGACTGGCATGAACCCAACCGGCAGCTTGAAAGAGTGTTTGTCCAGATTGTACACTGGTCCCACTCTCCGCTAAACGTGCACGAGCAATATCGTATTGAGGAGGAGGGAAGAATTTGTCTTTGCCAGCCGTAAAAAGGAAGCCGGCAATTATAATTAAGAGGAAGAGGGGGATGATATATAAAAATCGTCGTTTTGGCGCTTTTATATCTGTAGGGGTATCGTTTTCAAATAAACTTTTCATAATACACTAAATTAAAATTTTACTAAATAAATGGGGGAGAGGAAGCTCTTGATCAAGAGATTCTGAATTTAGTTAGCGAATAAATCGCTTAATTAATTTAGCAGAGGTAAGTACAGTGCAGTTTGAAAAGGGAGGTTTTTTGAGAGGGAGGAGTGGCATTAGAATAATGTAAGATTTCCGTAGACTTAGCTAAGTTGCTATGGTCGTCAAAAATGAGGTAAGCCAAAGACTGAGATTGCTCTAAATCACAGTTTGGATCTAATGAATGAATTATGAGAGAAGGAGTAACTTGTTCAATTTCCTCACAACAGACATCTTCTAATTGATGTTTTGAGCTGACTTTCTTTGAGCAGCAACTATCGACTTCTTTATCCTCAGTACAAGACATACTAATATGAAGTTCGTTTACTTTAAGGCATTTCCATATGGGAACTGTGCCGACTAGTATGTAAGTCAGTACACTAAGTAAAAAAATGCTGTTACTAAAGAATTTCATTAATACCTGCTTGCTTATGCTGAATATATATCCTGAAAGTCCCCTTGTATCAAACTTATTAGTTGAAAAAGTAATGATTTCATTTCTAGGGACGGAAGATATTTTTCGATAAGGCTCAAGATGAATGACTTATCAAAGGCAGGTTTTTTATTAAGAAACAAACATTTATTTAATGTTTTTGTCCATTTTAATCGAAACGGACTAAAAATTTCAAATTTTAATTTTATTATGTGTTTAAACATTTGATAAGAAAATTAGCTATCTGAAAAAATTGTTAATACTTTTGGAGTCTATTGATGAGTGATACATCTACTAAAGAAATGAAAAAATCCTCTGATACCATCAGGATAGTTGAGAAAGACCTCAGTCTTAATAGAATGCTTACAAAAGCAGATACGATACGAATTAAAAAACCTGATAATATTCAGATTAGTGCGTCCTCAGGCGGTAGCTTAAAAATCAAAATCCCAGCTCTCAGGAAAAAAGAAGGGGGTTTTGCGATCAGGATTATTTGTCCAAGTTGCTCCTTTAAAAATTGTACCAATATCCAAAATCTCTTTGATAAAGTTTCTTGTGGTAGCTGTGATGTGCGAGTTCGAGTCCCCGTAGAAACACCAAAATTCATTTATGAAAACTACATTGCTGAAACTCCCTGTATAAATATCTTTCAGGCCTATAACAAAAAGTATGATTTTCACGGAGATGTAGTTACTTACGAAAAATTAGAATTGGGTGAACATGATCCAGTGAAGCTTGAGGCTCGACTTGAACGGCTTAAAAATCTCAAAGTAGATAACTATCTCAATCCGCAATACTTTCAGCATGATGAAACGGGCTATTTTATAACTCGTGCGAATGCGCCTTATCGCATGAATGTGTACTTACAAAAGCGTGGCGTGGTAAAAGCTAGAAAGGCAGCACAAATTCTTTATCAAACGACCTTGATTGCAGCGGACTTAGCGAAAGAAGGTGTTTTTGGAGCTTTCCTACCGACAGACATTATGCTAGATAAAAAGGGTGATGTGAAACTATGTGATTATGGTGTTCGCGATGGGATATTTGAAGAAATGAATGAGCATCATCATATTTTCATTGACTCACTAGCACCGGAAACTATTAGTCATCGTATTCACGATGAACATTCAGCAGTGTATTCATTAGGTATATTGACAGTACTATTCTTAACAGGTAAAAGTCCATTTCAGGAGTTTAGCCCCTCTAAAATCAGTAAGGAAAGAGAAAATTATTTAAGTCACTTAGAGGAGTATGACCTCCCTGTTTTTCTCGAGTATATGCTTGATATGAATGTGAATTCCAGGCCGAGTCTGGAAGAATGTAGTGTCTACTTTTTACAAATGATTGAGAATTTAGATACACGCGATCATTTTTAAATTGATCAGTCGCTGGGCGCGGGTGTTAACCCTCCACTGATGGAAGGACTTAGCATAGAAAAACGCGGAAAATAACGTCATTAAATGAGATAAAAAACAATAAGCGCACATCTACGCTTACAAAGTTTAGTGTGCATGTATTGCCGCTTACAAAATCATAGATATAAAGTATTGAGTGGCATCCTAAAGTGTAGGTATAGAGATCAATTAGGCAAGCTTGTAGTGCGCTGGATATGCGGATATTGAAAGGTTCTGTGAGTCAATATTATATTCAATATGCACCTTGAATATCCAGAGCATTTGAGTATTAGCAAAATAGTAAAAATGCTAAAGGGCTGTAGCCCACGTTTACTCCAGAAAGACTTCCCAGATTTGAAAAAAGATATAGGGATCAGTGTTTTTGGACGACAGCTTATGTGCTGGAGTATAGGTAACTTGACAGAAGAATTGCTTAATGAGTACCACCGTAAAAACTCTAAGGTACTCGATGCTATCATATAGTGAGTTGCTGCCACACGGGCGAATAAAAAGCATTTAGAAAGAAGTGGGTCGCCTCACTCCAGCGGGGAGTTGTTGCCACACGGGCGGCAAAAAAAAGCACCATCCAAAAAACATAAACACACACAAATAAACCAATGGCACACACTAGTTCGGCACACATTCACATTTTTAGACAAAAAAAAGCACTTACGAATTAACGTAAGTGCTTGATAGTACCGAAGGTGGGACTTGAACCCACACGCCCGAAGGCGGGGGATTTTTAAACACTAGATTAAGCACGAAGTACACCTTGATTATGGGGGTTATGCACCCTCCATACTCCAAATTACTTGATGTCATTTTCGCTCTAATTAATTAGAGGCGATTTCTACTTCAAAAATACTAGTAGTAATAAGGTTAAATTGAGGGAGTTAAGCCGAGGGTTTATCAGTCATAATAAACCCTAAAAACTAAGTGTGCGTTAGTTTTTCCATAACTCAATAATTTTATCGTGACCGCGAATACTAAAGACCCATTCTCGCCCAAGCTTCTTTTTTTCAAAGAGACCCAAATCCACTAAACCATTTAGCACCGTAGCAGCCGTATTGTAAGAGCAATTCAGGTTATCTTTAACATTCATAGCGGTAAAAGACAAGGCACGTTTACTTTTAGCTACTTGGAAAACTGTTTTTTGCTTTTCATTGAGTTTGCCGTATAAGCCTGACTCCCATAGCCATTTATTGAACTCCGATTCTTCTTGTAGACTTTTTTTGTAGGAGTTCTTAAAATTGCCTATAGCTCGAAGAATGATATGACTTTGATAATCCAGGAAATAAGTTAAATCCATATCATCTGTTTCCGTGTAGAGGTAGCTCTTGCCATACTTGACTGGAGCTGATTTCAGTAAAAGACTAATGGAAATATACCTAAATGCGGAGAAGTCGTTTTTAAACATATACCAATAAAATAGGGCTCGTGCAACACGGCCATTTCCATCTCTAAAAGGATGTTCATAACCGATAGCAAAGTGTAAACTTATAGCCTTTAATAAAGGATGTAGGTACTTGTCGCTATCAATATCTCCATGGTCTTGATTCGTCCACTCTGCAAGGTTTATCAGTCTTTGCTCCAGACCTTCCGCAGGTGGCGGTGTGTGAACGGTATTTCCATCGGCATCCACAACCTCAACGTTATCTGTATTCCGCAGTACTCCGGGATAATAATGATCGTTATCTATATCTTCAACACCAACTTTATGTAACTCTAAGATTAAATCAACAGAAAGATCCTTATGGCGATTCTGCCAGGAAAGTTGCATCATTTTAAAATTACCTAAAATCATTTTTTCGTCGGGTGTTCTGGGTTTTCTTTTACGTTTAAGCATATCCTTAGCAATTTTGGTCGTCGTAGCAGCACCCTCTAATTGACTACTGCTTATAGCCTCATCTTCAATCAAGTCATTCAGAAGATACTCCAAGTGCTTTTCTTCACCAATTTTATTACACATCCACTCCAGAGAGGCCGTGGTCGTATTTCGATCCGTTTCAGATATGGCTTTTTGAATAGTTGGAGTTGAATAATAATGACACGCCTGTACAGGCTCACCGATAACGATAAGCTTCTTCAGCTGTTTCTCTCTGGAACTTTTAATCACTGACCAGACTAGATCTTCATCTAAACCCTTGGGGATTCGATAGGTGATTTCATCAAATGGTAGGTAGCGCCCTTTACGGTCTACAGGTGAAAATAACTCCAGATACTGCCCCAGTAGTTCTGGTGAATTTTTGGAGATACAGTTAAATGGATCTTGGATTCTTGTCTTTGGAGGAAATTTCATCATTTATATCTCAATTATAGTTCATTTTGAAATAACAATACATCCAAAACTCTAAGTTGTCTCAATTATAGTTAATTTTGAAATAATATTTAATCCATTGGAGTATTTATCCAGGAAATCAAGCTATTCGAGAGATAGAAAAACAAGCTGCTATTCTTTCCTTTTGGGCTTAGTTATTTGCTAAGGTCTGAAAAAAAATAAAAACCTGCTCGTTTTTTCAGAAAACTAATTCTCATTTATGGGGCGAGAGCTGATTGAATATACTACGCAGTCTTCATTAGCCCAAGAAGATATGTATCATAGCTATTATGGATAGAAACTATTACACGAGTACAGCTTGCCGCTGAGTGGCTTCGTTCAACCATGAGCTGTAGAGGAATTTCTTCGCTTCGCTCAAATCTCGGTCCTTATGTAAAAAAGAAATAGTTTCCTGTTATTTGAATAAATGCATCCAAAATGTATCTTATTAAAAGAGGTTTTTTATGATCAAGACTGTAAATAAAGTGTCTAAGCAAGGCAATAGTGATTTGGCTTTTTGGCAATCTCAAAAACCTGAAGATCGACTATCTTGCGTAGAAAAATTAAGGCGGCAATACATTGGAAATTCAGCAAGACTTCAGAGATCTGTTACATCTTTTCAACGAACAAAAGGTTAAATACCTCGTAGTTGGTGGATATGCTTTGGCATTCCATGGTGCACCTAGATTTACAGGAGACATTGATATCTGGGTTCGTACATCTTCTGAAAATGCAGATAAAATAATCAATGCACTAAATGAATTTGGTTTTGGTGCTCTTGGAATTACAAAACAAGATTTAACTCAAGATGATCAAGTATTACAACTTGGTTATCCTCCTATAAGAATAGATATCATGACGTCTATTGATGGAGTAGATTTTGATGAAGCTTTTAATAATTCATTACTCACAAGTTATGGTGATATCAAAATCAAAATAATTAGCAAAGACGATTTCATAAAAAACAAACGTGCTACAGGAAGATATAAAGATCTTGCTGACATAGAAGCACTTGGTGAACTGTAGCACAATACATAAGCATGAGCTGCAGTAAAGATTTTCGCCAAGGCTCGCAATCCCTAATCTCGGTCGTTAGTATAGGAAAAGAAAAAATGAATAAGTTTATCTTACTCTCATGCACATTAATATCAGTTTTGACAACTTTCAGTTGTCAAACGGTTCCTTTGATTGATCTAAAAGGCGATACCATAATAAATATTGAAAACAGAATGGTTATCGCTTTGTGGCCTGAAGGTACCGAAGGTATCAATCCTACGATTGCTGAAAAAACTCACAGCGGCAAGAATATGTTTTATAACATTCATAATCCCAGTCTGACACTATTTAAGCCCAAAACACCTAACGGTACTTCTGTTATTATAATCCCAGGTGGTGGCTATGGAGCCGTGGGGTTCAACCTGGAGGGAGTGCCTACTGCAGAGAGACTAGTTAAAGAAGGAATCACGGTATTTATCCTTAAGTATCGCCTGCCCACAACAAAGGGCGTAAACTTTAAACATCCAGTGCCACTAATGGATGCACAACGTGCTATTAAGCTAGTCCGTTATCATGCAGATACCTTCGATATACGATCGGATCAAATCGGGATAATTGGATTTTCTGCAGGTGGCCATTTAGCATCGACCGCAGGCACGTTATTCAACAGCCCAATACAGGCAAGTGATGACATCGGTAAAATCAATTGCCGGCCAGACTTTATGATGTTGATCTACCCAGTTATTACCACACAGGCAAAAGAATCTTGTCACCCTTGTACAAATAGCCTAGTTGGCAAGGATTCGGCACCTGGCTTACTCAAGAAGCTATCGAATGAACTGAATGTAACCCATGACACGCCACCCACATTTCTTGCCCATGCAAAAGACGATAAAGGGGTGCCTCCGAAAAATAGCCGTCTGTTTCATGAAGCTTTGAAAAAACACGGCATTAGAACAACATTGAAGATCTATGAAAAGGGTGGTCATTATAAGGGTTTTTTCAAAAAAGAATCTGATAATGATGCATTAAACTGGATGGACGATTGTGTTACCTGGATGCATACGATGGAATTACTTTCTGAAAACAGATGATAACAAAAGAGTACACTCTTACAAGAACTAGCTAGGCAATTTCAAACTTAGAAATAATTATTATCTGAGTTAATAAATATAAATATTCACACAAGACTTATACCAACTTTCACACAGAAATTAAAACAAATACTAAGCATGAGCTGCAGTGAAGATTCTATTTATATAGCTCTTTGGGAAGATAATATTAGAGTGATGAGAGAGCAGGGCGGGAGCTGTTTTCTTCACTTTAAGCGCCAATGAGTTTAAGAACTTTTGATATAGCTTCCTTTTCAGCATCTACTACAATTTTAATAAAATCGCTATAGTCATTTTGAGTATGAGCTTTATCCAGTGAATCATAATAAGTAAAACGTTCTGAGGCTGTGATGATTACGGGTAGATAGCCAGCTCGCATCAGCTCAAAGTTCATTAATAAACGCGCCGTACGGCCATTGCCATCGATAAAGGGGTGAACTTTAACAAAGTCCGTATGTAAACGCGCCGCACGTTCAATGGGGTGTACATTTGAATTTTTATAAGTCTCAATAAGCTCGGACATTTGTAATGCTACGTCATAATGATCAGGAGGGATGTGATCCGCACCAGAAATCATGACGTTATCTTTACGGTAAGTTCCCGCATTATCTACGTCGATGTTTTTTAGGACTAGTTGATGTATGGATTTAATCGTATGTTCAGTAAAGGCTTCTTCACTCGAAACAAGATCTTCTACATACTGAATAGCTTCTTTATGATTAATGGCTTCGAAGTGCTCACGCATCAATTTCCCACCAATGGTAATGCCTTCGAGCACGACCTTGGTTTCCTTAATGGTCAGCGTATTGCCTTCAATTGCATTGGAGTTATAGGTCCATTCCAAAACCATTTGCTCATGTAAGCTCTTCACCGTATTTACCGGTAAAGGTCGCAAAGCATCAAGTTTAGCTTTCAGCTGGTCTACATCTTCAAACATTGTGTTTCCTAATTAATTCCCAAAATATACATCAACTCCTCAATCTTTCATCAATCGCGTTAAATATAATTTATATGGATGATATGAACGGCCGTTCTTTTTCACTTATCATCATCCATAATAAACCGTATTATATCTAAGTTTCGGTAGCGGACTGAACCACCAACCATACGACCTTTAAACGAGAAGGTCTTATACTTCTCCAAGTTCTTAAAATAACAGTTTTTAATCTTATTTTGGGTTCCATTGTATTCTCCTAGTTAGAGCTTCAATAAAACTATAAAACCTGAGTCAGACCCAATCATTGATTTTTTTGAACTTAGTGGGTAAATGCTATGATTAATCCCCTTGTACACAGACTTTACTCTGAAATCTAGGCGAGTTTTATGCCTTCCTAGATGACTCTATTGGGTGTGTTTTTCGACGGAATATAAGCTGATAGTATCAAATGATACTATCAGCTATTTATAAACTCTTCCATTGTGCTTTAGCCAACCGTCTTGGTGACGGTGGTCGGGGTCGTGGTGGGTCCAGTGAATCACTCCGCCTTTGGAGTTCCATTCGTACTCGCCGTTGAAGCTTACGGTATCACCTTGACGAAGGCTATTGATTCTTGGTGCGAGGTCGATGTTGTGCGCTATGAGTATCGTCTGACCCGTGCTTAGCTTGAGTATGAACTTCTGATGTTTGCTGCCCTTGGTATCATCAGGTAGAATTTTGATTACTGAGCCTGATCCCGTGACCTGTAAATCACTCTGTTTATTTCTAAAGGCATTCTGAAGTGTTTGATCACTATTGGAAGCACGGCTCGATGATGTCGATAGAGAGCTCGAGGTACTCTTAGTGGGTGAACTCTTTTGCTGGTTCACTCCATAAGCGATGGCAGCAATAACAATGATTAAAAATAGATTTTTGATAAGGAATCCCTCCAGTGATTACAATTGATTTCGGATTATAGCAATATTTAAAAGTAATTTCCAGTATACGGCATCAAAAGTTCTATTAAAAATGTACAGCTATACGCTTTCACTGTCGCAATGTGGAGGTCAGTGTTTTAAATCTTTTTCTTTTTATCCTCCTGCGGAGGCTCTCCGCCCGCCGGAGGCATTTATAAACGTCATTTACCCGCAAGCTAAAAACCTTTTTATTGCTCCCGGTGGCAACCGGACTTGCAGGGAAGGGGGACGGAGTCCCAATACTTCATTCTCCTTCAAAATTTAAGTCTTTTGCTCTTAACTCAGCGGCCCATCTGTCCTATCTACTAGATCTGTGCTTAAATACATTTCTGTTCAATTAAAAATTTAGAATTGAAAAATTGCGCAGCTCCGTGCTCACTAAGCGTCAGCGCAACCCACGAGTATTTAACAATCCATAACAAATACGAGACGTTCAATTCCCAAGTGAGAAATTTTAGGAGAACGATGCAAGATTTTCGATTTCTTACCCGGATAATTTCCCCCTTTGAGTATAATCGTATCTCCTGTCTTGACTTGATAAACCTGGCATGGCTTTTTAGAGAATTTATATTCTGTTCCCGGACCAATAAGCGTTGTGATCGCACGTGCCATAAGATTATCCATATGAAATTTTTTGCAGCTATCAGAACTGACTAAATCCATACGACATTTCAGATAATTAGTTTTGAGTCTAATAAACATTTTTTCAGCTAAGTTTTCTATTTGATCAAAAGTAGAAAAATCATTATAACCCAAGGATAAAAGTGCATTGGTGGCAAAAGCTTTAATTTCACGAACACTTCTCGCCGTTAACCTATAAGTCTTATCGTCTGAGTTCTGAGTTTCGATATGTCGGAAGGAAGTGCCCCTCATATCATTTTGGGGGACTACTAAATTTCTTACTGAAGATAAACTCACTGTATCATTAATAATTTCATAACCCTGTGACCAGCTACTTTTTGTTTTAACCATCTTAAGACCTCTTGATTTTATATAGCAAGCATAAATAACTTACGATCACTATCTCACTATTGATAACCTATTATCATTAGTCAAGTAAGATTAATCAAGTCAAAACCTAAAATTATTGATAATTAATTATCAATAATCCAGTGTAACTTTGTGTTTTAAGCGCTTTCAGCGCCAACTTTGGCCAAGTGCCGTCAACTCAGGAACTCCGTTCCGTCAACTCCGCGAAGCGTCAACTCAAGCAAGTATTGCTGTGTTAATACATATCTGTAAGTTTAGTCAGTTTGAGTTTTAGATTGTTGACAGCAGAGGGTGGGGCGATGAGTTGGAGGTCGCCACCGTAGCTGAGGACCCAGCTGACGATGATGTCTTCGGCGGCACTAGGGTAGCGGATCTGAAGGTGGCCGTTTTCTAAATATTCATTTATTTGGCCTGGGAACCAATCACGCTCGGCAATCATGTGGGCTACATTAGCGGAGGCAATGATTACAATATCCTTCGCCATGTGGTAGCTGAAGGGCGAGGATGATTTGAGCTTGCTAATCACCGCCTGATCTTTCTTAAAGTACTTTTTCGTCACAGTGACTTTACTGATGCGATGCAGGGCGAAGCTACGGAAGTCTTCAGCCTTATAGCAGTAAGCATGTATGTACCAGCTATCGTTGCCTAGGTAGAGTGCATGTGGATCAACTAGCCGTTGGCTTTTATGGCCAGTGGAGCCCCTGTAAGTAATCTCAAGTTGCTGACTTCCTTGCCAAGCCTTCAGGACCGCATCATAGACTTCGGGACTGATCTCCGGTAAGCGTGGATCTTTGCTAATGAGTGAACTCATGGCATCAAGTGCCTCAGGGCTTCCACTCAATGCGGCTTGCTGAACTTCCTCTAAGCATTCTAGAGTATCTCGCAGTGGTGCAGGCATCGATTTGTTGGCAATGCGCAAGGCAAAGAGATCCGTAAAGAGTTCATCTTGATCAGGAGTCTGAAAAGGTAATTGCCAAGTGGGATCAGTGAGGTAGTAACCCAACTCAGAATCATCGTAATGAATTGGAGCATTATACTCTTCCTGCAGGAACTTAATCTCACGGCCGATGGTCTTTGTAGATACTGCGTAGCTCTCATTTTTGGCCTCATCGCTATCCGCCAAGTCTCGACGAAAGCTTTGGGTGTTGGGGTAGGCCTCCTTACGCAAAAGGTTTAGGAAGCGCTGCATGCGAATAATCTTGTTTTTATATACTTTCATAATCTCTTTTTTAATTGTTTAATATTAAGTACTGGCACCTTTTTTAGTATGGCCCCGAGGGCTCCTCGAACCCTTGAGCGGGGCTCCGCCCCAGTCGCCGGGTCAAGGGCTGGCAAGTCCTTGGTGGGAGTGTGAGGGACTCGTCCCTCATTGAGTCAAACTTGGGGCTCCGCCCCAGATATTTTGATTGCCTGTGTGGCAGCACCCTCCGGTGGGCGGAGAGCCTCCGCGGGCGTGTTGAAAAATCCTTTCCGCCTGTGTGGCAGCACCTTCATCGTTAATCATTTTTGTGGCTCTTTAATTGGCTTATAACTTGTTTGCAATATTGATCGATTATGATCATGAGTTCATGGGCGAATTCCATGCGCTTGCTCTTCTGGGTGAGTTCTACGACGCGATTGCTATCATCAAAGCATTTCCCTTGTGGAATTAGGTCGAGCACGTAATGCCAGCGGGAGTCCTCCATCTCACTAGGGAAATCTTTCTTAAATCGACTTAGGCTTGCATTGGAGACCCGTGTTGTCAGCACTGTACTCACATATAAACCAATGATGAGCTCATCACTGGCGTAGCAGTATTCAATGATGATACCATTCTCGAAAGTGGGGAATAGGGAAGTGAGTTCATTATTCGATATTTGTATCGCTAAGTTCTCAGTATAGGGATCCATCTGTGAACCCCAGCCTAGGTCGCATTCGTAGCACTGAGCCGCTAAGGCCTTGGCCAAGTCTTTGAATAGCTTATCAATTGTATCATGACGCAAGTCTTCTATCGCATCCTTGAGCCGGATGATTTGATCCCAGCATTCCGGGCGCTCGAGTATGAAGTTCTCTTCAAGGCACAAACTCGCACTCATGATTGACCGACCCAAGTGCAAGTCATTATCCAGTACAGATCCTTGGAGTTCTTAGTGTAGAAGCAATCTAAAAACTCATCTGCGTGAAATTTAATCCAGCGGCACCTACCATTGATGAGATCAAAGCCACGTAAGTACTGCGTATTGATAGGATCCTCTAGTACTGATTGCAGGGTGATGTCCTGTAAATAGACCTGGTACCTCTCTTCAAAATAGGCCTTATGTTTTTGCATCTTCTATCTCCTCACAAGAACTAAGATAAGTACGGAGTACTCAATTCGCCGGCTTAAGCCATGGCAGTATCTTAAAAGACGAACGGATAACAAGTATTCGCCCATACGGCAGTATCTTGCGGGGAGCTCGAGGGGCAGGGCTCCCTCGTGTGCGAAGCACCAGCTAATAATTTTTTGCATCTTTTCTCTCCTCATAAAGTTTAGTGTAATCACTAAATTATAATCCTCCATTAGCCAAGACATAAACTGTCTTAGGTAGCTAAGTATGTTTGATAAAGTTAAGAAAAGCAAGGTTTGAAAATGAATAAATATTATATTGTCAATGACTGGGGCAAGCTGAGTTTGCGTATGTGCGTGCCAGGAAATCATCCTCACATGATTCCCAATCCACATCGCTATGTTTACCCCAAATTTAAGTCCTTAGACGAACTTAAATCCGCCTACGAAAAAGCTCTCACTTATCCAGTGGTGAAACTCGCAGAACAGATTTGGATGTAGTTGAAGCAATAAAGTAGGTCAAAAAGTGACTTATTTATTAAAATCCTGTTTAGTCACAAAGAGCGGCTTTTTTCAGGAAAAACATTAAGAAAGATTAACATAAATTGTATAATGTGGTCTTGTGAATATTCTAAAACTCGTCCCTGAGATCTTACCGCCCCTGTGGCGAGTACCATAATATCTTCTGGCACATGTCCTTACCAAGGCGGTGAATTAGAGGCCTATTCAGTTATTCGAAATTTTCGAATAACTACCTAATTATAATCCTTCAAAAAAAAATGACTCATAGAGTTTTTTTTAAAGGTCACCGAACACTTTGATTTTAAGCTTAATTTCGAGTGATTCAGGGTAAAGAAACGAAGGATTTTTACTAGTGAAGCAAGCTTATTAAATGTAAATTCGATATAAGCTGTTTTTTGACTTCATGCAATTGAAGTGCATGTAATGTTTCTTGTCCCGTCCAGACTTCTGTATTATTCATCCACAGATTTTGCAGATGAAGAAAGATTGTAAAAATGAGACCTCGTGAAAGTCGAAGTCCTCGGGAGTTAACCTACCTTAAGAATCCCCGCATATTGCGATGGATATTAAATGATTTGTGTAATACCTAAGCGGCTTGAATAACTACTGTACTCAACTTGAATTTCGGATAGTAATTCTTTATTGAAAATTTTGATGTTTTTAAAGCTTTTGACAAAAACATCTTGGGGTACCGAAAAAACATAACGGAAATCAAACATAAGTACTACATCTTGTTCACTATCTGAAAAATGTAAATGTTCGTATTTTTTCGTGGAATCTGCCATAATGCTGTTATTAAAGTCTAGCGCCCCAATATACTTCTTTTTTTCTTTTGATTTCATTTCTTTTAAAAAATCGTCTCCAGCAACATATCTTTTAGGATTAGTTATTTTTATTCCGCTTAAAAGTTTTATGTTTTTTCCGTGCTTACCTTGTGCAAGGTCGCATGGCCTAGTTAAAATAACTGCAACATCAATAATTTCGGTAGATTTATTTTTAAATTGATTGACTAATTTTGGTGATAGTTTGCTGTCATCTTGAATAGAATAGAGCTTTCTCAAAAATTTTTGATTATTAATAGATAGAAGACCTGGCGCTATGGAATCTTTATCTATTTCATCAAATAACTTAAAATGAAACCATGTGTTTAATTTAGAATCTATATCAGTTTTAGGGTAAGTTCTGATGTTGTATAAATTGTTTATATTAGATTCTGAGATATCTATTTTTGGAATAGAATCTTTGGAGTTTGAAATAAGTACAGTGTCTAACGCATCAAATAAAGTTTTTCTTTTTTCATTATGATTTGTGGAAGCTTTCAGAGCGGATCCACCATGTCCTAAGATGGTTTTTTGAAGTTTTTTAATGAGTTGTTCTGTGGTTACGTCTTTAGCTAAATGGCCAATGACAGAATTAGAGGAGCTTTTAATACTTTTTTTCCATATTGCCAATTCTTCTAATTCTGCGTTTTTCGATAAGTCTGTTTTTATTTTTGTATATAATTTTTCAAAGTCATATTCACCATCCACCTTCCTATATGTACCTTTTGCTTCAGGAAAATATAAATATGGGGACCTATTGCACTTTTTTAGATCATCTAATACTTCTTGTGTTAAATCACTATCACTGTCCTTTGACCAGATGACTAAAATATAAAAAGTATTTACTTCAATAATGTCCTCAATCCAACCGGTGCACATTTCAACGTCAAATTCATCGTTCTTAAAGTGAAGATCTAAAAAAATTAAATTAACATCGGAATATGGTTGGTTCGGTGGATTATCCTTTTCCGTGATATCCGCATTAAAGAATTTTGTTCCTATTCCCTCCATGTTAAATAATTCAATTAACCCTTTAACTTCTTCTTTTTTATCGTCAATGATAACAACATTAGGTTCTATTTCTAACATATTATTGTCCCTTACTAAAAATTAATTTAACTGCAGCACCTCTATAAGTTGGAGGGATACTTAAACTCAAAAACTCTTCTTCTGAATCAATTATCTCGAGCTTACCGTATTTCATCATCAAAGTATCTATTAAATACAGGCCAATACCGATACCATCGTCTTTTCTAGTAAAGAAAGGTCTTACTAAGTCAGTAATGTCATCTTTAAACCCTGGGCCATTATCAGCGATAATCACTGTCGTTAAGTTATTGTAATTCAGTGTTTTAATATAGATTGACTTTTTTTCTTGATATAGTGTGTCGAGCCAGTAAATACTATTATCCAGTAAATTCATTAACATTGTAATAAAATATCTTTTATCACACTTTATAGTTTCTATGGACTCATCAAATTCTGTTTGTACCGTGATTTTTCGACGTCGGAATTTTGAGTTATAATTGGAAATTGATTTATTAATAGACTCAACAAGATTTATAGGCTTATTACCGCCTTTTCGTAAAACTGACAGGATTCCTTTTAGATAATCCTCTAGTTCCTCAATTTTCTCTTTGGCGGACAGCTTATGAAAAGGCTGTGTATAGATTATCTCTTTTAAATGTGGTACAACTTTCTCCATCTCATGAAGAGCAACTGATGCGGTCATTCCAACACCAGCGGGTATTAGCAAAGTTTCTTTTTTGTCGTCAAAATCTTTTTGTAGCTTAGCAACTTCATTTTTAAGTACAGTTTTTTGCTCATTTTCTGAAAAATTGGTTGAGTCAATCAATTCATTAAATAATGACACTTGATCATCATAAGAAATTTTATTTTTAGCGGGATTAATAAAACTTAACCATTTTTCCCTATCTTTATCTCTTTCAATCCTAAAATCATTTAATATTGCTATCATGCTATAGTAAAAAGCTTGATAAGTTGTGTTTTCTATAAATCCTTCTCTGTTAGTTTTTTCAATTAATACCTGAGAGGCGGAGGAATCTAAATAAACAAATCCAATATTTTGATTGTTGGAAAACCATTGCTTATTTTGAACTCTTCTAATGTCCAATTCCAACCAATCATTACCAGGTTCGCCATAATTAAAGACTCTCATATCATCTTTAAAAACTTTAATTCCTGAATGAAGCTTTAAAACATTTTTAAGTGTCTTTGAATCATAGGTATAATTTCTTAATGTTTCAGGATCTAAGTCAAAAGAGTATATTTCAAGTAGAATACTTCCGAAAATATTCTGATCATTTTCCATTAGTTCAAGTGTAGCTTCGATTTCTTCTTCAGTTAAATTTTCGTCTTTAATTGCTGCTCGATAATATTTTCTAAAACTTCCTTTAATATTTTGAGTTTGGTTTTTTATTTCGCGCTTACCAAACGACTCATTCAAAGCTAAGGAGCACTCATAGTCGACGGTCAAATTATAATCCGAATCTAATAATGCGGTATATTTATAAGGCGCAACGTCGAGAACCTTATTAGCATCAGGGAAATCTTCCAACCACTCATTCTCAAAATCTAATTCGATCTTAAATATATTGGCATTGTTCTTAGGAGATAGCATTGAAACTATGTTTCTTTTTAAACTCCTTGCCATTCCTCTAGTCCAGTTTTCTTTTAAACATTCAACTTGTATTAAAGTTCCAGAATCGTTTTGAAAAGTGAATTTAGAGGCGTCCTTATTAGTCTCCCACGTAATGGGGATATCTTCCAAATATTTTGATTGTGAAAATGCTTCCCAATCAATTTTCAAAGTTATTTCATAGTCTAAAAGCTCTTTCTTGGGATTTTCACCATTGCCATCAAAAACAATTGTTGCGGGCCTTGTTATTAAAGTGATCTTCTCGCCCAACTTATGAACTGCAAATCTACCGACACCTTTTTCACCCATTGGAACACGATCAAACAAAGGGCTTCTATAGATAACTCTATTACCATTCTCATCAATTGGTTTACGGTGATCTGTACCTGGCTCCAACCAAACATTTTCGATAACTTCAGATGTTAAGCCAGTTCCATTATCTTTAATCTTGATAGATACATTATCTAGATCTTTGATGTTATTGAAATTCACGTTTACAGTTTCAGCATCCGCATCGTAACTATTTTTAACAAGCTCATAAATAGCCATGACAGGGCTCTTGATTAATTCCTCTCCCAATAGCCGAAGGATATGAGCCTTAGGCTTAAAATGTTTGATTCCACTCATTCTGTTAAATCTCCTTAATACGTGAATTGAAAGTTAAAGCTAACATCATGTTTTTTGAATTTCTTTGACATCTGATATGAAATTAGCGACTGTTAGTAGGTGTGTTTGTTGTTCAGTGAGGTATGTAGAATGAATAGATCGGGGAACAACTAAAGTGAGTTTTTTATTTTTCATCTCATCAGTCTGTGTTACGCTAATACCTGCTTGGAGTGTGATAAGGTGTTTATGGCAAATTCGGTCACCTTCAGCTAATACTTGGCGCCAGCGATCTTTGCAGCTCGTTTTCGCCCCTAGCAGCCTTAGCTGTTCTACTGGAAATTGAGGGTCATGATAGGCTTCAAAACTAGGGAATAAGTAATCCGGTTTAGCTTTATTCTCAGTCACTAATTTACGTGAGCCATTTTCAAACTTGAGACTATGTATTTTAAATAAGTGATTTAGGTGGTTTTCAAATGCATGGCCAACACGAGATTTTCGACGGTTTTGGACACTGAGAGAATATGAGACAAATTCATCTACATCACAGCCATTCTCACCAAAGCCTTGTCTAAGCTTTTTGGAAACAACTTCACGCTCGTATGTTCTAAACAAAAACTCTTCTTTTTCCATCCAACCGACGATGGTGTCATCAGGAGCTTCTAGCGGAGAAAAGGCGTACTTATCTCTGGTAAGTTGAGAAAAAATAGCTGTAGTGGGAAACTTTTCAGGGAATAACGTCAATAACTCATCGAGAAGGTTTTGATCTTCTTCATACGGCAAGACAATTCCGATACCTTCTAGCATTAATCTTATAGGCAACAATAAGTTTTTTTGCGTTAGTTTAGCTTTTGAAAATTTTTCAGTAACGTTTTCAATACTGAATAAATTACAAAGTTGAAACTCAATAGCCGAATTTGCTTTAGTGAATATTATCAATAATTCACCGCTAGTTTGTTTGGCAATCAAAAAAAAGTCACCTTCAGAAATTGAATTGGTTACTTCATTATCTTTGTAATAAAGTCGGTATTCAGGACCTCTATTAGTCTTTAATCTTCTAGAGTCGTACCAAGTAACAGTGTCCTCACAAATTTCAGGCGACTCAAGATCATCGGTAACATAAACCATTTTACATGCATATCGGATTTCTTGGCCGTCGCCTTTTCCAGGGCTTCCCAAGTGTTGTTTAAATCCGACCTTTACTAATCCTCCAATTTCATGTTGATTAGATCGATGATGTTCAGCATCAACAGCAGAAAGATATTTTGCAGCTACACCGTCAAAGTATTGATTGATATTTGAAAATTCCATAAACATCCCTCCTGCAGTAAATTATTTATTTAGCTTAATAGCAATTTGTTTAGCCGTTGCTTGAATGGCTGGAATGGCCACGCTATTTCCTATTTGTCTATAGGCTTGAGTGTTGGAAACAGGGAACTTAAATTTACTCATATTGAAACCCTGAAGTTGAGCGGCTTCTTCAACAGTTAGACGGCGTGGTCTTACTTTATCCTTTTGCTCGATGAGAATTTCTGCGCCATCTTTATGGTATCGGGCGGAGATTGTTCGAGTAATTGCCCCCTTTTTTATAGGTGTCAGATGGAGTCCATATCCGAAGCCATTGCCAGCCTTAGCGTGATGGGCTTTATGGCGTACAAGTGTATCCCAAGTTCCAGGTCCTAAGGTGAATTTATCATCGACTTTTTTCAGTATGATTTTATTGAGCTCGGGATAAATATAGCTTTCGCTAGGTTCAGTTGGTATAATGATTTGTGATTTCTTTTTTACGTTGGTTTTATCAGGCTCAAAACCGACAATGAGAATTCTTTGGCGATGCTGTGGAACCCATTTTGCTGCATTTACTATTTTATAGTCGATAACGTAACCGAGCTCATCTTCTAGGCTTTGTCTGACCACTTCAAAAGTTTTACCTTTGTCGTGTGATAGGAGGTTTTTGACATTTTCTAATAGGAAAGCTTTAGGTCTCTTGATTCGTAAAATTTCTTTAATATTAAAAAATAAGGTTCCTTGTGTGGGATCATCAAAGCCATGAGCACGGCCCATGGAGTTTTTCTTTGAGACGCCCGCGAGAGAAAAAGGCTGACAGGGGAAACCGCCACAGAGTAAATCATGATCGGGGATTTCTGCTGGATCAATTTTGGTGATATCGCCAAAAGGTTTTTCTCCATAATTGGTTTCATAAGTCATTTGGGCGTATTTATCCCATTCAGATGAAAAAATACATTTCCCCCCTGAATTCTGTACAGCTTGACGCACTCCTCCAATTCCAGCAAAAAGATCAATAAAAGTGAAGTCGTGTTTTTTTAAAGGAGGATAGGGAATGAAATCATTTAAGAAATCAAAGGAAGGTTGGTCGTAAGGGACATCGTTTTCTTTTACGCCTTGATCATTACTCTCGAGTGATGAAACAAACTCGCTGGCCGCAGCTTTAAGTTTATTTGTTAAATTTGGGTAAGCACAATTAGGTGATTGAAACCAGTGAGTAAGTGAGGCAATAATAGTTGCATCGATTTCTAATTCTGGATGATTTTCAATGAAGAATGAATGTAGTCGTTGACTAAGCATTATGAATTTAGTTTTCATCCAAAAAATCCTTAAGATCAACTTTTAAGGTTTTTGCGATAATTTGGAGGTTACTTAGTCCGATATTTTTTTCATTGCGCTCGACTTGGCCGATATATGCGCGATGGAGACCAGACTCTAAGGCGAGTCCTTCTTGAGTAATTTTTTTTTCTAAACGGAATTTACGGATGTTATCCGAAACGATCTTATTTATGTCTGTCATGAGAGCCCTTTTGTAAAGTCTCTCTAAGATAAAATTAGATACTTATTGGTCGACTACCTATAGGTAGCACGAGCTTACTAATGTATGTTTTTTATTAAGCTGTATTTTTATGTGTGATATAATTACGGATCTTGGAAGCTACTTACAATACTTCAGTTAGAATTTTCGTTACGATTAAATTTCAAAAAACGTTTTTTTGACGTCAGCAGAAGAACTATGCTTTCGTTTGGAATCAGCCTTAGGTTCCATGACTAATAGTAACTTGTAGTGACTAATCATAACGACCTCCAATCATAGTGATGGATGATTATATTTTTTGTAGTGACATCAATACTTTGCGCTCCAGAGCGCGGGATAAAAACTGATGCTATCTTCGCTTTCATTATCATTGAACCAAACTTGTTTTATATCGGCAGGGGTGCGACTGAATTAGGATTTTTATTTACTTAGACAAATAAATAGAGGTCATATTTAACGAAAGATAAGGATGTTTAAAGTCGCTTTTTTAAATCAAACTTCTATAGTTGGTCATATTTATAAACAATGAAAGTCATCATGATAAAAGGAGCGGCAGTTGTTGATGTAGGCCGGATGCAGCAACACCATCAAGTAGGCAATGTCATTTGCTCTTAATTATTAGCTAACTTGCGGTAATTGTATACGAAATTTGAATTAAATGAAGGTGAGTGATGAGTGAAAATGAAGCGGCGTTAACAGTAGCATATTACATTGCTAAATATGATGAGCTTGCTTACAAGCACCTAGGTTATGATAACCAAGGTGCTGCACATAAAGTAATTGCTGAAAAGTTATTAGATAATGAAAATGCCAATACACTCAAAAATATGCGTGATGAATTTGACGCAATTTTCCCTAATACTAAACGCGCAGGATGGTATCAAAAACCTCTTTCTAAATCACGAGTACATATTCATGAAAAATATGTAAACTTATCCGAACCCGAATTGTACGCAGTCGTTAGTAAATATGGCGTTGTACAGAATGTCTTTTTGAAACGACTTACAAAAATAAAGACTCAAGCAAATAAACTATTTAAACCTTGTCTTATTTTAGCTGCTATAAATTCAGAAGAGAACCGTTTTGAGAAAACGAAGATTAAAGAGAAATACAAAACGATTCTTGCTGAAAAAAACATACAGGAAGGTTCTACGTTTAAAGATCCCTATGAAGGTCTAGTAAAAGACGATATTTGGGAATGGGTGGAAGATAGAAAAGTGGCTCAATTCTCCGAAGAAGACTGGGGATACATCCAAGAAAACCGAGATGAAGTCATTCAATTTATCGAAGATAAATGGTTTAATAAATCTATCTCAAATGATAAACGCTATTGGTTGTATGCACCTGGCGAAGGCGCTAATAAGTGGGAAGAATTCTATAATGAAGGCATTATGGGACTTGGCTGGGATAGCCTAGATGATCTCAAGTCATATGAAAGTAAAGATGAAATTGAGAAGACTCTTCAGGCTTTAAATAATACGAGCAAAAGAAAAAGCAATGACGCCACTGCCAATGATCAATTCGCTAATGAAATGAAAGTGGGAGATGTGGTTATAGTCAAAAAAGGCACACAAACTCTATTAGGTTGGGGCGAAGTTGTTTCTGATTATATTTATGATGATGAACGAGAGAGCTACAAGCACCTACGCAAAGTAGCTTGGCAAGCAAAAGGCCTGTGGCCAATAGATTTTAACTTAGCAATTAAAACTTTAACAGATCTAACACCTTATGAGGGCGATGATCCTCAGTATGATAAGTTTTATCAAAAAGTCATGGCAACGTTTGAGAGAAAAGAAATCACTAAAAAGTTGAATGAAAAATTCTCCACTAGCTTCAATCAAGACTGTGGGGCTCATTCACTTAAGTTATCCAATCAGCTAAGTCAAAATTTCACGTCGGCCTTGATGGCGAAGCCCTTTACAATTTTGACTGGTTTATCGGGTTCAGGCAAGACACAAATTGCCCGTGCTTTTAGTAAATGGTTGAGTTGTTCTGAAGAGTTGCAGACTAAGGTCGTCGCGGTTGGAGCTGATTGGACGAGTAATGAAAACCTTTTGGGTTATCCCGATGCCTTGAGCCCGGGCCAATACCGTAAGCCAGATAATGGTACCTTAGATCTTATCTTAGATGCTAAAGATGATCCTGAGCGACCTTATTTCCTCATCCTGGATGAGATGAATCTTAGTCATGTAGAGCGTTATTTTGCGGACTTTCTCTCGGCAATAGAGTCAGGCGAGCCAATTCATCTTCACGATGCTACAGAAGCTGATTGGAACGGCGTCCCAGCGGAATTAAAACTCCCTAAGAACCTCTTTGTAATCGGCACGGTGAATGTAGACGAAACAACTTATATGTTTAGTCCTAAAGTACTTGATCGAGCGAATGTGATTGAGTTCCGTGTTAGCGAAGATGAGATAGCGAACTTCTTGGAAGATCCCAAGAAGCCAGAGATCGATAATTTAGCGGGACTCGGCGCGAAGTACGCTAAGTCTTTTGTTGAACACGCTAAGACCGAAGAATTCACCTTAGATGCAAGTGTGAAAGGTGAAGTAACAAAAGTTCTTGTAGAACTCTTTCCCAAACTCCAACGTTGTGGTGCTGAGTTTGGCTATCGTACGGCACACGAGATTTGCCGATTCATTTACTTCCATCAAAAATTCAGTCCTCAGGTCAAAGCTTTTGATTTTGACGGTTATATAGCCAAGCATAAAAAAACCGAAACGAGTTATGATATCAGTGTCGAGCTTAGTGGTTTACTCCGACAAGCTCTAAAGATTTATGGCAATAAAAAGAATTTGGCAGAAGCAATAAATGTATTTCTGCAGGATGATTATATTAAAGAACCTAACTTTACTCGTTATATTGACAGAAAAAGAGGAGCCCGTATTATTGTACCTAGTGTTAATTCCCCAGATAAATTGAAGGCCTTCTTTGAAGTTTTAAAGAAGGAAAATCTGGGGTTAGGGTCCAGAAAAGTAGAGAAGGACCTAGACCTAGCTATAGATGCAGCGATTATGCAGAAGCTCTTACCCAAGTTGCATGGCTCGCGCAAGAAGCTGGGACCCGTTCTTGAACAATTGCTAATAGTCTGTACGCCAAGTAAAGATGAAGAAGATATTTATCGTTTCAGTGTGAGTGCAGCTAAAATTCAGCGCATGCAAAAGCGCTTGATGGAGAATGGTTTTACGAGCTTTGCTGAGGCGTAAAGATGAGTTCCTTTGGAACCATACGATTTCAGACGGCAAATAAGAATCTGATTGAGTGTAAAATATTTGCACTCAATGATGATGTTTTTGATGACTCGCAAGCCCTTCAGTTAATTGAGGGAAGGCGCTATGAGTATGAGTTGCCGAAATCCTATAGGCTAAAACCCCAGAGCGGCGTCATTAGACCAAGTCGCTCGACGACAAATCGGGGACTGATTGAACCAGGTATATTTGTGGGTTTACTCAAGTTGACTCTACTCGATAAGTCTGGTGTGGAGTTAGCCCTGACTCATGTAGATGTTCAGTCTACAAAGATTGATTACCAAACTGAGTATCAGACGATGCTGGGTGATATTACCGAGTACTGCACGGATTTACTTGTTCAGTTGGATTCACCGGTTGAGCAAAGTTATAATCCGGATGATTGCAATGATGAAGCTACCTTGGTCCAGCGTCTTTATTTCCTTAAATCTCTAGTGGGTAGTGATGATTTTTGTGATGCGGTACATCGAGTCATTAGCAATCCAAATACGCGCTGGATGGAGGAGCTACGTGAACGTCCACTCGCGAGCTGTTCACGCTTGGGACGTTTTGAGATGCGTCAGGTGGCCTCTGCTCGTCGTCGGCAACATGTTCCTGCAGGTCACTCACTACAGTCTTTAGGCTCTTTGCCTGAAGTTATAGAGGTACGTGATAAACGCGATAGCGTGGATACCCAAGAAAACCGTTTTATCAAACATGCGCTGACGGTATTTAGCCTAACGCTAGAAGATATTTTATCCAAGTTGGAATCATTACAGAAAAAGAATGAATCCTTGCGCTACCCGGGCCTCACCGAAGAAGTGCATTCACTCTTAAACTATTTTGAAGAGGTATTGAGCGAAGGTTTTTTTAAGGAGGTTGAACGACCTCAAGTCTTGGCTCTTTCGAGCTCAGTTCTACAAAATAAAGAAGGTTATCGCCAGATACTACGTGCCTGGCTACAGTTTGATTTGGCAGCACGCTTGAGCTGGAGCGGTGGAGAAGACGTTTATGGTGACGATGAATACAAAGGTGGTAAACGAGATGTAGCGACGCTCTATGAGTATTGGGGCTTCTTTAAATTGCTAGATGTCGTATGTCATGTGTTTAAATTAGAAAAACCAGCTACAGAGACTTTCCTCGAAGAAGGTAACCATAGCTTAACGATGAAGCTTAAGCAGGGAAAGCAATTAGATATCGGAGGAACGTTTAATAAGCAGGGTCGAGCACTCAATATTCGTTTCTCTTTTAATCGTACCTTTAGTGGAGCGAAGGCCTATCCCCATGGTGGCTCATGGACTAAGCAGATGCGACCGGATTATACTTTATCACTATGGCCTCAGGGTTTAAAAGAATCGAAGCATGATCGCGGTGAGAACGAAGCTGAGTTTCAGGAGTTGATTTCTCATATTCATTTTGATGCTAAGTACAAAGTGGATTTTCTGAAAGATGCCTTTGGGCAGAGTAGTGATGAAGAAGCGCTGAACCAAGAGAAAAAAGAACAGCGTGAAGGAACTTATAAACGTGCCGACTTACTCAAAATGCATGCGTATCGTGATGCTATTCGCAGAACGGCTGGCGCGTATATCCTCTACCCAGGGACAGACGATACTAAACCCATGCAGGGTTATCACGAGTTACTTCCAGGGCTCGGAGCCTTTCCCTTACGACCTCAGGGAGACGATGGCACGCCTGCTATTCAGAAGTTCCTCGGTGAAGTCATTAGTCATGTCAGTAATCGCTGTAGTCAATATGAACGAAAGAGTTACCAGACTTACCATATTCATAAAGATAATTCGGGACCTGAAGTGTGTGAGGATATACCTGAGACTCTTGAGTATCACTGTGAGAAAGAAGATAAAAAGAAAGTGGAGCGTGTAGCTCCGGCCAGTGATCAGAAGCCCTACGTACTAGTGGGTTATTATCAAGAGAAGCAAGAAGAGTGGATTCAAGAACATGCACTCTATAACATTCGTGATAATGAATGTTACTCAGCTCAAATGGCAGGAGCAAAGTACGCTCTGTTATGGAATGAAGACCACGGAATGCAACTACATAAGATCAAGAGTCAGGCACCGCGTTTAGTAACGAAGCAAGAACTATATGAGATGAAGTATCCTAAGCCGAGTGCAGCGCAGTATTATGTTTATGAATTAGACTTCGAAAATAAAGTAAGTATCAAGTTAGATGAAGCACTTATAAAAAAACTGGAACGAGCTAGTAAGAAGCCAAGGTGCATAGCCCTCGAAGACCTACTCATGGGTGAAGTTAAAGCTTTTAATATTAGTTCTTGAGCTCATTCTTCCAGACGATAATCATCACTAAAAAAGTTCGTTGGGTTCGAAGCTTTGTACATATTAGTTCAGTATAGGGTCATTGTTTTAAATGAGATTAATTCTAGATATTACGACACGGAAATCTATATAGGAATATGACATATTGAAATCAACGAATCATATCTCGTTTAAATATATTTAGTCCATTTTCTCTGATTAGTTCTATCCAAGATTCTGCTTCATATTCACTACAGCCATGGAATTCTATGGCAGCATTTTTTAACAGAATAAATTCATTCTCTAAATCAGTTGAAAAAAGTGCTGGATCATCTGTGTTCACACAACAATTAATGGGACTCTTACGTAGATTATATTGATTGAATACACCTTTGTCTTCTAGGACATTTAATTTAGGTGGAAACCATCGAAAAATCGGATGATTTTCAATAGGAAATCCAGCGATGGTGATATTGGAAGAAGGGCAGCATTCTAGAATCAATCCATTTTCTTCAGTTTTACTTATTAGATAATCTTGAATTGCTTCATATAAAGAAAGTTCATCTTCGGATACTAATAAATATTTTTTCCTTAAAGGCTTTTTTGTAGATGCACTAAATCGAAAGCTCAGTACTGTTTTTCGATCGGAAAGATCTCCATAGTGATACTCTCTATAGATACTTGTTGCTGTATCACATAGATTCTTATCTGGACTGAAGGAAGCTATGATATCTGAGTTGGATAAAGATTCACTAGCATGAAAGAAATAACTAGGGCAATTCTTACGCAACTCCCAAGCACGATAAAAATCTTGGGGTAACCTTTGGGGGCCGCCATAATTATTAGATAGACTGCATGTTGTGGGCGCATTCGGATATAAGCTTTCCTTCAAACGAAAGATTTCATTTTCATAATGATTGCGAAAAGATAGTGCAGGTGGATAGGATCTGGACATTTCACCACAAAGCCCCCATAACCAGACTAAATTATCAAAATACTCTTCTTGACTAATAAGTACTTCTTGTTGCTGTAAAAGCCATTTTTTTGGGTTTATACCTAATGCAAGAGCATGACCTAAACGATCATGCTTACCCATCTCACAAAACTTCACACATTCATCTATTCTTCTCAATCCTGTAACAATATGATTAAAGTCCTCACCCGCGTGCATAGATATTCTAAGTTTAGAATGATGCTTTAATCCTTGTGAAAAAGACTTTGTTTTGAATGATTTAGGTTGAGTACGGAGAAAGCGTATAGAAGGCGCAAATACTTCAGGTGGTGTATCGCACTCATTACCCGCGGCATCTATACCTACAAGAAATTGGCTTAAATCAATTTTTTGTTTTTTGTAAATATCTTTATTTTGCCAAAGATCCTTTTTACACCACGACTTGTCTTGGATAAGAACTTGTAAAAGATCACTCTTTTGAGATTTCGGATCACAGAGAAAACGGTCGAGTTTGAGACTTTGTTTTTTAATACTATTACGTAAATGTAAATGTCTATAATCAGAGATCTGTCCAGATATATATTTACGTTTTCGTCTGTCTGATTTTTTGATAAAATGAATAACATAATTGATGACGAAGTCTTCATAAGGTGAATATTTCTTTTGGTCCTCCTGTCCAATTCTAGTCTGGTGGCACAGCTTTTCAAGAAGAGGGTTAGATCTCTTATGATCCAATGTTACTTTTAGGTATTTTGCCAAATGTTGTTTCAAATTAGAACTATTAAAAGTACTAGGGGAAACTTTGAGTGTATTATATTGTCCTGCCATTAATGCTACATTATGATAAGCATGCAGATCATAATCCCACTTTTCCTGAGGTAAGTTTTTAACTGAACTAGAAAAGAAATCTGTAAAATGACTCAAACCTGCTTGTGATGACATCACAAGGTGACGTCTTATTATGTTAGCACTAATTATAAAAGATCGTATAGCCATGCGACACTGAACTGAATTGGAACGAGTAGAGTTTTTTAATTCGTGATCAAAACTAAGTAGAAAATTATAATATAAAAATAAGCTTGCTACGGGGTTTTTCCCATGATAATAATGCACCGCCTTGAATAATATTTGAATCGTATCAGAAGCTGAATTACTCTGGTTTTTCATCAGAAAATGATTATCTTTCCATGAGCGTATTCGCGAGGTACTGTGATCCCTTTCTGGATGATTAATAATATTTTTGATACAAGTAAAATTATCTACAGATTGTGGTTTTGGATTTATGTTTAATTCTTGAATCAACCCCTGATTAATAAGGTTAAATGAATAGCGTAAAATATGAATAGCTTGTTCAAGTTCTAGTGAGGGTTTTAAGTTTGAGCCAACCAAGAGAGGGGTGTTTCGTAAACTATTTCCTGTATCAAGAAAACTTTGATTACATATTTCAAGTATAAAAGTACCTGCATCATGACAGCCATTAAGGTGAATATGGTTATCTGCATAAGTTTTATGAGGATTATCTTTCGATAGTAAACCTGGACGTATCATTTTAGCAAAACAGATTAAATCTTGTATAGTGATTTTATTTTTGTTTAACAAGGTATGGGTTTTTCCTGTCGCCAGAAGGAACGGGTGTAATTGTAAAGAAATTGTTTGAGCTTCATCTCGATCGCTTTGCTTAAAGAAAATTTGTGATCCGTTAATATCTATAAAGTCGTTGCCATACGCGCTTAGAATATTGGATAAGTCTATTAAGTCATCGCTTTTTTTAGCTTCTTCTAGAGAATTAAAATTTAATGCATTATTTAAAGATTCTCTGCGTAAATTAACTGCCGAAAATGACTCGGAGCCTTTAGCAAAGGCAGATAGCACATCTTTTGGTTTATTAAATAATTTATATAAAGCATACGTTGTCGCAAGCTCAGTAATTAAATATAAATGACTAGGTAAAGTGGTTTTCATACATCTTTTAAAGCATTGTGGAATTAGGGAAGATTTCCCGGAATTTACTATACGTGTTGTTATTATAGTCTTTTATATCTAACATGGATGAATGAAATGCAACTGCATTAGTAGCTACGATGTTCGTTAATACCTTCTTTAGTTTATTGGACAGTTTAGGATTTTCTGTAATTACAAGTAGTGCGTACGATAAATTCTCGTCTTTCGACTTAGCTGATTTATTACTTATTACTCTATTAATACAAGACTTAAATTTCCTTTGGAGGGCATTAAAATCTTTCACGGTATTCCTAGTGATAGTAGGACCTCTATGCACCGAAGTATTGTTTACGTTTCCCAAAGATGTTGTATTTAATAAATTTATTAAAATGTCGTCCCTATTACTACTATCTTGATCTAAATGAGGTAAAAATAATCTAATTAAAGGGTGTTGGCTAAACCAAGTCGTCCAATAATGATCATGGCCTAATAATGGCTTTATGTTAAATAAATAAGCATTATCTTTTGTACTTATAAGGTCGATGCTTTTTCCTGAAGCAATGTTAGTCTCTGATACGCCTTGTAGCTTAGACGAAAAACGATTATTTAGTTTTTCAAAAAAAGCGATACTATTTAAAAATATATAGGATATCCGCTGTCCCATTGTGTAGAGGTTTTCATTACCCCACTCTATATCGTTATTGTAGTACATGACGTTCAAATTATTAATAAATTTATTGCGAACTTTATAAATGAAACTAGCCGACATTTTAGAGCAGCTTAATGATAATTCAGGCGCTATCTCGAATGGGTCATGGGGATATGTGCTGTTGATATTATCGACATCTAAGGTCTGAGGTGTTAACTCTTCATCGGTAGGTAATAAAGGTTCAGTTTCTATATAATTATCATTAGGTATATCTAGAAAACGGGTATATGACTTAGGAGTGACACGCTCATTGTTATTAGTCCTATCAGGACTACATAGCAGAAATTCGAAATATTTAACAGCTACAAAAAAATGATATTTTTGGTGGCTCGCATAATAATCTGAATAAGTAAAAAGCTCTAGTAAAAAACGGGCTTTTTCACCTCCTCTCTTTGTTAAGTAGTCATATTTTTCAGTGGTTATGTAAAGGTTCTTATTGCCGGGTACACCATCTATTTTCTTTGATCCGAACTTGTTTATTTTTTCAAGACGATTTCCCTTTTCTTTTTTATAAGCAAACAAATCATGTGCTAATAGCGTATCCATATACCCTTCATTTTTTCTAAGGGCCGATATATTTGCTTGTGCAGAAAGTTTGATTAAGGGGTTTGAATTAGAGTTTAGATAATAAATGCTTTCACATAATGATTTATTATTGTCAACGATAAATAGTGGTTTGTGTCCCGTACTGTCGATGGGGTGGCTTACGAAGTTTACCTGACGGTCAATAACATGGGGTGTTAATCGGCTCAATGTTTGAAGAAATATCCTTAAAGACGTTAAGGGTATCGGATTAGAAGATGACTCATCTGATAATGTTTTAAACATCATCGGATAATTAAAAGCTTCATTAATAGTCCGACAAAGATCATATAGTGTTATAGATAAAGTACCTTGTCTTACTTCAATTTCAGAGATATTTTGTTTCAGAATTTCCTTTATTGATGGTAGTTCAATTCTTTTATCTTTGGGAAAAACTTTATCGAAGTATTGTTCAGTAAGTGAAATTATTTCGCGTTTCCAGTTGTGAGAATTAATACCTCCGGATATACTCATACCTTCATTTTTAGAAGAGTCGAAAAATGGTGAATGTAACTTCTGAGTGAACTTTTTTTCTACAATTGTACAGTAAAGTTTGTAATCCCCACTAATTACAGGAATTATGTAAGGCGATGATAAGAATTTACGCACTACTTCTAAAACTTCAAAACCATGCTGAAATGACATGTCAATATCATCAATTGGCAAAAGAAGAATCTCAGTATCTAAAAGTCTTGTAATACAACCGAAAAATTCATGTAGTTTTTGCTCTAAGCCTAATGAATATTGATTATCAATAATGCGTTCAACCATCGATTCTGAATTCGATGAGGTTGCAATGGCCTCACTAATCTCCGTAAGTTTCTCATGATATTGACATAGAATACCTCTTTTCATTTCGCTCAATGAATGGGTATTTACCGTGACGTCAACAAAGTTGATAATATGGCTTACAGTAATTATTAAAAACTTTTCGTCATCATGAAGTAAGGTCGGATCAATAATAGGTAAAGACCGGAAGTTTTTTGAAAGCTCAGTTTGATGTTCCTCCAAGAATTTAGGGTAGTTTTTTAAGAAAGTCGTTTTACCACTACCACGCTCACCTGAAATAAAAATAGCATCATGAATCTGACAATCTGCAATTCTGTCTACAGCATTTCCAAGTCGATCTTTTTGTGCTTTTACTTCAATTATTTTTCTTACAAATTCTTCAAATTGCTCTTCTTGTAAGAGTTCATTCGTATTAAAATCAGCTGTTTCTCCAACCTTATCTAGGTTGAGAATAATTTTAGTTTTCTCAATCATTTAATCCTCTCTGTTTGCCACGCGTATTGATTTTAGAAGTATACATCTAATCTAAGGTGTTTGTTATATATACAGGTTATAATAATTGACTTTATTAGTGATATTAACCACCGCGACCGCTACTGTAATTGTTCTGTCAGTTCATAATAATGAATCTAGCCCAAGGAACATCAAGTTGTTGCTTCCACGAATCAATCAAACACAACGAAGGCAAGATTAAAATAGAAAAACTATGGGCGACGTTAATTCTCTAGATTATTGGAATGAGCTACAATTTAACTGAAATTGAATGTTTGTAGTGATAGCCTGATTACGCGACACTAAAACAAGAGCGCCATCGAAGTCTTCGCCAAGGAAATTCGGTAAGCTTCAATGGTGAATACGAATGGAACTCCAAGGGCGGCGTGATTCACTGGACTCACCACGACCCCGCTGGGCGTCATACAGATGGCTGGCTGAAGCACAATGGAAAGACATATAAATAATAGAACTTTGGGGTGAACTCGTCTGAGACGCGCTGAAAATATTTTTATCTCCTTTGTGTTTAGTATTTTACATAAATAGAATAGAGCTGAATTTAGCGTATAAATTTGAACTATTAAAAATTAGCATGTTAATTATCTCCGAAATGAAAGGAGATGAATATGAAACGCAGCTATGATATGGAAAGTGATGTAACTTTCTATCATGTGATTATAAAGGTACCTGACAATACCTTAGGTAATTCGGCTTATGCCTTTAATCGTGAGCATAAGACTCATTTGCGTAAGCTAGTTTTTTGGCTGGAAAGTATTTATGAATTGGAGCTCATTAATTACTGCATCATGAGTACCCATGCTCATTTCATCATTCGCAGAGATCGAGAATCAAAGCTTAGTTTGATACAAGCAGCCTATCGCTATAAAAAGTATAAATCATTAGAAGAAGTACCTGATGCTAGAACTTGCGAGGTGCGCAAATTTGCTAAGCGTTTGAATGACTTGGGCGATTTTATGGGGAATCTACAGAAGCGCTTTACAGTCTGGTATAATCAACAATTTGAGAAGTGTAGAAGAGGGCAGTTATTCAATCATTGTTACAAAGCTATACAGATCAAAAACACCAAGGCTCTTATCCGTTGTTTGCAATATATCGAGCTGAATCCTTTGCGAGCACAAATGGTTACTAATGTTACAGACTATGAGTTTAGTTCTTGGGCAGATATCTGTCATTCCACCAAGCGTAAAGAAAAGTTGAAGCTGGGCATTGTAAAGGCTCTTAGGGACTTTGGTTTAAGTTATTTAAGTGACACTAAAATATTTCGGGTTTACATGAGAGATTTAATGGAGCTTGGTAGCCAAGGCGATCGCGAGATCAAGACAGGACTTGAGGTGCTCTTGTTGATGCGAAGTAGCTTATGGTCAAGAGGACGATCGATAAGTATAGTTGATGAAAGTTTTATAGTTAAAACAGAGTAAATAAGAAGGTTTTCCCCAAGTTTTCATAATAGCTAGGACATGAAACGTCCTGGGTAGGCTGTAATAGTCATTGGGTACATCAAGACGATCGAGAGATCGAGCAACCGGGGGCAGTCCCACGGTGCTTTGCGGAGTTCGCAGATGTGCAGATTAAAAATCTGAAATAATACTGGAGAAAGAATGATCGTAGATAAGATCAATTTTAAATTTTTAATGCTTAATTTTGAATTAAAGACAAGAGTAAGCTCCGGAAATGAACTTTTTGCTAAAAAATTATTTTGTGGGGTGGTGAAATGATTTTACATATCCCCCATAGTTCTACATATATTCCCGAAGAATATTTAATTGAGTTCTTGCTTAGCCCTGAGCAATTGAATAAAGAAATATTAGAGATGACGGATCATTTTACGGATGACTTATTTGATTGGAAGTGGGATAGGGCAGTCTTCCCCGTGAGTCGTCTACTCGTGGATGTCGAGCGCTTCGAAGATGATGCTGAGGAATTAATGGCAGAGCGAGGTATGGGCGTACTCTACGAAAGAGGTTCACAGCTCTTGCCACTACGTCACAAGGCAAGTCCCGCAGGACGAGAGGAATTACTTAATCGTTATTACCGACCCCATCATAAGAAACTCGAAAAAATGGTGGATTATAGCCTTTATAAGCGCAATAAGGCCTTGGTGATTGATTGCCATAGCTTCAATGCGATTGCTAGGTCCTACGAAGGCTATACGGGTGCTGAGCGTCCTGAGATCTGTCTTGGCACGGATGCTTACCATACACCACAGAACTTAGTCGAAGGCTTTCGCGAGTTTTTTGAATCGCGAGGCTTCAATGTGAGGATCAATGATCCCTTCCCAGGCTGCTTAGTGCCGATGAAGTTTTATCAAAAGGATGAGCGTGTACAAGCCATCATGATCGAGCTGCGCCGTGATCTTTACATGAATGAAGCGACGGGTGAGAAGACTGCCGGTTACGCAGAGCTGAACCAAACCCTAGCTGACTTAGAACAAGCTATCATGAATAGTGAGTTTGCTAATTGAAGGAGAATCAAATGAACAAACTAATGATTATACTCATGTTGCTTCCCATGGTGGTCTTATCGAGTCCTCAGGAAAGCATCAAAAAATCACTGGATGCTTGGGCGCCTTTATCGGTGACTATCAATAATAAAGGGTGAACTCGTCTGAGACGCGCTGAAAATATTTTTATCTCCTTTGTTTTTAGTAGTTTACATAAATAAAATAGAGCTGAATTTAGCGTATAAATTTGCACTATTAAAAATTAGCATGTTAATTATCTCCGAAATGAAAGGAGATGAATATGAAACGCAGCTATGATATGGAAAGTGATGTAACATTCTATCATGTGATTATAAAGGTACCTGACAATACCTTAGGTAATTCGGCTTATGCCTTTAATCGTGAGCATAAGACTCATTTGCGTAAGCTAGTTTTTTGGTTGGAAAGTATTTATGAATTGGAAGTAATTAATTACTGTATCATGAGTACTCATGCTCATTTCATCATTCGCAGGGAGCGTGAATCAAAGCTTACTTTGAAACAAGCAGCCTATCGCTATAAAAAGTATAAATCATTTGAAGAAGTACCTGATGCTCGAACTTGCGAGGTACGCAAATTTACTAAGCGTTTGAATGACTTGGGTGATTTCATGGGGAATCTACAGAAGCGTTTTACCGTCTGGTATAATCAACAATTTGAGAAAAGCAGAAGAGGGCAGCTCTTCAATCATTGTTACAAAGCTATACAGCTCAAAAACACCAAGGCTCTTATCCGTTGTTTGCAATATATCGAGCTGAATCCTTTAAGAGCTCAGATGGTAGAGAACGCCGCTGATTATGAGTTCAGTTCTTGGGCAGATATCTGTCATTCCACCAAGCGTAAAGAAAAGTTGAAGCTGGGCATTATAAAGGCTCTTAGGGACTTTGGTTTAAGTTATTTAAGTGACACTAAAATATTTCGGGTTTACATGAGAGATTTAATGGAGCTTGGTAGCCAAGGCGATGGCGAGATCAAGACAGGACTTGAGGTGCTCTTGTTGATGCGAAGTAGCTTATGGTCAAGGGGACGATCGATAAGTATAGTTGATGAAAGTTTTATAGTAGGATGAACTCGTCTGAAATGCTCTAAAAAGAGGTGAACTCGTCTGAGACGCGCTGAAAATACTCGTTCCGAGCTTGGGTGGCGCTCGTTCCGAGCTTGGGTGGCGCTCGTTCCGAGCTTGGGTGGCGCTCGTTCCGAGCTTGGGTGGCGCTCGTTCCGAGCTTGGGTGGCGCTCGTTCCGAGCTTGGGTGGCGCTCGTTCCGAGCTTGGGTGGCGCTCGTTCCGAGCTTGGGTGGCGCTCGTTCCGAGCTTGGGTTTCAGTAAGGGCTAATGATGGCAACTGATAATAGAACTCTTCTAATTGTCTTTATTTGTTCATCGGCGCAGCCTTTTCGCGAAGTAGTCTAATCACGGCCAATTCCTAGAATTAAAAAGTTCATATTACATTGGGCTTAAAGCCTTGTGGAACATATTTTGATCTAAGTTTAAGAAAAGGTTTTTCAATAATCACTGTAGCTAAGTAACCTACTAAAATCGAAAGTCCTATATAGAAGGTCGCCTGGATTAAAAGAACAATTTCAGGAAGTGTATTAATATTTGAAATAGCTATTTGTATCGGCTCATAAAAAGGTTTAAAAAGTTTTGGTAAAAAGAAATGCCATAGATAGATATTATAAGACCAACATCCTATATGAGCTAAAGCTTTTGCTGCATAAGTAGATTCAAAAGAACCAAAACCATGACAAATAACTCGAGATAATATTAATCCGTAGCCCAAGGTTAGAAGTGCAAAACCTAAGGTAAACATAAAGGGGGTATTTCTACCCCAGAACATCGACGGAATCACACATAAAAAAGCCAAGCTAAATATAGTGAGTTGGTGCTTAGCCAATAAAGCTTTCATTTTTTCTTTATTATTGCGATAAAAGTACTGTATAACGACCCCTGCTAATAAACTATCAAAACGAAAGTGAGATAGCATAAAATGGTTCTTTAAATCATCTACGTTATAGCTATGTATGAATCTATTTACAATAATCAAAATAATGATAATGCTCATAACGATAGGCAGGGATTTAAGGTTTTTATTAACCTTGCCAGAAAAATTGTATATGGCTAAAATCAAGAAGGGTAAAATGGTGTAAAAATGTTCTTCAATTGTCAATGACCAAGTAGGTCCATTAGTACCTATATCAAAATAATTCTGCAAATACAAAACATGAACGATCACCTGAGTCAATTGATCACTAAAATCTCCCTCTCTAATCCAATTAGTTGCACCAAACAGTGCCAAAACAACAATTAGTAAATAATACGAAGGCCAAATTTTCAAACCTCTTCTTAATAAAAAGCGTTTGATATTAATTTTTTTAAATTGCTCAAGTTCAGATAAAAGAAGGCCTCCAATTAAAAAACCACTCAAGACAAAAAATAAATCAACCCCAGACCAACCAAGTCCTCTTATTTTCCAAAAGATAAAACCTGTCAGCCCTGAAAGCTCAGGCATATTAGGAATACTATCAATACTCACATGATGTATTAATACAATCATAATACAAATACCTCTGAGAATATCTAGAGATAAAACTCTGTTATTCATTTTCATTATTTACTCACTTTACATTTTTATTGTAATTGATGCTTGAGCACAAATTAAACACTTTATGGTATAAAAGTTATAAACAATTAAAAATAAATGATTTAAAACTTTCTCATGCGCATGTTTTTTCCTTTTAAAGATGTGTACAAAAATTAAATTTACTAATTTCGCACACATCATTAGGAGAGCTCATATGTGACGCGCTAGAAATATTTTTATATTGCTAGCTTATAGCTGAGGTTACGCTCGTTCCGAGCTTAGGTTGCGCTGACGCTTAGCTTGCGCTCGTTCCGAGCTTAGGTTGCGCTCGTTCCGAGCTTAGGTTGCGCTCGTTCCGAGCTTAGGTTGCGCTCGTTCCGAGCTTAGGTTGCGCTCGTTCCGAGCTTAGGTTGCGCTCGTTCCGAGCTTAGCTTGCGCTGACGCTTAGCTGATGGGGGCAGAAAAAAAGCACTTACATTTCTGTAAGTGCTTGAGTACTGAAGGTGGGACTTGAACCCACACGCCCGAAGCCGGGGGATTTTGAATCTTCGATCTAAGCACAAACTGGTCGGTGTTATGGCCTATAGTGGTCGGTGTTTTTATCGAAATTCAGGGTCAACAGTACCTACAATTAAAGTCTAAGTCATACCAACTAATGTTTAACCAAGGACTGGCTTCCATAGTGATTGTCAGTCGTTCAATTTTTCTTAATTTCTTTCAAGTTAACAATGACCTCATCAGACACCAACCTTGCATAATTAGACCTTACAACTTCTGGGCTATTACCCAGTACCGCGGCAAGCTGTTCAAGTGAATAACCTGAGCGCAGCATAAGTGAGCCCATTGTATTCCTCAGGTTTCTAACTTTCATACCAAATTGTCCCAGCAGTTCTTTATTTGCGTATCTACCTATTTCATCTGATATCCATTTTTCTGGATGAGTCACATTAATATCTCTAGTTATTGGTTGTCCTTTGGGCAAGGTAAACGATCTTTAAGCTCGCCATGAGAGGAGCTTTAATCAAATAACTCTTTATATTCATCAATAAGCGCAATATCGGCTAAATCGATAGAGGTGAACTCGTCTGAAGGTGAACTCGTCTGAGACGCGCTGAAAATATTTTTATCTCCTTTGTGTTTAGTATTTTACATAAATAGAATAGAGCTGAATTTAGCGTATAAATTTGCACTATTAAAAATTAGCATGTTAATTATCTCCGAAATGAAAGGAGATGAATATGAAACGCAGCTATGATATGGAAAGTGATGTAACTTTCTATCATGTGATTATAAAGGTACCTGACAATACCTTAGGTAATTCGGCTTATGCCTTTAATCGTGAGCATAAGACTCATTTGCGTAAGCTAGTTTTTTGGCTGGAAAGTATTTATGAATTGGAGCTCATTAATTACTGCATCATGAGTACCCATGCTCATTTCATCATTCGCAGAGATCGAGAATCAAAGCTTAGTTTGATACAAGCAGCCTATCTCTATAAAAAGTATAAATCATTAGAAGAAGTACCTGATGCTAGAACTTGCGAGGTGCGCAAATTTGCTAAGCGTTTGAATGACTTGGGCGATTTTATGGGGAATCTACAGAAGCGCTTTACAGTCTGGTATAATCAACAATTTGAGAAGTGTAGAAGAGGGCAGTTATTCAATCATTGTTACAAAGCTATACAGATCAAAAACACCAAGGCTCTTATCCGTTGTTTGCAATATATCGAGCTGAATCCTTTGCGAGCACAAATGGTTACTAATGTTACAGACTATGAGTTTAGTTCTTGGGCAGATATCTGTCATTCCACCAAGCGTAAAGAAAAGTTGAAGCTGGGCATTATAAAGGCTCTTAGGGACTTTGGTTTAAGTTATTTAAGTGACACTAAAATATTTCGGGTTTACATGAGAGATTTAATGGAGCTTGGTAGCCAAGGCGATCGCGAGATCAAGACAGGACTTGAGGTGCTCTTGTTGATGCGAAGTAGCTTATGGTCAAGAGGACGATCGATAAGTATAGTTGATGAAAGTTTCATAGTAGGGTGAAATCGTCTGAAATGCCCTAATAATAATTTTCAATGTTCAATTTAGTTATGATGAGTTACAGGTATCTTCAGTTATTCGAAAATTTCGAATAGCCGCCACAGATGGGTAAATTGAGCGTACTTTATGACGTTAAAACTCATACCATTAACTATCACTTAAAGAAAGTTTTTTCTGATAGTGAATTGGATGAAGATTCAGTTGTTCGGAAATACCGAACAAGTACCAGTAAGGGTGAAATTTATAATACAAATCATTATAATCTCTCAGGGCTTATCGCGGTGGGATATAAGTTCAATCCTGAAGGATTAGCTCATTTGAGACGCAGAAAAAACATTTGTAATATTTTTATTTATACCCCCTTTATAAAAAAGAATAGAGACCTAATTTACACTAACAAAAAATAGTATATTTATGATCTCTAATAATGATAGAGCTAGAGATATCAAGATTTTTCAGCTCTAAAATGTATAGCAGGAAATCGGGGTAAATGAAATGAGTGAGAAAAAGATACGTAAGGTTAATGAATGGACTTTGTAGCAATAGATTTTGAAACTGCCACGGCAAAGCGAAATAGTGCTTGTGCTGTGGCAATTATTACAGTAGAGAAGGGCGTTATCGTAGATGAGTATAGCGAGCTGATTCAGCCACCTAATAATGAATATAGTTGGCGCAACATAGATGTTCATGGAATTGAACCACATCATACAATGTACAAAGCTGATTTTGAAGATCTATATCCCGAAATCAGAAAACGCCTCACTGGTAAATTAGTGGTCGCACATAATGAATCATTTGATCGTAGTGTGATGACTCGATCAATGGAGTATTACGATTTGGATTATGCCGACTTGGGTGTGGCTGAGCGTTGGGTATGCACCGTAAAACTTTATAAAGCTCAAGGCTTCAAACCCGCAAAGCTTAATATCCTTTGTGATCACTTCGGTATTCCTCTCAAGCATCATGATGCCTTATCAGATGCACGTGCCTGTGCAGAATTATATAAACGTTCATTAATGGGCTAGGTGGTGTAAGAACTAATGGGAGAGGGTCGCCTCACTCCAGCGGGGAGGTGCTGCCACACGGGCGGATAGTGATGCCACACGGGCGGATAGTGCTGCCACACGGGCGGATAGTGCTGCCACACGGGCGGATAGTGATGCCACACGGGCGGATAGTGCTGCCACACGGGCGGATAGTGCTACAAAAAGAGGTTTCAGGGTACAAAAAAAAAGCACTTACGAATTAACGTAAGTGCTTGATAGTACCGAAGGTGGGACTTGAACCCACACGCCCGAAGGCGGGGGATTTTGAATCCCCTGCGTCTGCCAATTCCGCCACTTCGGCAAGTGAACTGAAGTGAGGACATTAGCGATTTTTATGGGGCTTTCAAGCTGAGTTGAGCGACAAATAGCGAAAAAAACTAGCGTGCTAGTTTTTAGATCGCTGCGCTATAAGAAGCAAGATCGGCCTTCGGCCTGAAAGACCGCTCACAAGTGAGCTATGAGAAGGGTGAGCGCCTGCGGCTTAGCTTGAGCTCGTTCCAAGCTTAGCTTGCACTCGCTACGCAAGTTTAGGATTCAAGTTTTAACTGCCTACCGCAGGCTCTTTGAGCCGATCTGCAGTGAATGAAATGAACGATCTAGCTTCTTCTAGCGTAGCGGTCTAATCTAAGTGAGTGCGGAGGGTGAACGGGTGGCGGCATAATCATCGACATTAAATTCATCGACTTGGATGGCGTCTTCACATTTATGTATGGTGTGGGTCAGGAAGCTCGCGTCTTTTTCGTTGATGGAGGTATTTTCGAGTCCCTCTTTGATCATTTGTGTTGGGTGCTTGGCTTTGACGCCAGATTTTTTAATTTTGGCCAAGAGCACATCGGCTTTGCTTAAATCGACAAAGGCATCTTCGAGTTGCCCCAAGCCGGGTCGTTCGAATGAAGGGATATACATGCCATAAGAGAAGCGATCGCGTTGCTCACCAGGGGTCATCATTGCCAAGGCAATTTTTCTACCGGTCTTATCATCGGGACCGGAGCCAAAGCAATTGAGACGAAAGAAGGGGCGGAGCACAACTCTAAGGATGGGGCTGAGTAGGGGTACTTGGATATTCTGGAGGATGCCATCAAAAGCAGTGGACATATTTTCCATACAGTAATCCAGTGCCCAAGTGGCATGGGCGAGGTCTTCTTTCTTTTGGCCCTCATGTTCATAGCGTCTGATGATGGTACAAGCGAAGTACATCCAAGAAAGCATATCCCCAAAGCGACCAGTGATGCGCTCGGCACGTTTGAGTCCACCGCCATAGGAGCCCATGGCCATATCAGCGAAGGTGGCAAAGAGTGCGGAAGCCCAGTTAATGCGACGTAAGTATTTGCTAAAGGGACCGGAAGGGACGGGGCTGAGCCAACCGCGAGTGAGGGTAAGCAGCTTGGCACGAGTGAGATTGGAAACGACAAAGGAGATATGAGTCCAGAGGGCTTTATCGAAGGCTTTGGCATCGTTATTCTCGATGGCATTAACTTCGTCCATGGCGGTTGGGTGACAACGAATGAGTCCTTGACCAAAAATAATCATGGTACGGGTGAGGATATTGGCGCCTTCCACAGTGATGGCAATGGGGGTGGAGGTATAGGCATTCGCAAATATATTTTTAGGCCCGCGGGAAATGCCTGAGCCACCACTAATATCCATGGCGTGATTAATAGATTTCCTCACAGTCTCGGTAAAATGATATTTAGCTAGGGCTGAAACCACGGAGGGTTTTTCGCCGCTATCAACGCCACCACAAGTATAGATTCGTGCAGCTTCGAGCATGTAGTTATAAGCACCGACTTCGCACATGGCTTCTTGGATGCCTTCGAATTGACCAATAGACATGCCGAATTGCTTGCGGACTTTGGCATAGGCACCGACGGCACGGTTGCACATTTTACTCGTGCCAGTGGAAGTGGCAGGTAGGGTAACGGCGCGGCCAGCAGAGAGGCAATTCATGAGCATTCTCCAACCAATACCGACGCCATCTAAGCCACCAATGATATGTTTTTCGAGTGGGAGTTCGACGTTTTCGCCATTGATGGGGCAATTGAAAAAAGAGGCTCCCAAGGGATCGTGACGTCGACCTAAGCGGATACCGGGGGCATCACTGGGGATGAGTGCACAAGTAATACCGAGTTCAGTTCCTTTGCCAAGAAAGTTTTGCGGATCACGCAATTTAAAGGCGAGGCCAATGACAGTGGAAACGGCTGCAAGGGTGATGTAACGTTTTTTGAAATTAAAGCGCAAGTAAAGTTCGCCATCTTCTTTTTTAAAGATCTCGGCCTCGGATGAGATCGAGCCCGCATCTGAGCCTGCCATGGGTTCGGTGAGACCAAAGCAGGGGATTTCGCGGCCATCGGCCAAGCGTGGCAAGTAATGATCTTTTTGAGCTTGTGTACCATAGTGGGAGAGCAATTCACCTGGGCCGAGTGAGTTGGGGACCATGACGGTGATACTGAGTGGGCTCGAGTGAGAAGCGAGTTTTGAGCAAACCGAGCTAACCGCGAGGGCAGAGAAGGCGAGGCCGCCATATTCCTTGGGGATAATCATTGAGAGGAAGCCGGCTTTTTTAATGAATGCCCAAGTTTCGGGGGTGAGGTCACCACGGCAGGCAATATCATAGTCACTGACCATCTTACAGAGTTCCTCCGTGGGGCCATCTAAAAAGGCTTGTTCTTCGGCATTAAGTGAGGGATAAGACTGAGCAAAAATCCGTTTAAAATCGGGTTTGCCAGAGAAGAATTCTTTCTCTACCCAAACAGTGCCGGCATCAATGGCTTCGCGTTCGGTTTGAGAAATAGCGGGTAGCAAGCCAATCTTTCCCAAAAAAGCCATGATCGGTTTGGATAAAAGCATGGTTCTGATGGGGGGGATAATAAAGATTGCGGAAATCGCAAGCACAATAATGAGCGGAAGAGGGGAAGTGGTGTAGCCCGCTACAAATAGAGCTATGGCAATGACCCAGAAAAAACCGGGAAAATTCCTATAAGCCAATACCGTAAGAATTAAAACAAATAAGGGTATGGATATATAAAGTGAGGTATTGGCTAAGTAGTTCATATTGTTCTCCGTTCGTTAATAAAATGTGTTATGTAGTTATCATCCTTCTTATATTTTTAGATTTTCGAAAATCCCGGCTGCACCCATACCGCCGCCAACACACATGGTAACCATGCCATAGCGCAGTGAACGCCTTTCCATTTCATGGAGCAGGGTGGCAGTGAGTTTAGCACCAGTACAACCAAGTGGGTGACCTAGGGCAATAGCGCCGCCATTGACGTTAATGATTTTGGGATCTAAGCCGAGCTCATTAATTACCGCAATCGATTGTGAGGCAAAAGCCTCGTTCAATTCGATGAGGCCAATATCTTTGAGTTCGAGTCCGGTTTGTTTGAGTACTTTGGGAATGGCTGCGACGGGCCCCATGCCCATGAGGTGAGCGGGGACGGGGGCAACGGCAAAGCCGACGAGTCTTGCTTGAGGAACGAGATTGCGTTCTTCGACAAATTGTTCATTGACTAAAATGGAGCAGGCGGCGCCATCGGACATTTGTGATGAGCTAGCCGCGGTTACCGAGCCTCCGACACTAAAGACGGGTGGAAGTTTACCAAGGCTCTCGAGGGTGGAACCCGCTCTGGGGCCCTCGTCAGTACTGAAGCGAAATTTGCGATTTTTTAATTGTCCCTCATGATAGTAATTGAGGTCGATATCGAGAGGTATAATCTCATTATTAAAGAGGCCCTGATCAATGGCGCGCAAAGCTTTATCGTGTGAGGCTAAAGAGAATTTATCTTGACTCGCACGGGAGACTTTATATTTCTTTGCCACTGCTTCTGCGGTATTGCCCATATTGAGGTAGGCATTAGGAAAGATTTTGTTAAGTGCAGGGTTGGCAACAAAGTTGTTTCCTCCGAGGGTGAGCAGGCTCATGGATTCGCAACCACCCGCAGCAAGGACTTGGGCGTGACCACAGGCAATGGATTGATGGGCCATGGCAATCGCTTGCAGACCTGAGGCGCAAAAACGATTGATGGTGACGCCAGTGATATGATCACCAAGACCAGCAGCCTGACCGACCTGCATGGCCATATTCATGCCTTGTTCGGCTTCGGGTGTGGCGCAACCAATCATGAGGTCTTCGATATCCTCTAGCTTGAGATTTTTGACTCGATCCACGGCACCTTTAAATACTGCCGTGGTGTAATCGAGTGGAGCGACGTGGGCAAGGCTGCCGCGATTGGCTTTACCCACAGGAGTTCTAACTGAGCTGACGATGTAGACATTATTCATTTGTGGCTCCTTAGTTTCTTAGTGGGCGATTGTATTTTAAGATGCTCTCGATTCGAGCGAGACTTTTCTTTTCTCCCAATAAGGAAAGGAAAGTTTCGCGCTCTAAGTCGAGGATATATTGTTCATCGACCATGGTCGCTCTGGTGAGTTCTCCGCCACAAATTACGTGGGCAAGTTTACAGGCTAAGAAATAGTCGTACTCACTTATGAAGTGACTCTGAAGCATGTTGTAGGCACCCGCTTTGAAAGTGCTGGCAGCATTTGCGCCGAGTGCGAGGAATTTAGAGGCTTGTGGAGCGCGGTAGGGCAGTTCACTGAGCTGAAGCAGGACTTGGGCCGCTACGTGGAGGCGACGCTCGGGATTTGTCACTAGGGTGGCATTGGGGCTAAGGTAATGTTTTTGCTGAGCGTCGAGGGCAGAAGCACTGACTTTTGCCATGGCAATCGTTAACCAATTTTGCCTGAGCAGAGGTTCCACTAGGAAGGCCTTTTGTTCGGCAGCCATAGTCGCTGCGAGTTTGGCCATGCGCATGGTACCGCCACCAGCAGGGATTAGACCCACACCGAGTTCGACTAAGCCCATATAAGATTCTTGGGCGACAACTGCATGAGGGGCAGCCATGACAACTTCGCAGGCACCGCCGAGTGCACGTCCTTGCACTACGGGGATGACGGGTTTTTTCGAGTAGTGAATTACTTGGCTCATTTGCTGAAATTTATTAACGACATCATTGATGGGGGCAAAGTCGCGATTTTGGACGTGTCCGGCCATTTCTGCGAGATTGGCACCTGCAGAGAACATGGAGGAGTCATTGGCAATAAGGATACCTTTGAAATCGTCATTTTGTTCTACATAGCCAACGGCATCAATGATACCATCGAGAACGTTTGAGCTGATGGTATTGGCTTTGCCAGTGAATTCAAAAACACATATTCCTTGCTTCCAATTAAGTAAGCGCGCATCTTTGTAATCTATGATGAGACGCATGCGTTTTTGCTTGATGGTGAATTGATCGATAAAAGGTGGTTTGGATTGAGTGAAGCCCACTTTCGGATCAACTCTACTTATCCATTCGGGTATGGGGTAGGATAAAGCCTTTAAGTCAGTTAATATTTTTTGGAAGCCAATCGCCTGCCAAATTTCGAAGGGCCCCATTTGCCAAGCCCAACCCCATTTCATAGCCTTATCAATATCTTGATGATTATGGCAGATTTCGGGGATGCGTCGGGCCGAATAAGAAAGTAAGGAGAGCAGGAATTTTCGATAAAAATCGCCGATGCGACCTGGATCATCGTAGAGGGCGCCAAGGCGTTTGACGAGGTCAGGTATTTTTTTGTATTTGGCGACATTTTCTAAATTGATTGCTTTAGGGCTATGATACTCGAAGTCATCGAAACTTATGGAGCGAATTTCGCCATCAATTTTTGAGAAAAAGCCCTTTTTACTTTTGGCGCCAAGCTGGCCCTGTTTGACCATTTTTTTGACAGGGGTGGGCATAATGAACTCATTGCGGCATTCATCATTTTTAATGGCGGCATGAAGATTAGCAGTGACATAAAGAATGGTGTCGACACCAATGAGATCAAGGGTTCGAAAAGTCGCTGACTTGGGACGACCCATGAGTGGTCCGGTAAGAATATCTATTTCTTCAATAGTGAAACCATCTTCAAAGAGCGGCATCATGGATTTCTGCATGGCGTAACAACCGATGCGGTTACCAATGAAATTGGGAGTATCTTTGGCAACGACAATGCCTTTGCCCAGATGCAGCCTGGCGAATTCCGCAAATTCTTCTAGTAGGCCCGGCTTAGTCTTGGGGCCGGGGATAAGCTCAAGCAATTTTTGGTAACGGGGCGGATTGAAAAAATGAACCCCGAAAAACTGTTTGAGTGATTTGGATGAAAAGTGTTTGGCAATATTTTTTAGGGGTAAGCCACTGGTATTGGTTGCTAAGATAGCGTCTTTGCGAGCGTGTTTACAGATTTGATCCCAGAGGTTTTGTTTGATACTTAAATCTTCGATCACCGCTTCAATGATTAAGTCCGCTTGATTGAGGTTTTTAAAATCTTGATCAAAGTTTCCCGCGGTAATATTATTAATTATTTGTGGTGTGTAGAGAGGGGAAGGAGAGAGCTTGAGGAGTTTCTTGATGGCGTTTTCACTGATGAGTGAAGGTCTTTTTCCTGAACTAGTGAGATCTAAAAGGCTTACCGAGAATCCACAATTAGCAAAGTGAGCAGCTATTTGAGAGCCCATAACTCCTGCACCTAAAATGGCGACGTGGTTAATTTTACTCATTATACACTCCTTATTTTTTATAAATTTCTTGAATGATGTGATCGTAATTAATTTTGACAGCTTTGCGCTTCACTTTTAATGTTGCAGTGAGCAGTCCATTTAAGGGACTGAGCTCTTCGTGAATAATTTGGAACTGTTTAATTTGTGACCACTTGGGTAATTGGGTGTTGGCTTTATCGATCTGGCCTTGATAATAGGCTCTGAGTTCAGGCCTTTGGCATATCTCGTGGGGATTGAGTGAGTCGAGTTGGAATTTCTTTGCCAAGCGCGGAAGCAGGCTGAGCTCGGGAAAAATAAGCGCTGAGCAGAAACGTTTATCTTCGCCTATAACGAGTACATGAGCAATAAAGGGATCGGCCCTAAGTGCGGTCTCGAGCGGAGTCGGGATAACAAATTTACCCGTAGACATTTTAAAGATATTCTTTTTACGGTCAGTGATATAGAGGTAACCGTCTTCATCAATGTGACCAATATCGCCGGTATGCAACCAATCATTTTTCAAAACCTCGGCGGTAGCTTCGGGGTCTTTGTAGTAGTTCTCCATAATTTGAGGACCACTCACAAGAATTTCGCCATCTTCGGCAATCTTGATTTTTGTATGACTAAAAGCTTTGCCTGCAGTCCCAGGTTTAGGGGCGCGGAAAGGATTGACGGAAAGGACCGGTGCCTCGGTCATGCCATAGCCCTCGAGAATGATGATACCGACATTATTGAGGAAACGACAAAGCTCGGTTCTGAGGTGAGCTCCACCACTGCATATAAATGATAGCTCCCCACCAAAGATATTTTGCCATGCCTGATAAATCGGCGAGAAAGCTTGATACATAGCTTGATGCTCAGCATTAGTAGAATCATAGACATGGGCAAACTCAAAGGCTTTTTGATAGATTTGAGGATCGACCTGAGGGTTGTTCTCGGCACCATTAGCAATATGAAGATATATTTTTTCTAAAAGGTGGGGCACAGTCGAGAAAGTCTGGGGCTTGACCATCGCAATGTGCATCATGATTTGGTCGGGGTTGGTGAAGTAAACACTCGTGCCATGCCAGAGCCAGCGATAAATGGCAGATTTCGCAAAGATGTGGCTCAGGGGTAAGAAGCTTATTTCTCGATCGTGTTTTTTAATGCAATCCGATAAATCTGAAACGACAATAGAGTTGAGAATGATGAGATTTTTATGATCGAGCAGGACGCCTTTAGGTTGGCCGGTGGTTCCAGAGGTGTAGATAATTGTGAGTGGTGAATCACCCGTGATTTTGGGAAGCGCCACCTTTTGTGAATTTTTGATTAATCCAGGGCCACTGAGCGCTTCTTCAATATCTTCCTCATCAGTAAGTAGATACTGAATTTTGGGATTGAGTTCTTTGAGTCTTTGGTATTGAGCTTTGTCATTGACTATGCAGAGCGTGGCCTCGCTATGTTCAAGTACATAGGAAATCGATTGATCATTGAAAGTAAGGTGAAGTGGTACGGTAATGAAACCGGCAATGGAAGCGGCTGTATCGTAGAGGCAGAAGCGAGAATCGTTATTGACGAATAGTGCAATTTTTGCACCTGGTTCTAAGTTGAGTGAAAGTAGCCCGTAAGCAATTTCATGAACCGTATCGTAAAAGTTCTTGTAGCTAATGGTATCCCAAGATTTTCCATTCCAATCAGATAAAAATGTATCTGTCGAAGAATTCCTTAGGCCTATTTCCAAGAGCTGTGAAACTGTACATACAGACGTGTCTATATTATCCTGCGTTGTTTGCATGAAATTCTCCCTGGCTTTAAGTATTGACTCTCTATAAAAAGATAATTCGGCAGGGATCAAAAAACAAATTTTTAAGTAATAAAATTAAAATGAGTATTTGGGTGTGAATGAAGAAGATGAATTTGTCTTGATCAGTAAAATAAGTCTTTACTACGTAAGGGACCATTAAGCGCAGTATTTGAATGCTTAGTTCTAAGAAAAACTATTTTTAAAATTTTGTAGGGATTTGGTTGATTCAAGAATAAAAATATTATAAACATGATGCTTTGCATATTGTAAGGTGTACTGATAAGCACCGTGTATAAAGGAGATTGGGCTCAGCTAATGAGGTCGACATAGAGTGTCGGACCCCTATTGGGTCCTTATTTACTTTCGTAACACAGTCATACACCTTGCGGTGTACGCTGATTTCTATCGGTGCAGAGCACCTAGAAAGGGTATTAAAACACTCTAGATTATTTCTGCTTATAGTGAAAAAAAAGCCACTGTGACCTAAGTCAGAGTGGCTTTAAATAAAGTATTTAGAAAAGAACTATATAATTGAACCCATGGGTTCACGTAACATTTTTCTTTCTTTAACTTCAGCTTTGAAGCTTTGAATAAATTCTTCACGCGGAATAGTAATTTGATCACGTGATCCGTAGCGACGAACTGTGAGAGTTCCTTCTGCGACTTCTTTTTCACCGATGATGAGAAGCATAGGTATTTTTCTTTTGGTATTGGTACGAATCTTTTTATTAAAAGTATTATTACTATTGTCAACTTCGACACGGAAGAAGTCGCCAGTGAGTTCATCTGCAAGAGCATTGGTATACTCGAGGCAACTTTCTTGTACTGGAAGCATGCAAACTTGAACAGGTGCACACCAAGTCGGGAAAGCGCCGCCATAGTATTCTAATAAGAAGGAAATGAAGCGTTCATGAGTGGAGAGAGGTGCACGGTGCATAATGACTGGCACTTGGTCATCACCCTCAGCATCAACGAATTTCAGGTCAAATTTATCACCTGACTGAAAATCTACTTGGATAGTAGAGACTGTTTCTTCGCGACCCATGAGGTTTTTGAACTGGATATCAATTTTAGGACCGTAGAAAGCTGCTTCGCCTTCGCCGATATAATAAGGGATTTCCATTTCGTCCATAACTTTTGCTAATAAAGCTTCTGCTTTGGCCCATAGTGCTGGATCACCCACAAATTTCTCGGAGTCATCTCTGACTGAGAGTCGGAAGCTATACTGAGTCAATTTGAAAGTATCGTAAAACTCTTTGTACATTTCCATTGTACGGCGGAATTCAGATTCGAATTGGTCGAGGCTCATGTAGATATGGGCATCATTCATGGTCATACATCTTACGCGTAAGAGACCTGAAAGTTCACCGGATTTCTCATAGCGGTAGCAAGTACCATACTCTGCATAACGCAGAGGAAGGTCACGGTATGAGTGAGGACGACTTTTGAAGATTAAGTGATGGTGAGGGCAATTCATGGCCTTGAGGTAGAATTTTTCAGTACACTCATCGTTGTCGTGCTCTTTAACTTCCATAGGAGGAAACATAGAGTCTGCGTAATGAGGAAGGTGACCAGAAGTTAGGTAGAGCTCTTCTTTGGCGATATGCGGAGTAGAAACGCGTTTGTAGCCATAGCGGAATTCCATTTCATTTGCGTACTTTTCGATTTCGTCACGAATAGCGGTACCATTTGGTAACCATAGGGGAAGACCTTTGCCAACCATGTCGTCGATGTGATAGATATCGAGTTCTTTACCGAGTTTTTTGTGATCGAATTGTTCAGCAATACGACGTCTCTCTAAAAACTCTTGAAGTTCTTCCGGTGTTTCGTAGCAGAGTGCATAGATACGTGTGAGTTGTTTATTTTTCTCGCTACCTAACCAGTAAGCACCAGCAACGCGATCGAGTTTGAAAGCTTTGGCGGGGAGGGCACCCGTATCGGGAACGTGGGGTCCTTCACAGAGGTCAGTGAATTTGCCGTTTTCGTAAAAGGAGAATTTCTCAACTCCACGTGAATGAAGGTTACGCACATTCTCGATTTTGTAATCGCCTTCACCGAGTTCTTCTAATTTTGCTACGGCACCATCGAGATCAGTTTCGCTGTAAAGGAATTCTTGTTTGCGACCAATGATTTTTCTCATGCGCTTTTCGATTTCTTTGAGTTTGTCTTCAGAGAATTCTTCTTCACTAAAATCAAAATCGTAGAAGAAGCCCGTTTCAATTGGAGGGCCGAAGCCGAGTTTTACTTTGGGATAGACTTCTTGAACTGCTTGAGCAAGAACGTGAGCCATTGAGTGGCGTATTTTATAGAGGTTTGAATTTTCATCCATGAGTAATATTTCCAAGAAGCTTTAGATTAAATAAAATTTTGCTCATATTAATGCCTTTATGCATTTGGGGCAAGTATGAAAAAATATTTCCCAAGGATTTAAGTAGACGATGAATGATGCATTATTGAAGGCCAATGAAGCTTATTGGATTTATGATTATACTGTGGCAGGAAAGTGGGATAAGGATGGGAGCTTATTAAAGTCTTTATCGCCAGGCTTAAAACTTATTCAGATTCGTATCAAGGAACTCGCTGGAGATGCACTTTTTGATCAAGCAAAAAAGTATTTTGAGATTATCAAAGCGAGTAATCCTGACTGTCAGGTGATTATGAATGACCATATAGATTTGTGTCAAGAGATGGGTATGGATGGGGTTCATTTAGGTCAGGGAGATGACTCTATCGTGAGTGCGAGAGAAATTTTGGGAGAATCAAAAATTATTGGCTTAACTGTGAGGTCTTTAACAGAAGCAAAAGTAGCTCAAGATTTAATTGAAGCTGGTGTCCTTGATTATGTGGGAGTTGGAACTGTCTTTGAAACGACGACAAAGCAAGGTTTGCAAGCAAAAGGACCTGAGTTTATTAAAGATGTATTTACTTTGATCGAGGCTAATAAAGTCTATCCTATTGGTGGCATTAATAAAGATAATATTCATTTATTAAAAGCTGTAGGTGTTCATCATGTAGCAATATGTTCAGAGCTCTACAAAGATCCTATCTTAGATAATTACCGAGGTCAAGCTTAACTTTGAGCGTGTGGGTGAGCGTTATCGTAAGCTTCTAGAAGTCGGTCTGCGGAAATGTGGGTGTAAATCTGTGTTGTCGATAAATTCTCATGTCCTAAGAGTTCTTGAACTGAGCGCAGGTCAGCGCCGGCATCAAGTAAATGAGTGGCAAAAGAGTGGCGTAATTTATGAGGTGTGATATCAGGCGGGAGCTGGCAATGATTGAGGTAAGTTTTTAAGTTCCTCTGTACTGAGCGAGCACTAATGACTTTGTGATCCTTAAGATTGATAAAGACTGCTTCACGAGGTGAGGCCCAAAACAGTTCAGCATTTTTTCGACAGTCAAAGTAAGCCGAAAGGGCTTTTTTTGCGGGTTCGCCTAAATAAGCAATGCGTTGCTTTTTTCCTTTACCTAAAATTTTGAGTGTAGACTCCTCAAGGTTAATCTGCTCAAAAGTTAAATCTAGGGCTTCTTGAATACGTAGGCCACCACTATAGATGATCTCAAAAATGGCAGTGTCACGACTTGCTAGGAAATCATTGTTTTTACCTTTTTGCTGACTCCAGTACTCAGTGGGAGCTTTGAGTAGAGAAGAGATATCTTCACGGGAGAGAATGAGGGGAAGAGTCTTATCTTTTTTTGCGGCTTTTATATCGACAAAAGGATTGATGCTTTGAAGTTCTTCTTTTTGAAAGAAATGATAGAGGCTTCGCAGTGAGGAGAGTTTGCGCAGTAGAGTATTTTTCGCGATGGTACTTTGCTGAAGAGTATAGATATAGTTTTTAGCACTATTTTTATCTATTTTAGACCAGTCTAAATTCGTAGCTTCGACCGCATCTTCATCCCAGTTATGGATAATGAATTCAAGGATATCAAAAAAATAGGCTTTTTGAGTATGGATCGAAAAGTTCTTTTCAGATTTCAAATATTTAAAGAATGCCAAGAGTGCTTTGTCTTTAAAAGGAAGATCCATCTTAGGTCATATTAGCAACGTAGTAATCTTTGAAATACTCAGCGGGGACGTGGATAATACGAAAACCAAAATAATCTTCACGACGGCTAGGCGGGTAAGAAACCACGCTTGAATGAGTATTACAGAAATCTATTGGTGAGCGCCATGAGCCGCCTTTAAGAATGTGCGGATCACGTTCATCATCAAATGAGTCGTTGGTCCATTCCATCGCGTTGCCGACCATGCCAGTGACACCGAAGGGGCTACAATTATTGCTATAATAATCAACAGAAGAACAGGATAATGGTTCGTTTACACCATCATTAAAAAGAGCTATTTCCAAAGTGGGTGCTTGCTCACCCCAAGGGTAATGAAGACCATAAGTACCGCGTGCAGCTGCTTCCCATTCGTAAGAAGTAGGCAGGTTATAATATTCACCCGTTTTCTTGCGGAGCCAGCGACAGTAATTCTTAGCGTCATTCCAGCTGACATTTATCATAGGGCAGTTTGCATAAGGTGCAATAGAATTGATTTTATCGAGTTCTTCCTGAGGGAAGCTTTGGCCTGATTCAGTTAAGTATGTAAAAAATTGTTCTTTGGTTATTTGGTACTTACTGACACCGAAAGGGACATTGATTTCGTGAGGGCGATTATCTGAGCCCACTACATAGTTACCAGTTGGGATTAAACAGAATTCTGTGCCTACAGCATCTTGATATTTTTGTTCTAGTGCAGCTTCTTGAGCTGGTGCAGCTAGTTCTGGGACGGGTGCTTCTTGTACCTCTGGTGCTGATTGAGCTGGCGTATCAGAGGTGGACAATAAAGGATCTACTATGGCGGCAGCCACCTTTAATGGCTTGGCAGGAGTAAGTTCTTTTTTGACAGCAGATTTTATATTACCAAAAAGGCCATTACTTGGTGTATGAGCGTGAAAGGCCTGTTCATTGAGAGTGTTATTGCCAGCCGACTTGAGTTTAAAGTCCTCTGCTTCAGGAACACTTGTCTTACTGAGTACACTAGCTTGGATTTTTTCAATTTTTGACTTGTCTTTACGCCCTGAGATTTTGAGACCGACACCCTGTGTTTTACCACCGGGTCGTTTTACATTGAGGCCTTCGGGGGTAGCGGTTTCATTGCCACTTTTTCTACGTCGTAAAATGTGTGAAGCTGTTTTGCCCTTTTTAATGGAAAGGCCAGTAGCATTTGTTTGATTTGAAGCACTTTTTATTTTCAAACCAGTCGTTTTTGTATCGGGAAGATGGGAATCATTTCCGGCTTTTTTGATTTTCAGTGAGCCCGTTTGAGTTGAAGCACTTTTAATTTTAAGTCCTGAAGTTTTACTACTTGCCGGTCGAGATTCTTGCCCCGCTTTTTTAATTTTCAGAGAGCTCGTTTGGTTTGAGGCACCTTTAATTTTTAAGCCACCAGTTTTGGTGTCTTTTATATGAGAACTTTGACCACCAGGTTTTCTTACTTTGAGGACACGTTTACCTTCATCCACATCAGTATTTTGCTTGCGGATAAATTTCTTTGCACTTGGAGGACGTTTTTGATTCATGTTTATTGGTTCAGGTTTTCAACGATAAATTGGTAGAATGAGTCAATATCTTCACAGAAGCTAGAAAGTTGATCGTGAAGTTGGCTATTTTTAAGAAAGCTTGATAAGCCCGCTAATAATTTAAGATATATATCTTGTTGACCATCAGGGCCACCAATCATAAAGATAAGCTGAGCCTTTTTTTGGTCAAAAGATTTCCAGTCAATACCTGGCTTGCTGATGCCAATAGTTACAAAAAACTCTTCTGCATCATCAGTCTTTGCATGTGGGTAGGCGATTCCGAATCCGAAGCCTGTACTCATTAGTTCTTCACGGTTTATTAAGGCTTGGAGGAAATTCGCTGAATTATTTATTTTACTTTGCGAAGCATCCACCATTTCTGCTAGTGCTGAGTTGACCTCAGTAGAATCAAGGAAAATAATTCTTTGGCGATCTATGTAGTCAACTAATTTCACTGGTAATGGCTAGCTCATTTATTTTATTTGATCGCTAATCTAACACTCAAGTGGATGATGTCTATTAAGCTTTAAGGTCGAATTGTGACTAAATGTTGTTTTTTTTAAGATATCAAAAATTAAAAAGCAAGGACTTTGAAAAAAACTGTCTTGAAAAGAGTACATACACCCCTAGTTTTTCGTGATTTTTTTATCACAAATAAATAGGGCGTAGAAACTAAAATGAATACGATAATTATCGGTAACACTTCAGACAATCCTTTTGCAATTGATGTGGCGCATTCTTGTGGTCAAATCGTTGATGTTTCAGATCTTATAGCTTTGAAAGATTTTCAGAATTCAGAATTCTGCCCTCGTTTTATTAATGACGAAACTGCCTTTGAAGATATTGGCTATTACTTGAAAGGTAAGACCGTGGTGATTGTTTCAACCCAATCACTTACCTTTTCACGCAACTCACTTTCGATGCGTAATTTAGTTATTGCACGTGCTGCAAAAGATAACGGGGCAGAGCAGGTTATTTTGATGGAGCCTGACTTATTTTACTCCTGCCAAGACCGAGGCCCTAGGCATGAACATTCATTTTTTAAGGAAGACCGCGGGGCGGATCTAAGGAAGAAATTTGATGGTCAGCCATTCACTGCATTGCTTTATGCTCAGCTCCTATCTCTTGCTGGAGTTGATCAGGCTTTCACCATTCACAATCACTCATACTCTACACAGAGCTTATTTCAAAAAGAGCTAAGCGGTGGTTTTCACAATTATGTCCCCTGTGATATTTTTTCACATTACCTAGCTAGCTCTGGCATTGTCGATCCTGGTAAAACGATACTATGTGCACCAGATAAAGGTGCGGTTCCTTTCGTTGAAATGATTCAAAATGAGATGTCTCATATCACCCCACCTATCTTAAAAATGGATAAAGTGAGATCTGGAGAAAGAGCTATTGAGATGGAGCCTAGCGAAGACTCTGATATTGGCATGGAAGATATCAAAGGAAAAGATGTCATCGTTTTTGATGATATGGTTAGGACGGGAACTACGATTGTTAAGTGCTGTCGCATACTCAAAAAATACGAACCACGAAGAATTATTTTCTGTGTAACTCATTTTCACTCATCAGCGGAAAGTCGCGAAAAATTAGCCGACCCATCGATTGATGAAATCGTAACAACAAATACTATTCCGGCTATTTTAAACAGAGATCAGCAAGGACGTTTACGTAAAAAAATCACTGTGTTGAAATTGGAAAACTGGATTGCTGATAAGCTCAATACCATCATTGGCGGCAAAGAGAAGCCGTCTTCTGCGGGCGAACTTTATAGTGTAGATATCAGCTCAAAGAATCCACGTTGGAAGCACCATATTTCTTCTGCTTTTGGGAATAAATAAAAAGTTTTTTTATGAACAATGCAAACATAGCATGCCGCTTAGAAGCTCAGGTTGATAAACAGGCTCATAAACGTGCTGTTATTGAGTTGTACAAACGCGATAAAGTCTCTGGTGCGGGAGTGTACAAGCATTTGACTTTTCTTCAGCTTGAAGAATTGAGCTCAAAGTATGCGCGCGCATTTTCAGATTCAGGTATAAAAAAAGGTATGCGAGTCCTTTTGGGAGTGAAGCCGGGTTCGGATTTGTGCGCCCTTACTTTTGCCTTGTTTAAATTAGGCGCCGTTCCCGTTTTTATTGATCCTGGAATGGGGAAAAAGCATTTATTAAATTGTGTTGAGCAAGCTCAAGCAGAGGCATTGGTTGCTTTGCCTGCGGTATTTTTATTTAAAATCTTTCAAAGCCAATCTTTTGCGAGTGTTAAAATTTCTTGGAGCTTAGGTTATAGTCCCATTTTTGGAGTCAAGAACTTAAATTCAGTAAGCTACGAAGAGAAGTTTTATCCTGCATGCCAGATGGAAGAGCACGAAATGGCTGCGTTGCTATTTACTAGCGGAAGCACCGGCCCTGCAAAAGGAGTGGTTTATAGCTGTAAAATATTTAATTTTCAGTTAGATGTTATTAAAGAATCCTATGGTGCTACTGCGGCTGATATGGATATGAGTGTATTTCCACTGTTTGCATTATTTGCCGTGTGTATGGGGATGCCGACAGTTATTCCGGATATGGATACATCTAAACCCGCAGCAGCTGACCCCGTAAAAATCTTACAGATTATTGAAGAGCAGAATGTGACTTTTTCTTTTGGCTCGCCAGCTTTTTGGAAAGTCATGGCTGATTACTGCGAAGAGCATAATCGCAAACTAAGTTCTGTGAGGTGCTTAGTTATGGCGGGTTGTTCAGTAGAGCCTGATGTCCATCGCAGGTATTTGAAAAACATTTTGCCGGAAGGTGCCGAAATCTTTGTTCCCTATGGCGCCACTGAGTCACTTCCTCTGACGAGTATGAAAGGCAGTGATGTCCTTAGCTTTAGTGCCCGTCGCTCTGAATTGGGTGCAGGCACATGCGTTGGTAGAGCAATGTCTGGTGAATATGATATTCAAATTATTAAAATCACTGATGGCGCTATAGAGGATTGGTCAGATAACTTAGTACTAGGGTCGGGCGAGGTTGGCGAGATCGTCAACTCTGGACCTATTACAACCCATGAATACTACAACAATACTGAAGGCACGAAAAACTCTAAAATTTATGATGGTGAAAAAGTCTGGCATCGCATGGGTGATTTAGGCTACTTTGATAAAGACGGATATTTATGGTTCTGTGGTAGAAAGAATGAAAGAGTGGAAATGAATGGGACCTTTTTATGTACCGATAAAATCGAAAATATTCTCAACCTACACGAGGATATTAAACGCAGTGCCTTGGTATCGCTAAAAAATGAAGCGGCCTTAATCCTTGAGCCTAACGATTTAAATATATTAAAGAATGAAGAAAGAAAAAATAGCATTAGCGGTGAATTGCGGGCTTTATTGAAAAAAACTTTGCCGGATGTGCAAATCAGTAGATTTTTGTTTAAAGATTCTTTTCCCGTAGATGTTCGCCATAATGCAAAAATCAAACGCGACCTCTTGCGAGCGTGGGCTCAGAAAGAAATTTAATAAAAGGAGTGTGAAATGAAAAATAGCTTTATTAATCTGCTATGTATGTGTTTTCTTGTGACGGCGGGGGCAGCAGAAGATCGTTCAAAAATGAAAACCGAAGCCTTTTTAGATTTATCTAGAAAAGCAATGATTGGTGATTCATGGTTTAAAATGAAGGGTAATATTAATACGCGTCCAAAGACTGGGAAACGAGCACGCTATCCTTTTGTATTATCCGTACTTATGCGCGAAGATAGTTTAATCGTAAGAACTAAATTAAAAGATGATGCGATAAAAGTTGAGTATAAGTTTGGTGATCTACATCAAACTAAAATCTTAGAATCTTCTGATAAAAAACTCTATGATCAATTACAGTTAAGACCCGGTGATTTTAGTCTTTCATTTATGTATTGGGATTTAATGAAAGAGTATTCATCTGAGAGTTTAGGCTTAGCTCGAATTAAGTGCCGCGTCTTTTTATTAGCCGATCCCGACAAGGATGAATATGCAAAAGTTTGGATTTCAGAAAAATATCTGGGGCCAGTAAAAGTGATGTGGAAGACGGGAAGTTTGGATTTTGATAAGCCCGACAGGATCTTACAATTTGAAGGCTTTACGAAGAAAAATAACCGCTCCATGCCAAAAGAAGCTTATTTTAAAAATCCTTATGGTGATATGCAGATAAAATTTAATGAGCACGATGGAGATTATGGCTTAAGTTACCCTAAAGATTTATTTAAATTTTAAGCAATTTAAGCACGAAAAACTTTTAAAGCGTCTTTTAAAGGCTTACATTATGCCTCACGATAAATAGGATAGGTACATTAAGTTCATGGAACATGAAGCTAAGGAATTAGTAAAAAGACTTAGAGGACTAAAAAAGGGTGAGGAACTCGAGGACAGAGGATTGCTAGAAGTAGGTGGGATGGGAGAAGTCCATCGCAAATACGACATGCCTTTAAATCGTGACATTGCTTTTAAAGTCATGTTGGATAAAATAGCTAAAGATGATGAAAGAGTTTTACAATTCATTGAAGAGGCTCGTATTACTGGTCGCTTAGAGCATCCAAATATTGTCCCCGTACACAGCTTAGGAGTCGACTCTAAAGGTAAAGTTTTCTTTACAATGAAATACGTACAGGGCGACTCCTTATCAGAGGTCATTAAGCTATTGAGCAGTGGCGAGGAAGAGTTTTTAAATTTCTATAGCCAATTCACACTTCTTACAATTTTCAGAAAAGTCTGTGATGCGGTTTCTTTTGCTCACTTTAACGGTGTCGTCCATCGTGATATTAAGCCAGAAAATATTATGGTGGGATCTTTTGGTGAAGTTTTGCTCATGGACTGGGGCTTAGCAAAATATTTAGGTGAAGAAGAGAGGGAGTATGATGAGGAAGATGGAGAAACTCCTTATGCTCCCACTAATAATTCCAACACAATGGATGGGACCATTAAAGGAAGTCCTGGCTACATGTCACCTGAGCAAGCTAGGGGCGACGTTGAAGATGTCGATCAGTTATCAGATATTTTTCTACTAGGAGCCACGCTCTATCACTTATTCACTCATAGGCAACCTTTTAAGGGCTCTAATTTAAGTGACACGATTGAAAGATCTGAGCTTAATAAGCTGACTCCTGTCATAGATTTATCTTTGGAAAAACAAATCCCAGTAGAGCTGTGTGTAATCATCGAAAAAGCGATGGCAACGGCTCCTTCAGAGCGATTCCAAACTGTAGAAGAACTCACGAGTGCCATTGATGGATTTATGTCTGGACAAATCATTTCCAATAAAGTCGAGTATAAGAAGGGCCAGGTCATAGTAAAGCATGGCGAATTAGGCAATGATGCCTATTTGATTGTGGAAGGTGAGGTCGAAGTTTACAAAAGGATCAATGGTAAAAAACACATCCTTACGCATTTAGGTGCGGGTGATGTTTTTGGTGAAATGGCATTGATAACTGAAGAGACTCGATCTGCCTCAGTAAGCACCACGAGTCATACTAAGTGTATTAAAATCTCTAATGAATGTTTACATAGGCAGATTGAGAAATTACCTCCTTGGTTTCAGGGAATGATGAGTTCTTTATTTAAACGCTTACGTGAAATGGATGATATTGCCCACCCCATGATTGTGGCTGATTGTACCTTTGAAGTGATTATGCAGGTTCGTCTGCTGATGGCCGTGTACGGCAGTTTAGATACAAAAGGTCACATAAGTATACCCATGCAAGAGCTGATGAGTGAAGTTGCAAATAATTTAAAAATTCCGACTAAAAGAGTTCGTCCCGTGATCGCTGGATTAGTGGAGATGGGTATAGCTACAGACAACAATGCGACACGCTTATCGATAACGAGTTGGACTTTATTTTGTGACTTTGTTGATTACACAAAAAATGCTCCGAGCATGGCGAGAACCTCGACAACCATTATAAGTTCACTCAATATCAATAGAACTTATACTGATGGAAAAAGCTTGGTTCATCGAAATATGCGTTTGTGGCCAAACGAAGCGATCCCTCCTTTTGGCAAATTACAAAGAATCAAAGAAGAGTTAAGCGATGAAGGGATAAAAGATTTCCGTATTCATTTCAGTAAAAAATTACAAGAGTTAAAGAATTATTCACTTTACTCCGAATCTCTTCAGCATGCTCAGGGGAAAAAGCATAGAACTAAAGTTTTTAACCCTAGTGAGCCCCCTAAAATTTTGGATGCATTAAAGGATGTATGAAAATAAGATTTTTGAAGATAAGTTAAAAAAACTTGAGAAAGAAAAGCTCTTGAGGCAGGAGACTGTTTATGAGTATAGTCATGATGTTGAATATATCTCCGATGGGAAAGTCCTCATTAATTTTTCATCCAATAGTTACCTGGGGATGCACAGAGACAGCCGTATAATAAAAGCCTCCAAAGAGGCAGTTGAAGCTATGGGGACTTCGTCAATTGCTTCTCGCTTAGTTTGTGGGACCTTGCCTATTCATGCAGAGTTGGAAAAAAAAATTGCTCAGTGGAAGGGGTCTGAAGCGGCAATGGTTTTAAATAGTGGTTTTCAAGCAAACCTGGGAATCATTCAAGCCCTAGCCAATAAAGACTCTTTGATCTTAGCTGATAAGCTTGTTCATGCGTCAATAATTGATGGGATTCGCTTATCTAACGCTAAATTTCAGCGATTTCATCATAACGACATGGATTCTTTGAATCGTTTATTGGAGCGCTATTCTGACATAGAGCATAAAATTATTATTTCAGAAACAGTTTTTAGTATGGATGGAGATAAGGCACCTTTAGAGGGTTTAATTAAGTTATCTAAAAAGCATGGGGCATTTCTTTATTTGGATGATGCACATGGCGCCGGAGTTTATGGATCAAAGGGTAGGGGGCCCACTGCTGAAGTAGAGGGCGTGGACTTATTGCTAGGGACTTTCTCTAAAGCTTTTGGTAGCTTTGGTGCCTATGCCTGTATGAGTGAAACTTTGAAAAAATATTTAGTGAATAGCTGTCGATCTTATATATATTCTACAGCCTTGCCACCAGCAGTGATTGCAGCTAATTTAAAAGCAGTAGAATTACTCGATCAGCAGGAGTACGAAAGTAAACAAAAAATGCTAATAGAGCGCTGTTCTAGAGTAAGGGACGTGTTAAAAAACAAGGGATATAAGGTTGTTGATGGCGAAGGTCCTATCATAGCCATCATTATCGGTGAAGAGCATGCTGCTCTACAGAAATCGAAAGAGCTTTTAGTTAAAGGATTTTTAGTTCCTGCTATAAGGCCACCAACGGTCCCCAAAGGGACCAGTCGTTTGCGCTTAACTTTATCGAGTCTTCATAGTGATAAACAAGTCAAATACCTTCTTAATCTATTTTGATCAAGGGAAAATACCTCGTTCCGTATAAACTTCATCAATGTTTTTTAGGGCTTTGATATAAGCTGCTTGGCGTTTACTTATATTTAATTCGATACTTAAATCGTGCACTTCATGATAAGCCTGTATTATTTTGTCATGAAGTTTTTCTAATACATGGTGTTCATGCCAGTAATCATTAGAGCGATTTTGGAGCCATTCAAAGTAAGAAACAATAACTCCGCCAGAGTTGGCTAATACATCAGGGATGATTTCAATTCCTTTTTCCGTTAATATTTTATCACCTTCATTATTGATTGGGCCATTTGCACCCTCCACAATAAGTGTAACCTGAGCTGCATTAGCCTCATCTTTACCTATCTGATTTTCGAGTGCGGCGGGAATCATGACGTCGGCTTTCATGGCAAAGAATTCTTCTCTAGTCAAAAGTTCTTGATCCATAAATCCTTCTAAACTTCCATTTTCTTGCACATACTCAGAAAGTTGACGAATAGGGATGCCGTCTTTCATATGGAGTGTTCCCACGCAATCATTTACGGCAATGACTTTTGCCCCAAGTGAGTCAAGTCTCTTTGCTGCCCAAGAACCAACATTACCAAAACCTTGGATAATAAAGGTTTTTTGACTTATGTCGTGGTTGTGTTGTTTCGCCCATTCTTCTATGCACATAACAGCACCGTATCCGGTTGCTTGCGCCCGTCCTTTTGTTCCTCCTACTTTCACGGATTTACCGGTAACAACACCTTTTAAACATTGACGATCAAGTGAGCCAGAAGTATTAAGGAAAGTATCCATCATCCAATTCATCGTTTGAGCATTAGTTCCCATGTCGGGGGCGGGGATATCAAAATTAGGTCCGATATTATTTCCGAGAGCATGAACAAAGCGACGGGTTATTTTTTCGAGCTCTGCCTGTGAGTGATCTTTAGGGGTGAATTTTATCCCACCTTTGGCTCCTCCAAAGGGCAGACCTACAAGGGAGCACTTTAAGGTCATTAGCATGGCTAGGCCTTTAACTTCGTCGAGATTTACTTGAGGATGAAATCTAAAGCCTCCTTTATAAGGGCCTAGTATGTTATTGTGTTGAATTCGGTAACCCTTAAAGAGTTTCATTTCTCCTGAATCCATGCGCACGGGAAAGTTGACGATTATTTCATTTTTTGGTTGCTTTAAAATCGTATGTATAGAAGTGCTTATATCAGCTGTTTTACTGGCTTCATTGAAAATGGTAATGACATTCTTGAATAATTCATCCACGATATTAACTCCCTATAGTTTTCTTATATTTTAAACCACTAAAGCCCTCAATTACATAGTAAGATATAACAATATCTTGTGAATTATTTCTTTTTCTGTCGTTTGTGTCATAAATTAACTATAATATAAGCTAATAAGGAGCTAGTTATGTCTTTTACACAAACTAAAGAAATTATACGGCATTGCCGAAGGGATCATCTAAAACTATCCGAAAGCATGGATGAACTAGAGGATATCTTTACCAGGCCAAAAACAAAATCCATTAGTCATTTTTGTTCTAATCAGCAAAAGCATATGGCAGATTACTTAAAATGTTTTTTAGATTCATCACCCAAAGAAGTCCTGAATTCATGGTTTCAAAGCACTCCAGAGATGGGGGAACCACTCCTTCTTCTAGATGATCTTCCCGAAAACCTCAAGGAAATAGACTTTGAGAAAGTAGTACATAGGATATCGAAAGTATTTGAGCTTAGATATGAGGCTTACTCTAAAATATCGGAGTTGGCCAAAACGCGAGAACTCTTCACTCAGTTATCGAGTGTCAATAACCATGCCTCATCACAATTTCACTGGTCTTTGACAGAGAATAGAGACTTATAATATGACTTAGATTAAGCAGGGACTTGTTTTCTAAAAAGTAGGCTTGTATTATATTCAACATCCGTTACTATAGCACGCTTATTTTCACCCAGTTTGTGAAGGTAAGATATGCTATCGTATTTAGCAAGTAAATATTAACAATTTTAAGTATCCGGGACATGACCGATGTCAAAAAGCGACGCAATTCGTAATTATATGCATAACATTAGTGATTATTCACTAGTAACAAAAGAAGAAGAAGTCGATTTAGCTGCTGACATTAAGTTAGGTAGTGACAAAGCCCGCGAAAAGCTAATCGTATCAAATCTTCGTCTTGTTGTTAAAATTGCACATGATTTTAAAGGACTCGGCTTACCCTTATCTGACCTTATCTCAGAAGGGAATATTGGATTGATGCGAGCAGTTGAAAAATTCGACCCAGCTAAAGGTGCAAAATTCTCTTCTTATGCGGCGTGGTGGATTAAACAATCCATGCGACGTGGTTTGGCTAATCAGAGCCGTACAATTCGTATACCTGTGCAGTCCGCAGGCAAAATCAATAAAATTCGTAACGCACGTATTGAGTTAAAAGAAAAACTCATGCGCGAGCCTACTGATCAAGAAATCGCAACTTTTTTAGAGTTCTCTAAAAGAACCGTTTCAGGTCTTAGTACTGTTGGAGGATCTACGATCTCCCTTCAAGCTAAACTTCAAGATGGTGAAGATGGTGAAATTCAAGATATTGTTGCTGACAAAGCTTCTCAGACAGCCTCCGATATTATTGGTGAAGCTGAATCAATTAATTCAATGATGAAATTCATTGTTTATTTGACAGATCGTGAGAAACTTGTATTAGAGTTGCGATTTGGTTTACTTTCAGGTCGTCCAAAGACTTTGGAAGAAGTGAGCCAGGCCATTGGCAGAACACGTGAGCGCGTCCGTCAAATTCAAAATCAAGCACTTAAGAAGCTTAGAGAAAGAATGCAGCGTGAAAGTTTGCTCAACTAAGTAGCGAATATGAAACAATTATCATTTATTGGTACTGGCAAAATGGCCAGTGCTATTGCCAAAGGTATATGTCAAAATTCGGTCTTAGATTGTGATAAAATCATAGGGACTTCGCCAGGTGCAAGTAAAGATATTTTTCACAATCTAACGCAAATCCCCGTGAGTAGTGACAATAGCGATGCAATGAATTCTCACATGGTTATCTTGGGGTTTAAACCACAGGTAGCGGAACAAATCTGTCGCTCACTCCGACCTATGGTTAAAGAGCAGCATTTCGTTTCGATATGTGCAGGCATTACTTTAGATGATTTACAAGAATGGCTAGGTACAGATAAAGTAACTCGAACAATGCCTAATACGCCTCTCTGTGTATCTAAGGGAGCTGTAGCTTATTGCTCATCAGCTGGAGTAAATCAAGAAGAGACTGCTTTATTACATAAATACTTTGAATGCTCAGGCATACTTGCACGGGTCGATGAGGGTGATATGAATACCATTACGGCATTAAGTGGTAGTGGCCCAGCTTATATTTTTGAAATGGTTGATGCTTTAGCACAATCAGCAAAAAACAATGGCTTGGCAGATGATGTAGCCCTTCAGTTCTCTATTCAGACTTTCTTGGGAGCCGCTCAAATGTTAAGCAATAAACTAGGTAGTCCAGAAGAACTGCGCAATGCCGTGACTTCACCAAATGGAACTACCTATGCAGCCTTAGAAAACTTTAAGCACAATAATTTGCGTGAAGTACTTAGCCAAGGCTTTCAAGCAGCAAAAGATAGAGGCGATGAATTAAGTCGCGGGATTAAATAATTTTTTTTGTAGTGTCAACAGAATTAATATAGAGAAGTTAGATGATTATTTGTGGATTAGATATTGGCGGCACTAAAGTTGAAGCCGCGTTTTTTGAAGTTGTTAAGGAATCCCAGGACAAAAGTCACTGGCAAGAAATTCAAATTGCAGGTGAAGTACTTTTTTTGCGGAACCGTGGATCACGCCGAATTCCGACTGAGAGAAGTCGAGGCTACCAAGTAGTTATTGAAAACATATCAGAACTCATTAAAGATCTCTCCAAAGAAGTTGCTATTTCTCTTGATGAGATAAAAGGCATTGGTATTGGTTTACCTGGTTCAGTTGATCCAAAGAGAAAAGCTATGTCTAACGGAAATACACGTATTTTCTTGGATAAAAACTTAGAGAACGATTTACAAATATTACTTAAACTCGCTATACCTATTGAAGTTAGTAATGATGCTAACTGCTTTGCTTTAGCGGAAGTTTTAGCAGGTGCTGGCATCTTACATTCTAAAGAAAGTGGCAAGCCAGTTAAAAAGCAAAATGGCCTAGGTCTTATCCTCGGCACGGGCCTAGGTGGTGGATGTGTGATTAATGGTCAATTAATTGTTGGCTCTTCTGGCTCAGCATTCGAAATAGGGCACATGGCTATAGAGCTTGATGGAGGTTTACCTTGTCACTGTGGCGTCGCTGGCTGTGCAGAGCAGTATTTATCAGGTACCGCAATAGAAGCAGCATATTCATCTCGCATGTATTCTCAGATCCATGATCGTCCAGATGCAAGAAAAATTTTTGAAATGGCAGAAGAGCAAGAGCCCATGGCACAAGCCATTATTAAACAATATAAAAAACGCTTAGCCAAATATTTGGCAAATTTAACCAATATATTGGATCCAGACTACTTTGTTCTGGGTGGCGGTGTATCCTTACAGCCTGTAGTATACGAAGGTCTTGAAGAAGAGATGAGACGCTATATTTATAGTCCTGTAGCTAAACCCAAAGTCTATTGTCATCAATTAGGTGATTCAGCGGGTGTTTTAGGAGCAGCCTTACTAGCACTAATTTAACAAGGTAAAGATATGAGTGAAGAGCAAATTAAAGCAGCTTGTCCATCCTGTGAAAACAGAATGTTTTTTGAATATAGTAAAGCTTTAAGTAAACAATCATGCTCTTCATGTAACTATAACTTCACCGTGCCCAAATTATTCGGTGCTTACACTCTTCAAGTTGTTAAAGCGAACGATGAATTTTCAACTACTTATAATGCCCTGAATAAAGATAATGAACTTTGTCGTCTCAGGGTTTTTAATGAGCTAATCACAAACTCTCTACATGCTCAACAAGCTTTGAAACTAAGTGTACAAAAGCAATTAGCTATTAATAGTGAACACCTACTTAAACTCAAGGAATCCTTTGAGTTTGAGGATCAGTATTGTATTGAATATGATTTCATTAAGACGAGTTTAAAAGGTTATCGTCAAAAAGAAAAACTCACCATGGATAAAGCTTTAGCCTTGAGTTTGGATTTACTTAAAGCCTATAAAGATTTGTCTTCCCATGAACTTCTAGCTTCCAACTTAAAGCCTAGTACGATTACTTACGATAAAGAAATAATCTCTTTCTATGACGTGGAGATCTCATGGCCGGCGGCTTTAGAATTATCAAAGAAAACTCAAGGTTTTAACCCGGTAAATAATAGTCAGTACGTCGCTCCAGAAGTTATTTCCGAACGAAAAGTTTCCGTACAATCGGATATCTATTCCTTGGGTTGTATTATTTATGAGCTGTTTACTAATTACCCACCGTTTCACAAAGAAGAGACAGGCAATTCTTTATTAGAGGCACATAAAAATATCCAAGCAAGCTCCTTGTTGGATATCAATAAAAATCTTCCAGAGAATTTAAATAGACTCGTCTTAAGTATGTTGGAAAAAAAACCTTCCTATCGTCCAGAGATCCAAGACTTAATCCAAGACTTTGAACGAATTGACCTGCATCCCAGCAAAGAAATTTTGAAAGAGTTTGCTCCTAGTCCTAGCGATACACTTGTGCCTAAAAAAACAGAAGAAATTGACTTGAGTCTTTTGGCATCAGAAAGAAATCTCCACCCTTTGAGCTCAGTAACTCCGCTAGAAGAAGATGCACAAGAAGAAGTATTGATTCAGAGTAAAGAATTCCCTTGGGCCATAGCTATAATCATTATTATTATCCTAGCAATCATTTTGACAATTACCTTAAAAAGAAGCGACACAAATGATGATAGAGAAAGCCTCTCTCATAAGCTAGAGGTTGTTGATGAAAATTATCGAAGCACTTGAAGAAGCATTAAAAAACGAACAACGCTTAGGAGATAATTCTTTTGACTTGGATCATGAGCAGCTTAATGATTTTTTTTATTACCAAGCAGAGCAAAAATTAAGCTTCCCAACAAAGCCCAATCAGTCCCATGAAGTATTAGAAATAAGTAGTAGTTCTCCCCAAGATTCTAATTCTGTTAAAACGGTTGATGTAAAGGAAGTCAAGCTGATTCAGCATAGTGTCCCGCCTGTGATCACTAAACATTTAGAAGTCAAAGCTCCTATTGTAGATCCCGCAAGAAAGCTAAACGTGAAGCAAGAAGAATCCTTCGAAGAAATAGAAGACTTATCAGTTGAAATTGATATCAAGACTTTAGATTTAAGTACATTAAGAGAAAAAGCTCTCTCATGCACGAAATGTAATATATCATTCAAAGATCCTCATGAATTGAAGAAAACTAAGTTATTTTTTATTTTTGATGGATCACTAATCAAAGGTGAATTACAGGATCCTTTAGCGGGTCCTTCTGGTGAATTTTTCTTAAAAATGTTAGCAGCCATGAAAATTGATATAGAAGATATTTACATAGCCAAAATCCATCGTTGCCCAAGAACTAGTGAGCTTAAAGAGCAATCAGCAGCAGTATTACAACAGATTAATTTATTAAAACCCGATGCGTGCATAGTCTGTAGCCCTAGTATAATAAGAGAAATTTCTAATTTCGAGAGTATCAATCAATGCCGTGGGCAATGGCTCTCTTGGGAAGGAATAAAAATCATGCCGACTTATTCTCCTGCCTTCTTGATGCGTTCCGAGAATGTCTATGGCAAAGCGAAAAAGAAAGAAGCCTGGGCAGATCTTCAATTAGTCATGAATGAGCTTAAACTTTAAATTCTAAAAACTGGCTTTTATCTTTACTGATAAAGTATATTGCCTCTAGATAATAGAGGAGTATGGAATGAACTTAGCTAAAACTTGGTCAGTAGCTCTAAATGGAATAGAGCCTTTTTCACTAGAGGTTGAAGTTAGTACAAACGACGCCGCAGGAAGTGATAATTTCCTAAGTATCGTAGGTGTACCTGATACCACTGTGCGGGAAAGCAAAGAGCGCGTACGCTCAGCAATTACGGCAACGGGATTTCATTTCCCTAGAGGTTCCACAACAATATCTTTAGCCCCTGCGGGAATTAAAAAATCAGGCTCAGCTTTGGATTTACCCATTGCCATGGCCTTGATAGCCAGTTGTGATCCTAATTTTCCCAGTGCATTTTTACATGAGACTATATTTATCGGTGAGTTAGCATTAGATGGCCGAATTCGATCCGTAAACGGCGCTTTAGCCATGGCTTTGCATGCGCGTGAAAAGGGTTTTAAACAAATTTATATCGCTACTGAAAACGCAAAGGAAGCCGCTATCGCAGAAGGTGTAAAAGTTTATCCAGTAGAGAATCTAAGAGAGGTCTATCATAGTCTTCTGGGTGAAATTACTATTGAGCCTATAAAAACGGATCTCAGCACCTTATTTAAATCAGAGAATAATCATAACGCAGTCGATTTTGCTCACATTAAAGGGCAACAAGCTCTGCGTCGAGGTTTAGAAATCGCGGCTTGTGGTGGACATAATTTAATTATGATTGGCCCTCCAGGTTGTGGAAAAACACTTATGGCTCGTTCTTTTTCAACCATTCTTCCCCGCTTGGACTTGGAAGAAGCACTCAAAGTCACTCAGATCCATTCAATAGCAGGGACTCTTGAAGCTCATCAAGCATTAATTACTCAGAGACCCTATCGCTCACCACATCATACCGTATCAGAAGCAGGGCTTCTTGGAGGCTCGTCAAATCCACGTCCAGGGGAGGTGAGTTTAGCGCATCGTGGCGTTTTATTTCTCGATGAGTTACCCGAGTATAAACGAAGTACCTTAGAAGTTTTACGTCAGCCCATGGAATCTGGCGATGTCCAAATATCACGCGCTAGCGGTACTTGCCGTTTTCCTGCGGATTTCACCCTCATCGCAGCAATGAATCCATGTCCCTGTGGATTTTGGGGCTCTTCGCAAAAAGAGTGTCGCTGTAATAGCATGCAGATTCAGCGCTATAGGAATCGCATTTCAGGACCACTTCTAGATCGAATTGATTTGCACCTAGAAATTAATCCATTGAGTCAAGAAGAGCTGATGACTAAAGCCAATGGTGAAAGTTCTTTATTAATTCGCGAACGAGTTGAGAAGGCAAGGGCACTCCAACACCAACGTTTTGGCAATAGTCGAACAAACTCTAGCTTGAATACTAAAGAGCTTGAGGATGTCTGTGAATTGGATCAAACTAGTCGTCAACTGCTACAGCAAGCCATTAATAGCCTCGACTTATCAGCCCGAGCCTACGATCGTATTTTGCGAGTGTCGCGAACGATTGCCGACCTAGAGGCGAGTGAATCTATCCAAGCTGAACATATTGGGGAAGCGATTCAATACCGCAGTCTAGATCGTAAGCTTTGGTAAGTCGTAGGTCCGTAAAATATAATTGCTTGGGCATATTATGATCATTGATGACAGTTGTCAAAATCTTTCTATTTAGGAGGCTTTGAAAGCAACTTTAGTTTGTTAAATTCTAGCATGTGATATATTGCAGTGAATTACGAGACCGAGCGTAAATTATACATAATATATATTATGCGACATTAATAGACTGAGTAAATATGAGTGTTATAAAGAGATTTATCCATAAACGTGCCCAAGCTTATACGCAGATTAATATTTGCCCTCAGGTGCAGGATATTTTATTGATGGATGGTTATTTTAAATTTGAGTCTTCAATTCGGCTTGATTATGAAGGCAGTCCCAAGGATTTAGTGTATAGACAAATCACTGATTTGTTAAGTGAAGCTGATATCAACATTCATAATGAGGCTAATCATCGTATAGTTTTTCAAATTAAGGCCATGGAACGGGAATGTTATGAGCTAGAGATCCTAGCACACACAATTAGAATTTCAGCTGCGGATAATATTGGCTTTTTGTATGCTCTCTATAGCCAGAGACAAATATGGCCTCCAGATTTAAGTCAATTAAAAGGAAGTCAGATCCCCTTGTTAATAATCAAAGACTTTCCTAAGTTTTCGTGGCGTTCATTTTCATTAGATTGTTCTCGACAATTTTTCCCCATTGAAACTCTAGAAAAGCTTTTTGACTTCTTAGCTTTTTATAAAATAAACATATTTCACTGGCATTTATGTGATGATGAAGGCTGGCGTTTAGAGCTGGATTGCTGGCCTGATTTAACTCTTAAGGGAGCTTGGCGTGGACCTAATGAAATATTACTGCCTGATCGTGGTTCTGGCCAACATCGTTATGGTGGGTTTTACACAAAAAACGAGATTAGAGAACTCATTGGCTATGCGCAGGATCGAGGCATTGAAATTATTCCAGAAATAGATATACCTGGGCATTCCTTAGCCATACTTAATTCCTATCCAGAAACACGCTGTGACAACATTTCTCAAGCTTTACTAGATAAAGGAGTTAAACTCAACTCTCTCTGTCCTTCAAGACCACAAAATCTCAATTTCATTGAAGAAATTTTAAAAGAAATTGCCAGCCTATTTCCTTCTGATTATATCCATATTGGCAATGATGAAGTCGAGAGAGCTCATTGGAATAACTGCCCTTCTTGCTTAGCCGCTATGAAAGATAATGGATTTGAATCAAGTCGTCAGCTACAAGACCTATTTTTTCGCAAAGTTCATAAAGCGGTGGAATCACTTGGTAAGAAAGTTCTCGCATGGAATGAAAGCTTACAAGACCCCCTACTTCCACAATCAACTACTATTATGTCATGGGAAGGTATTGAGCCTGCGAAAGAAGCCGTTAAACGAGATATCCCCGTCATCCTTTGTCCTGGCGAGTTTTGTTATATTGATATGGCACAAGGTGCTTTTGAGAGAGGTCATTCTTGGGCGGGGTTCTTGGATATGGAGAAAGTTTATAGCTACGAACCTTTAGAAGGTATAGATAGGCCCGATTTAATCAAAGGATATGGCATCTGCCTCTGGGCCGAGTACTTGGATAAGAAAGATTTTATTTGGGAACAAATATTCCCTCGACTATTAGCTGCAAGTGAAGTAGCCTGGAGCCATCCAAAAAGTTGGGGAGGCTTATTTAATCGCTATAAAAATTTCCACTGTCAATTTTTGAAGGATCAAGAGATTCCATCACGCCTAAATAAGCCTAAACTCGTTTATAGGGACAGTATAGTTCAAGTAATCAAAGCGCACCCCAAAGATATCGTCTATTATACTACTGATGGTTCGCAGCCAAATGAAGACAATTCTATATATGAACGCCCTACTCAAGTTGCAATTCCCAGTCTTTTTAAAGCTAGGCTTTTAAGTCCCTGTATGTCTTGGTCTGATGTGAGTTCGGTCCCCAATTTTGATTTCATTCAGAAAAAACAGTATTCACATTACCCTTATGAGCTAATTACTTACCGCAAAGCGCGCTGGCAAGAGCCTGAGAGTAATGCGGGTAAAGGTAATCGAGATTTATATGTTTGGGTGCCTACGCCCTATATGCCTGGTGAGTTTATTGACTTTAAATTTAAAAACACACTCCAAGCTGAATGTTTAGAAATTCGTACTGGTGTGCCCCAAACATTGCGAAGTTTGGTAGAAGAAGCGGACCTACTCTATTCATTTGATGGACTTCATTTCCAGAAGCTCACAGAGTTTAAGCATGGTACTGCTGTAGCTCAAATCAAATTTTTTAAAATCAAATTTTTACGCATTCTCTTTAATAAAGAACAGAGTGAATGGACGGCAATCCAAGAACTGCTTATTAAAGCTTGATGCTCTTTGGAGATTAGAGATGGAAGTCTCATTATTCCATGAGCATTCTAGCAGATTTACTTTGACAATTTTGATCTATGAAAGTCATTATTTAATGAATCCAAAATTATCGGGCGATAAAAGTAGTTTTCCCATAGAAGTCATTTGAATTTTATTTCAAGTCCTGTTATTATCTCACGCTGAACCATGTTTTAACAGTTATATAATGATTTATTAATAATAATGATTCTATAGGTCGGAGTTTAATAAAACTGAGATGACGATGAATCACAAAACAGGAAGAAAATGAAAAAATTCTTACTTTTATCCACGCTACTCTTTAGCGTGACTCTCTCCACTTTTGCACAAAGCGAAGTTAATCCCTCACAAGTCGTTCAAACTGAAGTCAAAAAACTAGAAGATAACACTTCTAAAGAAATCAACCCAAAACTTGAATCTATAGAAAGCACTGAAATAAATGACACTAAAGATCTTGACGTAGCCAAAAAAGCGAAGCTTAAGCAAAAATATATTAAGCTCGACTCAAAAATCATTCAAAAAATGATCTTCTCTCTCTTAGGTGGCCTAGGTATCTTCTTATTAGGTATGCGCTTCATGTCTGATGGTATTCAGAAAGTCGCTGGACCTTCCCTCAAAAAATGTATCAAAATGGTAACAAACAATAGAGTCCTTGCATGTGTAGCGGGTGTTTTCCTTACCGTACTCGTTCAATCATCTTCAGTAACAACGGTAATGGCTGTTGGCTTTGTCAATTCGGGGATCATGGCCTTGCAGCAAGCTATTGGTGTTATTTTAGGGGCCAATATTGGAACAACTGTTACTGGTTGGGTTATTGCTCTCAAAATCGGTAAATGGGGACTGCCTATTCTCGGTATAGCTGCATTTACCTACCTCTTTAATAAGAAAGAAAAAGTTAAATTCATCTCTATGGCAATCATGGGTGTTGGTATGGTTTTCTTCGGCCTTGAGCTTATGAAGAATGGCTTCAAACCAATGAAAGAATTACAAGAATTTGAAAAAGCTTTCTCTTATTTTAGTGCCAGTACTTATATTGGAGTACTCAAATGTGCTCTGGTGGGTTGTTTCCTCACGGTCATAGTTCAATCCTCTTCTGCTACTCTCGGTATTACAATTGCGCTGGCCACGACGGGTGTTATTCCTTTCGAAACTGCAGCTGCACTGGTTCTTGGTGAAAATATTGGTACGACTATTACAGCTTTCCTTGCTTCCATTGGAGCCAGTGTGAATGCAAAAAGAGCCGCCTACTTCCATATCTTCTTTAACTTAGTCGGTGTATTTTGGATCACTTTAATCTTCTCACAATACATGGATTTCATTACTTGGTTCATGGGTCGCTTTAAAGATATTACTGATATCAATGCTTCTGCAATTGAAATTATCGATGGTAAAGAAGTTTTAACTTTCCCCTACATGACTGCCGGTATTGCTATGGTTCACACCATTTTTAATGTCGCCAACGTATTGTTCTTCTTACCTTTCACGGCAGTTGCTGCTAATATATTGAACAAAATTGTCAAAGACAAAAAGGTTATGGGAGATAAGTACCTCACAAACCTCGACTTCCAGATGTATGATTCTCCCTTCGCCGCTATTGAACAAAGTGCGCACGAAATAAAGAAAATGGAACACAAATCTGATCTTATGCTCATTGACCTCAAAAACTTCATAGAAGGTACTGGAGATAGTAAAAAACTTAGTCGTAATATTTTCCGTGTTGAGGATATCTTAGATAAAGTTCAAACAGAAGTGACTGACTTCCTTACTGATGTCATGAGCCAAGCTCTTAATCATGATGAATCAGAAGAAGCCAAGAGACAACTTCTTCTCGCCGATGAGTATGAGTCTATTTCAGATTATATCATGACTATTGTTAAACATTTCAAGCGTCTCGAAGATAATGATTTATCTTTCAACGATATGCAAAAGAAAGAGATTCTTGAACTTCATGAAATGATTTCTACCTTCTATAAAAAGATCCAAAATACAGAGAAGAATGATCAAGCCATCCACTCTGAAGCCTCAATTCGATCAGAAGAGATTACTGCAGAGATTCGCAAGTACCGTTCTAATCACTGGGAGCGCCTCTCTGACGAGCGTATGGATCCATTGCTCAGCACAACCTTCACTGATGTGATTAATTCATATAGAAAAATCAAAACTCTTATTCTCCACGTTGCAGAAACTCGTGCGGGTATAAAGTAAGCTTTTAAACAATTTTCATAAAAAGACTTGAACTTCGGTTCAAGTCTTTTTTTTACCCCGTGAGTGGGGATGCTCATTCAAGGTGATAAACGATGCTTTTGGTATGATTTAACCGTCACTGTTTACACCGGCGGTTCTGTTAAATTATGCTTAGTATTTCAGTTTACAGCTGTCGAAAAGCCTCTCGCAGACTTAATACTTTAAAAACAGAATTAATAAGCACCTAATTTAAGTGCTCATTTGAATATTATCATGGTTTCCACTCGAAAATATTAAACTCAGCTCTATTGTTTATATATAGTATATATTGCGAATTTGGGAGTAAGGTCACTATGAAGAAGAGTATTTTAGTTGTTGAAGATGAGCTCGTAACTCAAGAGCTCATAAAGCACGCACTTATTAATGCTGGATTTGATGTAAAAATTACATCAAAGGGAAAAGAAGCCATTCAGATAGCGGAAAATGAACATCCGAATTTAATTCTTTTGGATGGCATGTTAGATGATATTGATGGAACAGAAGTTTGCCAAGCACTGAAAAAGCACATTTCGACGTCAAGTATCCCCATTTTTATGCTTTCTGTTCGTTCTGATGAAAACCATCAATTGACGGGATTGGAACTAGGTGCAGATGATTATATCACAAAGCCCTTTAATCCAAAGATTTTAGTAGCCAAAATCAATGCTGCTTTTCGTAGAGCCCATTTGGACCACACAGACTTTAGTAGTGATGATGTAATCACTCACAAAGGTCTAGTGATGAACTTAGCTGACTTTTCGGCAAAGCTCGATGGAACCCTACTTAATTTGACTCCAGTTGAATACAAATTACTTTTCTTTCTCTGTAAGCACCCTGGTCGCGTTTATTCACGTGAAGCCATTTTAGAAAAAATTCGAGGTGAAGACGTCATTATTACGGAAAGAACTGTCGATGTGCATATTCTCTCGATCAGAAGAAAAGTCGGTGAGTTTGCCTCTAATATTATGACTGTCCGAGGTATAGGCTATAAAGTAGCCGAGGAATAAATTACTAATACATTTTTCTGATAAACACTTGTGTAAGCTTAGTCTCACAAGTGTTTTTTTATATATTTAATTGAGGTGCCTGCTTATCAAACTCTTCCTTGTATTCATTAGCTACTTAAGTTTCATGAGCTTTGCAGATAATGAAAATCAGACGAAAAATCGCCTCGGCCAAGAATCGAGTCCCTATCTTTTACAGCATCAATACAACCCTGTAAATTGGTATCCTTGGGGACAAGAAGCCTTCGATACTGCAAAAAAACTCAACAAACCCATCTTTTTGAGCATCGGTTATTCCACATGTCATTGGTGTCACGTTATGGAGCACGAATCCTTTGAAGATGCTGAAGTCGCAAAATTGATGAATGAAGCTTTCGTTTGTATAAAAGTCGATCGCGAAGAGCGACCCGATATAGATAATGTATATATGGCCGTATGCCAAACCTTAACTGGATCTGGTGGATGGCCACTCACGATAATCATGACACCTGAGAAAAAACCTTTTTTTGCAGGGACTTATTTCCCCAAGAAGAGTCAGTCTGGACGAATAGGAATACTAGAGCTCATACCTAAAGTTAGCGAATCGTGGAGTTCCGACCGTAAAAAAATAGAAGACTCGGCTGAGTCAATAGTAAAACATATGCAAAACACGATTGGTACCAGTGATCAGAAAAGTGTTTTAGATAAAGATGTTTTACAGAGATCTTTAAACTACTTCAAGAAGAGATATGACCCAATCAATGGAGGCTTTTCGACGAAACCCAAATTTCCCTCACCACATAATTTAAGCTTACTTTTACGTTTGTATAAAAACACGAATGATCCCGAAATCTTAAAAATGCTTGAACTGACATTAAGAAAAATGCGCATGGGAGGGATTTACGATCAAATAGGCTTTGGCTTCCACCGTTATTCCACAGATGAAGAATGGCTACTTCCCCACTTCGAAAAAATGCTCTATGACCAGGCCATGCATATTATTGCCTATACAGAAGCTTGGGAAAACTCTAAAATTGAAGATTTTAAATTAACTGCCAAAGAAGTGATCAAGTATGTCGCTCGTGACATGACTTCGCCTAAAGGCGCTTTCTATTCTGCCGAAGATGCTGATAGCGAAGGTGTGGAAGGTAAGTTTTATGTTTGGAGTAAAAGTGAAATATTATCTATTCTCGGAAGTATAAGCGGAGAGCGCTTTTGCGATTTCTATAAGATCAGCTCCAAAGGCAATTTCATTGACGAGGCTAGCGGCCATACTTCCGTAAATAATATACCTCACCAAAACTTGAGAATCACTGAATATGCAAAAGCCAATAATACAGTGATCGAAACTTTGAGCCTGGATTTAGAGAACTCGAGAAAGGTCTTATTTCGCCATCGTGCTAAGCGTATCCATCCTTTAAAAGATGATAAAATATTGACCGACTGGAATGGCCTCATGATTGCGGCCCTCGCAAAAAGCGCGCGTGCCTTTACAGATGATAGATATACTGAAATGGCACAATCTGCCGCCGATTATATCTTAGACCATGTAAGCGATGCTAATGGACGTTTACTCAAACGTTCTCGTCTAGGAAAAGCTGGCCTACCCGCTCACTTAGATGACTACAGTTTTTTTGTTTGGGGTTTATTAGAACTCTATCAAACTAACTTCGATCCAAAGTATCTTGCTCATGCTATTCGTCTCAACCAAATGATGATAGATTTATTTTACGATAATGCGAATGGCGCTTTTTTTATTACTGCAAAGGATGGTGAGCCACTTATCGTACGTCCTAAAGAGATCTACGACGGTGCCATTCCGTCGGGCAATTCAATTGCAGCCTTAAATCTCCAGGTAATCAGTAAATTGACTGCTCAGACGAATCTATTAAATTATTCAGATTCCATCTTTGCGAGCTTTGCAAAGCAAGTCAATAAATATCCTCCTGGCTATAGTCAATTAATGACTGCTTGGGACTTTAAAACTGCGGATAGCTATGAATTTGTTATAGTCGTCAAAAAGGATATTTCGGAAGCCAATGAATTTCTAACTTTGATCAATTCTAAGTTTTCACCTAATAAAGTTGTTCTCGTCAAAAAAGAACATGATCCAGAGATGGATAAATTAGCTCCCTACACAAAAAACATGGTAATGATCGATAATAAAGTGAGCATCTATATTTGCCAAAATTATAGCTGTAAACAACCTATGAACTCCTTGAGTAAAGTTAAAGAGTTTTTATCTTCTATCCAAAAGTGATTAAGTAGTCTTCGTCAATGGGTTTGTCATCTATAATAGTTTCTAGCTCTGTCACTGACAATTCACCCAGGCTGCCAATAACTTTATCTGGCATGAATGAGTAATTTTTCATTTCTTCTGCAGAGGCTCTACCGCTCATGACCATGATACTATAATAACCGAGCTGAATCCCACCATAAATATCATTATCCATGTGATCTCCAATCATGACTGTAAAAGAGGCTCTCATCCCCAGTAACTTGCGAGCAGACCTAAGCATCAGCGGACTGGGTTTTCCTAAATTTAAGGCTTTTTTATTAGTCTCATCTTCAAGTAGTTTTACGATAGAACAGCAACCACTACGTAAACCAAATGCTGTAGAGCGCTGGTTATCCATATTGACCGTAACTAATCGAGCTCCTTCATTCAAAAATTTAATCGCTTGATCAACAACCTCTAAGCTGTAGTCTCGTCCTTCACCCACAATTACATAATCCGGCTTATCCTCTACAATCATAAGATTATTTTTTTCTAAAGCCGTCAATAAGCCTCCACTTCCCAACACATAGACTCGAGCATTCTTTTTCTGTTGTGCCAAAAAACGTGCAGTGGCCATTGCACTTGTGTAAATCTGTTCAGTTTTTACTGCTAAACCTAGATCTTTTAAATGCTGGGACATTTCACTTCGTTTTTTTAATGAGTTATTGCTTAGGCACATGAAGGGGATATTTTTCTTTACTAATTCATCAACAAATTCAGCTGCTCCTAACATTAAACCCGATGGATTACAGAGCACTCCATCAATATCTAAAAGAACTCCAAAGCGACTCATAATGATATTCCTAAAATAATTAAATTTACATATGTAAACACAGAGCTATAAACTGTGCGAGAATGAAGCGATTTACTTACTTAAACTAGTCCTTGTTTTTAAGTAGTTTCAAGTTTAATGAGAATTAAAGCTAAAAAATATTGTAGTCTTAGTTAATACATATGGCAGGTCAAAACTTTTGAGTTACTTTAGGAAAACTAATAAATAACTAAATGGAACAAAGATGAAATATTTTTCTAAAGATCACGAATGGGTCAATCTCGAAGGCGACATCGCTACTATTGGTATTTCTGTACATGCAGCCGCCGAATTGGGCGATGTAACTTTTGTTGAATTGCCTGAGACAGATGAAAGTGTCGATGCAGGCGCAGCGGTAAGTGTAGTTGAATCTGTGAAAGCAGCTTCAGATATCTATGCACCTGTAGCCGGAACAATCATTGAAGTTAATGAAATTTTGGAAGACGAACCAGAAATTATTAATGAAGATGCCGAAGTTAAAGGATGGATCTTTAAACTGTCTGGTGTAAGTCAAGCTTCTGTAGAAAAACTTATGACTGCGGAACAATACGCAGAGTTTATTAAGTAATGATCCCTAGCTCAGCTCAACTTAGAGCTTGTGCTCAAAATAGAAAAAATCTCCTGGCAAATTATGAGGATGAAATCCTTATAATTCCAGGAAATTTTTTACGTCAAAAAAATTCAGATGTCCATTACTTATTTCGGCAGGACTCGGATTTTAATTATTTGTGCGCCTACCCTGAAGCAGATTCAATACTTGTTTTGGATACTGCTAATCAGAGCTTCACCCTCTTCGTCCCACCTAAAGACCCACTGAAAGAACTCTGGGATGGTCCACGCCATGGTATAGAAGGGGCAAAAGATCTATTTGAAGCTGACCAAGCCTATTCTCATAAGGACTTAGCAAAACAGCTTCCCCATTTAATTGGGAATCGGAAAGTCTTATATCACCTACCACATTTCCTTAGTCCTTTATTGGACGAACTCAATATTCTACTCGAAACTTATAGTGAATCCATGAGTAAGGAAGGGCTGAGAACTCAGATCCACGATTTGCGGATTATAAAAAATGACTTTGATTTAGATTGTATGAGAAAATCGGCTCAAGTTTCTTCAATGGCCCATAAGCACCTTATGCAATCAGCTTCAAAATACTCAAATGAAAGTCAATTAGACGCAGAGTTTCGCTATTTTTGTGCCATGAATGGTCAGCCCGACATGGCCTATCCGCCGATTGTTGCCGCCGGTGCCAATGCCACATGTCTACACTATATTTTAAATGATCAGCCTTACAAAGACTCGGATTGTATCCTTGTCGATGGCGGAAGTTCTTATTTGAACTATGCGGCTGATATCACTCGAGTATTCCCTGCCAAGGGAAAATTTAGCCCTGCAGCCAAAGAATTGTACCAAGCCACTTTACGGGTTCAGAAACAAGTATTCGCCAAGATTAATACCGAGAGTTCTTTATTTGAATTAAATTCTCTGACTCAAGAGCTTTCTTGCCAAGAACTTTGTGATTTGGGAATCATTAAAGCTTCATTTGAAGAAGCTATGGAGAAAAAACTTTTTAGAACATATGTGCCTCATGGCGTGAGCCATCATTTAGGCCTAGATGTACATGATGTAAGTGACTCCTCCTTCTCATACCGTAATACAGGAAAAGTCTCACAACTTAAAAGTGGTATGGTAGTGACTATTGAACCTGGTATTTATATACCTAAGAATGACCAAACAGTTGATCCCTATTGGCGGGGAATTGGAATTCGCATAGAGGATGATATTCACGTCCTCGAAAATTCATACGAGAATCTAACTGCGAGCTGCCCTAAAGAAATTGATGAAATAGAAGAACTACAAAGCTAATATAATATGAGTAGAATATTAATTAGCTTGATCACCTGCCTGATAATATTATCTTCTTGTGCTCCTGTATCTGAAGCTATACTCGAAGAAAATTATTGGGAAGAGAACGGTAGTTACAAGGATCATTCATGGCAGATCATAAAAGATGGTGAAAGAATCACTCTCGAAGTCGATAATGAGCTCTATCAACTCTATCCAGAGATAAAGATTGCCAATATAGAAATTAAGCGTTGTGGAATTAGCTCTACTGGCCCCGCAAGCACAGATCATCAGTTTCAAGTTTTTGAACATGGGGCCATATATAAAAAAGCGCCCTACTCATATAGATTTAAGAGAAATAATTCTCTACATATCATCAGCTTGAGTAAGGAAAAAACGACTCAAGGAGAACTTCATTTGGAGAGTTCCTTTAGCTTTAATCTAGATAGTCATACTATTGAGCTCAAAGAAGTCATTAAAAATCCAAGTGATCAGGTACAAGAAGTTCAATTCTCCTACCTTATCAAAACTCCTCCATCCACCACTATCTATCCTAATTACAAAAGTATATTTCCTCTCTTATCATCAAAAGAAAGTGACTATGTAAATTGGGATAACACTAAGCCACTACCTGCTATAACTGCACTAAACTATGACAGCGATCAGTTACTCCTTCTTGAGACCGGAGACAAATACCTAAGTTTTTCACAAGACTCACTGCCATATATATCAGTTCTTAAAGAAAGTTATATCACACTGGGAACTAGTTACTACCAAAACCGTAGTCACGAAAGAAAATTAGGTAGAGTAGGAATTCTAGAAGCTCATGAAAGTAAAACTTATCGGACAAAAATAAAGATTTTACATGATATACCTAATACCCCTATCAAAGCTATCGCAGAACCCAAATTCGAATCGCTAGATAAACTTCTAGTTCAGTAGTTTTATTGCACACTGAATTAACTCAGACCATATACTAAAGTCCTGTGGATCTGCTTTGGTTTTAGTTTTTAATAAACACTAGCTAAAATATTTATACTTTGTTTTTAGCTCCTAAAGACATAGCTATTAAGGTAAAGGGCAATTTGAACCATATCCCGAGGGAGAGTAGTTGAATTAGAGTCTGGGCTTACCCCAGGAGATACAATGTTAGAATATTTTAAAGATCGTAAGTTAAAACTACATCCCGAACCCGTGAACCTCCGCAAAGGCTTCAATGGCTTAACCGCGTTAAGTAATCTGGAAAATCTCTTTGCAGGAGATGTCTACCTTTTCATAAATCGACGGCGTAATTTATTGAAAGGTCTCTACTGGGATGAAGGTGGTTTTTGTATTTTCAATAAACAGTTGGAGCGCGGAACTTTTAGCGACATGTCCGAAGCTAAAACTGAGCTTAGTTTTCGGGAATTTCTGCTAATGATCCACTGCTGTAAAGGGGCCTATTTTAAGATCAAATAGCCTGGTTTTATAGCTGAAAAATCATGGGGTTATGCTATATTATTTCATGACTAAAACTATCTCAGACCTCACCAAAAAAGTTGTGTTTTTAGAAGAGGAAAACACCTATCTAAAAGCCCAGCTGTATGGTCGTAAAAAAGAGACTGTAGTCTTTGATAACTCAGATACTTTTCCTGAGTGGACTGAATACCTTAAGGATCTGGGCGATTCAAATTCACCAGAAAGAGATGAAGAACCCAAAGTAAATACCCTAAAAAAGAAGAAGAAACGCAAGCCCTTTACGCATTTCAATTTCCCTGAGAATGCTGAACGCGAAATTAAAATCATTGATTTGCCCGAAGATGAAAAAGTTGATCCCATAACTGGTGTAGAACTGAAACTCATGGGATTCGATACATCAGAAAAACTTGTTTATGTTCATGGTCGTTACAAAGTCATAGAGACTCGTGTACGTAAATACAATATTCCAAATAAGCCCAAGGCAGGAGTTATCTCCGCTCTAGTTCCCAGCCATCCGATAACAGGCTGTCGTGCTGATGTGAGCTTGTTGTCACATATACTCATTTCAAAATATGCCGACCATTTACCTCTTTATCGTATCGAAGAGCAATTCAAACGAGATGGACTTACTATTGCGCGACAAACGCTTTCCAACTGGGTTCTCCAGTTAGGAAAAACTCTCCAACCTTTAGGTGATTTATTACGAGATCAAATTTTAAACTCATCAAGAGTTTTTACAGATGACAGCCCTGTTAAGCTTCAAACAAAAGGTAAAGGTAAGCTTCAAGAAGGTCGGATTTGGGTTTATGTCGGCGGCGATGGTCCAGACCCTCCTCTCGTTTGGTTCGAATTCACCAAAGACCGTTCACACTCCCATACATTAGATCGAATGAAAGACTTTCAAGGAGTTTTTCATGCCGATGCTTTTGCTGCGTATGAAAAAATGGATAAGCTTGATGGTATCGATTGGCAGGCTTGCTGGGCTCATGCCAGGCGTAAGTTTTTTGACACACCCAATCCAAACGAATTCTGTAAACAAGTGCTTATTTTGATGGATAAGCTCTTTGAACTCGAACAGGATGCTTGGGCGCTTGGTACTTCGGCAAAGCGACAGAGCTTTCGCAATAGGAAAACAAAGCCTTTTGTTGAAGCTCTATTAAAGACGATTCAAGATCATTACTACAAAGCATGTGAGCCCAAAGGCAAACTTAAAACGGCAATGGAGTACCTACTTAAACGGCAAGAAGCATTTAAAGCTTTTCTTGCTTATCCGGATGCTCGCATAGATAACAATGTGAGTGAACGCGCTATTCGTCCGCTTACTATTGGTAGAAAAAACTGGCTTTTCTTCGGCAGTGAAAAAGGCGGCCAAGCGGCTGCCAATATCATCTCCTTAATCCAGACTTGTCGTAAGCTGGGTATCAATCCAAAAGAATACTTAGAGGATGTGCTCAGGAGAATCATTGATCACCCAAAAGAAAATTTAATGGAACTCCTACCACAAAACTGGAAGAAATAGACTTTTTTTCGAAATAGGCATTCAAATATTCAGCTCAATTGACGCTTACCTATTAAGTCACTGTGAATTGATTCAGACAGAACCTATTCCTCAATCACAGGGCTTCTAATTAATCCATAATCACTCTTTTCATCATGTTATGATCTAGGAATCGTAAATAAAACCATCATAATTATTAATATTTGGTTAAGTTTGTATTTTATTCAGTTTAAATTCGCATACATTAATGAAATATTAATAATTAGAAAGAGCGCTAAAACAAAGATGTTTAATGACAATAAGCCAAAAACACAAGGACATTTCTATATAGAATTTTTACAGATTTAAAAAATCTACTCAAATCATCTATCTACAAATGAGCATTGATCGTTTATAAAACTTTGGAGTTATTAGAATGAAACCATTAAAAAACCACTTAATCAAATCAATAATTAAATCTCAAAATACGCAATCAGCAGAAGAGTTAATTAATCTAGAAGAACGGTCTAAATTAATTTTCCAAAACTATAATAAAATTCATTACTTGGTTAAAAAGAAAACTCAAGGGATTAAAGCTAATTTAACCCGCCTAGTAAACTCACCTCAACATTATTCTGAAATTCTCATTGATGCCCAGGCACTTAAAGTGACTATTGATGACTTGAAAGAGTCTAGTGTTATGGCACATAAAAAACATCACCGCTACATGTCTCGAAAACAAAGAGACTACTATGAACTGATGATGAATTATATTAGAGCTATTTCTTTATCTGTTGAAATCATTATAGATAAACTTCAGGTAGTTATTTTACGAAAACAGGGTTCAAACCACCCCAAGACTTCTAGAACTCATTCTAATATCACGAATAGCTATTATGCCGCATCACGAAGGAATTGTAATAACATCACAAAAAAATTAAGTATCTATAGTTAAAATGACTAAGCTAAAACCTGGACATCTAGAATATTAAGTTTAGGAGATGACTTTTTCAATTTCCCTGATTCATAATTGAGTTTAAAAACTTCAAATTCACCTTCTTTATAAGCCCATCCATCTCCTTCGTCTACATAAATACTCGTGCTTGCAGCGCCATTTTCATCAGGGTTTATAATTAAGTCTAGCTTATAGGGATTTTGTGCCTCAGTATAATTCACGCTTTCCCCAAGAGCTAAAATGGCTCCCTCTCGCAAATAAACACTGGCTTGGTACTGATCATCTAAATCGCCTTCTACTAGTGAGATTCGCTTCCACTTACCTTTGGGGAAACGTTTAGTTTTATCCCAGTTAGGAACAATAAGTAGATCATCTCCAAGTAGAAATTTATTTTCCTCTTTTCTGAGCGAACGATTTGTGAGATCGGCAAAAAATGCGGGCTGCATAATTCCCATACCACTACTCTCTGCTCTCCAAAATAAGCTGTATAAATAAGGTAATAAACGATAGCGGCGTTGTAATGATATCCGACAGGATTGCTCTATAGCCTCGCCAAAAGCCCAAGGTTCCTTGCGATTAGTTCCTTTAGATGAATGTCCACGCATGAAAGGATAAAAGACACCTATAGCCATCCATTCTGCAAATAAACTAGCATTGGCATCTCCTGCAAAACCACCAAGGTCAGGACCTACAAAAACTTGCCCTGACAGAGATAAGTTTAAACACATTGGCGTTGCTAGCTTCATGTGTTTTTTTGTTGAACAGTTATCTCCTGTCCAAGTCGCCGCATAGCGATGTCCACCTAAATAATTAGCTCGAGTGAGTACGAAGGGACGTTTATCTTTCTGGGCCATAAGCATGCCTTCACGACTAGCTTTAGCCATGAGCATTCCATAAGCATTATGATAATTACTATGTGAGTCCGCTTTCAAGGTCGTATCATTAATTCCTAAGCCACCAGAATGTTTAACTTGATCAGGCGCCGTCATTTGAGGGCCCCCACCAAATACTGCAGGTTCATTCATATCATTCCATACCCCATCTATTCCAAAGGATATGAATTCAGGAAATAGTTTTGACCACCAATCGTTACACTCTTGATTCGTAAAGTCGGGAAAGGCGCAAGGTCCAGGCCAGACATTGCCTACAAACATATTATCTACCGCAATATCTTTTAGAGCTTTAAAACTCTCTCCATTGAACATGATTTGATCTAAACAATAAACTTGATTCTCTTGGGGATATTGAATTTTTAAATATTGTGCTTGAGTTTGCCGCGTCGCTTTAATGCTGTGAAGTCCACCTGAGACATGGGCTTTTTCTATGCCCAATAAGTCCCATTTTTTTGAATCTCTTGAAGTATAAACTTTGTAATTTTCGGGATAATCTAATGACCAGTATAGATCTACTGTTAAAACTTCACATAAGGCCGCTAAATCAATCATTATCTGAACTTTAGTATTTTCTTTTGAAGCCTGCCAAGATTGACTAAGATCTCCATCGATCAGTGAATTTACATAATCATTATTTGAACTAGCTGTGACAGTGGCCTTAAATACTTGAGACTTATGCCTAGTTTCGGCATCTACTTGGAGATAAAATCCCTTTTTATGGAGTTCTTCGTAGATAGCATAATCCTTTTCGATTTTCACTCCAGGATCAAGCATCCACACTGTTTTAAAATTGTTTGCGTGTGCATAATCATTCATTGCTTGAGGATCAGGAAAAGCTTTTGAATCAAAAGTAAAGATCTTGTACTTATCCATGTAATCAATATCAAACCAAATTACATCACAGGCTAAGTCACGCTTACGGAAATTATCAATAATAGATTTAGCTTCCTGATCATCCATATAGGAATAACGGCATTGTTGATATCCCAAAGCCCATTTAGGTGGCAAGGTGATTTTTCCAATCAAATCAGCTAGCATTTTCAGGACCCCTTGGGGACTATTCGCACTTAATACAAAAACTCGATGAGCCTCACCTTCGAATTCAAAACAAACTTTATCTTGACGTAGATCTATTTCCCCACGACTATGGCTGTCTGCTAAAAAGCCGTAACTCTCACCCTTGGGGCCAACGGCAAGCACCCACGGGTGTGCTTGATAAAGGTTCTGCCCTTGCTTATACATAAAGTTATCACGATTATAGGCCGCTAAAACTTCACCATTCTTTCGTAGTTTGCCCAGTTGCTCTCCAGCTCCATAAAAATCATAATTTTTTAAGCAAGGAAAGACCGTCCGTTGACGTCGCGGAAAAGTTCCTTCTTCATTAACTTTTGACATCGTGATATAGGCTTGCTCGGAAAAAGAAAAAGTAGGACACATTTCAAAATCAGAGGGCAGTGATTTGTTGGCCTTTATATCTTTAATTACGGCAATAGATGATCCTGAACTGATATTTTCTTGAGGAGAGAAAACAGCGATATCATCAGTGTATAAAAATGAATGCATTTACGGAAATCTTTGACTTACAATGAATTTAAAAAATCTTCTTGAGTTTTTGTAGCTACTGCTCGTGGATTGATCTTTCGCATAAAGCTTAAAACCTCTTGAACACCTTGGCCTTTAGAGATGTAATATGCGGCCAACATTGTCCCTGCTCTACCGTTCCCACCTTTACAATGCACAGCTAAAGCTAAGCCTTCAGATTTCATTTCATCCACAAACTTAACAAAGTCTTTGACTTGATTAAGCGAAGGCGCTTCATCGTCTTCAATGGCACTCCAAAAGCATTTTAAACCGTTTCGCTCATACTCTTCCAAATTGTCTTTGCCTTCTAAAAAAGAAGCTACAGCACCGAGTCCTTCTTTTTTTAAGTCGGGGATAGATTCTATGGGGGGCTTTGGCATTCCACCAAGTTCATTCTCTTCTAACCACCAAATTTTCTCAGTATGTGACATTTTATACTCCTGTAAATATTATTAAGATGAATGAATTTATAAGACGGTGTGAGATTGACTAATGCTCTCTTATAAAAAGTGGCTTTTTTAGCGCAAGTAAACAGATTAAGCTGACCTTCTTGACTCTCATTATTTAAATAAATAATAAAATCACTTTTCAGTTTATCATCAAGAATAAGCCAGAGACTTTTTCCCTATCAAGAAATGAGAGTATAATAGCAAAATTATAATTTTATTTCAGGACTCAATTATGCCTTCACCTCGTACTCGTGTGGCCATTATAGGTGCACTTCCAGAAGAACTGGAAAAACTTAAAACTTTACTGAGCGACATCAAAGAACTTCAGCATGGACCTTTCCAATATCAGCAATGTAAGTTCGAAGATATTGACTGCCTTTTAAGTCTTTCTGGAATAGGAAAAGTGCAAGCCACCATGCTTGTTCAGCATATCTGTGATACATGGAAGCCCGATTACTTTATTTTCACTGGGGTTGCGGGTGCACTCAATAAACAGTTTGATACTGGTGATGTAGTCATTGGAACAGAATTCATTCAGCATGATTTAGAACTTAATGCTTTGGGTTTTGAACGTGGAGAAATCCCCTACACGGGTGAAAAAGTTTTTCATGCCTGTGATTTTTTAACTAAGATGGCCACCTCATTCAAAACAGATAATCATAAAATCTATCAGGGTCGAATCCTTACTGGGGATCAATTTATTACTCATGACCACGTCAAACCTTATTTCACCGATGAGTTAGCAGGTGATGCGGTTGAAATGGAAGGTGCTGCCCTCGCCTTTGTTGCCTCTAGACACAAAGTCCCCTTCATTGTACTTAGAACAATCTCCGATCGCGCTGACGGCAATGCTGCGTGCGATTTTAACACCCTGCTTCCTTTGGTTGCAGATAACTCTTGTTTCATGGTTAAACATATCCTCGAAAGTCTTCACGAAAATCAAAAGGTCCCAGCTAGATATGATGCGGTAAAGTTAGAAATCGCAGATTCCGCAAAGAAGCATCAGCGTACTTTAGATGATATCCAACTACTGACTGTAAGTAAAAATCACCCTGCCGATAAAGTCTATGCTTTATACAATCACGGAGTCAAAGAATTTGCAGAAAATCGCGTTCAAGAAATGATTGAAAAAGCTCAGGATTTACCCAGTGACATTCATTGGCACTTAATTGGTCCACTACAATCAAATAAAGTTCGCCAAGCCATTCAAGTAGCTCAGACTATCCATTCCGTCGATAATAGTGCTCTCGTCCAACGCATTAGTCGTATTGCTGGAGAAGAAGCTAAAACAATCAATATCTTCATTCAGGTAAATCTCACGGGAGAAATTCAAAAGAGCGGTATTAGTTCCCTTTCCTTAGAAAAACTTTTAATTGAATGTTCACAACTCGAGAATATTAACTTATTAGGTCTCATGACGATGGGACCTCTGAGTGCGAGTAAAGACGAAAATCTAAGCGTGTTCAATGAATTAAAAGAGCTCAGTGTACTGCATGAAAAATATTTTAGTGATAAAGCAAAACTCAGCATGGGTATGTCTGGTGACTACGAAGAAGCCATTGCCTCTGGAACAAGTATTTTGCGTATTGGTAGTGCGATAATGGGTACAAGACAGTATGAACAATAATTTGATTAGTATATAGCTAAGTGAACTATGATCCCAAAATCATCATAGTCTTTAGAATGAAAAAATGAAAATCCACCTCAAATCAGAGCTGATAGAGCTCTTATTTAATAGTTTTTTTACTAATCTATGCTAGAATTTAAAAGAATTTAAAATACTTATTTGGAAACTGATATGCTCATAAAAGTATCATGCCCTTCATGTTCAGAAATGTTTGCCGCAGACAGCGCAGAATGTGGTCATACTGTAAATTGTCCTAGTTGCTCTAGTGAATTCCCGATTCCACTTCAAGAGTCTTTGGAAGTTGGCAACATCATAGATGATCATATAATTAAAGAATTTATAGGTAAAGGTTCTATGGGTTTTGTTTATTTGGCAGAACACCTACTGATGAACCGCCAGGTAGCTTTAAAAACTATTAGCCCTGATCAACTACATGCCGAAGGTACTGTTGATTTATTTATCAAAGAAGTACAAAACTCAGCGGCTTTACAACACCCGAATATTGTCACCACGTATAATGCTGGTTGTAAAAATAACATTTTTTTCATTACGATGCAATATGTAGAAGGCTCAGATCTTTCTGACATAGTCGATAAAGAAAAAAAGCTCAATGAAAAGAAAAGTTTTCAATTAGCAAAAGAAATTGCTCAGGCACTATCCTATGCCTGGAACGACCACAATATGATCCATAGGGATATCAAACCTGAAAATATACGCTACAACACTAAAGGACGCTACCTCGTTATGGATTTTGGCTTAGCTATGCAAGGTGGTATCGATGATTCTGGTTACATAAATGGCACACCCGATTTCATGAGCCCTGAGCAAGCTACAATGAAAGAAGTCGACTTTCACACGGATATGTATTCTCTTGGTTTAACAATGATTTATGCTTTAACTGGAAAGAGAGTTTTCCAAGGGACACCACAAGAAGTCTTACAGATGCAAGTATCTGCTCCAATTCCTTCTTTAAGTGAGCTCGCACCTAATCAGAAATTCTCCGCTAAGATCCAAAATATCATCTCAAAAATGACTGCTAAGAATCCTAGTGACAGATACGAAAGCTGGGAGCAGTTAATATCTAGGCTTGATAAAGCTTTGGATAATGATGCTCCACAGAAACCTAAGAAGAAAAAGAACCCTAATGCTATCAAAGCCAATAAAGCTACTGTTCAGCATACTCAAGCAGCGAATAAATCCATAAGACGCCAAAGTGGCGGGATGGCTTTCCCTGTTTACGTTTTCTTTTGTATAATGGTCTTTGTTTCTTACTTATATTATATAGGGCGCATACCCGACTTCCTTAATTTGATGTAATGAAAATCATATCAAGTCATTAGTATAAAATTTAAAAAGGCCTCTTCTAGAGGTCTTTTTTTATGAAAATAAAGGTCATGAAGTCACGAGTCCTGAAGGCTTGCGCTATTTATTAACGAAAGCGGATCACCTGCTTTGAAATTTTATTGAAGACAAAAAAAAGGCCTCACATGGAGGCCTTTTTTGAATGATGTAAAAAAGCTTACGGAGCGAAGCTCGTAAACAGTTCTTCTATTGGATGAGCGTCACTCTTCACTTCCCATGAGGCACTGCCATCGAGGAGTTTCTGTAGATCACCTACACCATGCTTTTCTTTTACATCTTCACTTTGCTGGATAACTGCATCGTTATACACAGGTCTTTCAACCTGACGTAAAATACCGATAGGAGCTGGTATTGCTTCTGATTGGATATCAGCGAGGATTTTGGCGTAAGTTGCATTAGTCTTAGCAATATCATGTGTTATGATATCATCTTCATTGACGTCAGCTACTTGACGAACAGCAAGTTCTAAACCATCAAAAACTAAGCATTTATCTTTTTCTTTACCAAAGATAAGTTTTTCGCCATCCATTAATTCTACAAGACGTTCACTACGAATTGTTCTTTCAAGTACATTATCATGTGCACCATCATTGAAAATCACGCAGTTTTGATATATCTCGACAAAAGAGAGGCCACGATGTTTACGAGCTTCGGAAAAGACGTGCTGCATATGCTTAGGATTAGTATCATAAGTACGTGCGACAAAAGTTGCACCTGCACTCAAAGCAAAAGCTAATGGATTGAGAGGCTGATCTATTGAACCATAAGGAGTCGATTTAGTAACTGTATCTACTTCAGAAGTTGGAGAGTATTGTCCTTTAGTTAAGCCGTAAACCTTATTATTAAATAATAGAACAACCATATTCACATTACGACGAATAGCATGTAAAAGGTGATTACCACCGATTGATAAACCATCACCATCACCAGTAACTAACCAAATATCTAAGTCCGGATTTGCAACTTTCACACCCGTTGCAACTGCAGGTGCACGACCGTGAATAGTATGAAAACCATGGGTATCCATATAAATTGGAAAACGGCTTGAGCAACCAATACCTGAAATAACAACCTGCTCTTCCTTTGGACGACCAAGATCGGCCATCGTTTTTTGCACAGCCGCTAGAATGGCATAGTCGCCACAACCTGGACACCACTTAACAAGCTTATCAGATGTGAAATCTTTTTTAGTGTATTTTTTCTCAGACATAATTAAAGGTACTCACTAATACTGTTAACAAGTTCAGAAACGAGGAAGGGTTTACCTTCTATCTTACAAATCAATTCTGCGTCAATCGCAAATTCTGAGCGAATAATTTTATGAAGTTGACCAAGGTTAATTTCGACAACAACAACTGTCTTGAAGCGCGACATAAGAGCTTTTAAATCATTATGAAGAGGATTTAAATGCGTAAGATGAGTATAAGCAAGAGTTTTATGCGTTTTACGCAATTCATTAACTGCGGCACAAATACTACCAAAAGTACCACCCCAGCCAATAACGAGGACATCACCTGAATCGGGTCCCATCACTTCTAGTGACGGTAAGGATTTCGCTATATTGCGAATTTTCTCTGCACGTTCTAAAGTCATTTTCTGATGGTTTTGACCATCATAAGAAATATCACCTAAAGTATTGTGTTCTAGACCTGTGAGAGTGTGCTGTAAATCTGCTGTTCCAGGAATAACCCATTTACGAGCACCCTTTTCATCACGAGCAAATACTTCATAGCCTTCTGCATCACCATCGTAGAACTCTACGTCAACTTTATCAAGAGTTTTTATATCTGGAACTTTCCAAAGGTCAGAACTATTGGCAACAAAGCCATCCGAAAGAACAATAACTGGAGTCATGTATTCAACTGCAATTCGTACCGCTTCACGTGCAACATGAAAACAATCTACAGGAGATTTTGTTGCAATGACGGGAATAGAAATCTCACCATTATGACCGTACATCGCTAAGAGAAGGTCAGATTGTTCAGTTTTCGTAGGTAAGCCCGTTGATGGACCACCACGTTGAACATTAACCACTACTAATGGTAACTCAACCATTGCTGCGAGGCCAAGGAATTCAGTTTTTAAACATAAGCCAGGGCCTGAAGTAGCAGTTACACCTAAAGCGCCGGCATAAGAAGCCCCTAAAGCGACACCAATTGAGGCAATTTCATCCTCTGCTTGAACCGTACGAACATCATAATGCTTGAGTTTTGCTAGCTCATGTAAAATATCTGACGCTGGAGTAATGGGGTATGAACCATAAACAAGTTTTAAACCACTCGTAAAAGTTGCCGTAGTTAAACCATAAGCTAAAGCACTATTCCCTGTGATTTGACGATAAGTTCCTGAAGGCATTTCAGAGCTTTTGATCGTGTAACGATTATTGAAAAGCTCAATCGTTTCACCATAAGCATAACCAGCTTCGAGAGCAATTGTATTGGCGTCAATTAAAATTGGTTTTTTAGCGAATTTCTTTTTGATCCAGTTCCTAGAGAAATCTAAAGAACGATCATAAACCCAGTACATAAGGCCCAGTGCAAAAAAGTTTTTACAACGTTTTTTCTCTGAAGCTTTGAGATCAACATTCTCTAAAGCTGTCTGCACTAATTTTGTCATTCCGACTTCAACAACTTGATAAGTTTCGTGAAGTACGGTGTCTTTATCTAAGGGGTTGCTCTCTATACCAGCTTTACGTAAATCAATAGGGCCAAATGAATCTGAGTTGACTACTAAAAGTCCGCCGTGCTTGAGATCTTTTACATTAGTGATTAATGCTGCTGGATTCATGGCTACTAAAGCATCTGGAGCATCGCCGTGAGATGTAACGGGGTTTGAACTGAAATTAACTTGAAAACCCGATACGCCACCAACTGTACCAGCAGGAGCGCGAATCTCCGCAGGGAAATCTGGAAATGTAACAACATCGTTCCCAGAGACTGCTGATGTATCGGTAAATTGATTACCTGTCAACTGCATACCATCGCCTGAATCGCCTACGAAGCGTACAACGGCACTTTCAATTTCTAAAATATTTGTCTTATTTTCTGACATATTAAAATATCCTGCAAAATGTATAAAATTTTTATTAAATGATTGCGCTGACAGTAACATGACTTCTATTCTTTATAAAGAAGTTTTAATAATAAATATTCATAAATTATTCCCTCTAACAAAGAAAGAACTGTGCAAGCAGATATTAAGCCCAAAATCAACTATGAAACCTTCCTCGATAATTAAAGATATCCTCTCTGCAAAAATCTACGATCTCGCAGTAGAAACACCTCTCAATAAAGCCTTTAAGATATCTAAGTCAACTAACAATCATATTTATCTCAAACGCGAAGACCTCCAGGGAGTTTTTTCATTTAAGATCCGTGGGGCGTATAACAAAATGCGCAAACTCGATAAAGGCACGCTTCAGCGAGGAGTTATCGCAGCCTCTGCGGGCAATCATGCACAAGGTGTTGCCCAATCGGCAAAACATTTAAATATTCCTGCAACAATTGTCATGCCGACAACGACGCCACAAATAAAAATCGATTCTGTGATTGAGAAAGGAGCCGAAGTTATACTTTATGGAGATAATTTTGACCAAGCCTGCCTCAAAGCTTTTGAAATCCAGAAATCACGCGGCCTTAGCTTCATCCATCCCTATGATGATTGGGATGTCATTGCCGGCCAAGGAACTATTGGAGTTGAAATCCTCAAGCAATTAAATGATGAACCTGATTTCATTTTTATTCCCGTAGGTGGTGGTGGTATTGCCGCAGGCATTGCCACTTTCACTAAATACTTGAGTCCACATACTAAAATCATTGCTGTTGAATGCGAAGACTCTGCTTGTTTCCAAGCAGCTTTCCAAAAAGGTGAACCCGTACAATTATCCGAAGTTGGGATTTTTGCCGATGGCATTGCCGTTGGTAAAATTGGTAACAAAACTTTCGAACTAATGAAAGACAATATCGATGAAGCTATCACCGTAAGTACAGATGAAATTTGCTCGTCAATCAAAACCATTTTTGAAGAAACTCGTGTTGTTGCGGAACCAGCAGGCGCTACGGCCCTTGCAGGAGTCGTTAAATACATCAAAGAAAATAACTTACAAAACAAACGTATCGTTACTATAATAAGTGGGGCTAACACTAGCTTTGGTCGCCTTAGACATATCTCCGAACGAACTGAATTAGGATCTGAGAAAGAAGCTTTATTTGCCATTTCTATACCTGAAGAAAAGGGTAGCTTTCGACGTTTCTGCCAGCTTTTGGAGGATTCAAGTATCACTGAGTTTAATTATCGCTATAACAATCCCAAAAAAGCACAACTATTTGTCGGTATAGAATTAAAGAATGGTGACGAAAGTCGCTTGGGTATCATCAATAACTTCAAAAAATCGGAGATTGATTATATCGACTTAAGTCATAATGAGATTGCCAAGCTTCACTTACGTCACATGCTTGGTGGGCAAGTAAAAGTTGAGGACGAGCACTTTTATCGTGTTCAGTTCCCTGAAAAGCCGGGTGCCCTACTCAGATTTTTAAACGACTTAGGGTCCGAATTCAATATATCACTCTTTCATTATAGAAATCACGCTTCCGCTCATGGTCGTGTCTTCCTAGGCATCCAACACCATGACAGTCAGTATATTGAAGATCAGCTAAAAAAGATTGCCTACCCTTATTTCCCTGAAGATCAGAACCCTGCGTGCAGATTATTCACGAGAAATTAACGTAACAATCGAGTTTCACTTAAGTGAGTCTTTAAATCTAACACTAATTTATTATATATATTTTAAACAGCCTGATAGGAGCTGACGTGAAAGTACTGTTTAGTTTTATTCTTTTTTTTATAACATTCTCACCTTTAAGCCAAGAGCTCAATCCCTCATCGGATGCGCCCACTAATAATATAGTGGAGAATGTAAATCCTGATGAAGTCACTTCAGACGAGAATGAAATTGATACATCTATAGAAAAAAAAGAACCTACACCAAAAATAACGAAGCTGGAGATTTTTCATTCTCAATCTAAACAATTAAAGGTTTTAACTTTTGAGCTAGAAGCTCAGATTTCAGCACTTAAAAAACTACAATTACTCAATAATGCCTCCTTAGAAGTGGCGGAACAAACTCTACCTAAAATTGAAGATGCCATTGTACAAATCTTAAAACTATCAAAACAAGTCCATTCATCCTATCAAGATGAGCGCAAACAAGCTAAAGAGCTCAATCAGAACTTTGATGAGACAGCTATAAAATACCAAGAGGTCTTTCATAGTTTAGTGGTTGCACTCAATCAAGCTCAATCCTCACGTGATTACTGCTTCCAGGAAACTAAGAAAATCAATATCCATTCACTAAACAATTTTAATGCTTATTCAATTCTAAAATTACGTAGTGAATTAAATGAACTGGCTCTCGAACTAAAGTTTTATTACCTCACTTTAAAAAAGCGTTTCAAAAAATCTATTACAGACTTAACAACTTCTCCATTGCCTCTCATTGGAGCCATTTTAAAATCACTTTTTTTAATTTATCTATTAAAATCATGGTTGAAATGGATTGGAAATAAAGAACAAAAACATCCATCTGCTTTATTATGGTACTCAAATAGATTGAGTCCAGCGATTAAACGAATCCTAATGGTATATGTCATATCATCTCCGATATATACGGTCTTCACCTACCCTGACATAAAAATGTACATCAATATATTTTACGTCTATGTATTCACACGTTTAGCAGTGCAAGTCTGTCACGCGATGGCATATAGAAGGAACTATGTTTTTAATCAAGAAGATCATCCCGAATTAAGAGAGAAAACTTTACGTATATTTGCTTTTTATATAGCCTTTACGCTGATTATCAAAAGACTTGCGGAGAATTCATTGACTGGTTGTTGGGTGATTCAATCATGGCTTTATTGGTTTTTGGTAAGCCTCTTAGTAGCCGCCTTCTATTTTGTTTTACGTGCATGGAAACTCAGTATTCTTAAAATGCTTGATGATATTCAGGATGAAACCTTTTTTATTAAAAAACTCAAAGCAAGAAGCCAAGGAAAAATAAATACTGAGCTAACAGTAGCAATCGGGGTTATTTACTTCTTTATCAAGGGATCCTTCCAGTGGCTATTGATTCTCGTTTCCAGTATCAGTATATTTCGTCCAATGATGGCTTCTTTTCTTTCTTTAAAAACGACTGTTATGGAAGAGGAAAAAGGGCTAACCCTCATCGACCATCAAATGTATAGCTCCACAAATCATTCTTCTATTATTGAAGAATATGCTTTAGATGAACTGAAACAATTTAGCGAAAAGGAAATCCCTACGGGCTTGAACCTAATTTGCGGTGAACGCGGCTTAGGAAAAACTATTTTTCTGCAACGTTTACAAAAAAAATTGAACGAAGGTTATCAATCAAAATTCTACTCATGCACCAGATCCAATAACAATGATTTTATTGATAACATGAAGAGCTTCATCAAAGAATCTAAAGAAAATAAGATCCAAAAAGCAGTGATTTTCATTGATGACATCCATTTAGTGCAAAAAGCTCAGATTGGCGGCATAGAAGTCATCGATGATTTTATCAAATTAATTAGAAAAGAACAAGAATCTATTAGGTGGATTGTCTCTATTGACAGTGAAGCCTGGCAGTTTTTAAAAAGAGTCCGAGCTAAAAAAATACTTTTTGAATCAGTTACAAAGCTTCCTAAGTGGGAAATACATCAATTAAAAACAATGATTTCATCCAGGATTAAGGAGCAAGGTCATAGCATCTCTTTTCAAGGCTTAGTTATTCCACGTCATCTTGATGGTCCACAGATTGACGGCCGTAGAAAAAAGGACCTCAGTTACTATCGTATACTTAATGATTACTCTGAGGGTAACCCTAGTGTTGCGCTTTATTGTTTTAACTTATCACTATACAAGCAAAAAAACTCCGACAAAATAGAAGTTCGCTTATTTAATCCGCCTTCTTTGGCTGAGCTAGAATCCATGCCAGCCTTAACTTACTTTGTGTTACGCAGTATTGTTCAAATGGGCTCTACTAATAAAGAAGATCTAAGGCTCTCATCTGCAGAAAAAAAATCTCTCGTCGATGACTGTATTCACCTTTTACTGTTTCATGGTTTTATCGAAGAACACAATGAATTTTATCACATTTCAATTCGTTGGTTCAGACCCATTATCACCATCCTTCAACGTCAACACCTTTTATCTAAATAATCATTATGCGATATATTTTATTTCTCAGCACTATTTTTCTCTTTTTTTCTCTTTCTGATCTTAAAGCTCAAGTACCCGTTCAAAAGGATGGTTTTTCTCAAGCTGAAGAAGCTTCTTCAGAACTAAAAAAAGATCAAGTAAAGTCATCATCCACAACCTCAAGTATTGAAAATAAGGAGATCAAAGATTCAGATCTTGACTCTGAGTCTTCTCAACCAATAAAAGCATTAAATGAATCTTCAGAAATAATCAAGAAAACGATAGCCGCCAGCGCTGATGAAGCCAGTGAATTGAGCTTAAGTAAAGTTACCCGCTTTGTGAGAATCAGTGGAGTTATTTTTTCTTTAACGCTAATTATTTTGACGATTATGATTCTTCGCTTAATGCATCGATTAGTTGAACGCTTCAGTCTCCAAATACCTCAAAAACGAATGCTCTTTCATAAAATCGAAACAATTGCACAGTTCTTTATTTACGTTGGCGTCGCCATTACTGTGTTTTTACTAAGCTTCAGAATTAATGAGCAGTTATTAAGCATTATTGGAGGTACTTTAGCGGTTTCATTTGGCTTTGCTATAAAAGATTTAATAGCGTCATTTATCGCGGGCTTAATGATCATGGTTGATCGCCCCTTCCAGGTCGGTGACCGTATAACTTTCGATGGTCAGTATGGTGATATAACCGCCATCGGTTTACGTTCTGTACGTATGCAAACTTTAACTGATGATACCGTGACGATTCCAAATAATAAATTCCTTAGTGATGTCACCGTCTGCGGGAACTATGGTGAGCTATCCATGCAAATGACTATCGACTTTTACATTGGTCTAGATCAGGATATTGAAACGGCATGTAATATTGCTAATGAAGCGACCTCTAGTAGTCATTATGTATGCTTGCCAAAACCTATAGTCGTCTTGGTTAAACAAGTAATTATAGAGAGTTATATGGCTTACCGAGTTCGCGTCAAAGCTTACGTTTTGGATACTCAATATGAAGCTGCATTTGAAACCGATCTCAATTTACGAATAATGAAAGCCTTCAAAGATCAGCAGATTCAGCCTCCTTCTATTCTTCACCGAAACCAATAAAGTCAAAATGAACCCAGAAGAATTTTATAAACAACTAGAATCTACCTCATCGGATTTATTTGATGTTGCTCTCGGTCATGAAAGCTCAGAAGATCGCTATACCGAGATGGAAGATATCGGCTGTGGCTCAAGTAAAACAATTCGCAAAGCACTAGATTTAAGTAGCGGGCGCTCTATTGCCCTCGCTCTGCCAAATGAAAACTTGACAAAAGAACAAGTGCGCAGTTTTCTCGAAGAAGCACGGCTAAATGCTTCGCTTCAGCACCCTAATATTATTCAAGTCTATAATTTGGGCTATCGCCAAGATGGCACTCCATTTTTCACAATGAAGCTCTGCACCCATAAAAAACTTAGTCATTTACTTGCGGACTCCGCGAATAACCTTTTTACTTTGATCGAAATTTTTCTTAAGATTTGCGAGGCGATGGACTACGCTCATTCAAAGGGTGCTATACACAGGGACCTCAAAGATGACAATATTCTTTTAGGTGACTTTGGTGAAGTTTTTGTTTCAGACTGGGGCTCAGCACAAATACTAAGTAATTCCTTACTCGAGCAAGAATTGGGACAATTTACTTCTCCCATTAGTAAGGGAACATCAGGTTTCATGTCACCTGAACAGCATGCTGGCGATGAGATCAGTATTAGTCAAGATATTTATTCCTTAGGCGCCCTGCTCTATAAAATACTCACTCAAAAAAACCCTACTCAGGATGCTCCTGCACCCCGTGAAATCAATCACCAGACCCCTTTAGGACTAGAGGCTATATGCCTTAAAGCGATGGCTCACAATCATCAACATCGCTATCATAATTGTGCGGAATTAATCAATGATGTTCGCGCTTATTTATCTGGCTTTGCACCCAAAGCTGAAGCAGCTTCGATTAATAAACAAATAACACTCTTTTTAATCAGACATAAAGCACTGAGTTTTACTTCTTTACTCTGTCTAATACTCATTTCCGTACTCTCTATTTTCTATGTATATTCACTTAAAAATAAAGAAAAACAAACTGCATCAGAACGAGATAGAGCCGAGAATGCACTAGAGCTTTACGATATTGAAAAGTCTAGCCGTATGAAAATTGCTTCTATGGGGGCTGATTACTTTATTCGACAAGCTAACCAACTCATTAGTTCCCATACGAGTACACTCGCACTAGAACTACTTGATTCGATTCCTCATAATAAACTCAATAAAAAACAATTAAAATCTATTTACACATCATATGGACGGATTTATTTTTACCGGCAAGAATTTAATAAAGCTATTACATATCTACAAAAAGGAGAAGTCTACAAAGATAATAAACTTTTAGAAATAGCTCAACATTTTGTCGATATAAAGAACTCGGACCAAAATAAATTAGACACTGTGGAAACTATAAAAATAATTAATTCTTTATTTACTATCGACCTTCATCAAGTGCATTGTTTTTTTCGCGAACAGGTTTTACAAATAAAAGATTATGAAGGACAAATACCCATTATTCAAAAAATGATTATGCTCAACAACTCCATTGATTCAGTAGATATAAAATTTGAAATAATTGACGAAAAACATCACTTAGACTTATCCCACAATAAGCTAATGAGAAGATGGGAACCCACTAGAGAAATGAAACTCACGAGTTTAGATCTTTCTTATTCACCTGTAAGAACTCATTTTTATGTTTTGTATAATATGCCTTTAGAGACTTTAAATATTGCTCACTGTAAAATCTCTAAATTTGATTTCTTAAATGAATTGAAGTATTTAAAAACTCTAACTATTGATTCAAAAACAGCACAAAAACAAAGCCTCATCGACTTACAAAAGGAATTAGGTTTCACATTAAAGGTAATCGACTAAAAGAGTACTCAACCCCATTCCTGATCTAAGCGTCTGATTTCTGAAGTCAAGCGTCGTAAAACGCGCTCTTTGTAGACTGATACTTGATTGGGGCTTACATCCATTAATTCAGCCACTTGTGGTCGAGTTTTTCCCTGCTGAAGTAAGTTAAAGATATCGAAAACTTTTTCGGAAAATAAAGGACGTATATTCTCTAACGCTCGCAATACTGCATACTTCTTCCAGCTCTCTTCTGTGATACTTTCTATTTCAGGATCTGTAATACTTTCGTCAAAATATTTTTTATCACGCTCATTGCGGCGCTGATGACTACGAAAAAAGTTCTTAACTTGATTGCCTGTTACAGTGCATAACCAAGCTCTAAAACGACCATTTTTTTCATATTGAAATTCAGGTAGCTTTCCCCATAGTTTCAATAAAATATCCTGAGTTAGCTCTTCTGCTTCATAGTGAGCTACATTCATTTTTCTACATACAGAATAAATAAAGGGGCGATATGTGTCAACGAAATCACCCCACGATTTTTCATCGTGTTGATTGCGGACTTTTTCTAGCAGAGTTAATCGTGTATTCTCATTCATATTTACTTATAATCTGACTTTGATTTTTATAAAGTAGAAGAAAAAAGAAACTTTTAAACCGATACGTATATAAAAACTTCTCGATATTTCCTTTCATAGATAAAATCCACTTATATCTCCCATAGAAAGTAGCTGAAATCTCAAGGTTTATAATTAGTTAAATACAGCTATAAACTTTATTTTATTCTAGGAAACAAATATTCTTTAGCATATTGTTAGCAAAAGTAAAAAGGAGTCTATTATGAAACTCATCGATCTTTCCCTCATTAGTACTTTTATAGTTTTTATCGTCATCTCCAGTTGTGGTGGTCATCACTCTTCGCACACAAAGTATCAACAGGAAAAAGAAAAACGTGCTGAGAAAACGGCTCGATCTATTGAGCGACAAAAACTCGATAAAGAATTGAATCCTCCTCACAAGGCACCTTCTGAAGAATACTTGCAAACATATGAAGATTCAAAAGTCATCAATCACAATAGAAAAATGGATGACTTGAAGCGCCAAATGAAAGCTGAGGAACAAAACAAACCGTAAACGGGTCCCTAAAAAACAAGATCTACTTAGATACTTCAATTTAGAACATAAGATTAGGTATATCATTATTCCCAGACACACTGATTTTAGATATCTAAGGTTCTAAAAGCTTTAATCAAGGTTAATTCAATACTTGATCTTGTACGACTAATCATATCCAAAAAAAGCCCTGAGCAATATTGCTCAGGGCTTTTTTGAAATGATAAGTTTTACATGCCGCTATTTATTAAATAATGTGTATAAACAGCCGCTGCGTAGCCGATGACTACAACCCAAGAGTATTTTAAGTGGGCCATGAAAGTGTACTGACCGCGGGCAACTCCCATTAAGCCTACTCCTGCTGCTGAACCTAAGGCTAATACTGAACCACCTACACCAGCAGTTAAAGTAATCATTAACCATTGATAATGACTCATTGTGGGATCCATTTTAAGAACGCCAAACATCATAGGAATATTGTCAATGACTGCGGATAAAAGTCCTGCAATAACATTGGCAGCCGTTTTATCTTCAGCTGCATACATTACAGATGCCAATTTATCGATATAACCTATATAGGCTAAACCACCAATACAGAAGATGACTCCGAAAAAGAAAAATAATGTATCGAATTCTGTTTTCTCAATATATTTAAAGACGTTGATTTCTGGTTGACCATTATGCTTTTCACGATTCTGGATAATTTGAGTGTAATTATAAATCAGAAGGAAAGACATACCTGTCATCATCCCCAAGAATGGAGGCATATGAAAAAAATTATGAAGTGTAACAGAAAGTATTACGGTCACAACAAATAAGATACTGACAGTTTTTGCGCCATAGTAAACTTTAACTTCTTCTTTAAGTGGAGCAGGTTTTTCTTTGGGAACAAAGAAATAAAGAATAGTTGCGGGTACAATGAAATTAACTACAGAAGGAAGAAATAAAGCAAAGAACTCAAAGAAAGTCACTTTTCCTGCCTGCCAAACCATTAAGGTTGTGATATCACCGAAGGGAGAAAATGCTCCACCTGAGTTGGCGGCTACAACTATATTGACAAAGGCTGGGATTAAAAACTTTTTATTACCATCAGCCATACGAGATACCACTGTACCCATTATTAATGCTGTTGTTAAGTTATCTGCTATTGGTGAAAGGAAAAAAGAAATCACTCCGGTAATCCAAAACAACTGTCTATAGCTATAACCTTTACCGACTAGAAAGGCACGTAACATTCGGAAAACACCTCGATCTTCCATCGTGAGAATAAAAGTCATTGCGACAAATAAGAAAAAGAATAATTCGGAAAACTCTACCAAAAGATGTTTTATTTCTAAGTTATAATGATGGAAAGCCTCTTCTCGTTCGGTTTTCACCACTTCATCACCATGAATTGAACCTTTAACTTCATTATCACCATGAATTGAATCTTTAACTTCATTATCACCATGAACTGAATCTTTTAATCCATCTTCTATTCTATGGGCATCATCATGATTAGAATTAAGCGTCTTTGAGTCACTAACTACTGTATGACTATCTATAACTTGAACATGTTCAACGCTCACTTGTTTGATGGGGGTATCATCTGTTTTACTATAGATAATCATACCTACAATTATCCAAATTAAACCAGCCGCTAGCATTACAGGTTTAGACTTCTTCATATGAAGCATTTCTTCGAAAATTACACACAAATATGATAAGACGAAAACCGCGAGTGCCAAATAGCCCAGGGGATGATCCGTCGCGTTCAGTCCTGAGGAACTAGCGAACAATAATGAATTAATCATTTCTATACCTTATAAATTAAATAATATATTTTTGTCGACTATAAAGCCATATATTTATGCGTCTTGCCTAAAAACATTTTTTTTACAATATTTTTAAAAAGTATCTAAACCCATGTGGTTTTATACTTTAGCTTACTTCTTTAGGCCCTTGATATAAGATGATTGATAATCAAGTGTGAAAGCACCTATCTTTTCTCTGAAAAGATTTAATCCTCCCCTCTCTAAAATGTGAAACAGACTAAACGAGGGCCATTTTCGGTCTAAATTAATAATTAAAGTATGTTTAACCCTTCGTATATTTAAAAAACAATTAATAAACAGTAAAGAAATAGCTTGAGGCTCTGCTTAGCATTGTTTCACTAGCTTAAGAACTTCATTGTAAGTTATGGGCTCATGAAAATGAGATTGTCTATCTTGAGGTATAATAATAAAAACATGGCTATGCTTAATGACTTCTTTTGTTGAAATTGTAAACAAGGATAAATCCACACAACAGGTTCATTGTCTTCCTATCACTCCCATAGGAAGAGATTCTACAAATGTCGTTCAGCTATCAGATCCTCTCTGCTCTCGTAATCATGCCGTTATTAATTATGTGGGTAAAGACAAATACTATTTAATAGATATGGGCAGTCGCAATGGTGTTTATTTAAACAATCAACGTATAAATAACCCCATGCTTCTTTCTGATCGAGACAGTCTAACAATTGGCACAACCAAAATGATTTTTCATAAGCATGAAAATTCTCCCGTAAGTGGGCTTAAATCATATCAACATAGTGACGTTCAAGTTAGCCCCGAGATTCGTTCTGTTATTATTTTGGTTGCAGATATCCGGAATTTCACTCAAATGTCTGAAACTCTGCCCATAGAGACTTTAACTAACGCAATGACTTACTGGTTTAAAGCAACAAGAAATATCATTGAAAGAAACTTCGGGGTCGTTGATAAATTTATTGGCGATTGTGTTTTAGCTAAATGGGAACTTAAACACCCCGACCCTGCTGCTGTCCCATTAATTCTAGATGCCGCATACGATATACATCGCTTAACTAAAACCCTGCCAAAAATCCATCCCGAAGTACCTGATAATATCGATATAGGTTGTGGTATTAACATGGGATCCGTGGCGATGAGTGAAAATACTATTTTAGGAGATGTTGTCAATACTGCATTTCGCTTGGAAGAAGCTTCAAAAACTCTTCACGGTAATATTGTGATGAACCATTGTTTTTCATCACTCAATGATTCCGACATACTAAAACGCGAATACAAAATTGCTGTAAAAGGGAAAAGCCGCCGCCTGATGGTTTCTTCTCTCTCTTTTGAAGAATTAGAGAATTGGTTAAAGACTAATCCCAATCCTTTTCGACCTTAGTTCCAATCGTAGTTTTTAACTACATCAATCCCCCATAAAGACAAAAACCATCACATGAAGCTATTTATGTATTGTGATCTTTGTAATTTTACATAAACGTAATCAATGCCCATTAAAATACATTAAAAGTCATACCTAAAATGTAATCATCAAAGCTTAAAGACGCTCATAGGGACTCTCTTTAAATATATGTAAACTACTTAAAAACAGCAAGATACACTATATAATAATGGTGTTTTAATTTATTTTTTATCAAAAATAAATAGAACAATATTGTAATATCAGAATTCATAGACTTATTGGACTTATAAATTTAACTAAACCTTTATATATAATTAGAGGTAACTCTGCCGTGGGCAGATAAAATTGATAAGGTCTAAGATTAATGAAAAAACAATTATTATATGATGAAGATAAATATCACGACAACTGTGGCGTTGGTTTTATAACTCGTAAAGACGGTCAACAGAGTCACGATGTATTATTAAAAGGCCACGAAGCACTTTGCGTTATCCCTCACCGTGGTGGTATGAGTGCAGAAGGCATTGGCGATGGCGCAGGAGTCAACATTGATTTATCTCTCAACTTTTTTAGAAAAGTTCTTGAAGATGACAATATCCAACTTGGAAACTTTGGTGTCGCCAATTTTTTCTTTCCGAAAGACGCACAACAAAATCCTAAAGTTCGAACACTCATCGAAGATGTGCTAAAAAAGTATCAAATCCCCATTTTGAAATGGCGTGATGTTCCCGTAAATCATAAAGCCTTGAATGATGCTGCAGTTAAAGCTCAACTGCCTATATATCAACTTATCTTTGGTAAACCTGAAAGTTGTAATACTGCATTTTCATTTGAAAACCTTATTAATGAAGCACTCACCGAAATAGAATCTACAGGCTATTCTGACCCTAGCCTCAATGGATTTTATCCTCTTTCAATGAGCTCAAAAACTATTGTTTATAAAGGCCGTTTAAATTCAGGTGAAGTTGTCCCCTACTTCAGGGACCTTACTGATTTAGACATGGCTATACGCGTCTTTTTGTTTCATACAAGATTTTCGACAAATACGGCCCCTGCTACTTTTATGGCTCAACCCTTCCGTCGCATGGCTCATAATGGCGAACTCAATACAGACAAAAAAAATCGTTTATCAGAAGATGCTATTGCTAAACAGAAAAACAAAAAAATCATTTTCCCAAAAGGACAATCAGATTCAGCTCGCTTAGATCAGACCTTACAAAGACGCGTGATTGAAGATGATATGGATATTGCAACCGCTGTATTAGCGATGATGCCTCCCGCTTGGGAAAATAAGCATGATATTGATCCCTTAATTAGAGACATGTACGAATACTTCTCTCTTTATGAAGAAAAAAATGATGGCCCAGCTGCGCTATTATTTTCTGACGGGACCAAAGTCGGTGCTAGACTTGACCGTTTAGGTCTACGCCCCTTAAGGACTATTGAAACAACTGAGTATGTTTGTGTCATGTCAGAAGCTGGCCAAATTGACTTCCCCCCTGAAGAAGTCATTACACGTGGTCGTATTGAAGCAGGTGGAATGTTGTATTTCGATCATGAAACTGGTCAATCATACACTACCGAGAGTATTGAACATTCATTAGCGACACAAGAAGACTACAAAACATTATTGAAGCAACGTAAACTTGATCTTAGTGACTTTGACGCAGGTGCTGAAGAGGTCGAACAGAACGAACTCGAACTTTATGAACGTGCCGTTGCTTATGGCATGAATCAAGAATCATTCCGCTTTTTACTCGACCCTATGATTCAAGGTGCCGCTGAAAAGATATCTGCAATGGGCTATGGTGTTTCACTAAACGTCTTAAATGCCGACGAAGGTGGCATGTCGCGTTATTTTTCACAACGTTTTGCACAAGTAACCAACCCTCCCTTAGATTCAATTCGTGAAAAAGATGGCATGACTTTACGTGTTTCATTAGGTGCTAAACCCAATTTTTCTGAATCTAATTCCAAGCAAATTGTCATTCAAAATCCATTTATTAAAAAGTCCGAGTTAACTTCTATCCGTAGTCACAAAGAAGTATCGACTAAAACTATTGATATACTCTTCACTCCTTCAAAAGATCATGATATAAACGAAGCTAATCTCAATAAATCCATTGACGAAGTCTGCCTTCAAGTTGAACTTGCGGCCTCCGCAAAGACAGGAATCATCATCCTTTCTGATAAAGGGATTTCTAAAAGCAAAGCAGCCATTCCACTTTTATTAGCTATTGCATCAAGCAATCAACATCTGATCGAAAAAGGCTTGCGTTTTAACTCCTCACTTATTGTTGAAACTGGACAAATCGCCTCATCACATGATGTCGCAACGGCTTTAGGTTTTGGTGCATCTGCGGTATGCCCTTTAACTATTCACGATCGTGCCCAAACCTTAATGCCCAATGATGTTGAGACTGCTTTAAACAACTACCGCCAGGCTATTGCTAAATCCTTGATGAAAATTATGGGTAAATTCGGTTTATGTACTGCGGAATCTTATATAGGTGGTGAAATCTTTGAATCCAATTATCTCAACACTGATGACCCTCAGCTCAAAAAACATTTCCCTAACATTACTTCACCCGTTGGTGGCGTTGGTTACTCTGAGATTGCGGCCTCCGCAAGCGAGTGGCACTTTAAAGCTTTCGGTATAAAAGACGAAAGTGATATCCCTCACCTCGGCCTTTTTAAAGAACGTCAAGGCGGTGCAGGTCACTCTTTCGGCTTAGTCGCTGTACGTGAATACATCAACATGACTGAAGAAGAAGTTCTTTACTCAATCGACGAAGAATTAGAAGATATATTTACCCGTTTTGAACTTCATGAAGTTTTCCCTCAGGCACTCAGTCAACTCAAGTTAGTTTATAAACGCATCGGCAAAGACATTATGCATGAGAGTGACCTCATTGCAGCACTGTCCGATATTTTTGCGGATGTAGAACTCTCTATACATCAAGCGGCCATGCGTTCGATTGCCAGTATCCTTGACCGCAATTTAATTCGTGATAGTAAAATTAAGGATGCCGAAAATTATACTGCCGACATAGACGAATTCCTTGCTGAAGTCCCCCATCCAGAAGATGATCCTTTGGGCCATCTGACCTATCAAAAGTATGGTGAACGCCAACGTACAAGTGACGAAATTGATTCTCATCGTATAACGCAGGCCTATCGTCAATTTGTAACGAATGTCTATACAGAACGTAAAGTCCGTCCAGCAGCACTTAGAGATATCATGTATTTCCCTGCAGATATCAACAAAGCTAAAGATGCAAATAAATTGAAAGCCATTTTAAATAAACAGGCTCTGAAAGGAAATAATTGTTTCCTCATCAAAGGCCTCTCACTTACAAAACTAAGTGAAACACAATTTGAAATCACTATGAGCCTCAGCTCAGATGATAGAATCTCATGGCTTAAAGACTATTTCGAGGAACGTTTTGGCTCACTAATAAGTGCTAAGATAAATCCCAATTCACTGACAATAGAAAGCTCAGATCAAGATATTACTTTTTACCTGAATAATATTCGTACTGCGAATGATTCTATTGATAAATCTAGAGTCCAAGCGGCACATGAAGTTACGGCAAGTTTTTCATCTGCTGCTATGTCTCACGGTGCTTTAGTTGCTGAAGCTCATGAAGCAGTTTCACAAGGTGCTAATATTGCGGGTGCACTCTCTAACTCTGGTGAAGGTGGAGAAAAACGTGTGCGTTACGATACCATTAAAGCAAGTTCTATTAAGCAAGTTGCCTCTGGCCGCTTTGGTGTCTGGGCTGGCTATTTTGCCGATCCTTCACTCGAACAAGTCGAGATTAAAATTGCTCAAGGTGCTAAACCTGGTGAAGGTGGACAATTACCTTCCTTTAAAGTGACCGTCATGATTGCTTCTAGCCGTGGTGGTACACCCAAGATCGAGCTCGTCTCTCCTCCTCCTCATCACGATACCTATTCTATTGAAGATTTAGGTCAGCTTATTCACGACTGTAAAGCCTCCAGAGCCAAAGTTATCGTTAAGCTCGTTTCATCAGAAGGTATCGGAACTATTGCGGTCGGTGTCGCCAAAGCTGGTGCTGATGTGATTAATGTCGCTGGTAATACTGGTGGAACTGGTGCCGCTGCCGTTACATCACTGAAAAACACAGGTCGCTCTGCCGAATTAGGAATTGCAGAAGTTCATCAAGCCTTGGCTCTCAACGGCCTTCGTGATAAAGTTATTTTACGTTCTTCTAATGCTCACCAAACAGGCATGGATGTTCTAAAATCGGCTATCTTAGGTGCTGATTCATTTGAATTTGGTACTTCTGCTTTAATGATGCTCAAATGTGTCATGGCGAAAAACTGTAATATAAAATGTCCTGCAGGTATCACCACTAACCCAGAACTCTTCCAAGGTGATGCGCGTGCTTTAGCTCAATATTTCCTCAATGTAGCTCATGAAGTTCGTGAACTTTTAGCTTACTTGGGTTATGAGAAATTAGCTGACGTCTGTGGTAAGACTGAATTACTTCACTTAGTTAAGCACGATAAGATTATTGGACAGCTAAACTTTGGTGGCTTACTTGCAGAAGTAGATATTCTTAAAATTGAAGACCCCATTTATCTCGAGGCTGATTTCTCGATTGATGACAAAATCTTGGGCAAAGTTGAAAAAGAATTACTCTACGGAAAAGAAAAAATTTTATTACTTAAAGGTTCTGAGTATAAGCTTAATAATCGCAACAAATCAGTCGGTGGTCAACTCTCTGTCGATATTGAAAGAATTCTTAATTACCGTTTCAAAGATAGCGATTTTGAGCGCGCCCCATCCGTTGTTGAAAATGATACCGGACGACGCTACCTCAGTCCCGAGGCCTTAACAATCCAAACCAATGGTTCTGCTGGCCAATCTTATGGTGCCTTACTCAACAATGGCATGCTACTACAGCATTTTGGTACATGTAATGATGGCGTTGGTAAACTTCAGTCAGGTGGCATTATAACCGTAAAATCTCCTGGTGGTGGTTCTTCTAAAGCTGGCGAAAACGTTTTAATCGGTAATTTTGCCCTCTTTGGGGCTACTGGTGGACGTTGCTATATCAATGGTGAAGCTGGCGATCGTTTTGCCGTGCGGAATTCAGGTGCCATGGCCGTAGTTGAAGGCGTCGGAGATTTCTTTTGTGAATACATGACATCCGGTACCATTCTTAACTTAGGCTCCTTTGGCAAAGGTTGGGGCAATGGTATGTCTGGTGGTAATGCTTATCAGTATGATCCAGAAAACAAACTCCCTATGCTCTATAACAAAGACTCTGTTGTTATCAATAGATTTAATGGAAGTCAAGAATCAGATGTACATGAAAAAATTGTTTACTATTTATTACAAGAACAAATAAAATTTAACCAATCTGAAATAGCTCAAGCTATACTCAATAACTGGGAACAAGAGAAAAAGAATTTCTTCTATGCTATCCCGCTCGCATTGTTTGAGACTCAGACTTGGGAATGTCTCATCAAAAACACCTCTCGTAAAGAGATGTTAGAAGAGCTTGCCAGTAACTATACCCATATTCAGATCGAACAAATTAAAGATGCGTATAAAAAAGAAACTCGTCTCTTCAATGGAGAGACACCTTCTTTAGGAGATTATAACACCTCATTAATTTTTAGATTGATATCTCGTTATTCTATCTTCTGTAAAGCTTCTGCTCTTACTTTAGAGAAAATGAATAAATTTGATTTAGCACTCAAAGATGAAACTCTAGCTAAATACATCAAAAATATCATTTTTACCGAAGATAAAGGCCTCATGGAATTATTACTCAAAGTTTCCCGTGATTCCCTAGCTCAGTTTGATGATGAGTTATTGGCTAAAAGTCTCGCTGATAAACGAGTTTATGACTACAAAAAAGCTCTTTACCTACGCGATGTTTTAGAAAATAATTCTCTTGGCTCCTACTCCTGGATTATGGAACAGGACCTTAAAAACCAAGAAGCTATTGCCGCTCGAATGAGCTTCCTCAAAGATTTTGCCGCTCAGATTTCTTTAGCACTCGTAAAAGATGCTCTCAATAAAGAAACGGGGCTTCCACTTATACCTGAAAACGTTCCTTTCAGTGAAGGACAATTAAAATGGCTCAATGGTTATTTTAATGGTTTAAGTTTTGGAGTTTCAAGCTCAGCAGACTCTTCCCCTAAAGGCAAAGAACTTCATATTCTTTTCGGCACTCAAACAGGTAATTCAGAATCTCTTGCCAATGATTGTACGGCTCTCGCGGCTCAATTTGGTATGTTAGCTCAAGTCCATGACATGGGAAATGTTTCCACTGATGATTTAAAAGCAATGGAAAGGCTAATCATTATCACTTCCACTTATGGAGAAGGCGAACAACCCGATAATGCTCAAGCACTCTATACGGCTATGACAGCCAGTGATGCGCCTCAACTTGAAGGACTTAACTTCTCTATCTGTTCTTTAGGAGACAGCTCCTACGACCTTTTCTGTGAAGCAGGTAAACAATGGGACGCTGTCCTAGAACAGCAAGGTGCTACTCGAGCTTACGATCGTATTGATTGTGATGTCGACTTCGAAGAGGCATTCGAAGAATGGGTAAATGAATCTCTCCCTGCTATTTCCGCTTTAGGCGATCAATCCGCAGGCGATATCACTGGCACACAGACTGTCGTTAAAAAGGATAATAATAGCTTTGGTAAAAAGAAGCCTTTCCCCGCAAAACTCCTCAAAAAAGTCATTTTGACCTCTGATGATTCGACAAAAGAAGTCGTTCATTATGAAATAAGCTTAGAGGGCTCTGATTATGATTACAAAGCTGGTGATGCACTGAATGTCATTCCTGTAAATGAAGAATCTTTAGTTGATGACATTATAGAAGTCCTTGCAGCCAATGGTGACGAGATAGTAGATTTAGCCAAAGATGGCGAAATTAGTTTTAGAGAAGCCCTATTACACAAATCTGAAATTAAAACTCCGACTAAAGAGCTTGTACAGACTGTTGCACACAACTCTCAAGATAAGGAATTGATTGCACTTTTAGATGATAAAGAGGCTCTTAATAAATTCTTATGGGGTCGTGATTTAATTGATTTCCTCGCTCATTATGAACATGGACTCAATACTCAGACACTCATACCTTTGTTGAAAAAAATCCAAGCTCGAGCCTATTCGATTTCATCTAGCCCTAAGAAACACCCTGGTGAAGTTCATTTAACTATTGGTAGCGTTCGTTATAATAGCCACGGCCGTACACGTCATGGTGTTGCTTCTACCTTCCTAGCTGATAGAGTTCAAGAAGATGAAACTGACATCCTCTGCTATATGCATGCGAATAAAGCTTTTGCTGTACCAGATGATGACACTTTACCGATGATTATGGTTGGTCCTGGCACAGGCATCGCTCCTTTTAGAGCTTTTCTAGAGGAACGTGAAATGCGTCAAGCAAAAGGTAAAAACTGGTTATTCTTTGGCGATAGAAACGAAGCTAATGATTTCTTTTATAAAGATCAATTAAAAGATCTTCAGGAAAATAATTACTTGGAGAATCTATCCCTAGCTTTTTCACGTGATCAAGAAGAAAAAATTTACGTTCAAGATCGCATGCGTGAAAATGGTGCAGAACTCTTCCAATGGTTAGAAGAAGGTGGCTATTTCTTCGTCTGTGGTGACGCTTTCCGCATGGCGAAAGATGTCGACAAGGCGCTTCACCAAATTATTAGTGAACACGGTAAAGTAAGTGATACAGAAGCTATAGAGTATGTAGAGAAACTCAAAGCTGACAAACGCTACGTTCGTGACGTTTACTAGTATTGACTAGTACGACACCTAAAAAAGCCTTTGCGATCTTCGCAAAGGCTTTTTTTTTACATGGCTTTTCAGTAACGACGTCACTTAACTTATCTTCCGGAGATTGTTTTGATACTGACGAAATCTTGATTTTATGCGAATCAAATTATATTTTATCGAAAGTCAATTCTGGAGTATAATGAAAAAGACAGTTTTACCGAGTAAGATATTTTTTATCAGTACCGTGATTTGGTTTACTGCTGCTTACTTAGCACATAATGAGCAAAGAACTTTCTATAGCTGTATTGCACTTATCCATCTATTGCTTTGGATCATTTTAATATTGTATAATTTGCAGAGTAAAAATTAAGCTATTAATTGACTTGCCAATTTTGCAGCGCCCTTAATCACTGCATCATCACCTAATTCAGCCGCTAAAACTTTGACTTCTTCACCATTAATCCTCATTGCCTGCTCACGCATTACTCTAGTTGATATCTCTAGAAATGGTTCTGGCAAAGCTTCGATTAAGCCTCCCCCCAAAATAATGGCTTCCGGATTAAAAGAGTTTACTAAGTTAGACATGCCTACACCGAGATATCGAGCTGCATAATCAATAATAGCTTTCACATCTGGGTCTCCTGAATTATAGGCCCTAGCAATCAAACCACTTTTTACTTTTTTCAGATTAGCCTTAGCCTCTTCTATCACCATAGGAATACGACCACGTACGGCAAAGGATAATATTTGCTGAGAGAGTGCTGTTCTGCTAGCTATAGCCTCTAAGCAACCTCTTTGGCCACAAGCACAAAGAGGTCCATCCGGCTGTACGACTATATGTCCAAACTCCCCTGCTCCGCCTCTCGCACCACGATAAAGATCGCCGTCAATAACTATTGCACCTCCAACCCCTGTTCCAGGAGATAAGGCCAATACATTTTTCATCCCCTTAGCAGCGCCAAAGTGAAGTTCACCATAAAGTCCGGCATTTACATCATTTTCAATTTTCACAGGGAGATTAAAATCTTTGGACAAATTCTCTTGTAATGGGAAATCCTTAAAACCCAGATTGGGTGAATCATAAACTAAGCCAGTTTTGGGTTCCACCAAACCAGGCGCACATCCACCGATAGCTGATAAGTCGGATGTTTTTATCCCTGCTTCATCACATGCATCATTTATAACTGAACAAATAACTTTATATACTGAGTTTAGACCTAAGTCAGCATTGGCCTTCATTTTAACTCGAGAAAGGATATTGAAATCCTTATCCAAAACGGCCGCTAGAACTTTTGTTCCTCCTAAATCAAAACCTAAAATTTTATTCATTATTAACACCTAAGATATTAAGTTAGAGATACTAAAATAAATTCTATATGAAAATAAGTGATTTAACCAGTCTAGCACTGGTTAAAGTATCTGTTTTTTTTCACTCTCTTCACGACTGTGTTTATTTACTCGCAGAAAATATATAACTATGGCGATTTATAAAAGTGATGATTTTTGAATTGAAGAAAAACCAGTTAATATGCAAGAAAAAGTCAATGAGAGTCAATAATTTTGTGAAATTATTATTAAGGAAAATGTTTTTAAGTAAGAAATTATTTTACTCATACAAAATTAATATTATAGGCTCTTGCTTTTATTTTTTTCTTGTCATTTAGTAATTTACTAGGACCAATGGATGGTTGTTAAAATGAAAAGGAAAGGTATATGAGAGCAAGCACATCGAAGTATTCAGAATTTATTAAAAGTAGTGATCACACGGATATATATATATTCCCCCGTTATACAAGTAACTCGAAAACCACGTTGAGAACTTGGACTTTATTTTCTTCTCCAAAAAAGCTTTCTGATTTCTTTGATATGCAAGTCATTATGAATCAACATATAAATGCCTGCATAGAAACATCCGAAGACAATATTATTATTTCTGATTTAGGATTTATTCATCCTAAACGTTTATTGAATAGTATAATAATAGGAAGAAGTCATAAAGAATTTCTCTATATTGATATGGGTGACAATGAAAGTATCTGGATTCTTTTCACTGAGTCGATGAGCGTTCAAAAAACGGCTAAAAACTTTAGCGATTGGATGCACAACTCTCAAACGGAAAGTAGCTATGTCCACGAGCTCTTAAATTCTCTAGATCAATGTAGTTCAGGGTCACGCAAGCGTGTAAAAAGAAAGGAGTTTAGTTAAAACTTATCTTTTGTCCACATTAATTCTTTACTGATTGATGCACTTAGTTTTTCTTTGGGCTCAGGTAGAACAAAATACGTATATGTTTCTGTTTCAAAATGTTTACAATGTTTTTGAGCTAATTCAAAAAATTCTCTAGTTAAATCTTTATTACTGGAACTCAGCGAGCCCTCACCATTAAAATATAATGGAATATGAAAATGGCATCTCCATTCTCCATGGCTACCGTCAACTAATGCCTGTGGTAAATCTTGATAGTGTTCTACTTCGCCATTTTGTTTGAGAATGCGTGTTTGATGAAGATATACCGGTTCAGAAAAAGGTAATAATACTTGTTTATCTAAGTCACTTTTACAATCCAAGATAACCGCTGCGGAAACTTGAACTTTAGCTATGTTAATCTTTGCACTAAGATATTTTTTTATATTCTCGTAAGGCAATTCGAACTGCAAGGACGAATGACAAGTATCTAAACAAATCCCTAAAAAGCTTAATTGCTTATTAGGGAGTTTTTGTTTTAATAGTTCAAAAAAGATAATCGCTTCATCGCAAGTCTCTAAATAACAATCTGGTTCAGGCTCAAAAGCCAAATCTATTTTTACACCCGTTCTCTCATGAAGATCATTTAAATAGGTCGCACAGTGAGCAATATTATGAATGGCGTGACTTGGTAAAACTTTTCCATAGCCAACGGGCACAGTACTCATGGTACCATAATTATCTGGACAAAGTTCAGATAAAACATCTGCTGCTTTACAAGTATAGTCTAAGCGTTTCTGTTCACCCCAATCGGGATAATAAACGTTTTCTTTAACGGGACTTTGATGGAAGTTCCCATAGGGAAAGATATTTAATGTGAAGACATAAAAACCAAAATTTTTCAAAGTACTTTTTAAGGTGGATAATTTATCTTCTGCTTGTAACTCTTCTACCACTTGAGCACTTAGCCATAATCCTAGCCCCATATCCTGCTGTGAACTAAAGCTTTTTTTTATGTCCCTACATTCATTGGCTAAGACAATTAAAATTTTCTCCAATGTATCTAAGGCAAATACATTTAGGCAAAAGGATAAATGCCTGCCTGGTTTTACTTGCATATTCCTGCTAATTCTTTCAATTGAATTAAAGCTTCTTTAACGATGGATGATGGCAATTCGTGGATGTCAGTCATTTGACCTATACGAGTTGGCATGGGGATAGTTAAACGGCCACCTAAGTGTTCTTTGAACTCTGTAAGTCCACGTACAATAGAAAGTTCACCTTTAGAGTTCTTCTGTTCAAGTGCTGAATGCCAAATGGCATAACCTGTTTTTTGAAAGGTCCCAATGACTTCTAAGCTCGTTTTCAATTCAACCATGCCCAATAAAGATGCTATGAGCATATCGATGCAAATACCTATTGCGACGGCCTCTCCATGGGATAATGCATGGTTAGTTAAACCCTCAAGTTTGTGGGCAGACCAATGCCCAAAATCTAAAGGACGTGAGGATCCTTTTTCAAAAGGATCTCCATTTTGACAGATATGATCCATGTGTAATTTAGCTGAACGCTTAATTAAGTGCTCTATGACTAATGGGTCACCAGACTTAATTCCAGCGGTATTACTTTTTAGATAATCAAAGAAGTGTTCGTCTTTAATTAATGCAACTTTAAAAGCTTCTGCAATTCCAGCTAATCGATCTCGTTCACTTAATGAACTAATGAATAGAGAATCATTAATCACGGCTTCTGCTGGGGCAAAAGTCCCCAAAAGGTTTTTTGCACCTAAGAAATTCACAGCATTTTTAACCCCTACGCCAGAATCATCTTGGGCGAGAATAGTTGTAGGAATACGTACTTGGCGAACACCTCTGTGAAATATAGCAGCGGCAAAACCAACGGCATCTAATACTGCGCCGCCACCAATAATGATGACGTATGAATGTCGACAGATACCGCCTTCAAGCATTGCCGAAATTAATTTCTCAATTACAGAAAAATCATTTTTAATTTTTTCGCCACCAGGAACCACGTGTATCGGTAAACTTGGGTTAATATTTTCTGGATGTTCTTCACACCAATGCTGAATATCTTTTTTTAATGTTGGAAACGATTTATAGACGTTTTCATCTATGAAAAACATCGCTTTCACTGCATCCTTACCTAGGACTTCAGATAAAGTTTGGTTATCAGAACAAAATACGTTGTGAGTAAAGTGTACCTCGTAGGTATAATCTACTTGAAAGCTTTGTTTATATTTCATAGTTTACGCTCTTTAAATCTTCTATTCATGGAATAATTCTATTCCCAATTCTTTATTTATCTACTCTATACTCTATCTCAACACTATAATCTAAGCCTTGTTGCGTGTCTTTACGTGGAAAGTATGTATAATTTGTCTAAGTTTATATTTATTATTCTGTAGATACATTACTTATCGACAATTTATAAAGATAGGATGATATCGGCAATATTTAGTCAAATACCGCCATTACAAAACAGACTTGTACACTAACTCATTGTTACTTTTTTTGCGAGTTTCGCACATAGTGGAAGACATAGCATTAAAACTAAACAGAGATACCAGTACTTAGGGGCTACACATAAAGCCAAGCAGAATTGTAAAGGTATTAAATTCCTAATCAATTTCCCAATATACATAGGGATTTTTGATACTGGCAACAAGTCATTCAGATCTTTAACGATATTAAATGTTGACCATAAAATAAACAAAGCGGCCGAAATACTTAGCCATGAAAAGTCACTATAGAAAACCAAGTATGAAACACTTATCAAAATAATTATGAGTGGGAGTTTGCACCAAATATTTTTTGGTAGACATTTGGTTTCATTGTGAGCAATGATACAGACAGCGTAAATGTAGGCACCTTCACAGAAAGCCACTAAAATTACTACAAAGTTAATGTCACTAATAGCGAGTGCCCCTAATAAAATATTTAATGAGCGACACATTCCCATTGTCACAAATCCCATTTGAGGGATTTTTCGACTAGGTCCATCATACAAATAAATAACCAGCACCAATACAAGTGAAATAATAAAGAGTTTTTGACTATGAAAATGACTTAGTATTATCGCTGTTGAAAAACAAGATACCGTAGCAGCTTTTGCCCATTTTAATGATATCCTACCAGAGGGTAAAACTCTTTGCGGACGAGCTTCTTTATCTTCTTTATAATCCATAATATCATTAAGAATCATTCCGCCAGAGTAAAGTAGTAAGGAAATGAAAAGAGCGTATAAATAACTAGTCAAATTTAACTGAGTAAAACTCGATACGGCGCACATACCCAAAAGTATATCTCCCGGGACCGTAAATAAATTTGGCAAACGTACCAGTTCAGCCCAATCTTTTATTCTATTCTTATTCATCATTAACTCATTTTATTTTCGTTTAGGCCAAACTAATTCCCATGGTTTTAAATAACTTTCCTCTAAAACTTCAAGAAAGACTTTGGAAGAAAATCGTCCCACAAGTGAAGGTTTTTTTATGATATGAATATCTTCACCTCTAAAATTGAAGTTCATTGCATAAGCGTGCAGATAACAGCGCTCTTCGACCTCTTGGCTTTTTGGGCAATAAAGTGGGTCACCGCTGATTGGAGATCCAATGGCTTTCATTGCTACACGTAATTGATGTGTTTTACCTGTCTGTGGTTTCAGTAAAAAAATTCTCTGGCCAGTACCAATAGACTTACTGAAAAACTGCGTAACGGCAGGGTTTTTGCGGCTTTCGCAAAGTTTCCACGTAGCTCGCCTAGATCTTTCCATATCACCAATTATCCACCCCTGTTTTTTCTTGGGTTTCCTATCTGATATAGCGAGGTAATACTTCTCAATTTTTTTTGATTTAAAGAGTTCGTTGATCTCCCTGCAGGATTCAATGTTTTTAGCGACTATTAGTAAGCCACTCGTAACTTTATCTAATCGATGAACAGGGTAAATTTCACCATGCTGCTGCTTGAGTTTATGAAAGAAGCCTAATTCCCCATCATCGCTATGAAAATTGTCCCCTGCTCTCTTATGGACAACCATGAAATCTTCATGATCAAAAACGATCTCTGGATCACTCTTCAATTAACCACTCCATTTCTTGCCAAATACGAGTTAATCTTTTGGGGATTTGTTGATATTCTCCTGCTCGCACCCACTTCGAATTGGGGTCATGAAAATCCGAACCCGCAGAAACCATAAGGCTAAACTTAGAACAAAGTTGAGATAAGCGTTGAACGACTCCTAGCGCTTGTGGTCCACTAGAAACCTCGGCACCATCTCCACCCGCATCACGAAACTGACGAAATAAACCACGTAATCCAGGAAGTGAATAACCATACTTTCCAGGATGTGCTAAAATGGCTTTCCCTCCGGCTACATGAATCATATCAATAGTTTTTTTCATCCCTGGCCAAGGACATTTCACGTACGCGGCTCCACCTTTAAGTAGATAACGACGAAACGCTTCACCTTTATCTTTTGCATAATTTTTCTTCACTAATGCTGCGGCAAAATGAGTCCGTCCTGGAGATTCATCATCTGAAAAGTGTGATAACTCATCTCGTATATGAATATTAAAATGCTCAAGCCTGGATAGAATCTGCTCAGCCCGCTCACGTCTTAAATGCCTGTTATTAGATAAAAAAGACTGGAAATCTTCATTTTCCAAATCAATCCCTAAACCCAAAATATGAAGTGACTTGTCATTAAAATCACTAGAAACCTCAACGCCAGGGAGAAACTGCATCCCTAAAAACTCTGCTCTCGTCGCTGCTTCTTCACAACCTGCGGTGGTATCATGATCAGTTAAGGAAAATAATTTCACTCCTTGCGCATGCATAAGGTTGCTTAGTTCTGTCGGTGTTAAAACCCCATCAGACACATTTGAATGACAATGTAAATCAACTGGCTGTTTCAAGTTCAAATTATGCAGGTCCTATGATAAAATCACATTCAGTTCCAATTATGTCTTGAAGCTGAGTAAAATGTTCCATGAAGTCATCATCTGATTTCAAGGCCTTATTAAGTCGAGATAGGTCATTTCCTGGAGCGTCTGGACAATAAAAGGAAAAAGAAAAGCCTGTTTTAACAATCCGTTTATTTTCTATACTCATAATCTCATGATCTCCAATCAGAAAAGATATCCCATCGACACTTAATCCATCTTGGTGAGCGACATCATCAAAATCATCTGCTACTGATTTGAGCAATTCATCCCCTAACCAATCGAGTAAACCTACACTAGAGTGTTTATATAAGGCGAGTAATTCTCTTAATTGTTTTTCCTCAACTTCAAAATCCATGAATGTTTCATCATCATTCTTAACTAAACCATTATAAAAAACAGCTTTTTTATTGCCGGAAAAATCATATGCCTCATTCATTTTCAATAGAAAATTCATTAGCTTTGCTTCGGGAACCCACGCTGAGTCCTGTGCATATATATATAAGGCACAATCTTCGTAATCCATTTCTACATTCCTGATTCTATATTTAACATTCTTTTATAAGCATCGAAGCGATAATACTCCGGTTTCTCAATATAGTCATTAATCAAATCAAACCTATCTGAGCCCCAAAAATTAATTTCATCATCAATTCGAAATGTGGGAACACCAAATACTTTTAATTCCAAGGCTCTCGCGGTGGCCTGCTTTAGCACTTGTCGACCTTTGTTTTCTTTGATAAAAAGATAGATATCTTCCCATTCTGCTTTCATCATACCCAAGTCCTTTAATACCGATTGAATATGCTCATCAGTACTAAGGTCTTTACTTTCGCTCCAGCATGCACGGTTCAGTGCTATCGCCACCTTATAACGCTCATCTAAATCTTCTATACAATTAATAAAGCGCAATAGAGTTAAATTATTAAAAGGATGAGATGGAGGTCCCATAAGTTTAACACCCTGGAGTTGAGCTTGCATACAGCAATCACGTAAAGCTTCTCCTCTTTTTATCTCAATACCTGCAGGCCCAGGGTTGCCTGTAGATTGCAATAGTGAACCTAAGACCACTGGTGTTAAAATAATCTCATGCTTTGCTTTCAAGCCTTGCTTCTCTATAAGCTCTAGTGCTAAAAATGAATATGGTGAGATGATATCGTAAAAGACTTCAATTTTACTCATATATAGTTCCTTTTTAAATTAGAGCAGAAGATTTCAGTGTTGATAGAAAAGTCAAGCTTAACGTTGTTTAATCACCTGAGCAAACAATTATTTCTTGCCCGGAACAATAACTATGTAAAAAAAAACTACTTTTTAACTCAATCCTCACTAAATTCCAGGCATTCTAAGTCAGTATTTTTTTTAAAGTACGCTATTTTATTTTTATTGCATAATGATGTGGGAAAAATTTATGCTAAGCAAATCTAAAAGTATCGGAGAAAATAGGAATGGGTATATCATGAATCAAGACCCCAATAAAAATGAGTTTTCTCAGGAAATCGAGTTACTTCAATATGCAAAAGTCTTACTTCATTACTGGTGGTTTATAGGTCCTATTTCATTAATTGGTGCAGGCGTCATGATGGTCTATAGCATGACTCTTCCCAAAAAGTACCGTGCTGAATGTCGTTTTGAGATTTTTGAGAATCAAGCAATTCAAATTGCTGGTGATATAAATAATAGTAATTATAACTATTGGGATAAAAACCCAATGGATAAGCACATGATCATGCTCCGTAGTTCAAAGCTTAATGGAGTTATACGTGAAGAAGTTCTAAATCAATTTCCAGGACTGAAAAATATAAATCTTACCTCCTTCACTATAAATCTTGACCCTGTCGAAGGAGCCGATGACGATATTATTGACATCTCCATTGATTCATATTCTAAAGAAGCCTCTTTACAATACCTAAAACTACTGATTGCTGGCTATGAAAAATTAAGAATTAGTAGCAATAGTAGTGAAGTAGAAACAACCAAAAATAGTATGCAAAGTAAAGTAGAAGATTTAGATACACAAATAAATACAGTCGAAAAAGAAATCGTAGCCTTTAAAACGCGCAACAATTTTGTATTTGTTTCTACAAAAATTGAATTTGATCAAAAATATATTGCTGAGCTACTAGAGAATGCCAACAAAAATCAATTTGCCCTAGACATCCTAAAACCTGAGCTAGACAGATTAAAAGACAATCCAGAACTTGCCAATGAAGTGTTTGACCAACTCATAGAGATTGTCAGTCAAAATAATAGTCGCTATTCAATGACACAAACAGGCTTGGAACAAGATATCCAACAATGGAAAGATAGGCAGTTATCAAAATATAGAATTGAAGCTCAGCTTAAAATAATGCTGAAAAAATATAAACTGTCACATCCAAAAGTCACATCTCTAACTGATCAGCTTGAAATTGTTGAAGTTGAACAAGATGTTTTTCGGAAAAACATCTTTAGTTCACTCAAAGGCAGAATCAAAACTCTTGAAGCCCAAAATAAGAACTACCTAATACGGGCAGATCAAATAGAAGATACTTTTGGACAAAACGCTGGTGTTATCTCTCAATTAGAAAGTTATGTGAAGCAACAGCAACGCCTAAGTGATCTTAGAAATAGTCTTCATGAAACCATTGTTGCTCTATCTGGAAGTGGTGGTGATAAGTACTTTACTAGAATGATGCGTGAACCCTTTATGATTGGAGGTGCTGTTTGGCCACAGCAATCAAAATATATAATTAAAGGGTTTTTAGTTTGCTTCAGTATTTCATCTGCTTTAATCTTACTTAATTTCTTTCTTAAAATCAAACGCTTTAATTTCTCTAGAATATCACGAGAAAACCAATTACCTTGCTTAGCTACCATTCCACATTTTCCCGCTAAACTAACTAAAAAAAATCCATTTTTTCTTAATGAAGTACCAAAAAGCTCAGTCCTAGCAGAATCCTATCGAAGCTTACGCCTCTTTATGGAAAAGAACATGACTGGTAAAATAGTTATTTTCACCTCTTTTGGACCGAGCGAAGGAAAAACATCTACTTCTTTAAACACGGCTTTATGCTGCTCATGGACCGATAAAAAAACACTTTTAATTGATGGTGACTTTAGACGTGCAACACTCCGTAAGGTTTTTGAAAATGCTTCAAAAGAAGGCCTGATGGATCATTTAAAATCAAGTGGCAAAGCTATTGATGAATATATAATTAAAAACGCAATTGGCGCTTTAGACTATCTACCCGCAGGTTCCGCTGACGAGTTTATTACTGAATTAATTGATGGTAAAAAAATCAAGGAATCATTCATGCAACTCAGAGAAGTTTATGACTTAATCATAATAGATACCGCACCTGCTGTCAGGGTTATTGATACCGTTCATTTAGCCGAGATTACAGATTCAACCGTCATTGTTGTGCGTGCAGGAAAAACCTTAGCACCTAACGTATCTGCTACCGTCAAGCGGCTACCTAAAGACAAACTATTAGGCTTTGTAGTAAACGACTTTAAAAGCAATGACATCAAATTCACAGGCTCAGATCAAGCGACTCATGGATACGGTTATACCTATAACTATAACAAAGAGTACTAGAGTAACTATTCATGAATGATTTTTTCAACATGCTTATCATTGGCATCGTCCAAGGTTTAACTGAATTCTTACCCGTTTCCAGTTCTGGCCACCTCGTTATTTTCGGTGATCTATTGGGTTTAAAACAAAACGGCATTGCCTTAGAAGTTTTTGTCCACTTCGGCACTTTATTAGCTGTTTGTACATGTTTCTATAAAGATATTATACGACTCATAAAAGAACTACCAAGGTTGCATACTCACATAGCAAATAAAATGCCAAATGATAGTGAAGATGAACAATACCGTTCAATGAACATATATATATTAATATCTATGATTCCTGCAGGTATCATTGGTGTTTTTTTTAAAGACTATTTAGAAAAATTCTACCACAACCTCTACTTGGTATTTTCTTGCTTAATGGTTACTGGATTCATTTTACTTTCTCTTAAATGGTCAAAAAAGCGCAAAAAAAAGCCCTTCATGAATGCCAAGGATAGTCTACTCATCGGCATAGGTCAGGCTATTGCTATACTTCCTGGTATATCACGTTCTGGAACGACTATTTCCATTGCCGAAGCCTTGGGCATAAAATCTGCATTAGCCGCTAAATTCTCTTTTTTGATGTCTATTCCCGTCATTGCTGGTATTACTATTTTAGAGCTTAAAGATTTAGTGCAACAACAAGTCACTCAAGCAGAATTAATTAACTACGCCATAGCAATGACAAGCGCTGCCATATCCGGCTTCTTTGCTATTAAATTCTTAATGATCATAATTCGTAAACAGCGTATGGAATACTTTGCTTACTATTGCTTTCTTGCTGCAATAGTTGGTCTTGTTTTAAACTTACAAAAATGATTTCTTTACTCGCCATTATCCTTTCTGTTTTAATCATCCACATATGTGGTGGTGGTTTAATGGTAGAAAGTTTATTTGCGAGTTCCTTCATTTTAAATCTTTCCGCTCTACACCAATCCGTAAATAATCATAAACAACAAAGGGTCAACAGATTACCCCTCACTATCTGTAGCCTATGCTTAATTTTCTCAATAGCTTTCTTTTTTCTCCCGCTCTTTAATACAAACCAGAATAACGCAAGCTACTACTACCAAGCTCAAAATTTATTGACTGAAGGAAGTGTTATGGGTTTCTTTGATCTACCTGATTTCTCATTTAGGAACACCCTGCATTTTATAAATTCCCTAAGCATCCTCATACTTATTATAAATTTGATCCCCTTGATATATCTCACTGCCAACTTGGAGAGAAAGCATAAATTATACCTAGCCTACGTAGTAGTTATCATGGGCATTTTTAATATACTAGCGGTTCTGTATCAACAACAAATTCGCGATACCGCTGGTTATATATGGTGGTTTTGGGATAGCCGTACAGGAAAAAGTTTTGCTTCTTTCGTCAACCCCAATCATTTTGGTGCTTATTGCGCTGCTCTTCTAAGTATACCTACTTGTCAATTTTTAACTAAATCACAAAAAAAAGAATATAAATACCTCGCGGTACTCGCAAGTCTATCTATCGCCCTAATCATTGGGATTATGCTATCTGGCTCTATGGGAGCCTACTTACTTGGTATGATTTCCTTGACCTGTTCATATTTATTTTGTTCTAAACAAAAAAGCTCTAGCCCTACAAAAACTTTCTTCATACTTATGGTGGTTATTGCTTTCTCTATATTAACTCCCTTAGAACTTGAAGGTGAATTAAACGAGCGAGGCATTAATGATGATGTTCGAAAAGATCTTTTTGCGACTGTACCTAAAGTTATCCAAGATTTTCCTTTAGGTATAGGCCCAGGATCCTATGGTAGCATCTCCCCTTCCTACACTGGTGCAATAAATAAAACTAATCATTTTCATCACAGTGAAAATACTTATTTTAATATTATTCAAGAATTTGGGATTATTTTCTTTATCTTATTAATAATCTTAAATGGCTTTTATTTACAACAAGTTTTTGAAAACCTTCATAAAAAGAAAATCAGCAAAAACCTTGCTGCTTTTTCAACCGTAGCAATTATTATTTTTATCTGTCATGCAAGTTATGACTACGGTCTCCATATCCCTATATACGCTTTTCATATCGCCATTTTTTATGGATTAATGCTCTGTAAAGGCAGTATTTACACGAAAGAAAAATACTCTAAGGCACAGCTATTTACTTCTAAGGTAATAATTATATTTCCTTTATTTTTTGTTTTATTAAGCGCTATGATATGGCTGAAATTCAACAAAGAACTTAAGCATGGCACTTCTATAAACCATACGATAAGTAGCAATGCTAACCAAATAAGTGAAAATATCACTTACGCACCTGTAGTATGGCACCAATGGTTCTTTCTAGGTTTGAAAATCCTCGAAAAAGACCAGGATGATTTTTTACGCATGGATTTCTCTGAGAAATGTTTTCGAACAGCCGCTCATTACTCACCTACTAATCAAGATTGTTGGTATATGCTTTTTGCGATGCGAGATCAACTTGGTCGAACAAAAGAAGCACAAGATGCCTATCTTTTTTACTTCAAACTCTTGAATAGTCGTGAGAGATCACAACATAAATCAGAAGCCATGGATATCCTACAACTGACAGAGAACGAATTCGAGAGAATAAAATTTCTCGAACACACACCTATGGATTATGAAACTTACAATATTAGACGTATTTAACTAGAAACGAGGACTGATTAATATCGTTTCTCTTAGCAAACTAGGATCCCCCAAACGCTCTAATAACCTGGCGGCTGCTTTTGTCCCTATTAGACTCGATTGAATGTCTATCGATTTTGGCGAAGGATATAAACCTTCTAGATAAGGTTTTTCCTTATTACAGGAAACGACTTGGTAATTCGCAGGATCTTCTCCCTTCTCTCTCATTAGCCTGTAAAAAATAGCGGTAACGGAATCCGAAGGCAAAAATACGGCTTTGGCTCTTTTTTCATTATTCAAAAAACATCTATCATTTTGTTGAATTTATTGCGATCTACATCCTGCTCAGCTGATTCTGGCGATTCGCTTAAGGCTTTATCCAAATACATATCAACCCTTCCGCCTGCACTTTCAATTTGCTTCGAAAACTCAAGTCCACGAATATGAAATTCGGGATGATTCGGTGAAGGATCAAAAAAGGCACAATGCTTAATTCCTGCCTCTAAAAAATTCTTTGCTGCGAGTTGCGCAACTTTTTTATTATCCGGTAAAACCTGGTCATAATTAATCTCTTGCTCATTACTCAAGCAATATATATAAACTAATGGCATACCTTCAAAGTGTTTTTTAAATGATTCTTTGGGAAATTCACCCGTTACAATCATGCCATCAATACTTCTTCTATCTAATATATCAGGTAAATTTCTCTGATCTTGCACAGGAACTAATACAGTAGAAATCTCATTGGCTGATAGATGACTTCTAATTCCGTGAAAGGTTTTTCCGATAACTGGATTATTTGCGAAACTTTCATCCATCCCTAAAAGCACCAAAGCTATCTGGCCTGTATGAATCCCTGTATGTGCTCGACTTCTTCGCCCTCTTTTACGTAAGGAAGGTACCGCTGAATAACCAAGTTCTTTGATAACTGCCTGAACTTTTGCGGCTGTTTTCTCTAGTACTCTTGGATGATTATTAATAACTCTAGAAACCGTCATTGCGGATACACCTGCAGCCTTTGCTACATCTTGTAAGCTAACCCTCTTATTCATTATATAGTCTCGATTATTTTAACATAGTTTAACATAGTTAATAACTTAAACAATTATTACAAGCGGTACATGACTATATGTTAACTTCACTTATGTTTTAACATGATTTATATCATTTTGCTATTGACTTAGATAAAATGGAGTGTTATGATGATTACAGTTGATAATAAATAACCAAGGACACGAATAATGAAAACTTACTTCCCAAACACTGAAAAAATCCAATTCGAAGGTGAATCTAGCCGTAATCCTTTAGCGTTCCGTTACTACGATGAAAACAGAATCGTAGCTGGAAAAACGATGAAAGAACATCTTCGTTACGCTGTTTGTTACTGGCATACTTTCTGTGGTACTGGTGCAGATCCCTTTGGCCCTGGCCCACAACAACTCCCTTGGTTAAATGCTTCTAACCCAATGGAACAAGCACACCAAAAAATGGATGCCGCATTCGAATTTTTTACTAAGCTTGGCGTACCTTTTTACTGTTTTCACGACCGTGATATGGCTCCAGAAGGAAATTCAGTAGAAGAATCTGAAGCCAACCTCTGGGAACTCGTTAAACGTGCAAAAGATAAACAAGCCGAATCTGGCGTAAAACTTCTTTGGGGTACAGCGAATCTCTTCTCTCACCCACGTTATATGAATGGCGGCGCTACAAACTCAAACTTTGACGTCGTTTGTCAGGGTGCAGCACAAGTTAAAGCGGCTATTGATGCAACGAAGTTCCTCGGTGGCGAAAACTATGTTTTCTGGGGTGGTCGTGAAGGTTATGACTCTCTACTCAACACGAATATGAAACGTGAAAAAGCTCATTTCGCAGAATTTCTTCGTCAGTGTGTTAACTATGCAGAAGAAACTGGTTTCACTGGACAATTTCTAATCGAACCTAAACCGATGGAGCCTACGAAACATCAATATGATGTTGACTCAGCTACTGTTATCGGCTTCTTACGTGAAAATGGATTAGAGAAGCACTTCAAAATCAATCATGAACCTAATCACGGTACACTTGCTGGTCACGATCCAGCACACGATATTCAAGTTGCTGCTGATGCAGGGATGCTTGGTTCTATCGACGCTAACCGTGGCGACGCACAAAATGGTTGGGATACCGATCAATTCCCTACAAACCTTAACTCCGCTGTAGATATCATGCGCATTGTTCTTCAGCAAGGCGGCCTTGCTCCTGGTGGTTTGAACTTCGATGCAAAAACGCGTCGTAACTCAACTGACTTAGAAGATATTTTTTACGGTCACATTGGTGCTATGGATAACTTTGCAAGAGCACTCGTGATTGCAGACGACGTAAACAACAACAGTGAAATCCCAAAAATGCTTAAACAGCGTTACTCATCTTTTGACGCTGGTCAAGGATCCGCATTTGAAGCTGGTAAACTAAGTCTTTCTGACCTACGTGACCTTGCGGCTACTAAGGGCGAGCCTACGCAGATTTCTGGTCAACAAGAGCTTTATGAAAACATCTATAACATCCACATTGGTTAACAGATGATTTCTCTCGGCCTTGATTTAAGTACACAAAGCCTTTCTGCAGTACTCATCGATAGTACTGCAGGAAAGATCATTAAAGAGCATACGATTAATTTTGCTGAAAATTTTCCTGAATTTGAAACTGAAAATGGTTTCATCAGAGGAAATAATCAAGAATTTTATTCTTACCCTCAGCTCTATCTAAAAGCTATCGATAAAATGATGTTTGCCTTAAAGGATTATACACCTCAAATAGAATCAATTTCTATATCTGGTCACCAGCATGCATCGGTTTACCTTAATGATAAGTTTACGCAAATCTTGGCCGAGATCAAAAGTACTGAGCCACTAAGTGAAGTTTTAATCCCTTGCTTCAGTCGCCCTATTGTCCCCATCTGGATGGATAATTCAACCAGTGAAGAATGTAAAGAAATGGATCGAATTTTAAAGGGCTCTGTAAGTGAACTCTCGGGATCCCTTTACTGCGAACGCTTCACTGCTGCCCAAATTAGAAAATTTTATAAAAAATCTCCTGAAGCCTATCAAGAAACCCAAACGATACATCTCATTAGTTCTTTTTGCGCCTCTATCTTCGCTGGAAAAAACCTTTCTATCGATAGCTCTGATGCTGCTGGCATGAATTTAATGAACCTGGCTAATAGTCAATGGGATCAAAACCTACTCGATGCTTGTGCCCCGAATCTCATCAATAAACTCCCTTCTATAGAGCCTGCCTCTACTGCCGCGGCTAAGGTATCCAAATATTTCGTAGAAAGATATGCCCTTTCAGCCGATTGTGATATTTGCCTATCTTCTGGCGATAATCCCAATAGTTTAATTGGCTGCGGAGCTGCGGAGCCTGGAACTGTTGTTATCAGCATGGGAACTTCTGATACTTTCTTTGGCGCTATTGGTTATGAAATGATAGACACCAAGGGTGTAGGCCATATCTTCGGTAATCCCGCAGGTGGTTATATGAGTTTAATTTGTTTTAGAAATGGCTCTTTGAGTCGTGAGGCCGCACTGCTTTCCACAGGACTTAACTGGCAAGAAGGCGAAGAGCTTATTGCAAATAACACCCCTTATCCTGACAGTAATTATCTCCCCTTTATTGTAGATGAAATGTACCCCCACTGCTCGGCACAACTCAGCAAAGAACAACTCTCATCTTTTTCTCCTACCAAAGCATTAGTAGGTTTAATTGAGAGCCAAATACTGAATCTACGTCTTTATGCTGAAAAACATGCCAAGTCTATCTCTACAATTCGCTTAACTGGTGGAGCTTCGAACAACACCGCTATTACTCAAATGATTGCCGATGTTTTTCAAGCTAAGGTTGAACGTATTGAGATCAGTAATTCAGCCGCTTTAGGCGCTGCAATGCGTGCGGCTAATGCCTCCTCTAAACAAGACTGGAAAGAACTTAACGAACTCTTCACCGGTGCAGAAAGTCAACTGCTTCCAAATACGCAAAACGCCACGATTTATGATGACAAATTAATTCAGTATCGCGAACTAATAAATCAACTTTAGTTTCCTATAGCACGATCTCTAGCATGAATACACACTATTTGTGTATTCATGCTTCCCTATATTCCCGCATACTATTGCAAGATATTATATTTTGATGCAAAATTTATTATATAAATAATAACTTCAATTGGCCATTTTTATGGAATACAAATTTTACTGTCATGTATGCGGACTTAAGCTCTCTGTAAATGAACACCTTAGGGGGGCTGAAATAACCTGCCCTAAATGTACATGTGATTTTTTCGCACCCTCTCCCGATTACGCCAGTGGAAGTCGTATTGGCGATTTTAAAATAGATGCCCTCATTGGTACGGGCAGTACCGCTGAAGTTTATTCTGCGAAGCACGAACTTATGAACCGAACTAGTGCCATAAAAATAATACGTCATGATAAACTAGATCATGAAGAACACTTGCGTTTTCGAAGAGAAATAGAACTTTTATCTAGTTACCGTCATCCACACTTCATACACGTCTTTTATGCCGGAGAATTTAATGATGATTATTACCTTGCTATGGATATGGTTAATGGAAAAACCTGTAAAAATCTCATTCAAATTGGTGGTCCTCTAGAATTGACAGAAGCTTTAACCTACACTCTACAAATTGCCGAAGCCATGCAATATGCATGGTCGCAGAATTTGCTCATTCATCGAGATATAAAACCATCAAATATACTCATTGATCAAAGCACTAAACACGCCTACTTGACTGATCTGGGTATCGCTAGATGCCTAGAAGAGCCTAGTGACATCACTCAAAAAGATATGATTTTAGGATCTCCACACTTTATGAGCCCAGAACAAGCGGCTGGAAAAGAATTGGATCATAGATGTGATATCTATGGCCTAGGTGCTACGCTATATAACTGCTTGAGCGGTGTTGCTCCATACGAGGATTATAAAGCGATGGAAGTACTGGTACAAAAACTTGAAACTGACGCTATCCCCATCGGACAAATCCAGCCTGGCCTACCTTCTGTTGTCAGAAAAGCTGTTCATAAGCTTATGGCGTTTAATATTGATGACAGGCCTCAAACTTGGTCGGAGGTCATTAAACTTCTTCGAGTAACCTTGAGTAGTGCTGAAAACTTAAACGTTCGTCCAAGCTTTAATAAAAACTTCACAAAAACTGCCACCATGAAAATAAATACTTTTTCAGCACTTTAAGCACAAGTACGATTTTATGTTCCTCTCAATGGTGATAAGTTCAGCGCCAATACAAAAAGGAACACGTTCAATGAAATTTATTTTGCTAAGCCTCATTGCTTTATCTTTTGCTTCTTGCAATAACATGAAGAACTCTTCAATAAGCTCAAATAATAATGATATTATATTTAGTGAAAACTTTACCCATCCAAATGTAGATGATTTTAAAGAGGATTTCTTTATACTTTCAGGGAATTATACGATTGATCCCCTTGGTGACCGCAATGCCTTAACCAGTACTTTTAATGGCAATACTGAGAATGCTTTATTATTTGGTCCTGAAAAACTGACCAACTACAGTTTAGAAACAAGCTTTTTTTACTTATCAACGGCTAATAATACTATTGCTGCAGGTATTGGAGGCGGTGGTATTTCTGGGTTTAAAGTTCATTTGTACCCAACCGGGCAGATGAAGGGTGTATTAAGATTAATCTATAATAATAGAATTTATGATGAGGTTGCAATGAAAATGCTTCCTGATACTTGGTATAAAATACGGGTAGACTTCACCACTGTAGGTAAAAACTCCGTTTTGAAATGTGTGGCTTATGAAGAAGGTAGCTCTCCAAAAAACTGGATGATCAGTGGCGACTTTAGAGATTTAGACTTAAAAGGCCAAGTCAGTATTTTAACATACCCAGTTCGTAGTATCCCCGTACACGTGGATGATATCATCATTCGTAAAAATGAATAAAGCTTACTTTTTAAACGAAGGAAAACTGTTTTTTTCTGATCAAATACGATCAGTTAAGAGCTGTAATAAAAAAGAGAAAATTAAAGATTTTATCACTGACGCTGAATCAAGTGCCTCTCAGGGACATCATGTCCTAGGCTTTCTTTCCTATGAAGCCTCTTTAGCCTTTGACGAAAAGCACCAAATTATCCAAAATAATAAGCTTCCTATGGCCATGGCCATGACTTTTGACTCCATTGAGGAATTAGATCATATCCCTGAAGCCAAGGAAGTCTTAAACAAAGTTTCCATTAAGCCACTGATTAACAAAGCCGAGTACTGCGACTCAATTGAGAAAGCTCTCGATTATATTAAAAATGGCGATACATACCAAATCAACTATACTTTCAGGTGTGAACTCGAACTAAAAAACTCTCCTGAACAGTTTTTTCTACACTTAATAAAAAATCATCCTGTCCCTTACGCTTCATATATTGAGACTGATGATTACCAAATTATATCACTATCTCCGGAACTATTTTTAAGTCGAAGGGCAAATACCCTCACCACCAAACCCATGAAAGGCACATCCAAACGCTCTGGTAGATGGAAGCAAGATGAAAAACGTCGACAAGATCTAAGTAAATGTCCTAAAGGTAAGGCTGAAAATATTATGATTGTCGACCTTATGCGCAATGATTTATCTAGAATCTGCCAAACCGTTACAACAAAAGACCTATTTGAAGTTACCCGCTACCCCTCACTCCATCAAATGACCGGTACAGTACAAGGGAAATTAAGCCCCGATCTAAGTCTATTTAATATCTTAGATGCAACTTATCCTCCAGGATCAATTACTGGTGCACCAAAAATCCGGGCTATGGAAATAATCAAAGACCTCGAAAGCTCACCTAGAGGCATCTATACCGGCTCTATCTTTCATCTGAACCCCAATGGGGATTTTGACTTTAATGTCTGTATTAGAACAATTGAATGCCACCAAAATCAGACCTTGCTTGGAATTGGTAGCGGTATTGTTGCCGATTCTGGCTCTGGCCCTGAATGGGATGAGTGTTTACTCAAAAGTTCATTTCTCAATTTCCCTCCTCCCCCATCAGAAGTATTCACCACACTTTTGTGGTCACGTGATAATAGTTTCAACTACTTGGAGCGTCACCTCATTCGCTTAGAGCAAAGCTGCCAGTGGTTATTACGGGATTTCGACAAGAAACAATGTCAACGAGAATTAAATGAACTCGAGCAAAAATTAATCAACTCAAGTAGTCAGTTTAGCAAAGTCCGTATAGCCATAAACTTTGATGGTCTGCATACTATCAATCATCATGATATCCAAAACCCAGTTTGGAAAGATTTATCTATTGGTATCTACAAAGGCGACAAGATAAACTCAAAAGATCCCTACATATATCACAAAACTGATCGTAGAGAAATCTATACCAAGGCTTATCAATACGCTCAAGATAATAATTATGATGAAGTCATACTTCTCAATAAAAAGGGCCATGTTTGCGAAGGTTCAATAAGTACTTTAATGATCATGGATCAAGAGGGTCAAAAAATTGTTCCTAAACTCAAATCTGGCTTACTCCCAAGCATAATACGACAAGTACTTCTTGATAGTGGCGAAGCCATTGAGAAAGTGCTCACCTTAAAAGACCTTCATCAGGCAAAAAATATTTTTATGGGCAACTCAGTTCGTAACTGGGGTCAAGTAAAAAAAATCGATTACTAAACTAATCCATTCATTATCTCACAATAAAAAACACCTCATTTCAGAAAACTCCCCCTCAAACTTCCCTATTTATTTAAGTACGGTGAATTCTTCAAAGGTCTACACGGGAACATGAACTGCATTTAACCTCAGATTCTACATAAAAAATAAAAGTTTGTAACAAAGCTAATTTTACTCTGTCTACCTTTCTCGTCACTACTAATGAATTATTAAGGAGAGAATCAAATGAGTACTAAATATACAATAAAAACACTTGCACTCTGTATTTATATCAGCCTATCAATGAACCTAGGCGCA